>CAWEGI010000019.1:0-360516 GCA_963808815.1 uncultured Actinomycetes bacterium | reverse complement strand
CCGTCCCCACTAAGCGTGAACCCCTTCAGATCGATCGTGATCCCCGACGTGCCGACAACCACCCCGTCCGATCCAGGGCAGTCGAGATCCTGGCCGAGCACGGCGTTCGTCGTCACCGTCTGACCGCAGGTCGTGATCACCGTCCCGCCCTTGCCGGTCGCCTCCGGTGCAACAACAACAGAGAACGAGTGCGACCACCGCCGCCAAACTGGCTCGCAGTCTCATCGCCTGCCTCCCTCTGCCTGCCCCCTGGTCCACCAGACGGTGGCCGCAGGACACTACGCCCCCGAACCGGCGCTGTCCATCCCGGGAGCCGTTCGATGGGCGACCGGGGAAGCGTGGGCGTTAGGGTGAGCTAGCCGTCCGGCCCCACCGGGAGGACCATGACAGCGCAGGGGCATCCGAGAGCGATCTTCGGGCGGGCAATCAAGAGCCGCAATCTCGTCCTTGCCGAGATGACGGCGCGCGAGCTCGGCCGCTTGTCACTCGACGAAAGCCTCGCGCTCACGGCCCTGGTCGCCTGCCAGGAGCCTGCGCGCCGCTCACCATTCGCAGTGCGGTGGCTCGTTCGGCTGCTCGAGGAGGACGACCGGCTGTCCATCGAGGAGGTCGCACTAGCCGCGTCCGCACTCGCAACGCTGGGCGGCCGAGGTCACATCGAAGCTCTGGCGACGCTTTCGGCCATGGCGGAGAAGGCGACTAGGAATGCTCGAGCGCGGCGGGTAGCGTCTTGAGTGGCCCGGCATCGCGGGGGAAGCACTCGTCCGGCCGGCTGGCTGAGACCGAGCCGACAAGCTCGATGCAATCCGGGGCGGGGGAGAGGACGCCGCCGCACAGCTCCCCCTCCCCACGCACCACCGCCGGCCCCGATATGCCCTACACGCTGCTTCTCTCTCCCCACCGGAGTCTTCTGCTGGCGCGCGGCCCTCTTTGGCGGTTCACCATTATTGCCGACCCTTGTTATGAAACTGGGACGCACAGGCCTCGCCGCTACTCTGCTGATCCGAGGCGGCGGGTTCCCTGTGCAGTCTGGTTCGCACTCTCTCCCCAAACCGGGCTGCGATGGTTCACCGCCCAGGTAAACCCCCAGGGAAACCCGCCGTCTCTTTTCTTCTCTTTACTCGCTACCCGCGTCGGTGGCAAGATGGATTCGCCTCAGCCCGTTAGGCTGACGCAGAGCCGTCCGGCCCCACCCGGGAGGGCCGTGACAGCGCAGGGGCATCCACGCCGGATCTTTCAGAGCGCGATCAGCGTGGGAATCTGCTCGCCGCGAGAACGAGGCCAAGCAAGCTGGGCCTGGCCACCGTCGGCGGTGCCGGGGATCCCGCCGCCGCTCAAAGCGGTGAAGTGAAGAACGCGGGGCGCGAGATTTCGACGCGGCCAACGTCTCTACAGGTAACGGGTGTCTCTCCACCCACCGGGGGCGGGCCCGGTCCTCGGGCGGCCTGCGAACCGTGAGGACTTCAACACCCGCCCCCGGTTTTGCATCTTCGCGTCGCCTCGGGCCGGTGAAGTGAAGACCGCGGTACGCAGGTTTCCGGCGCGGCCAGCGTCTTTACGGGTAGAGGGTTTACGGCACCCGGGGGCGGGTTGGCTAACGGCGTCGCGGCGGGAGAGGCGCACTGTCGCGACGAACGCCCGTCCCCGGTTTGTATCCTCGCGCACCTCGGGCGGGTGAAGTGAAGACTGCGGGGGGCGCAGGGTTTCGGTGAGGCCAGCTTCTGTGGGTAGCGAGACGCGTAGCGTTCTGACCGGCCCGGCATTCGCGGGGGAAGCGCTCGTCCGGCCGCGATTTGTTCGACCCCCGCGCCGGGCCTCGTCTATTTGGGGCCGCCCGGGTTAGCGGTGCAGTTGGTCGCGGCAGTGGTTCGAGTGGCGCCGGCGACTGAGCTGGCCCCCGAGGCGTTGTCGCCGCTCAACTTGCGGCCGGGCCGGCGCTGCCGCCGACGAGCCCTCGGTGACCTCGCGCGACCAGGCATGCGGCAGGGGCGCTATGGCGGCTCGGGAGTAGTAGCTCGTTCCCTCAATTGAGGGTTTTCGCCAGTCGGTCACCCCGAAGGGGGATACCGGCGAGTGCCCGTGAGCGCACGTTATGAAGCGCTGACGAAGAACCGACCTTGGTAGTCGGAAAGGACACGAGATGGGTAGGCACCGGAAAGCTTGGAGACTTACAGCGCTTGTCGCCTTGTCGCTCGTCGGCATGGCGGTCGCAACGACCGGCGCTCTCGCGGGTCCGCCGAAGGGCGGCGTCAGCGGCAACTGCGACTGGATGAACACGAGCCTCCCGACACCGTTCGCTCCCTGGAATGACTATGGGCAGTACTTTCTGATCTCGGGAGGCGACTTCGAAGGCGACCTGAGCGACTGGACGTTGAACGACGGGGCCGCCATGGTGCCGGGAAACGAGAGTTACCAGCTCGGCTCCCCGGCAGACAGTCAGTCGCTGGCCCTTCCGAACGGCGGCTCAGTGACCACCCCCACCATCTGCGTCACGGCTCAAAGCCCGGACCTGAGATTGGCCGTCCTCAACTCCGGAGCCAAGGATCCGAAGCTCCGGGTCTATCTCAACTTCACCGACGACAAGGGCAACCCGCGGACACAAAAGCTCAAGGACCTGCGAGGCGGGCCATCATGGACACTGACCGACTCGCTCAAATTCCTCGGGCCGGTCAACAACATCCTCAAACGAAACGGGCAGGCGACCGTCAGCTTCACCTTCGCAGCTGAGGCCAAGAAGGACACAGCGGACAGCTACTGGCAGATCGACGACCTCTACGTCGATCCCTATAAGAGCGGATAACTGAGCGGCCCGGTGATTGCGGGGGAAGCTGCTCGTCCGGCCGGCGTAGTGTTCGACCCCCGCGCCGGGCCTCTCTGCCCGGGGCGGCGAGATCGGTCGCGGCCTTCGGGACTACTGCTTGTGCAGCTCGTTGAGGAGCCGCGTCCCTGCAATCACGCACCGGCTGAAAGGCGATCCCGTCTGGCCTGAGATGGGCTTCCTGCTCAGCAGTCGGCATGCCGTCCAGGGCGCGTTCGTCACTGCGGTTGCCAGTTTCGCCATAGCGGTCAAGCACAAGCGGAACTGGGTGCCCGCCTGGCCAGCTACGTACTGCTTGCTCTGATTCTGGCACCAGCGCCCGTAAGCCTTCGCTTTGGCAGCCGGCGTCGCACTCGGGGCCGGACGTTGCCGGGTCGGGGCCCGATGGGCAGCCGAGTTGCCCGGACTGCTCGGCTTGCCGGGATTGCTTGAGTTGCCGGAGTTGCCGGGACTGGTTGGCTTGCCGGGATTGCCCGAGTTGCCGGAGCTGCCGGGACTGGTTGGCTTGCCGGGACTGCCCGAGTTGCCGGAGCTGCCGGAGTTGCCCGAGCTGCCTCCCGATTTGCCAGGAGCCCCATTCTCCGATTGGCCAGAGTTAGCCGAATGCCCCGGGTCCTTCGGGGGTTTGTCGGCAAGAGCCGGCGAGGCAAAGGCAGCCGAGACGAGCACGAGCACCGCGGCCAATCTGGCTCGCAGTTTCACTCGCCTGCCTCCCTCTCCCCCAACAAACCACCGGACGGTGGCTATAGAACACTACGCGGCTGAACGCACAATGTCCATCAGGCTCACGGCGATGCCGTGTCCACTCGGCGCGCCGTTCTTTGTGCGATGCGCCGCGACGCGACAGCGTCCTGAGCAATACCGCTGACCTCGCGGGCCGCTCCTTTCCTCCACGGATCGAGGCGCTCGTCCGGCCGGCGTAGTGTTCGACCCCCGCGCCGGGCCGGTTGAGGAGGCGCGGGAGGCGTTCGCCGAGCATGGCTGCGATCGGCCGGCACCGCCGGCGAGGTCGGCGCGGCGGCGAAGCGGGTTCAGGCTGCGTAGGCCGGCAGCTGCTCCTCGGCGAGCGCGACCCGCTGCATCGGCGCAGGGATCGGCTCACGCTCTTTTTGCCACGCCTCGTATTTCTTGGCCTCCAGTTCAATCGCCTCACCGTTCCACCCGAGTGCGCCTCATGAATGCCCGCACCCGAATCTGCTCCTCCCGCCGTTCTCGCCGCTCGCGCAGCCGCGTGGTCGCAGCGATAGCTAGACGTCTCATGCGTCTTCCTTTCGTTTCCTTGATTGCGACCCCACCAGCCCGACTCCGATGTGCGCCGCGTGAGACACGGGCTGACGGTCGTGACCTCGTGGGTCGTCCTACTTCCTTCGAGACAACGGTATCGCCGCGCAGACGCGCTGTCTGTGACCCGAATAGGCCCATCCTCCCTCGTCGAGCACGCACGAGCCGGACGCGTAGCGTCGTGACCGGCCCGGCGATGTGCGGGGAAGCGCCTGTTTGGCCGGCGCGAGTTCGACCGCCGCGCCGGGCCCGCTTCTCGCGCATGCGCTCCCGCAGCAAACGTCTCGCCGCTCCATCGCGGCTGTTGTGGCGTTGCACGTCGCTGAGGTTGAGCTCGAGGCCGACGTCGCGGCGGCCGGCATCCAGATCTTCTAGCGGCGCGTCCCGCACGGCCTCACGCGATCAGAGCGGTACGTCCTATCGGCGAGCAGCCGGCGGCTCCCGGGGCCACACGCTCCTCGGCGGGGCCGCCGCGCCCGCCATGTCGGGCGGCGCGGCGGCGAGCCCGGAGCAGTCCTTAGGGGTGACCGATGGGACTCGAACCCACAACCACCGGGACCACAACCCGGGGCTCTACCAATTGAGCTACGGCCACCGCGGAGCCGACAGTCTAGCCGCGGTCCCGCCCGGCCCTCATGCGCCTGGGAGGATTCGAACCTCCGACCCGCGGCTTAGAAGGCCGCCGCTCTGTCCCCTGAGCTACAGGCGCGCAGGCGAAGGGTAGCGCCGTCCGCGCCGCTATCTGACGCCGAAGTCGGCGGTGACGATGGTGGCGTCGAGCCCCTCGTAGACGCCGGAGGCGGCAAGCGCGCGCACGCCGCCGATCCCGACCTCGCGCCAGCGCGGAGCGAGCATGTTCTGACGGTGCTGGGGGCTCTTCAGCCACATGTCGACGGCCTCCGCCGCGCTCAGCTCGGGAGACGCCCAGACCAGGTTTTCGCCGGCGGCCCACGCTCGGCCGCGGAGGGCCGGATACACCGCCTTGATCCGGACCCAGAATGCCGAGCCATCGTAGGACTCGTGGGCGAAGTACCCGTGCTCCGCCATCGAGAGCGAATGCCCGCGCGCCGCGACGGACAGCTGACGGCTGATCCGGAGCGGAACGAGACCGCGCCGGACGCGCTGCTGGTTGACGGCGACGGCCAGCTCGCGCTCGAGATCCGAGAGTGCACTGACCCCCTCCACCCTCGCAACGTTCCGGGTTCCCGAGACCGGCGGATGCCCCGCGAGCGGCTGCTCGGAGACGCGCGCGGAGGCAGTCCCGCCGAGGGCGAGCAACATGACCAGCGCGAGCGCGACGCGCGCCATGCTTCACCATCGGCCGCAGGCGCCTTCGACTTGAGTCAGACGGCGGGCGGTTCCTGAGGCAGCGCGTCGGGCGCCGGAGCAGCCCGGGCACGCCGATGCTGGTGCCAGTCGATCAGGAGCACCTGGATCGCGCCTGCGACCGGAATCGCTCCGAGCGCGCCGAGGATCCCGGCGAGCTTCGCGCCGACGAGGACGGCGACGAGCACGACGAGCGGCGAGAGCTTGACCGTCCGCGAGTAGACGACCGGCTGGATGAAGTGGTTCTCGAGCTGCTGGTAGACGATGAAGAACACGACGACGACGATCCCGGCCGTGATCGAGTGCAGGAACGCCACAGTGCCGATGATCACGCCGGCGATCGTCGCGCCGGCCAGCGGGATCAGATCGAGGATGGCCACGATCACGCCCAGCGCGACCGCGAACGGCACCCCGAGCGCGAGCAGCACCGCCGTGGTGAGCGTGCCCGCGATCAGGCTGATCGCCAGGTTCCCGGTCACGTACCCGCCGACGGTCCGGTAGACGTCGTGGCCGACCTTCCGCCAGCGCGGGCCGTGACCCTTCGGGCAGGAGGCCGAAGATCCGCTCCATCCACATCGGCCCCTCGAGCAGCATGAAGAACGTCAGGAAGGCAATCGTGATCGTGGCGAGGACCAGGGAGACCACGCTCTTCGTGATCGAGATCGCTGCGCCGGTCAGCCCGAGCACCCTCGAGGCTCCGCCCTCCTTCACCTGCTCGCGGATCTTCTCGACGATGTGGTACTTCGTCTCGAGGAAGCCGAGCCGGCCGCGCCCCTTGGTCAGGTCGTCGACGTAGCCGGGAACGGCCTGCACGAAGTCGTTGACCTGGTTGACCAGTGTCGGGATGAAGGCGTAGCCGATCGCGCCGATGGCGAGCAGGGCGAGCACGTAGGTGAGCCCTGCCGCCTGCCCCCGCCGCTTGATCCCGTGGCGCATGAACCATTCGACCGCGGGGTTGAGCGCCATCGCCAGGAAGAGCGAGACGAGGAGCCAGGTGATCACCTGGCGTGTGACGGAGAGCACGGTCAGGAGCGCCCAGGCGACGATCACCAACGCGATCACCGCGAGCACGGTCCGCACGGTGAAGCGCACCACGCGTTCCTGGCCCATCGGGGAAGAATCGCCGCGCGACCGGACGGCTAAGCTCGGGTGTATGGCCAACGCAACGCTCCACACCAACCACGGCGCGATCGAGCTCGAGCTCTACCCGGCCGACGCGCCCAAGACCGTCGAGAACTTCGAGAGCCTCGCCGGGAAGGGCTTCTACGACGGCGTCGTGTTCCACCGCGTCATCCCCGACTTCATGATCCAGGGCGGTGACCCGACCGGCACCGGCTCGGGCGGGCCCGGCTACCAGTTCGAGGACGAGCCCAACCAGCACCGGATCGAGCGCGGCGCGCTCGCGATGGCGAACGCCGGCCCGAACACGAACGGCAGCCAGTTCTTCATCGTCACCGCCGACGCCTGCCCGTGGCTGGACGGGAAGCACACCGTCTTCGGGCGGGTCGCCTCCGGGATGGACGTGGTCGACGCGATCTCGACGGTCGAGACCGATTCGGGCGACCGTCCCCGCGAGGAGGTCACGATCCAGCGAGTGGAGCTGGCTCCGGAGTAACGAGCGGAGGAGGCGCGCCGACCGGCGAGCGCCGCAGGAGCCAGAACCCGCCCTCGAGCGCCGGGCCGATCGAGACGGCGAAGACGACGGTGCCGATACCCACCGTCCCGCCGAGGACGAAACCGGCCGCGAGCGCGACCAGCTCGATGCAGGCGCGAACGACCCCGAGCCGCTGGTGCGTGCGGGCACCGATGACGACCATCAGGGAGTCACGCGGGCCGGCGCCCATCCACGCGCCGAGGTAGAGCGCCGACGCGATCCCGTAGATCGGCATCGCAACCACGAGCAGCGCGATCCGGACGCCGAGGGGGTCGTCGGCGAGGCCGTCGACCGCGCCGATCGCGGTCAGCGCCTGGACGAACGCCCCGACGAGCACGGAGTTCGCGACCGTGGCGAACCCGATCGTCGCGCCGAGCCCCCATGCGACCGCCATCACGACGACGCCGACGACGACGTTCGCCGCCCCGAACGAGAGCGGCGTGTGCTCGGCGATGCCCTGATGGAGCACGTCCCACGGCGACAGCCCGAGGCCCGACTCCAGCTGGCAGACGATCGCGAGCGCGAAGAGGAAGAGGCCGACGAGCAGCGCGACCCACCGCGCGAGGAGCCCGCCGCGAACCCGAGGAGGACCGTGCACCGCGGTCTACGCTAGTCGTCCGGCCAGGGATCGATCCGGATAGGTGTCTCGAACAGCACCGACAGGTCGAGGCCCGTCCGTGCAGACGCCTCCAAGCGCCCGACCGGGGTCGAACCGGTGATTAGAGCTTGGAAGGCTCTCGTGTTACCGCTACACCACGGGCGCGCATGGCTAGCGTACCGCCGGTGGATCCGTATCGCTGGTCCTGGGACGCGGACGCGCTGGTGGTCATTCCCGGGATGGCTGCGGCCTACGCGATTGCGCTGACCCGGTTCCCGGCCCCGCGTTGGCGGATCGTCTGCTTCGGGGTGGGCTGCGGGCTGATGCTCGCCGTCCAGATCACGCCGCTGGACACCCTTGCCCTCCACTACCTGCTCGTCATGCACCTGCTCCAGAACGTCGTGCTCGCCGAGTGGGGCCCGCTGCTGATCGTGATCGGCCTGACCCCGCGCATGGCCCGGGAGCTCGAGCGGATTCCCGGCGCGCGGACCCTCACCCACCCGCTGGTCGCGCTGCCGATCTGGCTCAGCGTCTATTACGCATGGCACGTCCCGTGGGCGTACGACGCCGCGCTCCGCCATCAGTGGACGATCCTGCACCTCGAGCACGCGACGTACTTCTTCGCGGGCTGCCTGCTCTGGTGGCCGGTCGTCCAGGGCAGGCGGTCGAGCGGCGCCAAGGCGGGATACCTGTTCGCGGCATTCGTGCTCGGCAGCCCGCTCGGCCTGCTCCTCGCCCTGCTCCCCCACGCCGTCTACGGGTTCTACCTCGACGTGCCCCGCCTCTGGGGCCTCTCGCCTCTCGTCGACCAGCAGATCGCCGGCGTGACGATGGCGTCCGAGCAGTCGGTCGTCCTCTTCGCGGCGTTCGCCTTCTACCTGCTCAGGTTCTTCGACGAGGAGAGCAGCGCGGACACGTACCGCGCTCCGACCGTTAGACGAGGCAGCCCTCGATCACCTTGATGTCGGCGTCCTCGGGGTGGATCGCCCACAGCATGACGGCGTTCCCCTTGGCACTGAGGACGTCGAGCAGGCCGATGTTCTTCCCCCGGAACCGCTGGTAGGCGCGGACGATCCGTTCGGCACCATCGCGGTCGGTGCCGAAGGAGACGGTGGCGAAGTTCTTGCCGAACCGGACGGTGTACGAGCCGCCCTCGGCGGCGGAGGCGACCAGGTCGGACGCCGGCGGCCCGCTGACCGCGCGACCCTTGGCGAGCAGACACGCGCGGCTCTTCTCTGCCGAGTAGGTCTTCGTCCCGCCGCAGCCCGCGAGGATCGCGACGAGCGGGACCAGCAAAAGGAGGAGGTGCCGGGGGCGCACCCGTCGATTGTCGCACGCACCGGTGACGCCGGGCCCTGGAGGAGCACGTCGCAATTTGCGGCAAGTTCGTCCGCCGGTTCCCCTTGCGATCCTGGGCCTCCGCGTCGTACAGTGCCGATGCGCCGAGCACGGGGCGCGAGTAGGTCGAAGCCGAGCCGAGCAGCCGGTACGCGCAAGCGGAAGGTCGGTCGGGTCGGTGGACGAAAGCGACACCCGGCTCGGCGAACTCTTGGTCCGGAATGGGTGCGGCTCTCAGCCGTCGAGGGCGCTTCGGGCGAAGAAGAGGAGGTTCGCGGGCCGCTCGGCGAGCCGCCGCATCAGGTACGGGTACCAGTCGGGCCCGTAGGGGGTGGCGACCAGCACGCGGTGACCCTGGTGGACGAGCTCGAGCTGGAGCTGCGACCGCACGCCGTACAGCATCTGGAGCTCCATCCGGTCCGGCCCGGCACCGAGCGCGAGCGCCTTCTCGATCCGCCGTTCGTCGTGCGTGGCGACCGCGGTGAACGAGGCCGCTTCGAGGCACCGCTCGACGAGCCGGTCGTACGCGGCGTCGACGTCGGCCTTCTTCGGATGCGCGATCGACGCCGGCTCCTTGTACGCGCCCTTGACGATCCGCAGGTTCGGCTGCAGCGGAAACAGCGACTCGAGGTCCTCGGGCGTGCGGTACAGGTACGCCTGGAGGACGGTGCCGACGTTGTCGTGGCCGGCTTCACGCAGGCGGCGGTAGATCCGCAGGGTCGGGTCGACGAACGACGAGTCCTCCATGTCGATACGGACGAAGTTGCCGAGGCGCCCGGCCTCCGTCACGAGCCGCTCGATGTTCGAGTACCCGAGTTCCTCGTCGAGGGCGGCGCCCAGGTGCGTCGGCTTGACCGAGACGTTCGTCCGGAGCTTCTCCGCGGCTATCCGCCGGAACACCTGCTCGTACGTCGCGGTGACCTGCTCGGCCTCGGCCGGGCTCACCGACGTTCTCGCCCAGGAGGGTCGTGTTCGTCCTCAGCCCCTGCTCGTTCAGACGGCGCAGGGTGACGACGACCTCGTCGAGCGTCTCGCCCCCGACGAACCTGGCGGCGCCGAGCTGCATCCCGTACCGGTCCACGAAGCGGCGAAGCCGCGGGCTGTCCGCGGCGGCGAGAATCGCGCTGCGCAGCACCAGAGCCTCAGGCGGCCTGGAGCACGCGGTCGAGCAGCGCATCGAGCGACGCCCGCTCGTCGTCGGCCAGCCCCCTGAGCGGCGGCCGTACGTCTTCCCCGATCGGTACGCCACGCCGGGCGAGCACGTGCTTGAGCGCCGCGTGACGGGGGAAGCGGTCGATCTCGGCGCGCAGCGAGCCGGGGTCGACGTCCTCGCCGCGAACAGCGGCGGCGACGACTTCCGGGAATGCGGACGCGAGCGCCGACACCGCCCCGATCGCGCCGGCCGCCATCGCCGGGGCGATCAGCCCCTCGAATCCGACGAAGACGTCGAGCCCTTCGATCAAGTACCCCTCCAGCTGCTCCCAGGTGCGGTCCGAGACCTTCATCCCCGCGAGGTTGCCGGCCCGCTCGCGCAGCCGCCCGACGACGGCCGGCGGCACCGCGTATCCGCTCGTGATCGCGAACTCGTAGACGTAGAAGGGCAGCGGCGCGCACGCGGATGCGGCAGCGGCGAAGTGCTCGAGCTGCGACGCCTCGTCCAGCGCGAAGTACGGCGGCGCGATCACCGCGACCGCGTCGGCGCCGATCTCGGCGGCGTGGGCGGCCAGCGCGACGGTGTCGGCGGTCGACTGCGCGCCGGCGTGGACGGCGACCTGGATGCGGCCGCCGGCGGCCTCGAGGAAGAGTTCGGCCGCGCGCTTGCGTTCCCCGACCGAGAGCAGGATCCCCTCGCCGTTCGTGCCGAGCGCGAGCAGGCCGTCCAGCCCGCCGGCGGCGAGGAAGTCGGCGACCGGGCCGAAGCCGTCCTCGTCGAGGGCCGCGCCGCCCTCCGTGAGCGGCGTGACCGAGGCGGCGAGGGTTCCCTTCAGCACGGGCGCGACTCTATCGGCCGTTGACGGAGAAGTGCTGGTAGTCCCGGACCGACCCGCTCCAGGTGCCGCCCCAGCCCCAGCCGACCGAGCGAAACGCCTCGACGAGGGCGCCGCCCTCATATGCGGTCCCGGGGCGGTGGCGCGCCCGGTCGAGGTACGAGCGGCTGGCCGGGTGCGAGGTCGTGCCGCCGCTGACGTACGGGTTCTCGATCGGGTTGACGTCGATCGCACGGCCGTAGGCGTGGTTCGACCAGCGCGTGGAGCCGGTCGCGTTGCGGCAGTTGAAAGACGAGGTGTTGTCGGCCTCGATCGAGCGGTAGTCGTCGCCGCCGTAACGGTCGACCGGCTCCACACGCCGGATCGGGAAGCGCGCCGCATACAGCCGGCGGAACACGGCGACCAGCGCCGCCGCGGCGTCGCGGTTTGCGATCAGCCGCCCGGCGTGGTCGCGCCCGTCGAAGCCGCGATAGGTCAGCGTGATCAGGCGCAGGTCGGAGAGACCGACGGGGCAGCCGGGGTGCCATGACACTCCGGTCATCTGCGCGCGCATCGCCGGCGGGATCGGCTGGACGCGGGCGTGATACCCGGCCGACAGCACGGCCACCGCGGCGACGAGCGGCGAGACCCACAGTCGGGGCGGGCAGACTCGAACTGCCGACCTCTGCCTCCCAAAGGCAGCGCTCTACCAGGCTGAGCTACACCCCGCTCGCGCTCAGTGTAGGCGGATAACGTGCCGACTCCCGTGACGGACGTCGCCTACATCCCGGCCGAGAGCGTCACGCGCGAGCGGCAGCCGGCGATCGGGTATGCGATGGCCCTCGGCGCCGGGACGCTCTTCGCGGTGAACGGAACCGTGTCGAAGGTGATCCTCGAGTCCGGGCTCTCGTCGTTGCGTCTCACCGAGGTTCGCTGTACGGGCGCGCTGATCGGGCTCTTCCTGATCATCCTCGCCACACGCCCCGAAGCCCTGCGGACGAATCGGCGTGAGCTGCTCTACCTGGCGGCCTTCGGCGTCTTCGGGGTCGCGCTCGTCCAGCTCTTCTACTTCCTGGCGATCCACCGGCTGGAGATCGGCGTCTCGCTGCTGATCCAGTACCTCGGCCCGCTGTTCGTCGCGCTCTTCGCCTTCTTCGTCCTGAAGGAGCATGTGCGCGGACGGATCTGGATCGCGCTGGCGCTCGCGCTCGGCGGGCTGACGCTCGTGGTCGGCCTGTGGCACGGCGTGTCGCTCGACGGGCTCGGCGTGCTCTTCTCGCTCTGCTCCGCGGTGACATTCGCCGGGTACTTGCTGCTGGCCGAGCGGGCGGTCGGCCGTCGTGACCCGATCTCGCTGCTCTGCTTCGGATTCCTCTTCGCCACGCTGTTCTGGGCGATTGCGCAGCCGTGGTGGAGCTTTCCGTTCGACGTGCCTGCAAGGTCGGTGTCGCTGCTCGGCCACCTCTCCGATCTGCACCTGCCGATCTGGGTGCTGATGACCTGGATGATCCTGCTCGGGACGATCGTCCCGTTCTTCCTGATCGTCGGCTCGATGCGTCACATCACCGCCACGCGGGCGGGGATCCTGGCCATGGTCGAGCCGGTCGTCGCCAGCCTGGTCGCGTGGGCCTGGCTCGGGGAGACGCTGAACGGCACGACGCTGGTGGGCGGCGCAATCGTGCTCTGCGGGATCGTCCTCGCACAGACGGCCCGCTGAGTCTCGGGGCGAAAAGATAGGCCGAACGGCCTATTGGCAGCGGCCTCGACCGGGAATACGCTGGCAGCACTGGGCGATGCGAACTGCGGTCGGCCTTTGGGCTGATACATCCGCGGTGAGCACTAGGAAGAGCCCGCTGCGCCGACCCCCCCGAGCAGCGGGCTTTTCCGTTCTCTGGGGCCTTTCGACGGTTGCGACGGATACCCGGTGTCGCGCCGAACGGAGCTACCATCGTAGACGGTGATTGCGCGGCTGCTTCTTGCCTCGCCTCGCGGGTACTGCGCTGGCGTCGAACGGGCCGTCGAGACCGTCGGCCGAGCGCTGGAGCTGCACGGGCCGCCGGTCTACGTCCGCCGTCAGATCGTCCACAACGCGCACGTCGTCCGCGAACTCGAGCGCCGCGGCGCCGTCTTCGTCGAGAGCGAGGACGAGCCGCCGCCGGGCTCGCTGATCGTCCTCTCCGCGCACGGCGTCGCGCCGGCGGTGCACGATCGCGCCGCCGCGCGCCGCTTGCGGACGATCGACGCCGTCTGCCCGCTCGTCACGAGAGTGCATGCCGCCGTGAGTCGGTACGCAGCGGCCGGCTATTCGATCCTGCTGGTCGGGCACGCGGATCACGAGGAGGTGGTCGGGACGCGCGGGGAGGCACCGGACCAGGTCACGGTGGTCGAGACCCTGCTCGACGCCGAGCGCGTCGAGGTACCGGATGCCGGGCGGGTCGCCTATGCGACGCAGACGACCTTGTCCGTCGACGAGACCGCTTCGATCGTTGCCGTCTTGCGCCGGCGGTTCCCCGACATCGCCGGGCCCGACGAGGGCGACATCTGTTATGCGACCACGAACCGGCAGCGAGCGGTCAAGGAACTGGCGGCCGAGGCGGACGTCGTCCTCGTCATCGGCTCCAGCAACAGCTCGAACTCGAACAGGCTCGTCGAGACGGCTCGAGCCGCGGGCGTCGCGGCGCACCTGATCGAGGACGAGAGCTCGATCGACGAGCGCTGGCTCGCGGACGCTCGAACCGCCGGTCTGACCGCAGGCGCGTCGGCGCCCGAGCACCTCGTCCTGAGAGTGTGCGACTGGTTCCGCGCACGTGGCGTCGAGATCGTCGGCGAGGCCGCGCCGGCGGCTGAAGACGTCGTGTTCCGGCTTCCCGCCCAGGTCCGCCGGATCGTGTCCGCCGCCTAGGCCTCGACCTTCTCGATGTCGAGCGCGCCGCTGTCGACGCGGAGCTCGACCGCCAGCGTCTCCGCCTTGATCCAGTCGCCGTGCCGGTCGGCGAGGTCGGCGTCGGCGGTCGGCAGCGTAACGACGATCCGGTCGGTCAGCTCCAGCCCGCGCTCCTTGCGCAGAGCGTTCAGCGTGTGGATGAGGTCGTACGCCCGGCCTTCCTGCCCGAGCTCGTCGTCGACCTCGAGGTCGAGCCCGACGGAGAAGCGCTCCGAGTGCGCCCAGCCGCGCTCCTTCGCACGCTCGACGAGTAGCTCGTCCGGCTCCAGCTCCTGCCCCGCAGCCCGCAGACGACCGTCGCCGAGCTCCTCGAAGTTGCCGGCCTCCAGCGCGGCCCTCACCTCCGGCAGCCGTGGGCCGAGCTTCGGGCCGAGCACGCGCAGGTTCGGCTTGTAGCTGAAGCGGACGGGTGCGCTGTCCAGGAGCTCGACCTCCTTGACCCGGAGCTCCTCCTTGATCTCGTCGAGATGGTGCCGCGCCGCCTCCGATCCGTACACCGAAGCCCGCCGCAGCGGCTGGCGCAGCTTGACGTTCTCTTCCGCACGGACCTGTCGTCCGAGCTCGACCACCTCGCGGAGCTCGTCGACCTCGGCCAGAAGCGCGGTGTCGACCTCGCCGGGGTCGGGCCAACCGGCCAGGTGCACCGAGTCCGGAGCGCCCGCGCACGCGCCGCCGCAACCAGGTTCCGCCACAGCTCGTCGGCAAGGAACGGCATCACCGGCGCGATCACACGCAGTCCCTGGACGAGCGCGTACCACAGTGTCCTGAACGCGGCCTCGTCGAACGAGTAGAAACGGCGCCGCGAGCGGCGGATGTACCAGTTCGACAGATCGTCGACGAACTGCTCGAAGGCGCGCGTAACCGCCGGCGTCCAGTAGCGGTCGAAGCCCTCCGACGCCTCGGCGACGAGCTGCCCCACACGGGCGACGACCCAGCGGTCGAGGGGCTGCGCCCCCGGCGGACCGCCGCCCAGGTCCTCGTACGTCGGCCGGAAGTCCTCGATGTTCGCGTAGGTGACGAAGAAGGAAACGGAGTTCCAGAGCGTGAGCAGCCGCCGCTTGACCTCGCCCGCCGGGCCGTACCCGAACTTCAGGTTCTGCGCCGGCGGCGTCTCGCAGAACTGCCAACGCATCACGTCGGCGCCCATGCGGTCGAACGCCTCGTTGGCGTCGATCGCGTTTCCCCACGAACGGTGCATCTCGCGTCCGGTCTCGTCGAGGAGCTTCTCGTAGGTGAGCACGCGTCGGTACGGCGACCGGCCGACCAGCGTCACCGACATGAAGGACTGCGAGTAGAACCAGAGCCGGATCTGCTCCCGCATCTCCGAGATCCAGTCGGCGGGAAACCACTTCTCCCAGTACGCATGGTCGGGGAGGTCGGCGCCCGTCAGCCCCTCGGCCGCTCCGGTGGCGTACCCGCCCGGGACATAGCGCGGGCTCTCCCAACCGAGCGTGGAGAGCGGGACGATCCCAGCGTCGAGCCACGCGTCCCCCACCTCCGGGATCCGGCGCACCTCGACGCCGCACGACTCGCAGCGGATCGGCACCTCGTCGATCCAGGGCCGGTGGAACTCCTGCAGCTGGGCGAGTCCGCTCACCGCCCGCTCCTCCAGCTCCGCGCGCGAGCCGACCACGTTCAGATGCCCGCACGAGCACGGGTAGAAGGGGAGCGGGAGGCCGAAGTAGCGCTTGCGCGAGATGTTCCAGTCGCCCATGTTGGCGAGCCAGTCGTCCATCCGCTTGCCGTACTGCGGCGGCGTCCACTCGACCGCGCGGTTCTCCTCGCGCAGCTGCTCGCGCACGTCGTCGACGCCGATGAACCAGTCGTCGACCACGCGGAAGACGAGCGGCGTGCGACAGCGCCAGCAGATCGGGTAGCGGTGCGTGATCCGCCCCGCCTCGACCAGCAGGCCCCGATCACGCAACGACTCGATCACCGGCTCTTCCACTTCGCCTGTCGTCATCCCGGCGAACCGGCCGTACTGGGGATAGAAGCGGCCGCTCTCGTCGATCGGGACGAGCACCGGCAGGTCATGCACCTTCGAGAGTTCGAAGTCCTCGGTGCCCGCACCGGGTGCGATGTGGACGATCCCCGAGCCCTCGTCCAGGGCGACCTCGTCCCACGGGATCACGCGGTGCACGACGCCGGCCTGCGGCTCGAGGTCGTCGAACGGGCCTTCGTACTCGAGACCGACCAGCTCTTCGCCGCGCACGACGTGCTCGTACTCGCCGCCCGTCTCGGCGAGCCGCCAGCCGCCGTCGCGTAGTCCGTACTCCGCTTCCGGCCTGACCGCCGCCGCGACGTTCGCGGGGAGCGTCCACGGTGTCGTCGTCCAGACGACGAGCGACTCGCCCTCACGAGCCTTCAGCGGAAAACGCACGTAGAGCGACGGGTGGTCGAGCTCCTCGTAGTTCCCTTCGCCGGCCTGCTCGTGCTGTGAGAGCGACGTCCCGCAACGGGGGCACCACTGCGTCGAGCGGTGCCCCTGAAAGAGCCAGCCGCGGCGGTGCACCTCCTTCAGGAAGCGCCAGATGTACTCGATATTCGTGTCCGAGAAGGTGTAGTAGTCGTTGTCCCAGTCCATCCACATGCCCAGCCGGCGAGACTGCTGAGTGATCACCTCCGCATACTCCGCGACACGCTCGCGGCAGCGGGCGGCGAACTCGGCGAGCCCGTACTCCTCGATGTCCCGCTTCGAGTTCAGACCGAGCGACTTCTCGACCTCGACCTCGACCCAGAGGCCCTGGCAGTCGAAGCCGTTCTGGTAGCGCAGCTCGTGGCCGCGGTGGGCCTGGTAGCGCTGGAAGACGTCCTTGAGCGTCCGGCCCCACGCGTGATGGACGCCCATGGCGTTGTTCGCGGTGATCGGTCCGTCGACGAAGCTGAACCGAGGGCCGCCTCGGTTCTGCTCCCGGAGCCGGTCGAAGGTGCGCTGCTCGTCCCAGCGCTCCAGCACGGCGAGCTCGAGGGCCGGATGGTCCGGGACAGGCGGAAGCGGCGCGAACCTGCGTGCCATGCGTTCGATTCTAGAGTGGCCGGTCGGGCGGTTCGCACGCTGCCCGGACGGGAACATTCCAGCCGATACGCTCGTTACCACTTGTGATTCCAGTCATTACGCAAGACCGAAAGGAACCAACCGAATGCCCACCGCAGTGACCACGCAGACCTTCGAGGAAGAGGTACTGCAGAGCGAGAAGCCCGTGATCGTCGACTTCTGGGCCGAGTGGTGCGGGCCGTGCCACGCCGTCTCCCCCGTCCTCGACAAGATCGCCGAGGAGCGGTCGGAGGAGCTCAAGCTCGTCAAGATCAACGTCGACGAGGAGCAGGAGCTGATGATTCGCTACGGGGTCCAGTCCATCCCCACGATCGTCCTCTTCAAGGACGGTGCCCCCGCCGCGGCCGTGATCGGCGCGCAGCCCAAGGGCGCGATCGAGCGCGGACTCGGGCTCGTCGAAGCCGCCGTCTAGCGTTCCTCCAACCAGCGCTCGAGCGGCTCCGCCATCGCGATTTCGCGGAGCGGCGGTAGCTGGTCGAGCGCGAACCACTTGAGCTCGGTGACGTCGTCGGCGGCGCGTGGCGTGCCGCCGACGACCCGAGACAGCCAAACGAGGTTGAGCACGGTCCGAGTTCCGGGCCCCTCGCCGTACGGAACGAGGAAGGCACCGAACCACTCGTACGGCTCGACCTCCAGGCCGGTCTCCTCGAGCAGCTCGCGCCGCAGGGCGTCGAGTGGATGCTCGTCCTCCCCGAGGAAGCCGCCCGGGAGGTCCCACATGCCGGCGTACGGCTCCCACCTCCGGCGGGTCAGCAGGACGCGGCCGTCGTCGTCCACGCAGAGGGCGCACGACGCCGGCGCCGCGTTCGCGTAGGCGACGTAGCCGCACGCCGCGCACTCGGCACGACCGTCGTCGGGCTCGACTTCGGTGCCGCAGCGCGGGCAGTGCCGCCAGTCGTCGAAGAGTCCCACGCAGGCAGTATGTGCGTCGATGCCGATCCGCGAGCACGAGTTCAGCCGCGTCGGCCTGCTCGCCGAGCTGCCCGGCCAGACGCTCCGCAAGCTCTCCGACCGGATGCGGCGCGATTCGATCGGAGCCGGCGCAGAGGTCGTCCGCGAGGGTGACGAGGGCCAGCGCTTCTACGTCGTGCTCTCGGGCGTGCTGACCGTGACCCAGGAGGCGCGCGGCGAGCGGAACCTGCTCAGGCCGGGCGACTACTTCGGCGAGGTGGCGTTGACGATGGACATGCCGCGAACCGCCTCGGTTCGGGCCCTGACGCCGTCCGTGGTCGCCAGCTGCGACCGCGAGACCTTCGACGAGTTCATTCGCCCGCTGTTCTGCGACTGAGCAGGCGGAGGACGCGGCTGCGCAGGTCGGCGTCGAAGCCGCGCGCCGACACCAGCTCGACCAGTGTCAGCCGGCGGCCTCGGGCGCGCAGGTAGACCTCGACGAGGTCGCTGCCGGTGCCGCTCGGCCGCGGGACTCTCAGCCTCAGTCCGACCCCAGGGCCGTGGCCGACCGTCTCGCCGCGGAAAGCCCGCTCCAGCTGCCGCTGGTAGTCGTCGCCCGCGCCGCGCTTCTGCGCCTCCGCGGCGTCCCTCGCGGTCGCGAACGTGAACGTGGTCGTCCGGATCGCATCGCCCTGCTGGACCAGCGCCCGCGCATCGGCCCGGTGGCTGACGCCGAGCCCGGACAGGTCGGGCGCGAGCTGCGAGATCCCCGGCGCGTCGTCGACCGCCGCCCAGCCGGGCAGATCGGACCGGACCGGCGCCAACGTCGGGGACGACACCGTCGGCGCACCGCACGCCGTCAACAGCAGTGACAGGCTCAAGCCTGTCACTGCTGTTTGCAGCGCGAGACCGCTCACAGCTCCGCCAGTACGGCATCGGACAGGGCCGGCCAGGCCTCCACCGCCCAGTCGCCGAAGTCGCGGTCGGTGAGGCACGCGAGGGCGACCCCCGCGTCCGGGTCGACCCAGAGGAAGGTGCCGCTGCGGCCGAAGTGGCCGAAGGTGCGGGGCGAGTTGCGGGCGCCGGTCCAGTGCGGTGACTTCGAGTCGCGCAGCTCGAACCCGAGGCCCCAGTCGTTCGGCTCCTGGCGGCCGAACCCGGGCAGCACGCCGACCAGGCCCGGGAACTGCACGGACGTCGCCTCGGCGAGCGTCTCCGGCGCAACCAGCGTCGGCGCAAACAGCTCACGCCCGAGCGCGAGCAGGTCGTCGAGCGAGCCGTACACGCCGGAGCCTGGTCGGCCCTCGTAGCGAGCCGAGAGGCCGAGCGGCTCCAGCACCGCCGCGCGCAGATAGTCGGCAAAAGGCATCTCGGCATGGTCGGCGAGCGCCTGCCCGAGGACGTCGAAGCCGTGGTCGGAGTAGATGCGTCGCTCGCCCGGACGAGCGATCGGGCTGCCGCCCGCCAGCGGTAGGCCAGAGGCGTGGGCGAGCAGATGCCGGAAGGTCGAGCCCGGTGGCCCGGCCGGCCCGTCGAGGTCGATCGCGCCTTCCTCGGCCGCGACCAGGCAGGCGAGCGCGGTCACCGGTTTCGTCACCGACGCCCAGCGGAACTCGCGCGTCCCGTCGCCGTGGACTGCAGTCGACCTCCTCGGGGACACGAGCCCGACCGCGACGTGCTCGGCCGGCCAGCCCTCGACGGCTCGCAACGCGTCCACTTCGTTGGATACTAGGGTGGTGGAGCGACAACGCATCGAAGCCCGGTCGCCGCAGGCGACCGTCATGGGGTACTCGCGCGCGGTTCGCGTCGGGCAGCACGTGTTCGTCGGCGGGACCGCGCCCGTGATGCCCGAAGGCCAAGAGCCGCCTGCAGACGCGTACGGTCAGGCGGCGCGGTGTCTCGAGATCATCGTCGGTGCCCTGCGAGAGGCCGGAGCCGGGCCGGAGCACGTCGTCCGCACGCGGATCTTCGCCACGGACGCAAACGACTTCACGGAGATCGCCCGCGCCCACGACGAGGTCTTTGGCGACGTGTGTCCGGCAGCCACGTGCGTGCTCGTGAAGCTCCTCGACCCACGCTGGCGGGTCGAGATCGAAGCCGAGGCGCTGATCGCGTGAAGCAGGCGTACCCGCCGTCGATCACCGGCAAGGGTGCGGGCTTCGCCGAGGGCGGCAGCGTGCTCGACCACAGCTTCGGGAAGGGCGACCCGTACACGCTCGGCGTCGAGGAGGAGTACATGCTGCTCGACGGCGAGACGTTCGACCTCGTCCAACACGTCGACACCGTGCTGGCCGCGGTCGCCGGGCACGAGCTCGAGGAGCGGATCAACCCGGAGCTGATGCAGTCGGTGATCGAGATCACCACGCCCATCTGTCGGACGCCCGCCGACGTCGAGCGCGAGCTGTCCGCGCTGCGCGGGTACGTCACCAGCGTGGCGGCGGAGAAGGGCCTGCGCGTCGGCTCCGCCGGGACGCATCCGTTCAGCCTGTTCGAGCGACAGCGGATCACGGCGCACGACCGCTACCACAACCTGGTCGACCAGATGCAGTACGTCGCGCGGCGCGAACTGATCTTCGGGATGCACGTACACGTGGCGGTCGACGGGCCGGAGAAGGCGATCCAGGTGGTGAACGGCCTGCTCGTCCACCTCCCGCAACTCCTCGCCCTGACCGCGAGCTCGCCGTTCTGGCGCGGCGAGCCGACCGGGCTCGCATCCAGTCGGCAGATGGTCTTCGCCGCCTTTCCACGCTCCGGGCCGCCGCCGCGATTCCGCGACTACGCCGACTACGCCGAGGTGGTCGGCCAGCTCGAGCGCACGGGATGCATCCCCGACTACACCCATATCTGGTGGGACATCCGGCTGCACCCCCGCCTGGGCACCGTGGAGGTTCGCATCTGCGACGCCGTCACCCGCCTCGAGGACGCAGTCGCCGTGGCGGCGTTCTGCCAGGCCCTGGTCAAGCTCTACTCCGAGCAGTTCGACCGGGGGGCGGAGATCCCGTCGTATCACCGGATCCTCACCGCCGAGAACAAGTGGCTGGCCGCCCGGTACGGCCTGGAGGCGCCCGTGATCGACCTCGCCACCGGACGGCGGAACCGCGTCCCGGTCGCCCAGCTCATCCGGCGGACGCTCCGCGACCTCGAGCCGCAAGCACGGGAGCTCGGCTCCGAGCGCGAACTCGAGGGCATCCGCACGATCGTCGGCCGCGGCAACAGCGCCGACCGGCAGCTCCGGATCTACAACGCGAACCGCGACATCGTCGAAGTCGCCAGGGAGATCGCGGACACGACCGAGGCCGTCCCCGTCGAAGCGTAGGGTTCGGGCGTGCTCCGGCTCTTGATCGTCTGGGCCGCTGTCGCGGCCCAGCCGGTGATCGTCTTACCGCGACCGCCTTTTCATGCGCCGGCCACGGGTGCCGGCAACGGCAACGTCCGTTTCGAGATCGTCGCCTCGGCACCCGCTGATCCCGCACGTGACGTCCGATCCCCGTCCTCGCGGCCGCTACGGCTCGAGGGCCCCGACGGCGGCACGCAGCACGTCGTCGTCTCACCCGGCCGGTACGCGTACGACTTCTGGCGCTTCGCCCTACCGCCGAGGATCGCGCCCGGCGAGCGTGAGTTCGTCTACGAAGAGGTCGTCTTCGCCAAGGAGGCGGGCGGCGTGCTCTACGTCGAGACCGCGCACTCCACCTACGCGAAGTCGTCATACGGCCTGAACGCGTACCTG
Source organism: uncultured Actinomycetes bacterium (assembly GCA_963808815.1). Classification (GTDB taxonomy): domain Bacteria; phylum Actinomycetota; class Thermoleophilia; order Gaiellales; family Gaiellaceae; genus DATBLE01. The sequence goes on along the minus strand of CAWEGI010000019.1, from coordinate 338,917 downwards.
AACGCCGTCGATCTGAAGACGAAGAAGCTCCGGTGGCGCAGCCCGGCGCTTGTCGCCAATGCGGGCAACTTCGTGCTGCTGGGCGAGACTCTGATCTCCGGCTACGGGTTTACGTCGGAGCCGGACTACCTGTACGCGATCGACCGTCGGACCGGCCGTGTGCGAGGCCGCCTGCTGCTTCCCAGCTCGCCGGAGCGCATCGCCCGCCACGGGAACCTCCTCACCGTCGACACCTACGACCGTCGGCTCGTCGTCCGAGTGGTCGGCGCCTGATGCTCGCCGTCGGCGACCGGATCCCCGAGGCAACGGTCTGGGTCGGCCCGCGGGAGCGACACACGATCGTCGAGATCGTCGAGGACGGGCCGGTGCTGCTGCTCTTCTACCTCTTCGACTGGACCTCTACGTGAACGAACGAGCTGGAGCTCCTGCGTGACAGGAGCGCCGAGTTCGAGGAGGCCGGCGTGCGCACACTTGGGATCTCGCGCGACTCGCCGTGGACGCACATCGCTTGGATGCAGGCGCTCGACCTCACGGTGGGGCTGCTCTCGGACTGGAACGGGGAGGCGGTGCGGGGCTTCGACGTGGCGCAGGACTACCGGGGCATGCGGGACGTCGCACAGCGGACCGCGTTCCTGATCGATCGCGAAGGAGAGGTGCAGGGCGCGTGGAGCTACGAGAACGACGCGGTGCCGGACTTCGACGAGCTCCTGGCCGCCGCCCGGGCCTTGTAGTCGCCTGCGCGGTCTTCGCGATCGCGGCGGTCGTCGCGACGGAGCCGGCGATCGCCCACGTCGCGACCCAGTTCATGGCCGGCGGTGCTCCCGGGAACGGCGAGGCGGCGCCGGGAGACCACCTCCAGTCCGACTACCGGCTCTGGCTGGCCGGCCACCAGCTCGAGCACGGCCGCGCGCCGTGGATCGACCCGTACTCGTTCCAACCGGAGGCGGGCTCGCAGGTGAACGCCGCCTGGTGGCCGTTCGGACTGCCCTACTGGCCGCTCGACAGGCTGCTCGGCTCGGTGGCCGCCTGGAATCTCTTCACGCTGTTGGCCCTGTTCGCGGCAGGCCTGCTGGCGATGCTCTGGCTGCTCGAACTCGAGCTATCGCTGCTCGCTGCGGCTGCCGGCGGCCTCGCTTTCGAGATCGCCCCCTACCGTGTGATGCAGAGTCGCGGCCACCTGCTCGGGCCGACGTCGCTCCTGCTCGCCCTCGCCCTCTGGGGCTTCGAGCGGGCACGCGCCACAGGACGCTGGTGGTGGTGGGTGATCTCCTGGCTGGCGCTCGCCTCGATCCCCCTGTCCGGCCAGGTCCATCTCGCGCTCGGGGCGATCCCTTTCTATGTCCTCTACGCGCTGTGCCGGTCGACCGCGCGGAGCGTCGTCGTGGGAACCGGCGTCGGAGCGATCGTGGCCGTTCTCGCGGGCGTGCTGATCCGACAGACCGTCATCGCAGGGTCGATCGACTCGGGCGGGCGGTCGCTCGCCGAGGTACGCGTGTACTCGGCGACCGGGCTCGACTTCCTCTCGCGACACACCCGGCACGGCGTCGAGGCGTTCGTCTTCCTCGGGTGGCTGACGCCGCTGCTCGCGATCGGCGGACTCGTCTTGCTGCTCATGGGACGCGAGCTGCGGCTTGCTGCAGCGCTGGGAATCGGCGCGATCGTGCCGGTGCTGCTGGCTCTCGGCACCCACTTCCCGCTCTACTCGCCGCTCTGGCACGTGTTCTCGCCGCTGCGCTATCCGCGCGTACCGGAGCGGCTGATGCCGATCGCGTGCCTCTGCCTGGCCGCGCTGCTCGCGATCGCGATCGACTGGGTCGTGCGGCGGCCCGAGGCACAGCGGATGCCGGCGATCGCGCTCGGCGCGATCGTCGCGGTCGTCCTGCTCGCCGACCTGCACGTCCGTGCCTTCCATCCCTCCGCGGCCGACGGGTCCAACGCCGCCTACGCGGCCGTGAAACGCGCGCCGGAGGGTCGCCTCGTCGAGGTGCCGGTGTTCACGCCCGATATTCACTACGGCAGCGTCTACCTCTACTACGAGCAGCGGGTGCTGCGCGAGCGGCCACTCGGCTACTCGACGACGGCACCGCCGAAGGCCGATGTGGTCGCCCGCCACCTCCAGCCCCTCGACTGCGGCGACTGGACCACGGGCGTTGCCGACCGCCTCCGGATCCTCAAGGCCTCGACGATCGCCCTGCACCGAGGCCTCTACGTCGACAACCCGATCGTCGCGGATACAGCCTGGATGGCCTGGAGGGGACTGGTCGCCAACGGGTGGCGTCCGACCGCGACCGACGGCGCGGTCACCGCGTTCGTGCGCGGCCGGTCGAGCGCGCCGCCGCCCTTCCCCGAGCCGCCGCGCGACGACGCGATCTTCTGCTCAGGCTGGTTCCCCCAGGACGAGCTCGGCCACCAGATGAGTTCGTCGCACGCGACGCTGTGGGTCTACGGGGGCGGATTGCTCTCGCTCTTCCTCGGCTCCCCGGAGCCGTTGACGGTCCGGATCGAGGTCGACGGCCGTCCTCGGTCGGCGCACGTCCTGCGGACGCTGCTGCCGCAAGGCCCGACCCGCGTCGAGCTCACCGGCGAACGCTGGCACCTCGTTGCGCTCGAAACGGACCGCCTGCCGGTCGTCCGCGGCAAGCCCCGCGGCGCCCGCATCATCGGCTACGCGCTTCCGTGACCGTGCGGGTTGTTATTGTCCCGCGCCCATGCCGCTGGCGCTCACCTGGTATGAGTGGTTCAAAGCGGGCCACGTGCTCGCAGCAGTCGTCTGGGTCGGCGGCGGCACGACTCTCGCCGTCTACGCGATCCTGACGCTCCGTCAGGAAACACCCGCCGAGCTCGCGAGCTTCGCCCGCAAGGCGGCGCTGATCGGCGAACGCATCTACACCCCGTTGTCCCTGCTCGTGCTTGCTTTCGGGTTCGGGCTGATGGAGAACGACCAGAGCCCGTGGACCTACGACCAATTCTTCGTCGTCTTCGCGCTCGCCGGGTGGGGGTTCTCCTCCGCGACCGGTCTGTTCTTCCTCGGCCCCGAGGCGAAGAGGCTCGGACGGCTGATGCCGACGAGGCCGCCGGACGATCCCGAGATCCAGCACCGCATCCGGCGGATCCTGACGATCCTCCGGATCGACGTGGTGCTATTGCTCGCGATCGTCTTCGTGATGACCGCGAAGCCCTGGCTCTAGCTACATCCCAATGGCGTGGTAGCCGGAGTCGACGTACAGCGTCGTCGCCGTGATGTTCTTGGCGTCCTCGGAGAGCAGGTAGGCGGCCGCGGCACCGACGTCGTCCGCGTCGATCGGACGGTGCAGCGGCGAGCGCTCCTCGACGATCGCCTCCATCGTCGGAAAGCCGGCGATCGACCTCGCTGCGAGCGTGCGCACCGGCCCGGCCGACACTGCGTTGACGCGGATGTTCTTCTGGCCGAGGTCCCAGGCGAGGTACTGGACAGCGGAGTCGAGCGTCGCCTTGGCGACGCCCATGACGTTGTAGTGCGGCACGGCCCGCTCGCCGCCCAGGTAGGTCATCGTCACGATCGCCCCGCCGCCCGCCGCCTCCATCAGCGGCTCCGCGGCGCGCGCGCAGGCGACCAGCGAGTAGGCGCTGATGTCGAGCGCCATCCAGAAGCGGTCGCGCGGCGTGTCGGTGAACCTGCCCTCGAGGTCCTCCGCGGCCGCGAACGCGACCGAGTGGACGAGGAGATCGAGGCTGCCCCCGAAGGCCTCTCCCACCTCGTCGAAGACGCGCCTGACGTCGTCGTCCGAGCGTACGTCGCACTCGGTGACGAGAGGGCTGTCGACAGAGGCGGCCAGCTCGCGCACGCCCGACTCGATCCGCTCGCCTTGATACGTGAACGCGAGCTGCGCGCCGCCGTCGGCGAGGCGCCGGGCGATCGCCCAGGCGATCGACCGCTTGTTGGCGACGCCGAGAACGAGCCCGCGCTTGCCTTCGAACGCCGACATGAGCGCGAGTCTAGAGTCTGCCACCCATGCAGTCGTCTCCTTCAGTCGCCGTGATCACCGGCGGGTCGAGCGGAATCGGAGCCGAGGTCGCCCGGCTGCTGACCGGCGACGGCTGGCGCTGCGTGCTCGTTGCGCGCGGCGAGGAGCGGCTGCGCACGCTCGCGGACGAGCTCGGCGCCGAGCCCGAGATCTGCGACGTCGCCGACCGGGCCGCGGTCGACGCTCTCGCCGCCAGAGTGAGCGCGCGCCATCCCCGGATCAAGCTGCTGGTGAACAACGCCGGCGTCCCGGGCAAGGCCGATTTCGTCACCGGCGATCCCGAGCGCATCGAGAACGTCATGCGCATCAACTACTTCGGCGGGATCTGGTGCCTGCGGGCGTTCCTGCCGGCGCTCGAGGCCGCCGTCCCGGCAGACGTCGTCAACGTCGTCTCCGTCGCCGGAACGGTCGCGTTGCCGCAATCGGGGCCGTACGCCGCCTCCAAGCACGCGCAGCTCGCCTTCTCCCGCGCCGTCGCCGCCCAGCTCCGGCCGCGCGGGATCCGCGTCCACACTGTCCTCCCGGGCTTCTCCCCCACCTCGGGGTTCCCGGAGCCCAGCGTCCTGCCGAAGGCGCTCGAGTGGACGGTGATCGAGCCGGAGCGGATTGCGCGCACGATCGTCGGCGCTGTCACCCACGACCGTCGGGAGAGCTTCGTCCCCTGGTGGTTCCGGAGCATGGCGGTGCTCCAGGGCTCCGCGCCGAGCACGTTCGCCCGCGGCCTGACCTGGTTCAGCCGCCGCTTCGGCCGCTCCTAGGCACGGTCCCGGCCGAGACGACGCGCCGTCCTCGATGGGTCGGACGCTAGATCTGCCAGGCGCCGTCGCGAAGGACGGGCACGCGCTCGCCCTCCCGCGTGATGCCGGTGACGGCGACGTCGTCGCCGCCGATCATGAAGTCGATGTGGATCGCGCTGCGGTTGCGCCGCTGCCTGTCCTCGTCCGAAAGACCCTGGTCGAACCCGTCCCCGAGCGCGATGTGGCTGGCCGCGTTCTCGTCGAGGAGGGTGTCGAAGAAGACGGTGCCGAGCCGATCGATGCGGCCTTCCCGGTCGACGAGTGCCACCTCGCCGAGACGGGCTGCGCCCTCGTCGAATGCGGCCCGGCCGCGCATGACGGCGGCGCCCTGCTCGGCGTCGATCGCCGCCGCGCGGCCGCCCTCGAACCGCACCGCCAGGCCGCGGATGATCGCCCCGTCGGCGAGGACGAGCGGCTTCGTCGACCGGACGACCCCCTCCGCCCGTTCGGGATCCGGGGTGGCGTAGACCTCCTCAGTGGGCAGGTTGGCGAGGTGCACGATCCCGTCGACGGTCTCGTCGAGTGCACCGTGAAAGGTGGAGGTGGGCAGCAGCCCGACGGTCAGGTCGGTTCCCGGCCCATCGAAGTGGAGCGCGTCGAAGCGACGCTCGTTCATCCGCGTGGCCGCGGCCGCGAGCGCATCTGCTCGCTCGTTCCAGGCCGCCACCGGGTCGGGCTCGTCGAGACGGCAGACATGCGCGATCTCCTCCCAGAGTCGCTCGAACGCATCCTCCGGCGGGAGCTCCGGATGGGCGAGCCGGGCCCACGTCATGCTGGGACACGGCACGACCGTCCAGTTCGTCGTCCGCTCGTTGATCACCTCCAGGATCTCCTTGACGAACGGCAGCTGGTCGCGGCCGGCCCGCTCGGGGTCGAGATCGTCGAGCACACCGGTCGTGCTCGGCCCGGACAGGGAGATCCTCGCCGCCCGCTCGCTGCCGAGCGCGCGCAGCCGGTAGCTGAACCACGACGGTACGAAGTCGAGGGTCTCCTCGGCCGCATGGGCGATACGGGCTCGCTTGACGTACGGGTCGAAGTACTGGACGTCGACGAAACGCGCCCCGTGCCGATAGGCGCTGTCCGCGATCGCGCGGGCCAACTCGAACTGGGCGTGGTCGGCGCCCACGGTGACGATCTGGCCGGGCTGGACGTTGGCCCCGACCGTGACCGCCAGGTCGGCCAGCCGGGCGAGCAGGAGGTCCCGGTCCACCGGCGGAGTCTAGGTGCCGGGTTGCGGCTTGAAGGCGAGGTACCAGCCGACGTTCGCGGTCGGGGAAGGCGGCGCCATCTGCGTCGCCCGCTCTCGTTCTTCTCCCTCGCAGTCGGCGAGGTCGAGATACCAGGCGAGATCCCGCTGCTCCTCGGTGGACCTCGTCCGGACGACGACGAGCCCGTTCGCCTCGAGCAGTGCGCGGACGTCCGTGTCGGGGAGAAGGCGCTGGTGCTCTGGGTTGCGCGCGCGCTCGAAGCGGTCGAGCTCGACGGCGACCAGCGGATCGGCCGGGGCGATCTGGTCGATCACGACCACCTGCCCGCCGAACCGGATCGCTCGAGCGAGCGACGCGACGATCATCTCCGGACGCGGGACATGGTGGAGGACCCGGGAACAGCCGCCGAGGTCGAAGGTGCCGCGCCGGACGTCGAGTTTCGTCGCGTCTCCCTCGACGAAGGTGACGTTCGGGAACGCGCTTCCGCGGCGGCGACCCTCCTCCAGCAGCGCGGATGACCTGTCGACGGCCAGCACGTCCGCGACGTACGGCGCGAGGGCGAACGCGAGCGCGCCGGTGCCGGTGCCGAGGTCGAGCGCGTGCTCGTCGCCGCGCGGCTGCACGAACCCGCGGACGGCCTCTCTGAACGCGTCCCGCCGGCGCTCCTCGAGCTCTCCCAGCCGGGCGGCGGTTCTACTCCAGCGATCGTCTGACAAGCTCCAACGCCTCCTCTCTCGTCGAGATCGTGCCTGCTGCGCGCTCTTCGGCGATCAACTCGAGCAGTCTGCCCACCTCTGGGCCGGGCTCGAGGCCGAGCTCGTCGCCTCGCAGCAGCGGCTCGGCCGGCTCGTCGGCGCGGGCCTGCTCCACCGCGTCGGCCAACTGGGCCGCCCCGACGTAGGCCAGCGCCTCCAGCGCGAACGGCTCGGTCGAGTGGCGAAACCGATGGATCGCGCGCGGCGAGCCGTCCGCCGGAGGTTCCGCCCGGAGCAGGATGCCGACGAACCGGCGCAGGTCGCCCGGGATCGGCAGACGCCCGAGGTTCCGACCGAACGTGACCGCCAGCCTGAACCACGGGGAGTCGAAGGCGCGCAGGCGCGGGTCGATGCGGCCTCCGAGCGGCTCCAGCAGGCCGAGCTCCCCGGCTCGCTCGATGCCGTCGGCACTCAGGCGCCGCAACTCGTCGAGAATCCGCTCCCCCGCCGCCCGTGTCAGCAGCCCGGCACTCACCCGTGTCAGCTCCTCCGCCTGCGGATCGAGCCGGAAGCCCAGCTCGTCCTCGAGCCGGACGCCGCGCAGCAGCCTGAGGGGATCGTGGTCGAACACGTCGGGCGAGACCGCCCGCAGGACGCCGCGCTCGACGTCGGCGCGGCCGCCGAACGGGTCGACGTACTCGCCGCCGATGACAGGCCGTGCGATCGCGTTCACGGTGAAGTCGCGCGCGGCGAGATCGCCGTCGATCGAGCCACCACGCAGCGGCGAGAAGTCGACCGTCCTGCTCCGGTCGAGCAGCACCCGCCAGGCGCCGAACTCCTCGTTCAGCGGGAAGACGGCATCGCCCGCGAGGGCGACGAGCGCGCGGGCGGCGCGCTCGGGATCGCGGCAGGCGACGTCGACGTCGAGGGCGGTCCGGCCGAGGAGGTCGTCGCGAACGGCCCCGCCGACCACCCAGGCGTCCTCCCCGGCGAAGAGCTCGGCGATCACGTCGAGGTCAAGCATCGTCGACGAGCGACCGCCGCGCTCGCACAGGGCACGACCCTATGCCACAGACGAGCTCGTAGGAGATCGTGCCTGCGACCCGGGCATGGTCGTCGGCGAGCACCCCGTCTCCGATCAGGGTCACGGGTGTCCCCAGCGGCACCCGGTCGGGGAGCTCCACGGCGAAGGAGTCCATCGAGATCGCCCCGACGACCGTCCGCAGGTCGTCGCCGACCCTGACCGAGGTGCCGGTGAGGTCACGCCGGAAGCCGTCCGCGTAGCCGACCGGCACGATCCCGATCCAGGTCGGGCGCCCAGCCACGAACCGCCGGCCGTAACCGGTGCTCTCCCCCACCTCGAGCAGCTTGACCCGGGCGACCTCGCTCCGCCAGCCGAGCACGGGCTCCAACCCGTCGTCGACCGGGTCGACGCCGAACGGGGAGAGGCCGTAGAGCGCGATCCCGCAGCGGCCCGCGTCGAACCGCGCGGACGGCAACCGGAGCGTCGCCGCGCTGTTCGCGATGTGCCGGGTGAGGCTCGAATAGGCGTCGGTCGCCTCCCGGAAACGCTTGATCTGCAGCTCGGCAAAGGCGGGGTCGGAGTCGGCGGTGGCGAGATGGGACATCAGCCCGACCACATGCCTGGAAGGGGTGGGCAGCTCCGAGAGCCCCCAGCGGCCCATGCCGGTGTCGAGCTTCAGATGGACCGGGATGCCCTCCGGCAGTGGCCGGTCGTCGGCGACCACGAGCTCCAGCCGCGCGTCGCGTGCCTCTTCGAGCTCCTGTTCGGCGGCCGGCCCCAGGACGACGATGCGGGCGTCGCGGAGGACCGTCCTCAGCACGAGCGCCTCGGCGACCGTGGCGGTGCAGAGCGCGGTCGCGCCCGCCCCGAGCGCCGCCCCGCCGACGTCGATCGCTCCGTGGCCGTAGCCGTCGGCCTTGACCACTGCCCAGAGCTCTGCGCCGGCGAGCACACCGAGCAGAACACGGGCGTTCCGGCGGACCGCGCCCAGGTCGATCGTGATCTCCGACCGCGGCATCGTCACGCGAGCGCGGCGGGAAGCAGCCCGACCACATCCGAGGCGACGAGGCCCCGCTCAGGCCCGAGGCGCGCGGCCATGTCGCAGGCGACCGCCCCCGCCGCCGCAGCGATCCGGGCGTCCATCCCCTTCGCGAGGAACGCGCCGATCACGCCGGTGAGCACGTCGCCGGTGCCCGCGGTGGCGAGGGACGGCGGCCCCAGCGCGGCGACGAGAACGCCCTCTCCCGGCGCGGCGATCAGCGCATCGACGCCCTTCAGCAGGCAGATGCAGCCGAACCGCTCCGCCGTCTCGCTCACCGCCGCCAGCCGGTGCGCGGCCACCCAGGACGAGTCGCGGTCGAGCAGCCGGCCGAGCTCGCCCTCGTGCGGAGTCAGCACGGTCGGCGCGGTGCGCGTGAACGGCTCGAGCCCGAAGAGCGCATCGGCGTCGACGACCGCCGGCAGCTCGGTCTCCTCGAGCAGCCGGCGGACGAGCGCACGCTTCTCGTCGGATCGCCCGAGGCCGGGGCCGACCGCCAGCGCGCCGTGGCGCGGCGCGGCGTCGAACGTCTCCTCGAGCGGACGCTTCACCGCCTCCAGCACCGGAGGCTCGACCTCGGAGCAGATCGTCACGTAGCCGGCGTCCGCCCTGAAGGCGGCCGACGCCGTCAGGGTGACCGAACCGGCCATGCCCGGCGAGCCGCCGACGACCAGGAGCGCCCCGGCGGTGTACTTGTTGTCGGTTTCGCGCTTGCGCGGCACCAGGCCGAGCACCGCGCGGTCGACGATGGCCGCACTGGTCTCGCGGTGCTCGAGCCCGATGTCGGCGACGACCACCTCGCCGGCGCGGAACCTGCCCGGAGCAACCTCGAGTCCGACCTTGCGGCCGTGCATCGTCACGGTCACGTCGGCGCGCACCGCGGCGCCGGCGATCTCGCCTGTGTCGGCATCGACGCCGGACGGCAGGTCGACCGCGACGACCGGAGCCGCAGCGGCGTTGATCTCCTCGATCAGCCGGGCAGCCTCTGGCCGCGGCTCGCCGTGGAAGCCGGTTCCGAACAGGGCGTCGATCAGCACGTCGCCGTTCGTCCCCTCGTCCGCGCCCTTTCCCGCGGACCGCAGAACGTCGAGTGCGATCCTTCCGTCGCCACCGTTGGCGCCGCCGCCGCACACCGCCCCGAACGACTGCGCGTCGGGGTAGCGGCGGAGCGCCTCTTCGGCCACCGCGCGGCCGGCGCGCTCCATCAGCGTCTGCACGTCGTGGCCCGCCTCCGCCTCCTTCATCTCGGCGGCCGTGTAGAGGGGTTCAAGCATCGGCCGCGACACAGACAGCGGCGGCGAGCTCGCGCGAGTGCGTCATCGAGAGATCGAGGCTTCCCGCTCCGACCCGTTCGGCCCACGCCGCCACGCGCCCCGACAGCAGGACGCCGGGCTTCGGCCGGCCGGCGATCTCGACGTCGCGCCAGGCGAACGCCCGCGCCACCCCGAAGCCGATCGCCTTCCCGACCGCCTCCTTGCCTGCGAAGCGCGCGGCGTAGTGCTGCGCCGGGTTCGGGCGGGAGTCGCAGTACGCCTGCTCGGCCTCCGTGAAGCAGCGTTCGCGAAAGGACGGGTACCGCGCGAGCGCGCGCCGCACCCGCTCGATCTCGATCAGGTCGACGCCGACGGTCACTGGGCCCGCTCGAGCCACTCGGGCAGGTACGCGACCGAGCTGATCACGGCGTCGGGAACCACGGTCGATCGGTCGAGCTCGTCGGGCCGGAACTTCCCCGTGCGGACGAGCACCGTCTTCAGCCCGTAGCGCTGGGCGCCGGCGACGTCGGAGTCGAGGTCGTCGCCGACCATCCAGGTCAGCCCGGGCTCGGCGTCGAGCGCTTCGAGCGCCGCCTCGAAGTAGGCCGGGCTCGGTTTGCCGAGCACGGTCGCCTCCACTCCGGCGGCGAACTCGAGGCCGGCGACGAAGGCACCCGAGTCGAGCTGCGGTCCGCGCGAGGTCTGCCACCACCGGTTCTTGTGCAGGCAGTAGAGCTCGGCTCCCAGCTCGAGCTCGCCGAAGGCGCGGGCGAGGTTCATGTAGCTGAAGACGCGTCCCGTCTCCTCGGTCTCGTCCGCGCCGCCCAGCAACACGGCCTCTGCCCCGTCGCCGACGAGCTCCATTCCGTCGAGATCCGCGACGAGAGCCGCCATCACCAGTGCGAGCACCCGCCGGCCGGCGAGCGCGTGGGCGGCGGCGGCCGCAGTCGTCTGGAGCTCCTCGTCGCCGAGCTCGATCCCGCATCGCCGGAGCTCCTCCGCGAGCGCGCCACGCGGCCTGCTGGTGTTGTTCGTGACGAACCGCAGGCGATGGCCCGCCCGCCGCAGCTCTCTGACCGCCTCCGCTGCCCCCGGAATCGCCTTGCCGGAGACATGGAGAACGCCGTCGACGTCGAGCAGAATGGCCGCCATGCCCGGCGAGTCTATTTACGTCACCCGCTCCGTGAGCCTCCCCCTCGACGAGATCGAGCTCAGGTTCTCGCGGTCGAGCGGCCCGGGCGGACAGCACGCGCAGCGGTCGGAGACCCGCGTGGAGGCGATCTTCGACGTCGAGAGCTCGTCCGCGCTGACACCCGCGCAGAAGCGGCGCGTAATCGACCGGTCGGGGCCGGTGCTGCGCGCGGTCGCGCAGGACGAGCGGAGCCAGTGGCGAAACCGTGAGCTGGCGGTCGAGCGCCTGGTCGAGGCGCTCCGCAAGGCTCTGCGCGTCGAGCGCCGGCGCCGTCCGACCGCGCCCACCGCGGCATCGCGGGAACGCAGGCTCGAGCAGAAACGCCAGCGTTCAGCGACCAAGAAGCTGCGTCGGCCACCGACGTAAGCAGTGTGTAAGAACGGCGGGTTCCTGGAAAAAGCGTCGCTAGTCTGTCTCGACCTTCCCCGACCGAAGGGAGCATCTGCCCATGCGTTTGCGTCTATTCCTCGTTGCCGCTGCCTGTGTAGCGGTGACCGCCGTCTTCCCGGTCATCGCGTCGGCCCAGCCGCGCATGATGATCGGTTTCCAGGACGATCCCAGCCTCCGCTGGCGTGACGATCGGCTCAATGTCTTCGACCTCGGCGAGCAGGCGCACGCAGGCATCGTCCGGACGACGGTCTACTGGTCGAGGATCGCGCAGACCAGACCCGCAAACGGTGCCAATCCGTTCGACCCGGCCTACCGCTTCGACGATCTCGACGAGTTCGTGCGCAACGCGGGCCTGCACGGCATGGAGGTCATGCTGACGATCTGGGGCACGCCGTCATGGGCGAACGGCGGCAAGGGCCAGAACTTCGCGCCGACCAACTACTCGACGCTCCAGAGCTTCGCGCGCGCACTTGCGTCGCGCTACTCGGGCCGTTACCAGGGCTTCCCCTTCGTGCGCTACTACTCGGTCTGGAACGAGTCGAACCTCGGCCAGTTCCTCTCACCCCAGTACGACTCGAAGGGCAAGCCGGTCGCACCGGCGATCTACGCGAAGCTCTACCGCGCAGCCTACGCGGGGATCAAGGCGGGCAACACCCGCTCGCTGGTCGGGATCGGCGAGACCTCGGCCCGCGGGCGCGACCGCTACCTGGGCAAGCAGGGCACGCAGGAGACCGAGTCACCGGGGAAGTTCGCGGAGCTGCTGTCGAAGCAGAAGCCGGCGCTGCGCTTCGACGCCTGGTCGCACCACCCGTATCCGACGTCGATCTCGGGCAAGCCGCTGGCGAAGACGCGCTGGCCGAACGTGACTCTGGCGAACCTGCCGCGGTTCGAGAACCAGCTCGGCCACTGGTTCAAGCGCAACGTGATCATGTGGATCACCGAGTACGGTCACGAGACGAAGCCGGAGGAGCCGAAGGGCGTGACCTACGCACAGCAGGCCGCGTACCTGCGGACGGCGCTGCGCTTCGCGGCCGACGACCCCAAGGTGTCGATCTTCATCTGGTTCATCCTGCGGGACGACCCGACCAGCGCCTGGCAGAGCGGTCTGGTCAAGCGTGACGGGGCCAAGAAGCCCGCGTTCTCCGCGTTCACGAGCCTGGCGACGCAGTACGACGGGCGTAATCCGCAGATCTTCGTGAAGGGCGGCACCGCCAACCCGACCGTCAAGTTCGCGGCGCTCGAGCTCTGGTCGCGCTCCGGCGCCGGCGCGAAGGTCGGGATGACGATCGCCATCTACGACGGCTCGAGGGTGCTCAAGACCGCCCAGCCGGTCTCGGTGATCGGCTACGACGGCTGGGTGACCTTCAAGGCCCCGTTCACGGCGGTCAAGAACCACAACTACAACATCACGATCGCCGCGGTCGACGCGAACGGCAACCGGGTCGACCGGGAGGTCCTCGTCCGAGCGATCTAGGGTCTGACCCCGCAGGGGTCTGACCCATGGAAATGAGGGACGGTCCCTCCGGGGACCGCCTCTCCTATTCGACCGTGACCGTCTTGGCGAGATTGCGAGGCTGATCCACGTTGAGCCCGCGGAGCCGCGCGATCCGGTACGCGAGCAGCTGGAGCGGGACGACCGCGAGCGCCGCCTGGAGGAAGTTCGGCGTCTTCGGCACGTAGATGACGTCGTCGGCGTGGTGCTGGATGTCCTCGTTGCCGTCGGTCGCGATCGCGATCACGTTCGCCCCGCGGGCGCGGGTCTCCTGGATGTTGGAGACGATCTTGTCGTAGACGTGGTTGTCGGTGGCGACTACGACCACCGGCGTGCCCGGCTCGAGCAGCGCAATCGGGCCGTGCTTCATCTCGCCGGCCGAGTACGCCTCCGTCGGGATGTACGAGATCTCCTTGAGCTTGAGGGCACCCTCGAGCGCCACCGGCAGCCCGATGTGCCGGCCGAGGTAGAGGAAGAACGGGCGGTCGTAGTAGCGCTGGGCGATCTCGTCGACCGGGTGGTCGCCGGCGAGGAACGCCGCCATCTTGTCGGGCAGCTCGTGCAGGCGATCGAGGATGTAGTCGATCTGCTGCTGCGGCAGCGTCTTCCTGACCTCGGCAAGCCTGAGCGCGAGCAGCGAGAGCAGCGCGACCTGCGCCGTGAACGTCTTCGAGGCGGCGACGCCGATCTCGAGGCCGCAGCGCGTGAAGAGCACGGCATCGGCCTCCCGCGTGATCTGCGTGCCCATCAGGTTCGTGATCGCCAGCGTCCTGGCGCCGCGCTCCCGGGCGAGCTTCATCGCGTTGACCGTGTCGCGCGTCTCCCCGGACTGCGAGATCCCGATCACCAGCGTGTCCTTCGTCAACACGGGGTTGCGGTAGATCCATTCGCTGGCGATGTCGGGCTCGACCGGCAGGCGCGCCCACTCCTCGATGATGTAGCGGCCGACGACGCCGGCGTGGTAAGCGCTGCCGCAGGCGACGATGACGATCCGCCGGAGGTTCTGGATCTCGAGCTCGGTGAGACCGAGGTCCTCGAGGATCAGCTGCCGGCCGCGGACGCGGTCGCCGATCGTCTCGCGGATCGCCTCGGGCTGCTCGTAGATCTCCTTGAGCATGAACGTCTCGAAGCCCGACTTCTCCGCGCTCTCGTCGTCCCAGTCGATCTCGGTCACCTCGGGCTGGACGATCTCGCCGTCCTCGCCGTGGAAGGTCGCACCCTCCGGGCGGAGCTCGACGACCTGGTGGTCGTCGATGAACTGCACGCGGCGCGTCTCGTGCAGGAACGCGGCGATCGAGGATGCCAGGAACATCTCGCCGTCCCCGACGCCGACCACCAACGGCGTCTGGCACCGAGCGCCGACGAGGGTGCCCGGGTGGTCGCGGTGGATGGCGACGATCGAGAAGTGCCCCTCGAGCTGCGCGTAGGCGCTCCGGAAGGCAGCGACGAGGTCGCCGTCGTAGTGGCGCTCGATCAGGTGGGCGACCACCTCGGCGTCGGTCTCCGACGAGAACGAGTGCCCTTCGCTGACGAGCGAGTCCTTGAGCTCGCGGTAGTTCTCGACGATCCCGTTGAGCACGATCGACAGCGCGGCGTCGTCGCAGCCGGTGAGCGGGTGCGCGTTCGCGAGCGAGACGCCGCCGTGCGTCGCCCAGCGGGTGTGTCCGACACCCGTGGTCGAGGTCGACTCGTGTGACTCGGAGGCCCGCTTCAGCCGCTGGAGGTTGCCGACGGCGCGCAGGTACTGGAGCCCGTCCGCCTCGAGCAGGGCAAAGCCCGCCGAGTCGTATCCCCGGTACTCGAGCCGCTCCAACCCCTGGACGAGAAGCGGCTTACAGGCCCGCTGCCCGACGTATCCGATGATCCCGCACACGTGGCGCTCCTCCCTGGTTTAGGCGAAACGGCCGGAAATGAACCCACCAACACGAAAAGCCCGGCCTTTTCGCCGCCCCGCCGTCGGGACGGTCAGCCGAGCTCTTGCTGCACGAGCGCGCTGATGCTAGCACAGAGCGCTGCTGCCGCCTCGTCCGTTTCGGCCTCGGCGAGGACGCGGATCACGGGCTCGGTACCCGAGGGTCGCACCAGCACACGGCCGCGGCCCTCGAGCTCGCCGTTCACACGGTCGACCTCGTGGCGTATTCGGTCGCTGAGTTGCCGGCGGGCAACGCGGACGTTCTCCTTGGCCTGCGGGAGGCGCTCCATCACTGCGGCGGCCTCCGAAACCGAGCGGCCGCGAACGGCGTCGCAGAGGAGCAGCGCGGCGGCCAGGCCGTCACCTGTGACGTGACCGTCCAGGTAGATGACATGACCGGACTGCTCGCCACCGAGGACCCCGCCCTCTCGCTTCAGCGCCTCGAGCACGTAGCGGTCTCCGACATCGGTCAGGACGACCCGGATCCCGCGTTCGTCCATGAGGCGGTGAAAGCCCATGTTCGTCATCGTCGTCACGGCAACGAGATCGACTCCGAGGGCGAGGGCCAGTACCGAGACGATCTGGTCGCCGTCCAGCGAATCGCCCTTCTCGTCGACCGCGAGCATGCGGTCACCGTCGCCGTCGAAGGCAACGCCGAGATCGAGCCCCCGATCGCGAACCAGCGCCTGCAACGCACGCAGGTCGGTGGCGCCACAGCCGACGTTGATGTTCGTTCCGTCGGGATCGACGCCGATTGCGACCACCTCGGCGCCGAGCTCCTCGAAGGCACGGGGCGCAATCCCGGAATAGGCGCCGTTCGCGCAGTCGACGCCGACGCGCAGGCCTGCGAGATCCGAGCCGAAGCGCTCGATGACGAGGTCCAGGTAGCTGTCGACGGCGACCTCGAGGGTGTCGACCTGGCCGCGCTCCGGTTCGTTCGGCGGCGCGTCGAGCAGCGCCTCGATTGCCTCCTCGTCCTCGTCGCCGAGCTTGCTCCCGTCCTTGCGGAAGAACTTGACCCCGTTGTACTCGGGCGGGTTGTGTGACGCCGAGATGACCACGCCGAGATCCAGTGCAAGCAGCGCGACGGCCGGTGTCGGCAGGACGCCGGCCAGCACGGCGTGACCTCCGGCCGACGCCACACCGCTGGCGAATGCGCGCTCCAGCTCCGGACCGGTGCCGCGTGTGTCGCGTCCGACGAAGACCGGGCCGCCCCCGACCCAGAGTGTCGACGCACGGCCGAGCCGCTCGACGAGCTGTGCCGTCATGTCTTCGCCGACGACACCTCTCACGCCGTCCGTTCCGAAGTATTTGCGTGCCATAAGCGTCGGTGAGCTCATGCGCACCTCCAGGCGCTGAAGCGCAGTGTTAGCGCTTACTGAACTGAGGGGCCTTGCGGGCCTTGTGCAGGCCGGCCTTCTTGCGCTCGACGATCCGCGAGTCGCGGGCGAGAAAGCCCTCGCGCTTCAGCACCGTCCGCAGTTCCGGATCGGCCTCGACGAGCGCGCGGGCGACGCCGTGGCGGACCGCACCCGCCTGCCCGGACGGGCCGCCGCCGTGCACACGTACGCGGACGTCGTAGCTGCCCTCGAGCCCCGCGACCCGCAGCGGCGCCATCACCTGGTTGCGATGGCTGGCCCGCGGAAAGTAGTCGTCGAGGCTGCGGCCGTTGAACCAGGTCGCGCCGTCGCCGGGACGAAGGATCACGCGCGCGACCGAAGTCTTGCGCTTGCCGGTGCCGCGGTAGGTCGCGAGCTCGCTCACCGATTCTCCAGTGTCATTGCCGTCCCCAGCTTCAGAGGCTCGGGGCTCTGCGCCGAGTGCGGATGCTCGGGGCCGGCGTAGATCTTCAGCTTGCCGATCTGGGCCCTCGCGAGCTTGTTTCGCGGCAGCATGCCCTTGACCGCCTTCCGGAGCACCTCGGTCGGTCGCCGCTCGAGCTGGGCGCGGAGCGTCCTGCTGCGCAGACCACCGGGATACCCGGAGTGGCGGTAGTACAGCTTCTGGTCCAGCTTGTTGCCGGTCACCTGGATCTTCTCGGCGTTGACGACGACGACGAAGTCGCCCGTGTCCACGTGCGGCGTGTACTCGGGCTTGCCCTTGCCGCGGAGCGTGTCGGCGATGCGCGTGGCGAGACGCCCGAGCGTCTGGCCCTCGGCGTCGACGACGTACCAGCGTCGAGTGACCTCGCCGGGCTTCGCGTTCCAGGTCTTCTGCATCGTCGGCATGCTCACGGAAAAGCGGCGCACGGGTGTGCGCCGGGGCGGAATGGTAGCAGCAGGGCCTCCGCCGCGCGCCCGCCGTTGCGCCCGTTGCAACGTCCGGTTCGAAGGGCCAGAATCAGCCGATGTCAGCAAGGCCAACGGCAGGCCTCCAGGACGCGTGCTGGGCGATCGAACACCTCGTCGTCGTGGCCGGCCCGCCGGCGGTCGGGAAGTCCCGGCTGATTCGCCGCCTCAGCGGCGACGACCTGCTGTGCGAGCGGCTGGGCGTGCCGAAGGGTGCGCCCGTCCTGGACACCCGGTCGGTGGTGCGCCGTCGCCCGTCCGCCCTCGAGGCGCTGATCTTCCACTACGACCTGTTTCGCCTGCTCAACCGGGGGATCCCGGCCTACGAGTACGACCCAACCCTCGCGCTGCTCGACTCGACGCAACGCGTCACGTTCCTGACGCTCCGCACCAGTCCTGATCGGCTTCGTGCTCAGCTGGAGCGACGGCGGATCGCCCGCCCGAACCGGCCGCCCCACCGGCAGGCATGGCATCGGACACTCCGCACGCTGTACCAGGACGACGGGTTCGTGCGAGGCTGGTACGAGCTCTGGCTCGACTTCGTCGCCCGCTACGAGGCGGCCACGATCGGCCACTCCTTCGTCGAGGTCGACGAGGGGTACGCGCTGACGCCGGTGATCCGTGCTGGGACGACTTCTGCGGGCCTCTCGCGAGCCGCCGCCGAGCGCCCGACCTAGCCGAGCAGCGCGGCGAGACCCGCACGGAAGGCAGAGGCTCCTCCGTGCGACGGATGGCGCACGTACGGCGCGGCCGTCACCTCCTGGGCCAGGCGTCCGACGGCGATCAGGCGGCGGCCGCGCGCTGCACCCTCGAGGAACCGGAAGGAGACATCGACCTCGAAGCGCGACGGCCGCCGATTCGTATACGGGCGTCCGGGCTCGTGTGGATGTGTCGGGACGACGTTCCAGAGCAACACGTCGTCCTCGATGCCCAGTTCGCCGAGGACGCGGTGGACGATCGTCGCGCTGGCCTCGGCCGGGCCGCGGCCGGTCAGCTGCCGCTCGGAGGTGAACGGGACCCCGCTGACGCGGGCGCCGCGGTAGCCGGCCGCCTCGCCGACGAGCACGATCGACGCGTCCTCTCTCGCCTCGAGGTACGCGGCGAGCCGCTCCCGCCGGACGCGGGAACGACGGTATTGGTTGAAGGTGTCGCCGATCCGGGCGGCGGCGAGCGCGTCTACCAATGTTCCCAATGGACGACCTCCTCGAGCGGCTTCCACGGGAACTTGCCGCGCGAGCCCTGGACGGGCGCCGGGGCGGCGTGGCCGATCGTCACCACGCCGACGATCTCCAGGTCGGCGGGCATTTCCAGGAGCTCGCGCAGACCGTCGTTCGCGTCGCCGACCAGCCCGAAGAGCCCGGCGCCCAGCCCCTCGTCGACGGCGGCGAGGAGGAGGAGCATGATCGACTTGCCGGCGTCAACCCACCACCACGGCACGCGCCACTCGACCTCGCTGCCGTCCTCCTGGAGCTTGTCCGGCCTCCGGTAGCGGTCGTGGTAGTCGTCCTCCCGCATGGCGACCACGACGTGCACCGGCGCCCGCGAGATCCAGGGCTCGAGCCCGCGCTCGACGTAGTACGACTCGTTCGCGAGCTCGGCGATCCGGCCCCGGGTCGCCTCCTCCGTGACGACGACCATGCGAACGCCCTGCGAGAAGCCGCCGCTCGGCGCCCTGCGGCCGCGGGCGACGATCCGTTCAACCGCCCCGCGGTCGACCGGATCATCCGTATAGCTCCGAACCATCTTCCTGCGACGGAGGACGTCGGCAAACTCCATGGCGCCATGATGACGGTCACGACACTCACGGACGGCGGGCAGGAGCCGGTCACGGTTGCCCGGGCGCTCCACGACTTCCTTGCCGCGGCGACGACCTCGCTCGACCTCGCCCTCTACGACTTCAAGCTCGGGCCTGGGTTGGAGGAGCTGGTCGTGGACGTGATCGACGAGGCGGGGACGCGCGGCGTCGCTGTTCGGCTGATGTACAACGCCGACTTCCGCGCGCCGATCCCGGTGCCCCCGCCGCCCCAGACCGCGCCGGAGGACGTCGCCCGCCTGTCGGTGCCGACGAAGCCGATCGCCGGCGTCCCGGACCTGATGCACCACAAGTACGTCGTCCGCGACGGCTCTTCCGTGTGGACGGGGTCGACGAACTGGACCGACGACTCGTGGTCACGGGAGGAGAACGTCATCGCGGTGATCGACTCGCCGCAGCTGGCGCGTGCGTACACGCTCGACTTCGAGCAGCTCTGGGAGTCGGGGAACGTCGAGGGCACGGGCACGACCGAGCCGAGGCCGGTCCGGGTGGACGGCATCGAGATCCGGCCCTGGTTCTGCCCCGGATTCGGCGACGCGCTCTCGCACCGGATCGCGAAGGCGATCGGACGGGCGAAGCGGCGGATCCGCATCTGCTCGCCGGTGCTGACCGCCGCTCCGGTGCTGGCGACGCTGGCGCAGGTGATCGCCGACGGCAAGGTCGACGTTGCCGGGGCGGTCGATCAGACGCAGATCGAGGAGGTGCGGGCCCAGTGGGGTCCGACCGGAGTCGTCTCGTGGAAGCTGCCGCTGCTGCTCCAGATCGTCGCGTCGGGCCGTTTCGCCGGCAAGCGGTCGACGCCGTGGGGCCCGGAGACCGTCCACGACTACATGCACGCGAAGGTGACCGTCGCGGACGACGTCGTCTTCCTCGGGTCGTTCAACCTCTCCCACTCCGGCGAGCAGAACGCCGAGAATGTGCTGGAGATCCACGACGCGGCGCTGGCGGAGCGTCTCGCTACCTTCGTCGACGGCGTGCGCGCTCGCTACCCGGTCGCCGACCTGGACGGCCTCACCCGAAAAGTTCGAGCCCTGACGGCTCGACGACTTTCCGGGGTAGCAGGCGCCTGACCGAGAGCGGTTGTGTGCCGCCGCCGCGCAGGTCGGCGGCGGCGACGAACTCTTCGGACGGAGGGGCTCAGATCTCTTCCAGGCGCGTGTCGGGCGGCTCGGAGGAGAGCTCCCCGCGCCCGATGGCGGCGACCACGCCGTCGCGCGCGTGCTCCTTGTGGGAACGCTTCGTGATCGACCAGACCCGGTGCTCGGAGGGAGGGCCCTGCGTCTCGGCGCGGACCTGCGACCCGGTGGCGGAAACGGCGAAGCCGATTGCCCAGAGCAGGATCATCGCCGGGATCAGCACGGCCCAGACGCCCGACCAGGTGTGGCGCAAGAACCAGATCAGCAGCGCGACGATGATCGCGGTGACGATCGACGTGGGCCCAGAAGAACGGCTCGTCGCGGGTGTCCTTCAGCCTCCGACGCGTCCGCTCGACGGTCACGGTCCACGTGCGTCCGTCGGGGGACGCGATCTCCTGGGGGGCTATCGCCATCGGCGCAAGCTAATCACGCGAGAGTGCGGCCCGTCGTGTCGATCATCCCCCGCGTCACTCCCATTCGATCGTGGCGGGCGGCTTCGACGAGAGGTCGAGCGCGACGCGGTTGACCGCGGGGATCTCGTTCGTCATCCGGCTGGAGATCGTCTCCAGCAGGTCATAGGGCAGGCGGGCCCAGTCGGCGGTCATCGCGTCCTCCGAGGTCACGGCTCGGATCACGATCGGGTAGCCGTAGGTGCGCTCGTCGCCCTGGACCCCGACAGAGCGGATCGCCGGTAGCACGGCGAAGCACTGCCAGAGCTCGCGATAGAGACCCGGCCTTCCGGACCTCCTCGAGCAGGATCGCGTCGGCCTCGCGGAGGATCTCCAACCGCTCGCGCGTGATGTCGCCGATGATCCGGATCGCCAGGCCGGGCCCCGGGAAGGGATGCCGCCAGACCATGGCCTCCGGCAGTCCGAGCTCCTCCCCCACCCGCCGCACCTCGTCCTTGAACAGCGACCGGAGCGGCTCGACCAGCTCCATCGTCATGTCGTCGGGCAGGCCCCCCACGTTGTGGTGCGACTTGATCTTGGCGGCGACTCCCTCGGTGCCGCCCGACTCGATCACGTCGGAGTAGAGCGTCCCCTGGACGAGGAACGGCACGCGTCCGAGCTTCTCCGCCTCGGCCTCGAAGACCCGGATGAACTCCGCCGCCGACGATGCGCCGCTTTTCCTCGGGCTCGGTCACGCCCTCGAGCCGGGCGAGAAACCGCGCAGCCGCGTCGACGTGGACCAGCGGCACGTGGAAGTGGCCCTCGAACGTCTCCACCACCTGCGCCGCCTCGTCCTTGCGGAGCAGGCCGTGGTCGACGAACACGCAGGTGAGCTGGTCGCCGACCGCCTTGTGCACGAGCAGGGCGGCAACCGCGGAGTCGACGCCACCGGAGAGGCCGCAGAGCACCCGCTCGTTGCCGACCTGCGCGCGGATGTGCTCGACCTGCTCCTCGATCACGGCCGCAGGCGTCCAGGTGGGCCGCGCGCCGGCGACGCCGTACAGGAAGTTCTTCAGCACCTCCTGCCCGTGCGGTGTGTGCACGACCTCGGGGTGGAACTGGACGCCGTACAGGCCGCGCTCGGGCGCCTCGAATGCTGCGATCGGCGTCGAGTCGGAGCCGCCGGTGACCGCAGCTCCCTCCGGCGGCGCGGTCACGGAGTCACGATGGCTCATCCAGGCGGTCTGTTCCTCCGGCAGGCCGGCGGCGAGGGCACCGGCCACCCGGATACCGGTCTTGCCGAATTCGGACGCGCCCGTCCGCTCGACGCGGCCGCCGAGGTCCTGCGCCATCAGCTGCATGCCGTAGCAGATGCCGAGCACGGGCACGCCGAGCTCGTAGATGCCGGGGTCGACCTGCGGGGCGTCATCGGCGTAGACGGAGGCGGGGCCGCCGCTGAGGATCAGCGCCGCCGGGTTCCTCGCGCGGAGCGCGGCCGCGGTCGAGCGGTGGCCGACGAGCTCCGAGTAGACGCGGGCCTCGCGGACCCGGCGGGCGATCAGCTGCGAATACTGGCCGCCCAGATCGACGACGAGCACGGGCCGCGAATCCGAGACTGGTGGCGCCTCCGGAGCGGGGAACGGCAGCACCTCAGCGGCGATAGTTGGGCGCCTCCTTGGTGATCGTCATGTCGTGCGGGTGGCTCTCCTGGAGGCCGGCAGCGGAGATCCGGACGAACCGCGTGCGCTCCTTCATCTCCTCGATCATCGCGGCCCCGCAGTAGCCCATCGACTGGCGCAGCCCGCCGACGAGCTGGTAGAGCACGGCCTGGACCGCCCCCTTGTACGGCACGCGGCCCTCGATCCCCTCGGGCACGAGCTTGTCCACGTCCTCGACGTCGCCCTGGAAGTAGCGGTCCTTCGAGAACGAGCGGGCCTTCATCGCTCCGAGCGAGCCCATGCCCCGGTACTCCTTGTAGCGCTCGCCCTGGACGAGGATCACGTCGCCGGGAGCCTCGTCGGTGCCGGCCAGGACCGAGCCGAGCATCACCGAGTCGGCGCCGGCCGCGATCGCCTTCGCGATGTCGCCGGAGTTGCGGATGCCGCCGTCCGCGACCAGCGGCACGCCCTCCGCCGCGCAGACGCGGGCGCAGTCGAAGACCGCCGTCACCTGCGGGACGCCGACGCCGGCGACCACCCGGGTCGTGCACGTCGCCCCCGGGCCGATCCCGACCTTGACGCCGTCGACGCCTGCCGCGATCAGCGCCCCCGCCGCCTCGGCGGTTGCGACGTTGCCCGCGACGAGCTGGGTGTCGAGCCGCGACCGGATACGGTGCGCCATCTCGAGCACGCCGCGCGAATGCCCGTGCGCGGTGTCGAGCACGAGCACGTCCGCACCGGCGGCCGCGAGCGCCTCGGCGCGCTCCAGCGCGTCGCTGCCGACGCCGATCGCAGCCCCGACCCGCAGGCGCCCCTGCTCGTCCTTCGTCGCGTCGGGGTACTCGATCCGCTTGGAGATGTCCTTGACGGTGATCAGCCCGCGGAGCCGGCCGTCGGCGTCGACGACCGGCAGCTTCTCGACCTTGTTCCGGTGGAGGATCCGCTCGGCTTCGTCGAGGGTCGTCCCCACCGGCGCCGTCACGAGGTCGCGTCCGGTCATCAGCGCGCTCACGGACTGGGCGGTGTCGGTCTCGAAGCGGAGGTCGCGGTTGGTCAGGATGCCGACGAGGATCCCCTCGCCGTCGGTGATCGGGACGCCCGAGATGCGGTAGCGGGACATCAGCGCCAGCGCGTCGGCCACGATGGCGTCGGGCGGCAGCGTCACAGGCTCGACGATCATCCCGGCCTCGGAGCGCTTGACCTTGTCGACCTCGACGACCTGGTCCTCGATCGAGAGGTTGCGGTGGACGATGCCGATGCCGCCGGCCCGGGCGAGCGCGATCGCCAGGCGGGCCTCGGTGACCGTGTCCATCGCCGCGGACACGACCGGGATCGCGAGCTCGAGCTCGCGCGTCAAGCGCGTCCGCGTCGAGACGTCGTTCGGGAGCACCTCGGAGGACGCCGGGACGAGCAGCACGTCGTCGAAGGCAAGCCCCTCCCGCGCGAACTTGTCCTCCAGCGCGAGGAGGCGCTCGACCTCGACCCGACCTAGCTCCAACCCTTCCAAGGAGAACAGCTTAACGCCGCCTCCGGCCGAACCAGGGATCCGCGCATCCCTGCGGAGCCAGCGCCGCCGCGGCCGACATGGCGGCCGCGGCTCACTGCGGTACGCCGTGAGAACGCTGGTTGGGGAAGGGGGTACGCGGGGGAAACCGGCCGTTTCCCCCGCGAAGCGAGCGCTAGACGCCGACGTGTTCGAGCTCGCCGACCTCGACGTCCGGCTGGAGGCCCGCGGCCTCCTTCGGGTCGAAGCGGCCTGCACCGACCTCGCGGGTGGAGGCGGCTCCGGCCGCGACCGCCTCCCGCAGCGCCTCCTCGGTCGTGCGTCCGGCCGCGTGCGCGGCGATGAACGCGGCCAGCAGGACGTCGCCGCTGCCGACGCTCGAGACTGCCTCGACCTGCGGCGCGACCGCGCGGTAACGCCGCGTCTTGCGGCCCTCGCGCAGGCGCGCGAAGCAGCCGCTCTCGTTCGTGATCAGGACGTTTCGCGCCCCGAGCTCGGCGATGTGCTCGACGGCGTAGGCAAAGTCCTGCCGCTCGTAGAACTCCTGTCCGACGAGCGCCTCGGCCTCGCGTTGGTTCGGCGAGACGAGAAACGGCTCCGCCTCCAGGCCGAGCCGCAGGGGCTCGCCCTCCGAATCGAGCACGGTCAGCACCTGGCGACGGGTGAGGTCGCGGATCAGCTCGCCGTAGAAGCGTCGTCGACGCCGCGAGGCAGCGATCCGGCAAGCACGACGAACTCGGCGCCGCCGGCGAGGTAGTGCAGCTTGTCGAGCAGCATCTGCAGCTCGTCCGGCTCGACGTGCGGCCCCCACTCGTTGATCTCGGTGTACGTGCCCCCGGTCGGATCGACGACCGCGGTGGACGTCCGCGACTCGCCGGCGATGCGGACGAAGTCGTTGAGGATCGCCTCGCCGGTCAGCTCCTCGATGATCCGCGTTCCGGTGCGTCCACCGGCGAGCCCGGTGGCGACGACCGGCACGCCGAGCCGCTTGAGCGCGCGGGCGACGTTGATCCCTTTGCCGCCGGCGAGCGTCAGGCCGGCGCTGGCGCGGTGACGCTGGCCGAGCTGGAAGTTCGGCACGGTCAGCGTGCGGTCGATGGCAGCGTTGAGTGTGACGGTGACGATCACGAGAACCAGCTCCCGATGTGGTGCAAGGTCCGCTTGGTGTACCAACCGGTGCGGCCGAAGAACCCCGGCTTCGGGATCGAGCGGGCGGCAACGAGGGGACTGCCGGCGACCTTCTTGCTCCCGGCGTAGATCTGCACCTCGCCGAGCCGTTGGCCCTTCCTGACCGGCAGCGAGACGACGCTCGGCGCGACCACACGCTCGGTCATCAGGCGATCGACCCGGACGATGCGCTTCGCCGGCGCTGCGGCGACGAGCGCCAGCGACTGCCGTCCGTACGGCGCCCTGGCGGTCGCGTAGACCCGCCCCGGCGAGATCACATGGACGGTCCGGTAGCGGCTCAGCCCCCAGGTGAGCAGGGCGTCCAGGTCGTCGTTCCGGACGTCGCGCGCGGGGCTCCCGAGCAGCGTCACGTACACGGTCACCCCGTGCGACCGAGCCGCAGCGACCTCCGACCAGCCCGCGGCGGTCGTATGCCCGGTCTTGACTCCGAACATGCCGGGATACGTCGCGAGCAGGTCGTTCCAGGTCGTCAGCGTCCGTCCGCCGGAGATCTCGGCCGTCTCCTCGCCGACGACCCGGCGGATCACCGGGTTCTTCATCGCGATCCTGGCCAGGCGGGTGACGTCGTGGGCGCTGGAATAGTGGTCGGGCGCGTCGAGGCCGTCCGGATTTGCGAAGTGCGTGTCCCGCAGCCCGAGCTTCGCGGCTTCGGCATTCATCATCGCCACGAACGCCGCCTGCGTCCCTCCCACGTGCTCCGCGAGTGCGACAGCGGCGTCGTTCGCACTCTGGATCAGCGCCGCCTCGACGAGCTCGCCGACGGTGAGCCGGTCGCCCTTCTGCAGGTAGATCGACGACTCCCCCACCGCGGCCGCCTGACGGCTGACCGTGACGACGTCGTCCAGCTTCGCATGCTGGAGCGTGACCAGCACGGTCATCAGCTTCGTGATGCTCGCGATCGGCAGGCGTGCACGGTCGTTCTGCTGCGCGAGGACCTCGCCGGTGACTCCGTTCTCGATCAGGTAGGCACGGCCCGAGACCTGCGGCGCCCCCGCGAACGCGGCCGGCGCGAGGAGCAGGAGCACGGCCGCGAGCAGCGCCAGCCGGAGTCTCACGGCCGCGAAGAGTAGCGCTACCCGATGCGCACGTGTGCGCCTGGGGCGAGGGCCGTCGGCACGACGCCGGGATTCAGACGGAGCAGCGAATCGACCGTTGTCCCGAACCTTGCGGCGATCGCGCCGAGCGTGTCGCCGTTCTGGATCACGTACCAGCGCTTGGGCGGTGCCGGCTTCGCCCGGGTCGCGGTGGACGACGCCTCGGCCCGCTTGACCGCGGGCGGCGCCTTCGTCGGCACGGCGTCGGAGCGAACGCTCACTGCGAACGGCGAGCAAGACGACCGTGACCACGAGCAGGAAGGCGGCCGGCGCGGCGTAACGCACGAGCACATGCCGACCGTCGGCACCGCCCGGGAAGCGCTGCCGGCGCGCCCAGGAGCCGGCGTGCTCTACCAGCCTGAGACTGTCCACACCTCGTGATTCAACCGCGCGGCCTCGGCCCCTGCCGCCGCCCGCCAGTCGTCCTCTCCGTCCCTGAACGCGTACATGACGGAACGCGACGCGGCGACGAGCGCGCTGGCCGGCCCGCTCGTGAACGCCCGCGCGATGTCGGCGGGTGTGGCCCCCTGCGCCCCGACGCCCGGCAGCAGCAGGATCGCCTGCGGAAGCAGCTTCCGTGCCTCGGCGATCGCCCGCGGGTAGGTCGCGCCGACGATTGCGCCGATGCTCGACAGGCCGCAGTCGCCGACCACGTCCTCGCCGAGCTCGTTGACCAGCAACGCCACCTGCTTCCACAGCGGACGGCCGTCCGAGAGCGCGAGGTCCTGCACGTCGACGCCGCCGGCGTTCGACGTCTTGACCAGGCAGAACAGCCCGCCGCCGCCGCGGCGGCAGGCGGCGACGAACGGTTCGAGCGAGTCCCGCCCCAGGTACGTGTTCACCGTCAGGGCGTCGGCCAGCGGAGCACCCTGCGGACCGGGCTCGAGGTACGCGTCGGCGTACGCCCGGGCCGTCGAGCCGATGTCGCCGCGCTTGCCGTCGACGATCACCAGCAGGCCCGCCGAGCGCGCGTAGCCCACTACTCGCTCGAACGCGGCGATTCCGTCGGAGCCGAGCACCTCGAAGAACGCGAGCTGCGGCTTGACCGCGACGCAGTGCGGCGCGACCGCATCGATGATCCCGCAGCAGAAGCGGGCGGTCGCCTCGGCCGCCGCCGGCCGGCCGACGTGCGCGTCCCCGCGGAGCTCCAGCGGGAGCAGGTCGAGCCGGGGGTCGAGGCCGACGACGAGCTGGCTCCGCCGCTCGCCCACCGCCTCGGCCAGACGGTCGGCGAAGGTCGTGGTTGCGACCGCCGTTCCGGACTCCATCAGGCCAGAGTAGATGCGAAGGGCCGCGTTCGCAGCGGCCCCTTCGCAAATTTATGCAGCGCCCGACTCGGAGGAGGTGCGTGCGTCCTAGCCGCCCCGAACCGACTGCTTGAGCGAGCTGCCGGCGGTGAACTTCGGGACCGTCGCCGCCGGAATGTGCACTTTCTGGGACGGGTTCGCGGGGGTTGACGCCCATCCTCTCCTTGCGCTCGGAGGTCGCGAACTTGCCGAAACCGGTGAAGTTGATCGAGTCGCGCCTCTTGAGCGTGTCCGTGATCGTCTCGAGCACGGCGTCGACCGCCTTGCCGGCCTCGCTGCGGCTGAGGCCGCTGCGGTCCGAGACCGCGTTGACGAACTCTTGCTTGGTCACCTAGGTCCTCCTCCTCTGGACATGATGGAACACGGGGCGGAACCTACCACTCCGGGACATTCCGCTCAGCCATGCGGCTTTGCGGCAGCCGACCGGGGCGGGGCAACGTCGGCCGCCCGAAACAGGGGATGCAGGCGCACTCCGAGGCGCGCGAGGGAGTCCACACCGCCCTCCTCCCGGTCGATGACGCAGATAGCCGTCCGGCATTCGAGTGCAGCTTGCCGTACCGCTCGGACGGCATCGGCGGCCGCTCCGCCCGATGTGACAACGTCCTCGACGAGAACGACGCGCTCCCCGGGCTCGAAGGCGCCCTCCAGCCGGTTCCCGGTGCCGTAGCCCTTCGCCTCTCCGCGCACGATCAGGAACGGCAGCCGCGAGGCCAGCGAGGCGGCCGCCGCGAGCGCGACCGCGCCCAGCTCGGGGCCGGCGAGCCGCTGCGCGTCCGGCTCTACCTCCGCGATCCTGGCGGCGAGGCGTGCGCCGAGCGCCTCCAGCAGCTCCGGCACGGTCTCGAAGCGGTACTTGTCGAGGTAGTACGTCGAGCGCTTGCCCGAGCGCAGCACGAAGTCACCTTCGAGGTAGGCGTGCTCGCGGATCGCCGCGAGCAGCGCAGCATCGTCCACTACGCGGTGCGAGTCGTTTCGAGGATGCGGCGGGCCAGCGGCAGCACGGTCGACGCCTCGGGCGCGCCGTCGGCGAGGGAAACCATCGATCCGTCCTCGAAGTACACATCGACCCGGTCGCGGCGCCGCGCCGAGCGGCGCCGCAGGGCGACGACGCCCGCGAGTGAGCCCGCCACGAGCGCAACGCCGGCGAACGCCTTACGCCGCGGCATCGCCCTCGTCCCCGCCCTTCGGCTTCCGGGCACGCGGCTTCGGCTTCGGCTTCGCTTCGCTCCGAGAAGCCCCGCAGGCAGCTCTTGAGGTCGTAGAAGACGAGGCCCACGGTAGGCTCCGGGCCCGTGGTCGCGGCGATCGTCCGCTGCTCGTCCCGCACGAGGAAGACGCTTCCGTCGCCGGTTGCGATCTCGGCCTGCGCGAGCTCTCCGTCCTCGTTGCCGGATGCGCGCTTCACGGCTGCGAGCAACTCCTGCACCGCCTGGGCGAACTCCGGCCCGCGTTGCTCGTCGAGCGTTGTCGCGAGGGTGGAGCCGTCGGCGTCGAGCACGATCGCAGCCTCGATCTGCGATGAGATCTCGGTCAGGTCGGAGAGAGCTTGCGCGCCGTCCACGGGCGGCAAACGCTAACACAGTGCATATTCGCGAAACGTTCTCGAAGTTCTTCGCCGACCGCGGAACGCACCTGGCGGCGATGATCGCGTACTTCGCGTTGCTCTCGTTCGTCCCGCTGATCTTCCTCGCCCTTGCCCTGCTCGGGCTCGGCGGCCGGACGACCGAGTCGAGCTACTTCGTCGAGGAGCTGCAGAAGGTGTTCCCGAGCGCGTCGGTGTCCAGCATCGTCAGCGGGGTCGACAAGATCCGGCGGAACGCCACTTCCCTCGGCCTGATCGGCGGCGCGTTCCTGCTCTGGTCGTCGCTCTCGCTGTTCAGCGTGCTCGAGTCGGCGTTCAACATCGTCTACGACCGCCCGAACCGCTCGTTCCTCCATGGCAAGGCGCGGGCCACGCTCTTCATGCTGGTCGGGCTGGTCACGCTGTTCGTCGGGCTGCTCGTCGGCGGAGTCGGGGCGCACACGCTCGACCGCTTCGCTCCGGGTTTCCTGGCGAACACGTACGTCGCGCACGGTGTCTCGGTGGTCGTCTCGTCGATCGCCATCTTCCTCTTCCTGATCTTCGCCTACAGGTTCCTGACCAACGTCGACCTGACGCTCGTCCAGGTGCTACCGGGAGCGATCGTCGCGACCGTCGCGCTGGAGGCGACATTCCAGGTCCTCCCGCTCTTCCTGGGCTTCTCCAAGCACAACGTCTCGGCTCAGGTGATCGGAGGACCGCTCCTGCTTCTGATCTGGCTCTACGTGATGGCCAACGTGATCGTGTTCGGAGCGGAGATCAACTGGAGCCGGTCGCGGTCGCCAGCGCAGCCCGCAGCGCCGCCGCCGCCCGGCCGCGGTGCGAGTTGACCCGCTTCCAGTCGTCGCCGAGCTCGGCGACCGTCCGCGTCTCGCCCTCGGGGACGAACACCGGGTCGTAGCCGAAGCCGCCCGTGCCGCGCGGCTCGGCCGCGATCTCCCCCTCCATGACGCCGACTGCGTCCACCTCGCGGCCGTCGGGGCCGATCGCGACCATGTGGGCGATCATCCGCGCGTGCCGGTCGGTCGCGTCGCCGAGCCGTTCCAGCAGATGGAGGTGCTGCCGGCCGCTCTCCGCCCAGCGGGCCGAATGCACGCCCGGGCTCGCCGCCCAGCGCGTCGACCTCGATCCCCGAGTCCTCGCCGAGAACCCAGGCGTCGCCCGGGCCGACCGCGCGGCCGTATAGCGCCTTGCCGCGGGCGTTGGCGTAGTACGTGTCACCGTCCTCCGGCGGATAGTCGTCGCCGTCGAGGAGCTCGACCGTCCAGTCCGGCAGCGCCGCGCGCAACTCGTCCAGCTTGTGCTCGTTCCTGGAGCACAGGATCAGCTTTGCCAGCGTGCCTCCTCGACCTGCGGAAGCGCGGCGACCTGCGTCGAGCGCGCGGCCGCGGGCGCCGCGGTCGATCCGAACCTCGATCTCGAGGCGGCTGCCGTCGCGCCGGAGCGCAAGCAGGTCGCCGGCCCGCTCGAGGGCGTCGAGAACGTCACCGGCGGTGCCGTCCTCCTTCAGCTCCACGACCATGCTGGGGGCGACGTGCTGCGGCAGCGAGCGCCCCTTCATCCACTCGAGCGGTCGCAGGCTGATCAGCGCGACGACGGTCGCGATCACCGCGCCCATCCAGAAGCCGGCGCCGGCGGACATCCCGATCGCGGCGACGAGCCAGAGGCTGGCGGCGGTGGTCAGCCCGCGAATGTTGAAGCCCTGGCGGAAGATCAGGCCGGCGCCGAGGAAGCCGATGCCGGTCACGACCTGCGCGGCGACGCGGGTCGGATCGACACTCGTAGCCGGGAAGTCTTCGAACCCGTAGGCGCCGACCATGGTGAAGAGCGCCGAGCCGACGGCGACCAGCATGTGCGTACGGAGGCCGGCGGCCTTCTCGTCGAGCTCCCGTTCGAGCCCGACGATCCCGCCGAGGCCCGCGGCCGCTCCGATCCGCACGAACGCCTCGAACCAGGTGAGATGCGGGTCAATCGCGAGGAGCAGCGACTGCATCCTGCTGTGCGCCTCCGATCATCGCGATGCCCCTGGCTGCCAGCTCGAGCAGCTCGTCCAGCTGGTCGCGCCCGAACGGAACCCGCTCGGCGGTCGCCTGCACCTCGACCAGCCTGCCGTCTCCCGTCATCACCACGTTCAGGTCGACGTCGGCGGCGGAATCCTCCGAGTAGTCGAGGTCGAGCAGCAGCTCGCCGCCGACGATCCCGAGCGAGACCGCTGCGACCGAGCCCGGCATCGCCTTCGCGAGCCCGAGGCGGTCGAGCGCCCGCCGCGCGGCCACGTATGCGCCCGAGATCGCCGCACAGCGCGTGCCGCCGTCCGCCTGGAGGACGTCGCAGTCGAGCCAGAGCGTCCGTTCGCCGAGCGCCTGGAAGTCGGTGACCGCGCGGACGGCGCGGCCGATCAGCCGCTGGATCTCGACTGTCCGCCCCTTCTGCTTCCCCGCAGAGGCCTCGCGCTGCGTCCGCTGCCCGGTCGAGGCCGGCAGCAGCGAGTACTCCGCCGTGATCCAGCCGTTCCCGCGGCCGGACATCCACCGTGGCACGCTCTCCTCGACCGAGGCGGTGCACAGGACGCGCGTCTTGCCCTGCGTGTACAGCACCGCGCCGTGCGGCTGCTCGAGGTAGTCGGGCACGATCTCGACCGGCCGCAGCTGGTCGGGACGCCGGCCGTCGTTGCGGCTCACGCGGCGGCCCTTTCGAGATCGACGAGCCGCACGTGCTCGACCTCGTCGATCGGCAGCTGGAGGAACCGCGCGCCGGTCACGCGGAACACCTCGGTGTCACCGGTGGTCATGAACCGGTACGTACCCTCGCGGCCGGGATCGTTCTCGATGCCCTTGCGGGCCAGCGTCTCGGCGACTTCGTGCGCGGTCTCCTCCGCCGAGAAGACGAGCGTCACTCCGCGGCCGAAGACCCGCTGGAAGATCGGCCGGATCAGCGGGTAATGCGTGCAGCCGAGGATCACCGTGTCGACGTCGTTCGCCTTGAGCGGCCGGGCGTACTCGCGTACCGCATCCACGGTCTCTTGCCCGAACGGGTCGTCGCCCTCGATGAGCGGCACGAGCCGCGGGCACGCGATCGAGCTCACCCGCGCTCCGGCGTCGAGCGTGCGAACGAGGGCCTCGTACCGTCCGGATTCGACCGTCGCCTTCGTCGCCAGCAGGCCGATCCGCCGGTTCCGGGTCGCCTGCACGGCCGCGTGGGCCTCGGGCGTGATCACGCCGACCACCGGCACCGAGAGCGACTCCTGGAGCTCGGGCAGCGCCGCCGCCGTCGCCGAGTTGCACGCGACGAGGATCAGCTTCACACCCTGCTCCTCCAGGTACGAACCGATCTCCTTGGCGAAGCGGGCAACCTCGGGCAGGGGCCGCGGCCCGTACGGGAGCCGTGCGCCGTCGCCGAGGTAGACGAAGTCCTCGTGCGGGATCGTCACGAGGCACTCGTGCAGGACGGTCAGGCCGCCCATGCCCGAGTCGAAGACGCCGACGGGGCGGGAGTCCATCGGGCGATTGTAGGTTGCGGACATGGCGGCGACGATTCGCCTCGGCACCTGCAGCTGGGCCGACGAGGGGCTGGTCAAGCATTGGTACCCGCGCGGGGTCTCCTCTCCGACCGGCCGCCTCGCCTACTACGGCGAGCGCTTCGACA
This sequence comes from uncultured Actinomycetes bacterium, assembly GCA_963808815.1. Taxonomy (GTDB): domain Bacteria; phylum Actinomycetota; class Thermoleophilia; order Gaiellales; family Gaiellaceae; genus DATBLE01. The sequence goes on along the minus strand of CAWEGI010000019.1, from coordinate 306,310 downwards.
CGGTCGAGGTCGACTCGCCCTTCTACCGGCTCCCCTCGCCCGAGACGGCGCAGAAGTGGGCCGAGCGGACACCGGACGGCTTCGTCTGGCACGCCAAGGCCAGCAAGGGGATGACGGGCCACGAGGAGGCCGACCGCGAGACCGCGTTCCGCGAGTTCCGCGAGGCGCTGGCCCCGCTGGAGGCGTCCGGCAAGCTGCGCGGCGTGCTCCTCCAGTACCACCCGCGCGTGAAGAAGTCGCGCGAGGCGCTAGAGGAGCTGGCCGTGGTCGGCCCGCTGCTCGACCCGCTCGTCCCGCTGATCGAGTTCCGGCACCGCTCGTGGCTCGAGGAGGACGAGCGCGCCGACACCTTCTCCTTCCTCGAACGCCACGGCCTCTCATACGTCTCCGTCGACTCGCCGCGCACCCGGGCGAGCAATGTGATGCCGCGAATCGCAGCCGCCACGCACCCGGTCGCCTACGTTCGTTTCCACGGCCGGAACTGGAAGACCTGGAACATCCGGAACGCGAAGTCGTCGGCCGAGCGCTTCGACTGGATGTACTCGGCGGAGGAGCTGGCCGAGTGGGTCGAGCCGCTGGCCGGTCTGGCGGAGCGCTCAGACGAGGTCTACGCGCTGATGAACAACAATCGCGCCGACTACGCGCCGCGCAGCGCGACCATCCTCCGCGGGCTGCTCGACGAGCACGGAATCCCGGCGACGGGCGGCCTCGAGCCGCCGAAAACCGGCCAGCTAGAGTTGACGCTATGAGAGACGAAGCCGAGCACCAAGCCGACAGCGAAGTTGTCGAGGTTGGTGCGAGGCGATGTCGTGATGCCGAAGGCATCAACATCCTCGCGGTCATCCACGGGACGAACGCCCGTGGGGGAGTGTTCGCCGAGGTGGTCGAGGAGGCAGGCCACCGCTACGAGGAGTGGAGCCTCGCGTGGGGCACCCCCGCTCCGCGGCCGCTCGACGAGTACGGAGCGGTGATCGTCCTCGGCGGCTCGATGCACGCCGACCAGGACGAGCACCACCCCTGGCTTCGTGACGAGAACGAGTTCATCCGCGGACTGCTCGAGCGTGAGGTCCCGCTGCTCGGCGTCTGTCTCGGCATCCAGCTGATCGCCAAGGCCGACGGCGCGGCCGTCTACCCGGTTCCCGACGGCCCGGAGATCGGTTGGCTCCCCGTCGAGCTGACGCCGTCGGCGACGGACGATCCCGTCTTCGGCGGCTTGCCCGAGCGCTTCGACGCGTTCGGCTGGCACTACTACACGTACGACGTGCCGACCGCCGCCGAGGAACTCGCCCGCAGCGCCCGATGCAACCAGGCGTACCGCCTGGGCGAGGCCGCCTGGGGGATCCAGTTCCACGCCGAGGTCACGCTACGGACCGTTCGCTCGTGGCTGGACGACAAGGACGACTTCCCGCTCGACCTCGACCGCGCTGCGCTCTGGGCCGAGACGCAAGAGCGGATCGGCGAGTGGAACGAGCTCGGTCGACGCCTCTGCGGCGCGTTCGTCGAGGTCGCGGAACGCGCGGCCGTCGTCGTCTGAACCACTGTCAGCAGGAAGCGCGCGCCAGCCGCGCGCCGAGCTCACCCAGCTGCGCCCGCAGCTCGTCGGGGCGGACGACCCGGAAGTCGGCGCCGAGGCCCGCGAGGAAGCCCGCAGCCCATTCGAGCGAATCGGCACCCATCTCCAGCCTGGTGCCGTCGCCGTCCGCCGTCAGCTCGGCGACCGCCGGCGAGACGCGCCTCGAGACCTCCTCGAGCGGGGCGTCGAATCGGACGTCGATCCGCCATTCGTACGGAAGCCGCGCCAGCATCCGGACGACATGCGCGGCGGGGTCGAAGTCGGGCTCGCGCGTCCGGGCCGGGTCCCCGATCACGGCGCGGCCGATTCGGTCGGCCCGGAACGTCCTCAGCTCGTCGCTCGCCCGGTCGTGCGCCGGGATGTACCAGCGCCCGCGTCTGGCGACGAGGCCGAGCGGCTCGATCACCCGCGTGCTCGGCGTTCCGTCGCTCCGCACATAGTCGATCTCGAGGCAGCGTCTCCGGCGGACCGCCTCGGCGATCGCCAGCAGCGTCTCGCTCGAGGTGGGCGGCGCCGATGCGGGCTCGCCCAGGAAGCTGACCTCGTCGCTCAGGCGCTCGATCTGCCGGGCGAGCCGCTCCGGCAGGACGCGCGTGATCTTCGTCAGCGCCTGGCCCGCTGCGATTCCGCGCCGCTCGGCGACCACCAGGCCGACCGCGACCGCGGTCGCCTCGTCGTCGGAGAGCATCAGCGGCGGCAGTCGTGTCCCGGCCCGCAGTCGGTAACCACCGCCGACGCCGGGCTGGCCCTCGACGGGGATGCCGATGTCGTGCAGGGCGACGGCGTAGCGGCGGATCGTCCGCTCGGTCACTCCGAGGTCGGTCGCCGCCGAGCGTCCGTCCACGACGGCGCGGCTCTGCAGCAGCTCGAGAAAGGCGAGCAGTCGGGAGGCCGGACGCGAGATGCCTGGGATTCAAGCACGGCCGCGGACAAAAAGTGTCCTCAATAGCCCGTAGGGTGGCAACTCGGTCAACGGAGCAAAGGAGACACGGACATGGGCGACAACGACGGCCGTCACGACTTCGACTTCTACGCCGGCACCTGGCGGATCGCCAACCGCAAGCGGGTCAACATGGTCGTGCCGGGCGACGACGAGTGGGTCGAGTTCGAGGCGACGAGCGAGGCGCGACAGATCATCGGCGGCCTCGGGAACATCGACACGTACTCGGCGCCCGACTTCCCCGGCCGTCCGGGGTTCGAGGCGTTCACGCTGCGGCTGTTCGAGCCGAAGACGGCGCTCTGGCGCATCTGGTGGACGTCGGCGGCGAACCCGGGCGCCCTCGACGAGCCGGTCGTCGGCCGCTTCGAGGACGACGGGATCGGCCGGTTCGAATGCGACGACATCGTCATGGGCGTCCACGTGCGGGTGCGCTACGAGTGGACCGTGATCGACGAGGACACGCTCAAGTGGGAGCAGTTCTTCTCGTTCGACGGGCGCCGTACGTGGGAGTCGAACTGGGTGATGGATTCGACCCGGATCGCGAGCTTCGTCAATCCGAACGCGGCGCTCTACAGCCAGGCGTCGGCGGTCTGAGCCTTCAGGGACAGACCCTCGGGTCTGTCGCTCCGGAACTAGCGCTCGAGCGGAAGCTCGTCGTGGCGCGACCACTCGTGCCACGAGCCGGGGTAGTTCCGGGCGCGGTAGCCGGCCGCACGGAGCGCCATCGCGGCGACGGCCGAGCGTGAGCCCGAGTGGCAGTAGGCGACGACCTCCGCGCCCTCGGGCAGTCCGACCAGCTCGCGGATCTCCTCCGGCGCCAGCGGCACGCCCGGCGAGGCGAACAGGTCGCCCGCCTCGATGTTCCGCGCGCCCGGGATGTGGCCCTGGCGTGGGTCGCACGGGTACCCGCCCTTGCCGGTGAACTCGTCCTCGCGGCGGACGTCGAGGATCGTCAGCTCGGGATCGTCCAGCCGCCCCGCCAACTCCTCCAGGGTCGGCACCGCCTCGAACTTCGGGTCGAGCTCGTTCCGGTTCTTCTCCAACTCCGCCACCCCCTGTTCGAGCTCACCTTGCCATGACTTCAGCCCTCCTGCCATCACCGCCACCGACGGATGCCCGGCGAGCGCGGCGAGCTGGTACGAGGAGCAGGCGCCGATGCAGTCGCCGCCGTCGTAGAGAACGAGCCACTCCTTGCCGGTGACCCCGTGGCGGCGCAGGCGCAACCCCACCTCGGACGCGAGCTCCTCGAGCACGGCGCGGTCGGTGACCGGCGCCGGCGAGCCGAGCACGAGCGGGATCGAGCCAGGCAGGTGGCCGCGAATGTGGGCGTTCGGCCCGCGGACGTCGGCGAGCAGGAGCCCGTCGTCGCCCAGGTGCTCCGTGACCCAGGCGGCGTCGACGACCGGCGGCAGGGCGGTGACGCCTTCGGCTTCGCTGTCGGCTCTGTGGTCGGCTTCGTCTCTCACAGCGAGGCGACGAAGTTCGCGAGCATCCGGTTGAGCTCGTCGGGCCGCTCGAGGTTCGGCAGGTGGCCGCAGCCCTCGAGGATCTCGGCACGCCCGCTCGGCGAGGCGGCCGCGAGGCGCTCACAGACGTCGGGCGGGATCAGCGGGTCGGCATCGCCGCCCACGACGAGCAGCGGCAGCCCACTCGTCACCGCCTCGGTCGAATCGGGCCGGTCGCGGATCGACTCGACCGCGCGGACCAGGTCGTCCGGCTGCTGCTCGACGGCGATCCGGTGCGCCTCCTCGACCACTTCGTCCGGCGTCCCGGGAGCGAAGAAGTTCTTCGCCGCCGCCTGCCAGAGGCCCTCGCCTCCGTGCTCCTGCGCGATCCGGATCCATTCCTCGCGCAGCGGCGCGCGCTCGGGCGGGTCGGCGTCCGCGCGCGAGCCGACGAGCACGAGCCCCGCGAGGCGCTCCGGTGCGAGGCGCGCGATCGCGCACGCCGTGTAGCCGCCCATCGACGCGCCGACCGCGACGAACCGGCCGGGCACCGTTTGGAGCACGCCCAGCGCCCAGTCGTCGAAGCTCGAGCCGAGCCCGTAGAGCGTCGGCGCCGAGCGTCTCGTGATCTCCGAACGCCTCGACCTGGGGCGCCCACATCCGGCCGTCGAACGGCAACGCGTGCAGGAAGGCGATCTTCATCTCGACAATGCGGCGACGACACCGAGCTCGGCGGCGATCGCGGGCCGTTCGGTCAGCTCGCCCAGCCGTTCCTCGAGCGCCGGGTACGGCGACAGGTCGAAGCCGAGCATGTCCCGAAGGCGGATCAACCAGGGAGCGTAGGCGATGTCGGCCAGCCCGTACTCGAGCGGCCATTCGACGAGACCGCGCTCCATCCCCGAGAGGCAGTGCGCGAGCCAATCCTCTGCCCGGTCCTCGCCGCGCCGGAAGGCGTAGTACGCGTCGCCCAGGTTGGTGTCGAAGCGGTGGATGGCCAGCCTGACCTGTGCACGGGCGGCCGGATCGGCAGGCAGCAGCGCCGGCTCGGGGTAGCGCTCCTCGAGGTACTCCATGATCACCTCCGACTCCGGCAGGACGAACGAGTCCTCCTCGAGCACCGGCACCTTGCCGAGCGGATTCTTCTCGTACAGCCAGTCCGGCCGGTTCGAGAGGTCGATCGTCACCGTCTCGTACTCGACGTCCTTCTCGGCGAGGACGATGCGCGCGCGGGCGCAGTAGGGGCAGCGGTCGGCGTCGTAGAGAGTCAGCACGGAAGCTGGCCTCAGCCTACCCCCAGCACCTCGGCCAGCTGCGCATGCAGCTCGTCGGGCGCGGGGAGCTCCTCGGTCGAGGAGGCGGTGCGGGCGACCGCACGGACGCGCGCCGGGTCGGCGCCGGTCAGACGCTGCGCGACCGTCGGGTTGGCCGCCAGCGCGACGATGTCGCCGGGCGGGAGCTCGCCGAAGTAGTCCGGCACCGAGGCGTACTCGTCGGCGACGCCGCCGCGATCCCAGAGGACGTACCGGACGACCGCGCTCTCCTCCACGCCGAGCGTCAGCACGATCGCGCCGAGCGCGAGCGACACCTCGCGCCCGAGCCGCCGGAGCGCGTTCGGGTCGCGGCTGCAGAGCTCGTCGTCGACGCGCGTCCAGCCGTTGCTGCGGCTGGGCGACGGTCGGTCTGCGGCCGACCGGCCGATCCGCGGCAGGTACTTCGCGACCGCCTGCTCGACCTTGTCGTGGTCGTCGGTCTGGACGAAGAGCGCACCGTGCGACGGCCGGCGTTGCTCGCCTCCGGCCCGCTCGGCGACGACGATCCAGCGGCGCCGCCATGTACAGCTTCTCGGGCTCGAAGCCGAGCCGCTTCCAGGCGGTCACCGCCACGTGGTTGCCCGCCATCACGTCGAGCGTGACCCGCGTCGAGCCGCGGCTGCGGCCCTCCTCCAGCACCGGTGCCATCAGCTGCTTGAGCACGCCCTGCCGGCGCACGCGCGGCCGGACGTGCGCGAACACGACGTGCCAGACGTCGCCGGGCAGCATGGTCGCCCGAACGCGCCCCGGCCACACCCTCGTCGTCCTCGGCGAGGTAGACGACGCCGCGGCCGCCGATGTCGGCCGACACGTCCTGCCACTCCTCGTCCCAGGTCTCGACGAACTCCGGCGGGGCCGGGATCTCCGCCTCGAACTCCTCCCAGAGCTCGCGCAGCGCGGGCTGGTCGGCCTCGGTGGCTCGTCTGATGTTCATTCCGCTCATCCGAGCACTCTCGCTCCGGTCAACAGGTAGTGGACGGTCAGGTTCTGGAAGGGGTCGAATCGCTCGACGACGGTGCGGGGATCCTCGTCACCATAGAACGCGGCGATCGCCTTGCGCACGCCGAGGTCGCCGGGCGCCCACGCGCTGCGGCCGGGCGAGGTGGCGGGCGAGGAACCAGTCGGCGGTCCACTCCCCCAGCCCGCGCAGCGCCGTGATCTGCGCCTTGACCTCGTCGTCCGGGAGCCCGGCCAGGGCGTCGAGGTCGAGGTCCGACCGGGCGAGGCCGACGACGTACTCGGCCTTGCGGCGGGAGAAGCCGAGCGCGAAGAGCTCGTCCTCGCTCGGCGTCGGCGAGGCGCTCCCGGGTCGGGAAGGAGAAGGCGTGCTCGCCGCGCTCGCCGAAGCGCTCGATCAGCCGGTTGCGGATCGCGAACGCAGCGAAGAGCGAGACCTGCTGCGCGCTGATCGAGGTGACGAGGCTCTCGAACGGGCTCGGGGCGAGCGGCGGCCGGAAGCCCGAGAGCGCGGAGGCCACGCGGCCGAGCGACCGGGTCGGCCCGCCGCGCCCAGCGGTAGAAGGCGTCGAGGTCGAACGGCAGCCCGAGCAGCCTCCCGACCTCCGCCTCGATCTCCGCGTCGAGCGGCTCCACGTGCACGCCGCCCGGCGCCGCCTCGATCCGCACCTCGCGCCCACCGACGACGCGGAGCAGCCCGCCCTCGTGCCAGAGGTTCGCGTAGTCGGGCCCGAACGCTCGGAAGCGCTCGGTCGAGATCTCGAAGTCGTACGGCTGGGGGATCTCGAGCAGCGGCATGGCGGCGTCACCACGGGCGGGCGCGGCGACTCGGGTCGGACAGCAGTGACAGGCTTAAGCCTGTCACTGCTCTTCGAGTCGCTCTGCGATCTCGGCGAGCGTGTCGAACGGCTCGTATGGGACGCCCCGCCCACGAGATACTCCGCCAGCCCGTCGCGCGCGAACACCCGCTCGGCAGCGAGCGCCACGCAGCGGTCCGAGTAGCCGTCGCCGACGTAGATGAACGGGCCGTCGGCGACCGAGGCGCGCTTGCACGGCTCGCCGCAGACCGCACAGACGCTCTCGTCACTCCACCGGATCTGCCAGCCGTCGGGCCGCGCGTCGAGCCGGTTCGCGCGCAACTCCACCGCTACTCCTTCGCGCTCGAGCACCGGTTCGATCAGCTCGTGGAAGCCGCTCGAGACGACGAGCGGCCTGAACCGCTCGACCAGCTCCTCGAGACCGGGCCGCACGCGCACGTTCTGGACCAGCCACGCCGTCACCTCGTCGAGCGGCGCCCGCACGGTCGCGAACTCGGCCTCGATCACCTCGTGCAGCGTCAGCCCGCGGCCGAGATCGTCCTCGGCACGCTCGTAGACGCCGACGTCACCGAACTGGAGCAGCACCATGTGGAGGCTGTCCACCTCCGTCACCGTCCCGTCCCAGTCGAGGACGAGCCGAGCGTCTAGTGGAGTGAACACGCGCCGATGCGCTGCGATGGGTGAGTGCGAGGCAAGGACGCAGGGAGCCCCGATGGCAGCGCTATCGGGGCGACTGAGGACGCCGCATCGCGCCGCCCAGCGCGGTGCAGCGGCCCGTGCTTCAGTCCGCTAGGCGCGTCCACCTAGAGGTGCGATGTCACTCCGGCGGGGTCTTCGTCGGCAGTCGCGACTCCCGGCTCCTCGTACCAGGAGTAGGCGTACGTCCCGTCGTCGAGGTCGCGCGCGAACGTCGTCAGCCGCAGCGGGTGGAAGGTGTCGCACATCACCGCCAGCTCGTGCGTCTCCGTCAGCCCGATCGACTTCTCCGCCAGGCCCGGATGCGGTCCGTGCGGGATGCCCGACGGATGCAGGGTGACCGACCCGACGTCGACGGCCTTCCGCGACGAGAAGTTGCCGGAGACGTAATAGATCATCTCCTCCGAGTTGACGTTCGAGTGGACATACGGGATCGGGATCGCGAGGGGGTCGAAGTCGAGCTTGCGCGGGCAGAACGAGCAGATGACGAAGTTCTGGCCCTGGAAGGTCTGGTGCGACGGCGGCGGCATGTGGATCCGGCCGGTGATCGGCTCGAAGTCCTCGATGTTGAACGTCCACGGGTAGACGTAGCCGTCCCAGCCGACGACGTCGAAGGGGTGGTAGTCGAGGACGTAGGTCTGGTAGCCGTCGCGAACGCGCACCTTGACGTGGTGCTCGCCGCGGTCACGATGCGTGCGGAGCTCGGTCGGCGGGTGGATGTCCCGGTGGTAGAAGGGCGCGTGCTCGAGCAGCTGCCCGTACTCGTTGCGGTAGCGCCGCGGGATCTCGATCAGACCCGGCGACTCGAAGACGAGGTGCCGCTGCGGCTCGCCGTTCGCGAACCGGTAGGTCGTCCCGCGCGGGACGACGATGTAGTCCCCCTCACGGTAGGGGACGTCGCCGAAGATCGTCTCCAGCGTCCCGGACCCCTCGTGGACGAAGATGACCTCGTCGCCCTCGCCGTTCCGGTAGAAGAACTCCATCCCCTCGGTCGGCCGGGCGATCGAGATCTCGACGTCCTGGTTCCACATCAGCAGCCGCCGCGACGAGATCGCATCGCCGCCCTCGGGCGTCGTCTCGTACGTGCGGAAATGCCGGTGTGCGTGGGCGTCGGGCACCCACTCCTCGCGCTCGATCGGCTCGAAGTCGCCGAGCTCGCGGATCCGAACAGGCGACTGGAGGTGGTAGAGGATCGACTCGTTCCCCGAGAAGCCCTCGAGTCCGAAGACCTCCTCGTTCAGCAGGGTTCCGTTGTCGCGGAACTGGATGTGCCGCTTGCGCGGAACGTCGCCGAGCCGCTGGTACATGGGCATGTCCGAAGGTTAGTCAGCCGAGGGCTTCGACCGCGAGCGCGGCCAACCGCTTCCCCGTCGCCGGGCCGAACTTGAAACCGTGGCCCGAGCAGGCCGAGCCGACGACGATCCGGCCGTGGCGCTCGAGGACGAACCGCTCGTCGTCGGTGGTCGTGTAGAAGCAGCTCTCCGCGTGGACCGGCGTCGGGTCGGCGTTCGGGAACCGCTCGCGCGTCCAGTCGGCGATCTCCCGCACGAGCGCCTCATCGGGACCGTGCTCCTCGTCTGGATCGGACTGCGAGCCCCGCTTGTGGCTGCCGACCTTCAGCCCGTAGAGCGGGTCGTACAGCGAGTAGAACCCATGACCGCGCGTCACCACCTCGGCGACCACGGACGGCACCGGGCCCTCGAGGTGGAAGTAGGCGACGGTTTCACGCGTCTCCACCACCGGCAGCTCTATGCCTGCAGGCTCGAGCAGGCGACGCGCCCACGGCCCGGCCGCGACCACCACGACCGGCTCGTCGAGCTCGTCCAGCGACTCGACCCGCCGCCCCGTCTCGATCCGCAGTCCACGCGCGAATGCGCTCAGCGCGCGGTCGGCGTGGACGACGCCCGCGTCGGGCTGGAAGAGCACCAGTGCGCCTCTCGCTCCGGCACGACGCCGAACCGCGCCTCCGTCTCCTCCCGGGTGAGCAGCTCGTAGGCGGCGTCGCACGCCTCGCAGCGCTTCCTGTGAGCTCTGCACGCCCTCGCGGTAGAGCTCGAGCAGTCCGCTGAGCACGAGCAGCTCCTCCCCGCTCTCGCGCTCCAGCTCCCGCCAGCCCTCGAGCGCCTCCTGCGCGAATCGAACCCACGTCTCCTCCGGATACGCGAGCCGGAAGATCCGCGTGCGCCCGTGGCTCGAGCCGCGCGTGTGGCCCGGCTCGAACTGCTCGTAGACGACGACGTCGACGCCTGCCCGGTCGAGCGCCCACGCGGTAGCGAGACCGTTGAGCCCTGCCCCGATGACGGCAACGTCAGCCACGCGCCCCCACCGTGTTCCGCAGCACCCCGATCCCCTCGACCTCGAGCTCGACCACGTCGCCGGGCTGCAACCAACGGCCGTCGCCGAGCTCGAGGATGCAACCCGTCCCGACCGTCCCCGACCCCAGCACGTCGCCGGGTAGGAGGCGGGTGTTCCGCGCGGCGTGCTCGACGATCCGCTCCCACGAGAAGTGCATGTCGGCGAGCTGGCCCCGCGAACGCTCCTCGCCGTTCACGCGCGCGACCATAGCCCCGCTCGAGCCGTCGAACTCGTCGGGCGTGACCACGACCGGGCCGAGCGACGTCGCGAAGTCCTTGCCCTTGGCCGGGCCGAGGCCGACCTTCATCTCGGCGCGCTGGAGGTCGCGGGCCGACCAGTCGTTCATCACCGTGAACCCGCCGATCGCACCGTCGGCACCGACGATCGCCGCGACCTCGAGCTCGTAGTCGAGCTCCTCGCTCGGCTCCGGGTACGCGATCTCGTCCCCCGGCCCGAAGATCGCCGCCGGGTTGGAGAAGTAGAAGACCGGCTGCTCGTACCACTCGGCCGGCACTTCCGCCCCCCGTTTCGCGCGCGCGGTTCTCACGTGCTCCTCGAAGGCATAGAAGTCGCGCACCGCCGGTGGGTTCAGTATCGGCGCGCGCAGGACGACGTCGGCGAGCGGGTACTCCGCGTGCTCCCGCGCCCGCCCGCCGCCGGTGAAGAACGACTGAAGCGTCTGCGCCGCGAGCTGGATCACGCGGTCGCCCTCGATCCGGCCGGGCCAGCCGCGCTCGAGGCCGAGCTCCTTCGGGCTGAACATGCACAGCTTCATCTCGCATCTCTCCCGGCCATCGGAGCCATGGTAAGAATCGCAGCCTGATGACGGCGAACCGTGCCGCCACGGTGGACGAGTATCTCGCGGCGATGCCCCCCGCCACCCGCGAGAAGCTGGAGAGCATCAGGCAGACGATTCACGACGCCGCGCCCGAGGCGACCGAGAAGATCGCCTACGGGATTCCGACCTTCGTGCTCCACGGGAACCTGGTGCACTTCGCGGGCTACGAGCACCACATCGGCTTCTATCCGGGGTCGTCCGGCGTCCGCCGCTTCGCCGACGAGCTCGAGGCATACGAGACGAGCAAGGGCACGATCCGCTTCCCGCTGGAGGCTCCGGTCCCGCTCGATCTCGTGCGGAGGATCGTCGAGTTCCGCGTCTGCGAGAACCGGGCCCGCTAGGGCTCGGTGTGGACGATGATCTCGGAGATCCCGGGCAGCGACGCGCGGATCTCCTCCTCGATCTGGCTGGCGCGCCGGTGCGCCTCGTCGAGCGTCGACGATGCGTCCACGCCGAGGGTGAGGAAGAGGACGAGGCCGTCGGTCGTCTGCAGAAAACGGACCTCGCGCGGCTTCCTGCCGGACCGCTCGGCGACGATCCGGTCGACGGCCTCGACGTCGTGCGACACGTCGGTGTCCACGGCCCGGTGGCCCTCGGCCTCCTCGGCCAGCGGCTCCAGATGCGTCTGCACGGTGTCTACGCCTGGCACCGAGTCCTCGATCGCCCGCTCGACGTCGCTGGCGATGCGGTGCGCCTCCTCGAGCGGCAGGTCGGCGGGGAGCTTGAGGTGGAGCGAGACCTCGGTGCGGCCGTCGACTTGCAGCACCGCGACGTTGTGGATCTCGCGCACGCTGCGCACCTTCATCGCGGCGGCGTAGGCGAGTTCCCGGGTCACGGCATCCTCGACCGTCGGTTCGACGTGGACGACGACGTCCGTCTCGGGCAGAGCGCGCTCTACGGCCGCCTCGACGGCATCGGCCTCGGCGTGACCCTGCCCGACCGCCGCGGACGGCGACACCGCGATGACGACATCGGCGAAGTGCCGGCCGGCCGCAGAGCGCATCCGCAGCCGCTTCAGCCGGATCGGCGGCTCGATTCCGGCGATCGCCTGACGGGCGGCCGCCTCGGCGTCCGCCGGCGCCCGGTCCATCAGCACGTCGATGTTCCGGCGCATCAGCCGCAATGCCGCCGACAGCACCAGGGCGGCGACGAACAGTGCGGCGATCGAGTCGGCCTCGGGCCATCCGGCCCGGACGCCGATCAGCCCGACCAGCACGGCCAGCGACCCCGCGAAGTCGCTGCCGAAGTGCACCGCGTTCGACAGCAGCGCCGCGCTGTGGAACCGCCGTCCCGTCCTCAGCGAGATCAGCGTCCGCGAGACGTCGATCAGCAGCACGATGCCGATCACCAGGAACGCCCACCAGGCTGCGTCCACGTGGATGTGGATCCAGCCGGCCAGCCGCGCGACCGCGAGGCCGGCGACGCCGACGCTCACGAGGGCGAGCACTCCCGCCTCGAAGAGCGCCGCCAGGTGCTCCGCCTTGCCGTGGCCGTACTGGTGCTGCTCGTCCGCCGGACGTCCCGCGACTCCGACCGCGAAGAACGTCAGGAGCGCGGCGACGAGGTCGGTGCCCGAGTGCAGCGCCTCCGAGACGAGGCCGAGCGAGCCGCTCGCAACGCCGGCGCCGAGCTTGAGGGCGAGCAGCGCGCAGGCGGCTGCGACCGAGATGAGCGCGGTTCGCCGCTGTGGGCTCACCCGCTGAAGGCTAGAGCTACCTGCTGTCGAGGTACTTCACGCCGCGCCACGCTGCCGGCAGCAACGCGGCCGCACAATAGAGCTTGAAGAGGTCGCCGGGGACGAACGGGTACAGGCCGTCCTCGAGCGTCTGCTCCAGGTTGGTGTTCAGCACGACCGCGAGCCACGGCAGCCCGACCAGATAGATGACGACGTTGCCGGTCAGCATTGCGCCGACCGCTGAGGAGAACCGCCGGTCCCAGCGGTGCTCGGCCAGTGCTCCCGTGACCGCCGCCGCGGCGACGAAGCCGATGATGTAGCCGCCGCTGGCGCTCGTGATCACGTCCCAGCCGTGGTCGTGGTGGGCGTAGACCGGCGCACCGAGCACCCCGATCAGGAAGTAGAGCGTCAGCGACGTCGCTCCGCGAACGGCGCCGAGCGAGGCGCCGACGAGGCACACCGCGAATGTCTGCCCGGTGATCGGCACGGGCGTGAACGGCAGCTTGACCGAGATCTGTGCGCAGATCGAGACGAGCGCCGTCCCGGACACGACCAGCAGCGCATCCGTGAGGAAGGTCGGCCGCGGGAAGGCCGCGAGCCGGAGGGTGGCGGCGTCGGCTCTCACAGGTTGCCGCGGAGAGCCTGCTCGCGCTCGATCGCCTCGAACAGCGCCTTGAAGTTGCCCTCGCCGAAGGTGCGGGCGCCGTGGCGCTGGATGACCTCGAAGAACAACGTCGGCCGGTCCTGCGTCGGCTTCGTGAAGATCTGGAGCAGGTAGCCGTCCTCGTCGCGGTCGACCAGGATGCGCAGGCGCCGCAGGTCGGCCCACGACTCCTCGATTTCGCCGACCCGGTCGAACGCATCCTCGTAGTACGCCTCCGGCGTGATCAGGAAGGCGACACCACGCTCCTGCATCGCCTCCACCGTCCGCACGATGTCATCGGTCTGGACGGCGACGTGCTGTACGCCCGGGCCGTCGTTGTACTCGAGGTACTCGGCGATCTGGCTCTTGCGGCGCCCCTCGGCCGGCTCGTTGATCGGGAACTTGATCTTCCCCTCGCCGTCAGCCATCACCTTCGACATCAGCGCCGAGTACTCGGTGTGGATCTGGTCATCGTCGTAGTGGACGATGTTCTCGAAGCCGAGCACGCGCTCATAGAAGCCGACCCACTCGTCCATCTTCCCGAGCTCGACGTTGCCGACGCAGTGATCCAGCAGAGTGAAGCCCACCGGCTCGGCGCCGTTCGTCTCCACCGCCGCATAGCCGGGCAGGTGCGGCCCCGCGTAGTCGGCGCGGGCGACGAACGTGTGCACGACCTCGCCGTAGGTCGAGATCGACGCGACCTGGACGCGGCCGTATTCGTCCTCGAGCCACTCGGGCTCACTGACGCCGCGTGCGCCGCGCTCGACCGCAACGGCATAGGCCTGCTCGGCATTCGGCACGCGCAGCGCGATGTCACGAACGCCGTCTCCGTGTTTCGAGGCGAAGCGCGCGACCTCGTGGCCGTCGGTCAGCGCGCTCGTCAGGACGAGGTCGATCTCGCCCTGCCGCAGGACGTACGACGCCCGGTCGCGGACGCCCGTCTCGGGCCCGGCGTACGCATGCCGCGTGAAGCCGAACGCGTGCTCGAAGTAGTAGGCGGCCTGCTTGGCGTTCCCCACCCAGAGCTCGACGTGGTCCCAGCCCTCGAGCGGCATCGCGTCTTGCGTGGTCACGCCGCGATCTTAGCTCCCTCCGGTTCGGCGGCCGCCTCCGGCGTTCGACGCCACCGCCGCTCGAGGACGATCCCGAGCAGGATCGCCACACCGCCCGCGATCTGGAGCCAGTGGAGGTGCTCGGAGAGGATCAGGGCGGCGAAGATCGCAGCGACGAACGGCTGCGCATTGGCGAAAAGCGTCGCCCGCGACGGGCCCACGATCCCGATCGACTTGAACCAGAGGATGTTGGTCAGGAAGAGCGGGCCAACGATCGCAAAGGCGAGACCGGCCCACACGAGGGCGCCCAGCGAGGCGTAGTCCTGGTCGGCGATCTGCGGAGCACTCAGCGTGATGAACGGGATGCACATGATCATCAGCACGACAGCGCTGATCCGGTACGGCGAGTAGCTCCGCATCAGCGGCGCGATCGTGACCGAGTACGCCGCCCACGAGATCGCGAGCAGGATCGCCAGCAGGTCGCCGCCGAGATCCGACGACAGGTCGCCTCCCGAGCCGAGCGCGACGAGCGCGACGCCTGCGAAGCCGATCAGCGTCGCCCACCAGAACCGGCCGGTCAGCTGCTCGAGGCCGACGAGCGACGAGATGATCGCCGCGAAGATCGGCGTCATCCCGAGGATCAGCGCGACCGTGGTCGCCGAGCCGAGCTTCAGCGCGTAGACGAACGAGACCTGATTGATCAGCAGGAAGACGCGACGCGGCGCCGACCAGCGCGAGGTTCCTCCGGCCGCCGATCGCGCAGCGATCCCTCGAGGACGACGGCGACTGTGACGGCGAGGATCGCGGCGGCGCCGTACCGGATCGCGCCGTAGGCCAGCGGCTGGAAGCCGTGCGTGAGGACGTACTTGGTGACCGTGATGTTGAACGCCCAGATCACGATCGTCGCGATCAACATCAGGTCGACCGGACTCGGACGCCGCATCTCGTGAACGTATCCGCAAGCGGCCGCGGTAGGCTTCAGCGTGTGGCGACCATCGAGGAGATCGACGCGCTCGTCGCGCCGGCGACGCCGCACTTCGCCTACCAGATCCGAGCCCGCGTTCGTGAGCTCGTGCTCGATCTCCCCGAGG
Organism: uncultured Actinomycetes bacterium; assembly: GCA_963808815.1. Classification (GTDB taxonomy): domain Bacteria; phylum Actinomycetota; class Thermoleophilia; order Gaiellales; family Gaiellaceae; genus DATBLE01. Next base: position 290,917 of record CAWEGI010000019.1, on the reverse strand, counting down.
ACAACCCGGTGCGCCGCCACGCCGAGGAGAAGATGGCGCTGCTCGACCGGCTCGGCCATGCCTCGTCCAAGGCCGACGACGCGCGCCGGGAAGCGCCGGAGCGCCCCGGCTGGAAACAGATCCCGAGCTCGGCGCCGGCGGACGACCCGCTCCCGTCGCGGCGTTGACCGCCTCGTCGGTCCTCGTCACCGGGGGCTCGAGGGGAATCGGGCGAGAGGTCGCGCGGCGCTTCGCGCAGGACGGCGCAAAGCGGGTGGCGATCGGCTATCTCCGGAACGACGCCGCGGCGGAGGAAACCGCCGAGGAGCTGCGGTCGCTCGGCGCCGAGCCGGTGCTCGTGCGCGGCAACGTCGCCTCGACGCGCGTCGCCGACGAGGTCGCCGCGCTCGGCCCGCTGGACGCGGTCGTCCACTGCGCCGCGACCGGGGTGATCCGGCCGGCGCTGGAGACCACCGACAAGCACTTCGACTGGACGCTCGCCGCGAACGCCCGTGCCTTCCTGTCGCTCGCCCGCGCGGCCGCGCCGCAGATGCCTGCCGGCTCGTCGCTCGTCGGGGTCTCCAGCCTGGGGTCGACCCGCGTGCTCGAGAACTACGTCCTCGTCGGCACTTCCAAGGCGGCGCTGGAGGCGCTCGTCCGCTACCTCGCCGTCGAGCTGGCTTCGCAAGGGATCCGCGTGAACGCAGTCTCGGGTGGCGTCGTCGAGACCGGCGCGCTCGACCATTTCCCGAACCGCGAGCAGATGCTCGCCGGCAGCCTCGCCCGCACGCCGGCGGGCCGGCTGGTCGAGCCCGGCGACGTCGCCGACGCAGTGGCGTTCCTCTGCTCGTCCGAGGCGGAGATGATCCGCGGTCAGACGATCGTGGTCGACGGCGGATTCTCGCTCGTGGTCTAGGGACGCCGACCGTGTGGCCGACTGAGCAGAACCGGGCGGCGTGGGAAGGGCGGTTCGGCCGACCGCCCGAGGGCGGACGCGGGCTGCCCGAGGCCGTGCGCGAGCGGCTGCTCGGTTTGGAAGGCAAGCACGTGCTCCATCTCGCCTGCGGCACCGGCGAGGCGACCGCCGACCTGCTGGCGCTCGGCGCTCTCGTCAGCGGGATCGACCCCTCGGCGGAGGCGCTCGCCGTGGCCCGCGAACGGGCGCCCAACGCGGCGTTCTTCCAGGCCGAGCTGCACGAGCTGCCGCTCCAGCTGCGCCGGCGCCGGTTCGCAGTGGTCTACGCCGGCGAGGGGGCTCTTGCCCAGGTGCCCGAGCCCGGTCTGCTCGCCGCGGCCGCAGCCGCGGCCCTGCGCAAGAGCGGCCGCCTCGTCGTCTGCGACCAACACCCGGTCGCCGACTGCGTGGACCCGGTCGACCTCCGTTGGCGCGAGAGCTACTTCGAGGAGGGGCGCCGGCGGCTGGGCGGGATCGTCACCGCGTTCGTCGGCGCCGGGCTGAAGCTGGTCGAGCTCGACGAGCTGCCGCCGCCCGCCAAGGAGCTCGGTGGCCGGCACGACCCCCGCATCCCGGCCGAGTTCCTGCTGGTGGCGACGAAGCAGGGCTAGCGCGGCTCTCGCCTGAGCGCTGAACTAGCGCGCTTCGCGCATGAACCCCTGGCGCGCCGCGCTGACCAGCGCGACTGCCTCGGGGAACAGGATGCGCATTGCATCGCGAAGCGCGATCGCCTGCTCGTCGGCGCCGCCGGTCGCCTCGACTCGCTGGAGCGCAGCGGCGGTCAGCTGGACCGCCGTGTTCAGCGTCAGCGTCGCGAACTGCTCGCGCTGCGCCTCGGCGACCGACTCGGCCTGCTGCTCCGCGAACTCGCGGAGGCCGCGCATCAGGTCCTCCGGATCGCCGCCGAACGGGAAGCTGAATCCACCTTCCTCCATCGCCTCCAAGGTTACGTGAGGTCACCCTTGTAGCCGGCCACTACCTCGCGCTCGAGCTCGCTCACCGCGCTCACGGCCGTGCGTCATTGCCTCCGCGAACGGGGAGGCCATGCTGTCGCCGAGCGCCAGCTCGAGCCGCCGGACGGCCGCCCCGATGGCGTCGAGGTACTCGGCCGTCGCGAGCCGCGGCGGAGGCAGGATCGTCTGCTCCAGCGCGAGCGCGGCCGTCTCCGCCTCCTCGATCCCCTCGGGGCGCTCCGTCAGACGGAGCGCGACGAGCTCCCGGCGGAGCTCCTCGAGCTTCCCGCCGCCCGCCGACTCCTCCGCCAGCTCGCACAGGGCGGCGATCGAAACGGCCGCCCGGACGACCGCGCGCTCGCCGACGATCCGGCCCTGCTCGTCGAGCGCAGCCCACGTCCGCCCCGGCCCCGAGTAAGCGCACAGATAGACGCGCCGACCGGGCTCCGGCTCGGTCGGAATCACGCCGCCGACCTCCTCGCCCGAGCCGGCGAGTGCGGCGGCGGCCGCGGCGATGCGTTCGAGGTCGGCCTGTAGCTCCACCGCCGGCGGATACTCCCCTACGATGGAGGTCCGATGCGGCGGAAGCGCCAGACCGAGGACGAGGCCTTCCTCGAGGCGAAGGCGCGGATCGACGCGCTGGTCAAGGCGGAGGTGGAGCAGAGCGAGGCCGAGCTCCAGCGGACACTCGCCGTGGCCCGCGCCGAGACGAGCGCCATGCTCACGGAGGAGCACCGCCGGCTGGCCGAGGAGCGCCGTGACGAGCTCGTCCGCGCCGAGCAGCGCGTGCTGACCGAGCTCTCCGGGCGGCTGATCGCCGCCCAGAAGGAGATCGAGGGAAAGCTGAGCGCGTGGCAACAGGACGTCGAGCGCGTGCGCGAGGGGCTCGCGACCCAGGTCGCCCGGATCGAGCAGCGGCAGCGGCAGCTGATGACCGACGCCGAGTCCCGGTTCGCCGGGGAGACCGAGCGGCTCGTCGCCGAAACCGAGGTCAACCGGGCCGCACTCACCCGCGTCCGAGAGGACGTGACGCGTCAGATCAAGGAGGCGATCGACGAGGCAACGAACGAGCTCGAGACCCATGCGGCCGAGCGGCGCCGGGCACTGCACGAGGTCGCCGACCGCCTGCGGACGCGCGAGCGCACGCTGACCGAACAGATCGACCGCGAGCTCACGGAGTCGCAACGCACGCTGGCCGAGACCTTCGCCGACGTCGAACGCCGCTTGGTCGAGCAGGTCGAGCGCTCGGTCGGCCGCGAGACGACCCGCCTGGGCGAGGAGGCGGCGGTCGAGTTCGGATCGACGATCCGATCGGCGAGGGAGGAGGCGGGCCGCCAGCTCTCCCGCGAGCTCGACCGGTCGATCGAGGGGTTCGTGCGGCAGGCAGACCGCCTGCTGGCCGAACGGCTCGCCGAGTTCAACGACACGGCGGGCGGAAGGCTGGAGCGGCGGTACGAGGGAACGCTCGCGTCGCTCGAGCGTCGGCTGGCCACGCTCGAAGCGTCACTACGTGACCGCATGCGCGCGTAAAGAATCGGTGAGGAGGCCAACTTCACGTCGGAGGGAACGTCTACGAGAGAGCGAACGAAGCCGACAGATGAGCGAGATCACTGAAATGGCCCAAGCGATCGAGACCGACAACGATCACGAGCGCGCCAAGGTGCAGAGCTGGCGGCTCCACGTGCTGATCGAGGCCGGTTACCCGCTGCCGCTCGCGGAGAAGCTCGCCGACAGCGAAGCCGACCTCCACAACGCGGTCGAGCTCGTCGCCTCCGGCTGCGCGCACGAGACGGCCGCGCGCATCCTGCTCTAGTCCGCAAGCGTCGCCGGGCAAAGCCCGCCGACGCGCGACAGGCTGCCGGCCGCGCCCCGTTCGGGGCACGAGCCGGCCAACGGAAGCCCGCCTCGCGTCCCGGCACCGGCCCGCGTCCTACGATGCGGCCATGAAGATGGAGCCGATCGTCTACGGCGACCGCAAAGTGTTCACGGTCGCGGCGTTCAACCAGGGCATCGCCCAGTGGCTGCAACGCCTACCGACGATCTGGGTCGAGGGCGAGGTGACCGAGCTCCGCCGGCAGGCCGGCTGGCAGACCGTCTTCTTCACGCTCAAGGACCCCGAGACCGGCGCCTGCCTCTCGGCGGCGATGCCGCGGGGCCAGTTCGACGCGCTTCGGCTCGATCTGACCAACGGCGAGCGAGTCCACGTCTACGGGCGGCCGGAGCTCTGGACCCAGAAGGGCGAGCTCCGGCTACGGGCGCTCTCGATCGAGCGGTTCGGGCTCGGCGAACACCTGGCCGCGCTCGAACGGCTGAAGGCGAAGCTCGCCGCCGAGGGATTGTTCGCCGAGAGCCGCAAGCGCCCGCTGCCGCGCCTGCCGCGCCGGATCGGGCTCGTCACCGGCAACGACGCCGCAGCCAAGCGCGACGTGCTGACGGCGATCCAGACGCGCTTTCCTCCTGCGCAGGTCGTCGTCGCCGAGACACTGGTGCAGGGCCGTCGCGCTGCAGCGGCAATGGTCGAAGCGCTGGCGGCGGTGGCGGCAGAGCGCGAGGTAGACGTGATCGTGCTCGCCCGCGGCGGCGGCGGCTTCGAGGATCTCCTTCCTTTCAGCGAAGAGCGCCTGGTCCGGGCGGTGGCAGGCTGTCCAGTGCCGATCGTGACCGCGGTCGGGCACGAGCAGGACACGCCGCTCTGCGACCTCGCCGCCGACCGGCGCGCCTCGACGCCGACGGCTGCGGGCCGCCTGGTCGTCCCTGACCTCGACGAGCTGGTCGCCGGCCTGAACCGGTCACGAGAGGCACTCGCCCGCGGGGCGCGGCGCGTGGTCGAGCACCATGCCCAGCGCCTGGGCCGAGCACATGAGCGCTTGCGCCGCGCACCGGCGCTGCTGGTGGAGCGCCGGCGCGCCGCGCTCGCACAGACCGCAGGCCGCCTGCGAGCGCTGTCCCCGCGCGCGACCCTCGAACGCGGCTATGCGATCGTCCGCCGCGAGGGCGAACTCGTTCGGTCGGCGGCGGCGGTCTCGACCGGAGACCCGATCGCAGGTCGAGGTGGTCGACGGACGCTTCGGAGCCAGGGTCGAGTGACCTACGAGGAAGCGGAGAAGGAACTCGCAGGGATCGTCGAGCGCCTCGAGCGCGGAGACGCCGGCCTGGACGAGGCACTGAAGCTATGGGAGCGCGGCGAGGAGCTCTACCGCTTCTGCGCGGCCCAGCTGGAGGCGGCAGAAGGGAAGATCGAGGAGCTGGCCAGGCGAGTCGACGCAGCGCGTCCCTCGGGATAAGCTCACCAGTCGTGCCCGCGCCCCCGGATCTCCTGCGCAAGGTCGAGCTCTTCGAGAGCTTCTCCGACCGTGATCTGAAGAAGCTCGCCGACTCGTTCAAGGAGAGCACCTTCTCGGCCGGTGACGTGATCGCGACCGAGGGGCAACGCGGCGTCGGGTTCTTCGTGATCAGCGAGGGGATGGTCGACTACACGATCCATGACGACAACGTGGGTACAGGCGGCCCCGGCGACTACTTCGGCGAGGTCGCGCTGATCGACGACGGCCCCCGCACGGCGACCGTGACCGCGACCACCGACGTGATCGCGTACGGACTCACCTCCTGGGAATTCCGGCCGCTGGTCGAAGACAACGCCTCGATCGCGTGGGAGCTGCTCCAGAAGATGGCGAAGCGGCTACGCGTCGCGAACAGCTAGAGCGCGCCCCAGCTTCTCCCCGAGCTCGACGAGATCCGCGCGGGCGCGATCCGGGTCGCCGCTGAGCGGGACCAGTTCCACGGACAGTCCCCGGGGGACCGTCCCTGCCTGGACCAACCCGCCGAACACGGCGCAGCGGACGTCCGCGCCGGCGCAGCGACGGGCGACCGCAGCGGGGGCCTTCCCCTCCCAGGTGGTCGCGTCGACCGCTCCCTCCCCGGTGACGACGAGGTCGTAGGGCACCGGATCGAAGCCGAGCAGGTCGAGGACCGCGTCCGCGCCCGGCACCAGCTCCGCCCCCAGCGACGCGAGCGCAGCGCCGAGGCCGCCCGCCGCCCCGGAGCCGGGCAACCCGGCGAAGGGAGCCAACCGGTCGATCCGGCGGAAGCGCGCCTCCAGCTCGACGACCTGCTCGGACGTGGCGCCCTTCTGCGGGCCGAAGAGGTGCGGCGCGTCGTACAACGTCGTCGCGACGTCGCAGAGCACGCGTGTCGGCCCGGGCAGACGGTCGAGGACCTCGAGGAGCCCGGCTCCAGCGTCCATCGTCGCCGTGCCGCCGACCGTCACGACCAGGGAGCACTCCCGATACTGCGCGATCCACTGCCCAAGCCCGCGGCTCGACGCCGCGAGGACGTCGAGACGCGCCGGGTCGAGCGGGATCGCCTCCGCCGCCTCGACGACGCGCGAGCCGTCGGCGAGCACGCCGGCACGGGCAATCCGCGGATCGGCCGAACGCGTCGACCGTCTCGACCTGCTCGAACCGGGAGCACAGCGCGTCGACGGTCCCCTCGCCGCCGTCGGCCACCGGCATCGCGGTGGCATCCACGCCTGCGGACGCGAACCCCTCCGTCAGCGCGTCTGCAGCAGCGGTCGCGCTGAGCGAACCCTTGAGGCTAGCCGGGCACGCGAGAGCGCTGGGGCTCACGCTCGGACGCCCCTTGCCGCTGCGACTCGGACGCCTCCTCGTCTTCCTCCTCGTCGTCGGCGGTGACCGCACCAGGCATCTCGCGGAGCCGCGCGAACGACAGCCCCTCGCGGCCGAGGAAGATCAACCCGATCCCGACACCGACCGACGCCTCGATCGCCTGCAGCCCGAAGCCGAACGCGACGCCCTTGCCGTAGTCGACGCCGTAGCGGACGAGCGGCGTCGCGACCGCGACCTGGACGAGCCCGACGTTGCCCGGCCAGAGCGGGATGATCGTCGCGACGTTCATCAGCAGCAGCACGACGGCGGCGGCGGTCAGGCCCTCGTGGATGTCGAACGCCCGCATCGCCGACCAGACCGCCAGCAGCTGGAGCGCCCAGCCGACGCACTGGCCGAGGATCGCGAGCGCGGCCGCGCCCGGGCTGCGCATGACGCCGAGGCCGAGGCGGGCCATGGTGACGACGCGCTTCACCGAGCCCATCCCCTCGATCCGCGTCGTGCCGTAGTGCCGGGCGCTGGCGAAGGCGAACAGGAAGAGCGCGACGCCGATCGAGAGCACGATCACCAGGCTGGTGAACGCCCAGCCTGGGATGTTCGCCGTGGTCAGGACGAAGATCACCAGCAGCAACACGGGGACGAGGTCGAACACGCGGAGGGCGAACACGGTGCCGACGAGCGTCGGCCAGAGGCCGCGCCGTCGACTGTCGAGCCGGCGGTTGAGGACTGCCACGCGCGCGAGCTCGCCCACCCGGCCGGGCAGCACCGCGTTGGCCAGCAACCCGACGCAGAAGGCCGCGAACACGAGCGGGAAGCTCGGAAACGGCGGCGGCATCGCCGAGTGGATCACCGCGTCCCAGGCGAACGAGCGCGCCACGATCGAGAGCAGGTTGAGCCCGACCGCTGCGGCCACCCACTCCCACTGAACCTGCGTGAAGGCGTCTTTGAAGTCCCCCCAGTGTGGCCCGTGCCACCAGAGCAGCGCGCCGACACCCGCGAGGAAGGCGAGCACGATCCCGCCACGACTCCACGGTGACCGCAGCAGCTTCCCCAGCCGGTTCACGCCGCGACGTCCTCGTAGATCTGCTCGAGCCGCACCGCGATCGTGTCCCACGAATACCGCTCCACCGCCAGCTTCCGCGCCTGCTCCCCGAGCGACCGCCGGCGTGGCTCGTCCTCGAGCAGCCCGACGAGCGCATCTGCCAGTGCCCGGTCGTCGCCCGGAGGGAACAGCACGCCGGTCTCGTCGGTCATGACCGCCCTGTACCCCGGAATGTCGGACGCGACCACCGGGACGGCGCACGCGAACCCACGCGTCAGCACCATCCCGAAGCTCTCCTGACCGACCGACGGCACCGCGAGCGCCTTCGCGCGCAGCAGCTCCTCCGTGAGCTTCTCCTGCGACAGGAAACCGAGAACGTCGATCCCGTCGCTCGGCGTGCGATGCCGCGCGAGCAGGAGCTGCACCGCGAGCGGGTCGGCGCCGACCAGCCGCAGCCGGGCGCCGGTGCGGCGGCGGATGTCGGGCCACGCCCTCAGCAGGACCGGCATCCCCTTGCGCGAGTCGTGACGGCCGATGAACACGATCGTCTCGTCGCGATTCCCGGGGTCGGCGGCGGGCGGGATCAGCACGCCGTTCGGGACCACCTCGAAGTCCCAGCCCTTGAACCACGCCTGGGCCGAGCTCCGGGCCTCGTTCGAAACGGCGATCCGATGGTCGATCCGCTCGAGCAGGGCCCCCCAGAAGTGCACCCCCGCGTGCATCCACCCGAGCCGCCCGGCCGCGTGCCAGGTGGCGACGACCGGGCACCGGGCGACGGCGAGCGCCGACACGCAGATCGCCGGCGTCATCGGCTCGTGCATGTGGAGGACGTCGAAGCGCTCCTCGGCGAAGACCCGCTTCAGCCTGAAGGGGACTGTCGGGCTGAGGCAGAGGTTCGGCAGCGAGCCGTTGGCGGGGACGATCACCGTGCGCCCGACCGGAATGACGTCGGGCGGCGGGTCGTCGTGGCGGCCGTGGCGCGGGTGCAGCGCGCGGGTGAACGTGCCCGGCGGGTCGTTCCCGATCACGATCTTGACCTCGTGGCCGCGCGCCCGGAGCGCCTCGGACTTGAGCTCGGCGTGCTCGAGCACGGCCCCCCAGAACGACCACGAAAACGGCACGACGATGCCTACCTTCATCCCGTGGGAGCCTAGTGATTGGGCGGTATGCTCGGTCCGTGTTCGAGGAGGGCCTCGCGGAGCTGCACACCCATCTCGGCGGCTCCGTGGCCTCGGAGATCCTGTGGAGCATCGCGCACGAGCAGGGGATCGCACTGCCCGTCAAGGACTACTGGGAGTTCGACCGCCTGGTCACCGTCTCCGACCCGCGCGGCGTCCCCGACCTGAACGCGCTCGACGCGATCTACCACTGGACCGAGCTGATCCAGTCGAGCCCGCTCGCGGTCGAGCGATCGGTGCACGCGGCGATCGGCGGCGCCTACCGGTCGCAGCAGATCACGACGCTCGAGCTGCGCTTCAACCCGATGAAGCGGAACCGGGGCGGCGAGCGCGACCTCGACCACATCATCATGGCCGCCGCCCGCGGCCTCGACCGCGCGAGCCTCGAGTACCCGCAGGTCCGCGCCGGCCTGATCCTGATGATGGACCGCACCTTCGACGAGCGGCAGAACCGGATCATCGTCGAGAAGGCGATCCGGTACCGCTCGCGCGGCATCGTCGGGATCGACATCGCCGGACCTCGCCCCGGCGGCTTGCGCTACCCCTACGCGCAGCTCAAGCCGCTCGTCGACGACGCCCGCGCCGCCGGCCTCGGCGTGACCATCCACGTCGGCGAGGAGGGCGGCGACCACGGCATCGAGGAGATCGCCGAGGTGATCGAGGCGCTCAGCCCGGATCGCATCGGCCACGGGATCCTCGCCGCCCGCGTACCCGAGCTGATGGCCGAGCTCGGCGAGCGCGGCATCGTTCTCGAGATCTGCCCGACCTCGAACCTCCTGACCAAGGCGCTTCCCGACGAGGCGGCCGTGCGCCTCACCTTCCGCGCCTTCGTCGACGCGGGCGTCCGGTTCACGATCGCCACCGACGGGCCGGAGATGATGCGCACGCACCTGCGCGACGAGCTGGACCTGCTGCTGCGGATCGGCGCCCTCGACGAAGACGAGGTCCGCGAGGCCAACGCGCGGGGACACGAGTCGAGTTTCGTACGCGGGTCCGTCGTCGCCGCTTAGGCGGCCCGCTCAGCCGCGGCGCCGGAGTACTCGTTCTGAGCGTCGAATGTGAAGTCTCCGCGCTCACCCTTGCGGTAGTCCTCATCGGCGCCCGCCAGGATAGCCTCGAATGCCGCCACGACCGTCGTGTCGAACTGTCCCTCGATGCCTTGAGCAAGACGCATTCGCGCGACTCGGCTCGGCATCGCATCACGATAGGGACGATCAGAAGTCATCGCGTTGTAAGCGTCAGCGACGGAGATGATCTTCGAGATCAAAGGAATCTCGTCGCCGTCGATCCCATCCGGATAACCCATTCCATCGATTCGCTCGTGGTGATGTCTGACGATCTTGGCGATTTCGGCGTAGTCCTCGACTTTCGGCGAGAATCCGTTCGCCGATCGCCGAATGCTCCTGCATCTGGCGCCGCTCTTCGAGCGTCAGTGCGCCTGGCTTCTCGAGAAGACCCGACGGTAGCCCGATCTTGCCGATGTCGTGGACAAGGCCACAGAGGTGGGCGAGTTGCTGCTGCTCCTCGGCCAATCCCATACGCTCGGCGATGTCACGCGCATAAATCGCCACAGCAGCGGAGTGGCCGGCGGTGTATTGATCACGAGCATCAAGCGTCGCTACAAGAGCCGTTGCAAAGGAGATGTTCGCTCGCTCGAGGCGACTATTCGCCTCGGCAAGGCCCTGCGCCTAGCTCCCGCTCCTGCTGGTAGAGGCCGAACAAGCGCTGCGCCGCGAGCGCAGGAACGAAGAACAGCGGAAGCGTCCACGGCGAGACGTCTTTGTACGCGAACGCAAGCACCGCGACGATCGGCGCGTAGAAAGGGACCGCCAAGAAGACGAGGGGCAGATGAGTTCGAAGGAGCTCGCGCGGATTGCCCGTCTTTCGCACTCGAAGGGTTAGAGCCGCGAATGAGGCATCAAGGACCTGCGAAACGAGCGTCCCCACAGTCGTGGCGATGACCACCGACGCGATGTGAGTAGTTTTCAGATCCGCAGCCCAGCCGGCCGCGAGACCAGTCGCAGCACCGGTCAGCGCCCTTGTGCAGGTGTAGGTCGCCCACTTGAGATAGGGCAGGGCCGAACGCGCCAATCATGGACGCGGCCGCGACAAGCATCGCGGCGAGGGGACCGAAGACGATCGCGGCGAAGAGAGTTGGCAGCAGGGAGATCGATTCCTCGAGGTAGCGGGTCAGTCGCACGCGCCCCCGTTCCGCGAGCGCCGCGACCGCAGCCAAACCGGCGACGACCCAAGGGCTACCGAGCGTGTGGCCGGTCAGGACAAGCGCAACGGCCGTCAGCACCGCAAGAAGCGCAAGCGACGCCACCCACAGCGAACACGCGGCGACGCAAGTTGGCTGACGGAGCGTCCCTCGCTGACCGACGAATCCTTGCGTCCATCCCTCGAAAGGGGTATAACCCGCTTTGCCGTTAGTCCCTCTATTGAGGAGTTTTTTCATGAGCAAGCTTGTCGTCGCGTTGAAGCGTGCGGCAGCCGCGGGCGGCGCGACCGCCTGGGGCGCTACCGCCTGGTAATCCGTTCGTAGCTTCTGGTTCCCCCAGCCTCTGGGCCTCCCCCTTCCGAGGGATATCCACAGGCTAGTGGAACACCTAGGCCTAGGTCAGGAGCCCACGTCGGAAGCCAACGGCGACCGCGTGGGCTCTGGACCGCGCCTGCAGCTTGGCCAGCAGGTGACGGACGTGTGACTTGACCGTCTCCTCCGACAGGAACAGCAGCCGGCCGATCTCCCTGTTGACGAGGCCTTCCGAGATCAGCTGGAGGACTTCGATCTCCCGCGGCGTCGGCTCCTGCTCCAGCTCCTTCATCGGGGGCTGGAACGGGATCACCTCGCCGTTGCCGGCCGTCCGCCTCGCCGCAGCCTGGTCGAAGCGGCGCGCGTGGTCCATGTAGCGGTTCAGAATCGCTTTGCGTTCGGCGGCATCCATGATCACGAGATGCATCGGCCCTCGGCGCCACCCCCTTTAGCTCCCCTCCCCCACCCGATCGAGGGTAGGTCTGACGAGTTCGCGCGCAAACGCCCTGACGAAGCCGATTGCGCGGTCTGCCGCTCGACAGGCCGTTGACGCCTGAGTTGCCGTCGACCGTCCGAACGAGGCCGTCGACAGTCCACTGGGCAAGGCTGGCGGCGTCGTCCATCCGAGACCCGCCGAAGCGTGCGCGGCCGCTGGTCGATCCGACGGCGCGGCGGTTCTACGCCGCCTGGTTCTCGGACGGGCAAGGGAGCTCGAACCAGAACGTCGATCCCTGGCTCTCCACGCTCGAGAAGCCGATCCGGCCGCCGTGCGCCTCCACGATCTCGCGCGACACCGCCAGCCCGAGACCCACGCCCGGAATGCCGCTCGCCCGCGCCTCGCCCCGGAAAAACTTCGAGAAGACGCGAGACTGGTGCTCCGTCGGGATCCCGAGCCCCTGGTCCTCGACGTAGACGCGGACGACGTTTTCTTCACGCCTGCCGCTCACCCGCACGACGCCGCCCTCGGGCGAGTACTTGACCGCATTCGCAACGAGGTTCACCACCACTTGCTCCAGCCTGTGCGCGTCGCCGACCACCGGGAGACCGTCGTCCGGGACGTCGACGACCAGCTTGTGGTCGTCCGTGCCGTCGGCTGCGAGCTGTACCTCGCGGCGCAGCATCGAGGCGAGATCGACCGGCTCGGACTCGAGCTCCATGCGCCCGCCGACCTCTTCGGCCGAGAGGAATCCCTCGACCAGCCCGACCAGGCGCTGGCCCTGGTCGTGGATGATCTCGACGTAGCGGCGGACGGCGTCGCGGCTCATGTCGCGGCGCAGGATCAGGCTCGTGTAACCGAGGATGCTCGCCAGCGGGTTCCGCAGCTCGTGGGAGACGATCGTGATCAGCTCCGACTTGGCCCGCTCGCTCTCGCGCAGCTGCTCGTTCTGCCGCTCGAGGTTGCGCCTGCCCGCCTCCACGGATCCGGCCATCGAGTTGAAGGCGGTGGTCAGCTCCTGGATCTCGGCCGGCCCGTCGGGCGGAATGCGGATCGAGAAGTCGCCGGCGGCGATCTTGGCGGCCCCGCTCGCCACGTCGCGCACCGGATGGGCGACCGAGCGGATCAGGTACCCGAGCACGAGCAGCAGCACGACGCACGAAGCGCCGAGCGCGACGATGCCGATCAGGACCGCCTGGTTCGACCGGCTGCGGGCGTGGGAGGTGTGCTCCGAGGCGAGACGGTCCTCACGGGCGAGCAGGGCGGCCAGCCCCCTGCGGATCTGGCCGATCCGCGTCAGCCCCTCGGACGAGGCGGCCGGCGAGCGTGCCGCGCTCGGGCTCTCGAGCGCGATCGAGATCAGCGGCTCGCCGTACTCGGTGACGTACTCGTTGATCCGCTCGACGATGCCCCGGCCGAGGGCGGCGTGCTCCGGCTGCTCCGCGACGACCTTCTCGAGCGTCGCCGTCGCCGGCACCAGCTCCCGGCCGGCCCGCTCCCAGCTCTCCCGGATCCGGCTGTTCCGGGTGAGGACGAAGCCCTGGAGGCTCTGGTCGAGCTCGTCGACGACGCCCTGGAGCCGAAGCGTGGCGGCTGTGACGCGGTTGACGCGAACCTGCTCGTCGGTCGAGGCGCGCAGGCTCGACATCGCGAGCAGGACGACGACGAACGCGGCGGCGACGAGCAGCGCCAGTACGCCGATCGCCGCGAGCACGCGCACGGCGATCGGGGCGGCGTCGATGATCGCTAGGAGGCGCTCGTACCCGCGCCGGATGCCGGACGGATGCCGCTCGGACGCATGCGTTTCAGCGGTCGCGGACAAGGAGCGAGGCCACGGTCGCGGACAGATCGTCCGGGTCGAACGGTTTGGAGACGAAGGCCGTCGCGCCGGCCTCCCGAGCCTCCTCCAGGTCGGTCTCGGCTGCGAACGCAGACACGACGACGCAGCCGGCGTGGTTGAGGGCGGGGTCGGCCGCGAGGTGGCGGACGACGTCGAGGCCGGACCCTCCCGGCATCATCACGTCGACGAGCACGATGTCGGGCCGGAAGCGGTCCGCCACCTCGATCGCCTCGGCGACGGTTTCGGCCTCCTCGAATTCATAGTCGACCTACCAGGGCAATGCGCATGAGCTCGCGGAGTGCGGGCTCATCGTCGCAGATCAGGATCCTCGAGGCGCGCACCCCCCGCTCACACCACCAGGCGGAAGACGAGCAGGTTTCGGGCAGGCCGCTTGCGGTGCAGCGACGTGACCGTCAACGTGCCGCGGACGTTGTTGTAGAGGCCGGTGCCGCCTACGACCGCGAGCTGGTAGATCAGCCTCGAGCCGATCACGCCCTCGGCGACGATCTGCCCTCTGGGCAGGACGTACGTGGCCGAGCAGTTCTGGTCCGACAGGCTCACCGCCAGGCAGGACATCGTCGCTCGACCGATCGACCGCGGAGTGATGCGCTTGTTGTAGATCAGCGACGTGTAGACGTCGATGTCGCCCACGCTCGGGCCCCGCCCGCCAATGTCGATGTGGGCGTGGCGGAGCTCCTGGTCGGTGACGGAGATCGTCCCGGGCTTGTCGAGCGCCTGCGCACCTGGCACGGCCAGCGCGACGGCCAGCAGTCCGCCGGCCGCGCAGAGTGTCGCCGCCTGCCGTGATATCAGGTTCATCGAAGACCGAGCCCCCCTTCCGTGGACGAGCCTCGGAATGATGCCGAGAGTCGGGACACCTTAGTGTGTTGACCTGCTCTGCCCTATGTCGGCCGCTTCGGGGCAGTACGTGAGCCGGTTCGTCATTCCGAACGCGTTTCCTGCACGCTGCGGCAGACTCCCCGGTGTGCACGAGCTCGAGCTGCTCGACTGGAAACGCCGTGTCTTCGCGCTGTACGCAGACGTCCGCTCGGCCGGAGATCCCGAGTCGGCCTGGCGTGGCTGGCGAGACGGACGCGACACCCTGTTCCGGAGCCATCCGCAGTCTCCGCTCTCGCCGGATGGACGCGAGCGCTTCAGCGGACTCCGCTACTTCGAGTACGACCCAGCGTTCCGCGTGCTCGGCGAGCTCGTGCGCAGCGACGACGAATTGCGCGACGTCACCGCGAGCACCGGCGAGACGGTGCGCTTCCGGCGGTTCGGCGCCGTGCGCTTCGAGCTTGCCGGCGAGCAGCGGGAGCTGAGCCTCTACTGGCTCGAGGGCTATGGCGGCGGCGTCTTCCTCCCGTTCGCCGACGCGACCGGAGGCCGCGAGACCTACGGCGGCGGCCGCTACCTCCTGGACACCGTGAAGGGCGCCGACCTCGGCGAGGCGGACGGCCGGCTCGTGCTCGACTTCAACTTCGCGTACAACCCGTCGTGCGCGTACGACCCGCGCTGGGTCTGCCCGCTCAGCCCGCCCGAAAACCGCCTCGACGCCGCTGTCCGCGCGGGCGAGCAGCACTGACCTCACGAATTTCCGCGCTCGTTCGTTGGAGACGGTGTGAGCGCCGAGGCCACGGCCGTCCCCGCCCCGCACACAGACACGCTCGCGATCGCGGCCGCGGGCGTCACGGTCGTCCTCTGGGCCTCGGCGTTCGTCGGGATCCGTGCGGCCGGTGACGACTTCTCGCCGGGCGGGCTCGCGCTCGGACGCCTCACGGTCGCGGCAGTCGTCCTGGGCCTGCTCGTCCTCGCCAGGCGGGAACCGTTTCCGGCGGCCCGTGACCTGCCGCTGATCGCCCTCAGCGGCCTGCTCTGGCTCGGCGCCTACAGCGTCTTGCTGAATGCGGCCGAGCAGCGGGTCGACGCCGGCACCGCGGCGATGCTCGTCAACGTCGGCCCGATCCTGATCGCGCTGCTGGCCGGCTACCTGCTCGGCGAGGGCTATCCGCGTACGCTCTTCGCCGGCTGCGCGATCGCCTTCGCGGGCGTGATCGTGATCGCGGCCGCGACGTCGGACGCCGGCGGCACGGGCGGCCCCGGCGTTGCGCTCTGCCTGCTCGCCGCGCTCGGCTACGCGGGAGGCGTGGTCACCCAGAAGGTCGCGCTGCGGCGCGTCTCGAGCCTCCAGACCATCTTTCTCTCCTGCGTCTTCGCCGCGATCGGCTGCGCCTGGGCTGCGCCGAGCCTGGCGCGCGGGGTCGAAGACGCCTCCCGATCGAACATCGCGTGGGTCGTCTACCTCGGCCTCTTCCCGACCGCGATCGGCTTCGTCACCTGGGCGTATGCGCTCGCCCGGACGAGCGCCGGCCGCCTGGCGGCGACCACGTACCTCGTCCCCGCGATCTCGATCCTGCTCGGCTGGGCCTTCCTCGGCGAGACGCCGCCCCGGCTCGCGTTCGTGGGCGGCGCCGTCTGCCTGGTCGGCGTGGCCGTGGCGAGGCGCCGGCCGCCGCTCAGTCGCTGACGTAGGCGTTCCAGCGTTCCTCGATCCGGCGCACGCGCCAGAGCACGATCGAGGTGGCCCACGTCAGCACGAACAGGCCGACGATCGCGTAGCCGAGCGTGCTGAAGTCGATGGTGTTCAGGAAACTCCAGAAGCCGTCCTCGAGCCCGAACTTCGCAGAGGCGACCTGGAGCAGCTCGATCGTGCCGATCAGCAGCGCCACCGCCACGGACAGGCTCGTGACCGTGATGTTGTAGTAGACCTTCCGCACGGGGTTCGCGAACGCCCAGCCGTACGCGTGGCTCATGAAGGCGCCGTCCGCGGTGTCCATCAGGCACATGCCGGCGGCGAACAGGATCGGCAGCGCGAGCACGGCGAGGAACGGAACCTGGTGCGTGGCCACGCCGGCCGCCAGCGCGAGCACGCCGACCTCGGTGGCCGTGTCGAAGCCGAGACCGAACAGAACGCCCAGCGGGTACATCTGCCAGCTCGCCTTGATCCGGTTCGCGAAGCGGCCGATGAAGAAGCGGTTCATGAACCCGCGGTCGAGCAGCCGCTCCTCCAGCTTCGCCTTGTCGTACGAGCCCCGGCGCATCGCGAAGAAGATGCGGACGATGTCGAGCAGGACGAGCAGGTTGAGAATGCCGATGATCCAGAGGAACGTGCCCGAGACGCTCGCGCCGATGTAGCCGCCGTAGTCCTGGAACATCGGGACATTGCTGTTGACGCTCTTGGCCGCGATCGCCAGCCCGGTCGCGAGCGAGAAGACGACTGTCGAATGGCCGAGCGAGAAGAAGAAGCCGACGCCGAGCGAACGCTTGCCCTCCTGGAGGAACTTGCGCGTCGTGTTGTCGATCGCTGCGATGTGGTCGGCGTCGAAGGCGTGGCGAAGGCCGAACGTGTAGGCGAGGGTGCCGAGCCCGGCGAGCGCAGGGTTGTTCCGCGCGTAGTAGACGAACAGGCCCCAGCCGAGCAGGTGCAGGAATGCAACTCCTCCTCCGAAACCCGCCAGCCGAGCCCACTCAGCTCCGGTCAGGAACCCTGTCCACCGCCTCATCGAGCTGCTCCTCTCCGTCGGAATCGCCTCGTGCCGCTCCTGTGTCTGCCAGTCGTTCGCCGGAGCCGACAAAGCGGTTCGGTTGGGCCGGTCGGGCGTATACGCCGCCTCGACCGCGACCGAGGAAGACAATCGCATTCGGAAGGAACGCGGCGCCCGGACGCGGAACACCTGCGGGTGCGCCTTCGTTTCGTCATCCTCGTCGCCGCGGTCGGCTTCACCTGGACCGGTACGGCAACCGCCGCCGAGCGGGTGGTCGTCTACCCGCAGGTCGCCGGACTCCAGGTCGCGCTCGCCGCGAAGCGCCTGTACGCAGGGCCGGTCGACGCCCTCCCCGGGCCGATGACCGCCAGTGCCCTTCGTTCCCTCCAGCGGCAACACCGGCTGCCCGCGACCGGCACACTCACGCCCGCGACCCGGGCAGCACTCGGCCGGCTCGGGCGGCCGTTCTTCGGGCAACGCGTGCTCAAGCGCGGAATGGTCGGCTGGGACGTCTCGGTCCTGCAATTCCTGCTGGCCACGTACGGATTCGACGTCGGAACGCTCGACGGCCGCTTCGGCCCGCAGACGCAGGCCGCCCTCGTGGCGTACCAGGAGCAGCGGCATCTGGTTACGGACGGGATCTCCGGCCCGGCGACCCATGCCCGCCTCTGCCCCACCCTCGCCTGCAAGTCCCTGCCGCGCCCGCGGTCGCGCTCGAGGGCCGGCGTGCCGGCCGGCCGACTCGAGCCGGCGTGGCCCGCGGAGAACACTCCGGCCTCGATCGTGAAGCTGCGCGTCGGGCGCTGGGCCGCGCGGGCGGGCGTGCCCGAGCGCCTCGCACTCGCCGTCGCCTGGGTCGAGTCGGGCTACCAGTCCGACGTCCGCTCTTCGACGGGCGACTGGGGCCCGATGCAGGTCAGCCCGCCGGCGTGGGATTTCATCGAGGGCGTCATCCTCGGGCGCGCCGTGCCGCACACCACGAACGGCAACATCCGCGTGGGAGTCCTCTACCTCCGCCGTCTTCTGCGCGAGTTCCAGGGCGATACGCGCCTCGCGGTCGCCGCCTACCACCAGGGAGTGGCAAGCGTGCGCGCGGTCGGCATCCTCCCCGAGACGGAGAGCTACGTCGACGCCGTGCAGGCCGTCGCCGTCCGCGACACCTAGCCCGAGCCGGCTTTGGTGGCGACGAACGCAGCGACGTCCTTGATCTGCTGCGCGCTGAGCTGGCCCTTGAACGCCGGCATGCCGCCGCCACCCTGCTGGACCTTCGCCGCGACGGCCGCGTAGGTCGGCCGAAGCCGGTCGAGATTCGGGCCGATCTGCCCGCTCGCGTTCGCGGCGTCCAGGGTGTGGCAGCTGCTGCAGCCCGCTGACGCGAACACCGCCCGGCCGGCCGCGGCGTTGGCGTCCGGCGGCACGACGTTCGTTCCCGGGCTCGGAGGCGGCGCGGCCGACGGCTGCCGGTAAAGCCAGATCGCGCTCGTGTACCAGACTCCGATCAGGACGGCGAAGAGGAGACCGCCGGCGATCGGCAGCACCGGTTTCGGGAACCGGTGCATCCGCACGATCGTCACCTTGGCGGCGAAGGCGCCGTAGACGGCGCATCCGAGCAGCGAGTGGGCCACCACGCGCGAGTCCGAGTGGCGGAAGCCGAGCTTGAAGATGCAGTGGTAGGCGACCGGCAGCGTGCAGAGGAACGCCAGCCTCCCCGACCACCGGTGCACCGGATTGACCCAGGCCGGTTTGGACCAGGGCAGCCTCCGGAAGATCCAGGCGGCGGTGAAGAGCTGGAAGCACGCCAGAGCGATCGCCGCGGTCGCGAAGCCGGCCTTCAGATGGACCGGGTCGCTGAAGAAGAGACGGAAGTAGCCCTTCGAACGCGGGTCGTGGCTTGCCAGGATCCCCGCGGTCAGCGCGACCAGGGCGAAGACCACGACCGGGACGGCGACCCAGCGCCAGCCACGCTGGGCCGGAGGAGAAGTCGCCGCTTGAGCGGCCGAGGCAGCCACGGAGGTATCCAATCGCACGAGGCGCCGAATGACAAAGGCCCGCCTTGTCAGACTGGCCGCGTGCTCGACCCGACCGTTCCCGCCCCGCCGCGCGGCCGCGCCTTCTCCGACGGCCGCCGCATCCGCCTCGCCGACATGGACGCGCAGGGCCGCCTACGGCTCGATGCCGTCGCCCGGTTCCTCCAGGACATCGCGATCGACGACGTGCAGGAGACCGGCTGGGGGATGCCCGAGCATCTCTGGTTCGTGCGCCGCATCCGAATCGACGTGCTCCGGCCGTTCCTCGACGACCGCGCGGTCGAGCTGACCACCTGGTGCAGCGGCGTCGCAGCGATCGCCGCGGGCCGCCGCTGGTCGGTCGTCGGCGACGGGGGCGGGCGGATCGAGGTCGACAGCGTCTGGATCCACCTCGACCGCGAGGCGCAGCCGGCGCGGATCGAGGACTTCGGCGTCTACGCAGCGGCGGCAGACGGGCGGCACGCCTCGACGAAGCTCGAGCTGCCGGACCCGCCGGCGGACGCCGAGCGTGCGCCCTGGCCTCTACGCACGGCTGACGTCGACCTGCACGGCCACGTCAACAACGCGGTCTACTGGCAGGCGGTCGAGGAGCTGCTGCCCGCGCTCGGCGTCGATCCGCGGCTGCCGTTGCGGGCCGAGCTCGACTACCGGCGGCCCATCGACCTCGGCGAGACGATCGAACTCGCCGTCTGGGACCACCACGTCGCGTTCCTGGGCGGGACGGCGGTCAGGGCGGTCGCTGCCGTCGCTTCCACCGACCGCCTAGCCTTGTAGGGTCCGAGCCGATGGGGGGCGCACGGCTTCTGGGCGTGGCGCTGGGGGCGGCGGCTGTACTTCTCCTGGTGGTGCCGCCGACGAGCCGGGCGGCAGATCCGCCGAACCCGAACGATCCCTGTATCAGCGGGACGCGCAACATCTGCGGGACGACCGGCGTCGGCTCCTACAAGACCTACCGCTACGGAACCCGCTGGTTCGGCGACTTCCGTAACGTCGTCCCGGGTCAGTTCCACATGTACTGCATCGACCTCAGGTTCTGGTACCCCGGCCCCGACTACGACTACAAGGAGGTACCGGCCGCCGGCCTCCGAAACAGGGCCAACGAGCTGATTCCGGTTTCGAACCTCCAGAAGATCGCGTACGCGATCTGGACGTACGGCCGCACCACGGACGACAACACGGCGGCCGCGGTGATGCTCTACGTGCACTCGCTGATGGGCGACGCGAGACCCGGAGAGATCGACCCCACCGCGGCCGGCCCTGGCGTCACCGCGCTCTACACGCGGATCGGCCGTGAGGCCGCCCGATATCACGGGCCGTACCGGGTCGACGTCGCGCTGCCGGTCGCGATCGGAGCCGGGAAGACGGCCACGGCGACCATCCGCGTGCTCTCCGCCGCGGGCGTCCCGCTGCCGAATCTCGATCTCTCTCTTTCCGCGACCGGCTCGAGCGCCGTGCCCTCGACTGTCAGGACGAACGCCGCAGGCGTCGCCACCGTGCAGGTCACGGCCACGGGCGCGGGCGGCGTGCACCTGACGGCCACGACCGAGCCTCTCCCATCGACACTCCCCCTGATCTTCCGGCCGTCGAAGCCGCAGGCAGCGCGAAACGGCCAGCGGCTCGCGGCCGGTGCGTCGCAGCGCGTCTCGAACACGGACACGTCCGGCGGCCGGAAGGCCCAGGTCTCGATGAGCACGAGCGCGACGCCGGGCGAGGTCGTCTCCGGCGGCCGCAGCACCGACAAGGTGACGCTGACGGGCGCCCTGCCGAGCTACCGGCAGAACGTCACGGTCCGGCTGTACGGACCTTTCCGTACGGTGGCGACGATCGACTGTGCGACGAAGCCGGTCTTCGTCAGCACGTTCCAGGCGAACGGCCCGGGCTCCTACACGACCGCCGCCGCAACCCTGACACAGCCGGGCTACTACCAGTACCAGGAGATCGCCCCGTCCGACGCGAACCACATCGGGTTCACGACGCCGTGCAACGCGCCGACGGAACGCGTGCGCGTACAGGCCCAACCGACCGTGCACACGGTCGTGAACGCCAAGTCGGTCGCGGCCAACGGGTCGGTGAGCGACACGGTCACGGTGACAGGGCTGTGGGGCGAGCAGGTCACCGTCCAGGCGGCGCTGTACGGCCCGTTCCCTGCGCGAAACGCGATCGCATGCTCGGGTACGCCGGTGTGGACGGGGGCGATCCAGGTCACCGCCGACGGCACGTACCAGACCGAGCCACACGCCCTCGCGACGCCCGGCTACTACACGTACTACGAGACGATCGCGGCCGGCGAGTTCGTCCGCGCGGTGAAGACTCCGTGTGCCGACGTCGCCGAGACCACGATCGTGCCCGGCCAGCCGGCGGTGAAGACGCAGATCAGCGCCCAGCAGACGAAGCCGGGCGGGAAGATCTCCGACAAGGTGGTCGTCACAGGTATCGGCAAACTGGCGCTGCCGGTCCAGGTGGCGCTCTACGGCCCCTTCCCCACGCGCGACGCGATCGCGTGCTCGGGGTCGCCCTACTGGCACGGCTCGTTCGTCGCCAGGGGCGACGGGACCTACACGACGGCCGCCGTGCGCATCGAGAAGGCCGGCTACTACACCTACCGCGAGACGATTGTCGCTTCCGAGGCGTCGCCCGGGACGGCGACGACGTGCGCCGATACGGCCGAGACGACCTTCTCGCACGCGCAGCCGGCGGTGACGACGATCACCTCCAACGAGGTCGTCCGCCCAGGCGCGGCGATCTTCGACCGCGTCCTGGTCAGGGGTCTCGGCAAGACCGCGGCGAGGATCCGGGTCGAGCTGTTCGGCCCGTTCGCGACCCGAGCGGCGATCGGGTGCACCACGCGCATCCACGGCTCGACCGTGGTCACTGCCCGGGGCGACGGTGTGGTGAGAACGCCGCCGTTCCGCCTGGCGAGGACGGGGTTCTACACCTTCCGCGAGCGGCTGATCGGATCGCCGCTCGTCTCCGCGTTCACCACTCCGTGCGCGGTCGTCGCCGAGACGTCGCTCGTCCGGCCGGAAATCGTCACCGGTCGTGGCGACGTCGCCCGCTATGTGCGCGTCCGCGCCGGCGAGAGCGCACCCACGCGCGTGCGGCTCGCGTCCCTGGGGATCGACGCGCCGGTGTCGGCTGTCGGGATCGACATCCCGCACGGTGCGCTCGCGGTTCCGCCCTCGATCCACCACACCGGCTGGTGGAAGGACGGCGCCGCGCCCGGCGCGAGGTCGGGGTCGATCCTCATCACCGGCCACGTCGACAGCGCGACCGGGGGCGCCGGTGCGTTCTTCCGTCTCAAGGAGGCAAAGGCCGGAGCACGGGTCACGGTCACCACGGCGGCAGGGCGCACCTTCACCTACCGCGTCGTCTCCGTCCGCGACTACCTCAAGCGTGACCTACCGACGAACGTCTACTCGCTGAGGGGCCGGCCGCGGCTCGTCCTCGTCACGTGCGGCGGGCCGTTCATCGAGTCGCAGGGCCACTACCGGGACAACGTCGTCCTGGTGGCGGTGCCGGTCTAGCTAGGCGATCGCCGCGCGGATCGAGAGATCCGGCCCCTCGAAGCAGACCGCGAGCACGCGGGCGACACGGCGAAGGACAGCGACTGCGGCGGAGTTGTCCCGCGCGACCAGCGCGTTGATCTCGGTGATCCCTGCCGCTCGCGCATCTGCGACCAGCTCTGCGACGAGCGCCGAGCCGATCCCGCATCGCTGGTAGTCGTCGGCCACCTCGAACGCGACCTCGGCGCTGCGGCCCTCCCGCACGAGCCGCGCGATCGCGACCGGCTCCGGATCACCCTCGGCGTAGGCGACCAGCGCGTGCCGATCGCGGTCGATCGAGGCCAGCCGCCGGAGCTCCGATCGGGTCAGGCAAGGCTTGGCGCCGTTGAAGCGGGCACGCCTCGAGCGCTCGCTCAGGCGCTCGAACAGGCGCATCACCGTTCGTGCCTCGCCGTGGCGGAGCGGCCGCACGTGCAGCGTTGGCCCGTTCGCCGGCTCGAGCGTCCGGTTGTCGGGAGCGCACGGAACCTTCATCTGGAGAGGATGGCGACGCGACCGCGCCGGCGCAGTGCTGCCAGCCTGCGTCGCAGGGTTCGGTTAGCCGCACCCCGGCGCAATCCGCACAACCGCCCACGGCGTAGCTAACGGGCGACAGGCAAGCCCTCGCTCGACTTCAAGAAGGAGGGACATGAAGCCGTTCGCACTTCTCCTCGCGGCGTTGTGCTGTGCGGGGATCGCGTTGACGGCGGCGAGCGCACACACGACCGCCGCCAAGACGACGATCTGCCACCGCACGGCGTCGAAGACCAATCCGTACGTGAAGCAACGGGTCTCGGGAGCGGCGCTCCGAGCCGCACTCAAACGCCCCGCTGACATCGTCCCGGCTCCGGCCGGCGCATGTCCGAAGACGGTGCTGACCCCGACGTCGGGCGGCCGGCCGTTCGCCGTCGCCATGACGGGCACCGGCGAGACCCCCGCCGGCGATCCGGTCGCGACCGCGACTGCCCAGTTCCACATGCGGGCCGGACAGGGCCAGGTCTGCTACCAGATCACGGCCTCGAACCTGCCGCCGGCGGTTGCCGCGCATATCCACCGCGGCGCGGCCGGGGTGGCGGGCCCGGTGGTGATACCGCTGACGACGCCCACGGCGGCCGGCACCTCGAGGGGCTGCGCGACGGTGGCACGGCCGCTCGTCAAGGCGATCCTCGCCGCGCCGGCCGGCTTCTACGCCAACGTCCACACGGCCGAGTTCCCGGCCGGGGCGATCCGCGGGCAGCTGACCGGCACGTCGTCGGCCGACTTCGGCACCGTCTACTCGTTCAACCTGAACGGCTCGACCGAGCCGAACGCAACGGGCACGGCCGTGCTCCGGATCCTGAAGGACACCTCCACCGTCTGCTACCGGCTGCACGCGGCGAACGTGACGCTGCCGACGGTCGCGGCGCACATCCACAAGGGCGCGGCCGGCGTCAACGGGCCGGTCGTGGTCCCGTTCACCGCGCCGGGCGCCACCGGCGACTCGAGTGGTTGCCAGACGTCGACCCCGGCGATCGTCGACGACATCCTGGCCAACCCGACGGGCTTACTACGTCAACGTGCACACCAAGGAGCACCCCGCGGGCGCGATCCGCGCGCAGCTTCCCTGAGCTTCGAAGCACGAACCGTGGGGGCGTGCGGGCGCCCCCACGGCCGCGCAGAAGGGGCAGAACGGGAAGCTCCCGGGGAGATCCTTGCCGCAGGAGGGACAGGCCGGCATGGCTTCGAGTCTACGGCGGTGGGCGCCTCGTGGACTCCGTGGCAGCCGGCGCCGGAGCCCGCTCTGCCGGCCGTCGGCCACGGCCCGGCCGTCCGCGACCGGGTGCCGGCGATGGACACGGCGATCGAGGTCGTGGCGAGTAAGCTCGGGCCAAACGCGGCCCGCCACCAAGGAGACGACATGAAGCTCGGAATCGGCCTGCCGAACACGATGGCCCACGAGACCGACCGCCGGCTGATGCTGGACTGGGCGAAGCTCTCCGAAGAGGCCGGTTTTCACGTCCTGGGGACGATCGACAAGCCGAACTACGACTCATGGGATCCGCTGGCGACGCTCGCCGGCGTTGCGGGAGTGACCGAGACGATCCGGCTCGCCACCACCGTCCTCCAGCTGCCGCCGCGGAACGAGGTGCTCGTCGCGAAGCAGGCGGCCGTGATCGATCAGCTGTCCGACGGTCGCCTCGACCTCGGTCTCGGCCAGGGCGGCCGCGAAGACGATTTCGCGGTCTTCGACGCCGAGCTTGCGGGGCGTGGCCCGCGCTTCGAGCGGCAGGTCAACCGCGTGCGGGAGATCTGGGAAGGCGCCCGGCAGGCGTCACGCGAGCAGGGCGTGGTCGGACCTGCGCCGGTTCAGCAGCCCGGCCCCCCGATCTGGGTCGGCGCGACGCAACCGAAGGCGATCGAGCGCGCGGTCCGGGTCGGGGACGGATTCATCTTCGGCACGCTGGGAAGCGCCATGATGGGCGAGTACGCCCCCGGCATCCGCGAGGCGTTCGCCGCCGCCGGCAAGCCGAATGCAACGATCGCCGGCCTCGCCTACGTCGCCGTCGGCGACGACCCGCAGAAAGCGCTCGACGAGGGAGCCCACCACGTCCTTCGCTACTACGGCCAGCTCTGGACGGAGCCCGAGAACCTGATCCACCACGGCCCGGCGACGAAGATCGCCGAGGAGCTCGCCGCCTACGCGGACGCAGTCGACATCCTCATCGTGTTCCCGCAGATCCCGGGGCTCGGCCAGGTCGAGCAGCTGGCGGAGCACGCGTTGTCGGCCGTGGGCTGAGAGCCGGGGTACCGCGAGGGCCGGCACGCGTATCCAAAGACGAAGTCACGCCCTTCCTCGTTTCTCCGAATCCTTACCGATGCTTGTCCCCGCCTTCACCTTTCGAGTGCTTCACTGGATGTATGGACGACCGCCGCCTGACGAGCTGGAACGACTGGTACCGCTTCGCACGCCGGGAACTGGAGTACACGCACGGCGAGGCAGTCGCATACGCCAACGTGCGGGCGGTCGAAGAGAGCAACCGGCGGGTCGTCGGCCCGCGAGCCGCCTGAAGCTTCGAGCTCTGAAGCCGGCCGCGAGCCGAGCTCCATCTGGAACGGCGCTCAGCACAAGAGAGCGGCCCGAGCACGTGAGGCGCCCGGGCCGCGTCGGATGGCTCAGACCTTCTGGCGATGGACGACGTCGTACTTCTTGACCGAGGAACGCTTGCCGGGGGTGTCCTCGGTGGGCATCGCGTTCAGGGCCTCGTCGCCCTGCCGGTAGTCCTCTTCCGAGTCGAAGAAGACGACCACGACCGCCTTCTCGGCGTCGGCGTCGTGGAGCACGAGCAGCTCCTTGACCGGGACGCCCTCGGGCGGCGCGCCGCCCTCCATCTCCTGCCTCATCTGGTCGAGCCGGTCCTTCGTGACTCCGTCGAACTCGACGACTCTTGCGAGTGCCATCTTCCAGTCTCCTTTCGCGGTTGCCCGGGATCACTGTCTCCGGGTGACGGGGGAACATTACGACGGCGGAGACGGCGGGGCCCACCCGCGCGTGGTGGGCCCCGCCGGTGTGGGCTACGCCGTCCGGCCGGGAGCGGGCCTGCCTGCGGGGCGGGCCATCCCGGTCTCCACGCCGACGACCTCGAACTGCTTGTCGACGTAGACGGTGACGAGCGTGCCGTCCGAGCGGACCATGTGCACCTCGTAGGCGGCATGGCCGTCGGCGTCGGTCTCGACACGGCTGACGGTCGCGTTCGACTCCTTGGCGACCGCGGCCGCCCGCACCTTGCTCGCGGTGTCACCCGTGAGCAGCGTCTCGTCGGAGCGCTGCGGGCTCCAGCCATGCGGCCGGCCCGCCTGCGCGGCGACCGCGGGCACGTTGCCCGAGCCGGAGCTCGAGCCCGAGCCGCTCGCCGCACTGGCGATCCCGTAGCTTCCGCCCGCGACGCCGAGCGCGAGGGCGGCAGCAGCAACGATCCGCATGGTGCGGTGTTGCTTCCTGTCCATCGGAGGACTCCTTTCGGTCGATTCACGCCCGATCCGGACGCAACTCGACCTTCGCCCCGCAACCTGAGAGCAGCCTTGCCGCAAGCTGAGAGCTTTGTAGGAGTCGCTAGAGCGACGACGCGAGCACGATGTTGATCCGCCCCTGCCGCTCGCCGCGGGCGAGCAGGTAGGTCGTGACGAAGTCGTCGTAGCCGGCGGCGCTCACGTGGATGTGGATGTGCGGCCCGCGGAAGCCGCCGGGCGGCACCGGACCCTCGAACCTGAACGTGCCGAGCGGACCGGTGACGACGGCGGCGTGGCCGCGCCGGTCGTAGACCTCGTTGGGGCTCTCCTGCCAGAACTCGACGACGGCGCCCCGAACCGGCTTGCAGTCGGGAGCGCGCAGGATGCGGCCGGTCAGCACGTGCCCTCGGCCGATGCGGGAACGGCGCGGCGGCGGCGCGGCGCGGGAGTCGAACGGGCCGCCGCCCTGGGAGAGCGTCGGCCGGCAAGCGGTCGAGGCGGGCGTCGCCACGCCAGGGCCGACGAGAACGACGAGCGCCCCGACGGCGGCGACGAGAAGCAACCCCTGCCTCACGACCCCCGGAGTATCACCCCGATCGCCACGCAGCGCCAGCCGATTTCTTGGACAGCCTCCTTGGGAGTCCCTACGGTCGGCCGCCTATGACTCTTCGATCTCCTCCGCGGCACGCATTCCGATCCTGAAGAGGTCCTCCGGGTGCACCCATGCGTCGGCGAGGTGGAAACCGCCCGCGTCCCAGATAGCTTCGCGCAGCGGGATCGCCCACCGATGCTCGATCAGGGCGATCGCGGCCGCCGAACCGTTCGGAATGACGTCGTCGACGAACCAGACGTCGGCGTCGAGCAGGTGGCCGTCGGAGCCCTCCGCCGCGCCGAGCAGCGCGCCGGAGCGCATGCTCTCCTCGTCTGCGCCGAAGCCGAGGCCGATCAGGGCTCCGGCCTTTGCCCCGAGGTCGATGGCCTCGTCGACGGTCAGGTCGCTCATCTGCGTGCGCTCGACGTTTCCCTCGTCGTCCTTCCGTACGACGACCGCGTCGATCAGCCTGACCACGTCGTTGTCCCTCAGCCGGTCCAGCTCAGCCCGGATCTGCCCCTCGAACTTCGGCTCGTTGAAGCCGACTACCAGCAGCTGGACGGGCCCTGTTTCCGGGGTACTCTCGGGCAGGCTCTCGACTGCACCTGCAGCTTGGTCGGTGATCATCGGCGCCGTCTTCAGCGCCCTGTGTTCCATGGCCATGCCGGCCTCCTTCTTCCGCGGGATCCTCGCCGAACCGTAGTCGATCTCCCCCGTTAGGCACGACGCCCGATGAGTCTCGGCCGCGACCCGAGTCTGACCGGGAAACGACACTGAGACCGCGAAGGGAGAATGCTCCGATGACGAAGGTGCTGGCGGGAATCACCACTTCCGTCGACGGCTACGTCGCCGGACCGGACGACGGCCCGGGCAAGGGCCTGGGCGAAGGCGGCGAGCGCCTGCACCACTGGGTATTCGGCGGTCCCTGGACGTATGACGAGGAGCCGAGGGGCGAGGCAACGGGCGAGGACGCCGCCTGGCTCGCGGATGCGTTCGCCCGCATCGGAGCAGTCGTCGCCGGGCGCTGGACCTACGAGGCGTCCGGGCAATGGGGCGGCGAAAACCCCTGGAAATTGCCGCTCTTCATCGTCACGCACCGGCCCGAAGAGGAGCCCGAGGGCGCCGGGTTCATCTTCGTCTCCGGCGTCCAAGACGCTGTCGAACAGGCGAGGCAAGCCGCCGGCGGCAAGGACGTCCACGTGATGGGAGGCGCCGATGTGATCCGCCAGGCGCTCGAGGCCGGCCTGGTCGACGAGCTCACGATCATCATCGCGCCGGTGATCCTCGGCGGCGGCAAGCGCCTGTTCGAGGGGTTCTCGCGCTCGATCGAGCTGGAACACGTGGGCGTCCGGCAGTCGCAGTACGCCACGTTCATCGACTACCGGGTGAAGCGCTGAGCGGCAGCTCAGACGGAGAAAGGAGTATCGAGATGGGCAAGCTGGTGGTCACGGAGTTTGTTTCTGTCGACGGAGTGTTCGAGGATCCCGGCGGCTCGGAGGAATTCGAACACGGCGGCTGGACGTTCGAGTACGACCGCGGCGACGAGGGCAACGCGTTCAAGCTCGACGAGGTCACTGAGGCCGAGGTACAGCTGCTCGGGCGGGTGACATACGAGGGCTTCGCAGCTGCCTGGCCCTCCCGCGACGGGCCGTTCGCGGACAAGCTCAACGCGGATCCGAAGGTGGTCGTCTCGACGACACTCACCGACCCGGAATGGCAGAACACGACCGTCGTCTCCGCCGACGTCGCCGAGCAGATCGCAAAGCTCAAGGAGGAGACCGACGGCGTGATCCTCGTCGCCGGTAGCGGCACCCTCGTCCGCACGCTGCTTGAGGCCGACCTGGTCGACGAGCTGCACTTGATGGTCTTTCCGACCATCCTCGGCCGCGGCAAGCGCCTGTTCCCGGACGGGATCGACCGGCGCAAGCTCGCGCTCGTCGAGAGCAGGACCGTCGGCGGAGACGGCGTTCAGATCCAGATCTACCGCCGGGCCGATAACGTTGCGACCTGACGTCCGGGCAGCAGCGTTCCCAACGAGCCGGCGGTCACCGGAAATACACCTGCTCTTGACCGCATCGTCTCGCGATGCATGCTTTGCTTCCAGCCCGCGCAATTGCGTACCCGGAGGAACAATGATCTCGGCGCTCGGCAGGCGGCGATTCGGCAACTTTGCACCAAGGGCGTTCATCGCCGGATCACCCGTTTCGACGACCAACGAACAGCTCCGCAACGCATTCCTCGCCTTCGGGACACACGCGCACGTCGGCCCGCCCGAGCTCGCCGAGGACCGGGCGCGTTTCGGTGACGTCGTCGTCGGTCGCCTCGACGTCCGGCCGGCGCTCGACGGCGTCCAGCCGGGGCTCGGCCGGCTTCGCCGGCTGCGCGACCGCGGCATCCGGGTCGTGAACGACGCCGACGCGCTGATCGCGACCCACGACAAGCTCGCCACCGCTCTCCTCCTCCACGCTGCCTCGGTCCCGCAGCCGCGCGCGGCGCACCTGACGGACGATGCCGCGTCGCCGGCCTTCGAGCCGCCGTACGTGGTCAAGCCGCGGTTCGGAAGCTGGGGTCGCGACGTTCACCGCTGTGAGTCGCGGGCCGAGTTGCATGCGTGCCTGCTGCATCTGCTCCGGCGGCCGTGGTTCCGCCGGCACGGCGCGCTCGTCCAGGAGCTGATCGCCCCCTGTGGGTTCGACTTGCGGCTGGTTGTCTCCGGCGGCGTCGTCATCGGCGCCGTGGAGCGCGTCGCCGCGCCGGGCGAGTGGCGCACGAACATCGCCCTCGGAGGAACGCGCCGAAGAGTCGCGCCGACGCCGGACGCTTGCAACCTCGCGATCGCAGCCGCCGCCGCGGTCAACGGCGACCTCGTCGGCGTCGACCTCCTCCCCGACGATGACGGCTGGCGCGTGATCGAGATCAACGGCGCTGTCGACTTCACCGAGGACTACGCGCTCGACCGTGGAGACGTCTACGCGCTGGCCGTCGAGCCGTTCGTTCCTATCGGCGTCCTCCCGGCCCTCGCCCCGGTGTCCGCCCCCGTCCCGCTGCCGGTCAGCGCCGTCTCGGCCTAGACTCGGCGGCGGGTGAGCGACCGACTCACGGCTGACTACGAGGTCGTCGTCGCAGGCGGAGGGCCTGCGGGGCTGACGGCCGCGCTCTTCGCCGCGCGGCACGGGCGGAGCACCCTGCTCATCGACCCGCTCTGCATGGGCGGCGCGATCCTGAACACCGAGCGGATCGAGGACCTTCCGGGTTTTCCCGAGGGCGTGCCCGGGTTCGACTTCGGCCCGCGGCTCCAGGAGCAGGCCACGGGCGCGGGCGCGACGGTCGAGCCGGCCGAGGTGGCGCGCATCGAGCGCCAAGGCGCGGCCTGGCACGTGGTCACCGACTCGCGTGAGGTCACCGCCGGCGCGGTGATCGCCGCCACCGGGTCGAGACCGCGCAAGCTCGGGCTGCCGCGCGAGGACGAGCTCGAGGGCAAGGGACTCAGCCACTGCGCCAGCTGCGACGGGCCGCTCTTCCGCGGGAAGTCGGTCGCAATGGTCGGCGGCGGCGACTCGGCGCTCCTGGAGACGCTCGAGCTCGGCGGCCACGATGTTCAGGTCGTGCTCGTCGACTCCGGGGAAGCCTTCAGCGGCCAGGAGACCTACGTCCGGCGGGTGCTCGAAAGCACCTACGTCGAGGTAAGGCGCCGGACCGTCGTCGAGGAGCTCCTCGGCGACGGCCGCGTCGAAGGTCTGCGGCTACGCGACCTCGCGAGCGACGAATCGTCGACGGTCGAGGTCGCCGGAGTCTTCGTCCACGTCGGGCGCGTTCCGAACACCGCGCTGCTCGACGGGCTCGTCGCGCTCGACGAGCACGGCCAGGTCGCTACAGACCCGTGGATGCGGACCGAGCTTCCCGGCCTGTTCGCCGCCGGCGACGTTCGCGTGGACTCGGCCGGCCAGGCGATCACCGCCGCCGGCGACGGCGCAACCGCGGCGATCGCGGCCCACCGCTATCTGGCGGAACGGTGAGGCGGCTCAGCGCCAGGCGTCGACCGAGACGGTCGGTCCCGGCATGCTGCGGAACTTCGCGCGCATCGGCGAGCCCATGAAGATGCTGAAGTGGCCGTTCGTCTCCCCGCCGGCGACGAGGACGTTGATCCTGTTCGTCTCGAAGATCGGGATCAGCTCGTCCGGCGGCGCCTTCCGGTAGCTCGCGAACGGTTCGACACCCGCCTCGACCTGCTCTCGGATCATGTTCAGCATGATGTGGTCCCAGTAGCGGCCGGCCGGGATGCGCGCGTTTTCGTGGACCCAGTCGGCGAGCTTCTCCTTCGTGTCGAAGCCCTTCTGGACGAACTCGCGGGCGACGATCGGGTCGAGCACGAAGGTGACGCCCATCGACGGCTCGAGCCCGACCAGCATCGCCTTCAGCTTCTCCTCCCAGTGCGTACGCAGGTGCTCGGCCCACACGTTGCCCCACACGTAGAAGACGGTGACCGCGCTCTCGCCCGGCTCGAACCCGTGCTGGACGTGGTAGGGCTCCCACGGGCTCGCCTCCTCGTTCTCGGCGAACGTGACGCAGTTGTAGGAGAAGTTGTTGCCCTGCGAGCCGTTGTAGGAGAGCCCCGGCACCGACCCGCCCTGCAGGTTCTGCGACTGGAGCCCGAACGCCCGGCCGATGATCGAGTTCGCGTAGTTGTACGGCCCCATCGCCCCGATCCCGGAGTTCATCCCGATCTCGTCCCGGATCGGCCCGTTGACGACGACCATGTTGCCCATCGAGGACATGCTGCTCTGGCGCCCCGTGTCGCCGGTCGAGGCGAGCGCGAGCAGTACCGGGAAGTGCTCCGGCGCGGCGCCGGCCATCACCGCGTTCACGGCCACCTTCTCGACGTCGTACGCCCAGTACTCCATGCCGATCGTCGGCCGGGTCTTGCCGACGATCTCGTCGGGGGCGCGGCTCGTCCCGGCCAGCATCGCCTCCACCCGCTCCTCGGTCGGCAGCACGATCGGCAGGTAGTCGGTCCAGTGGTTCCGGCGGAAGAGCTCGTGCAGGTTCTCCTCGGTGTCCGGCTCGAGCAGCCGCGGTGTCGAGCGGTCCCACCCCGACCCGCGCAGGTCTTCGTCCGAGAGCGGCCGGGTGAGCAGGTCGAAGACCCGCTCCATGAACGGCGCACCGTGGACGGGGTCGTTGCCCTCGACGTAGCCGCGCAGCACCGCCGGAGGCTGGTTGAACATCGGGACGGGCACGAATGCCTGGCGCGCCTGCGGCATCCCCTGCGCCCGCCCGACCGACTCGACGAGACGTGCGAACACCTGCACGTGAACGGCCACGGTCGGGATCCCGAACTCCGACTCCATCGCGATCATGTGGCCGGAGACCTCCGGCGCGCAGCCCGGTCAGGTGCCGACGCCGATGATCGCAGCGTCGCCCTCGGCCGCGATCCGCCCGTACAGCTCCGGGTCGGGCTGGTGCTGATCCTTCATCCGCACCGCCTCTGTCCGGATCGCGGGCTCGTGTTCCTCGAGCCAGCCCCGTAGCTGGGCCATGAAGTTGTCCGAGTTCTCGAAACCGACGTCGACCAGGAACAGGCGCTTCCCCTGCAGCGTCTCCAGCGCCGGCGCCATCCCACGCGCGTCGACCTTCGGCGGGTAGCCCTCCGGGTTGAGGACGGTCAGCTTCGTCTCGACGGCGGTCGCCATCAGCGCCAGGGGTCGATCGGGGCGACGAGGGGCACGTTCGGGTCGGAGCGGAACGCCGGCGGCATCTGGGCTCCCTGGAAGATACTGAAGTGGCCGTTCGTCTCGCCTCCGGCGACGACGACGTTGACGCCGAACTGCTGGAAGAGCGGGATCAGCTCGTCGGGCTCGGCCTTCGACAGGCTCGCCCACGGCTCGACTCCGCCCTCGACCTGCTCCCGCACCATGTTCAGCATGATGTGGTCCCAGTAGCGGCGCGCCGGGATCCGCACGTTGTCGAACACCCACTGGGCGATCTTCTCCTGCGAGTCGAGGCCCTTCGCGCAGAACTCCCGGGCGACGATCGGGTCGAGCACGAACAGCGCCCCTTCGAGCGGCTCGAGTCCCGACATCATCGCCGTCAGCTTCTCCTGCCAGTGGGTGCGCAGGTGCTCCGACCAGACGCTGCCCCAGACGTAGAAGACGGCGACGGTGCTCTCCTCGGGCTGGTGGCCGCGGTAGACGTGGTACGGCTGGAACGGGCTCCGCTCCTCGTTCTCGGCGAAGGTGCAGCAGTTGTAGGAGAGATTGCACCCCTGCGAGCCGCCGTACGAGAGGCCCGGCACCGAACCGCCCTGCAGGTTCTGGGAGGCGATCCCGAAGGCGCGGCCGATCGCGGAGTTGGCGTAGTTGTACGGCCCCATCGCCCCGATCCCGGAGTTCATCTCGATCTCGTTCCGGATCGGGCCGTTGACGACGACCATGTTGCCCATCGAGGACATGCTGCTCTGGCGGCCGGTGTCTCCGCTGGCGCAGAGCGCCAGGATCACCGGGAAGTGCTCCGGCGCAGCGCCGGCCATCACCGCGTTGACCGCCACCTTCTCGACCGACGACTCCCAGAGCTCCATCCCGATCGTGGGCCGGTGCTTGCCGACCACCTCGTCGGGTGAGCGGCTCGTCCCCGCCAGCATCGCCTCGACGCGTTCCTCGGTCGGCAGCACGATCGGCAGGAAGTCGGTCCAGTGGTTGTCGCGGAACAGCTGCTGGAGATTCTCCTCGGTGTCCGGCTCGAGCAGTCTCGGCGTCGAGCGGTCCCACCCGCTGCCACGCAGGTCATCGTCCGCCAGCGGACGGGTGAGCAGGTCGAAGATGCGCTGCATGAACGGCCTGCCGTGTACCGCGTCGTCGCCCTCGATGTAGCCGCGCAGCACGGCCGGCGGCTGGTTGAACATCGGGGCCCGCACGAACGCCTGCCTGGCCCGCGGCATCCCGTTCGTGCGAACGGTGCTGTCCACCAGCCGGGCAAACACGTGGACGTGGACACCCACGGTCGGGATCCCGTACTTCGACTCCATGTCGATCACGTGGCCGGAGACCTCCGGCGCGCAGCCCGGTCAGGTGCCGACGCCGATGATCGCGGCGTCCCCCTCCGCCGCGACCCGCTCGCAGAGCTCGGGGTCCGGGTTGTGCTGGTCGCGCCAGCGCACCACCTCCGTCCGGATGCCGGGCTCGTGCTCCTCGAACCAGCCGTGCAGCTGGGCCATGAAGTTGTTCGAGTTCTCGAAGCCGATGTCGACGAGGAACAGGCGCTTCCCCTGCAGCGTCTCCAGCGCCGGCGCCATCCCGCGCGCGTCGACCTTCGGCGGGTATCCGCGGGGGTCGAGGACGGTCAGCTTCCGCTCGGTTGTGGTCGCGACGCTCATGGGCTGCCCCTTCTAGTTTGCCGTCTTCTCGCCGATCGGAACCTGCTGCTCGCCGAGATAGCTCGCGATCAGCAGCTGGCGGTCGGCCCGCAGGGCCTCGACCCGCTCGTGGAGGACGATCTCACCGTGCGAGAGCACGTAGCCGCGGTCGGCGACCTCGAGCGCCAGCTGGACGTGTTGCTCGACCAGCAGAACCCCGCACCCGCTTGCCTGCGCGTACTCCCGGACGACCGGGAGCAGGCTCTCGACGATCACGGGCGCCAGGCCGAGCGAGAGCTCGTCCAGTAGCAGCAGGCGCGGCTTGCGGGCGAGTGCGCGGCCGACGGCGAGCATCTGCTGCTCGCCGCCCGAGAGCAGCCCGACCCGCCTCGCGCGCAGCTCCTCGAGCTTGGGGAAGTGCGCGTACGCGGCCTCCTCGTCGGGGCGTTCGCCGCGGAAGCCGAGCCGGAAATGCTCGGCTACGGTCAGGCCGTAGAAGATGCCCCTGCCCTCCGGCACGTGCACGATCCCCCGGCGGGCGCGCTGCGTCGGCGAGACGCCGGCGAGGTCGAGGCCGCCGAAGCGCACGCGGCCCTGGAGCGGGCGAACGAGGCCCGAGATCACCCGGAGCGTCGTCGTCTTGCCCGCGCCGTTCGCGCCGAGCAGGCCCACGACCTCCCCCGCCCCGACGGTCAGGTCGAGGCCGCGGATCACCGGCGCCTGGTCGTAGCCGGCGGCCAGCCCCTCGAGGGCCAGCAGCGGGTCGGTCATTGCTTGACCGCCTGCTCCACCTCGGCAGCCGCGCTGCCGAGGTACGCCTCGATCACCTTCTCGTCCTTGCGGACCGACTCGGGCGGGCCGTGCGCGATCACCTTCCCGAACTCGAGCACGACCACGTAGTCGCAGATGCCGAGCACGAGGCCCATGTCATGGTCGACGAGCAGTGTCGCCTGGCCCGCGTGCGCGACCTCCTCGAGCCGTCGGCCGAGCTCCTCGCTCTCCTGGTTGTCCAGGCCTGCCGCCGGCTCGTCCAGGCAGAGCAGCCTCGGCTCGGCCGCAAGCGCCCTGGCGACGCCGACCAACTTCCGTTCGCCCTGGGCGAGATCGGACGGCAGGGCGTCGAGCCTCGCGTCCAGGCCGAGCAGCTTCAGCGACCGCTCGACGGCCGGCGTCGAGCCGACCGGCCGCGACAGCACCTCGCGCACCGTCGCCCACACCGACGGACGGTAGGACGCGACGGCGAGGTTCTCGCGCACGGTCAGGTCGTCGAAGAGCTCGATCGACTGCCATGTTCTGGCCAGCCCGCGGCGCGCCCGCGCATGCGCCCGGAGGCCCTCCAGCGACTGCCCGTCGAGCTCGGCGTGCCCCTGGTACGGGACAAAGCCCGAGATCGCGTCGATGAACGTCGTCTTCCCGGCGCCGTTCGGGCCGATCAGTCCGACGAGCTTCCCCTCGGGCACCTCGAGGTCGACGTCGTCGAGCGCGCGCAGGCCGCCGAACGAGACGGAGATGCCGGTGGCCGCCAGGACGGCCGTCACGGGGCCTCCTTCCCGCCCGCGCGTGACAGGCGGGGGACGAACCGGCGCGCCTGAACCGTCCCGGCCGCCTGCCGCTTCTTCTTCTGCTGCTGCTTCTTGTAGCCCGTCCCGGCAATGCCCTCCGGGTTGATGATCAGCGTGATGATCAGCGCGAAGCCGCCGACCAGCAGGGCATATGTCCCGTTCAGCCCGAACCACGTGTCGAACGCATGTGGGAAGAGACCCTCGGTGGCGCCGACCCCCGCGATCACGGCGCCGGAGACCATCGTGATCCCGCCGAAGTAGGCGAAGGCGATCAGCCCGAGTGCGGAGACCGCGCCGAAGCGGGTCGAGCTGACGGAGCCGAAGTTGTAGGCGTACAGGGCGCCGGCCATGCCGGCGATGAAGGCGGCGATGCCGAAGCCGGCGAGCTTCGTGTTCCGGACGTTGATCCCGGCAGCCGCCGCCGCCCGCTCGTTGGAGCGGACGGCGAGCATGCGCTGGCCCAGGCTCGAGCGGCGGACGTTCGCGACCAGCAGCGCGAGCAGCACGGTTGCGGCGAGCACGAGGAAGCCGAAGACGGGACTCGGCAGGTCTCCGTCCAGGCCCCTGAAGGAGGCGTCAGGCGCCAGGTTCAGACCGCCGATGGACGGTTGCTCGACCGGCGAGCCGCGCGGCCCTCCTCCCCACCGCGAGTTGAGGAATCCGAACTGCTCGAGTGCGACGGCGGCCGCGAGCGTGACGACGGCCAGGCTGACGCCGCGCACGCGCAGGGCGGAGACGGCGATCACCAGGCCGACGATCGTCGCCACGGAGGCGCCGATCAGGAGCGAGATCGGGAACTTCGCCCAGATCCCGCCCGCGTCGGTGGTCAGGTGCGACATCGTGAAGCCCGCGACGCCTGCGAGCGCGAGCTGGACGACCGAGATCTGGCCGACGAAGCCGATGATCACGACGAGCGAGAGGCAAATGATGATGCCGAGCAGCGAGTTGATCAGCGCCTGCCGGAAGTCGTAGGGAAACACGATCAGGGCAACTACGCCGGCGGCGGCGGCGATCGTGCTCGACCGGAGGAGTCGCTCCGGCCGCGGGACGACCGGCAGGCGCTTCTCGACGATCTCGCCCCGGCCGGGGAGGCTCGCGCCCCGGAGGAACAGCGCGGCGACGATCACGAGGAAGACGAAGAGCTCGTACACGCCGCGGACCGGCGCACCGCCGACGTCGGTCGGGAACCAGCTCTGCGTCTGCCAGTAGACGATCAGCCACTGGATTGCGCCCATCGCGAGCCCGGCGAAGCAGGCGATGAAGAACGACGTGAAGCCGGCCAGCAGTGCAGCCCCCAGCGCCGGCACGACCGCAAACGCCAGGGTCTGCGCGTCGAGCGTGACCAGCGGGGCGACCAGGACGCCGAGCCCGCCCGCAACCACGCACGCGAGGACCGTGTTGACGACCGCCAGGCGGCTCGGGGAGAGGCCGGCGAGCATGGCCGAGACCTCGTTCTCCGACGCCGCCCGCGTGGACAGGCCGAACGGCGTCCAGCGGTACAGGGCCGCCAGCACCGCCGCGACGACGATCACGATACCGGCGAGCCAGAAGCGGTCCTCCGGCACGACCCGGCCGAAGATCGTCAGCGTGCGCGAGGGCAGGATCGAGTGCGCCGACTTCGTGGTGTCGCCGAAGACCACGATCGCTCCCGCCTGCAACACCAGCAGGAGACCAAGGGACGCCGCCAGCTTCGCCACCGGCGCCGTGTTCCGGAGCGGGCGAAAGATGGCGAGCTCGAACAGGAGGCCGAGCCCCGCCATGCAGACCAGCGTCAGGACGTACGCGGGCGCGGAAGCGAGCGTGAAGCCGAGGTAACCGGTCGTGAAAGACCAGAAGAGGTAGGCGCCGATCATTGCGATCGCGCCGACGGCGACGTTGATCACTCCGGAGCCCCGGTAGATGAGGACGACCCCCAGGGCGATGCTCGCGGTCAGCGCGCCGGCGCCCAGACCCAGCGCGGCGTAGAGGATGACGTTCTGCATCGACCTCCGCCCTCAGTGTTTCACAGGCGGCGGGCCCGGCTCGTGCCGGGCCCGCCGCGAACCGCCGAAGGTGCTACTTGCCCGTGGGAGGCTTCAGCCAGCCGGAGGCCGCCTTCCACTTCCCCTTGCCCAGGTAGTTGTAGAACTGGGTCTCGTTCCCGCAGACGGCCGGCTCGCCCGCCGATACCTTCCCGCAGGAGACGTTCGGGGCCGCCAGGATCAGCGGGCCCTTGAAGCTCTTGAACCCGGCACTGATCGTCGCGGAGCTGATCTTGTTGTACGGGATCTTGTTCGCGATCTTCACGGTCGCGAGCAGCTCCTCCCACGCGATCTCCGCGAAGACGTTGACCATGTCGGCAATGGTCGCCCCGTACTGGAGGCCCTTCTTCAGGTAGAGCGACGACTGCGGCGAGCGCAGGTTCACCAGCGTCTGCGCGATGCCGTACGTCCACTGGGGCAGGTCGCCGCCGGAGTACGCGCCCTTCGGAATGAAGGTGCAGAGCGGCGTCGAGAGCACCGGCTTGGAGTAGTGGATCTGGTCGAGCGCCCGGGCGAACGGCACACAGTCGGTGAAACCGAGGGCCGGGATGATCATGTCGGCAGAGCTGGCCTGCGTCGCCGGCCCCAGCAGGTCCGTCGCCAGCTGCGGCGTGGCGATCATCGTCACCTTCGCGCCCACCTGCTGCATGCCCTTGCGGAGCGCGAAGGCCGCGGTGTCGGCGCCCGGCTGGTTCGGGTAGACGATCGCAACCGTCTTCACCTTCGGCAGGAACCGCTTCGTGAAGGTGCCGAAAGGCCCGAGCACGCTGGTCTGGCTGCCGTTCAGGAAGTAGGCGTTCTTCGCCGTCGGGTCGGCCGCGTTCGCCGTCACGCCGCCGATGATCGGCTTCGATCCCTTGATCGTCGAGTAGATCGACTGGTTCCCGACAACGACCGCGCCGTAGAGGATCACCTTCACGTTCTTGTCGTTGGCCATCTGCTGGCCGCAGCGGACGCCTTCCTCCTCAGCCTGCGCGATGAAGCACTGGTTGAGCTTGATCGGATGGCCGTGGATGCCGCCGAGCTCGGCGTTCGCCATCCTCACCGCGGCCTCGATCACCCGGGTCGGCTGCGGGAAGTTGAAGTTCGGCGGGCCGCCCTGGCCGTTGATGAAGCCGAGTGTGACCGGCGCCAGGTTGGCCCTGGCCTTGCCCTTGCCGCCGGCATACAGCTGGTAGTTCAGGACCTGTGGCGGCGGGAGCGCACTCGTCGCCGCCAGCGCCGCGACAGCCGACACGGCGAGACAGGCCCCGATCGTCACTGCAAGCGCGAGTCCGCGCCGCCCGCGGGCGACGCTCAGAAGTCCCACTGGACGCATTGTCTGACTCCTCCTCCGAGCCTCGTGGAACGCTCCGCGCGTGGGCGCCCTCATGCCTGTTGTCCCGACAGGCACACCGACGCTTTGCACGGCCTCCGTTGGGTTTTGGCGTGATGCTCGTGCGCCGCGACTATCCCGCCGCTCCCGATGGGTGTCAAGCAATCAGCGAGACACGGTGCGCGGATCGTCAACTCGGCGTTCGGCGCTCCAGCACGTCGCGGAAGATCGGGTTGGAGAGCAGGAAGTCGATCTCCTTCGCGCGCTCCTCCTCGCGCGGCTCGTCGGGGAACGAGGCGAGCATCGCCTGGAAGCGCTCCTCGGCTCCCTCACGGAACTCCCGGTGCGTGAAGATGTAGAGATCGTCGTCCCGGATGCCGGCGAGCACCCGCTCGCCGCACTCGACGGGGTCCATCCAGAGCGGCGAGTTCGGCCGCCCCTCGAGGTCGCGCTCGAGCTCCGTGTACCCCGAGTCGGCGTACTGCTCGGGCCGCGTGCGGCCACCTTCGCGGATGTTGGTCTGCACCGGTCCCGGACAGAACGCCGAGACGCCGATCCCCTCTCCTGCGAGCTCGCTGCGCAGCGCCTCGGAGAGACCGATCAACGCGGCCTTGGCCGTGATGTAGATCGCGGCGCCGGGGATCGGGAGCACGCCGGCCATCGAGGAGGTGTTGACGATGTGCCCGCCCTCGCCGTGCTCGCGCATCCGCGGCAGGAAGACCTGGATCCCGTTCACGACGCCACCGATCAGCACGCCGAGGCCCCAGTCCCAGTCGTCGTAGCGTGCCTCCGCGACCGGCCCGAGGATGCCCATGCCGGCGTTGTTGCAGAGCACGTGCACGTGGCCGAAGGCGCCCTCTGCCTCGTCCGCAGCGCGTGCGAAGCCGTCGCGGTCGGTCACGTCGAGCTCGATCGCGTGCACCGGCTTGCCGTCGAGCGCCTCCAGTGCGGTCTCGATGTGATCGCGACGGAGGTCGGCGATCACGACGTTCATGCCGGCGGCGGCGAACGCCGTCGCCATGCCGAGGCCGATCCCACTCGCGCCGCCCGTGACGAAGGCGGTCTTGCCCGCGACCTCCTGCATCAGTGTCACCTAGTCGCCCGGCCAGGAAGCGAGTGCCTGGGCCTTCCCCGCCCGGCGGCCGTCCTCGACCGCGAGCCGCTCCGGCGGCACCGGCTCGTCGGGGAACGCGGCGATGGTCTCGTCGAAGATCCCGCGCAGCTCGTCGCGGTGGTCGGCGTGGGTGAAGACGTAGAAGTCGTTGTTCCGGATCGCGCGGAGGACCTTCTCGCCGATCTCGTCCGGATCCATTCCGGCCTCGTGCAGACCCGGGAGGATCTGCATGAACTCGGGGTCGGCCGGGGTGGTGTCCGTCGAGAGCTCGGCCGGACGGATCCGGTCGCTTTCGTAGATCTTGCTCTTCACCAGGCCCGGGCAGACCATCGAGACGCCGATCCCGTGCGGGATCAGGCTCCAGCGGAGCGCATCCGAGAGGCCGTGGACGGCGAACTTCGCGGTCGTGTAGATGCCCGCGCCCGGCCCGGCGACGAACGCTGCCATCGACGCGGTGTTGACGACGTGCCCGCGCTCGCCGTGCGCCTTGATCCTCGGGACGAAGGTGACGACGCCGTTGACGACCCCGCCGAGGTTGACGCCGAGCACCCAGTCCCAGTCCTGGTAGGTCGCGTCGGCGATGTCGTTGAAGAGGTTGATGCCGGCGTTGTTGCACAGGACGTGCACGTTGCCGAAGACGCGCTCGGTCTCGTCGGCAGCTCGCGCGAACGCCTTCCGGTCGGTCACGTCGAGCTGGATCGCGTGCAGGTCGCCGCCGAGCTCGGCCGTTGCCTCCTCGAGGTGATCCGGCCGGATGTCGGCGATCGCCACCTTCATACCGGCGTCCAGAAAGGCTCTGGCCATCCCAAGCCCGACCCCGCTCCCGCCGCCCGTGACGAACGCGACCTTGCCCTCGACCTCGCGCACGGGCGGGACCTTATAGTCGCGCCGGAGTGGCCACCACCACGGTGAGAGCGGACGTCGTCGGCAGCCTGCTGCGGCCCGAGTACCT
Organism: uncultured Actinomycetes bacterium; assembly: GCA_963808815.1. GTDB lineage: Bacteria > Actinomycetota > Thermoleophilia > Gaiellales > Gaiellaceae > DATBLE01. Next base: position 249,374 of record CAWEGI010000019.1, on the reverse strand, counting down.
ACGGGAGGCAAGGGACGCCGCGCGGACCGGCAGTCTCGACGCGGGCGAGCTGCACGCGCTCGAGGACAGGGCGGTCCTCGAGGCGATCGCGCTCCAGGAGAGCGCGGGGATCCAGGCGATCACCGACGGCGAGTTCCGGCGGACGGGCTGGATCGCGTTCATCCCGATGGTCGAAGACCCCCTGTTCGAGGCGCCCGTCAGCGGCTTCGAGTTCCTGAACGCGGCCTCCGGCTGGAGAGGCCTCTGGAAGACCGGGGCCGGCGATCCGGCCGACACGTCGGCTCTGCCGCCCGAGGAGCCGTTCGTCACCCGACGGCTCGAGGTCGAGCGCGACATCGTCGGCGACGAGTACTCGTTCCTGAAGGCCAGCGCGAAGGCCCGCGCCAAGTACACGATCCCGGCGCCGAGCTGGAGCCGGATCTTCTGGCACCCCGAGTACTCGACCGACGCGTACCCGACCTCGGACGACTTCATCGAGGACATCGCCCGGCTGACGCGCGAGCACATCGTCGACCGGCTGGTCGAGCTCGGCTGCGACTACATCCAGCTGGACGCGCCCAACTATGCGCAGTGGCACATCGACCCCGGCAACCGCGCGGTCTTCGAGGAGCACGGCCACGACATGGCGCACGAGCTGGTCGCCGATGCCGAGCTGGACAACATGGTCTTCGAGGGCCTGACCGGCGTCACTCGCGCGATGCACATGTGCCGCGGCAACGCGCCGGGCGGCATGTGGGCGGCGACCGGGGGCTACGAGGCGATCTCGAGCGAGGTCTTCCCGCGGCTGACGAATCTCGACCGGCTGCTGCTCGAGTACGACACCGACCGCGCGGGCGGCTTCGCCCCGCTTGCGGACGTCCTCCCCCACCACCAGGTCGTGCTCGGGCTGGTGACGACGAAGGACGGGGCGCTCGAAAACCCCGACGACGTGGTGGCGCGGATCGAGGAGGCGACGGAGCACGTGCCGCTCGACCGGCTGGCGGTCAGCCCGCAGTGCGGCTTTGCCTCGGGAGAGATCGCGCGGACGATGACGCTGGAGGAGCAGGAGGCAAAGCTCCGCCTGGTCGGCGAGGTGGCCCGCCGGGTCTGGGGCTAACCCTTGGAGCCGTTCCGGCGCCGTTCGACGACGAAGGCCTCGTCGTTGAACCAGAGCGCCCCGTGCTCCTGCAGGACGTCCTGCGTCACCTCGAGGTAGCTGCTCTGCAGCAGCGCCTCCTGGAGCCGCTCGTCCTCGATCTGGTTGACGTAGATGACGGCGTTCCAGGCGGCGAAGAGCGTGGAGGTGCCGATGCGGTCGCCGATCTCGGACGGCAGCGTGTGCATCTCGTAGCGGAAGACCGCCTCCTCGTCGGACGGGTCGGTCAGGTCGTAGTCGCCGGCCTCGTCGCCGAGCGCTCTCCGCAGGGCGCCGAGCAGCGCGTGCCGGTCGACGGTGAACGGCCGCTCGCCCGGCCAGAGCCGCTCGACGATCTCGGCGGCCGGGTCGCGGCCCCACGACTGCACCGCCAGGAGGCGACCGCCGGGGGCGAGGCTCCGGGTAAGCGGCGCGAGGATCTTGTCGACCTTGAACGCCGCCCCCATGCGCGCCCGCCAGGGCTGCGACGCCAGCACGAAGTCGTACGACGCCCGGTGCGTGCGGAGCCGGGCGATCACGTCGTGGAGCGAGAACTCGTGGTCGTGGCGGTAGAGCACGAGCACCGACGGCTGCTGCGGAATCGGGTTTCCGGTCTCCGGGCTCGGACTCGTTCCCCAGCCGGACGCGAGCAGCGGGCCGAGCGCCTCGATCTGCTCGCCGAGCTCGTGTGCGGACGCGCCCTCGAGCGCCACCTCCTGCCAGTTGAGCCTCGCGGCGGCGCCGGGGTCGCTCGGCAGGAGCGCGGGCGCGTCGGCGTAGGAGAGGTTCGTGACGACGAGGACAGTGTGCGGATGCTCGACGAACCGGTCGGGCATCTTCTCGAGCCCGAGGCGGACGTCCTCGAGGCTGATCTCCTTCGCGACGGCCAGCACGGGCACCGTCGGAAAGCGGTCGTGGACGGTGCGGAGCATGCGCGACAGAACCGTTCCGTCGCCCATCCCGGCGTCGAACAGCTCGAGCGCCGGCGGCGTCGGCCGAAGCCGCGCGATCTCCTCGGCGCAGCGCGCGGCGATGACGGCCTTCTCGTTGCAGGTCGTGACGAAGGCCAGGTACTTCTGGCGGTTGTCGTAGAACCTGAAAGGAGTCGGCCGCGCGGGCTCGGTCGACGGCGCCGTCGCCGCCGCGCTCCCGCCGTCATCGGTTTCAGGGCCCGGGGGCATCGCCGCTCGGCGCGCATCGTACTTCGAGCGCGCCGGCCGCACCACTTTGACGGCCTCGCACAGCGAAACGGGCATCGGGCCCGCTTGCCCAGGCCCGATGCCCGCGTGCCCCTCCCCCGTCTAGTGGGCCAGCCCTGCGAGTTGCCGCCGCCGGTCGGTGCGCCGGATGATCGCGGCGCCGGCGAGCGTCAGGCCGAACACGACCATCGCTGCGATCACGACGTACCACCAGGTCGAGCTGCCCGTGCCGTCGCCGACCGCGACGGCGCTCTGGGGGTACACCGTCTTCGCCCCGGCGCCGTCGCCGCTGGGCATCGCCGAGGCGGACGCGGCGATGCCCAGCGTCCCGAGCGTCGCCGCCAGCACCAGCCACCTGCGGATCCTCCACCGTCTGCGACGCATCGTCCTCTCCCCCCTCTCCCCCATATCCTCTGTCGGGTGCTGCATGTCCAAGAGACGGCGCCCGAGTGCGGCTCGCTTCCGCCTCCGTCTCGGTCGTGACATTCCCCGTGTGACGACGGTGACAGTTCGGCGGTGATCGACACCCAGCTCTTCCGCGGGCTGCCCGAGGCCGAGCTCCGGCGGCTGGTCGCTGTCGCGCGGAGACGCCGGTTCGACCGCGGCCAGGTCGTCTTCCATCGCGGCGACCCCGCCGACAGCCTCCACCTGGTCCTGAAGGGACGCTTCACTGCACGCGTGGTCACGCAGCGCACGGACAGCGTGATGGTCGGGATCCACGGACCGGGCGAGGCATTCGGCGAGCTCGCGCTCGTCGACCCGGTGCCGCGCTCGACGACGGTGACGGCGGTAGAGGCCGGGGAGACGCTCGCGATCGGCCGGGAGGACTTCGACCGGATGCGCCGGGAGTACCCGGAGGTGAACGCGGTGCTCGTCCACTTGCTCGCTGCGCGTGTCCGCAGTGCCAGCGAGCGGCTGCTCGAGGCGATCTTCGTGCCCGCCGAGACGCGGGTGCTGCGGCGGCTGCTCGAGCTGGTGCGCCACTACGGCGAGGTCGAGGCAGGGACGCCGATCTCGCTCACGCAGGAGGACATCGCCGCGCTCGCGGCCACGTCGCGGGCAACTGCCAACCGCGTGCTCCGTGCCGAGGAGGAGCGCGGGACGCTGCGACTTGCCCGCGGGATGACGGTCGTCCTCGATCCGGTCGACATCGCCCGCCGAGCAGGCGCCCCCGTGCTCGACCGCGCCTAGAACCGTGTTTGGGCCTGGCCGGCACCGGGCAGAACTCCGTCCAATCGGAGCGCGGCCGGATCCCAGGGGAGCCCGGAACGGCTTGATCCGGCCGCGATCCCTCTCTCAGAGCTCGAGCAGTGCCGGCGCCAGCCGTCGCAGCGCGTCGAGGTCGAGCACGCCCGAGGGGAGCGTCTGGATGCAGACGTGGTCGGCACCAGCGTCGAGGTGGGCTCGGACGCGGGCTCGGATCGCTTCCTCGTCGCCCCAGACGACGACCGCGTCACGGAGCCGCTCGCTGCCGCCGTCGTCGAGATCGGCCTCCTCGAGCCCGAGCCGGAGCATGTTGTTCCGGTAATTCGGCGCCGTCATGTAGAAGGCGACGTGCTCGCGGGCGAGCTCGCGCGCCCGCTCGGCGTCGTCGGTGAGGATCACGGCCTGTTCGGGCGCCAGCACCTTGCCGGCGCCAAGGCGCTCACGGGCCTGTGCCGTGTGCTCGGGAGGGACGAAGTACGGATGCGCGCCGTCCGTGCGGTCTCGCGCCAGGTCGAGCATCTTCGGCCCGAGCGCGGCGAGGACGATCGGGACACGGTCGGCGGGTTCGGGGCCCATGTACGGCGCCACCTCCATCCCGTCGAGGTACGTGCGCATGGTCGTGAGCGGCGGGCCGTACTCCTGCCCGCGCAGCTCGACGGCGTGCGCGTGGCTGATCCCGAGTCCGAGCACGAAGCGTCCCGGGAAGGCCTCGCCGAGCGTCTTCATGCCGGCGTTCGCCGCCGCCGGATCGCGTGCGTACACGTTCGTGATCCCGGTTGCGACGACGAGGTCGCGGGTCCAGGAGAGTGCGAGCGCGGCGGTCGACAGGTTCTCCCGCGAGAACGCCTCGCCGAACCAGATCGCCGGGTAGCCCAGCGCTTCGATCTCGTCCAGGCCGTCGCGAACCTCGGCGGCGGGCCGGTTCGGGACGCCGCTGCTCCAGACGCCGACACGGCCGAGACGGTCGAGCGCGGTGGTCACGCGCGCCACCGGGCTACGACTCCTCGTCGGTCGACTGCAGCACGGAGCCCGAGACCCTTGTCTTCGGATGCTTCGCAGCCGAGCTCAGTTCACTTGGTGGCATCGAACGCCCCCTCTGTCGACGGTTGCCGGCGATCCGGCTCAGCGCGATCCTTCCCCTAGTCGTCCGGGCTGTCAACCGGCCGGCCGCACGCCGCGCCGGGAGCCGTTACGGTTCCGGCATCGTGTCGCCGAGCGGGGACGCTCACCCGTGGCCGATCAAGCCCTTCGACCGGCAGCACCCGGTGCGCGGCCTGTTCGGGGACCCGCGCATCGGCGACGGCGGCGGCAAGTCCTTCCACTTCGGGGTCGACGTCAGCGCCCTCGACGGCACCGCCGTCTACGCCGTCAAGGGCGGCCGTGTCTCGATCGACGGGCAGAACATCACCGTGATCGAGGTCGAGGGTCAGCGCGAGCACGGGTACTGGCACGTCGTGCCCGCGGTGGCCGACGGCGCGCGCGTCCGCAAGGGAGCGCTGCTCGGACACATCGCAAAGACCTGGGGCCACGTGCACCTCGCAGAGCGACGCGGCGACGCCTACTGGAATCCGCTCCGGCCGGGCGCGATGACGCCGTACGAGGATTACGGAGAGCCGGTCGTCTCGCGGGTCCTCTGCTCACGCCCGCTGGACGAGATCTTCGGACGCATAGACCTGATCGTGGAGACGTTCGACCGGCCGCCGATCTCGGCGCCGCAGACGCCCTGGCACGGCATGCCCGTCACACCGGCGCTGGTGCGCTGGCGCCTCGTCCGCAACGCGCATGCCTACGTCCCCTGGCGGATCTCGTCGGACTTCCGCCGCTCGTTCGTCCCGAAGATCGCCGGCAAGCCGGCCAGCGACGTGCACTTCGGCAACGTCTACGCGCCTGGGACGCGGCAGAACAAGCCGAACAAGCCGGGGCTGTTCCGCTTCTGGGTCGCGCGGGGCTTCGACACGAGCCCGTTCCCCGACGGCGACTACCGGCTGGACGTGGAGGCGGCCGACATCCGCGGCAACGCCTCCCGCGGCCACCTCGTCCTCAACCTCGTCAACCAGGCGCGAGACGTCTGATGCCGCCGACCCCGCTCGACGTCCTCGTCCCGACCATCCCCTATCACCCGCACTGGCCGTACTCTCGCACGCGCGCCTACACGGTTCCCTACCTGGCCTGGGACGACAAGACCGTCCGCGAAGCGGTGATCGTCCTGCCGAGCGGCTGGGGCCCCGCGCACCATCCGCGCCCGCTCCCGCTCGTGATCTCACCCCACGGGCGCAACAACTTCGGCTGGGGGAACGCGGCCCACTACTGGCGGGACCTACCCGCCGACGGCCCGTTCGCGCTCGTCTGCCCGGACGGGCTCAGCCGCGCCCATGACAAGGCGAGCAACACGTTCGACCAGCCGGCCGCCGACCCGAGCCTGTTCACCTACGGCTACAAGCGCTGGATCGACGACCTGGCCCGGATGCCGAAGATCGTCACGGCGACGCTCCCCTGGCTCCCGATCGACCTCGAGCGAATCTACGTGCTGGGCAGCAGCATGGGCGGACAGGAAACGCTTCTGCTCGCGGCCCGCTACCCCAAGTCGCTTTCCGGGGGTACCGGCAGGCTGGCCGGCGCAGGCGCCTTCGACTCGCCCTGCGACCTCGCCACGCAGTGCTCCTATCTCACCAATCTGACTCCGGCGCACGGCTCCGACCCGGCCGGGGTCGCGGCCCGCATGATCGAGGAGATCAACGCGAAGCCGGCCTCGGTCCGCGGCTTCCGCCAGGGCGCCACCTTCTTCAACGCAAGGCTGAAGCGGCACATGACGATCGCCGAGCTCCTCAGCAAGCTCCCGCGCAAGCAGGCGCTCTGGAACGAGCGCAGCCCACTCAACTACGTCGACCAGCTCGCCCGCCTTCCGTTCCCGCTCAGGCTCTACTGGAGCAGCCACGACACGGTTGTCGGCAACCAGGCGACGAACCAGTCGGGGAAGCTCTACAAGCAGATCAAGGCGAAGAACTCGAACGCCAAGGTCGCGCAGATCAAGGGGCTCTGGGCCCACTCCGCCGAGTTCGTACCGGGCAGCCAGCTCAGCGACGCCCTTCTGGCCTTCGGGCTGATCGCGGACGTCTAGAACTCTGCCGCCTAGGCGGCCCGGGGTATCACGCTCGAGAGCCAGTCCGCGGCCGCCGGGAGGTGCGCGGGGTCGATCGTGTGAGCGGCGTCGGACTCGTGGTAGACGACGTCGAGTCCGCCGACCTCGAGCAGCTGGCGGGCGCGGCGGGCGAATGCGACGTCCATGATCGGGTCGGTGCGGCCGTGGGCGATGAAGGCGCGGGTGGCCTTGCGATCGGCCAGGTGCGGCTCCCAGCCCTCGACCGTCGGAACGAACCCGGAGAACGCGAGGATGCCGGCAGGCGGCGGCCGCTCGGCGGCCAGCCCGAGCGAGTAGCTCATCACCGAGCCCATCGAGAACCCTCCGAGGACGGTCCGGTCCGGCGTCAGGCCGGTGCGCTCCCAGAGCTCGTCGTGGAACTCGGCGAGCGCCGTGAACGCGGCGTGGAAGGTCTCCGGATCGGGGAAGCCCACCCGGGGAACGACGTACCAGTGGTAGCCGGGCCAGCCGGGGATCACCAGCGGCGCGCGCGGAGTGACGACGTGCAGGCGCCGCTCCGGGTCGAGGACGTCGGCGAGCCCGAGCAGATCCTGCTCGTCGGCCCCGCGGCCGTGGTGGAGGACCAGTAGGCCGTCCGGCTCGCCGGCGGCCGGCCGCTCGCGGTGGACGAGGGCGCTCATGTCCGGGCCACCCTGCGAGCCTAGCGGTGGTAGGCGGTAGGTTGAGCGTCGTGCGGAAGATCCAGAGCCAGGGTGTCCATCACATCACGCTGGTCGGCGCCGACCGGCAGACGTCAATCGACTTCTGGGAGGGGCTGCTGGGCATGCCCTTCGTGTTCGAGCAGCCCAACCTCGACAACGAGTCGGAGAGCCACCTGTACTTCGATCCCGGCGACGGCCGCCTGATCACCGTCTTCACGAACGAGGAGCGCGAGCCCGACCCGACGCGCAACCCGACCGATCCGGGCTGCGTCCACCACCTCGCATTCGCGCTCTCGCAGGCGACGTTCGCCCAAACCGTCGAGCGGCTCGACGAACGCGGGGTCAGGCACAGCGGCGTCAAGGACCGGGGCTTCATGGACTCGATCTACTTCACCGACCCGCTCGGGCAGCTGATCGAGCTGGCGTCGTACCGCTTCGAGCCGCCGGCCGGGTTCAGCCACGCGGAAGTGCTGCTCGAGGCGCACCGGATCAGGGTCGCGAGCGGCGACTACAACATCGCGCCGGTGCACCTGGCCGACGCGATCGAGCGGCTCGTCGTGAAGTCGCGCGAGTCGCTGTCGGAGGACCGCGCGCCCCGGGATCCCTACGCGAAGTCGCATCCGGCCGAGGTCTCGGCGACCGAGCCGGACGAGGGAAGCTGACGTGGCCGCGCCGCCTCCCAGCCCCGACAACCCGCTCCCGGGTTCATGCCTTTGCGGCGGCGTCCGCTTCGAGGTGACGGCTCCTTTCGTCTGGGCCAACCACTGCCACTGCTCGCGCTGCCGGAAGCACTCGGGTGCTTTCGGCGGGACACAGGGCCGCGTACCGCGCGAGGGATTCCGCCTGCTCGCCGGGGAGGAGCTGATCCGCGTCTACCGGCCCGGTGACGGTCGCGTGAAGGCGTTCTGCTCGGTCTGCGGCTCCAGCCTGTTCGGCAACGAGTGGCCGGAAGGCGAGGAGATCGCAGTCCGATTCGGCGCACTCGACGGCGACCCCGGCATCCGGCCCGAGTTCCACACATTCATCGGGTCGCGTGCGCCCTGGGAGGAGGTTCCGGAGGACGACCTCCCGCGCTACGACGAAAGGGGCCGTGTGAGGTGGCAACTCCTCACCGATTGACCAGGGCGCAGGCGCGGCGCATCGCCGTGCCCGCGCAGCTGCTCGACGCCCCGGGGCCGCGCGACCTGCTTGAGGTCGTCCGGCGACTGACCCTGCTCCAGATCGACCCGACCGCGCGATCGCGCCCAGCGCCGATCTCGTCGCCGGGAGCCGCCTCGGCTCGGCCTACGACTCCGCTCAGGTCAAGCAGGCCCTGGAGCAGGACCGCAGCCTGTTCGAGCTCGACGCGTACATCCGCCCGATGAGCGACCTGCCCTGCACCTCGCCGGCGCGACCGACTGGCCCCCGTGGGACGGAACGCGCAAGTCGGGACGGATGTCTCGGAGGGCATCCCCGACACCTGCGTGGTCGCCGCTGGGGTTACTTCACCATGCGATCCTCCACGACGACCGGCTAGTGGGGAAGCTCGACGCCGCCGCCGACCGCAAAGCCTCCGTGCCGCAGGTGAACGCGATCCACGAGAACGTGAAATTCACACGCACGATCACGAAGGCCGTCCAGGCCGAACTCGAGGACCTGGCCTCGTTGCTCGGCCTGGACGCCGTCGAGGGGACGCGGCGCTAGCGGCCCCTCGGCTTACGGAGCTGGACGACCTCGTAGGTCAGCGTCTCCGGGCTCGGCTGGCCGAAACGCGCGTTCACGGCGTAGAGCCATGGGCCGAAAGCGTCGATCGTCGTCGGCACCGAGAAATCGGAGTCGGTGAGAAGGGCGACGATCCGCCCATTGGAGAGGCCGAAGCCGAGCGCGATCACGGCGACGCGGTTCAGCTGGTTCTGGACGACGTAGAGCGTGTTGCCCGTGAGAAGGATGCCGTCGCCGTTCGGGACGCTCCCGGATCCGAGCGAGATCGTCTTCGCGATCCCGCTCGCCGGATCGATCCGGTAGAGCCGACCGTTGACCGATTGAACCGCGATCAGCGTCTTCCCGCTCGGCGTCGCGTCGATGCCGTTCAGGTTGAACTGCCCGTCGACGTGCGCGTAGTCGCCGCGGAGATCGATCGTCTGCGCGTTGCCGAGCGCGCCCGTCGGTGCGATGGGCACGCGGTAGAGCACCGGCTTCTGCGAGTCGGTGAAGTACGCGGCCGTCTGCGTGACCACGACGTCGTTGATGAACGTCGGCGCCGTGCCCAGGGTGTACGTGCGGACGAGCGCACCCGTGCCCGCGTTGTAGACGGTCGCGGTGCCCGTCCCCGCCCCGGCGACGAAGAGCCGGTTGCGGCTGTCGAGCTCGATCCCGGTGGCCGCCTTGCCGGCAGCTCCGGGGACGAGGATCGCGCCGTTGCCGGTGCGGAGGTCGCCACGGTAGATCGCGCCGTTCCCGACGGACCCCGCGTAGAACGTGGTTCCCCTGCCGACCTCGATGCCCTCCGGCCGGAAGCCGGTCGGCAGCTGGATCAGGTCGGGAAACGGCCCCTTCTCCGGCGCGGCCGGCGAGCCCGCGCTGAGGACTGCGACGGCGGCCAGCAGCGCACCGACCGTCGTGATGATGCGAAACATGCCTGCCCCCCTGTGTAGATTCCCTCGGTCCGGCGGTACGGACGCGAGGGCTCCTCGGTTTTCAGGAGAGGAGTGACCAGTTCGGCGGCTCGCTAAACGGTCTGCTCGGCGGCTGCGAGCGGTCGATAGGCCAGGTAGGTCACGCCGTTCTCGTACGACTCGTTGGCGGCGAGCGAGAGCTTGCCGGGCGCGGCGTCCTCGGGGAAGAGCCGCGGGCCTGCCCCGCGGGTGAGCGGGTAGACGAACAGGTGCAGCTCGTCGACAAGGCCGTCCTCGAGCATCGCCCGGACGAGCGTGCCGCTGCCCGAGACGTAGAGATCTCCGACCTCGTCCTTCAGCCCGCGGATCGCGTCGGGGTCGTACGGCCCGACGACCTCGGAGTTCCGCCACGTCGTCTCGGTCAGCGTCCCGGAGACGACGTACTTGGTGGTTTCGTTGAAGAACGGAGCCCCGGGATCGTCCTCCACGGTCCGTGTCGACCAGGCCGGCTCGAACATCTCGTAGGTCGTCCGTCCCAGCAGGATCCCCCGGCAGCGCTCGGTGACCGCGCCGATCGCCTCTCCCATCTTCGGATCGAAGCCGTACTCGAACGTCCACGTCGGCGCGTCGATCACACCGTCGAGGCTGATGAACTCGTGTACGTGTAGCTCGCCCATCTCGCACCTCCGTCTCGATGTCGTCGTGTAGACGCCGCGATCGTCGCGAAATCATCGACTGCACGCGCCGCTCGAGACCGTTGTCATTTGCGCCGACGGCCTCGGAGCACGCTCCTTCAGGTCGTGCGGTCACGATTCATCGGCGTGCTCGGGCGAATCCTGGCCGCCGCCGTCTGCGCGCTGGCCGGGCACATCGCGCTCTACCAGGCCGTTCTCCCCGGCCGACGAGCGTTCACGGCTACCTGAGCTGGTACGAGCCGGCTGATCGCCGGACTGTCGCTGGCGGCGGTCGCCGGGCGTCGTCGGACTCGTCCTCTTCGGGCTCCTCCACCGTGACTTCCGCCTGCCGTGCCTGGGGGCCGGTCGTTCCTTCGACCAGTCCGCGATCCGGTTGGCCATGTCCGGGGCTCGCCTTCCTGCTCGTGCAGGAGACCATCGAGCACAGCGTCGCCGCCCACTCCCTCTCGCTCGTATCCGTCACGGACGGAAGATGGCTCGGGGTCCTGGTCGTCGTGACCGCGAGTGCAGCTGCGCTCGCCTTCCTTGCGCGACTGGGCCGGCAGGCCGTTCGCGCCCTGCTCGCCGAGAAGCGTCTCCGGCCCGAGCGTCGGATCGTGGCGCCCGCCTGGAGCACGGCTCCGGGCGAGCGCCGGCGCGCCCGGCCGCTCGCGCTGCACGGGGCGCTGCGCGCACCACCCGCTTTCTCTCCGGCCTAGCCCTTGTGCACCCCGACAGGGGGTGCGGTCGAGAGGAGAAGCGTTGCACCACCTGCCCGTGGAGGGGGCTCCGCGTCCCCGCCCGCGTGTTGATCGTCATCGGCGGCTTCCTGGCGTTTCCGGGCACCGCCGCCGCGCATTCCGGCGCGCCGACGGTCGCGCTGGACTTCCGGCTGCGGATTTCGCAGGCGACGCGCGCGCTGCACGCCTTCCGGCCCACGATCGTGGACGGCGACCGCGGGCTCCGGCTGGAGGTCGATCCGGCGGCGACGCTGGTCGTCCTGGGCGACCTGCAGGAACCGATGATCCGCTTCGACTCCCGGGGCGTGTGGGTCAATCGCCACTCGCCCACCGCCGCGGGCGCGAAGCTCATCCACGCTTCCGCGGGCAACGGCGTGTCTCTGGTCGCTCGCGTCCCGCGACCACGGGTTGCGCTGGCACGATCATCGCCTCGCTCCGCCGATCGACCTTCGTCCCGGCGCGGTCGCCCGGTGGTCGATTCCGGTCGAGCTGGACGGGCGGCGAATCGCGCTCGCCGGCACCGTCGTCCGCGTCTCGCGTCCGAGCCGTGGCCGTGGGCGGTCGGCGCGGTCGTGCTGGCCGCGGCCAGTGCGCGGGTGCCGCCTGGCGGCTGCCCGAAGCGACCGGGCCCGGCTGCTCGTCGTCCTGGGCGCACTGGCGGCTTTCGGCGCGCTGGCGGCGAGCACGTCGTTCGCGACCGCCGACGAGATCAGCGGGGCGGGCGAATGGGTCGAGGTGGGCGTCGTCGCGGCGCTGCTCGCCGTCGCCGTCGTCTCCCTGCGGCGCCGCTGGAGCTCGCTGCGCATCTGGGCCGCGGCCGGGATCGGCGTCGTCGCCGCAACCTTCAGCGCCGGCTCGCTCGGCGTGTTCGTGCACGGCTACGTGATCTCGACGCTGCCGGCGGCGGCCGCGCGGCTGGCGGTGCTGCTCGCGGTGGTGGCGGGCATGGCGACCGCCCTGCTCTCGGTCTCCGTCGGGATCGAGCGGATTCCCGTCCAGCCAGCGCCGGCCGGCACGACCGCCCGCGCGGAACAAACACAAGAGAAGGCGACGGCGGTGACCCATCTTCCGACCCGTCCCGATCCGTACCTGCTGGAGGCTCCCGATGAAGACATTCCGTCCCACTGATCCTGTCTCGCGGTCGCCGTGTCGGTCGCGAGCCCTGAGCGCCTGCGGCGGCTCCGGCTCGTCCCAGCCCGCGGCGCCGACGATCCAGCCGGCCCGCACGTTCGACGCTCACCGGCTTCGAGCCGTCCGGCCCGGTGACGCCCGGCAAGCCGACGACGGTCGCGTTCACGATCCGCCAGCCGGACGGCCGGCCGCTCGTCGCACTTCAGCCGCGGCGCCGGGCCGCACACGGGCGTGCACCTGATCATCGTCCGCGACGACCTCGCGACGATCGTCCACCGCCATCCGCCGATCGCGCCGAACGGGCGGATCCAGCGAGCGGGTCACGTTCCCGGCTCCCGGCACGTACCGCATCGTCGTCGACGTCTACCCGCAGCTCAGCGGGCCGCTGCGCAACTTCCAGCTCTTCCGGACGATCCGCGTCGCCGGGCACCGACGCGCCGGCAGCCGCTGCCGCCGTTCCGCCCCACGGACGTGGTCGACGGCTTCCGCGTCGACGATGCACGGCCGGCCGGCGCTGCAAGGCGATCCAGGCGAACTTCCTGACCGTCACGGTCACCGACCCGAACGGCAAGCCGGCCAGGTTCACGCCCTGGTACGGGGCGCTCGCGCACGCGATCTTCTTCCGGCGGGGCTCGCTGGACTACTTCCACACGCACGTCTGCGCCCCCGGCGCGAGCGGCTGCACGAGCCTGCTCGGCGGCACCAGCGTCGCCGGAACCTCGTCGACGCCGGGGAAGCTCAGCGTCGGCGTGCTCGTTCCGGTGCCCGGGACCTGGCGGCTCTTCCTGCAGTCCAAGGTGAACGGCCGCGTCCTGACCGCGCCGTTCACGTTGCGGGTGCGCTGAGGTGACCCGCAACGAAAGGAGAAGCCGATGCACGGAGTCAGCGCGGGCCGCCGGTGCCTCGTCGGCCTGCTCGTCGCGGTGGCGGCGCTGCTCGTCGGAGTCGGCTCCGCCTGGGCCCATGCCCGGATCAGCCCGGTGGTGGTCGAGGCGAAGCAGCTGCAGCTCTTCACGCTCGCGGTGCCGACCGAGAAGGAGAACCTGACCACGACGAAGGTCGAGCTCACCGTCCCGCCGGGTTCGGGATCGACTCGTTCGTGCCCGCCCCGGCTGGAAGCGCGCAGGTGCAGCAGACCGGCTCCGGCGAGGACGCCGTGATCCAGAAGGTGACCTGGACGGGCGGCAGCGTGCCGACCGGCGAGGACTCGCTCTTCCAGTTCCTCGCCAGCCCGTCGGCGAGCAAGACGTACACGTTCAGCGTCCGTCAGACCTACTCCGACGGCTCGGTCGTCGACTGGTCCGGGCCCGAGAGCTCGGACTACGCCGGCGCCGACGATCGAGGCGAAGGCGTCGCTCGGCGGAGGCGGCAGCTCGACGCTCGCGATCGTCGCGCTGATCGTCGCCGGCGCCGCGCTCGTCGTCGCGGTCGTCGGCCTGCTCTCGCGGACGGGAGGCCGCGCGCTCGCATGACGCTCGCGCGGCCGGCGCTGCACGATCCTCGTCGCCGCTGGCCGCGGCGCTCGCCTGGCCGGCCGCGGCGTGGGCGCACGCCGCGCTCCTGCGCACCGTGCCCGTCGGCGAGCGGGATCGTGAACAGCGCCGCCGCGGCAGGTCGCGCTGACCTACAGCGAGGCGGTCGAGCCGCGCTTCGCGATCGTCTCGGTCACCGACGCGGCCGGCGCCCAGGAGACGACCGGCCCGCCGCGGCGCTCGCCGGCCGACGCCGACACGCTCGTCGTCCCGCTGAGCGAAGCTGGCCGAGGGCTGGTACCTCGTCTACTGGCGGGCGATCTCGGTCGACGGCCACCCGGTGCGGGGCGCCTTCACGTTCGCGGTCGGCCCGAACCCCGGCCCGGCGCCGCAGTTCGTGATCCCGTCGATCTCGGAGACCGCGGCGACGCCGCAGCTCCTGATCGCCCGCTGGGTCGTCTTCCTCTCGGTGATGGCGGCGATCGGGCTGTTCGTGCTGCGGATCGCTGATCGCGCGGCCGCTGGTCTCGCGCGTGGGCGGGACGCGGCTGCGGAGCGTGTCGATCGCGTTCTTCGTCGCCGCGGCGGTCGCGCTCGTCGCGATCGCCGATCTACCTCGACATCGCCACCGCGAAGTTCGCGCTCCGCTCGGCCTTCGCCCTCGGTGCGCTCGTGCCGCTGATGCGCGTGTCCTCGTTCGGCCGCGGCTATGCTCGACCTCGAGCTCTGCTTCGCGCTCTTCGCCGCCGCCGCCGCGGCTCGCGTTCTGGCTCGACCGGCCCGACCGGCCGCGGCGCTCGATCGCCGAGCTCCTCGTCGCTGTCGGTGCGCTGCCGCGGCAGGCGCCGCGATCCTCGTGCTCCCGGGCCTCGCCGGCCACGCCGCCCAGACGTCGCCGCGCGGGCTGGTCGCTGCTCTTCGACTGGCTCCACCTGCTCGCCGGGCTCGATCTGGATCGGCGGGCTCGCCGGCCTGCTCGTCCTCTGGGCGCGCGCTGCCGTCGGCCCGACGGGTGTGCCGGGCTCGTCGTCTGCGTGCCGCGCTTCTCGAACGTCGCGTTCGTCTCGGTGCTCGACGCTGATCGGCTCGGGGATCGCGGCGGCGTTGTTCCACCTGCCGACGCTCGCCTCGCTCTGGCAGACCTCGTACGGCGAGGCGATGCTCGTCAAGATCGGGCTGCTGCTCGACGGCGATGCTGCTCGCGGCCGTCAACCTGCTGCGCACGAAGCCGCGGCTGGTGGCCGCGCGGGAACGCGCCGAGCTCGGCGAGCCGGCCGCCCGCTCCTGCGCCGGCTGGTCGGCGGCGAGGTGCTGCTCGTCGCCGCGGCGATCTTCGCGGCGGCGGTGCTCTCGAGCCTCCCGCCGCCGTCCAAGGCGCTCGCGTCGGTCGGCAAGGCGCAGCGCGCACGTCGGGCCCGGGCCCGGTGACGACGTGGTCGTCGAAGAACGGCTACCGGCTCGAGTTCCGCGTCGCCCCGAACAGGGCGGCCGTGCCGAACGCCTTCGCGGTGCGGATCACCGAGGAACGGCAAGCCGGTCCGCGGCGCCGACGTCACCACCGCGTTCACGATGCTCGACATGGAGATGGGCGCAGCAGGCCTACCACCTCGCGGAGACCGCGCCCGGCGTCTACACGCACTCCGCCCCCGCGCTCGTCATGGTCGGCCACTGGGGGCTCTCGTTCGAGATCCAGCCGCCGGGGAAGCAGCCGTTCGACGTCCTGCTCGTCGACAAGGCGAACGGATGAACAGGCTGTTGCTCGACGTCCGGTTCAAGCTCTTCGCCGCGCTGGTCGCGCTCGCGCTCGGCGCCGCCGCCTGTCATCGTCGTCGTCCTCTTCGCCCAGAGTGTCCTCGGGTAGGTTCGGCCGTCGCTCGCGCTCGCGGCGGCGCTCGCGCTCGTCGCAGCGGGCATGGCCCGCGCGGACGGCGACCCGGCTAGCGACTTCCTCCTCACCGAAGGTCTTCCCGCCCTTCGACGCCGGATCTCGGCGACGCGCTCCGGCAGCTGGCGGCGCTCGCCTCGGACGCGGCCGGGACGGGTATCCGATCAGCATCGCGCTGATCGCCTCGCCCACCGACCTCGGGTCGGTGACCGCGCTGTGGGCGAAGCCGCAG
Organism: uncultured Actinomycetes bacterium; assembly: GCA_963808815.1. GTDB lineage: Bacteria > Actinomycetota > Thermoleophilia > Gaiellales > Gaiellaceae > DATBLE01. The sequence continues at coordinate 233,326 of CAWEGI010000019.1, read as the reverse complement.
CAGTACGCGAAGTTCCTCGCGCGCCGAGGTCTCCTTCGCCTACCGCGGCCGGCTTCTGATCGTGATGCCTGCGGGACTCGGCACCTACCAGCTCGGCCACCCTTCCGGAAGCCAGCGACGTGCGCTTGCGGGCCTGAAGGTCGCGCCCGGCGCGAACGGGCTCGCCGCCACGGCGATCACCGCGGTCGAGCGTCTCGCGGCAACGCACGGAATCACGCTGCACGCCCCTCGGCTCGCCGCGCCGTCGAAGCGGACCAGCGACGACCGGCTCAGGCTCGGCCTGATCGCCGCCGCAGCGCTCGTCCTGGTCGCCGCTCTCCTCCCCCTCGTGCGTATGCGTCGCCGCGAGGCGATAGCCCGCTGCCTCGGAGTCAGCGGGCGATTTCGAGCGCGACACCGAGCGGACAACCCTGCTCGGTGACGAGCGACTGCACGGCGACACAGTCGATCCCCGCCTCGACCGCCCGGATCGCCTCGTAGCGTCCCAGGCCGAGCGCCACGAACTGCTCGATCTGGTGCTTCTCGACCCTGATGATCTCGTCGCTCGAAATGGGAATCCTCCGGGTTCGCGTCCTTCTCTGGCTCGGACGCGCGGAGCGACCGAAGGTTGGGCCTCGTTACGGAACCTTCACAAGCTCGACACGGACCGATGACTCTTCGTGCTTCGCGCGGTCCAAGGACACAACCCCGACGAACAGGAGGCCCAGAATGTCGAAGGTGGAGAACAAGGTGGAGAACAAGCTGAACCTCAACGCCGTCGGCCGCGTATGCGTCACCGTCTCGGACACCGACCGCGCGGTCGACTTCTACGTCGGCACGCTCGGCTTCGAGAAGGTCGTCGACCTCCCGATGGGCCCAGGGATGCGCTGGGTCGAGGTCGCGATCGGCGACAGCAAGACGACCATCGCCCTCGCGCCTCCGCCGGAGGGCAAGGAGGCGGGCGGCGCCGAGACGGGCATCATCCTCGACACCTCCGACGTCGAGGCCGACCACGCCGCGCTCAAGGCCGCCGGTGTCGACGTGGACGACGAGATCAGCCGGTACGGCGACCCGGTGCCGCCGATGTTCTGGCTGCGCGATCCCGACCGGAACTCGCTGATCATCGTCCAGCCCACGTCGTAGCACTCGTCGTCGGGCGGGGCCGGTCGAATCGACCGGCCCCGCGCCCGCTTGACGCGTGGAGGACGGTCTGCCAGATTGCCCGCGCTGCGGCCAGTCTTCCTCGTCGAACAGAAGGCGGGCCTTTGGACACGCCGAACCCCCACATCGCCGCAAAGGAGCCGTCCGACAGTGGCTCCGTGAAGGAGCTCCGCCTTGCGCTGGTCTGCTACGGCGGCTCGTCGTTGGCGATCTACATGCACGGTCTGACGAAGGAGCTCCACCGCCTCGTCCGTGCTTCTTCGCTGCTCGACACGCCGGAGCCCGCCGCCGAGTCGCCGAGCCTCAGTGAGGGCGTCTACCGGCGGTTGCTCACGGAGATGGCGGAGCGCGACGCCGAAGGAGTGCGGACGCGCGTGGTCGTCGACGTGGTCGCGGGAACCTCCGCAGGAGGGATCAACGGGGTCTGCCTGGCCAAGGCGCTGGCCCACGACCTCTCGCTCGACGGGTTCCGCGATCTCTGGTTCGAGCGGGGCGACATCGACGGACTCCTCGCGGCGCCCCACTTCCTTCCCCGGAAGCTGAAGATCGGGTGGGTGGCCATGCGAGCGCTGAAGCATGCGCCCTTCAGGGGCGATCTGATGGCGCAGTGGATCTACGACGCGTTCGACGGCATGGATCAGCGAGGGGCCGGACCGGCGCTCCCGACGCTGATGCCAGACCGGCACCTGCTCGAGCTCTTCGTCACCGTCACCGACTTCTACGGCTACGAGCGGCAGGTGCCGTACGCCGACCCGAACCCGATCCACGACATGCGGCACCGCCATGTCCTCGGTTTCCGCTACGGCGGCGAAGACGGCCGCGACGACTTCGGCGCCGACTCGAACGGCGCGCTGACCTTCGCGGCCCGCGCGACGTCGTGCATCCCCGGCGTCTTCCCGCCGGTGAGCTTCGAGCAGCTGACCAAGTGGCTCGGCGACCGTCCCGTCGACCTGACCGAGCTCGAGCGGCGGTTCTTCCGCAACTACCAGCTCGCGAAGTTCCCGCCCGGGTGGACCTGGTTCGTCGACGGAGGCGTCCTCGACAACAAGCCGTTCGGCCCCGCGATCCAGGCGATCCGGCAGCGTCCCGCCGACGTCGAGGTCGACCGGCGGCTCCTCTATCTCGAGCCGGACCCTGGCGGAGCGGCCAAGGCGGCCGAGCAGTCGGCGCCGGGCACGATCGCCGCCGCGATCGGCGGGCTGACCGGGCTTCCCCGGGCGGAGCCCATCCTCGACGACCTCGTCGAGGTGGCGGCGCTGAACCAGCGGGTCCGGCGGATCGCCGACATCGTCGAGACGAGCTGGGACACCGTGGCGACGCGTGTGAAGGAGATCGTCGGCCCCTTCGGCGCCGTCCCGACCGATCCGGCGAGCCCGGAGCTCGCGGCGATCAAGAAGCGCCTCGACGAGGAGGCACGAAAGAGCGCAGGCTTCAGCTACGCGACCTACGTCCGACTCAAGATCAGCGGCGTCGTCGACCGCTACGCGCAGACGGCCTGCGCCGTCTGCGACCTGCCTTCCGACTCCAACCATGCACTCCTCACCCGGAGCGCCCTGCGCTCGTGGGCCGAGCGGCAGCACCTGTTCGAGCCGCAGGTCGAGCCGTCACAACGGCAGCTGCAGTTCCTCCTCGACTTCGACCTCGGCTACGCGACGCGGCGCCTTCGCTTCGTCAAGGACGGCGTCAGCAACCTGTACGGCTCCATCGGTCAGCCGGGCCACCCGCCGCGCGCAGAGATCGACGCCGTCAAGGGTCGCCTCTGGACGGCGATCGGCACCCTGCGCGACGCGATGGCCGGCACGGGGTTCGCCGACCCGCTCCGCGGAGATTTCAACTCGTGCTTCCCGGTCGACTCCATGCGCACGTTCCTGGAGACGCGCGGGTTCGACATCGCGGCGTACGTCCAGGAGTACGTCAAGAACCTCGACAACCTCGAACGCGCCCTGGCGGAGTTCCTGAAAGCCCGCCTGTCGGGCTTCACCGCAGGGCTCTACTCCGAGTTGCTCCAGCTGACACAGGGCTGGGACGACGGGATCAGGTCGGACCTGCTCGTCCGCTACCTCGGGTTCCCCTTCTGGGACGTGCTCCTTTACCCGGTCCAGGCGCTGAGCGACGTCGGCGAGAACGACTTCGTCGAGATCGTCCGGGTCAGCCCGCGGGACACGCATCGGATACCCGTGCCGTCGCTGCCCGGCCAGAAGAAGAAGCTGGTCGGCGCGGAGAGCCATCACTTCGGCGCCTTCCTCAGCCGCCCGGGCAGGGAGCAGGACTACCTCTGGGGGCGCCTCGACGGCGCCGAGCGCCTGATCGGCATCCTCCTCGCCGGTGCCGACGAGGCCGACAAGGCCCGGTGGTGCAAGGAGGCGTTCCGGGCGATCCTGGACGAGGACGAGAAGGCCGTCCCGAGCGCGGCCGCCCTCGTCGAACACGTCCGGGTGTCGATAGGACCGCCGCCGGCCCAGAGCGGCGTGTAGCTGTTCCGGCCCGTGGCGGGGTCGGCGATGCGCAGGCGGGCCGGTGACACCGTGGAGATTCCGGCGCACATCGAGCAGGCGATCGGTGACGCGGTCGCCCGCCATCTCGAGACCGAGCTCGGCGACCGTGGACTCCTGTTCACAGCCGACGGCCTGGAGACGGCGTCGATCGAGGCGGCGCAGCGTGGGCGCGCCTTGTTGCCTCGCATCATCGCCCGCTGCTATCCGAGTGACCCGCAGGCGAGCGTGGCGCTCACCGTCGAGTTCGAGAGCGAGCACGCCGCCGCGCGGATCGAGACGGCACTCGCTTTCGGCGCCGCGACCGCCGACGTCCTCTGTCGAGGCGAGCGCAACGTGGGGCCGTCCGCGAGCTCGATCGAGGTCACCTGCGCCATGTTCAACCTCGGGATCGGACTCGTCGACAGTCTCTGCGACGAAGATGCCGCAACCGGCGAGGCCCTGCTCGCGCTCGTGCAGGGACAGGATCTGGCCGCCGCCTCAGAGGCGCCCCGGGAACGCGGCTGGCTTCGGGCCGAGGTCCCTCCGGCGCTCGCGGAGGATCCGGCGGCGGCATTCACGGTCGCGATCATCGAGGCCTTCTTCGAGACCCTGCACGACTCCTATCCGGACGACGCGTGGCTGACTCTGCGTCGCGGCGTCGGCACACAGTTGTGTGCCGCGCTCGCGGCGGAGCGGCAATCCGTCGTCCGGTCGCCGGAAGGGACCACCCGCGAGCAGCTGATCGAGTGTTCCCGCCTCACGTCGGTGCTCCCCTTCCAGATCATCGAGACCCTCGTCTGCGGCGCCGAGACGCCCCGGGAGCCGAGCGCAGGAACCCGACTCGGTGAGGCAATGTGGCGGATCGACGATCTGGTCGACCTGTGCGACGACGCGCGCAGCGGATCGCTCAACGGCGTCCTGCTCGCCGCCACGCCGGACGCCGGCCGCCGGGGCGGGCGCGATCTGCCGGCCGCCCTCGAGCGACTGCTCACCTCGACGGACATCGCCTGCGCGGCCGCCGAGGCTGCCGAGTGGCTGCTAGCCGGGCTCCGGCTCGGAGACAGCCCCGACGATCACCCGTTGTTCCTGCACTTCGTCCAACGGTATGCGGGGATCACCCCCGCCTGACGTCACGACTCGGCCGCGAGCATGACCTCCAGCAACTCGGTGTCCTCGACCTGCCGCTCGGTCAGGGGCGGAATGTAGAGGGTGCCCACCTGCGGCGCCTGCTCGAGCTCCGCCGCGAGATCGCGGAGCTGCAGACGTTGCACGACCGAGCGTGTCAACGGGTACGTCTTGGTGGTCACGATGGCGGCTTCGTGCTCGGCCGGGTAGAAACGCAGCAGGTATTCCTGGAGCGGCTCGAACTGCTCGACCGTGTACGGCTGCGGCCGGTACGTCGGATCACCGACGACCGTCGGCTGCCAGATGATGCACGTCACGTCGTTCTGGATCGGTCGCCGGCGCAGCAGGAGATCGGTCGCCTCGTACATCTGGACCCCGCTGAGGGCGATGTCGATGCCCAGATCGACGAGCAGCGTGTCGAACGCGGAGATGCCCGGGAACACCTCGACGTGCAGGTCGAGCAGCGGAGCGGCCCGCTTGATCAGCGTCGTCGGATAGCAGTAGACCCAGGGATGCCCGTAGGTGGCGAGGCACACCGGAGCATCGGCCACCGCGGCGGAGACGACCTCGGCGGCCATCCTGCGGTAGGTGGGCAGACGGTCCTTGCCGGGCTCGTAGAAGGTGCCGAGCTCCGTCACCTCGGGACACAGCGTCGCCAGGTACTCGGGGATGCCGTAGCCGGAGTCGATGACGAACGTGCGCTTGCAGCGGCGGATGACCTCTTCCGCCTCGCGGGTGAGCTGGTGCGTCCCGACGATGCCGGTGCCGACGATGCCGATGTCGAACGGCCAGACCGCCTGAACGGCCGGGTCGGACTCGCTCAACCGATCAGTTCCATCAACCGCACGGCCGCGGCAGTGCGCGTCTCGTGCGTATCCGCCCGTGTGACCGCCCCGACCTCGGTGGCGATCTTCGAGTCGAGGTCGACGTCCTCCATGTTCGTCGTCTTCTTCGGACGGGTGCGGTTGACCCAGTCGTGCGTCCCGGAGATCTTGATCGTGATGCTCGGAATCCGACTGATCCCGATGCCTCCTCTGAGCAGACCGCCGAGTTTCTCGGGATCGGTCAGCGCCGACCGCTCGTCCGCGCTCAGGTCGTAGCCCGCGAGCGCGACAGCCGGATTCGCCTGGCAGTCGACATAGAAACCGTAGTCGCTCTGGACGCGAGCGAGCGCCTGCTTGAAATCCTCCAACACCTCGAAGCCCCCCTTTGGCTCGAATTCGGGGCGACGCTAATACCCGCCGCGCCTGGTGTCAATTGTTGCAGCGAGCCAACGCGGCGACGCAGGCGGCCGAGGTGAAGGTGCGGTGCTCGTCCTGGACGACGACGCCGCCGCCCGAGGCGAACCGGTCGCCACCGGTCAGGAGCCGTATCCGCCGGGACCGGGATCCGCATGATCGGATGGCTGGACCAGCCGCCGTCCTCCTCCTGAAGCCTGGCCAGAGTCGAGATCGCACGCTGGACGGGTCGTCCGCGCACGCCCGCGCACAGCAGGATCGACAGGGAGAGCGCGGTTGCGAAGGCGGAGGGGGAGGCACCCGAAGCGCCCCAGCCGCCGTCGGCGGATTGCGTCCGCATCGCCCAGACGGCTGCGCGACGGACCGGCTCGACGTCGTCCAGGGCCAGCGCGAGCTCCGCTGCTCGCAGCGTGCTGTAGTGAGGCGACGTCCACCAGTACGGGCTCCAGCTGCCGTCTGCACGCTGCCGCGAGCGGACGTAGCGCCATGCGTCGCCGACCGCCGGATCCGCCGGAGAGAGGGTCGCGAGCGCGCAGCCGGCGGTCGCAGTCACCTCGACCTGCGGACTGCACCAGCCTTTGAATCGCATCCATCGGCCGACACCCATGAAGCGTCGGATCGGGCCGGGCTCGTCGTAGGTCGCGACGCCGCCGTTCTCCCGCTGATGCCTGATGAGACACGAAGCCGCGCGGCGACACGAGTCTGCGCGCTGGCCCATCCGCGCGAGGAAGAGCAACACGCACGCCGTCGAGTCGGCATCGCTCGGGACGTCCGCGTTGTACCCCCAGCCGCCGTCCTCGTGCTGGCCCGCAACGAGCGCGTCGGCAGCTCGCGCGAGCACGCTCGTCTCGGCTCCGGCGAGCTGGAGAGCGGCTGCGACGAAGCCCGACGTCCACTCCGAGGCCTCGCCGGCCGGGGTGAGGAAATCGCGCCATAGGCCGTCACGGCCCTGGTTCGCCAGCAGGAACCGCGTCCCGCCCTCCAGCGCGATCGACGCCGCAGTGAGGCGCCCCTTCGCCTGACTGCTCAGGCCGCATCCTTGACTCCTTCGCATGAGCGCAGCGAACGTTCCGTCGTGACCGAGGCCGAGCGAATCGCCGAGGCGGCGCCGGGCAACGTGGTTCCGGCGTCGCCGACAGTCAGTTACCGGCGTCAGCTCGCCGTATGCCGCGACCGACTTCGAGACGTCGTGTCGAGCGGCGGCCCACAGCTCGAGGCCATGGTCGAGGAGGGGAAGTTGCTCCGCGCGACTCTCGTCCTCGCCTCGGGATCCCCGCTCGGCGCCTCCGATTCTGCGCTCCTGCCTGCTGCGGTCTCGATCGAGCTCCTGCATCTGGCGTCGCTCGTCCACGACGACATCATCGACGAGGCAACGGAGCGGCGCGGTGGGCCGGCGCTGCATGTCGCGGCAGGCCGCGATCGGGCGCTCGTCGTCGGCGACTTCCTGATCGTCGCGGCCTTCGACGTGATCGGCGAGATGCGAGGCTCAGCACCGGACGGAGCCTTCGCCGCCTCCGTCGACGCGCTGAGCAAGGGCGCTCAGCTGTGCTGCTTCGGCCAACTCGAAGAGCTCGATCCCCGCGATCGCGTGCCGGCCGAGGACCACTACCTCGACGTCGTCGCGCAGAAGACGGGCTCCCTCTTCGCAGCAGCGGCAACGCTCGGCGCGCTGGCGGCCGGAGCCGATCCGGAAGGCTTGGCCACTCTGGCCGCCCTCGGTACCCAGCTCGGCGTCGCGTACCAGATTCGCGACGACCTCCGCGACCGCGCGGGAAACGAGCGGTGGCAGCGGAGAGCTGCCTCGAGCCCGGGGCACGCGGGCGGCGTCTCCGGGTTCTCGCCCACCTCCGCCACGTACGCCCGGGCCGTTCGCTCGGTATTCGGGGAGCTCGATCGCCTACCGGCGTCCTGCAGCGGCGAGCTGCGCGGGTTGGTTGAAGCGATGGTCGGTTCTTCGGCCGTCGCCGACGGGCACGAGCAAAACGGATAGTGCCCCGCCCAGTTCGGCTGGCGCGAAGACCCAACGAGACGGACGAGGCCGGAACGAGTACGAGGCCGCCTGGGTCGGCGAGCTCGACGCGGGCACCGTCATCCCGCTCCAGCGCCCGGGTGCCAACGCCAACTGGCGGGTCGCGGTCGAGGAATGGGAGCTGCTCCCGGGCGACCCGCCGTCGTCGGTCGAAGCCCCGCCGGCGACGTTCGTGCGACCGATCTGGGAGCGGCGCCTGATCTACGCCGACGAGGTCGCGCTGTAGCCCGTCACGCCGCCGGATGACGGCGCTCGCACCGAGCCGTCAGTCGCCCTGATCCTTCTGCGTCGAGTACGACTGTTCCCAGCCGACGTTGACGAGCATCGCGCCCACTTCCCGGATGGCGATCGCGATCTCGAGCCCGATCTCGCGGATCGCCTCCGTCTCGCGTGCCGTCCCGGCGTTTGCGCGCAGCGCGACGAGCAACGTCTCCAGGCGCTCGATCTCGGTGTAGTTCTTCTGCTCGGGGCTGTTCATGGGGACACTTCCGGCAACGGTTTCAGGGCCGCAGCCGCGGTCACGCGGCAGAGCATGACAGCCGTCCGCTGTTCAGACGCCCTGACCAGGATCGACTTCGTCCTCGGCCACGAGCGGTTCGGCGGGAGATTCGCCGGATGCCTTCGCGAGCCGGGCCGCCTCCTTGCGCTCCTGCTTCCGCGCTCGGCGCTCCTTGACGGCCTGCTCGCGCTTCAGCTTCTCGAATGTCTGACGCGACTTCTTTTGGGCCATTCAGTCCCCCATTTCCTCCGGAAGCGCGATCCGCGCCTCGATCCTGGCTTCGGCCTCGTGCTCGTCGAGCCCTGGCACAGCCCTCGGGCTAGGGGAGGCGGTAGACAATCCGCCCCCGGTCGAGGTCGTACGGGGACAATTCGATCCGTACCCGATCACCGAGGAGCATCCGAATCCGGTAGCGCTTCATCCGCCCGGAGGTGTAGCCCAGCAGTTCGTGCCCGTTGTCGAGCCGAACCCTGAACATGCGGTTGCGGAGCGATTCGATGATCTCGCCCTCGAGCTCGATCTTTTCCTCTTTCTCAGCGATCACGTCCCCCTCGTCCGAAGTCTGGATGCGCACGATCGGATGGGGGCGCCCGCCGTGATCCGGCGGGCGCCCCGCAACTGCCTAGGCGACCGGGGCGACGTTGGTCGCCTCGGGGCCCTTCGCGCCCTCGCGCTCCTCGTACGAGACGCGTGCGCCCTCGGCGAGGGACTTGTAACCCTCACCGGCGATGCTCGAATGATGCACGAACAGATCCTTCGACCCCTCGTCCGGGGTGATGAACCCGTACCCCTTCGAATCGTTGAACCACTTGACGGTTCCGTTGGCCATGAAAAAACACCTCCCTTACTCCGTAACGAACGGGTAAGGAAGGCGCTCTTCTTGCGCAAACCGGACTCGCTCTTGTTGCCGCCAGAGTACCAACAAAGACACGGCGAGGCCTCGCGCGGCCTCGCACGAATGCCTCCGCGAGTCTGTTCAGATGCGATACGCCAGCTCGCGGTAGAGCTCGAGGTCGTGCGTCACCTTCGTCGTGCAGCGAGGCGCCCCCGGTCGCTCGTATTCGACCGCGACCGTCACGTACGCGGCACCATCGCGTCCGAAGTAGCCCGTGACGGAGTCCAGTAGCGTGCGCAGGCATCGCCGGGAAGCCAGGAACTCGACCCGGCGGAACACCCGCAGCTCCGACACGTCCCGGCCCTGGAGGTCGATCAACGGTGGGTCGAACGAGCACCGGACGTTCAGCGCCGGCCGGTCGGCCAGGTTCGCCAGCTCCAGGTACAGCAGGCCGTCCTCGAGGACGACGTCGACGACGACGCCGTCATCGGCTGCGGCGGCGTCCATCTCAGGCGCGCTCGAGCCCTTCGTGCGCGATCTCGACCGTCTCGATCGCGACCTCGTTCCCCTTGGCGTTCAGGGCCGGACCTTCCCACTTGGCAATCCAGCCGTTGAAGAAATTCCAGCGGACGACCTCGGTCCCGTCGTCGTCGAGCAAGATGATCGAGCCGTTCCGGCGATCGACGTTGCCCTGGACGACGGTCTGTCGCCAGTTCCACAGCTCGGCGTCCTTGGTGATCCCGCGGCGGAGGACGATGTTCGCGTACCTGGTCAGCCCGGGCAGCTTGCGCACGGTGTTGGGCTCGCCGCCGACCCGGTATTCGATCACGACCGTCTCGCTCTCCAGGCCGCCGATCTCGCTGAACGCCGCGCGCGCGATTCCGTCGATCTCGACGAGGAAGTTGAAGGCCTTATAGGGATCGTCACGCTTCGGGGGCGCCACAACAGCCCGGCTTCGACAAATCGCCCACGGATCCTCCAGTTGGTTCATCATCGTCCGCCGAGTGAACGAGCGAACCGACCAGGCCGGCGAGAACCGGGCCGCCGTGGTGGGAGGGTCGATCGGCGGCTTGACCGCGGGTCTTCTCCTGCGCGACGCCGGCTGGGAGGTGGACGTCTTCGAGCGCTCCGGAGTGGTACTCCAGGGACGCGGCGGCGGGATCGTGCTCCACCCGGCGACCATCCGGTACCTGGTCGAGCGAGCCGAGGCGGCGCCGGCCGACCTCGGCGTCTCGGTGAGCTGGGTGCGCTACGTCGACGCCGCCGGCAGGATCGCGCATCAGGAACGGTGCCGATTCCGCTTCACCTCGTACGACGTCCTCTATCGCCGACTGCTCGCGTCCTACGGCCGAGACCGATACCACCTGGCCGAGGAGTGCATCGGTCTCGACGACCCGGGCGGCAACCCGTGGCTGGAGTTCGCCTCGGGACGGCTCGTGCCCGCCGATCTGGTCGTCTTCGCCGACGGGATCAACTCGATCGGCCGCCGTCTGCTCGCTCCCGAGGCAGAGCCCTGCTACGCGGGCTACGTGGCCTGGCGCGGCACGGTCGACGACGACCGGGTCGAGCCGGGGACCCTCGGGAAGCTCGCCGATGCGATCACGTACCACGTGCTGCCCGACGGTCACTTCATCACCTATCCCATTCCGGGGATCGAGAGACCGCGCCGGCTCCTGAACTGGTTGTGGTACCGGAACGTGCGACCAGGCGCCGAGCTGGAGGATCTCCTGACCGGCGACGACGAAACGCGGTTCACAACCTCGGTTCCTCGCGGCCTGGTGCGCCACGACCGCTCGAGCGAGCTCGCCCAGGGGGCAAGAACGAGCCTTCCTCCGGTGCTCGCCGAGATCCTGACCGCGACGCCCGAGCCCTTCATCCAGGTCATCTTCGACCTCGCTGTCGAGCGCACGACCTCCGGGCGAGCGTGTCTGATCGGCGACGCCGCCTTCACAGCGAGACCGCACATCGCGGTAGGCAGTGCGAAGGCTGCCGAGGACGCCTGGACGCTGGCGGCCGCGCTCGACGGTGCAGGCAGCGGTGATGTCGCGCACGCGCTGATCCCGTGGTCGCGGCAGCAGATCGCGCTGGGCGCGGCCGCCGTCGCGCGCTCCCGCGAGGCCGGCACCCGCCTCCAGAATGGAACCTGGCACGTGGGGGAGCCGTTGCCGTACGGGCTGTACCGGATCGGCGACAGTCCGCTCGACCATGACTGAACTTCAGACGACGTGGGTACGAAGGTCGTGTGAGGGAGTGCGAGATCGGGAGCGAGGCGTGGATGCGGGAGCGCATCGAACGCGGGCTCGACCCCGGCGAGGCCGACCGGCCCGAGGACGGCCGTCTCCTCCACCTTGGAGTCGGGCTCGCGGCTCCGACCGGTCAGTGGCCGGAGACGTACTCGGCCCGCGTCTTCTCGGACGAGCAGACCTCCTTCGAGCTCTGAGCCCTCACAGCGAAGGTGTGGCCAGCCGTACCACGGAAGGCGTGCTGCCTCGATTCCCGTCTCGGGTCGCGCACGTCAGACTCTTGAGCATGAATGGAACACAGATACCGACAGCGCCCCTCGGCTTGACGGGAGACTGGAATCACGCCGGCCCTGCCGACTGGGCAGAGATACTGGCGGGCTTTCCCCTGTTCGCCGGCATCGCGAAGCGCCGGCTGCGCGGACTCGCCAGGCAGGCAACACTGGCGGAATACAGCCGGGGCGACATCGTCCTCCAGAAGGGCGAGCCCGGTGACTCGCTCTATGTCATCCTCAGCGGCTCGGCGAAGGCGCGCGGGAAGCCCGGCGCCAGGACACTCCGCACCGGCGACTACTTCGGCGAGCTGGGCCTCCTCAACGGTGTCCCCAGGTCGGCAACGGTCGTGGCGACGGGCGAGCTGCACGTGATGAAGCTCCAACGCAGCGCCTTCCTCCGAATCGCGCGGCACGAGCCGTCGATCTCGCTGGAGCTGGCGAGCAGGCTCGGGTCGCAGATCCGGCGGCTGGAAGCTCAGGCTGCCTGAGCGACGCCGAGAACCAGCTGCAGATCACTCACGCGGACCCGTGGCCCGGAGCTACCTTCGTTCCTCGCACCACCAGCCCCGGTACCGGCTCGCCTGCCTCGAGCCGCAGCTCGGCCGGGACGATCTCGGACTGCAGACTCGCCTCCGCCAGCACGCGCTCGACGTACGCCCGGGCATGGCGATAACGCCCGGTCGGGCTGATGGAGTACTCGGCGCCGTGTCCGGCACCGCCAAGCTCTTCGACGGTGAAGACGAGCCGTCCGCGAGCGCGTAGCGCGCTTCCGGCAGCCGCGACGGCCTCCTCCAAGGGACCGAAATAGACGAGAGTGTCTGCCGAGACGATCACGTCGAAAGCGCCGGTGTGTTCGCGCAGGTACGCGGTCAGCTCATGTCTGACCAGCTCGTCGTAGACCTTCCTCGCACGGGCTTGCTCGATCATCCGCTCGGACAGGTCGACGCCGACGAGGCGCCGCGCGTACGGCGCGATGAGCGGACCGCACAGGCCGGTGCCACACCCGGCATCGAGCACGTCGAGGCTTCTCGCCGCATCCTCGTCCGCGTCCTCGAGCATCTCGGCCACCAGCGCCGGCGCTCGATACGACAGCTTCGCGAGCTTGGCATCGAAGCTGGCGGCAAAGCTGTCGAATGTCTTCTCGATGTAGGCGTTCGACGCCCGCTGCGGGACGTCGCGGCCCGAACAGGCCGCGAGCATGTGCCGGGCGATGGGATCGTCGGGCTCGTCCCGCAGCCATTCCTCGAAGACTTCCACGGCCTTGTCGACTTCACCGAGCGTGTGGTGCGCAAGAGCCAGCAGCCTTCGTGCCTCGGGATGCTTGGGCCTCAGCGTGATGACCTTGGAGAAGCAGAGAGCCGCTTCCCGCTGCCGCTTCTGGCCGTGCAGCAGAACCCCGAGATTGTGGTAGGCGTCTGCGTGGCCGGGATCCAGGCGAATGGCGGCTCGATACGCCGCTTCCGCCTCGACCGCCTTTCCCCTGGCTCGTAGCACCACGCCGAGATTGCTGTGGGCATTGGCGTGATCCGGATCGAGTGCAATCGCACGCTCGAACGCGGCGATCGCCTCGTCCAACTCGAGCCGATCCTGGAGGACGATCCCCAGGTTGCTGTACCAGTCCGCCCGATCGGGCTCGAGCTCGAGACTTCTCTGGATCAGAGCAACGGCCTCGTCGCTGCTCGCCTGCTGATGGGCCAGAACACCCGAGAAGTGCAGCGCGCCGGCATGGTCGGGCGCAGCTTCGAGGATCCTGCTGTAGATCTCCCCAGCGGTCGCCCACTGCTCGTTCTGCTGCAGCACGATCGCGACCGACAGCGCCTCGTCGAGGCTCAGCGCGCGGTCGTCGCCAGGCAGCTCGGTCGTCCGGACTACGCTTCTTTGTGGGCCTTGATGTCGTACTTGAAGTGAATGCCGGCATCGAGAGAACCGTCGGCCTTTTGCGGGCGATATTCGAGATCGACCTTCGCAAACGCCAGGCTCACGGTTTCCAGATTGCTTTCTTCACTGTCGGCGTCCGTCACGGCCGTGATGAGCACGTCGCTCATCTTGATGACGAGGAACTCCTGCTGGCCCTTGCCCGCCTTCCGTCGCGTGATCGTCGCTTCCTTCAGGTGCTGACCGGTGGCGCACCCTTTCATCAGCACCGGGGAAGCCTTGTCGATCGTGTGGGTGAACGAGAGATCGTGGAAGCTCGCCTTGCCCGCCCCACCTCCGCTTCCGGTGGTCAGCTTCGCGGCGTGCGTCATACCCCAGGACCAGCTCAGCACCTCGATCTCGTCCTTGTGCTTGTCGTCCTGCGACTCGCCCTTGATGTCGCCGATCTTCGCGAAGATGTCTGATGCCACGACGACCTCCTGCAGTTCCCGTCCGTTGCACCGACGGGTGTCCAGAGGAGGATAAGGCTGTTTGACGACCAGTCAAGTGAGGCCATCCGCGCCGCGCGCGGGGACGAAGACGGTCGGGCGCTAGGCGAGCGCCTGCCAGTCGTCGGCGGCGAGGCCGACGGCGTACACGGAGTCCCGCTTCGGGACGTAGTAGCCGAGCTCGCGGTAGTTCGACACCGGCGTGTACACGGCGCCCTCGGTGTCGCTCGCGTAGCAGGCGATGCAGTGGCCGCCGATGCCGGCGTTCGCGTTCCGCCAGTCCGGCTGTTGGCCGGGTTGCAGGTTGCGGTAGAGCTCCACCGAGACGAGCACCTCGCCGCTCGATACCTTCGCCAGCCGGGCGTCGTCGAGCACCTGCGCGTTGATCGAGCCGACCATCCGGCGGGCCCCGCCGTCGAAGGCGGCGTCGAACTCGGCGGTGGTCTCACACTGGCCCCAGGCGCCGTCGAGGCCGAGCTCGTCGACCATCGCGAGTGCCTCCGAGTAACCGGTACCTTCGCCGGCCGGGCGGCAGTCGCACCAGGCCTCGACTGCACCGAAGTGGGCGCGAAGCTGCGCGATCACGTCCGCCCTGTACCACTCGCGGTAGCCGGCATCGGCGGTGCAGACCGGAACCATCCACGGCGGCGCGGCCAGACAGTCGAGCGGGTTCTGCGCGAGAAAGATGCGTGCCTGCGCGCTCGAGACGTCGGGCACCCGCGGCGCCGGGCCCGGATGCGTCGGAATGCTCTTGAGTTGCTCGAGGTCGGCGCCGGCCGCGTACCACGGCGTCGAGCGGTAGTCGTAGCCTGCCTGCGTCCTGATCCGCTCGAGGTAGTCGTCCCAGCTGATCGTCGTCGCCCGCGCGTTCGCAGCGGCGTCGTCGAGTAGCTCCTCGTCGGTGGCCATCAGCGACTCCTCCCGGTTAGTCGGTCCCGCGTGCGATCGCCTCAGCGGCGCCGACTGGGCTTCGTAAGGCACTCAGCCGGCGGAGCATCGGCCGGGCAGCACGCCCGCTGAGGACCAAGTGTAAGTCCCACTACTGACAAAGCTTGCTCGACCGGTACAAGCGCCTCAGACCGCGCCGTTCGGTCGGATGCAACCACCCTCACCCGGCTTGCCGAGATTGACAGACTCATTGGGGCCAACACCTGGGTCAGCCCTCGACTAGGCTTGACCGAGGGCAAAAACCGGATGGATATTCCCGTCTTCGTCTCCTGCCCGACGAGCCTCAGCGAGGCTCAACAGGCATCGCGGGCGCTGATTCTGCGCCAGCTCAAGCGGTTCAACCTCGAGCCGCGTGCGCTCGGACGCTCGGACTACCCGACGGAATTTCCGCTGCGAGAGGTCATGCTGATCGCGCGCCACTGTTCGGGAGGCGTGATCCTTGGCTTCGAGCAATACCGCAGCCTGACCGGCATTCGCAAGCCGGGGGCGCCCGAACAGCAGAAGCAGGATGCTCCAGTGAGCATCCCCACGCCTTGGAACCACCTGGAGGCCGGCATTCTCTTCGGGCTGCGTTTGCCGATCTTGATCTTCCGAGAGCGCGGGATCGAGGGCGGCGTGTTCGATCCGGGCGTAAGCGACGTGTTCATCCACGAGATGCCGACGCCGACGGATACGAAGGCGCGCAAGGAAGCCCTCAGCGACGTCTTCCTCAAATGGCAGGCCGAAGTACGGCGGCACTACTACGGGGCGTAGCCGGGAGACCGCACCGCGCCGGAAGCGTCGCAGGCTCGGTCTCAGGACCTAGAGACCGCTGCGCTCGAGCCGCTCCTGCTCCGCCGCGGTCCGCTCCGCCGTTGGGAACGCCTCGAGCCGCCCGTCGGGAATCGGCTCGCCACTCTCGACCGACACGCCGTATGTCCCCGCAGCCAGTCGCTGCTCCGCTCGCTCCACGGCGGCGAGCTGATCGCGAAGATCGGCCTCCAGACCCTCGTCGAACTCGTCCTGGTAGAGGTCGGCCGCCAGATTCGCAGGGTCGGAGTCGTCGGCACGCTCGCCGTCGCCCTGGCGCTCCACTCCTGAGAGCGCACGGTCGATCCGCTGACGCTCGGCCCGGAGCAGCTCACGCGCGCGATCGGGATCCATCGAGGCACCTTAGCCCAACAGGTCATGGATCCCCGAGCCGGAGCTGATCCGGCGATCCTGCTATTCGCGCTGCGCGCGTGCCTCGGCGCGAGCGTCGTGCCACCAGATGAGCTCGTACACGTGGAACGCGACCCAGACGGTGGCGATGAGCGTGAGGGCGACCAGCGCGGGTACCGCCAGGGCGACAGGGAACAGCGCCATGCAAGCTGCCGCGGCGACGATGCGGCCGCGGCCGAGGCGCCGCGCGATACGTAGCCGTAGCAGGACGAACGCGAGGAGATACAGGGCTGGGCCGGCGCAGAGGGCGAACGCGGGAATCGTGCCGAGCTCCCGCCCGACATGTTCCACCGTCACTTCCATCGCGAACGCGAAGAGGACGATCCCTGCGACCATCGGGAGGTGCAGGTACGAGTAGGCATCGCGCGCGAGGGCGATGCGTTCGGCTCCGTGCCGCTCGACGAGCAGCTGCTGCGCACGGATCGGGAAGAAGTCGAAGTACGCGAGCCAGAACGAGGTGGCGACGACGAGGCCGAGCAGCGCCGCGACGATCACCTTGATGCCGAGATCGACGCTCCGAGCCCCGAGACCGATCGCGATCAGGGACTCACCGATGGCGATGATCACGATCAGCCCGTGGCGCTCGACGAAATGCACCGGCGCCAGCCTCCACCCGCCCATGCCGCCGAAGAGGGGCCCGAGAAATCCGACGGCGAGGGCGGCAATCCAGAGCACCGACTTTGCCGGGTCGTCCACGAACCCGGCGGCGAGGATGAGCGACGCGCCGAGGAGGCTCCAGGGAACGATGCGCAGGATCGCGACGAAGAGTTCGGGTTCGGAACGGGCCGAGAGCGCGTACAGCGCAAGATGCATGACCGCCACGATCAGAAATGCCACACCGAAGAGGACGCCGTGGTCACCGAACGCCTCGGGCACGGCGAGCGCGGCGACGAACATCGCGGCCATGGCCACCAACACGGCGGCCAGCACTTCGTCTCTGCCCGCATCGACGGTGTTCGTCAGCCAGGCATACGACGCCCACGCCCACCAGACCGCGGCGAGGATCAGCATGCCGCGGCCCAGCCCCGCCCAGGTCGTGTCCTCCGAGATCACGGCTGTCGTCTGTGTGAACGCGAAGACGAAGACGAGATCGAAGTAGAGCTCGAGCGGCGTGATCCGGTGCTCACGCTCTACGGCCTGCTCACTCACGGCAGCCGCGGCTCACAGGGCGCCGGTGTTACCCAGTGCAGCGGTCACGCATCGCTCGACCAACACACGAACCAGCTGCTCTTTGTACTCGACCGAGCCGTTTGCGTCCTCGACCGCGCCCGAGGCCTCCGCGGCGAGCATGGCGGCCTCCGCGAGCGCGGCCGTGTCCGTGGCCGGTTTCCCGATGAGTGCTTTCGTCGGCGGCCGTCACCCGGACGGGCCGAGCACCGACCGACCCGACCGCGATGCGGGCGCCGACGACCGTCCCCTCGGTCGTCTGCACGACGGCCGCGACCGTTGCGGCCGGACGCTCGTGGAAGGCGAGCTTCCGATGCGCTATCCCGGTACCGGGATCGGGGAGCGGGATGCGCACCGATCGCAGGAGCTGTCCGTGCGCGAGGACGGTTTCGTAGGGGCCGACGAGGAAGTCCGCGAGAGACATGCGGCCGGCGTCGCAATCGACCTCGGCGTCGAGGGCGAGCAGGAAGGTCGCCGGATCGGAGTGCGGGTCGGAGAAGCAGAGGTTGCCGCCCAGGGTTCCGACGTTGCGAACGCGGATGTTGGCGACCTCGCGCTCCATCGCCGCCAGGGCCGGCAGGCGCTCGAGCACGAGCGGAGAGCGCTCGATCTCCCGGTGGGTGGCGGTCGCGCCAATCACCAGCGTGCCGTTCTCGGCCCGGATCCCACCCAGTTCCTCGATCCCCTTGACGTCGACGAGGTGACCGTAGGCGGCGAACCCGAGCTTGAGCAGAAGCAGCAGCTCGGTGCCCCCGCAGACGACCGCGGCGTCCTCGCCGTAACGCTCCAGAAGCTCGTGGGCGACATCCGCCGAGCGCGCGCGGTGAAGGTCGAACGGGGGTAACGTCACGCTGCCACCGGCTCGGTTGCGTCCTCGTCGCCGAAGAAGAGCAGCCGGCCGTTCTTGCTGAGCACGCGCTCGACCCCCTCGGGCGACAGCCCGCTCACTCGCACTTTTGCGATCTCGACGACCGGGTGGTGGAAAGGCACGTCCGTTCCGAACAGCACGCGTGTCTCCCCCACCCGCTCGTACGCCTCGCGGATCTTGGTGTGCATGGGCATCCCGGAGGTCTCGAGGTACACGTTCGGGTTGCGCAGTGCGACGTCGATCGAGCCGTTGATGTAGACGACGTTGCCGTGACCCATGTGGCCGATGACGATCTTCGCCTCGGGGAAGCTGACGGCGAGCTCCTCGATGCTCCACGGCAAGGTGAAGATCGGGTGGCCGCAGTGGATCAGCACCGGCTGGTCGCGCTCGACGATCAGCTCGATCAAAGGATGAACGGACGGATCGTTCGGGAGGAACCCGTCGATCAATGGGTGCAGCTTCAGCCCGAGGAACTTGGGATGGTCGAGGAGCTCGGTGACCTCCTCGAGGTTCCCGCGCACGCGCGGGTTCCCCCAGGCGAGCGCGTACAGGCCGGGGATCGAATCGACCACCTCGCGCACGTATCCGTTGTCCGGATAGAACACGACGCCGTTCGAGATCTCGTGCTCGCGCATCAGCTGGTCGATGCCGTCGCGGTCGAGCGAGACGCCGAACATCGATTCGAACGACCCGACATGCATGTGCGAGTCGAAGATCATGCGATCGCCGGCCTCGCCTGCGACACCTCTGCCAGGGCGGCCTCGACGCCGGCGCCGATCTCGACGTGGGCGCCGAGGTCGGCGAGCGTTCGGCCGAGCGCGGCCAGACCGACGACCGGGTGGAGCCCGCGGGCCGACGTGCCCATGTGTCCGATACGGACGAGGTTGCCGGCACCCTGGCCGCCGGAGATCATCACCCCGTAACGCTCTCGGCAGTGCGCCCGCACCTGCACGTCCGTGAGTCCCTCGGGCACCGCAATCGCAGTCACGCAGGCCGCGGCGATCTCGTCACTGCGCGGCCAGAGCTCGAGGCCCATCGCGCGCGCGCCGGCACGGCAGGCCGCGGCAGAGCGCTCGTGGCGCTCGATCGACGCCTCGAGGCCCTCCGCGAGCAGCTCGTCGACCGACGCCTCGACGCCGTAGAGCTCCGAGACGGAGGGCGTGAACGGGAACTTGTTCCCGTCGATCCACTGCTCCTTCCAGTCGAGCATCGAGAGGAAGGAGGCGCGCGGAGCTGCCGGGTTGGCGCTGATTCGCTCCCAGGCGGCTTCGCTGACCGTCATCAGCGACATCCCGGGAGGTCCGCCGAGGCACTTCTGCGCACCGGCGACGCAGACGTCGAGCTGCCAGGCGTCGGTCTCGAACGCGATCCCGCCGAGAGACGAGACGCAGTCGACCAGGGTCAGCGCTCCCCGGGCGTGCGCGATCGGGCCGATCGCCGAGACGTCGCAGACGGTCCCCGAGGGAGTCTCGGAATGGACGACCGTGACGAGCTCGATCCCGGGGTTGTCGTCGAGGTAGCGCTCGACGTCGGCCGGGTCGACGGCGTCGTTGTAGGCGACCTCCAGCTCGTGCAGCTCGGCGCCGAAATCCTTCAGCCAGTAGCCCATCCCCTTGCCGAAGACTCCCTGGACGAGGTTGAGCACCTTCGTCCCCGGCTGCACCAGCCCGCGCGCCGCCGCCTCGAGTCCCAGTACCGCCTCGCCCTGCATGAGCAGGACGTCGTTCTCCGTCAGGAAGACCTGGGCGAGCTTGCGTTCGGTCGCCCGGAAGCGCTCGATGAACGCGGGGTCGTAGTGGTAGACGATCGGTGAGCCGAGCGCGGCCAGAACGCGCGGGGTGGCCGTGACCGGACCGGCGGAGAGGGTGAAGTCGGGGTCACGCATTGGGTCTCCTTTCAGCGCGCGCCGCGGACGTACGGCAGCGCAAGGGCGGGCGGGAGGTACGAGCGGCGGGCGAAAACGATCAGCGCGATGATGATCGCCGCGAAGGGGAGCATGTTGACGACGTCTGTCGAGATGTTGATCCCGGCGAGCTGGAGCGAGTCGGAGAGCGAGAGGACGATCCCGAAGAGGAACGAGCCGAGCAGGACCCAGAGCGGCCGGCCGCGTCCGAGCATGGCGATCACGATCGCCATGAAGCCCTGCCCCTGGGTGATGAACGGCGTGAAGATCCCGGCGGCGACGATCGAGAGATACGCGCCGCCGAGCCCGGCGAGCGCGCCGGTCGAGAGCACGGCCCAGCTGCGGGTGGCGACGACGCTGACGCCGGCCGCGTCGAGCGCTTCGGGCTTCTCGCCTGCGGCGCGGAGGTTGAGGCCGACGTTCGTCCGCCGGAACATCCAGGCGAGCGCGCCGACGAAGGCGAACGCGAGGTAGACGAGGGGCGGCTGCTCGAACAGGCTGGTGCCCAGCACGGGCAGCCGGTGCAGAAGCGGGATCGAGACCGTCGGCGCTGCGCCGAGGCGCGGGTACGTGGAGCCGAACTGGGCCTGCTGGAGGACGCTCGTGATCCCCTCGCCGCCGAGGGTGATCGCGATCCCGACCACGATCTGGTCGAGGCCGAGCCAGACGCAGAGCACGATCATCAAGACCGAGCCGATCATCCCGGCGCCGATCCCGCTGAGGAAGCCGACCCAGACCGATCCCGTGTCGTGCGCGCCGACGAAGCCGAGGTAGGCGCCGAGCAGCATCATCCCCTCGAGGCCGATGTTCAGCACCCCCGCCCGCTCGGAGATGGTCTCGCCGAGGGCGGTGAACATCAGCGGGAGGCCGGCGAGCAGGCCGCCGGCGACGACGCTCGTCCAGAAGACATCGGTCCAGACCTGGCTCGCGAGGATCATGTCCGCCACCTCCGGAAGAGCGGCGCGCGCAGGGCCTCGCGCAAGCCGGGCGGGAGGTAGCTTCGGCCCAGGTCGTGCCGGCGCCCGAGGTATTCGATCACCGTCATGAAGAGCAGGATCAGCCCGACGAGGACGAGCAGGAAGTCGGTCGAGAGGTTCGCGTTCGTCGCGGCGAGGTCGCCGCCGACGGACAGCACCGAGAAGAAGGCGATGAAGGGGACGACGGCGAGCGGGTTCAGCCGTGCGAGGAAGATGAACGGGATCACGGTGTCGCCGTAGCCGGGGTTCTGGCTGCTGCGGATGTATCCCCACAGCCCCAGGAAGTCGACGGCAGCGGCGAGACCGATCAGGAAGCCCGAGGCCAGGAAGCTGGTGACGATCAGCCGGGGCAGGTTGACGCCGAAGTGCTTCGCCGCACGTGGGTTCGCCCCCATGATCTGCAGCCGGAGCCCCCACGCCGTCCGGGTGAGGAGGAAGTACACGACGAAGATCGCGCCGAACGCGACCAGCAGCCCGATGTGGATCCGGGTGCCCGGGATCGGCGGAAGCATCTTGTCGAAGTCCAGAACCCTGCGTCTGCGGGATCGTCACCGCAGGATCCTGGAACGGGCCCTTGATCAGCAGGCTGGCGAGGTCGACGCCGATGAAGGACATCATCAGCGTCGTGATGATCTCGTTCGTCCCGTAGCGCGCCTTCAGCACCGCGGGCACGATCGTCCACACGGCACCGGTCAGGCCGGCCATCAGGAAGAGGATCAGCATCGCGAACCACAGCGGCAGATGGTTCGTCAGCGACGGTCCGTAGCCGGTGACCACCGCTGCGGCCAGCAGGAACTGGCCGTTGTAGCCCAGGTTCCAGATGTTCGCCCTGAAGACGACCGTCAGGCCGGCGCCGATCAGGAGCAGACGGCGCCATCCTGATCGCGCTGTCCTGCCAGGCGTCCCAGCCGCCGCCGCTGACCCCGCCCTGCCAGACGTCGCCGTAGAAGCTGATCGGGTTCCGGCCGAGGGCGAGCAGGAGGATCGCGCCGGCGCCGAGCGCCAGGACGACCGGGAAGAGCGAGCGCACCGCGATGTCGAGCAGACGCTCGCCGCGACGCGAGCGCTGCTGCTCCCCGGCCGTCGCAAGCGGCACGTCCCTCGAGGCCGTCTGGGTCGTCACGCAGCCTCGGCTCCCGCGCTTCCGACCATCAGCCGACCGACCTCTTCGGTGACACCGGGGCCGTTCGGGACCACGCCGACGAGCCGGCCACGCGACAGCACGGCGATTCTGTCGGCGATGTCGAGCAACTCGTCGAGGTCGGTGGAGATCACGAGCGCAGCCACGCCCCGCGCGGCCAGGCGGCGGATCAGGTCGCGAACGGTCGCGGTCGTCTTCACGTCGAGTCCGTAGGTCGGCTTGCTGAAGACGACCACCTTCGGATCGAAGCTCAGCTCACGCGCCAGCAGGATCTTCTGAACGTTCCCGCCCGAGAGCGTGCCGGCGCGGGTTCCCACGCCGGTGGTCCGCACGTCGAATTCCCGCACGAGCTCGCCCGCGCGCTGATCGATCGCCGCGCGCTGGATCCGTCCGTGCCTCCAGAACGGCTGCTCGCCGATCCGCTTCAGGAACAGATTGATCCCGACCGGGAGCGAGCCGACGATCCCCTCGCCGAGGCGGTCGTCGGTGACGTAGCGCAAGCCGAGCTTCTGACGGGCAGACACCGGCATCCCGGTGACCCGGCCACCGAACAGCAGGACGTCGCCGTGCGAGGCGCCGCGCTGGCCCGCGATCACCTCGGCCAGCGGACGCTGGCCGTTCCCGTCGACGCCCGCCACCCCGAGAATCTCCCCCTCCCGCAGCTCGAGCGAGACGTCCTCGACGCCCAGCTCGGCCCCTTCGCCCGGGGTGCTCACGTTCCGCAGCTCGAGAACGACGTCTCCCTTGACGGCAATCTGGCTGGTGGCCTCGGCTTCGGACAGGTCGTCGCGGAGCTCGGCGACGTCGGCCACCCCGCGCGCCTCCTCCTCGAACATGATCCGGACGATCTCGGCGCGCAGCTCCTCGTGATCCTTCTCGCGAAGCGCCCGGCGGTCGATCGTCCCCGCGAGCCTGCCCTGGCGGAGGATCGAGATGTAGTCGCCCAGCGAGAGGGCTTCGTGGAGCTTGTGCGTGATGAAGATCACCGCCTGGCCCTGCTCCTTCAGCCGCTCGAGCACCTTCGTCAGCTCTGCGACGCCCTGTGGGGTGAGCATCGAGGTCGGCTCGTCGAGGATGAGCACCCTCGAGCCTCGCCACAGCGCCTTGATGATCTCCACCTGCTGCTGGTGGCCAAGGGCGAGGTCGACTGCGTGCGCATCGGGGTCGACCTCGACTCCGAGCAGCCCGGCGAGCTCGGCCAGGCGCTTCCGCGCGCCTTCCTCGTCCAGCCGCAGCCGCCGTGTGTCGCCCAGCATCAGGTTCTCGAGGACGGTCAGCGCCGGAATCAGTGCCGAGTGCTGCGGGACGGTGCCGATGCCCAGCTCGAGCGCCGTACGGGGCGACGAGATCACCGTCTCGATCCCCTCGACCCGGATCGTGCCCGCGTCCGGGCGGTGCAGGCCCGAGAGGATGCCGATCAGAGTGGATTTGCCGGCGCCGTTCTCGCCGAGTAGGCAGTGCACCTCACCGCGGCGGAGAGTCAGGTCGATGCGGTCGTTCGCGAGCACACCCGGGAACGCCTTCGTGATCCCCTCGAGCTCGACGATCGGCGTGTCGGTCGGTTCGCTCACCCTGGTCGGCTCAGTGTGCTTGAAGAAAACGCCTTGGGGACAGGATGCATCCTGTCCCCAAGGCTGTTTCGATCCGCCCGCGGCGGTCGTTTCCGCCGCGGGCGCCACGACGTTGCAGGACTACTTGATCAGGTTCTGAACCTGGCCTGCCTTGCTGGCGGCCGGGACCTTGATCGTGCCGCTCATGATCTTCGCCCTGGCAGCGGTGATCTCGGCCCAGGTCTTCGCCGGGATGTACTTCGACTTCAGCAGCGAGATGCCGCCGTTCTTCAAGCTCAGGTCGTAGCCATGCGTGCCGTACGTGCCGGCCTGGATGTCCTTGACGGCCTGCTTGAACGTGTCGGCGAAGGTCCAGAGCACCGAGGACAGGAAGACGTGCTTCTTGTCGATCGGGGTCATGTCGCCGATGTCGCCGATGAACCAGACCTTGTGGCCCGGCTTTGCCGTCTCGATCGCCTGGAGATAGCCGAACGAGGCGTTGTCGCCCATGGCGAAGATGACGTCCGCTCCCTGCGCGATCACGCTGTTGGCGACGCGCTTGCCGCCTGCGGCGTCGTCGTAGCCCGTCGGGCTGACCGTCGCGAAGTAGATCTTCGACGTCTTGTCGATCGAGCGGAAGCCCGCCGCGAACCCGCCGCTCATCTTGTACCAGTTGGAATCGGAGGCCGAGATGATGATCCCGACCTTGTGGGTCTTGGTCGTCCGCGCGGCCAGGATGCCTGCCAGGTAGGCGCCCTGCTGGCTCGAGGTGGTGATGTACGAGACGAGACCCTTGGTCAGGTTCGTCGCCACGTCGTAGGTCATCACGGGCACCTTGTATTGCTTGGCGATGCGGGTGGCGACGGTGTCGTAGCCGCTCGCGTGGGCGACGATGAAGCTCGCCCCGCCCTGCGCGAGCTGCCGCAGGATGACGTCCGTCTTGTCGTAGCCGATGTTGGTGACGGCCTGGAACTTCGCGCCGACCGAGGCGGCGGCGGCCTGGGCGCCCCTATAGCCCTGCTGGTTCCAGCCGTAGTCGCTCTGCTTTGCCGGTGACGCGAAGGCGACTTTCGTCACCTTCGCAGCGCGGAGTGCTCCGGTCGCGTAGGCCGTGCCGGCCCCGACGAGTGCGACGACCGCTACGGCGGCGACGACTCGCGCTCCAGGTAGACGCTTGGGCATCGCGTGACTCTCCTTCCTCCGGGGAACCATGTCGATTCCGCCGCGTTGAACGATGCTTGCTCCCTGCTGGACCCAGTGCTAGGGTCGCCTTGCAAACTGTTAACAAGGGTGGACGGTGGTCTACCCTAACCCGTCTGGAGAGTGAATGCAATGGCATCCGAGGCCGCTCTCAGCCCCCCGGCCCCGGTCGAGAACCTGACTCTCTGGCAGCGGGTCTATGACCACCTGAGGGCCGAGATCCTGGCCGGGAGGCTCGAGCCCGGCGCCGAGCTCGCCGAGGTCGCGCTCGCCGAGCAGCTGGGCGTCAGCCGCGGGCCGATCCGGGAGGCGATCGGACGGCTGGCATCCGAAGGCCTCGTCACCGTCCGGCCGCGCCGCGGCGCCGTGGTCAGCTCGCTCTCGAAGGAAGAGTTCCTCGAGCTCTACCAGGTGCGCGAGGCGCTGGAGCTGATGGCGGTCAAGCTCGCGGTCCCGAAGCTCCAGCGCGAGGACATCGCCGCCCTCGAGGAGCTGATCGACGAGATGGCGACACAGGCCGAGCGAGACCGGGTCGCCGAGTTCTTCGAGGCGAACGCGTCGTTCCACGCGCGGCTGGTGGATGTGTCGGGCAACGCCAGGCTCGGTGAGCTGTACCGGCAGCTGCTCGACCAGCTGGGCCGCTACCGGACGCGGTCGTTGCTGCTGCGCGGGAACCTCCAGCGCTCCGTCGCCGAGCACGCCGCCATCCTCCGGGCCGCCAAGCGAGGCGACGCCGACCGGGCCTCGCACCTAATGTCCGAGCACATCCGGGTGCCGCAACGCAGGCTGAAGGGCCTGAGCGACGAGGAGCTGGTCGCGGCCGAGGGCGGAGCCCCGTGATCGAGTTCGGCGTCAACCTGAACAACCGTGAGCCGCTGATCGCGCCCGACTACGACGTGCCGATGCTGCTCGACCTGTCGGAGACGGTCGAAGCTGCGGGCTTCGACTCCGTGTGGGTCGGCGACTCGCTCTTCTCGAAGCCCCGGTACGAGCCGATTTCGCTGCTGTCCGCCATCTCCCAGCGCACGTCACGAGTCCGGCTGGGCACGGCCTGCATGGTCTCCTCGACGAGGAACCCGCTGTATCTCGCGCTCGAGTGGGCGACGCTCGACGTGATCTCGGGCGGCCGGACGATCCTCGGCACCGGAATGGGCAATCCCGAGGAAGGAGTGCGGCGCGAGTTCGAGGCGCTCGGGCTCGACTACGTCCGCCGCGGCGCGCTGTTCGAGGAAGGGCTCGCCGTCATCCGCCAGCTCTGGACCGAGGGCAGAACGGACTTCCACGGCCGGTTCCTCGATTACGACGAGGTCTCGTTCTCCTCCGGCACGGAAATGGGCCCGCTGATGCCGATCCAGACCCCGCCGCCGATCTGGGTCGTGTCGAACCCGCGTCTCAAGGGCGACGCGCCGCCGGACGTCATCGCCCGCCGGCTCGAGGCGGCATGCCGCCGGATCGTGGAGTACGGCGACGGCTGGATGACCTGCTGTCGCGCCCAGCACCCCGACGAGCTCGTCGACCAACTCGGCGAGATCGAGCGCTATGCCGACGAGCACGAAGCCGACTTCTCGCGGCTGACGATCTCGTATCAGGTGACGATGAACATCGGTGACTCCGAGGACGAGGCCCGGAGCGCCTTCGACGACTACATCTCCAAGTACTACCCGGAGCTGTCCAAGGCGATGGATCTTTCGAACTGGGGGCCGGTCGGCACCCCGGATCAGATCGCCGAGTGGATCGGGACGTTCGCCGAGGCGGGCGTCGACCACTTCATCTGCCGGTTCGGCGCGATCGACCAGTTCGCGCAGGTGGAGCGGTTCGCCAAGGAAGTGCTGCCCCTGTTCTCCGCAGAGAGGGTGAGGTGAGTGATGGCCACTGTTGTCGAGAAGAGCAACCTGCTCGAGGACGCGGCGTTGATCGTCGACGTCTGTTTTTCGGTGGAGGAAGACGACGTCGTCACGATCATCTGCGACGACGAGCGCGAGGACGAGGCGCGTGCAATCGCCGAGGTCTGCGTCGAGCGCGGCGCCTGGCCCGTGATCATGAACAACGAGATGCAGGTGCGGCGCGGCCGCGCGGACGTGCGCTTCCCGATGGCGCCGCCCGCCAACCTGCACCGGGCGATGGTCGGCTCGGACGAGGTGATCATCATCGCCAACCTCGAGTGGGCGAACCGCTTCGCCCACGTCAACGCCGTGCGCGAGACCTGCGAGGCGAACGGCAAGATCGCCTCGATCGAGCCCGGCATGGGCGACTGGGGCCTGACCAGGGAGGACCTCGAGAGGTCTGCGCAGCGGACGAAGGACGCGGTCGCCGCGCTCGCGGGCAAGACGCAGTGCCGTGTCACCACCGCGCTCGGCACCGACTTCTACGTCTCGATCGAAGGCCGTCCGCCCCTCGAGCTGACGCCCTACAAGGCCCGCGGCCAGATGATGAGTCCCATCCCGCTGTGGACCGAGGTCGCGTTCGCGGCGATCGAGGACTTCACGCACGGCACGGCGGTCGTCGACGGCGTCATGCTCGGCATCGGTCTCGAAGGTCAGGTGAAGGAGCCGATCAGGTGGACGCTCGAGGGCGGCAAGTGCGTGAGCATCGAGGGCGGCGCCGAGGCCGAGAAGCTGCGCCGGGCGATCGAGGGTGTGGAGAACGCGACCGTGATCGGCGAGTTCGCCTTCGGCACGAGCGAGAAGGCGCCGTTCGGGACGCCGTCCGAGAAGGGCCGCATCGGCACCGTGCACCTCGCGCTCGGGGACAACCACAACGCCTACCCGGGAGGGCAGAACCACTGCTCGCTGCACCTCGACGGCGTCTTCCTTAACGCGACCCTGCAGATCGTCGACGACGGCACCTACATCGTGAAGGACGGGGAGTGGGCTCTGTAACGACGGTTCGCCTCGAGGAAGTCGATCCGATCGAGCTGCCGCAGGGGAGCTGGAGCCGCATGCTCGTCACCGACGCCCACGTCGATGGGAACACCTCGTCGCTCGGTTACTCGGTCTTCACTCCCGGGACGGTGCTGTCGCCGGTGAAGCACGCGACCGAGGAGGTCGCCTACGTCGTCTCCGGCACCGGCGAGATCCGGCTCGACGACGGCGCCGTGCCGTTCGGACAAGGCGACGCGATGCACATCCCGGCCGGCCTCTGGCATGCGGTTGCGAACACCGGCGACGAGGACATCGTGATGGTGTTCGGCTTCCCGCACCCCGCCTACCCGCCGACCGAAAGGCGCTGATGGGCACTCACATGAGATCGCACGCCTCGGGGCGCGAGCTGACCGCTCTGGGGCGCGGCGCCGGGCAGTCGCCGCTACTTGACCGGAGGAACGTAACGGTGACGGCCCGGCGGCGCGAAGCGCACGCGTTCGATCGGCCGGCTTCACCAGTCGACGGAATGCGGGAGCGGCCCAGACGCGTCAGATCGTGCATCCGAGCGCGCGAGGTCACGGGAGTGACCATCTAGTGGTCGCAGTCGCCCAGAGCCTTCGAGACCAGCTCGCATGGGCGTGCCGCATCCTCGCCGCCGAGGGCTATGCAGATCTCACCCTCGGCCACATCAGCGCACGGGGGCCCGCGGGCGAAGTTTGGATCAAGCGGAAGGGCGTCGCGCTCGACGAGGTCGAACCCGACGACGTCGTCTCGCTCGACGACACCGACGCGGTCCTCCACCTCGAGACCGTTCTGCACACCGGCGTGTACCGGGCACGGGAGGACGTCGGCGCAGTCGTCCACGGGCATCCCCCCCACGCGACCGCCCTCGGTGCGACCACAGCCGATCTCGCGCTCCTCACCCACGACGGCATCCTGTTCGCCGAGGGCGTCGGCCGGTTCGACGACCCGGATCTGATCGTCGACGATGACCAGGGCGACCGGGTCGCCTCGGCGCTCGGCCGCCGGCGCGCTGTCCTGATGCAGAACCACGGGGTGCTCGCCGTCGGCAAGGACGTTCCCTGGGCGGTGCTCACAGCGATCACGCTCGAGCGTGCGGCACGGCTGCAGTCGATCGCCTCCACGTTGGGGGAACTGCGTCCGATGGCGCCCGAGCTGGCGCTGCAGCTCCTGCCGGTGAAGTACCGCGACGAGTTCGTGGACGAGTACTGGGCCGCCTGGCAGCGGCAAGTCGCGCGCGAGGGTGGAGGCCTCGGTGGAGCTCGTCTGTAGCGTCAACGGCCGCCAGGTCGTCCGCGACCTCGCTCCGCAGGAGCTCCTGCTCGACTTCCTCCGCGACTCGCTCGGGCTGACCGGCGCCAAGCGGTCGTGCGACGTACAGGTGTGCGGCACATGCACCGTCCTGGTCGACGGCCTCCCCGTCAGCTCGTGCTGCTACCTCGCCGCCGACGCCCACGGGAAAAGCGTCACGACGATCGAAGGTCTCGCCGAGCGGCCCGAGTTCGAGCGACTCGAGGACGCCTTCACTCGGCACGCCGCGCTGCAGTGCGGCTTCTGCACACCGGGCATGCTGCTGACCGTCACCGCTCTGCTCGAGCACGGCGAGCTCGGCGGCGAGGAGGAGATCAAGCACAACCTCGCCGGGAACCTCTGCCGCTGCACCGGGTATCGGGGGATCCTCGAGGCCGTCGCCGAGCTCGCGGCCGCATGACCACGGTCGTTCCCGAGATCCGATCGCACATCGGCCGCTCGCAGCCGCGACGCGACGCACGCGAGAAGCTGCGCGGCGAGGCGCAATTCGTCGGCGACCTGCTCGTTCCGAGGATGCTGCACGGCAAGGTGCTGCGGAGCCCGATCGCCCACGGGCGGATCGCCTCGATCGACACCTCGGCCGCCGAGCGGCTACCCGGCGTCGTGTGCGTCCTCACCGGCGCCGACCTCCACGACCTCGACCCCTACTACGGGCACTCGATCAAGGACCGGCCGATCCTCGCGATCGACAAGGTGCGCTTCCACGGCGAGCAGGTGGCAGCAGTGGCCGCCGAGACCGTGGCCGCTGCAGCAGCGGCCGTCGAGCTGATCGACGTCGAGTACGAGGAGCTGCCTGTGGTCGCGGACGTGGCCGGCGCGGTCGCCGACGGCGCGCCGCTCGTGACCGAGCGTGAGTCGAAGCCGGGCCTCTTCCACGGCCTGGGCGAGATCCCGCCTCGGGACGGGAACGTCTGCTACCGCTACCGGATCGACCGCGGGGAGCTCGAGTCGGTCTTCGCGCGGGCGGACATCGTCGTAGAAGGCGAGTACACATTCCCGTCCGTCTACCAGTACGCGATGGAGACGCACACGGTCGTAGCCCAGGTCGAGGGCGACGAGATCTCGCTGTGGGCAACGTGCCAGCACCCGTTCCTCGTGCGCGCCGAGATCGCTGACCTGTTCGGAGTGCCCGTCGCCAACGTGCGGATCCAGGTGCCGTACCTGGGTGGCGGCTTCGGGTCCAAGTCGTACACGAAGATGGAGCCGCTCACGGTCGCACTCGCGCGGAAGGCCGGGCGCCCCGTGCGGATCCAGAACCGCGTCGCCGAGTCGATGGTGACGACGCGCCGACACAACATGACCTGCCGGATGCGCACCGCGGCGACGGCGGACGGTCGCCTCCTCGCCCGCGATGTCGAGTGCCTGTTCGACACCGGTGCCTACGCGGACAACGGCCCTCGCGTGGTCGCGACCGCGGGCGACGCAGCGCCCGGCCCCTACCGCTGGGCGGCATACCGCGTGGACGCCGCATGTGTCTACACGAACCTCGCGCCGGCAGGCTCCTACCGCGCCTTCGGAGCGACGCACCTCCAGTGGATCGGCGAGTCGCAGGTCGACGAGGTCGCCCGGCGCGCCGGCCTCGACCCGCTCGATCTCCGCCGCGAGAACCTCTGCGCCCCGGGCGAGGAGGTGCGCGCCGGCGGCAAACCGCTCGACGCCGACCTTGTCGGCGACGTCGAGAAGGTGGCCGCCGGGGTCGGCTGGGGCGAGGAGAAGGACCCGTTGGTCGGCCGCGGAGTCTCGGTCGGACTGCTCGCCGCAGGCGCTCACCCGGTCTCGAGCGCGATCTGCCGCCTCGAGGCGGACGGTCGGGTGATCGTGCTGGTCAGCACCACCGAGATGGGCCAGGGGCCGCGGACGGCATTCGCGCAGATCGCCGCCGAGGAGATCGGCGTCGATCCCGAACAGGTGACGGTACGCGGCGCCGACACCCGCTTCAGCCCGTACGACCGCTCGACCGGAGCGAGCCGGTCGACCACCATCGCGGGCCTGGCCGTCCAGCGGGCAGCGGCGGACATCCGGGCGCAGCTCGAGGCGATCGCTGGCACCTCACAGATCGGGCCGAACGACCACCTCGAGCTGATGCGCAAGCACTTCGGGTTCGCGGGCGGCGAGCTGATCGGCCGCGGCGAGGTCGCGCCGAGCGGAACGGGCTCGTACGCGGAGGGCCCCGTCTTCTGGGAGGTCTGTGTAGGCGCCGCCGAGATCGAGGTGGATGCAGATACCGGCGTCGTCACGGTGCGCAGGACCGCGACCGCGGCCGACGTCGGCCGGGCGATCAACCCTCAGCTGGTCGAGCGGCAGGACGAGGGCGCGACGCTGCAGGGAATCGGCAACGCGCTGTTCGAGGAGATGACCTACGAGGACGGCTTGCTGCTCAACGACACCCTGCTCGACTACCGCATCCCGAGCTTCGACGACCTGCCCGGCGAGATGACCTGCGTGATCGTCGAGAACGGCGACGGTCCTGGACCGTACGGCGCGAAGGGGTGCGGTGAAGGTGCGCTGGCGGCGGTGCCCGCGGCGATCGTGAACGCGCTCGCCGACGCAGGGGTTCCCATGACCGAGCTGCCGCTGACGCCGGAGCGCGTCTGGCGGCGCATCCAAGAGCTGAAAAAGGAGGGCACGTGGCAACAGTGAGGCGCGCAGCGGTGATCGGTACCGGGACGATGGGCCCCGGAATGGCGGCGGTGCTGGCCCGCGCCGGGATCGAGACCGCGCTCTACGACATCAGCGCCGAGGCGCTCGAGCGCGCGAAGGCGGGCGCGGAACTGGCCGGCACCGTGCTCGAGCGGCTCGAGGCCGCCCAGGAGGACGGCGGCTCGCTTCGCTTCGAGAGCGACCTCGACGCGGCACTCGAGGGCGCGGATTTCGTGCTCGAGGCGGTGCCGGAGAAGCTGGAGCTGAAGCAGGAAGTGTTCCCCAGGTTCGAGGCCGTCGTCGCCGACGATGCGATCCTCGCCTCGAACACCTCGGGCATTCCGATCACGAAGATCGCGACCGCGACCGCCCATCCCGAGCGCGTCGTCGGGATGCACTGGTCGAACCCGCCGCACCTGATTCCGATGATCGAGGTGATCCCGGGCGAGCAGACCTCGCAGGAGACGGTCGACGCGGCCTCCGAGCTGGTGCGGCGGATCGGCTACCACCCCGTGGTCGAGCGCGAGGTTCCCGGCTTCGTCGAGAACCGGATCCTCTACGCGATCCTCCGCGAATGCCTCGACCTCGTCGACCGCGGGATCATCGATCCCGAGGGACTCGACCTGAACGTGCGTTGGGGGATCGGCTACAAGCTGGCCGTGATCGGCCCGATGGAACTGCTCGACATGGCCGGCCTCGACATCTACCACGCGGTCGGCTCGTACCTGAACCAGGATCTCTCCACCTCGGGCGACGTCTCGTCAACGATCCGCGACCTGATGGACAAGGGCCGGCTCGGGATGAAGACGGGCGGCGGCATCTACGACTACACCCCGGAGCAGATCGAGGAGCTTCGAGCCAAGCGGGCGGGCAAACTGGTCGCTGTCCGGAAGGCGCTGGAGGCATAAGCCGTGAAGGTGTGGCTCCTCGACGGCGGCTCGATCGTGATCGAGCACACGCAGCTGATGTGGAACGTCCCCGGCCCGCAGGCGCGGATCCCGGTGTACAGCGTGCTGATCGAGCACGACGACGGGCTCTTCCTGATCGACACCGGCATCGACCTCGACCACATGAACCGGGTCCTGCCGTTCGAGCTGCCGGAGCAGACCGAGGAGCAGACGATCCCGGCCCAGCTCGCCCTCGCCGGCTTCGAGCTCGGCGACGTGACGACGGTCGTCAACTCGCACCTGCACATCGACCATGTCGGCGGCAACCAGCTCTTCAAGGGCACGGGCGTGAAGCACGTGCTGCACGAGCGCGAGCTGGCCCAGGCGCGCAACCACGAGCCGTTCGAGTTCTTCGGCTACTCCGACAAGTCGTGGGACTACGAAGGGGCGACGTTCGAGACGGTCTCGGGCGACGTCGAGCTGGCCAAGGGTCTGTGGCTGTACGAGTCGCCGGGTCACACGGTCGGCCATTACTCCGTGCTCGTCGCGCCCGAAGGGGCGAAGCCGATGCTCTTCGCCATGGACGTCGCCTACACGGCCGCGGCCCTCGAGAAGGGGATCCAGCCAGGCTTCCACAACAACCCGGTGGCGGGGGTCCGCTCGATCGCGCGGGTGAAGGCGCTGGCGGAGGAGCACGGCGCGGACGTCCTCTTCTCGCACGACGCGGAGGCCTGGCAGGGCTACAAGCACGCACCCGACGTCTACGAGCTCTAGAGAGGAGTCCCATGGGGAAGCTGGACAACCGCGTCGCGATCGTCACCGGCGCGGCGCAGGGGATCGGCAAGGCGGTCGCGGACAAGCTCGCCGACGAGGGCGCGACGGTCGTCGGCGCCGACCTCCAGGACAGCGTCGAGATGCAGGTGGACGTCTCGAAGGAGGACGACGTCCGGCAGATGGTCGCCGACACCGTCGCAGAGCACGGCAAGCTCGACGTGCTCGTGAACGTCGCCGCGATCGTCCCGTTCACGCCGTGGGACGAGGTCGACTTCGCCGAGTGGCGGAGGGTGATGTCGGTCAACCTCGACGGCACGTTCCTGACCAACTACTACGCGCAGAAGGCGATGCGCGAGAACGGCTACGGCCGCATCGTCAACATCGCCTCCAACGTGATCCTCGCGGGAACGCCCAACCTGGCGCACTACGTCGCGTCGAAGGGCGGCGTCTGGGCGTTCACGCGCGCGCTCGCGCGCGAACTCGGGCCGCACGGCGTCACGGTGAACGCCGTCGCGCCGGGTCTGACCGAGACCGAAGGTGTGCTGGCGAGCAAGCACGCGGAGGCATTCGAGTTCGTCCAGATGCTCCAGGCGATCCCGCGCCGTGCAGTCGCCGCCGACATCGCGCCGGCGGTCGCATTCCTCGCGTCCGAGGAGGCGGGCTGGGTGACCGGACAGCTGATCGTCGCGGACGGCGGGCACACGCACAACTGATGGCGAGGCGGGCGGGCGCCATTCTCGCGGTCGCCGACGTCGAACGGTCGGTCTCGTTCTACCGCGACCACATCGGCTTCGAGGTCGAGGCGCTGTACGACGACCCGCCGTACGCCACCCTCGCCCTCGCCGGTGCGAGGCTGTCGCTGGCGGAGCAAGGGCACGCGGCCGAGGATCGGCCCGGGGTCGATCTCACCGCGCCGGCCGATCCCTCCCGCGCCGACGTCGTACTCGTCGTCGAGGTCGACGACGCACGAGCCGAGCACCGGCGGCTGGCCGGCGCCGGCGTCCGCTTCCTCGCGGAGCCGTTCGAGCCGCCGTGGGGCGGCTGCCGGTTCTTCTGCGTCGACCCGGACGGGTACCTGGTCGAGATCGAGCAGCCGGCGTGAGGGCAGTCGTCCTCAGAGCGCCCGGTGATGTCGGGGTGGAGGAAGTCCCGGAACCGGCGATCCTCGATCCCGGCGACGCGATCGTCGCGGTCCGCGCGACCGCGATCTGCGGCGCCGATCTCTTCCCCTTCCACGGGATGACGCCCGGCTTCGAGGCGGGAACCGTGCTCGGTCACGAGTTCGCGGGTGAGGTGGTCGCGGTCGGAACGGATGTGCGTCGCCTGCGCCCGGGACAACGGGTCGTCAATGCGAGCATGATCTCGGACGGGACCTGCCACTCCTGTCGCGCCGGCCGGGTGACGCAGTGTGACAACCGGTCGCTGTTCGGCTACTCGGGCGTCTACCCCAGGCTCGACGGCGGCCAGGCCGAGTTCGTTCGCGTGCCTCGGGCCGACCGTGTGCTGAGGGCGCTGCCGGAGGAGGTCAGCGACGAGGCGGCCGTCTTCCTGGCCGACATCCTCCCGACGGGCTACGGCGCGGTCGTCCGCGGCGGCGTCGCGGCGGGGGACACGGTCGTCGTCGTCGGCTGTGGACCGGTCGGGCTGATGGCAGTGCTGTGCGCGCAGGCGCTGGCCGGCACGCTGATCGCAGTCGACGGCGTGTCGCAGCGGCGGGCCATTGCCGAGGCCGTCGGTGCGCAGGCGGTCGAGCCGGAGCGGGCAACCGACGCGGTCGCCGAGGCCACCGGCGGGCTCGGGGCCGACGTCGTGATCGAGGCGGCCGGGAGCCCGGGCGGGCTCGACGCCTCGCTGAGGCTCGCGCGCGGCCGCGGCGTCGTCTCCGTGGTCGGCGCGCACTTCGAGCCCGACTTTCCGCTCGACAATGCCCTGATGTTCGAGCGGGAGCTGACCGTTCGCTTCTCGATCGGCGACCCGACCGCGGACGGCGCGCTGCTGCTCGAGCAACTCGCAGCAGGGGAGCTGGATCCGACCCCCGTCGTCACGCACCGCATGCCGCTCGCCGACGCGGCTGAGGCCTACCGGCTGTTCGACTCGCGCGAGGCGACGAAGGTGGTGCTGCGACCGTGAGGCTCGCCGCCGGCGCCGGCCTGATGGCGATCCTGCTCGCCGGGTGCGGCGGCAGCTCGTCGACGTATGAGGCGTCGACGCCGCCGGGCGCGAAGAAGCTGATGGTCGAGTACCTCCAGGGCAAGCAACTGAGCTACCGCTGGGTGGCGTGCCTGCGGTCGGGCAGGTCCTTCCACGGCGCCTCCATCGTCCGGTGCAACGTCAATTTCGGCGATCCACACATCGAGGCGTACTGCATCGTCCTCAGGCACGGGAAGCTCTACAGCGACCACGACGACCCGGCGATTCCCTGCCAGCGCGACAACCGCGCGCCGCCGGCGACGATCGTCACCTCCTGATGCGGCTCGAGAACGCCTTCGACGTTCCCGCCTCGCACGAGGATGCCTGGCGCCTGCTGAACGACGTCCCGGAAGTTGTCCCGTGCATGCCGGGCGCCGAGCTCGTCGAGGTCACGGGCGAAGACGCGTGGAAGGCGAAGCTGCACGTCAAGCTCGGCCCGATCGCGCTCCACTTCCTGGCCGACGTCGTACGCGAGGAGGTAGACGAGGCGGCTGGGCGTGTCGTCCTCGCGGTCAAGGCGCGCGAGGCGAAGGGCCGGGGCAGCGCCGAGGCGAAGATCGAGTCCCGGCTCTCGGCAGGGGGCGACGGCACCCAAACCCGGGTCGACATCGCCACCGACCTCGCTCTCCGCGGCGCCGTCGCCCAGTACGGGCGGAGCGTCGTCGCCGACGTCGCGACCCGGCTCACGTCACAGTTCGCGCAGTGCATCGCGGCGAAGCTCGCCGATGAACCATCCGCGCCGTCCTCTGCACCCGCGCCGATCGGCGGTCTGCGTCTGCTGTTCGGCTCCCTCTGGCGTTCCCTGTTCCACCGATCGAGGAGGTAGTCGTGGACGACGGGCGGATCCTTGCCGTGATCGAAGCCAAGCGGGAGGCGGCGCTCGCGACGCACCGCTTCGTGCACGAGCACCCCGAGTTGTCCCATGAGGAGCGCGACTGCTCGCGCTACCTCTGCGACGTGCTCGAGGGCGCCGGGCTAGAGGTCGAGCGCGGCGTGGCCGGGATGGAGACTGCCTTTCGCGCGACGCTGCGCGGCTCGCGGCCCGGGCGGTCGGTCGGACTCGTGGCCCTCTACGACGCCGTTCCCGTCTTCCGTCCGGACGGGACGATCGAGCCGGTGCATTCCTGCGGACACGACGCGATCCCCGCGGGCGTGATCGCCACCGCCCTGGCATTCGCCGATCTGCGGGAGGAGCTCTCCGGGTCACTGGTCGTCTTCGGCTGCCCGGCCGACGAGATTCCTGCTCCCCTGACAGTCGAGATCGGCAGCGGCAAGGCGGTCTCCGCGGCAGCAGGCCTCTGGGACTCCGTCGATGCCGCCCTCTACGCCCACCCCGAGTTCGAGGACACGGTCTTCCTCCACTCACGCTGGATGCGACGCGATCGGGCGATGGTCACGGGAACGAGGTCGCTCACGCATGAGCCGGAATCCCCGATCGAGGCGGTGCTCACGGCGATCGCCGCGGTCAAGTCGCTCCCGCCGGGCGACGCGATCGTCGAGCACATCGCGCTCGACGGCGATGTCGAGGAAGGCGGCGGCCTCGTCGTGCGGATCCACTTCCTCCTCCGCGCGGACGAGGAGGCCGGGCTGGACGAGCTCGCCGCGCCACTGCGGGCGGCCCTGCCCGAGGCGGTCTGGTCGAGCGACCCTGTCGTCTGCGGCCTGCGGCCGGACGTCGAGGTGACGCAGGCGGTGAAGGCGGCGGTGCTGGCACTCGGGGGCGAGTTCGTCGACGATCCCGCGCAGCTCCCGTTCGGCACCGACTTCGGCAACGTCTCACAGAGGGTCCCGTCAGCGCTCATCGGCATCGGCCGCCCTGGCGGCTGGGCGTTCCACACAGACGAAGGCGCCGAGCAATTCGCGCAGGACGGCGAGGAGTGCGCCATGTCGATCGCGCGGGTCCTGGCTCTCGCGGCCGTGCGACTCCTGGAACGGCCGTAGGGGCAACCCAACCGGCCGTGGCGCCGGGTAGCGTCCGGGCGTGACCGGTTTCGTCGACCTGCACACGCACGTCATTCCGTCCGGTGATGACGGCGCGCCGAGCGTCGAGGCGGGCCTGGAGCTGTGCCGGGAAATGGCCGCGAACGGGACTCAGGTGGTCTATGGAACCCCGCACGCACATCCGCCGGACAGCTGGTTTCCGATTACGGAAGAGCGCGTCGCCCTTGCGCGGCACAGCTACGCGGAAATGAAGCCTCGGTGCGCCGAGTTCGGGCTCGACCTTCGCCTGGGGTGGGAGCTCTCGGCGACCGGCGTACTGGTGGGCGACCTCGGCGACTACGTGCTGGAAGGAACGCGAGCGATCCTGCTCGAGCTGCCCGGGCCATGGTTCTCGTTCGAGGACGAGGTAGCGGTCACGCTGGAGCAAGCCGCCACGATTTCGGCGGCCGGCTTCGAGGTCGTGCTTGCACATCCGGAGCGCTCGCTCGGGGTTCAGCGCCGGCCGGAACTCCTCCTGGAGCTGACGGCGAAGGGCGCGCTCGTGTGCTTCAACGCCGACTCGTTCATCGGCGGACACGGAGAGGCGTCCGAGCAATGCGGCTGGCGGCTGCTGGAACTCGGAATCGGCGACTTCGTCGCCTCGGACGCGCATCGACCGGAGCGACCGAGCCGTCTGCGTGAGGCAGTAGAAGCGATTGCGGCACGGTATGGAGAGGAGCACGCCCTGACATTGGCGCAAGGTGCTGCTCTGACCCGGCTGTAGGGACAGCTGTCCCACCACGCGCCGGAAGGGTCGCCTGTCTTCCACCGAGGTTAGGCTCAGGCCTCCCCGATGTGGAGCGACCCCGACCGATGCCTGCCCGAATCCTCGTAAGAACCTGGCAGGAGCAAGGGCCCGCGGCGTGCGCACGAAAGCTGGGCGCCGCGACCCGAATGGCGATGCCGATTCTCCTCAGAGGGAGGCGGACGGCCGGCGGCGTTGCCGCGTACTTCGACCTGATCACCGACGAGGGACGCCTGTTCTACGGAGACAGCTTCCATTTCGGGTATTTCCGCACCGGATCCGAGACACTCCGGCAAGCACTCGATGCGCACACGGATCTGGTCGCCGAGATGGCGCGCCCCGCCGGTGGACAGCACATCCTCGACGTCGGTTGCGGCCTCGGAGCGCCGGCGCTACGGATCGCCGAGCGGTACGGCTGCAAGATCACTGCAGTCAACATCAGCCGCGAACAGATTCGTCAAGGACGCCAGCTGATCAAGCAGCAGCGCATGTCACACCAGGTGAGTCTCGTCAGGGGCGACGCGCGGGCGCTCGATTTTCCCGACGGATCGTTCGACGCGATCGTCTGCCTGGAGGCGGCCGGAGACATTTGCGTGAGCGAGCCGGACAAGGAGCGATTCGTGCAGGAGCTCCACCGCGTGCTCCGCCCAGGCGGCCGCATCGGTTTCTCGGACCTCGCGCTGCACACGAACCCGCCACGGGCAGACGACCACACCCTCAGAGCAGTCCTCTACCACCGAGGCGAAGAACTCGTCACCGACTGGCCGGCACTCTTTCGCCGCCAGGGCTTCACCGTCGTCGACAGTCACGACATCATCGCGGAGACGATGCCGACCTGGCATTGCACCCAGGCGATCTACGAGCAGCGTTCGGGCGAGGTCGTCCAGCGGTACGGCAAGCGGATCGCGGGTCGCGTCCAGGCGCAGGTCCACCGAATCCCGTCGATCCTCGCCCGCTACGCAACCTTCCCGGTGCTCTCCGTTCTGAAGTGATCTCCGTCTCTCGTAAACGCGTCAGGACGACCGTTTGACAGAGAGATGGATGTGACCTAGCGTCCACAGAGCACGGCGCGCTGCCGTCGCCGCCGTGGCACTTACAGCCGGAGGTCGGGTAGACCATGCGCTTTTCCACGGGAGGGGTCGCGACGTACGTCCCCAAATGCGGGGGGCCCGACTTGCCGTTCTGCATCACGTCGACGCGAGGATTCGCGGCGTTCTACTTCCTCGCCGGCCATAGCGCCGTCACCCGCTGGGAGAACGGTGACGTCTGGGGCGCCGATTTTCGTGACGACGGCGGGGACATCGATCCCTCCGGCGGCAGCGACCTGCCGGACGTCTACTTCTACAACGGACACGGCATCTGCCAGAACCCGCCGTCTGCGTCCGACCCCGACTTCATCACCGTGTGCGGGAACTTCGGCACCCCGAACACCGTCAACATCGGCAACAAGTCGCGCTGGGGGAACTCGCCGGGAAAGCTGAAGTTCCTTTTCGTAGACGCCTCCTGTCCGATGGACCTCGTGTCGCTCGCGAACAACTGGTTCCCCGTGTTCTCGGGACTGCACATGGCGGTCGGTCACTCGGGGACGGCGAGTGCCGACACGTTGAACAGCCCGGATCGCGGGCCGCAGTTCGGCGCCCGCACGGCGGGGCTTCCCGGAGTCCTGTCGTGGCTGTTCCCGCAGGAAAGCGTCGGCGACGCGTGGATGGACACAGGGACGATCGACATCCAGTCCGGATGCTCCGCCGTGGCCCTGGCCGCAGGCAGAAACCGCGACGATGCGATCGATCGTCGAGAGAACGAACGGATCACCGACGGTCGCTCCAACCCGGTACCGAACTGGTTTGCCTGGAAGTGGCGGACGGAGTAGTGGCCGATCAGTCTCCGAACGAACGTGCTCTTTCGAGGCTCGAGGCCCCGGAACTGATCAGGTCCGCGAGTCGCATCGCGGGATTCGACCTCGGCAAGAGGCCGACGTTTGCGGCCGCCGCGAACATCTCAGGTGTCCGCACGAGGACGCTCACGTTCAGCCAGCGCCGCGACAGCCTCACCATCTTCGCGCGGGACGAGACCTACGGGTACAGGCGGAAGGCAGGAGCGTGGACCGGTCCGAACAAGGATCTGGTCGCCCGCGCCCGGAAGATCCTGCGTGCTGCCCGGATTCCCGACGCCGAGATCCGGCGGATCAAGGTCGTCTCAGAACGTGGAACCGTTGCGGAGCGCCTGAAGTCGGGCGAGGTCCGCGTCGAGAGACCCGAGCTGCTGCGGAAGCTCGCGCGCGCCGAGCGCCGGGCGGCGGGGGTGCCGGTCTGGTCGTCGCATGCTGTCGTCGGGCTGACCGAGAAAGGAGCGATCGGCTATCTCGAGATCCACTGGCCCCACCTGTTGCCGGCCGTGCTCGCCGAGGCGAAGGTTCTGGCGACCGTCGTCAGAGCAGGTTTCGCCCCGGAGGAGGTGCGGGGTGCGGAGATCGAGAGTGTCGAAGCCGGACTGATCCATTCACCCGCGATCGGCTTCTTCATGGACGTCGTGCCGGTGATCCGTTGCGTCTACCGCCCGAAGGAGACCAGGCTCGGGACCAAGCCGGTGCTCTATCTCGATCGCCACGGCGAGCGTGCTTCGCTCCCTCGCGACATCGAACCCGCGCCGGCTGTCGAAGCGGGCAGGGCGCGGTAGCGCCGGCAATTCTCGGACACCCGGTCGCCTCAGACCGGGCCCCTTGATCGCGCGTCAGCCTGCCTTGCCGATCCGGTGATGCCAGGGCCGCCACCAGCGGGTGAGGCTGGAATGGTCGCTACCGCCTTCCCGTGCGATCGCGAGGATGTCTCGGTGATTCGGCTGTCCGAGCCGCGCGTGCGTCCACACGGCGACCGCATCGTCGCCCTCGAAGTAGCAGAAGACCCGTCCGCCGGGTTTTCCCGGGCCATGGAACCAGGGGCGTTCGCCGCCCCAGACAAAGGCGTTGCACTTGCCCGTGTCGCGCTTGATCCCAGGGTGCTGCGCCTGCTCCGTCGCGTAGGCCGCGTCTAGCGCAGATCCGTTCGGATACACGGAGATCTGCCACCGATCGGGGGCGCCGCGTGGCGGAAGACAGACGGCAGTCTGGACCGCCCGCGGATCGGGGACGGTCTGCAGCCGGCAGTCCTTCCAGAGCTCGGCTGGCACGAGTTGCTCGAGGCCGGGGTTGGAGACCGGTACAGCCGGAGTCAGCGGCGTAGTCTGCGCGCCTCCTGCCGTCGTCAACGGCGGGGAGGCCTTGCTGGGCTCCCCGTGATCGTTCGTCGTCAAGAACACGACCAGTACCGCCGTTCCTGCGGCGATCAGCGCGACAAGGGCGCCGAATCTCCAACTGAGCGCCCGACGTGGCGGCTTGCCGAAAATATTCACCACCCAGCGGTTCTCGGGACGGGCGCCGAGCTCGGAATAGACCTTGAAGATCTGAATCGGCTCCGGAATGTTCTTGAGCCGGACCTTGCCCTGATCGACGTATTGGAGTCCCGTCAAGCGCCCGGCCAGCCGCGACGTGCCCGCACTGACGAGCACGTCGCCCCCGTGGGCCCGCCCGCAAAGCCGCGCTGCGACATTGAGCGCAGCGCCGCGAAAGCTGCCGTCGGCAAGCTCGACCGCTTCGCCCGACTCGATGCCGATTCCGACCCGGAGCGGAAGGTCCGTGGTGGCTTCCTCCTCCTCGAAGCGAGCCTGGAGATCGACGCCCGCGCGGATCGCCTGACGGGCCGAGTTGAAGACCGCGAGCGCCTCGTCGCCGCGAATCTCGACGACTCGGCCGCCGTGCGCATCGACCTCGTCCGCCGTCACTTCGGCGAACGCCGCAGCAAGCCGTGCGGCCGCCTCGTCGCCGAATTCCTCGGTGAACCGCGAGTAGCCACGCACGTCGGCGATCAAGAACGTGCGAACGCCGGTCTGGCCTCCGCTCACAACTCGCGGAGTATAGGACAGCCCTTTGAAGGGCACGGATCAGAAGGCTGCGATCGAGCGCCGCCGGTCGCCGAGGCCACTGCCCTGGGTCGCAGCTTCGGCTCCACCACGCGGCTGCGAGAATTGACGACTTCTGGGATCGAAACGAAAGGAGTCGATGTGGCGTCCAAGGCTGACTTCACCGA
This sequence comes from uncultured Actinomycetes bacterium, assembly GCA_963808815.1. Taxonomy (GTDB): domain Bacteria; phylum Actinomycetota; class Thermoleophilia; order Gaiellales; family Gaiellaceae; genus DATBLE01. Next base: position 190,624 of record CAWEGI010000019.1, on the reverse strand, counting down.
GGAGGAATGGAAGACCATGCAAAAGGGCGTTACCGGTGCGGGAGCATTGGTCTCGATCAGCGACCCCGACTTCACCGACAGCTTCGGCGAGGCCAGCGCGATCGGGAAATACCTCGCCGAGCAGCGCGAGCAGAGCGACAGCACTCTGATCCGCGATCTCACTCACGTGCATGGCACCGGATTCGGCTTGACCGCCTCGCGCGAGAAGGTCGAAACGGAGACGCTCGATGCCTTGCGCTCGGCGACGTCGACCCTCCAGGCGAAGGCACCGGACGGCCTGGCCGCGTATCAGGAGCTCGTGATCGGGGTCGCCGAACACGTCGCGGGCGCGAAGAGCGGCATCAAGCCGACCGAGACCGAGGCGGTCGCCAAGATCAAGGACGCGCTCGGGGCAACCCCGTAACGCTGTCTAGCCGAGCTGAAGTGCCAGGAGCGCGATGGCGGCAAGGGAGCCGGCGATCATGATCGCCCACGCCGCCAGAAGACCGGCGGTCACGACCTTCAGCTTCGGGGGAGCGAGCGACCAGAGGAGCCCGACGAGGCCGACCTTGGCGAAGGCGCCCTTGGTGAGCAGCAGCCTCGCGACCGCAAGAGCGACGACCAGCCACCGTGCGGGCACGAACCAGATGCCGTCGGACGCTCCGGACGGTCGGCGCCTGCCGAGCGGTTCCCGCGGTGCGGGCGACTCTGATCTCCGCCTGTCGAGCAAGGACTCCATCTACGAGTCGAGTGTAGCCTCGATGTGCGGCCGCGCCGATTCATCGACCGCGGGCGCCACTGGAGCAAGGGCCTCCCTCAATCCGGATTCGCCTGCTCCTCACACTCGAGGCACACCCACTCCCGGTCGGCCACGCCTTGCGCGCTCAGTACGGCCGGCACCATCGTGACGCCGCAGGCGGGACAGATCGGCGCGTGCTCGTCATCGGCCACCTTCCACCACGCTACCGGGGAAATCGCCGACCCTGACGGTAGGCTCGTGCCCGTGGAGGCGGTCGAGGTGCGGCGCTCGACGCGGGCGCGCCGATGGCGGCTGGAGGTCCCCTGGGGTGAGCCGGCCCGGCTGACCGTGCCCCAGCGGATGTCCCACGCCGACGTCGAGCGCCTACTCGAGGAGCGGCGCGGGTGGGTCGAAGAGCAGCGGCGCCGGCAGGTTCCTCGGCTCGGGCTCGAGCGTCTCCTCGTCAGTGAAGCCGAGGCCCGTGTCGGGGCGCGTGAGATCGTCTCTGCACTTGCCGAGGAGGGGGCCGAACGTCTCGGAGTGACCTATCAGCGGATCCGGATCGGAGCCCAGCGGACGCTCTGGGGCTCGTGTTCGCCGCAGGGCACGCTCTCGTTCAACTGGCGGCTGGTCCTCACGCCCTTGGCAGTGATCGACTACGTCGTCATGCACGAGCTCTGCCATTTGCGTGTCCCGAACCACTCCAGATCGTTCTGGACGCTGGTCGAACGACACTGCCCACACTGGCAGGACCAGCGCGCCTGGCTGCGAGACCACGGCCCCGAACTCCTCGCATTCAGACCGTCACACTGAGATCGGCCCGAAGCCGGCGAGCAAGACACCTCCGGATCAGGCTGCCGCCGCCTCCACGATCAGCTCGTAGGAGCGGATTCGATCTGCGTGGTCATACACGTTTGTCGTCAGGATCAGCTCGTCCGCCGCGGTCCGTTCCTGCAGCTCGAACAGCCCCTCCTGCACGGCCGCAGGCGAGCCTACGACGTGCGACGACGTCCAGCTCTCGACGAACGCGCGCTCGTCCGGCGAATAACCATATGCGTCCGCCTCCTCGGGCGAGGGAAGCGTCGACGGCCGACCGGACCGCAGCCGTAGAAAGGAAAGCTTCGCGGGGCCGTGAAGCCACCGGGCCTGCTCGTCGGTCTCGGCGCAGACGACCGCCACTCCGACCATCGCGTACGGCTCCGCGAGCGTTGCCGACGGCGTGAAGTAGCGACGGTAGATCTCGAGTGCCGGCACGGTGTTCTGCGGCATGAAGTGGTGGGCGAACGAGAACGGCAGCCCGAGCTCGCCCGCGAGCCGCGCGCTGAAGTCGCTCGAGCCAAGCAGCCAAATCGCCGGCCTGTTGCCCGCCCCGGGCACCGCGGTGATCCGGGGGACCGCCCCGGAGAAGAAGGCGAGCAACTCCCGGAGCTGCACCGGGAGATCATCCGCGGCGGGATCGAATGAGCGGCGAAGCGCATGCGCGGTGATCTGGTCGGTGCCCGGTGCGCGGCCAATCCCCAGGTCGATGCGCCCCGGATGAAGCGCCTCGAGCATCCCGAACTGCTCGGCGATGACCAGCGGCTGATGGTTCGGAAGCATCACGCCCCCAGAGCCGACCCGTAACGTCGTCGTCACGCTCGCCAGGTGCGCGATCAGCACCGCCGGCGCGGAACTCGCGATCCCCGGCATGTTGTGATGTTCCGCGACCCAGTGCCGCCGGTAGCCGAGCCGCTCGACCTGCCGTGCCAGATCGACCGAGTTCCGAAGCGCCTCAGCGACCGTCGAACCGGTTGCCACCGGAGCCAGATCGAGCACAGAAAACGGCGTCGAGGCAAGAGCGGCCATCGCTCCGAGTATGGCGACGGGACCACGGCGACCGGCGGCGAGCCGGCTCGGTCAGCCGATCACGTACTCGAGTCCGACCTGGGTTTCGAGGGTGGCACTGGCGGCGTGGAGCGATACCGACCACGTCCGGTCGCCGACGATTCCGTCGGCGCTGACACCGCCCCAGGTCTGGAAGGCCTTCACCGACGCTTTCGTATGGGGCCCGAAGACGCCGTCGACACCTTGCGGTGTGGTGCTCCACTGTCCGGGAGCGCCGTTGGTGAGGACGGTCTGAAGATCGCGAACGACATCACCCGTCGAGCCCTCTTTCAGAAGCGGCATCGGTCCGCCGTCAGGAAGGGCGTTCCACGTCAGCGGCCCCACGATCCCGTCGACCGTCAGGCCGGCGCCCTGCTGAAACTCCTTCACCGCAGCGTCCGTCGACTGCCCGAACACCCCGTCGACGACAAGGCCAAGATTCGGCGTGCGCCGCAGGGCGCGCTGCAACCGTCGCACCGCACCACCGGTTGCGCCGGCACTGATCGTGGGCTGACCCGGATTAGGCATCTCCACCCCCTGGAGTCGTTGGTCAGGAAGCCTGCTCGCTGCGCTCCATACCGTCAAGGCGACGTAGCGTGAGCGCAACCCGAACCCATGCCTGATCATCCACGCGGATCACTGGACCTCCGAGAAGGGAGAGGTATGAAAGGCGACTTCAGCCGCTTGACGTTCCGCCCGGGCAAGCGCTTCACGAGCGTTCGTCTCCAGCAGGGCCGCGTCAGGCTCGACAGCGACTGGAACGAGCAAGCGGCGATCCGGGAACATCTGGAGCGCGTTCGCTTCGAGGACCTGGTCGGCACTTCAGGCGTCCCTTGCAGCGCTCGATTCGCGGTCACCCACGACCGAAATGGGGCGTTGACGCTCTCGGCCGGTCGAATCTATGTCGGTGGCCTGGCTTGCGAACTGGCCGAGGCCATGCCCGTCGAGCGCCTCGCACGGAACCCGGCGGCGCCGGCCTCCGGCCGATCCGATCTTCTCTACGTCGACGCTTGGGAGCGCCACCTGACCGCCGTCGACGATCCGGAACTGCTCGATGTCGCCCTCGGCGGCGCGGACACGACCACCCGGCTCAAGGTGACATGGAACATCGGCGTCATCGAGGACGTCGGCAGAGCATCGTGCTCGGAGGCCGCCGCCCTCTTGCCGCCACAACCGAACGGGGTGATGTCTTGCGCCGCCCCGCGCGGCTACCAGGGGAGCGAAAACCGCCTCTATCGTGTCGAGATCCACGACGGCGGTTCGCTCGGAAGCGCCGGCTTCAAGTGGTCGCGTGACAACGGCTCGATCGTCTTCGCTGTCACGGACTTCCCGGGGCCGGAAAGCGTGCGGCTTCAGCCCCGACGCGATCGTGCGTACACGCTCGACAGCGGAGACTGGGTCGAGGTTGGCGGTGACGACGTCGAGCAGGCCGGCGTCGTCGGCACACTCGCCCGCATCGCGGACATTCGCGATGACGGGACCCTCGTCGTGCTCGACCGGGATGTATCGCGCCACCGCGGCGAAGGCCACCCTCGCATCCGTCGCTGGGACCAACGCAGCGGCGCGACCGTGCCCGTTTCCACCGACTGGTTCGAACTCGAGGCCGGCATCGAGGTGCGCTTCTCCGACGGCGAGTTCCGCTCAGGCGACTACTGGACCGTGCCGGCACGCCCCGGCACCCGGCCGATCGAGTGGCCGGAAGACGAGCCTCCATGCGGCATCGAGCATCGACTGTGTCCGCTCGCGCTAGTCACATGGGCGCAAGCCGAGAACGGGTGGAAACCGATGATCCAGGACTGTCGACGGCCGTTCTCATCGCTCACGGACATCCACGAGGAGCTCGGACGACTCCAACTCGAGATCGACGAGCTGCGGAACAGACTCGCGGGCGAGGGTTAGCGGCCACGGGCGCCGCCGTCGTAGGGACACTCGCCTGCCGGCGCTCCGCAGCTGTCGGAGCTACTTGGGATCTTCCCACGATGGGCTCATGCCGAACGAGGTGCTGAGCAGAACATCGACGAACGCGGTGTCCGTCCACTCGAGCTCGTCGCTCATGTTCTCATCGACCCAGTCACGGGCGGCATAAACGCCCGTCGTTGCCTCGTCCAGGCTGTCCCACAGCGTGATCGCGATGAACTGCCGCTCGTCCGGACTCCCCTTTCCCTCACGCTGAACCTCGCTCATGTCCGCGAACAGCGAGAAGTCGCGGAAGCCGGGCTGTTTCATGAAAATCGGCAGCAACCCCTTCTCGGCCTGCCTCGCAAGATCCTGGGGGTCGGCTGTGAAGCGATATGTAGCCATGCGCGCGACCATGGACGCTCCCTTCGATCGGCCGGTCGCCGGCAGGGCACACTCGCGTACGCTGCCGACCCGGAATTGCTGGAGCTTTTCACAGAACCCGCCGCAGCGAATCGCCACTCGAGCCCAGCGAAGCGGTACCGTCCGACGCTGTGCAGGTCCTGGTCGTAGGCGCGGCGGGCATGCTCGGCCGCAAGCTGGTCGAGCGCCTGGCGCACGACGGCGTCCTCGCCGGCGAGGGCATCTCACACGCCGTCCTCGCCGACGTCGTCGAGCCCACGGCGCCCGCCACCCGGAGCTTCGATGCCGACAACGTCGTTGCCGATCTCGCCGATTCCGGCGTCGCCCGCGAACTGGTCCGTGGGCGGCCCGACGTCATCTTCCATCTGGCGGCCGTCGTCTCCGGCGAGGCGGAGGCCGATTTCGAGAAGGGATACCGGGCCAATCTGGATGGAACGAGGCTGCTGCTCGACGGCGTTCGGGCCGCCGGCTCGGGGTACCGGCCGAGGCTCGTCTTCGCATCGTCGATCGCAGTGTTCGGCCCACCGTTCCCGGAGGCGATCGGCGACGATCACCGCACGACCCCGCTGACGAGCTACGGGACGCAGAAGGCGATCGTCGAGTTGCTGCTGTCTGACCACACGAGGCGTGGATTCGTGGACGGGGTCGCGATTCGGCTGCCCACGGTCTGCGTCCGGCCGGGTGAACCGAATTTGGCGGCCTCCTCGTTCTTCTCGAGCATCATCCGCGAGCCGCTGAACGGCCGTGAAGCCGTCCTGCCGGTGCCCGACGACATCCGACACTGGTTCGCGTCGCCGCGCGCGGCTGTCGGATTCCTCCACCGAGCGGCCGAACTCGACGGTGACGCCCTTGGCGACCGCCGCTTCCTGACGATGCCCGGGGTCTCGGCCACCGTGGCCGAGCAGATCGAAGCGTTGCGCCGAGTAGGCGGCGACGGCGCCGTCCGGCTCATCCGGCGGGAGCCGGACGAGCGGATAATGCGGATCGTGCAGACCTGGCCGGGCCGTTTCGCGGCGGAGCGCGCTCGCGCGCTCGGCTTCCGAGCGGAGGCGAGCTTCGACGAGATCGTCGGCGTCTACGTCGAAGACGAGCTCGACGGATGGACCGGGCGCCAAACGTGACACCGGTCGCCGTGGTCACGGGCGCCGGTAGCGGCATCGGCCGAGCGTCGGCGATCACACTGGCCGAGGCGGGCTTCGCCGTTGTCCTCACGGGTCGCCGGCGCGAGGCTCTGGAGTCGGCAGCGGCCGAGGCGGGCCTAGCTTCGATGGCGATCACGTGCGACGTCCGCGACCCCTCGTCGGTCTCGGCCCTCTTCACCGAAGTCGACGACCGCTTCGGCCGACTCGACGTGCTCTTCAACAACGCCGGCATCAGCGCCCCGGCCGTCCCGCTCGAGGACCTCGACCTCGACGTCTGGGTGTCCGTGATCGAAACCAACCTCACGGGCGCATTTCTCTGTACGCAGCACGCCTTTCGGCTGATGAAGCGCCAGACTCCGCGCGGCGGGCGGATCATCAACAACGGCTCGATCTCGGCCAGCGTGCCCCGCCCCCTGTCGGCGGCCTACACGGCGACGAAGCACGCGATCACCGGGTTGACGCGCTCGACCTCTCTCGACGGCCGGGCCTTCGACATCGCCTGCGGACAGATCGACATCGGCAACGCCGAGACCGAGTTGACAGTGCCGATGCGCGACGGGGTACTCCAGCCCGACGGGACAAGGAGACCCGAGCCGACGATGGACGTCGCTCACGTCGCGCGAGCCGTCCTCTACATGGCGACCCTGCCGCTCGACGCGAACGTCCAGTTCATGACGCTGATGGCGACGCAGATGCCGTTCATCGGGCGCGGCTGAGCCGTCTCGGTCGGAAAAAGAAATCACCGAGCCGGTGGCGCCTTCGTCCACCACCCCCACAAGCTTTCCGCCTGGCCTTGCGGCTTCCGCGTACGACCCGCAGGAGAGGCTTCGACCTAGAAGCGCTCCGTGCTCGGTGCATCGCCAACCTACGACACGGAGCGTCCCCGCACAAGACCACCCGAACGAAGAACCACGCAAAGAGCGGGAACCTCGAGACCCGATCGACGTGATGCTCTCGCCTTAGCGGGGGCAGCAGCCGAGCGAGGGCCGGGCACGTTTCCTGCCACGCGCTGCCCGGAGAGCCTTGACCGGTGAGCCGCGTCGTGGAAACGTGAGGATGGAAGCTGGAATCCTGCTCAATCGATGGATCTGCGGTCCAGCGTCCGGTAGGCGAAGCCGTCAGATCGGAGGGGCGATGAACATCAGGGCGGATCAGCTGGCCGAGCAGGTAGGCCGTGCCCGCGCACGCGGCTGGGCAGCGATCATGCAAAGGGCCGAGAGGCGACACAAGCTGCCGGCTGGTCTACTGCTCGCGGTCGCATCGCGCGAGACCGACATGGAAGACATCGTCGGCGACAAGGGTCACGGGCGAGGGCTCTTTCAGATCGACGACCGGTTTCACGCCGACTGGCTCGCTGCACACGGGGCCCCCGGCGCGGCCACGACCCCGAGGGTCGAGGACGCCGCCGAATTCGCCGCATCGATGCTCGCGTCGAACCTGGCCTTCGGCAGTCAGAACGGCGTCACCGGGCGCGATCGGATCAGATTCGCCTGTTCGGCCTACAATGCCGGGCCCGGCGGAGCGCTCGAAGGCCACCGGAGCGGCGACTGCGACAGAAAGACGACGGGCGGTGACTACGGCCGCGATGTGCTCGAGCGCTTGGGGGCGATCCAGCCTGGGAAGGGCGGACGGAGTTCGCAGACGAGCGGCGAGCGCATCCTCCGGAAGGGCAACCGGGGCGCGGACGTCGTACAGCTCAAGCGCGACCTGCGGGCCTGGTTCGACCGCGCAGCTCCCGGCGTGTGGCAGACGTTCCGTGTCCAGCCTGGGCCGGTGTTCGGTGCCGCGCTGACCAGCGCCGTCCGCGATTTCCAGATGCGCAACGCGCTTCTCGTCGACGGTGAGGTCGGCGAAGACACCCGCGGCGCCCTTGCCCCGGCCTTTGCCCCGAAGACGAGGCGAGCCGACGGCCAAGACGAAGCCGGCCGCTGGAGGCGCGGGCACCATCCTCAGACGCGGCGACCGCGGGCCGAAGGTGACGCAGCTCAAACGTGACCTCGAGGCGTGGTTCGAGCACGCGTTGCCCGGCAGCTGGGAGTCGTTCGGCGTGGCTGGCGGACCCGCGTTCGGTCAAGGACTCGACCGCGCAGTCCGTGACTTCCAGCAGCGCAACGGGCTGCTCGTCGACGGCGAGGTCGGCAGCGAGACGTTCGGCGCGCTCAGCGGAGCGCTCCCGTCGCCTTCACCGATTGCCGCGGCTCGGCCGGACCTCTCCGACCTGAAGCTCGATGCGCCGAAGAAGCGGGGGTCGTCAGGCGAGAAGGTGAGGCTCATCCAGGGATGGCTCTCCCTGCACGGTTTCAAGCTGGTCGTCGACGGAGGCTATGGCAATGCGACCGCACGCCAGGTCCGTGCGTTCCAGAAGGCCAACGGACTCCCCGTGACCGGGATCGTCGACGGTGCGACCTACGAGGAGCTCGTTCAGCCGATGATCGCCGCGCTTTCACCGATCGCCCCCGACGGGCCGCTCGGCCGGCTCGTGGTCGCGTACGCCCGCCAGCACCTGGTGCAGCATCCGCAAGAGGTCGGCGGAGAGAACCGTGGCCCGTGGGTCCGCCTGTACACACAGGGACGGGAGGGAAAGGACTGGCCCTGGTGTGCGGGCTTTGCCACGTTCATCCTCGAGCAGGCATGTCTCGCCGGCGGCGTGGCGAGCCCGGTGCCGAGGACCCTCGCCTGCGACGAGATGCAGGCGTGTGCCGGCGATCGGTTCCTGTCTCAGCCGAAGCCGTCGCAGCGGAAGCGAATCACGCCGGGCAGCTTCTTCCTGAGGCCGAATCCCCCCGGCGTCAAGCCGAGGTACGCCCACACCGGCATCGTGGTGCAGGCGGAGGCCGACACGTTCAAGAGCATCGAGGGGAATACGAACGACGAAGGCTCGGCCGAGGGCTTCGAGGTCTGCGCCCGCGTTCACGGCTACCGGGGCCTGGACTTCGTCGTCATCTGAGAACGTCGGTAGGACGCTGTCGGTTCGACGCTCGGGCAACAACCGCAAGCTTGTTACCGAAGTCACCGGTTGTTAGGCTTCGCCCGTTCTGGCGCGCGTGCGGCGCGAGCCGGGTTCGGCGAGAGGTGTCCATGGCTAGAGCGTGGGTGTGGACTGACAATGCCTAGCACGAACGAGCGCGCGTCCCGGATCGGCCACAGCTTCGTCCCGAAGTGGTGGATCGTGGCGTTCACCGTCTTGCTGCTCGTGCTCGCCGCCGCACTGCTCTACAGCCTCTGGGCGTTCTGGCCGTCCGAGCTCGAGACCGTGAACGCCAAGCCGAACGAGCGTCGAGTCACCTATTTCGGGGCGGGTTTCGACGTCTCCACCGACACCCTCTTCTTCGCGGTCGTCGCCCTGGCGGGCGCTCTGGGCGGTCTCGTCCACACGCTCCGCTCGTTCTCGATGTACGTCGGCACTCGATACCTCCGCTGGAGCTGGATCCCGTTCAACCTGCTGCTGCCGATGGTCGGCGCTCTCGGCGGCACCGTCTTCTATCTCGTGTTCCGAGGCGGGCTGTTCTCGACCTCGACCTCTGCCACCGATGCGAACCCGTACGGATTCGCAGCGGTCGCGGCGCTCGTCGGTCTCTTCTCGGAGCAGGCGATCGAGAAGCTGCGCCATGTGGCAAGGGAGATGTTCGCAGAGGCGCCGAAGTACGAACCCGACAGTTTCTCGGAGGCGACGGGGGGAGGCTCGTCCTCCGGCGGCGGCTCCCAGGGCGGATCGCCCGGCACGCACGGCTGAGCCATCCCGGAACGTCCCAGACAGCAGCGTCCTCCTCGAGGCGTGTCCGCCTGTCAGGCCGGCTGGGTTGGTGACCAATTGGTGACGGTGGGGTGACCAATTGGTGACGGCGGGGGACGGTTCCGGCGAACCTGCCGCTCCGTATGCGACGCTTGCAACAATGCCAACAGGGCGCTAGGTTGGTGCGTTCATACAACCGGTTTCGCGCCTGCTGTGGCGGCGAAAGTCGCGCGAAGATGGGAGGCACCAATGGCCCTCTATCTGTGCGCGAGCGCGCAGGCGGTGGTCGGACCATCACGGAGAAGAGACGCCGCTGAGGCCCGCCCGTTCGCTGCCGGCGGATGTGTTCTCGGGTTGGGCGATGAAGAGGCTGCCGGCAGCCAAGCTCTCCGCCGGAGCGGCGGAGGAGCAACACCACATCGATCCGGCCCGCACCGGCGCGATGGTCGCGTTCCGAAGTGCACGCTCGCCGCCGTCGCCATTCACCGATCGCCCAAGGAAGGTGAGCCACGATGAAGCAGCGACTCCCACTCGTCCTCTCTACAGCGGCGCTCGTCATTGCGGTGCTCGGCACGACGCCGCTCGGTTACGCCGCGCGATCGGCCGTCTCGCAGGTCGTGCCCCTGGCCAAGACCTCCAACTTCGCCAAGAATGCGGGGAAGCTGAACGGCCACACCTCGTCCAGGGTGCCCCGCGTCGGCCAGATCCCGGTGGTCGGAACGAACGGGAAGCTGCCCGCGACGCTCGGAGCCGTGGGGCCGGCCGGTCCTGGTGGTCCCAAGGGCGATCCCGGCCCGGCGGGCGTCGCCGGCTACCAGCGGGTGCAGCAACAACAGAGCGCGCCCGGCGGCAACGGCAGCGAACGGGCGTACACGGTCCCGTGCCCGGGCGGCAAGTCCGTCCTCGGCGGAGGCTTCAACTTCAGCAAGGGGCAAGATGCGGACGACCTGACGGTGATCGAGTCGACCGCGTCGTCGGACTCGGCCTGGGAAATCAGGGTGAGAAACAGGACTGGGCAACGGCCGCAAGGCGCGATCACCTTGTCCGCCGTCTGCGCAACTGTGAATTCCTAGACGCGATGCAAGGCAACGCGGGATGGACGGGCGCCGGGCAGAAAGCGAGCCCGGCGCCGTGAGGGCCGACGATCGGCACTATTCGCTCGTTGCCGAGTTGCTCGCGAACGGCGATGTCATCCCTTTCCTCGGCGCGGGCGCGAACCTGTGCGATCGGCCGGCATCGGCCTCCTTCGCGCTCGGCCGCTTCGCACCGAGCGGCGGCGAGCTCGCAAACACCCTCGCCAAGAGCTGCCGCTATCCCGACCGGCAGGACTTTGACCTGTTGCGGGTCTCCCAGTACGTCGACGCCATCCTCGGCGAAGGGCAGCTCTACCGCTATCTCCACGCTGTCTTCGACACCGACTATCCACTGAGCTCACTGCACCGGCTCTTCGCGCGGTTGCCCCCGCTGCTCCGCGAGCACGATCGGCCGCAGCTGCTCCTCGTGACCACGAACTACGACGACCTGGTCGAACGGGCGCTCGCCGCGGCGGACGAGCCCTTCGACGTCGTCTGGTACGAGGCAAAGCGAGGCCCGTCACAGGGCTCGTTCCTGCACCGTCGTCCCGACGGTGAGGTCGTTCCGATCGTGCGACCGAACAAGTACCTCGGCTTCAGCCCGGAGCGAACCGTGGTTCTCAAGCTGCACGGTGCGATCGACCGCGCCGATCTGAACCAGGACAGCTACGTCATCACCGAGGACAACTACATCGACTACATGGTCGGGGGCGACGTCGGCGAACAGATCCCCGTGTCGCTGCGCGAGCGCATGGTCTCGAGTCACTTCCTCTTCCTCGGCTACTCGATGCGCGACTGGAACCTCCGCGTCATCCTCAAGCGAATCTGGCGCGAAGAGCGGCTGCCGATGAAGTCGTGGGCCGTCCAGCGGGCGCCGGATGATGCTGGTGCGCGCGAGGTCGAGGAAGCGCTCTGGCGGGACCGAGGCGACGTCGACCTCCTGTACGTCCCGTTGCGGACGTACACCACCCGGCTCAAGCGCCAACTCTTTCCGCCCGGTCCCGTATGACGGAGACGGCGGGGCCGGAACAGCCCCTGCCACCGCCTCGGCCGGAGACACCGTATGTGGGTCTGGTCCCCTACCGTGAAGAGGACTTCGGCCTCTTCTTCGGCCGTGACGACGAACGGCGGATCGTCACCGCCAACCTCCGTGCGTCCCGCCTGACGATCCTTTACGGCCCGAGCGGCGTCGGCAAGACCTCGCTCCTCCAGGCGGGCGTCGTCCACGACCTGCGAGAAGAGGTCATCGCCAACGCGACGGCCCGGGCCGAGCAGGTGCCGATCGCGATCTGCTCGTTCCGTGACTGGCGCGAGCACCCGCTGCCGGCGTTGATGAATGCGATGCACGACGCCGTCTGCAAGGCCTCGGGCGCCGACAGCGGGGCGAGTTGGCAGCCGGGCACCTCTGTGGTCGAAACGCTGCGCTCCTGGACGCAGGCGGTGCACACCCTGCTCGTGGTCCTCGACCAGTTCGAGGACTACTTCCTCTACCACGGCGGCGAAAGCGGGGAGGCCACGATCGCCGACGCGCTTCCGGCGATCGTCAACGAGCCGAATCTGGGGGTCAACGTCCTGCTTTCGATTCGGGAGGATGCGTGGGCGAAACTCGATCTCTTCGAGGGGCGGATACCGCGCCTCTTCGGCAACTACGTCCGCGTCGAGCACCTGAACCGGACGGGGGCGCGCGAGGCGATCGTGCGCCCCGTCGAGGAATGGAACAACCAGCTGGCGCCCGGCGAACACCGATATACCCTCGAGCCGGCATTGGTGGACGCGGTGCTCGATGCGGCGGCTTCCGGCGACCTCGCTCTCACGCACGAGGACAGCCGCGCCGATCCGACCGCGTCGAGCACCGAAGAGATCGAGGCGCCCTATCTCCAGCTCGTCATGGATCGACTCTGGCGCGCGACGCTCGTGGCGAACTCCCGAGAGCTGAGCGTCGCCCGGCTCGAGGAGCTCGGTGGGCCCCAGCAGATCGTCGAGCATCACCTGCTCGAAGCGCTCGGCGCGCTCACCCCCGCCGAGCAGGCCGTCGCCGCCGACGCCTTCATCTTCCTGGTCACCCGTTCGAGGACGAAGGTCGCTCACACCGCTTCCGACCTTGCCGAATGGACAAGACGCCCGGAGCCGGACGTCGCGGCCGTCCTCGAGAAGCTCTGCCGCGGCGAGAGCGGAAGAATCCTTCGAACCGTCGCCGCTCCGGGGAGCGAGACTGGAGAGACGCGGTACGAGCTCTTCCACGATCTCCTCGCCGAGCCGATCCTCGACTGGCGTCGCGGCTACGAGGCGAACCGGGCCCGGCGCGCGACGTACCGGAAGTTCGCCCGTATCGGAGGCGTGCTGGTCACGCTCGTCGCCGTCTTCGCCGCGCTCGGCGCCTGGGCGCTGATCCAGCGGGGCGAGGCCAAACGCGCCACAAGGTCTGCGACGTCGCTCGCACTCGCGTCGGCCGCACGAGACGAGGTGGGAAGACACCTGGACCTTTCTCTCCTCCTCGGGCTCGAGGCATACCGGGCGAGCCCGAGTGCGGAAGCAGCGAGCTCGATGGTGAGTGCGCTCGCGGCGGCCCGGCGCTCGGGGGCGGAGGCGATCCTGCGGGGCGACAGACGGGGCGTTCGAGCCATAGCGTTCAGCCCCGACGGCCGTACGCTGGCGAGCGCCGACTTCAACGGCGCGATCCAGCTGTGGGACACGCATGCCCGTCGGCAGCTCGGGCCACCGCTTCTCGGGCACACCAGCGAAGTCTGGAGCGTCGCCTTCAGCCCCGGCGGGAACACCCTCGCGTCCGCCAGCCACGACGGGACCGTCCGCCTCTGGGAGGTGCCGTCGGGCAAGTCGCTGGGGCGCCTGCCAATCGAGAACGCCGGCGTCGTCACGAGCGTCGCCTTCAGTCCGGACGGGAGAACACTCGCGGTCGGTGGCCACGGCGGCAGGCTGCAGCTCTGGGACGTCCGGGAGCGGAGACCCCTCGGCCCCCCGCTTCGGGGCCACACGGACCGGATCGTCAGCGTCGCGTTCAGCCCCGACGGGCACACGCTCGCATCGGGGAGCTTCGACCACACCGTGCGACTCTGGAACGTCGCGACGCGGACGCCGCTCGGGCCACCCCTGGTCGGTCATAGGAGCGAGGTTGCGAGTGTCGCGTTCGGCGCGGGGGGCCGCATGCTGGTTTCGTCGGGCCTGGACGGCACCCTGCGGTTGTGGGATGTGCGCCGCCGAATGCCGCTCGGACCGCCCATACGCACGGGAAGCGGCGAGATCTGGAGCGTCGCATTCAGCCCGGACGGGCGCACGCTCGCCTCCTCGGGCTTCGACCGGAAGGTTCGCCTCTGGGACACGCGGACGCGGAGGCCTGTCGGGCCTCCGCTGATCGGCCATACGCGCGCGGTGGTGGCCGTCGCGTTCAGCTCCGACGGGCGTACGCTGGCGTCGGCCGGCTACGACGGGACAGTTCGGACCTGGGACCTGGGGAGACACGGGCTCGGAGCGCCACTCGGCCGCCATACCGGCCGGGTTACCGGCGTCGTCTTCGGCCCCGATGGGCGGACAGTCGCCTCGGCGGGCTTCGACGGGGCTGTCCGACTCTGGGACGTACGGGAACACCGAGCGGTTGGACGGCTCGGCGACAAGGACGCCGGCTCCTACGAGGGTTTGGCCGTCAGCGCCGACGGCGGCACACTCGCGACTGCGGGCGACGACGGATCGGTCGAGCTTTTCGACGTACGCAGCCGCACCATGCGCGCACGACTGTCCGGCGGCCAGGGGGCGGTGCAGAGTGTTGCGTTCAGCCCTGACGGGCGTACGCTCGCCTCCGCCGGAGACGATGGGAGCGTCCGCCTTTGGGACAGTCGAGAGGGCGTGCCGCTGGGCGAGCCCTTGCGCGGCCACGAGGGAAGCATCTGGAGCGTTGCGTTCAGCCCCGACGGGCACACGCTCGCAACGGCCGGCTCGGACGGCACCGTGCGTCTGTGGGATGTGCGGCGTCGCAAATTCGAGGCGCGAATCGCGGTCCGCGACATGGTCCCGTTGACTGTCGCCTTCAGCCCCGATGGACGCACGCTCGCCTCGGGCAATGTCGACGGCACCGTGCGGCTCTGGGGCGTGCGCACGCGCAAACCGCTCGGCGAACCCTTCGTCGGCCACCAGGACAGGGTGGAAGGCGTCGCCTTCAGCCCGAACGGGCAGACGCTTGCCTCGGCAAGCGACGACGGCACCGTTCGCCTCTGGGACGTGAGAGGGCACCGGGCACTGGGCGCGCCCCTCCGCGGTCACAAGGGAGCGGTTCTCGGCGTTGCATTCAGCCCGGACGGTCAAACGCTCGCGAGCGGCGGCGACGACGGAACGGTGCGGTTGTGGGGGGGGATCCTGTGGAGCGACCTCGCCGACCTGCGCTCGGAGGTGTGCCGGCTGGTCGTCGGCAACCTGACGCGGAGCGAATGGGGCGAGCTCGCTCCCGGCATCGCGTACCGCACCACATGCCCGACCTAGGAGCCTCGCGCGCGCTCATCTTCGCGCAGCTCGCTCCGCTTGCACGGTGGGCGCTCGTCAACGGCAGCCCGTGTTCATCGCCGCACCCCGCGGGCGACCGTTCGCGGGTCGCCGCCACCGCCGTCACAGGCGGTCGCCCGCGGAGTGGATCAGGTGTGCTCGCTCGACGGAACGGCACGAGGCGACGGTCTCGGCCTTTCCAGCTTCCGTCTGACCTCGCCCCGGATCCTGAGCTCGTCCGCCTCCTCCTCGGCCCGCGCCTCGAGTGTGATGCGGCGGGAAAGGACGGCTGCGCGCTCCTCGAGACGATGAGTCTCGATGAGGTCGTTCTTCCGGAGAGCCGCCGCGGTTCGCTCGTAGGCGCCGCCGGTGCTCAGGAGGTGGGTCAGCTTGAGGATGAGCGCGACGAGATCGATGGCGATCAGGAAGGCGAGGAAGAACTCGACGTACTTCCTGACCCCCGGGTTCGCCTTCTGGACCCGTTCCAGCGCTGCCTGGCGGGCGAGGAAGTCGCGGTCGGCCTTGATCGCCGCGACTCGTTTCGCGATCTGGGTGGTCTCCGTGCTCTGCCAGAGGGCGATCTTGCGCCGGTCGGCGGCGATCGTCGCGTCGATCTGAGGACGAGCGCGCGTAAGTGCAGCTGCGGCAATGGCAGCTCGGCGGGCGTCGCGCTTGCAGTACGGGCCGCAGCCGAGCTTGTGGGTCTGCGAACACCTCACCTCGCCGGCTTCGCACTCGGAGAGGAACTTGCTGTTCGTGACCTGCCGCTGGAGGCTCGCCTCCTTGCGCTGCACTGCGGCGATCTCCTTCTGGGCAGCCGCGATCTTCGCGTCGTACACGCGTGTGATCTGGTTCGTCGCCTCGTGGATGCGAGCCGTCGTCGTCCTGCTGAGCTCGTCGTTGATCGAGCCGCTGTAGATCACCTGGGCCATGGGGAGCCCGACGACGAGCGCGATCGCCAGCGAGAGAGCGAGCCGTGGGATGGCGATCAGGAAATTCCAGAGCCTGCTCGTGCCGAAGCTCTTCAGCACGAGCCGCTCGATCAGGCAGTAGAGCACGGCCCAGAGCGGGAGCACCCAGAGCACGCTCGCGATCGACGTGCTCCACCACTGGCTCGCCGCGACCGTCATCCCGAACCCGCTGACCACCGCCATCCCGGCAACCCACATGCCGAGCCCGCCCAGGAAGCTCGTTTCGCTCGGCACCGTCGCGAGGACGGAGCCCTCCCCCCGGCGAACCATGCCCAACCCGTACGCGCGGGCCGGCGTACCGGCGGGTCGAGGATCCCGGGGTCGGTCGGCTCGTTCTCTTCGTGTGTGAAAGCCGCGCTCATTGAAATAGAAGAGACGCCGGATTCACCGGCGAGTTGGCCCCGAGCAGGTCCGGGCGGCGGTCACCAGGCTGCTTGGTTGCCGGCGCGGCAGGGTAGCGCATAACTACGAGCAGACGGTCGGCGTCAGAGTTCGGGGCGGGATGATCGTCAGCCGTAGCGCTGAGCTGGCTCGGCTCGACGACGTGCTTATCGCGCTCCGTCGTAGTCAAGGGGCCGCCTGGTCCTCACGGGCTGATGGGAATCGGCAAGACCACGTTGCTCGACGCGCATCGATGACGACTGGTCGGAATGCATGCGCTCCGAGCGCACTCGGCGGGCTCGCATTCGCGAACATCGCCTCCAACTACTCATGAGCGAAGCTGCCTTCTGACCTTCTGGTTGCCAGCCAGGAGGTCGCCCGCCTGACCACCGCCAGGCGCTTCCCCGAGCAGCTAGCCCACGATCGCGAAGCTCGAGTGCTCGCCCGCGCCGACACCCGAGGCCAGTCGCCCGCCGGGGAGAGGCACAGTGAGGGGAGAGTTCTGCGTATACACCGGCACTCCGCCAATCGCCTCGACACCGATCTCTCCATAGAGGTTGCTGCCCCAGGCCCACACCATGCCGTTGCTTTGTAGTGCGAGACAATGCTGCGCTCCGACTGCAACGCCTGTGATCTGCTGGAGACCGGGAACCTGAACCGGTGTGGGATAGACGCCGGAAACCCCGCCGTCGCCACTCTCCCCGTAGAAACCTGTTCCCCAAAACCACACGTCGCCTGCGGTTGTGCGCGCGAGTCCGTTGTAGGTCGCGCTGATCTGCTCGACGTTGCTCAGACCCGGCACGGCCACCGGCGAGAGCTTGTTGACCGTGCCGACAACGCCGAGAGTTCCCCTCAATCCCCACGCAACCACCGAGCCGTTGGACTTGATTGCGAAGGAGGACGACGACCCGGCGGAGATCGAGCGAACCGCCGTCAGCCCCGGCACTTGCGCGGGACTGGCGCGATACACGCCTGACCCGTCGCCAAGTTCTCCATACGTGTTCGAGCCCCAAGCGAAGACTCGCCCGTCGTTCCGAAGCGCGAGACTGAAGTGGACTCCAGCCGCCACTGCGACGATGTCGCTGAGGCCGACGCCAAAAACACGGACAGGGAGCCTGTCAGGTGTGGTTGCGACCGGGGCGTATGCGGGCGACTGCATCCACCCCCAGATCCACACGCTCCCATCCGAGCGCACAGCGACCCCGTGGCTGCCACCGGCGGCGATATCGACCACGTCGGTGAGCAGGCCGACACGACGCGGCGTCGTACTGTCGGCGAACGTGCCGTTACCCAGCTGGCCCGAAATGTTGTTGCCCCACGCCCAGACCGTGCCGTCGGTGCTGAGGGCGACTGTGAAGTCTCCCGAGTTCCCGTACCCGCCGCCGGCGATCTTCTTCGCGTCCAGATTGGGGGCGACCCAGACAGGCGTGGTTCGTTTGGACTTGGATCCGTCACCGAGCTGTCCCCAGTCGTTCCAGCCCCAGCCGAGGAGAGATGGCCCGCCCGCGGGCTCGTCGTCGTCGACGATTTCGCGGAACGGCGGAATGTGAGGCCGGCGCTCCCACAGGTACTTCTCGGGCAGCTTGCCCCACGACACATCGAGGCCGAGGCACTTCTCGCAGAGGTTTCCCGGACCCGTCGGCCCGCCTCCCCACCGGGTCGGATCGGCGCAGAGGATCAGCCCACAGATCCGGTCCTGCAGCCCGTGCTCGCCGAGTTCGCGCTCCTCCTCGAGCTGCGGCCCGAGGCGGTCGAAGAGCCGGAGCGTTTCCAGGATGCCGGCGTGCTTGGGCAGCCCGATCAGGCCGTAGGTGCCCGGCTCGTTCACCCAGGCAGTGACCACACTCTTGTCGACGTCGACGCGGGAGCTATCGACCGGCGTGAACGTGCGGGACTCGAGGTCGACTCTGAACAGTGTCAGGGTGTAGGGATCGACGTGCTCGGCTTGCTTCTCGTCGAATGCGACCGTGATCCGCTGGGGGACGAAAGGCTCCTCGAGCTTCTCCTGGAGAGCTACCTCGACATAGCGACCGATGCTCCCGAACGTCGCATCCGGCAGTGGGTCCTCGATGTCAATGACCCGTAGCTCGAACGGCTTCCCAGGGTCGCGTCCGGACATGCTTGCCTCCCATCGTCGTCGTTCAGCGGATTCCCGAGTCAAACAAAGTTTCGTGCGAGCTGCAACGTACGGGCAGGCTGAGGCGGCTAGGCTACTGGAGCTCGAGAGGAGGTCAGGTGAGTCGATGCGCGCTCGTCGTCACTGCGGCGATGTTCGTCATCTCCGGCGCCCTTGCCTCCGGCTGTGCATCCGGCGACGGATCCTCCTCGGCGAGCTCGCCGAGCGGGACGGGGACGTTCAGGGGCATCCCGGTCGGCTTCACGCGTCAGGGCTATCCGTACCTGGGCAGTGTCGCCGCGCCTGTGACGCTGGAGGAGTTCAGCGATTTTCTCTGCCCTTATTGCGGCCGGCACGTCGCGCGGACGCTGCCGACGCTCGTACGCGACTACATCGCGAAGGGGACGGTCAGGTACGTCTTCCGTGACATGCCCCTGGCGTCGCTGCACCCCACCGCTGCCCAGGGCCACATCGCCGCACGCTGTGTGGCCGAGCAGAGCCCAGAACTCTTTTGGGCGATCCACGACGATCTGTTCAGGACTCAGGATCGCTGGCGCGACCTACCCGACCCTGCGCAATACCTCAGAAGGACGGCCAAGAAGATCGGCGCGAACCTCGGTGAGTACGACCGCTGCGTTGCGACGGCCGCGCCGAGGACATGGGTCGACCGGAGCATCCTGATCGGCACTAGAACTCTGAAGTTCCAGAGCACACCCACCTTTCGCCTCGCCCAAAGTGCCGCGCTCGCCGCGAAGGCCGACCCGAAGACGAACGAAAGGAAGACCTACACGCTTGTCGGCGCCTACCCTGTCGAGACCTTCGAGGCCTGGCTGAGCGCGCTCGTCGCGGGCCGCCGACCACCACCGCAAGCGCAGCCGGCGGCGACAAAGCTGCCCTTCTGGGCTAGTGCCGCGGGCCTTGCGCCGGACCCTGCTCGGTCCGGGTTCACCGAGGCCGGAGATCCCACCCGGGGAGCCCGCAATGCGGCGGTCGTAGTGGTCGAATTCTCCAACTTCCAGTGCCCCGACTGTCGAGCACATGCCGCACGCGTCCAGCCGACGATCGACAAGGAGTTCGTCAGCAAGGGCAACGTCAGGTGGGTGTTCAAGAACCTCCTGCTGAAGGAGTTCCCGCAGTCGCTCGCGGCGGCGGCGGCGGCGGAGTGCGCGGGCGAGCAAGGGCGCTTCTGGCAAATGCACGACCTGCTCTTCGCCGAGCAGTCACGGTGGACGGTCAACTCCCCCGACGCGGAGCTCGAGCGGATCGGCAGCGACCTTGCGCTCGACCGGAACCGCTTCGACCGTTGTCTCGACAGTCGGCACGTGTCGGAACGCGTCCTCAGCGACCTTTACGACGCCGCGAGCGTCACGACGACGGCACCGACGTTCGTAATCCTCGCCGGCGGAAAGGGCGTCGTCGTCCGTGGATCCCCGACGGCCGAGAAGCTTGCGCGCTTGATCCGGGAGCGGCTCCGTGCGGCCAAAAGCGGGCAGCGCGCCCAGGCACCGAGCTCGCAAGCGCCGGTGTCGAAGGCTGCTGTCTCGGGTGCAGGACACGCGAAGATCGAGCTTGGCGCGACTGACCTCGCGAGTGGCCGCAACCGCATCTCCTTTGTCGTGCTCGACGCCGGATCGCGGCCGGTAAACCGACCGGCAGCGCGGCTATGGCTGGCGCACGGGCCGACCGGCATGCCGGTGGCCGAGACGACGGCCCGCCTCGAGTTCGTGGGCACTCCCGGGCGGAAGTCGGCCGAGCTGAACATCTATGTCGGGTACCTCGACGTCCCGTCGTCGGGCACGTACCGGCTGCTGGCGGAGCCGCTCGGCACGGGCACTCCTGCCATCGCCACTGTCCACGTCCGGCCGCGGCCAGCGGCGCCTTCGATCGGGGACCGAGCCGTCTCGATCGAGAACCCGACTCTCGCCAGCGTGACGGACGCCAAGGAGATCACGACGGTCCGCCCGCCCGACATCGAGCTCCTCCACACCTCGGTCGCCGAAGCCCTCGCCGCGCGGCGCCCGTTCGTGGTCACCTTCACCTCACCCCTCTTCTGCCGCAAGCGGGCGTGCGGGCCGGTCGTCGACGTCGTCGGGTTGGTCGCCGATCGCTGGCGAGGACAGGGCGTCGAGTTCATCCACGTCGAGGTCTATGAGCGCAACAACGTGCGGAGCGGCTACAACCCATGGATGCGAGCCTGGGGCCTGCCGTCGGACCCCTTCACCTTCGTTGTCGACCGCACGGGCGTGATCCGCACGAAGCTGGAGGGGCCCTTCTCGGAGGGCGAGCTCGATGTCGCCGTGAGGGCGGTCGCTCGCTCGTAGCTGATTCCGGACGCTCCAGGCCTACGGAAACGTGTCCACCTCGTAGCAGCCGCCTGGCTGGATCAGACGGGCATTGATGCCCTGATTGGGCTGATTACGGCAGTCCGCCTGAATCAGCTGCTCGCCGTTACAGCGGGGATTTCCCGGATTGCCCGGCGCACAGCAGAAGTAGCC
This sequence comes from uncultured Actinomycetes bacterium, assembly GCA_963808815.1. GTDB lineage: Bacteria > Actinomycetota > Thermoleophilia > Gaiellales > Gaiellaceae > DATBLE01. Next base: position 169,325 of record CAWEGI010000019.1, on the reverse strand, counting down.
GGCCGCGTCGCATTGCAAGGTGATTCCCGGATGGAAGCCGGGGTCGGAGCAACCCGGCGTCCCGATCCATCTCCATCCCGAAACGGGGGGAGCCGCGGAGCACGTCGAGCCAGTCGGAGCCGAACCGGCCCCGAATGACGCGTTGGCGACCATCCTGGCCGTCCCGTCCAGCGTAAGCACACAGGTTTGTGACATGGCTGGGCAGTTACCCGTCCAGCCCGAGAACGTGATGCTGTTGGGATCGTTGTCCTGCGCAGCGAGCGTCACCTGGCCCGGGCCGAAGTCGAAGCTGCAGTCCGTGAGGGAATGGCCCAAGGGGGATGTACCGCACTGGATTCCCCCAGGTTGGCTGGTTACCTTGCCGTCGCCGGTGACAGTGACCGCCACCGTGTAGATCTTCCGCGCCCGCAGCATCACGACCATGGGACTGCTGTCCGTCGCGTTGCTGCTCGCACTCTGATTGACGACGAGGATGTCGAAGTTCGCGGGGTTCGTCGTCAGCGACGCCGGTGCACGCACGTACATGTGGTAGATCGCCTGGCTCGAGCTCGGGTTCTCGCTGAGAATCTGGAAGAAGCCGGCGCCGGGCGCCGCCGGCGTGCCGGAGTTCTGGGTGAGCGTCGTCGTCACGGACGGCAAGGTCGCCGTGGCCAGTTCCCGGAGCGAGACAGAGAAGATGCTCCCGGCCGGAGCGTTGTAGAAGAGGCGCACGGCGCGACCCCTCGTGGGGAGGACTTCGGCGGGCGGATTGCTGGTGCTGAAGGTCGTCCAGTTGTTGCTGCCCGAGGGATCGGGGATCTCGAGGCTGCCGAAGGTGGGAGTTGGAAGTGGGCTGCTGCTCTGACTGCTCTCACCTCCGCCGGTGCCGCACCCGGCCAGCAGGGCAACGGCGAGCGCTACGAATCCAGTCTTCAGAACGACTCGCGCGTGCCGCCTCCTCTTCGCCGAGTCAGCGTGTGGTGAGGTCGCCTGCATCGTTCGTTCCTCCTCGCTAGCTGTGAAAGGGCCTGGACGAGACGCGGAGCAGGACCGAGGGCTGCCGCGCCGGGTCGTCGACGCCTCCGACGGAGAGGCTGTCCATCGGCGAATAGATGCCTTGGATCCCGGGCGCCCACTGCTGGGGCGTCGACACGACGCGCCCGACCTGAGCATGTGTGTCGGCGTCCTCGTCCCACATCACGTACACGACCTCCGAGGTCTGGGACTGCCCCATGACCGGGCAAACGCCTGCCGCAACCTTGAAGGGGAAATTGGTGCCGGTGAGCGTGCCGCCGTTTTGCTTGAGGATGTCGTCCGCCGGGCGCCACGAACCGTTGGAGAAGCGGACGGTGTGCCAGAGGCGATACCTGCCGTCGCCCGCCTGTGCGACGAAGAACGCGCTGATCGCAGTCGGCCGCGAGGCAACGACCGCCGAGGCGACGACCGTGCCGAAGTTCGTTCCCAGCGCCTGGCCGACGTCTCCCCACGGCGTCACAGTGTTGAATCGGTCGAAGGTGAAGGAGCCCGAGCCGCTTGTCGCCGGACTCCAGTTACTGGCCAGGCTGTGGTAGAGCGTGCCGTTGCTGATCGTCAGCATGTGCAGCTCACGCGTGGCGATGTCGTCACCCGCCTGCGTCATCACGCACTGCACGGCCCCCTGAGTGACGGGATTTCCCGGGCGGTTGTTGATTGTGGGGGTCGGCGGAGTAGCGGGGCCGATCAACGCCCCGGGCGCGTTGGGAACGAAGCGGTCGTCGCCGTTCAACAGATCCTGGATGAAGGCCTTGCTTCCGCCCGTCGGAGGAGACGCCGAGAAGTCGGGTGGCTTCACCTCGTAGAGCATGGTTGTCCGCACGCGGTCGTCCTCAGAGCGTCCGCCCGCGCAGGCGAACAGCTGCTGGTTCATGTCACCGACCTTCATCAGCTGTGGCACCGTCGCAGCCGCCGCCGCGGGATCGTCCTGCTCGTTGCCGCTATTCGCAGTGCCGAAGGCAAAAATCCCGGACCACGAGAACGATGCGTCACGCGCGTTCAGGCTCCAGGCACTGCCCTTCTTGTCCATGAATGCAGGCCGCGTCGCCGGGTGCGCCTGCGCGCGAACGAGTACCGGGCCGGCGGACGTCTGAAGCCACGCCTCGTCAATTGCGTAGATGTCGGTGGCGAATCCGAGCTGCGGCGAGATCGTTCCGACGTCCTTGAATCCGTGCGAGATGTTGGGATCAGTGCGCTCCCACGCGAACGCGGTGCTCAGGACGTTCGGGGCTAGCTCGGTCTGGATGCCGAGGATCGTGCAGAACGGCGCCGCCGCCATCGTGACGGTGGTGGCGACGGTTCCATCGCACGCGGCAAGAACCAGCGCGCAGCAGGCGACGACCACTCTCGGGAGAAATCGCCTCGGTTTGAGGGGCGGATCGTCCAGGTGCCTGCTCCATCGACGTGACGTCGACCAAAGCCGCAGCACCGCTGGGGTCTTCAGCCCGCAGCGCGCGCCTCTTTTATCACAACCCGCACTTAGTTCATAGAGCCGGCGGCGAACGTACGCCGCTAGGCAACGCGGGGAATCAGTTTCCTGCCGTGGCTCAACCAGCGGACGTGGAACAGCGAGTGGCCCAAGTACAGGGCGATCCACGATCCAGCGCAGGAGGCCGAGGTGGCGGACTGCCGGGCCGCTGCCGTCCAGGCAGGCGTCGTCGGGCCAGCCCTGACGCATGTTCGTGCCCAACTGCATCAGGTCAGCCGTGCCGGCGTGCGCCTCGAGCGAGTCGCCTCCGCACCCGCTCCTCCGACGGACGCGCCCGCCTGTGGATCGCCCGGCGACGGCACCCCGCAGCCTTGCCGCCGTCTCCGATCCCGCGCGCCCCTGAGCGGCGACATCGTCGGCCGTTGGTCGCGGGTCGAGTAGACGCGGGCCGCTTCAGCAAGCAGGCTTAGCGTGTCGTGGTCGAGACGCCGCCACCTGCCGGGATGCACCGCTCGCGCGAGTTGCCGAGCGGCACCGTCACGTTCCTCTTCACTGATATCGAGGGTTCGACGAGGCTTCTCGACGAGCTCGGGGACGCCTACGCCGAGGCGCTCGCCGAGCACCGGCGGCAGCTTCGCGCGGTTTTCGAGCGGCACGGCGGAATCGAGGTCGACACCCAGGGCGACGCCTTCTTCGTCGCCTTCCCCCGCGCCGGCGACGCGCTCGCGGCCGCGGCCGAAGGTCAGCGGGTGCTCGAGGACGGTCCGATCCGGGTGCGGATGGGCGTGCACACCGGCGAGCCGACGGTGACGGAGGAGGGGTACGTCGGAATCGATGTCCACCGCGCTGCCCGGATCGCCGCTGCCGGCCACGGCGGCCAGCTGCTCGTCTCGCAGACGACCCACGACCTTGCCGCCGACGGCGCGCTGCGCGACCTCGGTGAGCATCGGCTGAAGGACCTCTCGGCGCCCGAGCGGCTCTACCAACTCGGCGCCGACGACTTTCCGCCGCTGAGGACGCTTCATCAGAGCAACCTCCCCGTTCCCGCGACGCCGTTTCTCGGTCGCGAGGATGAGCTGGCGGGGGTGAGAACGACGCTCGCACGCCGCGAGGTGCGGCTGCTGACCTTGACCGGTGCGGGCGGCAGCGGCAAGACCCGTCTGGCGCTGCAGGCCGCCGGTGCGGCTGCGGATGACTACCCACAGGGCGTCTGGTGGGTTCCGCTCGCGCCCGTCCGGGACGCTGAGTCCGTCTTCGAGGCCGCGGCACGCGGTCTCGGGGTCTCCGGCCCACTCGCCGAATCGATCGGTCAACGGAGACTGCTTCTCCTCCTCGACAACTTCGAGCACGTGATCGGAGCCGCCGTAGACCTCTCGCTGCTCCTCTCGGCTTGCCCGAACCTCGACTTGCTCGTGACGAGCCGCGAGCGGTTGCAGATCGGCGGCGAGCACGTCTATCCGGTTCCGGTGCTCAATCGTCCGGACGCTCGGGCGCTGTTCGTCGCTCGTGCGCACGCCGTGCAGCCCGAGTTCGAGCCGGGCCCCGCGCTCGACGAACTCTGCGACCGCCTGGACGACCTTCCACTGGCGCTCGAGCTCGCGGCGGCGCGGACGACGATTCTCACGACCGAGCAGCTGCTGGCGCGTCTCGGGCAGCGGCTCGACCTGCTGCGCGGCGGCCGTGACGCCGACCTGAGGCAGCAGACCCTGCGCGCGACGATCGAATGGTCGTACGACCTGCTCGATCAGAACGAGCAGGAGCTGTTCGCTCGGCTTTCCGTTTTCGAGGGGGGCTGCACGCTCGAGGCTGCCGAGGGAGTCTGCGACGCCGGCCTCGACGGCCTGCAGTCGCTGGTCGACAAGAGCCTCGTGCGGCTGCGGGAGGGAGAGCGGTTCTGGATGCTCGAGTCGGTCCGCGAGTTCGCGCTCGAACGCTTACGCGAGTCGGGCGACGAGGACGACGTACGACGTCGGCATGCAGAGTTCTTCCTCCAGCTCGCCGAGTCTGCCCACCTGTCGGCTGAGACGGTCGACCTCGGCCAGCGGCACGACCTCGCCATTCCCGAGCAGGACAACCTCCGCGGCGCCATCGATCAGGCTCTCGAGCGTGGAGACGCTCTGCTCGGGTTGCGAATCGCCGTCGCGCTCGAACAGTTCTGGGTCGTCCAGGACCCGAACGAAGGGAGGCGTCGGCTCGAGTTGCTGCTCGCCGCTGCTCCTGACGCACCCGCACCATGGCGAGCACGAGCACTCCGCGCGCTCGGCGGGGCGACCTATATCGCCGGCGATTTCGAGCGCGGGACCGAGCTCCACCAGCAGAGCCTCGAGGAGTTCCGGTCGCTCGGGGACGAGCTTGCAGCCGCCCACATGCTCAATAGATTGGCAACCGAAGCGATGCGTAGCGGCGATCCCTCGCGAGCGAAAAGGCTCTCCGACGAGAGTCTCGAAACGCATCGCCGGTACCTCTCACCATCTGGAGAGGCCATGGCTCTCGGGCTGCTCGCAGAGCTGGCGGCGGGCGAGGGAAGGCTGACCGAAGCGATCGAGGTCGCGCTGCAAAGCGCGGCCTCCGCCGCTGAAGTCGGATTTGTCTGGTGGCAGCTTCACCAGCTCTACCACGCCTGTGAGTGGTCGCTCGCACTCGAGCACCTCGGCGAAGCCGAAGCGCATGGGAGGACCGCCCTGCGAATAGCGCACGAGATAGGCGACCGCATCATGACGATCTATCTGCTCTCGCTCGTCGCCCGCTGCGCGATCGAGCACGAGGACACCGAGCGAGCGGGACGGCTGTGGGGCGCGATCGAAACGGAGGAAGCACGCGCACCGATGGGCCAATGGGAAATGGAGCGCGAAGCGTATGCCGCCCCCCTGCTGCGCCGGGCCGGGGCAGGATTCGAGCGGGGCCGCGCTCTCGGGCGCACCCTCTCACTCGACGAAGTGGTGAAGCAGGCCCTCGACGAGCGGTAGACGCACTCGCCCGGACAGCCGCGCCGAGAAGGAGCTACACAGATCCGATCAGGTTGCGCTCGACTCGGCCCAGAGATTGATACCGCTCTCCGATGCGTGCCGGTCGATTGCGGCCAGTTCCTGTTCCGAGAAGTCCCGCTTGTCGAGCGCGGCCAGGTTCTCCTCGAGCTGGGCAACGCTCGAGGCGCCGACGAGCGTCGAGGTCACGCGCGGGTCGCGAAGCGTCCAGGCGAGCGCCATCTGAGCGAGGGTCTGGCCCCGGGAGTCTGCGATCTCGTTCAGCGCGCGGACCCTTTCGAGCGTCTCGTCAGTCAGGAGATCCGCTGTGAAGGAGTCGCCCCGGCTGGCACGCGAGCCCTTCGGGATCTTGCCCTTGAGGTACCGGCCGGAGAGCAGCCCCTGGGCGAGGGGCGAGAAACCGATGCAGCCGATCCCCTCGTCCGCGAGCGCTTCCAGGAGGCCTTCGGTTTCGATCCAGCGGTTCAGCATCGAATACGACGGCTGGTGGATCAGGATCGGGGTGCCGAGCCCGCGCATGATCGCCGCTGCCTCTCTCGTCTTCTCGGCCGAGTAGGACGAGATCCCCGCGTACAGCGCCTTGCCCTGCCGCACCACGGTGTCGAGCGCGCCCATCGTCTCCCCGAGCGGCGTTTGCGGATCGAAACGGTGCGAGTAGAAGATGTCCACGTAGTCGAGGCCCATTCGGCGAAGGCTCTGGTCGAGGCTCGCCAGCAGGTACTTCCGGGAGCCCCATTCGCCGTACGGCCCCGGCCACATGTCGTAGCCCGCCTTCGTGGAGATCACGAGTTCGTCGCGATACCCGGCCAGGTCCTTGCTCAGAATGCGGCCGAAGTTCTGCTCGGCCGAGCCGTACGGCGGCCCGTAATTGTTGGCGAGGTCGAAGTGCGTGACGCCCAGATCGAACGCGCGACGCACGATCGCGCGGCTCTCTTCAGACGGGTTCTCGCCACCGAAGTTCTGCCAGAGCCCCAGCGAGACGGCAGGAAGCAGCAGCCCGCTCCGACCGCAGCGGTCGTAGGTCATCCGGTCGTACCGGTCCGTAGCTGGCTCGTGCGCCATCCCTCGATGAACCATACGCGTGTGCGTGACAGAGGTAGACGGCCATGCCGTTGCCCGGCCGTTGACATTGGCTGACAGCGGGTTCACGATGGTCGAGCCGCGGCTGAGGACCAGAAGGTCGTCCGAGCCCCACGCGACGGAGCTCGCAGCCTCCAGTCCGGCAAGCTCGGCGGAGCCAGTGGCGTAGATTCCCCGGGCGTGCAGATCGACGTCGACGCCGGCTTCGTCGAACGGCTCCTGTTCGAACTCGCGCGCCACGGCGCGTACGGGGAGACCGGGGTCTGGCGCACGGCGTACTCACCCGAGTGGGTCGACGCCCAGGATCGCATTGCCGGCTGGTTCGCCGAAGCAGGACTCGACGTGCGGCGCGACGCGGTCGGCAGCGTCTGGGGAAGGCTCGCCGGGAGCGAGCGTGGCTCGGTGATCGCTACGGGGTCGCACATCGACTCGCAGACTCCGGGCGGCCGTTACGACGGAGCTCTCGGCGTGGTTGCCGGGCTGGTTGCGCTGCGGACCCTCCGCGAGCAGTTCGGGCAGCCTCGCCGCACCCTCGAAGCGGTTTCACTGTGCGAGGAGGAGGCGAGCCGCTTCCACGCCACGAACTTCTGGGGCTCGCGAGCGATCATCGGTGCCATCTCACCGGAGGAGCCAGACCTGATCCGCGACCGTGACGGCACGTCGATCGGGGAGGCGATGCGCGGCGTCGGCCTCGACCCGCAGCGGATCCCGGAGGCGAAGCGCGATGACCTCGATACCTGGATCGAGCTCCACATCGAGCAGGGCCCGATCCTGGAAGCGGACGGCCTGCAGGTGGGCGTGGTCGACGCAATCACGGCCATCCGCCACTACGTGGTCGAACTGCGCGGCCGATCCGACCACGCCGGTGCCCGACCGATGGAGGGAAGGCTCGACCCGATGGCGGGCTTCGCGGAGATCGTCACCGCGGTGATCGGCGTTGCGCTGGAGAGCGGGCCTCCGGCGGTGACGACGGTCGGGCGGGTGGAGGTCGAGCCGAACCTGCCGTCGGCCGTCCCAGACCGGGTCACCTTTACCCTCGACTCGCGCCATCCCGATCAGAAGGCGGTGAACGCCCAGCACGCGCGACAGGAACAGCTGATGCGGGAGATCGCTGAGCGGCGCGGCCTGCAGATCTCCTGGACGAAGCCCCTCGATCTGCCCGCGAGCCCATCCGACCCGACCGTCGTCGCCGAACTGGAGCGCGCTGCGGCGGAACAAGGCATCCCTTATCGCCGGATGCACAGCGGGGCGGGACACGACACTCAGAACGTCGCCAAGGATCGCGAAGACGGCGATGGTGTTCGCGCGTAGCAAGGACGGCCGTAGCCACACGCCGGAGGAGTTCACCTCCGTCGAGGACGCGGTAGCCGCGATTCGCGTGCTGGCGGCGGCGCTGCGCCGGCTCGCCTATTGACGCCGAACCCGCGAGCGAAGGCTGTCTGGCGTCACGGGCGCGGCGAAGGGTGAAATGAGACCGCGCCGCGTGTGATCGCGCGCATCGTGGGTGTCTCTGCAGAGGCCGCCGCTTCGCAACTGGCGTTCCGGCTGGCGTTCGAGGCTTCGGCATGCGAGGATGCGGGTTGCCGTCGTCGTATGACTGATCCGATTCAGCCTTGGCCCTTGGTTCGTCGGGGTGCGAACGGGCATCCGGTGCGCACCCTTCAGCACCTGCTGCGCGCGCACGGCCAGCAGGTGAGCGTGGACGGCATCTTCGGCCCGCTCACGGAAGCGGCGGTAAAGGCGGTGCAGACAGCGAGCGGGCTGACGGCAGATGGGATCGTCGGACCGCTGACCTGGCCGAAGCTGATCGTGCAGGTGCGGCGCGGCGACAGCGGTGAGGCGGTGCGGGGCGTGCAGGAGGAGTTCCAGTTCCGCAACCTCTCCGGCGACCCCAGCCAAGGCGTGCAGATCGACGGGATCTTCGGGCCGAAGACGGACGAGGCGGTGCGCGGCTTCCAGCAGGCGCTCGGCCTGAGCGTGGACGGGATCGTCGGGCCGCTCACCTGGCGGGCGCTCGTCAGCGGCATGCTGGCCGGCTGAAGCGCCCGTCGTCGGGTTGATACTCATAACCTGATCGGCGAAGACGAAGGCGCCGTCCGGACGCTCGCCGGAGCAGGTCGCGGGCGAGCGCTGGACAGATGCGTGAGGGGGGTGGCATGTGAACGGGACGGCGAAGCTGAGGTTCGGGGACGTCGAGGTGCAGCGGATCGGGCTCGGGACGAATCGGCTCCGGAATACACCTGCAAACCTCGCCTTCCTGCGAGAGGCGGTCGCCGCTGGTATCGGCCACATCGATACCGCCCACACCTACACCGGCGGCGAGAGCGAGGAGACGATCGGCGCCGCTCTGTCACCGATCCCGGAACAGTGCATCGTCGCCACCAAAGGCGGATGGGCCGGCGGCCGGCCGGATGCGCTCCGGGCCGAGATCGACCAGAGCCTTCGGCGGCTCCGAACGGACAGCATCCCCCTCTACTACCTACACCGTCCCGACTCCGGAGACGCCGCTCGAAGACAGTCTCGCCGCGATCAAGGAGCACCACGACACCGGCAAGATCCGGCATGTCGGGGTCTCGAACGTGGGAATCGACCAGATCGAACAGGCCCGCGCAGTCGTGCCGATAACCGCCGTGCAGAACAGCTACAGCCTCTCGGAGCGCCGGCACGAGGACGTCGTCGACTACTGCGCCAACGAGGGCATCGTCTTCGTCCCCTACTTCCCCTTACGCAGCGACGCAGGCCACGCGCTCGCCGAGATCGCCGAACGACACAACGCCACCCACGCGCAGATCGCGCTCGCCTGGCTCCTCGAGCGCTCCCCGACAATGCTGCCGATCCCGGGCACGCTCTCACTCGACCACCTGCACGAGAACCTCGCCGCGCTCGAGATCGAACTGAGCGAGGCAGATTTCCAGGCCCTGCGCTAGAAGGCGCGGACTACCGCGCGACCGACTCGGCCCGTCGCGGGAGGACCCAGTTCGGACGCGGGAAGTGGCAGGTGTATCCGTTCGGATACCGCTCGAGGTAGTCCTGATGCTCAGGCTCTGCCTCCCAGAACGGGCCCGCCGGCGTCACCTCGGTCACGACCGTTCCCGGCCAGAGACCCGACGCCTCGACATCGGCGATGGTGTCCTCGGCGACCCGTCGCTGCTCCTCGTCCAGATAGAAGATCGCCGAGCGGTAGCTCATCCCGGTGTCGTTCCCTTGACGGTTCAGCGTCGTCGGATCGTGGATCTGGAAAAAGAGCTCGAGCAGTTCCCGGTAGGTGACCTGCTCCGGGTCGAAGACGATCTCGATCGCTTCGGCGTGCGTCCCGTGATTGCGGTAGGTCGCGTTCGGAACATCGCCGCCGCTGTAGCCCACCCGGGTGGAGAGGACGCCGGGCCGCTTTCGGAAGAGATCCTGCATCCCCCAGAAGCACCCACCGGCGAGAATCGCTTTCTCAGCTGCCATGCTCACGTCCGCACCTCCGCGCTCTGCACTCTACCGGTGAAGCCGCCGAAGGAAGGCCTGAGGGCCGAGCTGCGCTGGGAAGGCCCCGGCTGTGTGCGGGCGGCTGGCGCAGACCGTATTAGGACCGTGCCAATCCTGGCAACGGCCATTACATCGCTGGCAGTACTCGTCGCCTGCCGTTTCTCGCGGCCGGCGGCCCGGAGAGGGCCGCCGGCAGTCCACCGACCGTTCAGTGGGCGGTTCGAGCGCGGCTCGTTCCGCGCTCCGCAGCCGCGGCCGCAGCGGGCCGGGGGTCCTGCGCGTACGCCGCGACGAAGCCCTGCCGCCAGCTCGGGTAGCGCAGCGTCCACCCGAGCTCGCGCTTCGCCTTCGCGTTCGAGGCGCCGCGGGCCTCGGTCCCCATCATCACCGCGAGCTCGCCCGCGAACAGCCGCGCGAGCCAGCGCGGGAACGTGGCGCGGCGGCTCGGCGCCGAGCGCATCCGCCAGCACCGGCAGCCACTCGCGCACCGGCGCGGGCTCGTCGTCGACGATGTTGTAGATCGCCGGCCCGTCGTGCTCGAGCGCGAGCACGGTCGCCGCGGCGGCGTCGTCGAGGTGGATGAACGACAGGTACGCCGCCGCCGTCGCCGACGATCGGGAACTGCCGCTTGCGCACCGGCTCGACCAGCCCGTCGTTGGCCGCGCCGTAGAAGCCGCCGTAGCGAAGCGCGATCCCGCCGGCGGCCGTGACCGACCTCGTCGAGATGGCGCATGGCGGCGCTGCTCTCGCGCATCCCCGGCACCGGGGTTGGGGTCGAGCGGATCGTCCTCGGTCTTGACCATGCCCGCCCTCGCGCACGTTGCGCATGCTCGCGAAGCTCTGGGCGACGAACCGGCCGACGCCCGCCTCGCGCGCGGCGGCCAGCAGCGCGTCGGTGCCCTCGGTCCGCAGCCGGTTGGTCTGCGCGAAGGCCGCGTCGAGGTTCCGCGCGAAGCGCGACGTTCGCCAGCGCGGTCGCCTGGTGGACGATCGCCTCCGGCTCGCGTCTCGAGCACGGCCTTGCGCACTGCCCGGGCGTCGAGCAGATCGAGCGCGATCGGCTCCGCGCCCAGCGCCCGTACGCGTTCGGCGCTTGCCGGGCGACCTGTAGGTGCCGATCACCTCGTGCCCTGCTCGATCAGCTGGGGAACGAGCCGGGTGCCGATCGCTCCGCTTGCTCCGGTGACGAAGACTCGCATCGTGTTCTCCTTTCGCTGTCGGGTTATCATGCGGAGCCGCGTCACATCGAGTGGAGCGCGCGGGTCTACCGGTATGACCCGACGCGACGGAGGGATGTGACCGATGGACGAGCACGACTGGCTGGCGCAGCACTTCGAGGAGCACCGAACCCACCTGCGGGCGGTCGCCTACCGGATGCTCGGCTCGCTCAGCGAGGCCGACGACGCCGTCCAGGAGGCCTGGCTGCGGCTCAGCCGCACCGACGCGGACGAGATCGAGAACCTCGGCGGCTGGCTGACGACGGTGGTCGCGCGCGTGTCGCTGAACATGCTGCGCTCGCGCCGGTCGCACCGCGAGGAGCCACTCGGCGTCCAGCATGCCCGAGCCGATCGTCGACCGCGCCGACGGGACCGACCCCGAGCACGAGGCGCTGCTCGCCGACTCGGTCGGCCTGGCGCTGCTCGTGGTGCTCGAGACGCTGTCCCCGCCCGAGCGGCTCGCGTTCGGTGAGGAACGACCGCCGAGCGGCGGGCGGGTTCGCCCGCGGGTTAGAGTCGGAGGGTGCCCTGGCCCACCAGCAGGAAGCGCCGAGAGGAGGCCGACCAGGCGCTCGACAATCCCGGCGTTGCATCGTGCGCCATCTGCGGACGGCGCTGGGAGCGACCGACGCTTCGCTGGGCGATACGCGAGTTCGAGCAGCACGACTGCCCCGCGGGCGAAGCCGCCCGCGAGCGACGCGACGTAAAGGCGGCCGAACGTGAGGTTGCCTGCGAGGCGTGTGGCTGGATCGCGGTCGCAGACAAGCACCGCGGCCCGGCCCTGTTGGCCGAGCACAAGAAGGTCTGCCCCAACGAGGTAGAGAGCTGAGCCCGCCGCGGCCGCGAGCGCTGGCGCCTAGCCCGCGCTCTCGGTGCTCTGCCGTTTCGCCATGACCTGCTCCAGGCCTGAGGCGATCTCGGCGTTCTCGTCCACGAAGGCACGGAAGTCCCACCGTGTCATCCCATAGACGGTGACGTCGGTCGCGGCCGTGACGGTGGCGGACCGGGGCTCGTCGCCGATCAGGGCGACCTCCCCGAAGTAGTCGCCGGGGCCGCCGGACCCGACACGCTTGCCGTCAACGCTGTAATCGACGGTTCCCTCGCCGATCACGAAGAAGCCGACGCCACCCTCGCCCTGCGTCAGGATCGCATCGCCCTCGGAGAAGACCCTCTCCTTCAACGCGTCCGCCAGCCGTTTGATGTCGCGCTCGGACAAGCTCTCGAAGAGGCCGACCTTCCGCAGGAGCTCTGGAGGAGCAGGCACGAAGGATGAGCTTAACCGTCTGCGCGTGCCGAGTTCGCCCGACCCCAACCCGCGGCTAGGCCCAGCCAGGACTTCTCCTGTCGGCACGCCGCCGCTCGATAGAGTCCGACGGCATGTTGCGGACGGAGCTGACCAGGCTCCTCGGCTTGCAATATCCGATCGTCCAGGCGCCGATGGCGGGCGGGCCGACCATCCCGACCTCGTCGCCGAGGTCTCGGCCGCGGGCGGTCTCGGTGTCTACGCGGGAAGCGGCGTTCCGCCGGATCTGCTGGCCGCGTCCATCGCCGCGATCCGAAGCCGCACGGCAGCACCCTTCGGTGTCAACTTCCTGATCGCCCCTCCGGAGTCCGGCGGCGACATCGAGTCCGTGCAGTCCGTTCTCGACCGCTGCGCACCGAACTGGGCTTGCCCAGAGGCACCCGCGACGTCGTCGATCCCCCCTCGCAGCTCGCCGAGCAGATCGACGTCGGCCTCTCGGAGCGCGTCCCGATGCTGAGCTTCGCGCTCGGAGACCCGGCACCGTTCGTAGCGGCTGCACACGAGGCGGACGTTCACGTCTGCGCGATGGTCACGACCGTGGAGGAGGCCGTTCGCGTGGTCGACGGCGGCGTCGACCTCGTCGTCGCGCAGGGGGCAGAAGCGGGGGGCCATCGTTCGACCTTCGACCTCTCGGGCGACCGCGGCGGCGCGCTCGTCGGCACGCTCGCGCTCGTCCCGCAGGTCGTCGACACCGTGGCCACCCCTGTGATCGCTGCGGGCGGGATCTTCGACGGCCGCGGTCTCGCCGCCGCGCTGGCGCTCGGGGCTGCAGGCGCGCAGCTCGGGACGCGCTTCCTCCTCGCTGCGGAGAGCGCGACACCGCGGGCGTATCGCGCGGCGCTCGTGCGCGCGATCGAGACCGACACCGTGGTCACGTCTCGCTTTACGGGCCGCCCTGCACGAAGCATCCGCAACCGTTTCCTAGCGGAACTGGCAACCACCGAGCCGCTGCCGTGGCCGTTCCAGCGCTTCGCCGCCGAGGACATCTACCGCGCCGCACCGAACGAGACGACGAGCAACTCTTTCCCCTGCTCGCCGGGCAGGGGCTGCGCCCGCTCAGAGACGGCAGCGAGCAGCCGAGATCGTCGCCGAGATCGCCGAGCAGGCGACTGCCGTGCTCGATTCACTCGCGACGGACTCGTAGCCCGGAGCAAGCCGGGATCGCCGCCGTCGGCTGATCCCGGACGTCTATCCCGCGCGCGAGAGGACGGCGGCGATCGCCCCGCCGGCGGTGCGGAACTCCAGGGTCGCACCCTGAATCGAGTACGTCGCCGCGGTCGCCAACGCCGCCAAGTAGCCGCTCTCCTGCTCCATCACTCCGGCGGGCGCCCCGCAGAACTTCCTCGTGCTGGCCAGTGGGCCAATCGAGACCTTCGGGGCTGTCGCCTTCACTGGTCCGTTGTAGTCGTTGCACCCCGCGAAGCCGGTCACGTGTCCGGCAGTGTCGAAGCTCGCGGTCAGCTTCGTCCCGGTCAGCACGCTGACGACAGCCTGGTGGCCGTTGTTGTAGTTCACGACATTCCAGCGCGTCCCCGCAAGCGACTGCGACTGAACCGCGAATGTGGCCAACGTCAGACCACTCCTACCACGCAGCTTGAGCACGTCGCCGGCGATCGAGTAGCTCTTCGCGGCCGTGAGCGCAGCCAGGTACAGCCTCTCCTGCAGCATGACCGGTCTGGCGCACGCCTTCTGCGTGACCGCCAGCTTCCGGGAAACGCTGATCGAGCCGCCCGATGTCGTGTACGCGCCGCTGTAGCTGTTGCATCCGGAGAACCCCGAGATCTTGCCGCCTGACATGAAGCGCGCGGTAATTCCGACCTTCTTGCGGTCGACAGGCCCCAGTTTCGTCAGCTGCCAGGTATGACCGGTCAGCGTCGGAGGCGATGCCGCCCGGGCTTGCGTCATCCCGCCGAGAGCCGCGAGCGACGCGGCGGCCACCGCAAGGCCAAGGCCGACGAACGATCTGTTTCTCACGTGCTCACCCTCTGATTGGACGGCGCCGGCATGCGCCGGTTTGTGGGAGGCCGGCGCCACGCCCAGCCCAGGTGCGGCCTATCGGTACCCGAGAGCCTTCCGCTGACGGCTCAATGATGCCGCGGCTTGAGTCGATCCAGTGTTGCTCGTCGGGGGAGCGGGGCGTACGTCTCAGGTGGCCCTGTCCGGCGGGTCTGGGCGCTGCGCTGGCGGTCGTCACACCGCCGGGCTCCGTCGCAGACGGTCACGGCAGCGGAGAGGGCCGTGAGTACGGCTGCCTGTCGTTGTCAACTTCGTGCCAGCCCGCCCGCTGACCGGCCCCGCGAGACTCTGCGTGTCTTGGTCAGCCCGATCTCAGGTCTGCGCGCGGACGCCTGACGGTCACGTTGCTCCCTCTATCGCAACAGATCGACTCGTCTTCGGCTATGGCCGACTCGCCCTTTTATCTCAAGCGAGGGCTCGCTTGACGGTCGTTCGTGCGCTCGTGGCCGGCGGCTCTCGAGCGAGCGTCCTGTCCAACCACGCTCATCATCACGCGGCGGTGGCGCCCACGAGCGGATTACCGTTCAGACTGGAAGCTTCGGTGCCACGGCCGCGGGTCTGCAGCTACATGGAGGCGGAGCGCACGCCTCCTTCGTCTTCCCGCTACTCGCCTGGAACGGAGTGGGTGGCGACGATCCGCCGGTCCCGAACGACTCGTTCTGCGCCCCCGGCAGCAGACTCGACGTCGATGTCCGCGGCCGGCAGGCCAGGCTGCAACAGGCGTAAACGGGCGGGAAGTGGCGGCACGAGGCGGCGGATTCGCTCTGGCGATTGGGTCATTCGAACGCAAGAGCGACCGTCGCCGCTCCCCACCCCGTCCATCTCTCGTCGCTCGAACGCGGCTCCGGATACCCGTTACGCGACTTCTAACAGCGCGGCTAGCGCGCTCCGCTTCTACTCGAAGCAGTACGCGCTACCCGTGCCTTCGTATCGGTCGCGTCATACTGACGTCACAGCTATTGGCGCTTACCGCACTCGGCTTCCTCGGCGACTCGAGCATCGGCTCGTCCCTCACGAGACCGCACACCAGTGGTTCTACTCCGTTGTCGCAACGACCAGCACGCGACCCTTGCTCAGCGAGGGTCTCGCGACCTGGGCGCAGACCGGCCCCGAGCACTCCCTGCCGACCATGCTGAACACCTCGATCCCCACATCGGTCCGAGACCGGATCGGTGAACCGATGAGCTTCTGTCTAGCTTCGACTTCGAAACATGCGGTCGGTTCTACGTCCAGACGCTCGCATCACTCGGAAACGCCACTAGGTGAACTGCGCCTTGCGCGCATTCGTCACCCACAACGCCTACCGCACCACCGTCCGCGCGACCTCCTAACTGCTCTTCAGCCGTCTCGGACGCCAAACGAAACTCGCACACGCGGCGCACACTTCTGAAACGCACGCTGCGCGATCGCTGCCACCCTCGGCCTCTCAGCGCTCCGGCAGTCCCGTCCAAGGCTCCGATGTGACCATCCACGAACTTCGCGAGTGTCGCCCACACGAGCTCGGCTACATCCTCGCCAGTTCCGCGGCCGCCTTCAGGCGGAGTGCGACAAAGCACCGAATGCCTGTGCAACCATTCGGATCGCAGGCAGGCTCGTCGACCGAAGGAGTTCTTCATGACGATGACCGCCCGCGAGGCTTTTCAGAAGGGGACGGACACCTTCAACGCTCATGACATCGACGGGTTCGCAGACGTGCTCGCGGACGACGTCGTCTTCGAGGCACCGGGCGGGATGCGCGGCGAGGGCAAGGCGGCCTGCGTCGAGTTCTTCGGGAGCTGGTTCTCCGCCTTCCCCGACGCGCACGTCGAGATCCATGGCGTTCACGTGATCGACGACGTCGCGGTCGAGGAGGGCACATTCACCGGGACGCATGACGGTGTCCTCCGAAGCCCCACGGGCGACATCCCGCCAACCGGCCGTCCCGTCAAGGTCGACTACATCCAGGTGCTCCACTTCCGCGACGGCAAGCATTCCTCGTTCAACCTGATGTTCGACCGGCTCCTGATGCTCGAGCAGCTCGGCCTGATTCCGGCGCCGGCACTCGACGGGTAGCTCCGGGCACCCGACCAGGAGGCCGCGAGCTGGAGTGGTGCGGCGGGCATCGAACACGCCACGGATTCCCCATGCGCTCGTTCAGAGGCGCGCTCACCGCGTCCCGCGGTAGCACGTATCCTCCGCATTGATGACCCCCGACGCATGGCTCGCCGCCTATCGCAGGGCGTGGGTCGAGCGGGATCCGGACGCCGCCGCAGCGCTCTTCAGCGACGACGCGACGTACCTCGAGCAGCCGTACGGCGAGGCATTCGCCGGGCCGCAGGGCGTCCGCGACTACTGGGAGCGGGTGACCGCCACGCAGGCCGACGTGGAGGTCCGCTACGGCACGCCGGTCAGCTCGGGGAACCGCACGGCGGTCGAGTGGTGGGTGACGCTCAGAAACGACGGCGCGCCGATCACGCTGGCCGGAGAGTTCATGCTCACATTCGACGAATCAGGCCTCTGCCAGACGCTACGCGAGTACTGGCATTTCGCAGAAGGCGCCCAGTCGCCGCCTCCGGGCTGGGGCAGCTAGGGCCTCTCGACCTCAACCGTCGACCTGGTAAGCGATCGGGGTACACATGGATCTCAAGCGCGTCAGCACGGAACCCGACCCGTACGAGCCCTACCGGATCTCGCAGGGAATGCGGGTCGGAGAACTCCTCTTCGTTTCCGGTCAGGCGGCGATCGACGAGCGCGGGCAGTTGGTCGGGGTCGGCGACTTCGACGCCCAGGCCGAGCAGGCGTTCAGGAACCTCGAACGGGTGCTCGAAGCGGGCGGCTCGAGCCTGCGCGATGTGGCAAAGGTGACCATCTTCCTGACCGACATGAGCAACTTCGCCAGGATCGTCGACCTGCGCGGCAAGTGGTTTTCGGAGCCGTATCCCGCCGATTCGATCATCCAGGTCTCGGCGCTCGCGCTTCCCGAGCTGGACATCGAGATCGAGGCCGTCGCGGTCGTGTCCGATCCGCAGCGATAACGCCGCGTAGCGCTACCAGGACGCGCACCTCGACACGGGCTGGCCGAAACCTCGTCGGCGGCGGCTTACGTCAGGGGATTCGTGCCGTCCATCCAGATGATCACCCGGGTGAATTTTCCATCGGCGTTGAGATCGAAGAAATTGCAGTTGTGCATCGTCGTCGTTCCATTTCGGTTCAGATCCACGAGCTGCTCGGTCGAGACCTTCGAGCCAATCGGATCCACGACGATGTTCGTGATTTCGTGAACCATCGAATCCCACTCGTTGAAGAAGTCGGTGAACATCCGCCCGATCTCGTCGTGTCCGGAGAAGGTGACGCGGGCAGTTTGAACCGTCAGGGTCGCATCGTCGGCGAAGTGGGCCAAGACTGCCGATAGATCGCTCGCATCAACGGCACGGAAGTACGAGGCGGGGATAGCGGCGAGCTGCTCGCGCTCAGCATCGGTGGCTGCGGTTGCCATTGTGGTTCTCTCCTTTCCTGGCTGCGCTCGGCGTGTTGGAGGATTGGAGCACACTCACAGGCCGGGGCGCTGGCGGACTGGCCACGGATAGGGTGGCCGGCGTGGACGGTCTCGATGGCGCTGTCGCTGTCGTCACGGGCGGAGCCTCCGGAATCGGCGAAGCGTGCTGTCGACTGCTGCTGCGCGCCGGGGCGAACGTTCACGTCGTCGATCTCGCGGCCGACCCGCCTCTGGATGTCACCGACCGCCCCGCGCTCGACTCGCTGGCGGCTCGTCTGGACGGCCTCGACGTACTGATCAACGCCGCCGGCGTCCTGACCGAGAACAGGTCGATCGACGAGCTTTCGGCCCAGGACTTCCGGCGGAACTTCGAAATCAACGTGCTCGGGACCTTTCAGGCCTGCCAGGCATTCGGACCCTTGCTGCGCGGGCGTGGCGGGGCAGTCGTGAACGTCGCCTCCCAGGCTGCGCTCGTCTCGCTTCCATCGCAGGCCGCCTACACCGCCAGCAAGGGAGCCGTCGCGGCGCTCACGCGCTCACTCGCGATCGACTGGGCCGAGCACGGAGTGAGGGTGAACGCGGTCGCACCCGGCTTCACCGTGACCCCGATGACGGCTGCGTTCTTCGAGAACGAGACGTTCGTCCAAGCAGCGACGCGTCGGATTCCGCTCGGCCGCCTGCTCGAGCCGGACGAGATCGCCGGTGCAATCGTCTTCCTCGCAAGCCCACTGGCGAGTGCCATCACCGGCGTGGTCCTGCCCGTCGACGGCGGATGGACGGCCGGCGAGCCCGCGCTTCCCTGGTAGGCCGGTCTGCTCTTCGGCGAGGCGCGGTAAGGTCTGCGGTGCGGTTGCGCAGGCACGTGATCACCGTCGCCGTCTTCACATCGGGTGCGGCGCTGCTGTGCGCGGAACTCGCTGCGAGCCGTCTCCTCGCCCCGTTCTTCGGCAACTCCCTCTTCGTCTGGGGCGCTCTCATCGGCGTCTTCCTCGGCGGGCTGGCGATCGGCTACTGGGCCGGCGGGGCGCTGGCCGACCGCATCCCCGCGCCCGAACTGCTCTCGGTGGTGATCGCCCTCGGCGCTGCCGGCCTGCTGGCTGCGCCGTTTCTCGACGACCACGTCCTCGAAGCGGTCGTGGCCTGGGACCCGGGGCCGCGCGCCAATCCGGTGGTCGCCTCGATCCTCCTCTTCGGCCTGCCCAGCATCCTGCTCGCCGGAGTGACCCCGATCGCAGTCCGCCTCCGGGTGCGCGAGCTGACGACGATCGGCCGCACCGCCGGAGGTCTGTTCTCCGTCTCGACGGTCGGCAGCATCGTCGGAACGTTCCTCACCGCGTTCTGGCTGATCCCGGAGCTGGGAACGCACCAGGTGCTCGGAGTCGCAGCCGCAGCGCTGTTCGCAGCCGCGACGGCGGTCGCCGCCGTCCAGCGCCGGACGGTGGGGGCAGTGGTGACGGCCGCGGCGTGCGCCGGTGCGATCGTCGCTGCATTCGCCTTCGCGCCCACCACCGGCGGAAGGCTCTCGGCTGCCGAGGCGCGCAACTGGTCGCCTGTCTACAGGTTGCGGCAGAGTCCCGCGGCCCGCCCGACGAACGACTACACGGGCTCGAAGGTCGTCTTCCGCAAGGACACCGAATACCACCAGCTGGCGGTGGTCCAGGACGGAAACACGCGGGCGCTCCGCTTCGGCAGTTCGTTCCAGAGCGCGATGGACGTCACCAGGCCGTTCGCCACCGAGTACAGCTACACCGATCTCTTCTCGCTGGCGATGCTCTACCGGCCGAGCACCGACTCGATGCTCTTCCTCGGCCTGGGCGGCGGTTCCGCTCCGAAACGGATGTGGCGGGACTTCCCGGGGCTCCAGATCGACGTGGTCGAGCTCGATCCGGTCGTGGTCGACGTCGCCCGCCGCTACTTCGCGGTTCCCGACGACCCGCGGCTGAGGATCGAGAACGAAGACGGCCGGCTCTTCCTGGCCAAGACCGACCGCAGGTGGGACGCGATTGCGATCGACGTCTTCTACGAGGACGGCATTCCCTTCCACATGAGCACGTTCGAGTTCCTCGAGCTCGTGCGGGAGCACCTCGAGCCAGGCGGCGTCGTGTTGATGAACGTGATCGGCTCGACCGGGGGCTCCGGGTCGGAGCTGTTCCGGGCGCTCTATCGGACGTACCGGGCCGTCTTCCCGACCGTCGTCGTCCACCCCGACGTCGCTCCGGGCCCCGGCCTGCAGAACCTGATGGTCGTCGCGACGGAGCAGCCTGCGGCGGCAAAGTCCGTGCTCCTCGATCGCTGGCGCGAGACGCGGAACCGGACGCCGACGTATCCGGAACTGCGGACGCGCATCCGCGACCGGGTCGGCTCGGGGATCGAGATCGTCGACGTGCCGACGCTGACGGACGACTACGCGCCGACGGACGCGCTGCTCGTCGACTAGCCGACGTACCGCTTGAACCAGGCGAGCACCCGCTTGTAGGCGGCGTCGGCCGCGGCGCGGTTGTACCGGCCGCCGGTGTCGTTGAAGAAGGCGTGGTCGACACCGGGGAAGGTGACGAGCTGGTGCGGCAGTCCCGCCGCGCGCAGTGCGGCGTCCGCGGCCGGCCGACTCGCGTTCACGCGCCCGTCCAGTGCCGCATAGATGCCCAGCACCGCTGCCTTCGACCCTTTCAGCGAGGAGCCCTCGGGGAACGGCCCGTAGAACGGCGCGGCTGCCGCGAGCCTCGCCTCTTTCGCGGCGAGCAGCGTCCAGACCATTCCACCGCCGAAGCAGAATCCCGTCGCAGCGACCTTCTTGCCCGGGAGGCGCCGCCTGAGTTCGGTGACGCCGGCCTTCATGTCGGCGACGAACCGCGTCGTGGGCACGGAATACAGCGCCGCCATCGCGGCAGCCTCGTCGGGGAAGGAGGCCGTCCCACCCTCCTCGGAGAGCAGGTCGATCGCGAGCGCCGAGTATCCGCTCGCAGCCAGGCGGGAGGTGACCGAGCGGATGTGGTCGGTGAGCCCGCGGTTCTCGTGGACGACCAGCACTCCGCCTCGGGCTCTCGGCGCCTTCGCCCAGGCGCCCATCAGCCTGCGCCCGCCGGGCCCGCGAAACGTGATCGGCGTCGTCGCGTCGGAGGTCGCCGCTGTCGCAGAACCCTGCCGTACGGCCGGCGCGTGGCCCGCTCGCGCCTGAGGGGCGAAGGCGCCGAGCAGCGATGTCGCCGCCGAGACACTGAGGCCGACTAGCGCCAGACGCCGGAGCGCCTCCCGCCGTGTGATCAGCCCGTCCGCATGGTCGACTGCGATCTCCTCGACCAGGTAGCGCTGGATGTCCGTCATCGCCTGCCTGCTCCATGGTACGCGCCGAGCGGCGCTCCGGTTCTAAGGGAGATGGCGCTAGCTGGAGCCGGCTGCAAGAGCGCTCGACGGTGCCAGCTTCAGGCGCAGGTAGTCACCCACGACCCGAATGTTGGGCTCTACGAGCACTTCCTCGTGTCCACCAGGGACGATGAGGATGTCCACGCCCTCCGACGAGAGGTCACGCCAGTCGGCGTTCGGATCGTCCGAATAGGCCGCTGTCTCCGTCTCGGCGAGTATCAGGAGTGCTCGTCCGTCGTAGGCCCTCGGGATGTAGCGGCGGAATGCTGCCCGGCAGGCTGACTGCGGTGACGCGCGCGATCCGCGGCCACGCGCGGCTCGCAGGATCGGCCTTGCCGCCGTGCGAAGAAGGTAGGCGGTTCCCTGTCCAACGGTCATTACGCGCGCGACGGAAACGTGGGAGAGGATCCGTCGGTCGAGCCGACTCGAGCCCTGCTTCTGGTAGCGGCGCCATGCGGACGCGGAGACGAGGTGTGAAAAATCGAAGGCGCTGATGCCGACCAGGGCGAGCAGCGTCACCTCCTCGTCTGCCGCATGCAGTTGACGAGCGATCTCCAAGGCGACGACGGCGCCGAAGCACCAGCCGCCCAGTCGGTATGGGCCGCCCGCTTGGACCGTTCGGATCTCGTCCAGATACTGCTCCGCCATCGACTCGATCGTTTCGTGCTCCCGCGTATATCGCAGAGCCCACAGCGGCTGGTCCGGGCCGAGCCAACGGGCCAGCTCGACATAGCGCCCGACCGCACCGTTGAGGTCGTGTACGAGGAAGAGCGGGGCGGAACAACCGCTGGGCTCGATCGCCACGAGCGAGGTAACGCTCTCGGTGTTGTCGCTCCCCAGCGCATCCGCAAGCTGTGCCACCGTCGTGGACTCGACCAGCCCATCGGGGGCAACCCGGTAGCCCAGCTCTTCGATTCGCGCGGCGATCACTGCGCAGGCAAGCGAGTCGCCGCCGAGATCGAGGAGCGAGTCATCGAGGCCGACAGGTGAGGTGTTCAAGACCTCCTTCCAGATCTCGACGAGCTGCTGCTCCAGCGGAGTGCGCGGCAGTCTCGGCCTGCGTTGCCGCCATCTGCCCACTTCTGCCGGCGACGGCAGGTTGTTGCGATCCACCTTCCCGCTGTCGTTGACCGGAAGTGCGTCAAGCTGGAGAAACCTGGTCGGGATGAGATGGCTCGGCAGCGTCCGGCCGAGTTCGGATCTGAGTGCCGCTGCCTCGAGCGGATCTACGTCGTCGGTGACGACGTACGCGACCAGCTCCGCTTCGCCGTCTTCCCTCTCGCGAGTTGTGACGACCGCGTCCTTTACGCGATTCACAACGATCAGCTGGGACTCGACCTCGGCGATGTCGACGCGGTGGCCCCGAATCTTCAGTTGGAAATCCTTGCGGCCGAGGTACTCCAGGCAACCATCTGAGCGCATTCGACCCAGATCGCCCGTTCGATACGTCCGCTTGCCGTCGGGCTCGGACCGGAAGGCGACGCCGGTCAGGTCGGGCCGGCGCCAATAGCCAAGGGCGAGGTAACGGCTCCGAACGGCGATCTCGCCCTGCTCGCCGAACTCGACCTGGCTGCCCTGCTCGTCCAGGATCTCGACCTCCATGCCTTCCACCGGGTATCCCACGGGCAGGATTCCGTCCGCGACCTTGGTGCTCCGGTCGATCAGGTACTGCCTGCACAGTCCCGTCTCCGTGGTGCCGAGGCCGTTTGCGAGAACGCAGTGCGGCTCGAAATGACGCCGGTAGAGCTCGACGTCCAGGCTGGTGGCACGGTCACCCTCCAGGCGAATCACGCGCATGGACGGGAAACGGATCGACCCCGTCAGGAAGCTGCGGAAGATCGAAGGCACCGAGTGGTAGATCGTGAGCTGTTCGCGCTGCAAGAGCCGACCGAGCTCGACCGGCCCTTGCCGGGCAAAGTCGAACGGGAAGATCGTGGCTCCGTTCAAGAGGGCTCCGAACAGGCTCGAGACCGAGCCGCTGAAGCCACAGGACTGCAGGAGCGTCAGCCGGTCGTCCTCGCTGATCGCCAGCGCATTGGTGTAGCGGCGGACGTTGTGCAGGACGTTCCGGTGCGAGTCGAACACGCCCTTGGGCGCGCCCGTCGAGCCGGACGTGAAGAACACGTAGGCGATGTCGTCGGGTGTGGCGAGATCGCCCTGGCGTGACTGATCACCTCCGTCGCGGAGACGATCGACGATAACCACGTTCTCAGATCGGTCAACGACCGATCGAGCGAGGGGGGAGCTTTCGGAGTCCGTTGCGACGACCTGGGAGCCGACCCATGCGCAAGCTTGCGCCAAGCGCGCTTCCGGAAAGAGCGGGTCGAGGGGTACATAGAACTTGCCCGCTTTCAGAACACCGAGAATCGCCGCGACCGCCGATGCCCCCTGCTCGAGCAGGATTCCGACCGGCTCTTGCCGCTCGCCGGACTGCTCGAGAAGCGCGTGCGCGATGCGGTTCGCCCACGCGTCGAGCTCCGCATAGGTAAGCCGATCACCGCTCGTCTGGACGGCGATCGCCTCTGGGTTACGGTCGACCTGCTGCTCGAAACGATGCGGGATCGACTGCTCGATCGCATCGGCCTCGAACTCGACGAACTCACCGCACGGCCGGACCGTCGCCTGCACCACGCCTCCCAGACCACTCTTGAACGCGTCTCCCGACAACCACTGGCAATGCTAATGCGCCGACCTCCGACGGCTAGGCCAGCGGAACCGCCATCCGCTCGTTCCGCAGTCGGGTCGTCGCCTCCGCGTCTAGAGCTAACGTCTCGCGGTCGATGACGACGCCGTAATCCCGCTCGGCGAGCTCGACGGTCGTGTAGCCGTCGAGGACGTCGGAAAGCACGAGCTCGGGGTCGCGCTCCAGCGGGTCGCCGTACCCGGCCGAGTTGGGGACGGTGATCTGGAGCGTGTCGCCGGCCGACAGCCGGGCCGCAGTCACCTTGGACGGCCAGGGCTCCTCGTCGGCCTGTCCGGCGTTGCGAATCATCGACGCGTTCACCCCGTCGTGGCCGCCGAAGATGCCCCACGGTACGTCGGTGTCGTGCCGTTCGCCCTCGCAGGTGACGATCGAGTCGACGAGGAAGCGGTTCACGCGCACCATGCCGATCCCGCCCCGGGTGCGCCCCGCCGCGCACGGCTCGTCGCGCAGCTCGTAGCGCTCGGTCCGCATGGGGAAGCGCCACTCGAGCTCCTCGATCGGGTTGTTGCGCGTGTTCGCGATGAGGCAGTCGACGGAGTCGAGGCCGTCACGTGAGGGGCGGCCGCCGTACGAGCCCTCGTCCACCTCGAGGTAGACCCAGTACTCCTGCGTCTCGGTGTTGAAGCCGGAGTAGGAGATGAAGTGGAGGTGCGCAGAGTTGCCGGCGGTGATCTGCTCGGGCACGACCGGTGCGAGCGCGCGGAGCACGAGGTCGACCGCGCGTTGCACCTGGCAGAAACGCGCGAAGCACGCGCGGGGGTAGTTCGGGTTGAAGATCGAGCCCTTCGGCGCGACCACCTTGATCGGCCGTAGCATCCCTTCGTTCTGGGGGACGAACACCGGGTACGCGTCCTCGTCGAGGAAGATCATCCGCGCGATGAACGTCATCGCGGAGACGGTCGTCCCCTCGTACGGGCAGTTGTAGCCGGTCGGCACCTCGTCGCTCGATCCGGTGAGGTCGATCGTCAGCTCGTCCCCCTCGACGACCACTCTCACCTTCACCGGTAGCTGGGTACCGCGGTTGCGGCCGTCGTCGTCCAGCCACCCCTCCTCCGGGCCGTACACGCCGTCCGGAACCTTCGCGATCTCCTGGCGCAGCATCCGCTCCGAGTAGGCGATCCAGTCGCGCGCCGCTCCGAGAACGGGCTCCCGGCCGTAGCGCTCGAGCAACTGGAGATATCGCTTCTTCGCAAGCTCGCAGGCGGCGATCATCGCCTCGATGTCGCCGCGGTTGTAGGTCGGCGTCCGCGTGTTCTCGAGGATGTGCTGCCAGAGCTTGTCCTGGCGCACGCCCCGATCGGAGAGCTTGACCGCCCGGTAGATGTTCCCCTCCGACCAGTTGTCGACGAGGTCGACCGCTAGGCCCGGGTAGGCGCCGCCGATGTCGAGCAGGTGCGCAGATGCGCCGGAGAAGCCCACGAGCTCGTCCTCGAAGAAGATCGGCACCACGATCGCGACGTCGGGGGAGTGGGTCGCGCCGAGGTACGGATCGTTGTGCAGGATCACGTCGCCGTCGTGGATGTCCTCGCCGAGGAGCGAGATCACGCCCTTGACGATCTTCGGCATCGCGCCCATGAACATCGGCGTCGAGTCCGACTCGGCCAGCTCGTTCCCCTCGGGATCGAAGATCCCGGCACCGAGGTCCTCGGACTCGCGGATGATCGACGAGTAGCTCATCCGGTACAGGACGCCGGCCATCTCCTTCGCGATCGCGGCGAAGGCGCCGCCGATGACCCGCATCAGGATCGGCGTCGCCAGCTGCGCCGCCTGCTCCGTGCGCGCCGCCCCCGAGCAGTCGATCACGATGTTCCCCGAGCGGTCGATCTCCGCGGTGAAGCCGGGCGGAATCACTGTCGTCGAGTCGTACTGCTCGACGACCGCCGGCCCCTCGACCCGGTCGCCGGCGCGGAGCAGCTCGCGGTCGTAGAAGGGCGTCGGCCGGCGCACCGGTTTCCCCTCGACGTCGAAGACGACCTCATGCTCGACCGTCTTCGCCCGCACCGGGTCGCCGTCGCCGCCCTCGAGCTCGGCCCACTGGAGCTCCGGGATGAGCCCGATGCCGAGCGCACGGACGTTGACGATCTCGATCTCGGCATCGAAGCGATGCCCGTACTCGCGCTCGTGCGCGGCGTGGAAGGCCTCCGCCAGCCTGGCCGTCCAGCCGTCGTCGAGCTCACCGCTCGGGATGTCGAAGCGGACCTCATAGCCCTGACCGGCGTACCGGCAGTCGGCGAGACGCCTCACGACCCGCCGTTCGTCCGGGACGCCGTCCCGCTCGAGCTGTGCCGTGGCCTGTGCCGCCAGCTCGTCGAGGCGTGCGCCGAGCCGCTCGCGGTCGAGCGACTTCAGGAAGTGGCGCTCGGTGGCGACGAACTCGTGCTGGAGGTCGGTGGCGAGCAGCCCGGTCGCGGACGTGATCCCCGGGTGGGGCGGGACGAGCACCCGCGGGATCTCGAGCTCGACCGCGAGGTCGCAGGCGAACAGCGGGCCGGCGCCGCCGGCGGCGACGAGGGTGAACTCGCGCGGGTCGTAGCCGCGGCGCACGGAGTTGACCTCGATCGCCTGCGCCATCGAGAACTTCTGGATCTGGAGCGCCCCGAGCGCCGCCTCCTCGACGGGCACGCCGAGCCGATCTGCGACCCGCCGCATGGCGGCCGTCGCGAGCTCGACGTCGAGTGACATGTCGCCGCCGAGGAGCCCGCGGTCCGGCCGCAGCCGACCGAGCAGGAGCTGCGCGTCCGTCGAAGTCGGCTGGTCGCCGCCGCGGCCGTAGCACGCAGGGCCGGGATCCGCCCCCGCCGACTGCGGACCGACGCGGAAGACACCGCCCGCATCCACGTACGCGATCGAACCGCCGCCGGCACCGATCGTGTCGATGTCGACCATCGGCACCATCGCCTGGTAGTCGCCCACCTTCGTGTCGAGCAGATGCCGCAT
This sequence comes from uncultured Actinomycetes bacterium, assembly GCA_963808815.1. GTDB lineage: Bacteria > Actinomycetota > Thermoleophilia > Gaiellales > Gaiellaceae > DATBLE01. Next base: position 142,335 of record CAWEGI010000019.1, on the reverse strand, counting down.
CCGCAACTGCGCGCCCGCGGCGACGCCGATGTCGGCGGAGGTGCCGCCCATGTCGAGCGTGACGACGTTTTCGTGGCCTGCCATCCGCCCCGCCCAGATGCCGCCGACGAGGCCGGCGACCGGCCCCGACATGAGCAGGTTCACCGGCCGCTCCCGTGCCGACTCGACCGTCGCCATGCCGCCGGACGACTGCATCAGCTGGACCTCTCGCGTGAAGCCGATCTCGCGCAGCGCCTCGTCGAAGCGCGACACGTAGCGCGACACCTTCGGCCCGACGTACGCATTCAGCGCAACGGTGGAGAAGCGCTCGAACTCGCGGTAGAGCGGCAGGACCTCGTGCGAGACCGATAGGTAGGCCTCCGGGAACTCTTCGAGCACGATCTCCTTGATCCGTCGCTCGTGCGCCGGGTTGAGGTAGGAGTGCAGGAGGCAGATCGCGACCGACTCGACGCCGGCCTGCTTCAGTGCGCGCACGCGCTCGCGCACCTCGGCGTCGTCGAGCTCGACCAGCACGTCGCCGTCCGGAACTGTGACCCGCTCCTCGACCGTCAGGCGGTGGCGGCGCTTGACGAGCGGCCGCGACTGCCATGGCAGCTCCTGCTGGAGCGAGAAGTTGAACGGCTTCTTGTGCCGGGCGATGTGGACGATGTCGCGGAAGCCGTGCGTCGTGATCATCCCGGCCTCCGCGCCGGAATGGGTGAGCACGATGTTGGTCGCGACGGTCGTTCCGTGCAGGAGGTTGTCGACGTCCGCCAGCGCGACGCCGGCCTTCGCGCACAGCGCCTGGACGCCCTCGACGACGCTGCGCGAGGGGTCGTCCGGGGTCGACGGGACCTTGTCGACAGTGATCCGGCCCTCCTCCTCGTCGACCAGGATCAGGTCGGTGAACGTGCCGCCGACGTCGACGCCGATGCGCTTCACGCTCCCACCTCCCTCGCCTCCGGCTCGGTCGCGTGGGGGAAACCATGTTTCCCCCACGAGCCCCCTTCTTCTAGAGGCCGATTAAGCCGGGGAACCTCCCGGTTCCCCCGGGCCCCCTCCACACAGCCGCTCACGCGGCTGCTTCCTCGAGCGCCGGAACGATCGTCTGCCCCACCAGCTCCATCTGCTCGAATCTCCCGTTCAGGTACGCGGCCGAGACCTCGTCGACCCCCAGCTCGCCCAGCTCTCCGATCTTCTCCAGACACCGCTCCACCGGGCCGGCGATGACGAAATCGTCGACGAGCTCGCCCGTCAGATAGCTCGTGTGCTCCGCAGACGAGTCGAGGTGCCCGGCGTAGTAGTCGTACTCCTCGCGCGCGGCGACCAGCCGGGTCATCTCCTCGCGGCATGCCGTGCTCCGGGTTCCACTTCAGCGCGTAGGCGATGTGATTCGCACACGCCGCCGGTGCCCAGCGGCATTCCTCCCACGCCTCCTCCTGGTCGTTCGAGATGTGCATCGCACAGAGCGCGGCAATCTCGACGTCGTCGGGGTCGCGGCCCGCCTCCTCGGCACCGGAGCGGACGTGGTCGATCGCCCAGCGCACGGACACAGGGTGGACGCCGACGTAGATCATCGCGATGTCCGCGAGCGCGCCCGCCAGGCGCAGGTTCTTCGGTCCCGTCGCGCAGAGCATGATCGGCACGCGCTCGTCGGCCCAGCGGATTCGGGTGCCGGCGGCCTCCCCGCCCGCCATCCACGCGCGTAGGTTCGGCACCGTCTCGGCCAGCTCGGCTGTCGGCACCGGCTTCAGCCCGAGCGTCCGCACCGCGTTGTCGCCGCGGCCGATCCCGAGTACGACGCGGCCGGGGTGCAGGCCGGCGAGCGTCGCATGCGCGCTCGCGGTCACCGACGGGTGGCGCGTGAGCGGGTTCGTGACCCCACTGCCGACGACGATCCGCTCCGTCGCCGCGAGCGCATGCGTCATGTAGACGTAGAGGTCCTGCCAGAGCATCTGGCCGTCGACGAGCCAGGCCCGCTCGTAGCCCGCGCGTTCGGCCGCGCCCACGGAGTCGACGAAGGTGGGAAAGTGCTCCGGGAGGAAGTGCGCGCCGAGCTTCACGCCAGCCGCTCCAGGTCGGCGAGCGTCTCCTCGAGCGACCGCACCTCGCCCCAGCCGACGCGGATCATCTCGAGCGCCGGCTCGTGCAGGTGCGGCAGCGTCGTCCCGGTGCACTCCTCGACCACGATCGGCTTGAAGTCGCGGAACATCGCGTCCTTCGACGTCGCCGCGATGCACTGGTTCGTCAGCACGCCGCCGATCAGCACCGTCTCTGCACGAAGGCCGCGGAGGACGACCTCGAGGTTGGTGTTGAAAAAGGCGCTCAGGCGGACCTTCTCGATGATCCAGTCCTCGGGCGCGACCTCGAAGTCGTCGTGGATCTCGTACCCCCACGTCCCCCGGCGAAGGCCGCCGTCGCGCAGGAACGGGCGCAGCTGCATGAAGGGACCACCGTCGTCGGTGCCGCGCGTGCCGTGCCGCGTCCAGATCACGGGCACCTGAGCGACCCGGCACGCGGCGACGAGCCGCTGCGTCGGCTCGATCGCGCGGCGCATGTGCGAGATGTCGATGCCGCTCTGCGCGTACCAGCCCTCCGGGTGCAGAAAGTCCCGCTGGTCGTCGATCACGACGAGCGCGGTGTGGCCGGGAACGAGCTCCCAGCGGACGGGTTCGTATGGAGTCGTCACGAGAGCAGCCGAAGGTTCTGCGGATCGTAGATCGGCTGCGGCACCACGACCGCCGGACGCGGCTCGCCGAGGATGTCGACCGTCAGCCGCGTTCCCGGCTCCAGCGTGCTCGACCGGGAGGTATGCGAGCGCGATGCTCTGCTCGACGACATGGCCGTACCCGCCTGCGGCGACGTAGCCGATCGGTGTGCCGTCCACGCGCACCGGCTCGTTGCCGTGAGGATCGGCGTCCTCCGTCTCCACGGTGAGACACGCGAGCGTGCGCCGGACGCCTTCGGCACGCTGGCGCAGCAGCGCGTCACGGCCGACGAAGTCTCCCTTGTCGAAGGCCACGAACCGCTCGAGCCCCGCCTCGAGCGGCGTCCAGTCGGCGGACATGTCCACACCCCACAGGCGATAGGCCTTCTCGAGCCGCAGCGACTCGAGCGCGCGGTACCCGAAGTCGACGAGCCCGAGCGGCTCGCCTGCCTCCCAGAGTCGCTCGTAGAGCTTCGCTACATGCTCGACCGGGTGGTGGAGCTCGAACCCGAGCTCGCCGACGTAGGAGAGGCGCAGCGTCAGCGTCGGCAGGCCCGCCACCTCGAGGGGCCGCGCGCGAAAGAACGGGAAGGCCTCCCGCGAGATGTCATCCTCGACCAGGGACTGGAGCAGCTCCCGGGAGCGCGGGCCTGCGAGAGTGAGGACGCCGTAGCGCTCGGTTTCGTTGTGGAGCTCCACCGAGCCGTCGTCCGGCAGATGCCACTCGAGCCAGGCGTAGTCGTGCAGCTCCGTGGCCGCTGCGGAGACCACATGGAAGCGCTCCGGCTCGGTACGGGTGATCGTCACATCGCACTCGATTCCGCCGCCGGGCCTGCACATCTGCGTCAGCGCGATTCGCCCGACCGCCGGGAGGCGGTTGGCACAGAGACGATCCAGGAAAGCCTGCGCGCCCGGACCCGAGACGCTGTACTTGGCGAAGCTCGTCTGGTCGAGCAGCACCCACCGCCGAGCGCACGGCCAGGCACTCCTCGCCGACCGCCTCGTGCCAGTTTCCCCGCCGCATGGAGTACTCGTCTCGGTCGCCGCCGCGGCGAGAACCACAGCGGCCGCTCCCAGCCGAACCGGAACCCCATCACGGCACCTCGCTCGGACAGCACGTCGTGCAGGGCGTCCCGCTTGACCGGCCGTCCGGCGTCGCGCTCCTCCTCCGGGTAGTGGATCGCGTACTCGCGTGCGTAGACGTCGATCGCCCGCGGAACGAGGAACGACGCCGACTGCGCGTACTCGCCGAAGCGGCGGACGTCGAGCTCCCACATGTTGTCGCTCGGCTGGCCGTCGACGATCCACTCGGCTGCGTAGCGCCCGGCGCCGCCCGCGAAGACGATGCCGAAGATGCTGAAGCCGGCGAGCACGTGGAAATCGCGCAGACCCGGCACGGGCCCCATCAGGCAGCGGCCGTCGGGGGTGTAGCCGTCGGGGCCGTTGACGACCGTCTTGATGCCGGCGGTGCCGAAGGCGGGCAGACGCGCGGCTGCGTCCGCGAGTGCGGTTTCGAGACGGTCGAGGTCGGGCGGCAGGAGCCGCGCATGAAAGCCGTCCTGGACGTCCCACGGCCTCGTGTTGCGCTCGAACGGCCCGACGAGCAGGCCGGCTCCCTCCTGCCGTACGTAGAAGGAGCCGTCCGGGTCGCGGAGGACCGGCAACTCCAGGGGCAGCGCCGTCACCTCCGGAATCGCGTCGGTGACGACGTAGTGATGCTCGAGCGCAGCGATCGGCAGGTCCGCACCCGCCAGCCGGGCGACCTTCGGCGCCCACTGGCCGGCCGCGTCGACGACGATCCCTGCCCGGACGTCGCCCTTCGAGGTCGTGAGCGTCCACGCGCCGCCGCGGCGCTCGAGGGCCGTCACCGGCGTGTGCCGGAAGATCCGTTCACCGGCGCCTGCGACGAACGCCCGCGTGAGACTGCTCGGGTCGACGTGCCCGTCCGTCGGCAGGTACGCCGCCGCGAGCACGTCGCCGACCTCGACCAGCGGGTGCAGCTCGCGGGCGCGCTCCGGCCCGACGACCTCGACCGGGACGTCGAGAAGCTCGGCCGTGGCGGCGCGATGGCGAAACTCGTCGACGCGATCCGGCGTCGTCGCCAGCCGCACGCTGCCGCACTCGTGGTAATCGGCGGCGAGCGTCTTGTAGAGCTCGACGCTGTAACGGAGCAGACCCGTGAGGTTGTAGCTCGGGTTGAACTGGGTGCAGAGACCGGCCGCGTGCCAGGTCGAGCCGCTTGTCAGCTCGTCCTCCTCGAGCAGGACGACGTCCTCCCACCCGAGCCGGCCAAGGTGGTAGAGCAGGCTGCAGCCGGCCACGCCGCCCCCGACGATCGCGACCCTGGCATCCGCGAGCACGTGTGGGATGATCGTGTATCCCAATCCGAGGAGGTGCGATGAGCGACGTCCAGCAGGCCCTGGAGACGATCTTCTCGGCGGATTCCGCCTTGTACCAGCAGCGCGGCTTCCAGCGCCGGATCGGCTTCGGCACGCGGCCGGCGCTGATCCACATCGACCTCGCGAACGCCTGGACGCGCCCAGGCAACGCGTTCAGCTGTGACGGAATGGACACGATCATCCCGGGCGTGCAGCAGTTGAACGAGGCCGCGCGCGCGAAGGGGATCCCGATCGTCTACACGACCACGGCGTACGCGGTCACGGACGGGCCGAACACCGACATGGGGCTCTGGCACCACAAGATCCCGGTCGAGGTGCTGAAGCTCGGGACGGACGCCGTCGCAATCGACGAGCGGATCGCGCCCGAGCCGGGCGAGCACGTGATCGTCAAGAAGCACGCGAGCGCCTTCTTCGGGACACACCTGGCGAATATGCTTCGCGCCGCGGCCGTCGACACGGTGATCATCACGGGAGTGACGATGGCCGGCTGCGTCCGGCACACGACCGAGGATGCGATCGGGTACGGATTCCGGCCGATCGTCGTGCGGGAGTGCGTCGGCGACCGCGTCGCCGGCGTCGTCGAGTGGAACCTGTTCGACATCGACGCGAAGTTCGGCGACGTCGAGCCGCTCGAGACGGTGCTCGACTACCTCGCCGCCGTCGCACCGCCGGCCGAAGCAGCAGTGGATATCGCTTCAGCCTGACGACGACAATGTTTCGTGCTCCGGGTGACGACCCAGGAGGTCGAAGTCGATCGAGATGGCTCAGCGCCCGATGCGCGTCCGGCGACGGATGCCGAGCCGCCGCTGCACCGCACGGTCCTCCTCCCCATCCTTCCTCGCCGCCCAGACGAACATTGCGAAGACGACGCCGGCGCTGAGCAGAGCCACCACGGAAAGCAAGACCCCGAGCGCAACGGTCACGGGTCGGATTGTTCCCGATCCGGCATTGCCGCGAACGAGCCGGCCGCTGGTCCGAGCCAAGGTCGACCCGAGTTACTCGGCGCGGTCAGCCCGCCGGTGCGTAGCTGTGCACGAGCGCGTCGAGTCCTTCCCGGGCAGCGCCGTAGGCGAACTGAATCTCCTCCGAGGTGATGGTCAGGGGAGGTGAGACGGCGAGCGCCTGGCCCAGAGCACGCAGGATCAGGCCGTGCTCGAGCATCGCCTTGGATGCCTTGGCCGGCAGGGTCGGATCGGATGCGAGGGCGTCGGGATCGAGCGCGATTCCGACAAGCGCTCCCGTGCCCCCGCGAACCTCTCCCACCAGTGGATGGTCGGCGAGTGGCGCAAATGCAGACAGAAGCTCGTCCTCGAGCTCGGCGCCGCGCAGGATCAACCCCTCGCGGTCGAGGATCTCGATGTTCGCCAGGGCGGCGGTGCAGACGGCCGCATGCCCGCTGTAGGTCTGGCCGTGCCGGACGATGACCCGTCCCGGCTCGCTCCAGAAAGGCTCGGCGACACGGCCGCAGACGACGACGCCCCCGAGCGGCAGGTAGCCGCTCGTCACACCCTTGGCGAACGTGACGAGGTCGGGCTGGACGCCGAAGCGTTCGAAGCCGAGCCAGGAGCCGAGCCGGCCGAACCCGCAGATGACCGAATCGCACACGAAGAGGACGCCGGTCTCGCGGCAGATCTCCGCGACCTCCTGGACGTATCCCTCGGGAGGCGGCAGGACACCGCCGGCGCCGATCACCGGCTCCATGAAGAACGCGGCCACGCGCTCCGGGCCGAGGGACTCGAGCTCGCTCCTCAGCGCCGCGGGAGAGTCCCACTGGACCTGTGATGTGCTCGCGACGAGCGGGCCGTAACCGGCGCGGTTCGCCTCGATGCCGCCGATCGACGTGCCGAACGCCATCGTCCCGTGGTACGCCGAAGTGCGGCTGACGATGTGCAGGCGGTCCGGCTGCCCGAGCACCTGCCAGTAGAGGCGGCACAGCTTCGCAGCCGTGTCGATCGCGTCGCCCCCGCCGGTCGTCAGGAAGATCTTCGCCTCTTCCAGCTGGGACAGCTCGGCCAGCTTGTCCGCCAGCTCGAGCGCCGGGGGCGTCGCTGCGTTGCCGAAGATCGACCACGCCTCGAGCTTCTTCATCTGCGTCGCCACGGCGTCTGCGATCTCGGCCCGGCCGTGTCCGACGTTGCAGTACCAGAGGCTCGCGGACCCGTCGAGGTAGCGGTCTCCCTGGTCGTCCCAGAGCCAGACGCCTTCTCCCCGCTCGATCACCATCTCGCTGCCCCGGACCGTGGCCATGTCCGAGAACGGGTGCCAGAGGCTCGTATCGGGCCGCGTCGCGATGAGACGTAGCCTACAACCGGTTACGCTTGCCGAATGCCGAACCTGCGCGTTGCAGTCGACGTCGGCGGGACGTTCACGGACATCTGCATCCTCGACGAGGGCGACGGCGAGGTGCAGGTTGGGAAGGTGCCGTCGACCGCCGACCCGATCGAGGCGGTCGTGGACGGCGTCGTCGGCGCCGGAATCGACCTGCGCGACGTCGTCGTCTTCACCCACGGAACCACGGTTGCGACGAACGCCCTGATCACACGGAATCTGCCGCCGGCCGCAATGGTGACGACCCGGCACTTCCGCGACGTGATCGAGATCCGCCGCGGGACCAAGCCCGACCTCTGGGACGCCTACAACGACGTCGCACCGCCGTACATCCGCCGTCGCGACCGGTTCGAGGTGACCGAGCGAATCGACCATGCCGGCGAGGTGGTGACGCCGCTCGACGAGGACGACGCGCGGCACGTGGCGGCGATCCTCCGTCGGCGTGGAGTCAAGACGGTCGCGGTCTGCTTCATCAACGCTCATGCCAATCCGGCTCACGAGCAGCGGATGCGGGAGGTTCTGGAGGAGGAACTGCCGGACGTGACGGTCTCGACGTCAGCCGAGGTGTTGCCGGAGATCTTCGAGCACGAGCGGTTCTCGACGACGGTCGCGAACGCCGTCCTCTCACCGCTCATCTCCGGATACGTCGAGCGGCTCCAGGATCGCCTGACCGAGAACGGCTACGACGGCGACGTGCTCCTCCTGCACTCGGGAGGGGGCGTGATGACGCCGAAGCTGGCTCAGCGGTTCGCAGTGCGTCTGGCGGCATCGGGAATCGCTGCCGGCGCGATCGCCAGCCGCCATATCGCCACGCTATGCGGCTATCAGAACGCGATCGGCTTCGATATGGGCGGGACCTCGACGGACGTCTCGCTCGTCTACGAGGGCGAGGAGCGGGTGACGAAGGAGTGGTTCGTCGAGTACGGCTACCCGATCTGCTTCCCGTCGATCGAGGTGCTGACGATCGGCGCCGGCGGCGGCTCGTTCGCCTGGATCGACGAGGCCGGCTCTCTTCGCAACGGTCCTCAGTCGGCCGGGGCGAGTCCAGGGCCGGCGTGCTACGGGCGCGGGAATGACCGACCGACGAACACGGACGCGAACCTCGTCCTCGGGCGGCTCGGGGAAGAGTTGATCGGCGGGGCGATGACCCTCGACCGTGATGCCGCCGAGCGCGCGATCCAGGAACACGTGGCCGCCCCGCTCGGGCTCGGGCTCGTCGAAGCGGCGGACGCGACCATCCGGGTCGCGAACGCGAACATGGCGGACGCCGTCCGCCTGATCTCGATCCGCCGGGGCTACGATCCCCGCGAGTTCTGCCTCGTGGCCTTCGGGGGCGCCGGACCGCTGCACGGCGCCGCGCTCGCCGAGGACCTCTCGATTCCGACCGTGCTCGTCCCGCCCAGCCCGGGCATCACCTCCGCGCTCGGCTGCCTGCTCGTCGACGTCCGCCACGACCTGTCGGCGATGTTCCTCGCGCACATCGACACGGTCGACCGCGGGGCGCTCGAGAGCGAGTTCGAGACACTCGAGCAGGAGGCCCGCGAGCGGCTCGACGCCGAGGGCGTGCCGGAGGCGCAGATGTCGATGCAGCGCCTCGTCGACATGCGCTACCTCGGGCAGTGGCGGTCGCTCACCATCCCGGTCTCGGCCCCCGCCGATCTCGCCGACGCCGTCGCGCGGTTCCACGCCGAGCACGAGCGCGCCTACAACTACCGCCGCGACGGCTCGGCCGTGGAGATCTACCGGCTCAGCCTGCGCGCGGTCGGGGTGACACCGAAGCCGGAGCTCAAGCGGCACGAGCTGAACGGCGGCGGCGCAAAGTCGCGCGGCAGCCGCCCGGTGTGGTTCGACTCCTCGGGCGCCGCCGTGGACACGCCGCTCTACCTGCGCTCCGACCTGCCGGCCGGCACGAAGCTCGAGGGGCCGGCGATCGTCGACCAGCTCGACTCGACGACGGTCGTGCCGCCCGGGTGGCGGGCGGACGTGGACGAGTGGCTGAACATCCGAATGCACCGGGAGGGAGAACGATGACGACGACCGCCGAGAAGCGGAGCTACACGCTCGACCCGGTCACCTTCGAGGTGCTGAAGAACGCCTTCGTCACCGTCGTCGACCAGATGGCCGAGCAGATCCTGCGCACCTGCTACTCGTTCGTGATCTACGCGCGCGACTTCTCGTCCGCGCTCTGCGACCGCGAGGGCAACACGATCATGCAGGGCTCCCAGGACATCGCGGTACACGTCGGGACGCTGCACTTCACCTGCAAGGCGGTGATCGAGGCGTTCGGCGACGACATCAACCCCGGCGACGTGTTCGCGGTCAACGACCCGTACGTCGGCGGCACGCACTTCAACGACATGCGGATCGTGCGGCCGATCTTCTACGAGGGCGAGATCATCGCGTACGCACAGTCCAACGGCCATTGGGCCGATGTCGGCGGCAGCGTCCCAGGCTCCTTCGACGTGAACGCGAAGGAGCACTTCCAGGAGGGCATCCGGGTGCCGCCCGTCCGGATCTGGGACCGCGGGCGGTATCTCGACGACGTCGTGCGGCTGATCGTGTCCAACACGCGCGTTCCCCTCGACGCCGAGGGCGATCTCCATGCTCAGGCCTCGGCGACCCGCGTGGCGGAGCACGAGATCCTCCGCCTCGTCGACAAGTACGGCATCGACACGATCATGACGGCGTTCCAGGAAGTGCAGGACTACGTCGAGCGGCTCACGAGGCAACGGGTCGCGGACCTGCCCGACGGGACGTGGGAGACGGAGGACTACATCGACTACGACCCCTCGAAGGAGGAGGGGTTGATCCCGGTCAAGGTGAAGATGACGATCGAGGGCGATCAGCTCTCGTACGATCTCACCGGGTCCCACCCGGCGATCGGCAGTTTCATCAACGCCGGATTTGGCTCTGCCTTCTCCGGCGTGATCGCCGGGACGAAGACGTTCTTCCCGGACGTCCCGCTCAATTCCGGCTTCTACCGCGCCGTCCAGGTCGACCTGGGGCCGGAAGGGTCGGTCGTGAACGCGCCGTGGCCGATCGCGGTGACCGGGTTCTGCGCCGGACCGTACGAGAAGATCATGAACTCGATCTTCGAGCTCTGGTCGGAGCTGCGGCCCGAGCGGGCGCTCGCCTGCTCGTTCAACCTCGAGTACCTGCTCGTCGGCGGACGCGACGGCCGCCACGACAGCCGCCCGATCTTCATGTGGTACGACTGGATGGTCGGCGGCTGGGGCGGGCGGAACGGCAAGGACGGCTCGAATGCGACGGCGCCGATCTTCGGCGTCGGCCTCGCCGTGCAGCCCCTCGAGGCGCAGGAGCGGCTCTGTCCCGTGCTGACGACGGGTCACGAGATCCGCACCGACTCCGCAGGCCCCGGGAAGTTCCGCGGCGGGTGCGGCGTCGAGAAGGGGGCCATCCTCCGCGAGGCCGAGGGCACCGTGATGTCCTACATGTGTGACCGCGCACGCTCGATCACCTGGGGCCTCAAGGGCGGCTTGCCGTCGATCCCGCACGGTGTCTGGCTGACACGTGACGGGGAGGAGGCATTCCTCGGGGCGGTGTTCTCGGGCGTGCCCTGTCAAAGCGGCGACCGCTTCACCCGGCCGTCTGCGGGGGGCGGGGGTTTCGGGGATCCGCTGGAGCGCAGCCCAGCAGCGGTCCTCGAGGACGTCGCCGACGGCTACGTCTCCGTCGAGCGCGCCAGGAAGGACTACGGCGTCGTCGTCCGCGAGATCGACCCGGACCTGTCCGAATACGAGATCGACGAGGCGGCGACGACGGCCGAGCGCGAGCGCATCGCCGCCGACCGGCGGGACTGGCTCGAGGAGGATCCCGCGGCGGTGGCCGAGCGGTACCGCGCCGGCGATGCCGACCAGCTCGACGTGATTCGCCGGCACGGCGTGATCCTCGACTGGGGCACCGGCGAACTGCTACCGAAGACGACGGAGCAGTTCCGCTCGATGCTGCGCCGGCGGATGGTCGCGCACTGGGCCTGATGGCGGTGCAGGATCACCCCCCGGCCGCCTTCGCCGACGTGATCGGATCGCCGGAGGAGGTGGCAGCGCTATACGGCCCGCCTGTCGACGCGGTGGTCAGCAAGATCGTCGACCATCTCGACGGGCACTGCCGCGACTTCATCGCGCGCTCGCCGTTCGTCCTCGTCGCCACGGCCGACGAGGGCGGGAGCTGCGACGTGTCGCCGAAAGGCGGCGCCCCGGGCTTCGTGGCAGTGCTCGACGAGAACCGCCTCGCGATTCCCGACGCGCCTGGCAACCGCCTGGTGTACTCGCTGCGGAACGTGATCGCGACCGGCCGGGCCGGCCTGCTCTTCCTGATTCCAGGCATGGAGGAGACGCTGCGGGTCAACGGACGCGCCTGCCTCACTCGCGACCCGACCGTGCTCGAGCTGCTCGGCCGCGAGGGCAAGACGCCGAAGGTGGCGGTCGGCGTCGAGGTCGAGGAGGCGTTCCTACACTGTGCCAAGGCGTTCAAGCGCTCGGCGCTGTGGCGGCCGGACGAGTGGCCCGACCGGGCCGGCCTCGCCTCGGCGGCCCAGATCTGGCGCGACCACATGGCCCTGGACATGACGACGCAGGACGTCCAGGACTTTGTGGACGACGACTACACCAACAACCTGACCTGGAGATGACCGTCGTCCGCGTAGCCGCAGTCCAGGCTGCGCCCGTGTTCCTCGACCGGGACGCAACAGTCGAGAAGGCCGTCAGCCTCATCGCCGAAGGAGCGGCAGGCGGAGCCGAGCTCGTTGCGTTTCCCGAGACGTGGATCCCCGGCTACCCGGCCTGGATCTTCGGCGCGGCCGGCTGGGACGACGCCGCGCAGAAGCGGGCCTTCGGGCGCCTGAACGAGAACGCCGTCGAGCTGCCAAGCCCGGCCGTCGATGTCCTCTGCCAGGCCGCCAAGAAGGCGGGCGTCGTGGTCGCCATGGGCATGACGGAGCGCGACGCGCGGACTTCGCGCGGCACGCTCTACAACTCGATCCTGTACATCTCCAACCTCGGTCAGGTCCTCGGCGTCCATCGCAAGCTGATGCCGACCCACGCCGAGCGCATCGTCTGGGGTCAGGGGGACGGCAGCACGCTCCACGTCTTCGCGACGCCGGTCGGCCGTGTGGGCGGACTCGCCTGCTGGGAGCACTGGATGCCGCTCACCCGCTTCGCGATGCACGCAAAGGGAGAGCAGATTCACGTCGCCGCATGGCCGGAGGTTGGCGATCCGGAGCTCCATCGCTTCTGCACCCGCCACTACGCCTTCGAGGGCCGCTGCTTCGCCCTCTGCGTCATGGGTGCGCGAGTCGGGCCGGAGCACCTTCCGGACGGCTTCGAACTCGCCGACGCGATGGGTGCGACAGACGACTTCGTGAATCGTGAACCGGTGGGCGGCACCTGCATCTTCGCACCGGACGGGACGGTGATAGCCGACTCGGTCGCAGGCGAGGAGACGATCGTCTATGCCGACCTCGACCTCGGCCGCATTCCTGAAGAACAGGCCGCGCTCGACGTGGTCGGGCACTACAACCGACCGGATGTCTTCACGTTCTCCGTGGACGAACGCCGGCGCGACCCCGTCGCGACGATCTCGAGCGCTTGACCCCCGATCGGCCGGCCAAACAGGCCGGCTGACCGGCTTACGCCGGGTCGTCGATCAGAAAGAGCCTCGTCGCCTCGGAGCCGGGATTGCGGCCGCGGTGGCCCGTGCCGGCGGCGAGGTAGAACCCCTGACCCTGTCCAACCGCGAGGGACGGGCTGCCGTCGTCGAACTCGTACTCGATCCGCCCGGCGAGGACGTAGCCGCGATGGCCGTCCGTGCACCACTCCTCGCGGGCGGCGCCGGCCTCGTACTCGACGAGCGCCCAGCGCTGGCCGAGCGCCGAGGCGGCGCGAGAGTGGATGTCGGGCTGGTCGTCGGCCCAGTCGATCGAGTCGAAGTCGAGGCTGCCGCCGGCGCTCATTGCGTGATCCTGCCCGACTCCTCGGCCCGACGCTCGAGGAACTCGACGTGGTAGTCGCCGGCCTCCACCGCCGGATCGGCGAGCAGCTCGAGGTGGAACGGGATCGTCGTGCGGATACCCTCGACCATGAACTCCTCGAGCGCGCGGCGTGTACGGGCGATCGCCTCGGCGCGGTCGCGGCCGGAGCAGATCAGCTTCGCGACCAGGGAGTCGTAGAACGGGGGCACGTGATAACCGGCGTAGGCCGCGGTGTCGACCCGAACGCCCGGGCCGCCCGGCAGCTCCAGCGTCGTGATCTCGCCTGGTGAGGGGAGGAAGTCGCGCACCGGATCCTCGGCGTTGATCCGGACCTCGATCGCGGCGCCGGCGACCGCGACCTCGTCCTGACGGACGGAGAGCGGCTCGCCGCGGGCGACCCGCAGCTGCTCCTTGACGAGGTCGATGCCGGTGACGAGCTCGGTGACCGGATGCTCGACCTGGATGCGCGTGTTCATCTCGATGAAGTAGAAGCCCCCGTCGCGGTCGAGCAGGAACTCGATCGTGCCCGCGTTCTCGTAGCCCACTGCGGCGGCGATGCCCAGCGCGGCGCCGGTCATGGCGTTACGCGTGTCGGCGTCGAGCGCAGGAGACGGCGACTCCTCGAACAGCTTCTGCCGCCGGCGCTGGAGCGAGCACTCGCGCTCGAAAAGGTGGATCAGGTTGCCGTGCGCGTCGCCGAGCACCTGCACCTCGACGTGACGCGCGTCGACGAGCATCTTCTCGAGGTACAGCGACCCGTCGCCGAACGCGGCGTCTGCCTCCATCGCGGCCTGCGCGAGGAGCTCGGCGAGCTCCTCCTCGGCGCGCGCCGCGCGGATCCCCCTCCCACCTCCGCCGGCTGCGGCCTTGATCAGCACCGGATAGCCGATCTCGCCTGCGACCTCGAGCGCCTCGTCGATCGAGGTCGTACCCTCGGTGCCGGGAATCGTCGGTGCACCCGCCCTCGCCGCGAGTCGCCGCGCGGCGACCTTGTCGCCCATCGCCTCGATCGCCTCCGGACTGGGGCCGACGAAGACCAACCCCTCGTCGCGGCAGGCGGCCGCGAAGTCGGCGTTCTCGGCGAGGAAGCCGTAGCCGGGGTGGACGGCGTCGGCGCCCGACTGGCGTGCCGCCTGGAGCATCGCCTCCACGTTCAGGTAGCTCTCGCGGGCGTGCGGCGGCCCGATGCAGACCGCCTCGTCGGCGCGGCGTACGTGCAGTGCATCCTGATCCGCGGTCGAGAAGACGGCGACCGTCTGGAGGTCGAGCTCGCGGCACGCGCGGATCACCCGGAGCGCGATCTCTCCGCGGTTGGCGATGAGGACCTTCTGCACCGGCGGCGGACGGGTCAGTCGCTCTCGAGCGCGATGATGTCCTGGCCGGCGTCCACGAGCTCGGAGTTCCCCACCAGGAACCGAGCGATCCGACCCGCGGCGTCGCTGTGGATCTCGTGGAACGTCTTCATGATCTCGACCAGGCCGACGACGTCACCCGGCTCGACCGTGTCGCCCTCGCTCACGTACGGGTCCGCCTGCGGATTGGGCCGCCGGTAGAAGGTGCCGGGCAGCGGGGACTTGATCGTCGGCTCCATCAGGGCGCCTCCACGCTCGACTCGGTCAGGCTCTCGTCGAGAGCGCGATCCGCCTCCACCGCCTCGTCGAGCGAGACCTCGCGGAAGCGCACGGTGTCTCCGACCGGGCGGAACTGGCCGATCATCCAGAAGTCGGCATGGATCACCGTCGCCGCGACGACGAAGCCTCCCGCCGTCGGCCCGTCCGGCCCGAGGATCACCGGGAGGTCGCCGTTGACGTTGATCGCGCCGACCGGGTAGCTGTTGTCGAGGATGTTCGAGGGATGGCCGCCGGCGATCCCGCCACTCCGCCGTGCCCACTCGAACTTGTGCGACTCGAGCCGAATGCCGGTCCGATTCGAGTTCGGGTCGACGGGCCAGGGCCTGCCGAACAGCGTCTCCAGGTCGCCCTCGGTCAGATAGTCCGGCGCCGCCTGCGGGCCGCGCATCGCCCGCACCTCCCACTCGCGCGAGTACTGCGGGCGCGCAGCTGCCGCGAGTCGGTGCCCCCCGCCGTTTCCTCCGCCGTCGCCCAGCTGAAGCAGGTCGCCTTGCTGCAGCGGCCGCCCGTCCAACCCTCCGAGCGCGCCCATCGTGTACGTCGCGCGGGAACCGAAGAGGAGCGGCACGTCGAAGCCGCCGTCGATCCCGAGGTAGAAGCGGAAGCCGGCCGCGGGAGCGATCCCGATCGCCAGCTCGGCGCCCGCCGGCACCCGATGGCTCTCCCAGACAGCGACCTCGTCGCCGTCGACGGTGACCGCCGCCTCGGCGCCGCAGACCGCGATCGTCGCGTCCGTCTCGAGCTGCGCGCGGAAGTTGCCGAGCGTGATCTCGAGGGTCGCAGCCGACGCAGGGTTGCCGACGAGCAGGTTCGCCGCCCGGTGCGCGAGGTGGTCCATCGGGCCGGCGGGGAAGAAGCCCTGCGCCTGCATCCCGCGGCGGCCCGGGTAGTCCTGGACCGTTGCCTGGATGCCGGGCTCGACGATCTCGAGCGACCTCATGAGCCGGTCTCCGGCTCATGAGCGGGGAGGGGGCCGGGGGGAACCGGGAGGTACCCCCAGAAGGATCGGCCTCTAGAAGAAGGGGGCTCGTGGGGGAAACATGGTTTCCCCCACGAGAGCGAGCTGAAAGCGAGCGACCTCATGGAACGGGCGTCGCCGCGGCGGCCTCCTCCCGCCGTCGTCGCCGCTCTCCGGCTTCGTCCGCGACGCCGGCCGCCCACTCGAGGAACGCGCCGACGTCGAAGGTCGCGTCGTCGATCCGGTAGCGGTAGGTGTCGGCGTGGACGTCCTCGAACTGCTGCAGGAGCTCCTCCTCGGTGACCCGGTGGAACTTGACGCGGTCGCCGGCGCGGAGCAGCAGCGGGTTCTCGCGGAAGACCTCGTTTCGAGCACGGACGTCGTAGATCGGCAGGCTGCGGCCGATCAGCTGGTAGCCGCCCGCAGACTCGACGGGGTAGATCGCGTAGCACGGCCCGCCGATGCCGACTGCGCCCTCGGGCGTCCAGGTGCGCGTCGGGTTGTACTTCGGGACGAAGATCGCGTCCCGCGGGTCGAGCGGGAACATGAACGGCAGCCCCGGAAAGAAGCCGATGAACGCCGTCCAGTGCTCGGTCGCGAGCGCGGTCTCGTACAGCTCGTCACGGTCCCGCAGTCCGTTGTAGCGGACGACGTAGTCGATGTTCGTTCCGCCCTCTGCGTTGGGGGCGTCCGAGCGGATCGAGTGCACGTAGCGCTCGACCGCCGCCTTCGTCTGCGAGTCGTCGAACGCGATCGGCAGGTGGACGAGGCGGCTGGGGATCGTGATCCCGCGCTCCGGATCGAGGGCGTCGTGCACCGCCCGAAGGTGGTCGACGAGCTCGGACGACGACAGGGCGAAGGGGTCATAGGAGACGAGCATCGAGCGGAAGCCGGGGGCGGTCTCGACGAGACCGTCCGGCGGTTGCTGCCCGAGCGCGTCGTTCGCGGCGAGCACCAGGAAGTTGAGGGCGAGGTCGAAGACCATCTCGCCGTACTCGACGAGCACGGCGCGCTCGCCGGCCTGGCGGTACGTGATGCCCGGCTTGCCGTCCTGAGCGGGCTGCTGTGCGATCACCGGCGAGACCGTCGTCGTCACCGCGGCGATCCTAACCCGCTCACGCAGCCGCGGTCGCGCGCAGCTCCGCCAGGGCTGCAAGCTCGATTCCGTCGGCCTCGAGCGCCTGCCTGATCGCCTGCGCGATCTCGGGGGCGTTCGGTGCGTCGCCGTGCACGCAGATGCTCTCCGCCCGGAGGCGAAGCTCCCCGCCGTCGATCGTCCGGACAGTCCCCTCGCGAACGAGCCGGAGTGCGCGCTCGCCCATCTCCTGGGGGTCGCGAACCTGCTTCACCCGCTCGAGCACGAGCTTGCCGGAGGCGTCGTAGTCGAGGTCGACGTACCCCTCGGGAACGAACGGGACGCCCGCCCGCGCAGCAGCCGGCTCCACGTCCTGCGGCATCAGCAGGATCACGTCCGAGCCCAGGCTCGAGACCGCGTCCGCCACGGCCTCCGCATGCTCGGGGCTGTCGATGATGGTCGTATAGAGCGCGCCGTGGGGCTTCACGTGCTGCAGCGTGCCCCCCGCCGCCTCGGCGAAGGCGCTGATCGCGCCCGCCTGGTAGACGACGTAGTCCGCGATCTCCTCCGGGCTCGCGGCCATTCGCCGCCGGCCGAATCCGATCAGGTCGGGAAACGCGACGTGGGCGCCGATGCCGACGCCGTGCTCGAGCGCCAGTGCGACGGTCTTCCGCATCACGTGCGGGTCGCCGCCATGGAACCCGCAGGCGATGTTCGCCGACGTCAGGTGCGGCATCAGCGCGTCGTCGTCGCCGAGCGTCCAGCGGCCGTACGACTCCCCCATGTCCGCATTCAGATCGACCTTCACAGCCATGCTGACCTCCTCCGCTCGCTCCGCCCGATTATCGGGGCTCCGCGACTCACCGGCGTCCGGCGGAGTAGTCTCTGCTTGCGGACGATGGCGATCCAGCACGGCACCGAGAGCGAGCGCATCCTCGAGGCGCGGGCCCGGTACGTCGCCCAGGGCGTGGCCGTCTCCCCCGTCGTCGTCGACCGGGCCGAGGGTGCCCGGCTCTGGGACGTCGACGGCCGCAGCTACATCGACTTCGCCGGCGGGATCGGCTGCCAGAACACCGGCCACAACTTCCCGGCCGCGGTCGCTGCGATCCACGAGCAGGTCGACCGCTACCTGCACCAGTGCTTCATGGTCAGCGCGTACGAGCCCTACGTCGAGGTCTGCCGCCGGCTCGCCGAGCTCTCTCCGTGCGGCGAAGGCGAGCAGCGGAGCGTGCTCGTCAACTCGGGCGCGGAGGCGATCGAGAACGCGGTCAAGATCTCGCGCGTCGCGACCGGCCGCCCGGCCGTCGTCGTCTTCGACTACGCCTTCCACGGCCGAACGCTGCTCGCGATGACGATGACGAGCAAGGTCGTCCCGTACAAGAAGGGGTTCGGGCCCTTCGCTTCCGAGGTACACCGCACGGTGGCGCCGTATCCGTTCCGCGGCGTCGACACGGACGGTGCGATCGCTGCGCTCGAGCACCTGTTCAAGGCGGATGTCGACCCAGTCTCGGTCGCCTGTGTCGTGCTCGAGACGGTGCAGGGCGAGGGTGGCTTCATCCCGATGCCGGGCGAGTTCCTCCAGCGGCTGAGTGCGCTCTGCCGCGAGCACGGCATCCTCTACGTCGCCGACGAGGTGCAGTCCGGAGTCGGTCGTACCGGTCCTGTCTGGGCGGTCGAGCATTTCGGAGTGGAGCCCGACCTCGTCGTGTCGGGCAAGTCTCTGGGCGGCGGACTTCCCCTCGCCGGCGTCACCGGCCGTGCCGAGGTCGTCGATGCCGTCCCGCCCGGCGGTCTCGGGGGCACGTTCGGGGGCAATCCAGTCGCCTGCGCCGCCGCACTGGCCGTCCTCGACGAGGTCGCGACCGACGACTTCCGGGCGAAGGCCGAGGCTCTCGGCGACCGGATTCGCGCACGGCTCGGGGAGATCGCCACGCGCGTGCGCGAGGTCGGCGAGGTGCGCGGGCTTGGCCCGATGCTCGCGATGGAGCTCGTCGAGGACACCGCCTCTCGCCGCCCCGCCGCGGACCTGGCGAAGAGGACGACCGATATCGCGCGAGCGAACGGACTGATGCTGCTCACCTGCGGGCTCTACTCGAACGTGCTCCGCGTTCTGGTTCCGATCCTCGCGGACGACGGCGACGTCGACGAAGGGCTGGAGATCCTCGAAGCGTCCCTCACGGAGGCGACGTCGGGCAGCTGAGCACCGGGACCGCCCCACCCGCTTGATTCGTCGGACCAGGCTGTCGGATAATCGGGCGCAGGGGTCGTCAGCTGGTGGCGACCGGAACCGACCGGGAGCTTCTGACTCGTTGCGGATGGCGGTCGACAGCTGATGGGCTTCCGCATCTCCGTCGACACCGGAGGCACCTTCACGGACGTGGTCGTCGCCGACGAAGGCGGGATGCTCCACCTGGCGAAGGCGCCGACCGACCTCGAGCGTGCGTTCCAGAGCATCGAAGACGGGCTCGAGCAGCTTGCGCCGGAGCTCGGGGTCACGGTCGGCGAGCTGCTCGCACGCACCGACGTGTTCACCTACGGCACGACCCGGGCGACGAACGCGATCGTCGAGGGCCGCACGGCCCGGACCGCGTTCTTCACCACCGAGGGCTTCCCGGACGTCCTCCTGCTCCGCGAGGGCGGGAAGCTCGAGCCTTTCCGGCAGCTCCCTTACCCGCCTCCGTACGTGCCCCGCTACCTGACGTTCGAGATCCGCGAGCGCATCGACTCCGAGGGGGACGTCTTCGTCGAGCTCGACGAGCAGAGCGTCCTCACCGCGATCGAGAACGCGCGGCGCCTGGGCGCGGAGGCAGTCGCGGTGTGCCTGATCTGGGCGATCGTCAACCCGGACCACGAGCTTCGCGTCGGCGAGCTGCTCGCCCGCGAGTGGCCGGAGGTGCCGTTCACGCTCTCGCACCAGCTGAATCCGATCATCCGCGAGTACCGGCGGGCGTCGTCGACCGCCATCGACGCGTCGCTGAAGCCGCTGATGCAGGCATACCTGCAGACGCTGGAGCAGGACTTGCGGCATGCAGGACTCGACGGTCACATCTTCGTCGCCACCTCGTTCGGCGGCGCCTGGCGTCCGGAGGAGGTGACCGAGCGACCGATCTACTCGATCGGCTCCGGTCCGTCCATGGCGCCCGTCGCGGCGCTGACGTACTCGAAGGCGGAAACGTCTGACCGCGACCTGATCGTCTGCGACACGGGTGGGACCACCTTCGACGTCGGGCTCGTGACCGCCGGCGAGATCAACTACTCGGCGGAGAACTGGCTGGGTGGGCGCTGGATCGGGCACATCACCGGGATCCGCGCCGTCGACGTCAAGTCGATCGGCGCCGGCGGGGGCTCGATCGTCTGGATCGACCCTGGCGGTCTGCTCCGCGTCGGCCCTCAGAGCGCAGGCGCCGAGCCTGGCCCAGCCTGCTACGGCCACGGCGGCAGCGACGCGACCATCACCGACGCCGCCGTCGTGCTCGGGTGGATCGACCCCGACTACTTCCTGGGCGGGCGTCTGCCCCTGGAGGCAGACGCCGCGCACGCGGCCGTCGAGCGGGCGCTCGCAGGTCCGCTCGGGCTCGGTGTCCACGAAGCCGCTCACGCGGCGCTGACGATCTCCTCCGAGAACATCGTCGGTGCGATCCGGGAGATCACGATCGCGCAGGGCATCGATCCCAGAGAGGTGACCCTGGTCGCCGGCGGGGGCGCCTCCGGCCTGAACATCGTCCCGATCGCACGCGAGCTCGGGTGCCGCCGCGTGCTCGTGCCGTCGACGGCAAGCGCGCTCTCGGCCTGCGGCGCGCTCTTCGCAGACATCGTCTCCGAGTTCTCCCGCAGTCGGTACGAGGAGACACGGTCGCTCGACCGCGAGGCGGTGAACGAGGCGTTGGCGGAGGTCGACGCTCGGGCGGACGCGTTCCTGACCGGGCTGCGCGGGCTGCCCGTCACCGAGACGCGCAGGCACTTCTTCGTCGAGGCCCGCTATCGCGCGCAGGTGTGGGAGCTGGACGTGCCCGTACCGTCTCGGCTCGAGTCGGACGAGGACGTGCGCGCGGTAGAAGAGGCCTTCCACGCGACGCACGAGCGGATCTTCGCCGTCCGTGAGCCGGGCCAGTACCTCGAGTGCCTGCTCTGGAAGGCGCGCGCCACGGCCGTGCTCGAGAAGCCGGACCTTCAGCCGCGCGAGCCGTCGGCGGCGGGGACGAGGGTCGACGCCTCGGATCACGTCGAGGCGTACTTCAAGGAGACCGGATTGGCGCCGGTGCCGCGGTACGACGGCGCTGCTCTGCCGGCCGGGACGAAGATCGACGGACCGGCCATCCTCCGCGAGCCGACGACCACGGTGGTCGTGTACCCCGGCTCGAGCGCCGTCGTCACGGAACTCGGCAACTACCTGCTCGAGCTGGAGTCGGACGCAGCGGACGGACGGCCGGTGCGGGAGAAGGCAATCGCGTGAGCCTCGATCCCGTCACGCTCGCGGTGATCGCCAACCGGCTCGACTCGATCGTCCGCGAGATGGAGAACACGCTCCTGCGCACCGGCCGCTCCGCGGTGCTGAACATGGCCCGCGACTTCTCCTGCGCGCTGATCACCGGCGACAACCGGCTGCTCGCCTCGGCGGAGGGCCTGCCGGTGCACGTGATCGGAATGGAGTTCCTCGCGGAAGCGATGACCGATCTGCATCCACTTCTGGTCGAGGGGGACGCGTTCCTTCACAACGACCCGTATCTCGGGAACACCCACCCGGCTGACCATGTGATCCTCGTCCCGGTCTTCTGGGAGGGCCGACATGTGTTCACAGCTGCCGCCAAGGCGCACCAGGCCGACTGCGGGAACGCACAGCCGACGACCTACATGCCGTACGCGCGAGACGTCTACGAGGAGGGCAGCCTGATCTTCCCGGCGGTGCGCGTGCAGCAGGAGTACCGCGACGTCGACGACGTGATCCGCATGTGCCGCCGCCGGATCCGGGTGCCCGATCAGTGGTACGGCGACTACCTCGCGATGATCGGCGCGGCCCGGATCGGCGAGGCGCGCCTGAAGGAACTCTGCGCGAAGTACGGGGAGGGAACGCTGACGGAGTTCGTCGAGGAGTGGTTCGACTACTCCGAGCGGCGCATCGCGCACGTGATCTCGACGATGCCGGCCGGGACAATCGTCGGCGAGGGCATGCACGACCCGTTCGGCCCGGCTCCCGACGGGATCCCGATCCGGGTGTCGATCACGATCGATCCCGAGGCGGGGATGATCGAGGCCGATCTGACCGACAACATCGACTGCCTCCCGGCGGGTGTCAACGAGTCCCGAACGTGTGCGATGAACAACTGCATGACCGGGATCTTCAACTCGATCGACCCGGACATCCCACACAACGCCGGCACCTTCCGGCGGGTGAAGGTGCGGCTGCGCGAGAACTGCGTGGTCGGCATCCCCCGCTTCCCGCACTCGTGCTCGGTGGCGACGACGAACGTCGGGGAGCGGCTGGTGGTGACGACGCAGCGCACGATCGCCGACGCCTGGGACGGCTATGGCCTGGCGGAGGGCGCCTGCGGTATCGGGCCCGGCTTTGCCGTCGTCTCGGGGACGGACTGGCGGAAGCAAGGCAGCGCGTACGTGAATCAGAAGTTTCTCGGCTCCCAGGGCGGCCCGGCCGGGCCGGAGCACGACGGGTGGGTCACGTACGGCAACGCCGTCACCAACGGGCTGATGTTCCGTGACAGCGTCGAGATCGACGAGCAGAAATACCCGATCCGGATCCACGAGGTTCGCGTTCGGCCCGACTCCGAGGGCGCAGGCCGGCGTCGAGGAGCGCCCGGTACGCGGGTCACGTACGGGCCGAAGCGGGATGCGATGACCGCTGCGTACGTCACCGACGGCCACCACCACCCTCCGCGGGGCACGCAGGGCGGCGGGACGGCCGCCTCGTCGATCGCGTTCAAGGTGCGCGCCGACGGAAGCGAAGAGGAGCTGCACCCGATCGCGCAGGTCGTGCTCCCGCCGGGCGAGCTGCTCGGGCACCTGCTCAGCGGAGGTGGCGGCTACGGCAACCCGCGCGAGCGCGAGCCGGGACGGGTGCGCGAGGACGTGCTCGCGCACTTCGTCAGCTTCGACCGCGCGCGGGAGGTCTACGGCGTGGCGTTCGAGCGCGATGTCCTCGACGACTCGCTGGCGGTCGACGAGGCGGAGACGCGCCGCCTGAGGAGCGCGCGATGAGCCGATTCCCGTCGGCGAGGCTCGACGACAAGGTCGTGGTGATCACGGGCGCGAGCTCCGGCATCGGCCTGGCCTGCGCAGAGGCGATGTCGGAAGCCGGTGCGAAGGTGGTCCTGGTCGGTCGCGACCAGGAGCGGCTGGCGCAATGCGCGTCACGGTGCGGCGAGCACCACGTCGTCGCGGTCGAGCTCGTCGACGAAGCCGCCGCGGGGCGGATCGTCGAGGAAGCGCTCGGTGCGTTCGGAGCGATCAGTTCGCTCCTGCACATGGCCGGCATCTTCCTTCCCAGCCCGCTCGCGGAGGCGCCGCTCGAGGACTTCGACCTGCAGTGGCGTGTGAACGTCCGGGCGCCCTACGCGCTCACGAAGGCGGCGGTGCAGGAGCTGGGTCGTGGCTCGTCGGTGACCTTCGTCTCGTCGATCGCGGGCCAGGTCGCGTTCCCGAACTCGGCTGCCTATTGCGCGACCAAGGGGGCGATCGAGCAGCTGACGAAAGCACTCGCGGTCGAGCTCGCGCCGGCGGGAATTCGCGTGAACGCCATTGCCCCGGGCAACATCCGGACGCCCATGAACGAAAAGCTGCTCGAGGACCCCGACTACGAGCAGATGTACCTGGACGGCACGCCGTACGGACGGGTCGGAATCGTCGAGGACATCGCGCCGCTCGCGGTGTTCCTCGCTTCCGATGCGGCGGCGTACATCCATGGAGAAAGCATCCTCGTCGACGGCGGCTGGGCGGCCCGATGACGCCCGTCGCCGACGAACGATGACCTTTGTATACAACGGCGGATTCTCTTAGAGTCGGCACACCGTGATCGACGGCCGCACCTCTGCGGCTCGAAGGGAGGAAGAATGAGGAAGCGACTCGCCCTGCTCGGCGCCATTCTGGCGCTCGGGGCGCTCGTCACGGCTCTGACGGTCGGGAGCGCGTCAGGCGGCCGGAATGCCGCCGGACCGATCCTGATCGGCATCTCGGCTGCCAAGACCGGCATCCTCGCCCCATACGACCTGCAGTCCGGTCAGCTGTTCCAGATGCGGATCGCGCAGATCAACAAGGCGGGCGGCGTACTCGGCAGGAAGATCAACGTCCAATGGATCGACACGAAATCGGACAAGCCGACTGCGGCGACGAACGCGGAGGAGCTCATCTCGAAGGGTGCGGTCGCGATCATCGCCACCTGCGATTTCGACTTCTCGTTCCCGGCGATCAACGCGGCAAAGGCTCATAAGGTGCCGGGCATCGCGCTCTGCGCGTCGTCACCCAAGGTCGCCACGCCGGCGATCGTCGGCGACTACGGCGGCTCCATGGGCCTCGGCTCCGACACCGAAGGTACGGCAGGGGCGGAGTGGTTCCGCAAGAACCGGGCGAACCTGAAGCGCGCCTACATCTTCAAGGACACGTCGCTCGAGTACTCGAAGGCGACGGCGGACTACTTCAAGGCCCGCTGGACTCAGCTCGGCGGGACGGTCTGCGGCGAGGACACCTTCGTCGGCGGCCCGAACCTCGACCTCTCCTCGCAGATCACGCGCCTGCGCGGCAAGGTCAAGGGCTGTGACGTGATCTACGACGGGTCGTGGCAGCCCTACGGATCGCAGCTGGTGCGGTCGATCCGCGACGCCGGTGTGAAGACGGCGATCCTCACGAACGCGTCCGTGAACGGGACGCTCGTCCGCCAGGTCGGCGGCAAGGTGTCGAACTTCTACGCACTCGGCTTCGCGTGCCTGCCGACTTACTGCGCCGGGACGCAGACGCCGCAGGTGCGCACGATCGCCACGCAGTTCCGGGCGGCGTACAAGACGCCACTCGGCAACCACTACGCGCTGCCGGGCTACGCGCTCGCGGACGCGGTCGTCGCCGCGATCAAGGCGGCCGGAGGCACTGACGGCACGAAGATGGCGAAGGCGCTCTTCGGCGGTCCGGTGAGGGTCAACTACTTCGGCAGCAGGATGAAGTTCACTGCGAAGTGCCACCGGCCGCAGCCCGCCGCGTACTCGGTGGAGCTGTGGACGAACGGCGTCGACAAGCAGATCGCCACCACCAAGGTGAACACGGTCCCGACCATCGGCGACGGCAGCCCTTGCTCGGGCAAGCCGCCGGCGGTCAAGTAGCGAGTCGAACGGAGTAGCTGAGCGTGGAAAGCGCTGTCGACGGCCCTGAGCCTGCGAAGCTCGTCGCGGAGGGTATCCGCGTCCACTTCGAGGGCGTCAGGGCCGTCGACGGCGTCGATCTGACTCTCGAGCAGGGGCAGATCATGGGCCTGATCGGCCCGAACGGTGCGGGCAAGACGACGTTCATGAACGCCGTCAGCGGATTCGTCCCGCTCAACGGCGGGACGGTGACGGTGGACGGCGTGGACATGAGTCATTGGCCGCCGCACCGACGCGTCGCGAACGGGCTCGTCCGCACGTTCCAGGACGTCGCGACATTTCCGGAGCTGTCGGTGTTCGAGAACGTCGAGCTGGGCGCGCTCGGCGCGGGGCTCAACCGCCGAGCGGCGAGGCGGCGAGCGTCGGAGCTGATCGAGGGACTCGGCCTGCAGCACGTCGCCCGCTTGCCCGCGAGCGCGCTTCCGCACGGCGACGAGCGGCGAGTCGGGATCGCTCGGGCGGTCGCGGTCGCACCGCGGTTCCTGCTGCTGGACGAACCGGCTGCAGGGCTGGACGATGCCGAGAGCCGCGCTTTGACGACCTCGATCGCCACGTTGCGCGACCAGCTCGGCTGCGGCGTGCTCCTCGTCGAGCACGACATGCGGATCATCTTCCGGGTGTGCGAGCGGATCCAGGTCCTCGACTACGGGAAGACGATCGCCGTCGGCACGCCGGAGGAGATCCGAACCGATAGGCGAGTCGTGGCCGCCTACCTCGGCGTGAAGGGAGCGAAGCTTGCTGCATCTCACTGACGTGTCGGTCCACTACGGACGGGTCGCGGCCGTCAACGACCTCACGCTCGAGGTCAATCAGGGCGAGCTCGTCGGCCTCATCGGACACAACGGCGCGGGCAAGTCGACGACGCTGTGGTCGATCACCGGCGTCCAGCGGCCCTCGGCGGGGCAGATCACCTTCGAGGGGCGCTCGATCGTCGGCGTGTCGCCCGACGGGATCCTCCGGCGGGGGATCGCGCTCGTTCCGGAGAACCGCCGAATATTCAGTCGGCTCTCGGTGGGCGAGAACCTGCACATCGGCACATCCGCCCGGCGCGACCGGCGCGCGGCACAGACCGACGTCAAGAAGATGTGCGAGCGCTTTCCGGTGCTGGGGTCGCTCTACGACCGACCGGGCTCGAAGCTCTCGGGCGGCGAACAGCAGCAGCTCGCGATCGCACGCGCGCTGCTGGCGCGCCCTAAGCTCCTTCTCTTGGACGAGCCGACGCTCGGTCTCGCTCCGCTGATCGTCGACCAGGTGTTCGAGATCCTGCAGGAGCTGAAGGAGGAAGGTGTGACGATCCTGCTCGTCGAGCAGAACGCGGCGCGGACGATCGAGGTCGCCGACCGGACCTACGTCATGCGTTCGGGTGGCCGGATCCAGTTCCAGGGAACGACGGAGGAGCTCGCCCGCATCGGCGACTTCGAGACGGCGTACATCGGGCTGGCGGAGACGGGCTGAGATGAACGAGAGTTCCCGGCGCTACGCCGCCGTCTCGGGCGGGTTCGTCGCCACCGTCCTCCTGGTCGTGCTGGTGCTGTCCCTCATCGTCGGTGCGGGCGAGGGCATCCAGTACACGCTCGACTCGCTCGCCTACGGCAGCCTCTTCGCCGTCATGGCGCTGGGGCTCGCGCTCCTCTTCAACGTCATGGGACTCATGAACTTCGCCTACGGCGAGCTGATCATGGCCGGTGCCTACACGATGTTCTTCACGCGGAGCTGGGGCTGGCTCGGGATGATCCTGATGACCGTCCTGATCGTGACGATCCTCTCCCTGCTGATGGAGTTGATCGCCTTTCGGCCGGTGCGGAACGCCTCTCCCGTGGTGCTGCTCGTCACCTCGTTCGCCGTCAGCTACGGCATCCAGCAGCTCGCCTGGACGGACGTCTTCGGTCTCGCCCACCGCTTCGACTCGACGA
Organism: uncultured Actinomycetes bacterium; assembly: GCA_963808815.1. Lineage (GTDB taxonomy): Bacteria > Actinomycetota > Thermoleophilia > Gaiellales > Gaiellaceae > DATBLE01. The sequence goes on along the minus strand of CAWEGI010000019.1, from coordinate 114,999 downwards.
TCGGAACGGGGCCTCAGAAGGGAGTCGAGCCCTACCCATGGCTGACGAACCAGTTCGACATCGGCGGGGTGCTGATCTCCCGGCTGGAGATCGCGACCTTCATCGTCACGGGCGTCCTCCTCGTCGGCCTGACCCTCCTGCTCAAGAAGACGACGCTCGGCATCCAGCTGCGGGCGTCGTCGGAGGACTTCCGGATGGCCCAGCTGACCGGAGTGAGGGCGAACTGGGTGATCTCAGCCGCTTTCGGCATCACCGGGGTGCTGGCGGGCGCGGTTTCCATCCTCTACATCCTGCGCACCGGCGCCGTCTCGCCCGACATCGGCCAGGGGCCGCTGTTCGTCGCCTTCGTCGGCGGGGTGATCGGCGGTCTCGGAAGCCTCGGCGGCGCAGCTCTCGGCGGATTCGTCCTGGGCGCGATCATCAACGCGCTCCAGGCGACGCTGCCGATCACGCTGAAGAGCCACACGCAGCTCTTCGCGTTCCTCGTGGTGATCGCGATCCTCGTCCTGGTCCCGAACGGCCTCGTCTCCATTCGCGGGGGCGCGGTCAAGCGTCTCTGGCGCCGCGTACGTCGTAGTCCTGCGCCGGCCGAAGGCGCGGCGTGACGGCGCTGCGGCGAGCCGAGCCCGCGGCACGCATCGTCTGGCCGCCGTTCGCGCTCTGCGCGTTCCTGGTCGTCACGTGGGCGCTCGTCGACGGCTTCGGCAACGTCGTCTACAAGGACACGGCCGTCAGGCTGTTCCTGACGCTGATGATCGTTCTCGGCCTCCAGATCTTCAGCGGCAACTCGGGCGTCCTCTCCTTCGGCCACATCGCGTTCATGGCGATCGGCGCCTACATGTCGGCGCTGCTGACCATTCCGCCCGACATCAAGAAGTTCACGTATCTGTCCATGCCGAGCTGGCTGGGCTCCTGGATCCTGCCGGCGAAGCTCAGCCCGCTCGAGGCGACCCTCGCCGGTGCGGGGGTCGCGACGCTCTTCGCCCTGATCACGGCGGCGCCGATCGTCCGGCTGGCCGGCGTCGAGGCGGGGATCGGGACGCTCGCGCTGCTCATCATCGTCTACGTCTTCGACGTCCAGACGTCCGCGATCACGCGCGGGACGAGCACGCAGATCGGCGTTCCGCAGACGACGACCTTCGTCTCGGTGCTCGTCTGGGCGCTGATCTTCATCGGCGTCGCGTTCGCGTTCAAGCAGTCTCGCCGTGGCCTGCGGCTCCGCGCCTCGCGCGAGAACGTGCGGGCCGCCAAGTCGGTGGGCGTGCGGGTCTCGGTCGAGCGGGCGGTCGCGTGGGTTCTCTCCGGCTTCGTCGTCGGAGTCGCCGGAGCGCTCTACGGCCACTACTTCGTCACGTTCGGGCCCGACGACTTCTTCTTCAACCAGGGCTTCAACATCGTCCTGCTGACGATCGTGATGCTCGTCGTCGGTGGCATGACGAGCGTCACCGGCGCCGTCGTGGGCTGCTACTTCGTCACCGTCATCTACGAAACCTTCCGGCGCTGGGAGATCAACGGGCTCGACGATGTCAGACCGCCGTCCGGGACGGCGAACTTCGTCCTCGCCGTGGTCCTGGTGCTGACGCTCGTCCTCCGCCCGAACGGGATCACCGGGGGCAGGGAGATCACGTGGCCCGGAGATTGGTCCCTCGACCCGTTGCGCCGGCTGGCACGCAGGGCCCGCTGTAGCGGCGAGGATTCCGTCGCCGCCGGGTCTGCGAAGTGACGAGCGTGATGCGCGCCACGATCTGGCGCCAGCCCGACGACCTGAAAACACTGCTCGCGGACGTCGCGCCTGTCGAGTCGCAGGCCGAACGGCTCGGCGGCCGTCGCCTGGTCGTCGTCGGTACCGGGACGAGCTGGCATGCGGCGAACCACGCGGTCTGGCTGTTTCGCGAGGCCGGCGTCGAGGCCGTGGCCGTCCAGGCGATGGACGCGGCACAGTACGGGTTGCCGGTCCGCGACAAGGACGCCGTCCTCGTCATGAGCCACCGAAACACGAAGCGCTTCTCGACCGAGGTGCTGGAACGCGAGCGCGGTGCCGGTGACATGCCCGTCGTCGTGATCGGCGGCCGGGGCTCGCCCGGCGTCGACATCGAGACAGTCGAGCAGGAGCGCTGTGCGGCCTTCACCGCGAGCCACCTCGGCGCCCTGATCCGGCTGGCGCAGCTCGCCGTCGCTCTGGGTGCATCTCTGGACGGGCTGGACGATGTCCCGGACGCGGTGCAGGCGGCGCTGGCGCGCGACCTCGGCGTCCAGCCGCCGCCCAGGCTGCTCGAGCTGATCGGTGCCGGCCCCAACCAGTGGACGGCGGCGGAGGGCGCGCTGAAGATCCGCGAGACGTCACGGATAGCAACAGAGGGGCTGTCGGTGGAGCAGTTCTTCCACGGCCCGTCGGTCGCAGTCGACGAGCGCGACGCGCTCGTGTGCCTCGACGGCGGTGGGCCGGGGCAGGAACGGCTGCTCGCAGTCGCCCGCGCAACCGAGCAGTGCGGCGGGCGCGTCCACGTGTTGTCCGAGACCACGCTGCCCGAGCCGCTATCGATCTTTCCGCTCACGGTGCTCGCGCAACGGATCGCGCTCGAGCTCGCCGAGCAGGTCGGGTCCGACCCGGACGCGTTCGGCTACGACGTCCCGGGCCGCAAGGAGGCCTGGACCGCGCTCGCTCTCTAGCCGAGCCAGACGACGAGGTTCGCGGCCTCGTCCACCTCGAGCGTTTGGCCGGGATGGACGAGCGCGGTCGTCGTCTCGTCCTCGACCACGACCGGCCCGGGAGCCTCGAAGCCGACCGGCAGGACGCGGCGGTCGAAGACCACGGCTTCGTGCACCCCGTCGGCGTCGAAGTCGACGCGGCGGCGGCCTTTCGCAGCCGGGGTGGCCGTGCCGTCGCGGGGAGGCGGGGACGGCACCGGCGCGCGCCCGCCGAAGCCGGAGACGTGGCAGGTGACGATCTCGACCGGGTCGCCCTCGAGATCGAAGGTGTACTTCTGCCGGTGGAGGGCGTGGAAGTCCGCCGCGACGGTCACGACCGAGACCGCACCGCTCGCGATCGGCACGCGCACTGCGTGTTCCTGGCCGCGGTAGCGCATGTCGGCCGATCGCTCGAGGCCGGCCGAGCCGGCGTCTGCGCCCTCGGCCACGAGCGCCGCCGTCACCTCCCGCTCGAGCTCGGTGAAGACCGCGTCCAGCTCAGGCGCCGTCGACGTCGACGCCTCGAGCACGCGCGTCTGCGCGGCATCCGCCCGCGCTTCGGCGAGGCCCATTCCCCAGGCGGAAAAGACGCCTGAGTGCGGCGGGACGACGACACGCTTGACCTGAAGCTCTGCTCCGAGCGCGGCTGCGTGCATGGCTCCCCCGCCCCCGGCGGCGACCAGCACGAAGTCGCGCGGGTCATGACCTCTCCGCACTGAGACGAGCTTGAGTGCGCTGATCATGTTCGCGTTCACGAGCCTGATGATCCCGTTCGCCAGCTCCCCCAGGGCCAGGTCGAGGCCGTCGCCGAGCCGGCGCAGCGCGTCCCGGGCCAGCCTCGGGTGAAGACGGAGACGCCCACCCAGGAAGTAGTCGGGGTCGAGGACGCCGGCGGCAAGCTTCGCGTCCGTCACGGTCGGACTCTCTCCTCCCCGGCCGTAGCAGGCGGGCCCGGGCTCGGCTCCTGCGCTCCGCGGACCAACGCAAACGGACCCGCCGTCGTCGACCCACGCGATCGACCCACCCCCGGCGCCGATCTCGACGATGTCGACGACCGGCACCATGATCGGGTAGCCGGCGTAGTCGGGGCGCCACTCGATCCTGTACTCCGTGGTCGTCTTGGGCTCGCCGTCCTCGATCAACGAGCACTTCGCGGTCGTTCCGCCGATGTCCAGATAGAGGACGTTCGGCTCTCCAAGCCGCTCGCCGAGCCGCGCCGCCCCGATCACCCCGGCCGCCGGCCCCGACTCGACGAGCCTGATCGGCGTCGCCCTCGCGGCGCGAAGCGAGGTCGTACCTCCGTTGGACTGGACGATGCGGACGGGCCCGCGAAGCCTCTCTTCGTGCAGCCTCTGCTCGAGAGCGCCGAGATACCGCTCGACGGCCGGCTGCACGTACGCGTTCAGCACGGCGGTGCTGGAGCGTTCGTACTCGCGCCATTCCCGGGTGATTCCCGACGAGATCGTCACGGGGACCTCGGGGAGGGCAGCTACCAACGCGTCGCGCACGGCCTGCTCGTGCGCCGGATATGCGTACGCGTGCAGGAGGCAGACGGCGATCGCCTCGATGCCGTCACGCCTGCACGTGGCGACGACCGCCTCCAGGTCGTCGAGTTCGAGCGGCCGGAGCACGATGCCACGACGGTCGACACGTTCGCGAACCTCGAACCGGTGCCGGCGGGGAACGAACGCCGGCGGCTTCCGCGACACGAGGTTGTACATGTCAGGCCGGTTTCCGCGGCCGATCTCGAGCACATCGCGGAAGCCATGCGTGGTGACGAGCGCAGTACGTGCCCCGCGCCTCTCGGTCAGCGCGTTGATGACGACCGTGGTGCCGTGCACCAACTCGGCGACGTCCTCCAGTGAGACGCCTGCGGCGGCGACGGCGTCCAGCACGCCGTGCGGCAGGTCGTCCGGAGTCGTCGATGCCTTGCCGATCGTCACAGCACCCGTCTGCTCGTCGAAGCCGACCAGGTCGGTGAACGTGCCGCCGATGTCGGTGGCGAGACGAAGCCTCATCCGGCTCGCAACTCGGCGGTCACGGCAGCGTCGACGTCGAGCGTCTCCGGATCGAGCGCGACGGCGTACACCTCACGCGCGCACTCGAGCGTCACATAGCCGTCACGCACGTCCTCCCGGACCCGCTCCGGCTCCCGTTCGCGCGGATCGCCGAAGCCCCCGCCGGTGCCCGTCACGGACCGAACGAGCTGCCCTTCCTCGAGCGAGACGCGCGGGACCCGCCCCCAACGCTCCTCCACCCCTTCGCGCACGTACTCGAGGTAGTTCGTCGTTCCCTCGCGGCCGCCCGCGAGGCCCCAAGGCGGGCGCTCCGAGCCACCGATCGAGCCGTAGCCGTAGGTGTCGACACCGCCCTGTATCCGGTATTCACGGACGACGCCGAAGCCGCCACGGTTCCTCCCGGCGCCGCCTTCCGCCGCCACGTTCAGCTCGTACCGCTCGACGAGGACGGGAAACCGCGCCTCCACCACCTCGGCCGGGAAGTTGTAGGTATCGCCGTCCGTGGTCGCAATCAGCGCGCTCTCGCCGTCGCCTAGTGCGCTGCCTCCCCAGCCGCCGACGTTCGGCTCTGCCAGCACGAACAGCTCGTTCGTCGCCGCGTCGCGACCGACGACGTACGAGCAGCAGAGGCTCGTGTAGGAGCCGGCGCCCAGGCGGTCGGGGCACGCCGGCGCGAGCGCCTTCCAGAAGAGGTCGTTCGCGAATGCGGCGCCCTCGTAGTACCACCCTGTCGGGGCAGGTGGCTCCGCGCTGAACACGGTTGCGGGTGGGATCGTCAGCGAGAACGGCGCGAAGAACCCGTCGTTCGACCGAGCGCCGGGCGCGGTGATCGCCCTGACGACGGTCTTGCACGCGGAGAGCAGCGCTCCGGTCGAGCAGTTGACCGGCCCCGCCGCCTGCGGCGCGCATCCCGTGAAGTCGGCGTGCACCCAGTCGTCGCCGACGGTTACTGCGACCGCGATCGGGAGATGCGCGGTCGAGACGCCGTCTCCGTCGATCACGCCCTCCGCGCGGTAGAGGCCGTTCGGGATGTGCCGGAGCGCGGCCCGGGCGGCCTGCTCGCCGTGCTCGAGCACGCGCTCGAACGATGCGAGCACGAGGTCGAGCCCGTACCGCTCGCATGCCTCGAGCAGGCGGCGCTCGCCGATCGCGACGGCGGCCACGCCCGCGTTCAGGTCGCCGATGCCGGTGCGCGGGAGGCGAATGTTGGCCGCGATCAGTTCGACCACCGCGTCATTGCGCTTGCCGGCGTCGTAAACGCGGACGCCCGGAAGGCGGAGCCCCTCCTGGTAGATGTCCGTCGCGTCCGGCGGGATACTCCCCGGCACGCCTCCGCCGATGTCGATCCAGTGGGTGATCGAGACAGCGAACGCGACCACGCGGCCGGCGGCGAAGATCGGCTTGACGAGGCAGACGTCGCACGTGTGCGTGCCACCGCGATACGGGACATTCGTCGCGAAGACGTCTCCTTGGCGCATTCCGTCGAGGCCGTATTCGGCGATCAGGCTCTCGACCTGCGGCCCGAAGGTCCCCGTGAAGAGCGTCAGTCCGTTCGTCTGGGCAACCACCCGCGCGTGCTCGTCGGTGAGTCCGCAGGCGAAATCGAGCACCTCGTAGACGATCGGGCTCATGCTCGTGCGCGCGAGGACGACGCCCATCTCGTCCGCCGCGGCGGCGAGTTTGTCCTTGAGGATCTCGACCGCGAACGGGTCGAAGCGCTCTTCCACGCGGAAACTCTACGCAGTGCAGTGTGATGATTCACGCGACGTCGTCGAGAGGAGGCAGGCATGGCCAAGCAACTCGTGCTGCTCACGTACTCGCCTCGGGAGCTGAGCGAGGAGGAGTATGCGAAGTTCATCCGGGAGATCGACTACCCCGCGTTCCGGCAGAACCCGCACATCATCGACTACTCGTGCTGGCGCGTCGTCGACAGCGTCCAGGGCCGCGAGGAATTCACGCACTTCGACCTGATGGCGGTCGACGACCTCGCCAACTGGCAGGCGATCGTGGCCGATCCGGCCGTGGCGGGGAACGTCGAACGGTGGACGAAGGACTGGTCGCGGCACGGCCCAGACCACCCCGACCAGGCCGAGAACCTGAAGATCTCGTTCTGTCGGCGGTACTGGGGGTAGCCCGACACCCCAGCTAGCCCGTGGTGGCCGCGACTCCGGCGTCGATCGCCGCCAGGATGTCGCACGGCCGCAGCGGGGTCCGGTCGATCGAGACACCGAAGGGCGAAAGGGCGTCGGCGATCGCGTTCACCACGGCCGCCGGCGCTCCGATCAGGCCGCCCTCCCCCATGCCCTTGATCCCGCCCTCGGTGACCGGCGAGGGCGTGGCGAGGTGGTCGACCTCGACGTCCGGGAGCTCGGGCGCAGTCGGGTAGAGGAACTCGCCCAGGCTTCCCGCGAGGAACTGACCGTCCTCGCCGTACGGCAACCCCTCGTACAGGACCGCGCCGACGCCCTGGGCGACCGCGCCTGCGACCTGACCGTCGACGAGAAGTGGGTTCAGGACGGTGCCGCAGTCCTCGACGGCGACGATGCGCTCGACCGTCACGCGGCCGGTCTCGGCGTCCACCTCGACGACGCAGGCGATACAGGCATTGGAGTAGGTCGCCGGCGGGTCGTAGCTTCGCGTCGACGTCAGCATCGGGTCGACGCCCGAGGGCACTCGCGCCGCATAGGCGGCCGCCGCGATTCCGGCCACGGTGAGACTCCTGGTCGGCGACCCGCGGACGGCCACCACCCCGTCCTCGAGCTCGAGATCGTGCTCGCTCGCCTCCAGCTCGTTCGCGGCGATCTCGAGGAGCTTCTGCCGCACGTCCGCCGTCGCCCGCAGAACGGAGCCGCCGGCGATCACGGCGGTCCGGCTTCCCCAGCTCCCGGTCGAGTACGCAGTGGCCGCGGTGTCTCCCTGCACGACCCGGACGTCCTCCGGGCGCACGCCCAGCCCGTCGGCCGCAAGCTGGGCGAGCACGGTCGCATGGCCCTGGCCGTTCGACTGCAGACCAGTCGTCAGCGTCACCGATCCGTCGGGCTCGACGGTCACGCAGACCGCATCGAGGTAACCGGCGCCCGGAAACCCCATGTCGGCCGCGATCTCCGCCGCCCACCCGCCCTGCTCCACGAACGGGCTGAACCCGACGCCGACGTACCGGCCCTGCTCGCGGAGGCGGCGCTGTCGCTCCCGAAGCGCGTCGTAGCCGACGAGCTCGCGCGCGCGTCGGATCGACTCCGCGTAGCTGCCGCCGTCGTAGCGGCAGCCGGTCGCGGAGACGGCCGGCTGGCCGTCCGGCAGGCAGTTCCGGAGTCGCAGCTCCAGCGGGTCGATGCCCAGCATCCGTGCTGCGTCGTCGATCAGCACCTCGCGGGCCGTGTGTCCCGACGTCCACCCGACGCCCCGGTACGCCGTGCTCGGGCACTTGTTCGTCGCCGCCGCGTCGACCTCGTAGCGAAGGGCCCCGATCGAGTAGATGCCCGGGAGCATCGACGCGGCGCAGAGCGGGTCGATCAGGCTCGTCCACGGGTGACCCTGGTGGGCGCCGCCGTCGCCGACGAGCCGCCCGCGCAGCCCGAGGAACGTGCCCTGCTCGTCGAGCGCCAACTCGAGCATGCACACGACCTCCTTCGAGTGGCCGCTCGCCGCGAGGTGCTCGTACCGGTCCTCGCACCACTTGACCGGCGCACCCGACAGCCGGGAGAGGAACGGCAGGATCGCCTCCTCCACGTACAGGTGCACCTTCAGACCGAACCCGCCGCCGACGGCGGGGACGACCACGCGCACCCGTGTCTCCGCAAGGCCGTACAGGCCGGCGAGCATCGACCGGACGAGGAAGGGCATCTGGGTCGACGACCACACGGTCAGGTCGCGCGACCAGTCGGCGATCCCGCCGCGCCCCTCGAGGGGCGCGGCGTGCGTGCGGCCGAAGTGGAAGCGCTGCGACACGACGTGTGCGGCACGCGCGAACGCCCCCTCGACGTCGCCGTGCGCGAACTCGATGTGCGCGAAGTTGTTCGAACCGTTCGTTTCGTGGAGCAACGGCGCATCCGGTGCCAGCGCGAGCTCGGGGTCGACGACCGCGTCGAGCGGCTCGTAGTCGATCTCGATCAGCTCGCAGGCGTCCTCGGCGGCGTAGCGTGAGGACGCAACGACGGCTGCGACCGGCTCACCGACGTAGCGCACGCGGTCGCGCGGGAGCAGCGGGCGGCGCCAGACGCCTGCTTCCGGCCGTGACGAGGAGGTGACGATCTCCGGCGCGGCGTCCAGGTCGGCGCCGGTGACGACGAGGACGACGCCGTCGTGGGCGCGGGCGGCGTCGACCTGCACGTCGCGGATGCGTGCGTGCGCATACGAGCTGCGGACGAAGGCGACCTCGAGGGTCCCGTGCAGCCGGACGTCGTCGAGGAACCGCGCCCGCCCACGGAGAAGCTCCGGGTCTTCCACCCGCGGGACGCTGCGGCCGACGTACCGGAACGGCCTGCTCACGAGGCTGCCTCCCGCAGCAGCCGGGCTGCCTCGCGCACCGCCGCGACGATTCCCGTGTAGCCGGTGCAGCGGCACACGTTTCCGGAGAGGTGCCCACGGATCTCGGCGTCGCTCGGGTCCGGCGTCTCCTCGAGGAGCACCTGCGCGGCGAGCAGCATCCCCGGTGTGCAGAAGCCGCACTGGAGCCCGTGCCGCTCCTGGAACGCCCTCTGGATCGGGTGGAGCTCGCCGTCGCGCGCGAGGCCTTCGACCGTGTCGATCCGGGCTCCGTCCGCCTGCACCGCCAGCGTCAGGCAGGAGAGCGCAAGCCGGCCGTCGAGCCTGACGGTGCAACTGCCGCAGCCGCCCTGCTCGCAGCCGACGTGGACGCCGGTCAGGCCGAGCTCGTGCCGGAGGAAGTCGCTGAGCAGCAGCCGTGGCTCCGCGAGGCCGGTGCGGGTGCGACCGTCGACGGTCGTGGTCACCAAACGCGGCTCAGGCACTCGCAGCCGCCTGCTCGATCGCGCGGCGAACGAGCACCGCCGCGGCGCGTCGTCGGTAGGCACCGTCCGCGTGGACGTCCTCGACGGGGTCGAGGTCTCTGGTGGCCAGGTCGGCCACGTCGGCCGCGGGCTCCCCCTGGTCGAGCGCACGCTCCGCGTCGAGCGCGCGCTCCGGTCCACCGCCGAGTCCGAAGAGCACGATTCGAGCGGGACAGAGGAGCACGATCGCCCCGGCGAGCGCGAAGTCGCCGTGGCGGCGCGACAGCTCGGCGAAGCCGAAGCCCCGTCCTTCCTGGCGCGGGAGGACGACCGTGGTCAGCAGCTCGCCCGATCGGAGCGCTGTCGTGAACGGGCCGGTGACGAACGCGTCCGCGGGGATGGCCCGCTCGCCGCCGTCGCCGGCCACGACCACCTCGCCGTCGAGCGCGAGCAGGACCGCGGGCAGCTCCGCGGACGGATCCGCATGGGCGAGCGATCCGCCGATCGTGCCGCGGCTGCGCGTCGCGGGATGGCCGACGTGCCGGAGCGCAGCCGTGAGCAAGGGGACCGCGGCGCCGGCGTCAGGCGAGCAGAGCACGTCGACCTGCCGCGCGAGCGCGCCGATGCGCAGGAAGCCGTCCACTTCGATCCCATCGAGCCCAGGGACACGGTTGACATCGACGAGCAGCGAGGGGCGCGCCAGGCGCATGTTCAGCAGAGGGACGAGGCTCTGCCCGCCCGCGAGGACCTTCGCGTCGCCGTCCCCGAGCGCGGAAAGGGCCTCCTCTACCGTGCCGGCGGCCACGTAGTCGAAGGCCGCCGGCTTCACTGCAGCGGTGCCGCCTGGATCACGGCCGCCGCCGGAAGGACCTCGACCGCGAACCGCTCGACGGTCTCGAACAGCTCCTCGATCGTTCCCGAAGGCACCTCGAAGTGCATCGTCACGTGGGAGTAGCCGTGGTCGGCGAAACGCTGCAGGTCGGCGAGCACCTGCTCCCCACTGCCGGTCAGCGTCCGCCGGCGACCGTCGATCGGATCGGTCACGAGCCCCGACGCGAACGCGTAAAACCGAAACCCGGACAGGTCGCGGCCGACCCGCTCGCCCTCGCGCAGCACGACCTCCCGGAGCCGGTCGAACCGTCCTGGATCGGCGTAGGAATCGAGGAACATCGGGTAGAGCCCGTTGCTCGTCCGGGCGGCCCGGCGCGCGCCCGCCTCCGTCACGCCGCCGAACACGATCGGCGGATGCGGCCTCTGTACCGGTTTCGGCTCGAGCGAGACGTCGTTGATCGCGTAGAAGCGGCCGTGCCAGTTCAGCCACGGCTCCGTCCACGCGTGCTTCCAGATCTGGATGCACTCCTCGGTGACGGCGCCCCGGTGCTCGAAGTCGGCGCCGACCGCTGCGAACTCCTGCGGGTCCCAGCCTGAGCCCGCGCTCATGATCAGCCTGCCGCCCGAGAGCACGTCGAGCGTCGCGAACTGGTGCGCGACCGTCAACGGATGGCGGTACGGAGCGATCAGCACGGACGGTGCAAGCCGGACCCGCTCGGTTGTCGCGGCGAGCGCCCCGATCGTGGCGACGACGTCGAGCATCACGGGCCGGTCCGGGTAGGCGCGCATGCCGGACTCGTTCGCGGTGTGCCTCGCGCCCAGGTCGCGCCCCATGCAGACGTGATCCGAGAACCAGAGCGAGTGGTACCCGAGCCGGTCGGCGAGCTGCGCGAGCTCGATCGGACGCATCTCCTCGGGCTCGAGCCGCTGCAGGAAGAAGTCGCGCTCGTCGCGGGTGAGCAGACCATGCGTCGACATCGCCAGGCCGACATTCATGGGGCCGGCGCCCAGCCGAGCGCGCGCTCGCACGTGGCCGCGATCGAGAGCAGCCGCGCGTCGTCGAAGTGACGCCCGACGAGCATGACCCCGACCGGCAGGCCGTCGGCGGCCGCGAGCGGAAGCGAGAGCGCGGGATGACCGGTCATGTCCGTCGGGTAGGTGTTCGAGAGGTTCGCCCACCCGCGCAGCACCTTGTCGGCGAGGGCAGGTTCGGGCGCCAGCTCGTGTGCACGCCACGGCGTCGTCGGCAGAAGCAGGACATCGACGTCAGCGAGAGCGCGGTCGTAAGCGCCGCGCAGCCACGGCCGCAGGTTCTGCGCCTTGGCGTAGAGCGCTCCGGCGTAGCGTGATCGCAGCCACCGCCCGGCGACGAGCGCGACCTTCATCTGCGGCGAGAGCGCCTGGGCGTGCTCACGCAGGCCGGTGGACAGGGCGGGCGCCAGGTCCTCCCAGTAGCGGCCGCGCCACGAGTAGCCGTTCCCCCCGCTCTCCATCAGGTTGGTCATCCCCTCGACGAAGCCGACGAAGGCGATGCCGCCTGCCTGGAGGTGCTCGGGCAGCGAGACGTCGACCGGCTCGGCCCCCAACTCGTGCAGCCGCTCGACCGTCTCCAGGACCGCGTCTGCCGTCGCCGGCTCGACGCCGATGTCCTCGGCGAATCCCTCCGCGATCACGCCGAGGCGAACGCCCGCAAGTCGGTCCGGCGCGTCCTCGACGGCCGAGTCGTAGTCCGCTGCCTGTACCTCGCGCTGCCGGGGGTCGCCTTCGTCTTTGCCGGCGATCGCCTGCAGCAGCGCTGCCAGATCGCCCGCCGTCCGGGCCATCGGGCCGCAGTGGTCGAAGGTCTGGTCGATCCCGGCCACGCCGACGTAGGGCACGAGACCGTGCGTCGGCTTCAGGCCGAGCACGCCGCACCAGGAGGCGGGGGCGCGGATGGACCCGCCCTGGTCGCCGCCGACGGCCACGTCGATTCCCTCGTAGAAGAGGGCGGCCGCCGAGCCGCTCGACGACCCGCCTGCCGTTCTCGCGTGGTCCCAGGGGTTCAGCGTCGGCCCGTACCAGCTCGACTCGCCCCCGCCCGAGAACGCGAGATCGTCCATGTTCGTGATCGCGACCACCTCGCCGCCGGCGCGCAGAAGACGATCGGCCACGACGCTGTCCTCGGACGGAACGTAGCCCTGCAGGATCCGCGACCCGCAGGTGAGCGGGATCCCGGCGATCGCGACCGCGTCCTTGACGGCGACCCGCCGCCCGGACAGCACGCCTTCGTGGCCGTCGCCGCGGACGCGGCAGAAGCGGACGATCGCGTTCAGCGGGTCCTCGCCGGCCTCGGGCGGGCGGCCAGGTTCGCGAACGGCGTCGACAGGAGCGGTGATTACCGGCTGCTGCGACTCGAGCAGGTCGAAGGCCTGGAAGACCGCCTCGGCGACGACGAGGAGCTGCTCGGCTTCTTCGGGCTCGACGGAGAACCCCCAGGTGCGCGCCAGCTCGTGCAGCTCGTCCGGCTGGATGCGCGGGACCATGTCGCCGCTACTCGCTCCAGAACGGCATGCGCGCCCAGCCCTCGTCGAGAGGACTGAGCGTCTGGCAGTCGAGCACCACCTCCGAGAACTTCCACCCGTCCGGCTCGAGCCGGTAACGGTCGGCATAGCGCCCGGTGATCACCATCGCACGCGGCCCCTCGCTCGTCGCGATCGTGCATGGCTCGAGCAGGTACCAGCTGCCCGTCGCCGTGCGGCCGTCGTCGGCGATCTCGATGATCGGCGCGACCATGTAGTGCAGCGCCCAGGTGATCGTGCTCGAGATCCCGGCGAAGAACTCGCACACCGCGTCGACGCCCTCGTAGCGCCCGAAGCGCGGGCCGCCGTCCCAGACCGCGTCCTCGGTGAAGAAGGGCCGCATCCGCTCGGGGTCGTACCCCGTGTCGCACACGTCCGCGTAGCGCGCCTTCAGCACCCGGATCGCCTCGACAGCCTCCAGCCGCGCGATCCGGGCTTCTCCACCGCACCGTCCACGGACGCGATCATCGCACGCCTGTTAGAACAGACGGGCTGTGACGTGGGACGAGCTGCCGGTCGTGATCACCGTCGCGCCCACCGGGGCCGAGGTGACACGGGCGGACAATCCCGCGCTGCCGCACACCCCGGCCGAGATCGCAACCGACGTCGCCGCGTGCGCCGAAGCGGGCGCCTCTGTCTGCCACCTGCACGTCCGCGAGGACGACGGCTCGCCGAGCAGCCGCCCCGAGCTGTTCGAGGAGGCGATCGCGCTGATCGGAGGCCGGACGCCGATCGTGACCATGGTCTCCACGGGCGGGGCGGTGTGGATGTCGATCGAGGAGCGGATCACGGGATTGGAGGCGCGACCCGACCTGGCAGGCGTCGAGACGGGCTCGATGAACTTCGGCGAGGATCTCTTCGTGACGAGCCCGCCCGACGCGCGGCGCGTGATCGAGCGTGCAACGGAGCTCGGAATCGGGCTCGAGGCCGAGATGTTCGACGTCGGGCACGTGGTCCAGGGCGTGCGCATGCTCGAGCGGGGCGAGCTCCCGCCGCCGCTGCGCGCGAATCTCGTCTTCGGCGTGCCCGGCGGGATCGACGCGACACCGGAGGCGCTGGAAGCGATGCTCCGGCCGCTCCCCAGGGACACGCACTGGTCGATCACGGCCGTCGGGCGTCACCAGCGGCGGATGCTCGCGCTGGCGATCCTGCGGGGCGCGGGCGGGATCCGGGTTGGCTTCGAGGACGGGGTGTACCTGCGCCGCGGCGTGCTCGCGTCGTCGAACGCGGAGCTCGTCGCCGACGCCTGCACGCTCGTCGAGACGCTCGGCCGGCGGGTCGCGACGATCGACGAGGCGCGAGAGCTGCTCGCGTGCCCGGCACGGTAGCGGCATGTTCGACCTGTCCGGACGCACCGCACTCGTCACCGGCGGCTCGCGCGGGATCGGGCGCGCCGCCTGTCTCGGCTTCGCCCATGCGGTGCGGACGTCGTCGTCCACTACCGGTCGAGCGGAGCGGAGGCGGAAGACGTCGCCGCCGAGATCCGGGCACTCGGTCGCCGGGCAGAGACGGTGCAGGCAGACGTGACGCGCCCGGAGGAGGTGAGGCGGGCGTTCGCCGGCCTCGACCAGCTGCACGTCCTCTTCAACAACGCCGGGGTCTACCCGCCCGGCGCGCTGGACTCGCTGACGGTGGAGGAGTGGGACGAGGTCTTCGCGGTGAACGCGCGCGGGCCGTTCCTCGTCACCCAGGCGGCGCTGCCGCTGCTGGCTGCGGCCGACGAGGCGCGCGTGGTCAACATCGGGACGATCATGGCGCACCGCGGCGGCCCTGGGAATCTCCACTACGCGGCTGCGAAGTCGTCCCTGATCGGGCTCACCCGCGTGCTCGCGCGGGAGCTGGCGCCCCGCGGGATCACCGTGAACATGATCGTCCCGAGCATGGTCGGAGACGGAGACGGCGGAGCGCGACTACCCGGGGATCTCCGACGCGATCGTCGGTGACCAGGCGATCCGCCGCTACGAGCAGCCCGAGGATCTCGTCGGCCTGCTCGTCTTCCTCGCCTCGCGCGAGAGCGCCTTCGTCACCGGCCAGACCATCCTGATCGACGGGGGGCGTACATTCCTCTGATGGGGATCAGGGTGGGCATCGACACCGGCGGGACGTTCACCGACCTGGTCGCGGTCGACGACGACGGCCGCACGTTCCTCGCGAAGGTGCCGTCCGATCCCGGCCGACCCCGTCGCGACCGTCGCCGCGGCGCTGCGGGGGGCATCGATCGATCCGGGCGAGATCGAATCGGTCGTCGTCGGAACGACGATCGGCATCAACGCCGTCCTCACCCGCCGCGGAGCCCGGGTTCTCTACCTGACGACCAAGGGCTTCGAGGACATTCCGTACATCCAGCGCATCAACCGCAAGCACCACTACGACTTCCACTGGCGCAAGCCGACGCCCCTCGTCCGCCGGCGCGACTGCATCGGGGTCACGGAGCGGCTGGACGAGGCCGGCAACGTGCTCGTGCCGGTCGATGTTCAGGCGCTCGACGAGGCGCTCGATCAGGTCGAACTGGACGGCGACCACGGCGTCGCCGTTGCCGTCTGCCTGCTCTTCTCGTACCTGAACCCCGAGCACGAGCTGCGCGTGCGCGAGGCGATCGACGCCCGTCGCCCGGGGCTCCCGGTTTCGCTCTCGCACGAGGTCGCGCCGATCTGGCGGGAGTACGAGCGCGGCACCACCGTGACCGTCGACGCGTTCACGAAGCCGCTCTTCGACGGCTACGTGGACGGCCTCTCACGCGCCCTCGAGCAGGCCGGAGCGGGCGGCAGGTGGTCGCTCTTGAAGTCGAACGGCGGTCGCGCCGTTGCGTCCGAGGCACGCTCCCGCCCGGCGCACCTGCTCCTGTCCGGAATCGCGGGCGGTGGCATCGGCGGGGCCTACGTCGCGCGCGCCGCGGGGGTGGACCAGGCGCTCGCACTCGACATGGGCGGAACGAGCTGCGACGTCTGCGTGATCCTCGAGGGCGAGCCTCTCTATTCGTCCGACTTCGAGCTCGAGTTCGGCTTCCCGGTCAGCGTGCCGAGCGTCTCGACGAGGACGATCGGGGCGGGCGGCGGCTCGATCGGATGGGTCGACCCCGGCGGCTTCCTCCAGGTCGGGCCTCAGAGCGCAGGCGCCGTCCCGGGACCTGCCTGCTACGGCCGCGGCGGCGACGAGGCGACGATCACCGACGCGAACCTCGTGCTCGGCAGGCTCGATCCCGCGTTCTTCCTCGGCGGACAACTCCCGCTCGACCGGACGCTCGCCTCCCACGCGCTCGGACGACTGGGAGAGCGGCTCGAGTACCCCGAGCTCGAGACCGCCTCCGCCATGGTGCGGGTGTGCAACGAGAACATGGCGAACGCGATCCGGATCCTGACCGTCGAGCAGGGCACCGACCCAAGAGAGCATTCCCTGATCGCCTTCGGCGGCGCCGGCCCCACCCACGCGTGCGAGATCGCCGAGGCGCTCGACATCCGCCACGTGCTCGTCCCACCCGCGCCCGGCCTGTGCTCCGCCTTCGGCGCGCTCGCCGCCGGCGTTCGGATCGACGCCGTCCGTAGCGTCCATCTCACCGACGTCAGCACCACAGCCGCCGAGGTCGCGGCGGTCTTCGCCGAGCTCGAGCAGCAGGCGCGTGCGGATTTCGCGGCCCAGGGGGTCGGCGAGGAGCCGGTCGTACGTCGGCTCGCGGCGATGCGCTATCAGGGCCAGAACTACGAGCAGGAGGTTCCCTTCCCGTCCGGCGAGCTCGACGACGACGCGCTCCGCGACGCGTACGAGCGCTACGGCGGTCTCTACGAGGAGTTCTACGGCTATCGCCTCGACGGGATCCCGATCGAGCTCGTCCGGCTGGCAGTCATCGCCACGGGCGAGACCCCTTCCTTTCCCCGTCTGCCCGGCGTGCCCCAGGCGGCCGACGCCCGTTCGGCGACGAGAGACGTGTTCTTCCCCGCCGCCGGCATCGTCGACGCGAGGATCGTGCGCCGGGAGGCGCTCGGGCCGGGAGCCGAGCTGGCCGGGCCCGCGATCGTCGAGTTCATGGACTCGACGGTCGTCGTCCCGCCCGGCTGGGCGCTCCAGACCCGTGAGGACGGAATTCTCGAGGTGACGCGCTGATGGCCATCGACCCGGTGACGCTGACGGTGCTCGGGAATGCGTTCGTGAACGTCTGTCGCGAGATGGGCGTGACGATGACGCGCACCGCGTTCTCGCCGATCTTCAACGAGGGGCTCGATTTTTCGTGCGTGCTGTTCGACCGGCGCGGCAACATGATCGGGCAGGCCGAGTTCTGCCCGGCCCAGATCGGCGCCAGCCTCTTCATCGTCCGGTGGACACTGGAGGAGCTCGGGGTCGACGCCTTCGAGCCCGGCGACGTCGTCCTCCACAACGACCCGTACCGCGGCGGCGCTCACATTCCCGAGCACAGCGTGATCCGGGCTGTCTTCCACGAGGGGGAGCTCTTCGGCTTCGTGGCGAACGTCGGGCACCTCGCGGAGATCGGCGGCAAGGCGGTCGGCTCGTTCGCCGCCGATGCCACGGAGGTCTTCCAGGAGGGCCTGCGGATCCCGCCGGTGAAGATCGTCAAGCGCGACGAGAACGACCTCGAGCTCTGGCGGCTGATCATGGCGAACCACCGCACGCCGCGCAACACGTGGGGCGACCTGAACGCACAGATCGGATCGCTGCGGGTCGCGGAGCGGCGCGTGCTGGAGTTGCTCGACCGGTACGGGCGGGAGTTCGTGGAGCAGGCCGCCGACGAGCTGATGGACTACTCCGAGCGCTGGATGCGCGCCGAGATCGCCGCGATCCCCGACGGCACCTACGAGTTCACCGAGCGGATGGAAGACGACGGCGTCGTCGATCAGCCGGTCACCTTCCACGTCACCCTGACCGTCCGCGGGGACGAACTGGTGGTCGACTGGACCGGCACCGACCCACAGGTACGCGGGCCGATCAACGCGACCTACGGTGTCACCGCCGGCGCGACGTACAACGCGATCTTTCATCTGACCGACATGGGGATCCCGAAGAACTCGGGCGCGTACCGGCCGATCCGGATCATCGCACCGCCCGGATCGGCCGTGAACGTCGTCTACCCCGGGCCCTCGGTCGGCGGCAACACCGAGACCCACCCCAAGCTCGCCGACATGGTCATCGCCGCGCTCGCGCCCGCGCTGCCCGACCGCGTCGCGGCGGCGGAGGGCGGCACCGCCTGCAACTTCCTCTTCGGCGGCCTCCATCCGAGGACCGGCGACTACTACGCCAATTACCACCTCGAGGGCGGCGGCTGGGGAGCGAAGTCCTACGACGACGGCAACGACGCCATCGTCGTCAAGAACGGCAACTGCCGCAACACGCCGGTCGAGATCTTCGAGACCCGCTACCCGCTGCGGGTGCTGGAGTACTCCCTCATCCCCGACTCCGGCGGCGCCGGGCGCATGCGGGGCGGCCTCGGTACGCGGCGGATCCTGCGTGTCGAACCGGGCGCCGAGGTGACGGTGAACGCGCTGTTCGACCGCACGAAGCCCGGCTTCGGCGCCTACGGCCTTGACGGCGGATCGAAGGGCGGCGCGGCGGCGATCCTCGTCAAGCGTGCCGGAGACAGCGCATTCCGGACGTTCTCCGAGGTCTTCGGCACCGTCTCGCCGTCGAAGTTCACGAACATCGTGCTGACGGAGGGCGACGAGGTGCTGATCGCCTCGCCGGGCGGCGGCGGCTACGGCGAGGCACGGGAGCGCGACCGGGAGCGCGTCGCCGAGGACGTCCAGCAGGGCTTCGTCTCGGCGAGCGCTGCCCGTGACATCTACGGCTCGAGACCGTAGGGTCCCGTCGTGGCCCTGCACGCTCCGCAGCTGATCGTGGGCGCGCGGATGCTCTACCTCGTCTGGCTCCCGGCCGACCCGGAAGCGGCGGCGGCGCTCGTCCCGGCCGAACTGCAGGCGGCGCAGGGCTCGCCCGTGTTCATGAACCAGTACGTCGTCGACGACGGCGCGCAGACCTCGAACGCTGCGTCCGAGAACGCGTGGGGGGCGTACTCGCTGACCTACCTCGGCGTCGACCTGAGCGGGCTCGACACCGAGGACGGGACGCCGGGCCGGTGGTGGACGCACTACTTCGACTCTTCTCAGAACATGATCCGGTACGCGAAGGTGCACGGCGTGCCGGCGAGCAGCGGTGCGACGCAGCTCGAGCCGGACGGCAGCCGCCTCGTGGCGACGACCGTGGTCGACGATGCGCCGGCGATCCGGACGACCGCGCGGGTCGAGCTCGGGAAGCCCGGCCGCGCCACCGGCCAGCTGCGGTACCTGACGCGCGTCGACGGCCAACTCGTCAGCGGCCGCTACCCGTTCGTGATGGACGCGGCCGAGACATTCGAGGTCGAGTCGGTCGAGTTTCTGGGGGCCGGCCCGGAGTCGTTGCAGGCGTTGCGGCCGGCAGACCCGCTGCAGGTGACCTTCGGGTTCTATTCGCCCTCGATCTCCTTCTGCTACCCGGGCGGCGAGGGGCCGCTCGGCTCGGAGCATGGGTCGTAGCGCGACCGGCACCTGGCGGCCGCTCGCCCCGCAGATCTGGGAGACGGTCGTCACCCCGTGCGATTGTTGCGGCCAGGTGGTCGCGAAGCGGCTGTGGGTCGTCGACGTCGAAGGAGAGGAGCGACGGTTCTGCGGGCCCGATTGCGAGAAGCTGTACCGCGACTACGTCGTGCCGCGAAAGGAGCGGACGCTCTGATGGCGACGGTGGCGACCACCATCGACGCGCTGACGACCCGGTACGTCGAACAGCTCGCCGAGCGGACGCCGGGCTCGCACGCGCTCCGCGCCGAGGCGGAGCAGGTCCTGGCAGGCGGCGTCAGCTCGCACTTCAAGGCCTGGCAGCCGTTCTACGTCAGCGAGGCGAAGGGCGCGCACCTGACCGACGTGGACGGCAACGACTACGTCGACCTGATCATGGGCTTCGGCCCGAACCCACTGGGCCACTCGCCCGACGCCGTCGTCGAGGCCGTCCGGGACGTCGTCGCCCGCGGAACGAGCCTCGCGATCGCGACGCCGCTGGAGGTCGAGCTCGCGCAGACGATCGCGCGCCTGGTCCCGAGCATGGAGCTGATGCGGTTCGTCGTCACCGGCACCGAGGCGACGATGATGGCGCTGCGGACGGCGCGCGCATTCACCGGGCGCTCGCTCGTCGCCCGCTTCGAGGGCCACTACCACGGCCAGCACGACGCAGCGCTCGTCAGCGGGGCGCACGTGGCCGGTTCGGAGCACCGTCCCGAGGCGGTCGCGGACGGCGCCGGGATCACGCGCGGCGTCCTCGACGACGTCGTCGTCCTCCCCTGGAACGACATCGACCAGGTCGCGCCGGTCGTGCGAGACGCCGCCGCCGACCTCGCGGCAATCATCCTCGAGCCGGTCCCCTTCTCGAACCTGGGCGGCGAGGAGCCCGATCCGGAGTTCCTTCGCGCGCTGCGGGAGCTGACGTGGGAGCGCGGTGTGCTGCTGATCTTCGACGAGGTGATCACCGGCTTCCGGCTCGGCCTCGGCGGCGCGGCCGCCCATTTCGGCTTCGCGCCCGACCTGCACTGCTTCGGAAAGGCCGCCGGCGGCGGTTTCCCGATCGGCGTCTTCGGCGGCCGGCGCGACGTGATGGAGGCCGTCGTCACGCCGAGGCCGGGGGACCCGCACGCGTCGGAGACGATCTTCCAGTCCGGGACCTTCTCCGGTGCACCGCCGACGATGGCCGCCGGCCTCGCGATGTTGCGGGAGCTCGAGGAGACCGACGCGATCGCCGTCGCCGACGCGCGCGCCGAGGCGATCCGCACCGGCTGGCGACAGATCGTGGACGAGCTCGGACTGGCTGCGCAGATCACCGGCATGAGCTCGTGGCTCGGTCTCGCGTTCACGGACCGGCAGATCCGGACCCGCCGGGACGCGATCAGCGCGGACCGGGCGCGGGCGCGCGCGTTCTCGCTCGGCCTCCTGCTCGGCGGCGTCTACCTGGCGCCGTCGCACCCCGGGTTCACATCGGCAGCGCATTCGGAGGAGGACGTCGCCCGGGTCCTCGACGTCTCGGAGCGCGTGCTGCGGGAGATCAAGTCAGCGACGTGAAGGAGCGGCTCATGGCAGGTTGGATCCTTCCGGCGATCGCGTACGCCGTGATCCTCGGCGCAGGCGGCGTCACGGCGAAGCTGGCTCTACGGACGATCACCTGGGAGCAGCTCGTGCTCTGGGTCCCGATCGCCTACGTCTTTTCTCGGCCATCTTCGTGATCTTCAAGGGCACGACGTTCCCGCTCGGGCGTCGGCGGCGCGCTGGGCCGCGGCGACCGCGTTCGCGGCCTCCTCCGCACTGATCCTCTTCTTCTACGCGCTGACGAAGGGACCCGCGAGCCAGGTGACGCCGGTCACGTCGGCGTATCCGGTCGTCACCGTGATCGGCTCCGCGCTCTTCCTCGCCGAGAAGATCACGCTGATCCGCGGTGTCGGCACGGCGCTCGTCGTCGCCGGCGTCGTGCTGCTCGCGCGCTGACGTGTTCAGGCTCGACGGCAGAGTCGCGCTCGTCACCGGCGCCGCCTCCGGAATCGGTGCCGCCACCGCGCGTGTCTTCGCCGAGGCCGGCGCGGACGTCGTCGCCGGCTGGTACCCGGCAGACCCGCACGACGTCGAGCCAACGCGGACGGCGGTCGAGGGTACCGGACGACGTTGCGTCGTCTGCGAGGTCGACGTCTCGGACACGAGCTCGGTCGACGCGATGGTCGGGCGGGCGGTCGAGGAGCTGGGCCGGCTCGACGTCGTCGTCGCGAACGCGGCGATCGCCCGCGACGTCCCGTCGCCGGAGCTCGACGACGAGCGGTGGAACGCGCTCCTACAGGTCGACCTCTACGGCGTCTTCCGCTGCTTCCGGGCGGCGATGCCGCACATGATCGAGGCCGGCTGGGGCCGGCTGCTCGCGACGAGCTCGATCGCGGGCGCCTACCAGGGCTGGGCCGGCCATGCGCACTACACGACGGCGAAAGCGGGGCTCGTCGGGCTCGTCCGCACGCTCGCGGTCGAGCTCGGCCCGCACGGGATCACCGCGAACGCAATCGCGCCGGGCGTGATCGAGACGCCGCAGAGCCTCGACCCGGTCAACTCGCTCGGGCCGGAGGGCGTCCGCGAGTTCGCCGCCCGCGTCCCGGTGCGCCGCAACGGTCAGCCCGAGGACATCGCGCACACGTTCCTGTTCCTGGCCAGCGAGGAGGCGTCCTTCCTCACCGGCCAGGTGCTGCTCGTCGACGGCGGCGTCTCGCTGTCGCTGACCTAGGCTCCTTCGACGTCGGCCACGAGCACGTACTTGACGTCGAGGTACTCGTCGATCCCGACCGAGCCGCCCTCGCGCCCGTAACCCGACTCCTTGACGCCGCCGAACGGGGCATTCGGAGCGCTGATGATCCCGGCGTTGGCTCCGACGATCCCGTAGTCGAGCTTCTCGGCCACGCGCATGAGCCTGGCGTAGTCGCGGGTGTGGAAGTAGGCGCAGAGGCCGTATACCGAGTCGTTGGCGAGCCGAATCGCCTCCTCCTCGGTCTCGAAGCGCGAGATCCCCGCGACGGGGCCGAACGTCTCCTCGGAGGAGATCAGCATCTCCGGCGTGACGCCCTCGAGGACGGTCGGCGCGTAGAAGCTGCCGCGCGCGTATTCGCCCTCGACCAGCCGCTCCCCGCCGGTCACGAGGCTCGCGCCGCGCTCGACCGCGTCCCGCACGTGCTGGTCGGCCTTCTCGACCCCGCGTTCATCGATCAGCGGCCCGATCGTGACGCCGGGCTGATCGCCCGGGCCGACGACCATCCGCGTCACCTTCTCGGCGACCCGCTCGACGAACTCGTCGTAGACGCCGCTCTGCACGTACGTCCGGTTCGCGCAGACGCAGGTCTGGCCGGCGTTGCGGAACTTCGACGCGATCAGGCCCTCGACGGCGGCGTCGAGGTCGGCGTCGTCGAAGATCAGGTAGGGGGCGTGCCCACCCAGCTCGAGCGAGAGCCGCTTCACCTGCCCAGCCGAGAGCCGGATCAGCTCTTTCCCGACCTCGGTCGAGCCGGTGAACGAGATCTTGCGGACGCGGCGGTCGGAGAAGATCGTCTCCGCGACCATCCCGGACGAGCGCGAGGTGACCAGGTTGACGACGCCGGGCGGCGTTCCCGCGTCCTCGATCGCACGCAGGATGAGCGCAGCCGTCAGCGGAGTCGCGCTCGCCGGCTTCACGACGCTCGTGCAGCCCGCAGCCATCGCCGGTCCGAGCTTTCGCGTCATCATCGCCGCGGGGAAGTTCCACGGCGTGATCGCCGCGACAACTCCGACCGGCTGGCGGAGGACGAGCACGCGGTTGGCCGGGTTGACGGCCGGGACGATCTGGCCGTACACCCGCTCCGCCTCGCCGCCGAACCACTCCAGGAAGCCGGCGGCGTAGTCGACCTCGCCCGTGGCCTCGGCGAGCGGCTTGCCCTGCTCGGCCGTCATCACGGCGGCGATCTCCTCCTTGCGCTCGCGGATCACATCGGCGGCGCGGCGCAGGATGCGCCCGCGCTCGATCGCGGCGAGGGACTTCCATCCCTCCAGCGCCTCCGCGGCGGCGTCGATTGCAGCCCTGACGTCCTCCTCCGAGCCGTCCGGAACGGTGCCGACCGTCTCTCCGGTCGCGGGATTCGTCACATCGAAACGCTCGCCCGACTCGGCCGCGACCCAGCGGCCGCCGATCAGAAGCTCCTCGTCCTTGCCGGTGATCACTGCCATGTCGTCTCTCCTTAGCGAATCGAGTAACCGCCGTCGACCACGAGTGCCGCGCCGATCGTCGAGCTCGCACCGGGTGACGCGAGATACGCGATCGCGTCCGCGATCTCCTCCGGCTCGATCAACCGACCGTGAACCTGTGCGTCCGCATAGCGTGCCTGCTCCCGGGCAGGGTCTGTCGAGAGTTCGAAGTACGCCTCGAGCAGCGGAGTCGTCGTCGGCCCGGGGCAGACGCAGTTGACCCGGATCCCATCGGCGCCGTGGTCGACGGCCATTGCCCGCGTCAACATGACCGCGGCACCCTTCGAAGCGCAGTAGGCGGCCGCGTCGGCGGCCGCGACGAGTCCCAGCTGCGAGGCGACGACGACCAGCGCGCCGCCACCCGCCTCGCGGAGATGCGGAATCGCCGCCTTCGCCGTCAGGTAGACGCCGCGGACGTTGACGGCGAACACGCGCTCCCACTCCTCCGGCGTGGTGTCTGCGACGGTACCGCGGCTTGCGACCCCGGCGCACGCCACGACGACGTCCAGGCCGCCGAGCGCGGCCGCGGCCTCGTCGACCCCGCGACGGACGTCCTCCTCCGCCGTGACATCGGCGACGACATGGGCCTCCGCGTCGACGCCGGCGAGCCGGACGCGATCGGTGTCCAGAGCGGCGACGCGCATCCCGTCGCGGCGCAGGCGGCGGACCGTTGCCGCTCCGATGCCCGACGCGCCCCCGGTGACGACCGCCCTGCTCATACCGACCTCAGCTTCTCACAGAGAATAAGGCGTGGCTCCGCTCTTCCCCGGCTTCGAGCTCGACTACATGGACGTCGGCGAGGCGACGCTCCGGGTCCGCCACGGGGGCAGCGGGCCGCCGCTCCTGCTCCTACACGGCCATCCCCAGACACACATGATGTGGCACGCCGTCGCCCCTGCTCTGGCGGAGCGCTTCACCGTCGTCGCCCCTGACCTCCGCGGCTACGGCGAGAGCTCGAAGCCCGAGACGACGCCGGAGCACGAGCCGTACTCGAAGCGGGCGATGGCCCGGGATCAGGTCGCCCTGATGGGAAAGCTGGGCTTCTCGTGCTTCTCGGTCTGCGGCCACGACCGCGGCGCCCGCTGCGCATACCGGCTCGCACTCGACCATCCCGAGCGCATCGACCGCCTGGCGGTGCTCGACATCGTCCCGACCGGAGACGCCTTCCGCCTCGCTGACACGCGCTTCGGCCTCGCCTACTGGCACTGGTTCTTCCTCGCCCAGCCCGACGGCCTCGCCGAGCGGATGATCGGCGCCGACCCGGACGCCTTCTACTTCAGCCAGCGTTACCAGGCACGCGAGCTCTTCGCGCCGGAGGCGCTCGACGACTACCTCCGCTGCGCGCGCCGTCCGGAGACGATCCACGCGATGTGCGAGGACTACCGGGCAGGAGCGACGGTCGACCTGGCACTCGACGAGACCGACCGCGGTTCGAAGAGGATCGCGTGCCCGCTGCTCGTACTCTGGGGCGGCGACGGGAAGCTTCCCGAGCTGTACGACGACGTGCTGGAGATCTGGCGGGGGTGGGCAGACGACGTCCGGGGCCGCGCGCTCCGCTGTGGCCACTTCCTGCCCGAGGAGGCACCGCAGGAGACGCTCGCCGAACTGCTCGGGTTCTTCGAAGCACGATGAGATAATCGGCGACGTCTCGCGTCGCGACCGCGCCGCACCCAATCCGGGAGGAGGAAGCCCGCATGAACTCGCAGTCCGCAACCCTGAGGCTGGCGGTGTTCCCGCACGCGAACCTGATCACCGACGCGCTGCTCGTGCTGGCGGGGACGGCGCTCGTCGCAGCTGCGGCTCAGATCTCGGTCAAGCTGCCGTTCACGCCGGTGCCGATCACGGGCCAGACGTTCGCCGTCCTGCTCGTCGGCGCGTCGCTCGGCTGCGTGCTCGGCACGGCGAGCGCGATGCTCTACCTCTGGCTCGGCGTCGCCGGCGCGCCGATCTACGCGCACCACGACTCGGGGTGGAGCGTGATCACGAGCGCGAGCGGCGGCTACATCGT
Organism: uncultured Actinomycetes bacterium; assembly: GCA_963808815.1. Lineage (GTDB taxonomy): Bacteria > Actinomycetota > Thermoleophilia > Gaiellales > Gaiellaceae > DATBLE01. The sequence continues at coordinate 89,184 of CAWEGI010000019.1, read as the reverse complement.
CGGCTTCGTCCTCGCCGCCGCACTCACCGGCTTCCTCGCGGAGCGGCGCTGGGACCGCCGCCTGTCCTCCTCGATCGGCCTGATGCTGACCGGAAACGTCGTCATCTACCTCGTCGGCCTGCCCTGGCTCGCCATCGTGCTGAACACGAACCTCGAGAAGACGCTCGAGTACGGGCTCTACCCGTTCATCCCCGGCGACACCTTCAAGCTCTACCTCGCCGCGGCGGCGTTGCCCGGTGCCTGGAAGCTCGTCGGACGCGCACGGAACCGCACCGAACGCTGAGCAGCGGGCGCTGCGTCATTGCCCCCTGGCCGCCGCCAAGCTGGCGGCGGCAACAGGCTCCAGCCGTCCCTCGACGGCGGCGCGGCCCTGCAGGGCGTCCTTCGCGAGCTGCCGGCAGTAGGGCAAGTCGTGCTCGCGGTACATCTGGATCTTTTCCGCGGCCGGTGACCCCGAGCCGTGGATGATCTCGGTGTACCAGTAGCCGCCGCACTCGGACGCGACCAGGTCCCGGTTGCACCGCCGATGTCAACGCACCGCGCCGGGGAGCTCGCCGCGTATTCGGTCTCGCCGCTTGCCGGCGCTTCTGAATATGCGTAGACCGGCCTTCCGGCGCACAGCCAGAAGGTCGGGGGTCGGGTGTCGATCACGTCGATTTGCCGGAGCTCTGAGCGCTAGAGTCCGCGCGACCAAGGAGGAGCAGGATGAATCCGAACAAAGCGCTCTGGGAGAAGGGCGACTTCACCCGGATCGCAGCCAGCATGCGGGAGAGCGGCGAGTCGCTCGTCGGGGACATCGGGGTCGGTCAAGGGATGAAGGTTCTCGACCTCGGCTGCGGCGACGGCACGACCGCGTTGCCGGCAGCGCGGCTCGGAGCCGACGTGCTCGGCGTCGACATCGCGAGCAATCTCGTGGAAGCGGGGAATCGAAGAGCACAGGCCGAAGACCTGGCGAACTGCCGGTTCCAGGAGGGCGACGCCTCGAACCTCGAAGGCCTCGGCGACGATTCCTTCGACCTGGTCGTCAGCATCTTCGGCGCGATGTTCGCGCCGAGACCGCTCGACGTGGCCAAGGAAATGGTGCGCGTAACCCGCCCGGGCGGCCGGATCGTCATGGGGAACTGGATCCCCAACGACCCGACGCTCGTGGCGCAGATCCTGAAGATCAGCTCCGCCTACTCACCTCCCCCGCCGGAGGGCTTCGTCAGCCCGATGACCTGGGGAGTCGAGAGCGAGGTCAGCGAAAGATTCACGGGCGCGGGCGTCGACCCGGAGAACATCTCGTTCATGCGAGACACCTATCGCTTCAACTTCCCGGGCTCCCCTACCGAGCTCGTCGCGGAGTTCCGCGAGTACTACGGACCCACGATGAACGCGTACGCAGCAGCCGCAGAAAACGGGCGGACCGCTGATCTCGAGGAGGAACTCGTCTCGCTCTTCAACGCTCAGAACGACAGTCCGGACGCCGACTCGACCTCGATCCCGGCAACGTTCTTGCGCGTCACGGTCGCCGTCTGAAATAGCCACGCTGCGGGATCCGAACCGCGCAGCGTGCACCGAAGCCGACCCGGCGAGAGAGCGCCTCGTAGCATGGCGCCGTGACCCGAGGGCGTGCGATGGCGTTGTGTTTCGCGCTCGGTTCGGCGTGCTTCCTGGTCGGGCCGTTTCCAGGCTACGCCGAGCTCGTCGGCGAATCGGCGGACGCCGTCACCTTCTTCATCGGCTCGATCCTGTTCACCGCCGGCGGGGCACTGCAAAGCTGGCTCTCCTGGCCGACACGGCATACCCCCGGTGCGGGCCGCATGGCCTGGTGGGCGGCCGCAATCCAGTCAGCCGGAACGCTGTTCTTCAACGTCACGACCTTCCAGGCGATGCACACGTCGCTGACCAACACCGGGTACGACAAACTCGTCTGGAGGCCGGACGCGTTCGGGTCGATCTGCTTCCTGATCTCAGGCCTCATCGCCTATCGCACGTCGCCGCGCCACGGGTGGCTGCCGATTCGCGGGGGCCGGGGTTGGTGGCAACCGTCGATCAACCTGCTCGGCTGCATCTTCTTCGGGATCTCCGCCGTCGCCGGCTACGTCGTCCCCTCGACCGGCTCGATCCTCGACCTCGCGGCCGCGAACTGGAATACGTCACTGGGGGCCGCCTGCTTCCTTGCCTGCGCACTCGACACACTGCACACCGGCGAAGCCTCGAAGATCCCGGGCATACGCCGACTACACGAGTTGGAGCGCAAACTCGAAGCCGACGTCCGGCGGGCCGTCTAGCGAGGTTCGCAAACGCAATCGGGGCGAGGTCCGTGTACGGCCTCGCCCCCGCGTCGGCGCCTTCATCGCCCCGAATCCCGCTGACGACTGACCAGCGAAATCCAGCAGGCTCGCTGCGAGAGAAGTACCCGGAATGGGCGCGCGCCTCATCCACGCTGAGCCTCTCCGATGGCAGTGAGGAGCAGTCAGCAAGTCCCCGAGCATGCCGGTCAGGCGAGTGGCCCGCGGACAAGGCCTCAGCAGCGGGCGCGCAGGGGCGCCCTCGTCGTCGTGGGACTCGTCGCCGCTGCACTCCCGCTGGTTGGGCTCGTTTCGCTGTTGCTTCGGTCAGAGCTCGATCCTCATGTGGAGAACTATCCGCTCCACTTCCTGGTCTTCGGGGTCGTGGGCGCCGTCGCGTTCGGCCTCGGCTACGCGGCGGGTGAGGCGGCCAACCGGCGCGGGGATGCCCGCGTCCTCCTCCTCTCGCTGGCGTTCATGGCGACCGGCGGCTTCCTGTGGCTCCACGCTCTCGGGACGCCCAGCATCCTCTTCTCAGAGGAACACGCCGGCTTCCAGGTCGCGATCCCGGTCGGGCTCTTGGTGAGCGCGATCTTTGCGGTGGGCTCGGCCTTCGTCGACATCCGTCCCGGAATCGCGGCCGCGCTCGTTCGCCGCCGGACACTCCTTCGACTGGTGGTGCTGGTCGCCATGGCCGTGTGGCTTGCCTGGACCCTTGCGAATCTCCCACCTGTGAGCGGGCCGAACAGTGAAGCCGCCACGAACCGCCTTCTCAGCGTGATCGCGATCCTGGCAACAATCATGTACGCGGTCAGTGCTGTGCGGTACTGGAGCATCTTCCGTCAGCGTCGGAACCTGCTCCCCGTGGCTGTCGTCGCCTGCTTCGTGTTGCTATCGGAGGCGACGATCGGCGTTGCGGTCACGGGGGAGCGCAAATGGCATGCCAGTTGGTGGGAATGGCACGGCCTGATCGTCACGGCCTACCTGATCGTCGGACTGGCTGCTCGCTTCGAATGGCGAGACGAGCGGTTCCGGCGGCTCTATCTACCAGGGACGCGAGAGAACCACCAGCACGTGAGTGTCCTGTTTGCCGATCTCGTCGGGTTCACAGGCTTCGCCGAGCGCTCATCCCCGGCCGAGGTCGCAGCTGTACTCGATGCCTACTGGGGGATCGCAGCCCCACTGCTCACACGTCAGTTCGGCGGGGAGGTGGAAAAGTTCATCGGCGACGCCGTCATGGCCATGTTCAACAACCGAGGAGACCAGCCCGATCACGCGCGTCGAGCATCGTGCGCCGCTTTGGCACTGCAGCGCAGGGTTGCCCACCTGGCCGAACAACATCCGGATTGGCCTCGCATGCGCGTTGGCGTCAACAGCGGCGGGGTCATGGTTCGGGAGATCGGCGCCGACGGCCACGTCGCCTACGCCCCTGTGGGCGACACAGTCACTACAGGCGCTCGGCTCGAGAGTCTGGCTCCCGTCGGCGGAGTGCTGATCGGGCCCGAGACATATGTGCAACTTCCGGCTGGAGCGGTGGTCGAAGAAAGGGCTGGACTGCGCATCAGGGGCAAGGACAACGTGGTCGATGCCTACGTCTTGCACGCACTTCCTTGTTAGCTCTGGGTAATAGCTCAGCAGGGCGATTGGGGCGCAACGCTGGCAAGCCGCCGAGGTCGAGCAACCTTCGACCTCTTGACGCCGCCGTGGCGCACTTCTAGCGTCCGGACATGGCTTGCAAGGTGGTGTGCATCTCATGCACGACGGGCGCGAGCGGCGAGGAGGTCGGCAAACTGGTCGCGGAGCGGCTCGGCTTCGCCTATGCCGACGAGGAGGTCGTCGCGCGCGCAGCTGCGCGGGGTGGGATCGACGCCGGGAGTGTGGCTGACGAGGAGAGCCGGAAATCGCGAGCTGCCCGTGTCCTCGAGGCGCTGGCGCTGACGGGAGATCTCGGCCTCGTCGCCGGTGTGCCCCTGCGCGCGGGAAACGATGAGGTAACTGGTCCGGAGATCCGCGCTCTGATCCGCGAAACGATCGAGCACATGGCTGCGCAGGGGAACGTCGTGATCGTCGCGCACGCCGCATCACACGCCCTGCCCGCCGGATCGGATGTCCTGCGTGTCCTCGTCACCGCGTCCCCGGATGTCCGAGCCACGAGGGTGGGCGAGTCAGAAGGCCTCGACCGGAGCGGCGCGGCCCGAGCCGTGAAGGAGTCCGACGCGGCACGACGCGACTACCTTCGGCGCTTCTACGACCTCAAGGGCGAGTTGCCGACGCAGTACGACCTCGTCCTGAACACGGATGTCTTGTCGAGCGACCGGGCCGTCCAGCTCATCGCATTCGCCGCGTCGAGCGACCCGAGTTCAGCGAGCAGCGCACCCCCGAGGTGATTCCGGCGGTGGCAGGCGAGAGTCGGGCCGCTCTCCCGTAGTTGACCAGAAGGCTCGCCGAAGAGGCGCCTGGTTGTCTACTCGAGCCGGCGGGCGCGCCGTCAGCCGTCGGAAGGCTCTGGCAGCCGGACGACGACGGCAGCTCAGCGCCGGTTAAGCGGGCGCGACGCCGAAGACCCTCTTGTACAACCCCTGCCAATTCGACGCGATCGCGCGCTGCACGGGGCGGAGACCGATCGAGCCAGCGCAGACCATCGAATGCAGTCGGTTCTCGAGCCTGTCCTTGACCCGGAAGCCCGGCCGCGCGTAGAGCTTCTCCGGGTAGAGGTTGGCGATGTCGTTGGAGCCGCCGAGCTCCAAGCTGACGATGTGGTCGATCTCCAACGAACTTCCGTAATGCCCGGGACTCATCCCGTACTCACGCTCGACCGCGAACTTCTCCGACTCGGGAACATTCCGGATCGAACTCGTCCGGAACCCCGGGGAGCAGATCACGGCCTTCGTCAGCTTGCTGTAGTAGGCGCCCGGCGAGCAGCGCCGATCAGGGTTCGGGCCGAGCGTGCAACCGGCGCTCTTCGTTCGACGGGCAAGAGGCACCGTCACGCCAACAGCGACCCTCGCCGACGTCGTCGGTGCCGCGCGTCTCGTCGGGGACTGGCTCGAGGCTGAGCTTCCGTCCAGCCACTCCGCCACTCCCCGGTGATGCGAACACGTCCCCTGATGGTGCTGGGAAAAGCTGTACGTGCCGTCGCGGCAACGCGCGGTCGCTCCGACCGGCGCGCCGTCAGCCGCTGCGGCAGGCGGGAGCCCCAGGGAGGCGGCGAGGGCGACAAGCAAAACGACGCGCTTCATACGCGGATCTCTCAGGTCCTTTCGTTCTGCGTGCCATTTCCCGCTGGGCAGCCGTAGTGCCGGGCGGGTCCGACAACGAAAGTACCGCCCCTCGATGCCCGCTCGCTAGACCCGGTTGGGTCCATTCGCTCGCATCCGTAGCGGCTGTCGTCGAGCGTCAGGCTAGGGCGCGCATCCCTGTGCTGATCAGCCGGCGTGGTGGCACTCGTTCCTGGTGCTTCGGCTCCGCCGCGTCACAGCGACGGACTGCGAGCGCGTTCAGGATCTCCGCCTCCACGACCCCGACCGAGAGTTGGTCCGCAGCTGCCTGAGCCAGGGCATTGCGCGTGTCATTCGTTCCACGGAGGTCAATGGCATGCCCTGTCAGCAGCGGACGGAGCTCCGCCTTCTGGAGAAGCTTCGCCTGCGCCAACCGGTTGAAGCGCGGATTGTCGAGCGCCTCGCGCTCCACGGTCAGCATCATCACCGGTGGGACTATCCAGATCAGGGCTCGCCAGCCAGACGCCCCACCACCGCGGCACCTGCTCGACAGCCTTCTTGAAGTGGCGCCGGCCAACAACCAGGACCAGCCGTCGGAAGCGCGGTCGCGCCGCGCGAGCTTGGGCGCGTAGCCGTGAAAGGTCATCGTTGTCCGCTTTGATCTCGAATCCGCAGCGCACGAAATCGACGTTGCAGGACCTAGAGGTGTGAAGTCGGCGGCCTCGTTCAAGGTCTGGAAGACCGTCGCTGGGACGGTTTCCGACCGTCGACCGTTGCCTCAGCTGCCGGCCATGACGTCGAATTCGCCTGCCAGCACACGATCCAGGCGGCCTGTGCGCCAGTCGCGCACGGAGTCTCGAACGAGCGGTGACGGCTCGAGGCGGTAGCGACGCACGACGGTGGCCGTTGCCGGCAACGCGTCCATAGCACGTCGCGCTAGCACCGAAGGGTCCGTGTCCGGCGCGGCCGGGAGGTAGGGCGCTACGGCGACGCGGATCGCGATCCGTCCGAATGAGTGCTCGGCCCGCGGTGTCTCGAAGACATGCAGGCCGGTCTCGGCCGAGAGGATCGGGTGGGCGCCGATCCCAGAGATCGCGAGCAGGTGACTCGACTCCGATTGCAGGCGCCGCACGCGCATACCACGGCGCCGCCCCCACGCCTCGTACATGTCGCGGAGCTGCCCTGGGAAATCGCCATCCGAAGGACCGACTGTCGGCTCTCTGATCTCCAGGAATGAATCGGCTGGTGCGCTCGCATCCGCGCGGGTACAAGCACAGTCGAGGAGGTAGAGCCTCTGTGCCAACAGCTGGACGAGGTCCGGCGCTGCCGCAGTCCCGGTTCGATTTGGTCGAGCGAGGCGGGCCGAAAGCTTCTCAGCCGTCCGCAGGGCGGCCTCGATCCGATCGATGTACTCGATCCGGCCGAGGACGGCGAATCGTTCGGGCGATTCCCAGAACGCCCTGCTTCTCATCGCTTCGAGGTCGCGCTCCTTCCGACCGTGCCAGCCCTCGCCGTCGACGACGCTCCGCAGGCGTTCCGTCTCGGCCTGGAGGAACTCCACCTCAGCCGGACCGCCGCTGGGCAGGAGGACGAGGCGCTCCAACCGGAGATTCGCGGGCGGCGAGGGTGCGGACGGCTCTTCGTCATCGGCGTCGGCATCGGGATCGACGAACCGAACGTCGATCCGATCGCCCCTCGCGGTCACGAAGAGGAACTGATCGCCCTCGGGGAAACTCCGCGAGACGATCGCCGCAGCGAGCGGCGCGAGCAAGCGCTGCTCGACGGCACGCTTGAGCGGACGCGCACCGAGCTGGGCGCTGAAACCCGTCCGCAGGAGGAGGTCGAGAGCAGACTCGTCCCACTCCACGACCCACGGCCGGTCTCGAAAGCCCCGCCGCTCGAGCACGAGCTCGAGCTCGCGTTCCAGAAGCGCGCGCATCTGCTCCCTCTCGAAGGGCCGGAAGACCACGATCCGGTCGATCCGGTTCAGCAGCTCGGGCCGGAAGACACGGGAAAGCTCGCGCTCGACACCCGCTGGATGGAACTGGGTCGCGCGCTCCTGGTTGAAGCCGAGTGGAACTCCGCTATCCAGGGCGGAGCCGACGTTCGACGTGAGGATCACGACGCACTGGCGGAAGTCGGCGGTCCTCCCATGGCGGTCCGTCAGCCGGCCGTCGTCGAAGAGCTGGAGGAACACATTCCAGAGGTTGCGGTGCGCCTTTTCGAACTCGTCGAGGAGCACCACCGAGAACGGCTTCGCGCGCACGGACGAGATGAGCGTCGCGGCCTCTGCGTGCGAGCTCGAGTCGGCGAGCAGGCGCTCCAGGCTGTCCTCGGTCTGGAACTCGCTCATGTCGAGTCGCACGAGGCGATCCGGCGAGCCGAATAGGAACTCCGCGAGCACCTTCGCGAGCTCCGTCTTGCCCGTTCCCGTCGGGCCGACGAAGAGAAAGACGCCGAGCGGCCGTGTCGGATCGGTCAGCTTCGCCTTGATCAGGGCGATCCGGTCGACGAGACAGTCGATGGCCTCCTGCTGGCCGAGTACGCGGGTCGAGAAGAACTCTCGCACCTCGTCGAGATCGAGCGGCACCTCGGAATCGACGATGTGGAGGGGCAGCCCGGTTGCGTCCGCGAGCGTCTCGAGGACCTGCGGCACCCGAATCGGTCCATCGGCTGCGGCCCGGGTACCCGCGGCCGTCGCCTTGAGCAGCCGCAAGAGACCGCCGGGGCTTCCGACGCCGGCGAGGTATTGCGCGGCCAGGTCCTGGGCTTCGCCGATCGTGACGTCGTCGATGTCTGTACCGGACTGGTCCCGCCAGTCGCGCGCTACTCCGATCGACTCTTCAGGGGTGAGCGGCTCGAGTCGGAGCGTCGCGAACAGAGAGGTCATGCGCGGCCGCTGCTGAACGAGCAACTCGTAGGTTCGCGGCTCGAGCTCGCCGACGACGACGAGCTGCCCCGTCTCGATGAAGGGACGCATCGCGTCGAGGAGGCCCCGCTCGCTGTGGGTGTGCTGCCCGGCCCACAGCGCGTCCTCGAAGGTCGGCATGACCCAGACGCTGTTCCGGTCCGCGGTCTGGGCGACGATCTCGTGCACGCGTCCTTGCAGCTCTCCCATGTACTTCTGCCCCGCCAGGACATCCGAGCCGGTGGCTTCGAAGACGAACCAGCCTTCGTCCTGGAGCTCCCGAAGCGCCTCTCGGATCACCACCGACTTGCCGACTCCCTGCTCACCGACCACGAGAGCGGACCGCGCGCCCTGCCGCAGAAGTACAGCCCGAAGCTCGGCGATGACCACCGCACGTCCGCCGACGGTGATCAGCGCGCCCTGGGTCTGCCGTTCCCAGATCCGGCCAAACGATTTGAAGAAGTCGTTCCGAACGCGTCGTTCACGCCACTGCTCGAACTCGCGGACCGTCTCCGGCGGCAGCACACCCTCCAGTGCGGCCACGACCGCGGCGACGAGCTCCTCGTCCGGTTCCCTGACCGCCTCTTCGAAGTCCATGATTGTCGGCCGCTCGCCCTCCGCGACTCTCCGCTCGACGAACGCGGTGACGACGGAGAGGAGCCAGCCCTCGGTCCAGTCGTGATCGGCCCGCGAGAGCACTCTCGCGATGAAGGGCGGCTCGCCGTGGCGCTCGATTCCCCGCAGCAGGAAGAGGGCCTCGCCCGCGTACACGCTCTTCAGGCGTCGCAACGCCCACAGGCTCCAGCCGACCGGCACGTCGTCCCGCAGCCAGGCCGCTCGATGTGCCATCGCCGCCACGATCGGGCTCGAGGCGCGCTCGAGCCGCGCGACTGTCTCGAAAAGAACATCCGTATCGGCAAGGCGCTGGCTCGTCTCGAGGAACTCCGCGTCCTCGGCCAGGTCCTCGAAGTCGGGATAGGAACTGTCGAATCGTTCCGCGATCGACTGTGCCGAGGCTCGAACGGCTGCCTCGATATCTTCCGTGGCCCCGGTCTCGGCCCCGGTGCCCCCGCGCGCGCGCTTCTTCATGTGGTCAGACAAACGCTACTCCGCGTCGCGGCCGAGTAGAAGCGCGAGGGAGCATTCGTCTCGCGAGCTCGAGGTCCGCCGCGGTCCCGCCGGCGAAATCAGGCTCCGCTAGACGGCAGGCGGTTCGAACAGCCGGGTCTCCTCCCTCGGGCGGCGAACCTGCTCCGGGAAGCGTTTGATCCCGACCCCGTCGAGTTCGCCTGTTGCTGGATGGCACGCGAACCGGGGCAGCAGTGTCCTGAGGTAGCCTCGCGCCTGGCCTCCTCCCCGCTCTGCGGCCGCGGTGATTGCAACAACAAGGTCGGCGGACTGGAGGCCGATCGAGTAGTGGCTCGGTCCGAGAAAGAGCCCCTCGACGATCCTGTCGAGCTTCGAGTAAGGAGTGCCGTTATGAGTGAGGTCGGCGAAGAACCGGCGGAGCCGTGCGTCGTCCTCGCGGAAGCGGCTGTCGACGACGATTCATCCCGAGGTCGTCCTCGGCGGCAAGCAGATGCTGGAACCGCTCCGCGAGGAACATGAGTCCGGTGGCGTAGGTGTCTTCGTCGGTGGCGAAGAACTCGGGCGCCGCGCTGAGACCCAGCTCGATCTCGAGCAGCGTGACGTAACAGGTGACCGGCGCCCGCGCGAGCGCCGAGACGACGGCGTCAGCGAGCGCAGGAGGGATCTCGCCCGTGCGGATCCCGTGCCACTTGACCTCGCGATCCGCCGGCCAGCCGTGCTCGGCAAGCGTCGACTGCCAGAGCTCGCGGAGGAACGGCCAGTCTGAGTCGCGGAGCGCGATCCCGCCGAGCGCAAAGAACTTCTTCTCCGCGAGCTGTCCGGACTCGTCGAGGAAAAGCAGGTGCACCGGGCAGAGGCTACTGCCGCTCCCGAGGCGACCCTGTCAGCGCCTCGAGCTCGGACACCTCGCGCTCGAGTTCGGCCGTGAGCGGACTCGAGCTGCGTCGAGCGAACACGTCGGCGAGCGACCGGTAGTACCAAACGGGATCTGCGCCGGGATCGAAGCGCTCCCAGAGCGACTCGCCGAGTCGGCGGTAGTCGAGGACGATCGTGCGAACGTTGTGCACCTTGTCGGCAAGGGAAACGCGGACCGCCGACGAGTCAGCGTCTTCGAGGTGCGCGACGTACGCGGCCTTCCGCTCCCGCCACGGCGGCTTCGGCGTGACCAGCGTGTCGCTGCAGGACTCGACGATCGCAGCAACCCGAGGCCCGAACTCACGCTGCACCTCAGCCAGTCGCTCCGCCCCACCCTGGTCCTCGACCACATCGTGGAGCAGAGCAGCGATCGCTTCGTCCTCGTCTCCCCCGTCCTCCAGCACCAGCGCGGCTACAGCGAGCAGGTGCGAGACGTACGGGATGTCGGAGCCCTTTCGCATTTGCTCCTCGTGTGCCCGCGTGGCGTAATCGAGCGCATACGCGAAACGTTCGGCGTTCAGCTTCAAGGCCGTCTCCGCATCAGAGAGCAGCGCGCGCCCTTGCGGCAGCGGTCGAGAGGAGTCTCGCTTCGGGCCGGATCCCGACCCGCGGAAGGTCGAGCCGATCGGCATCCCAGCACGCGCCGACCGTCGGATCGTCGCTGACGAACCCGTCCGTGTGGCCGTCACAGGCCGTGGTCAGCCGCTCGAGCTGCCATTGGTCGAGCGGCAGAAGGCCGGCCAACTCACGCGCGAGGGCGCTTCCGCGCCCGCCATGGTCGGGGTCGTGCCCGTCGTTCACGCGCATCGAATCGTGGAAGAGCGCGAAGAGGCCCACGACCTCGGGGTCGGCGCCGTCCGTCGCGCCGGCGAGCGCGAACCCGTTCTCGCGTACGCGCTCCCAGTGCGCAAGGCCGTGGAGGGAAGAGGTGTGCGAGGTCGAGCGAGCCAGGACCGCCTCGAGAATGTCGGACGGGAACGTCACCGCTTCAGCCTAGACCCCCCGCCCGGTCCCTCGGACGGGATAAGACCGGCCGAGCTGCACGGTGACTAGAGGGCATGAGGTTGCTCCGCCTGTCTGTCCGATCGGGCATCCACGCTCGCTGCATGGCTGGAACTCCGGCGACCGCACCAGGTGAACTCTGCCGCCGGGGCGACGTTCCGACCTCCCCGGGCTACGCAGTCTTCGACTGCGAAACGACCGGCACCGACCCGGAGCGCGACGAGATCGTCTCGCTTGCGCTCGTGCTGCTCGACCCGGATGGCAACGAGACCGTCAGGTTCGGATCGCTCATCCGCCCGTCCTGCCCCATCCCCGAAGAGGCGTCCGCCATCCACGGGATTCGGGACGCCGACGTTGCCGATGCTCCGACCTTCGCCGAACTGGCAGGACAGCTGATCGAGCTTCTGGGTAGTCGCGTCTTCGTAGCCCACAACGCGAGCTTCGATCTGACAATGCTCACCGTTGCCCTCCGGACTGCCGGACTCGACTACCGCCCACCCGCAGTTGCCTGCACGCTCGACGCCTTCCGCGTACTCGAACCGCTCGCCCAGGAGCACCGGCTCGAAGCGATCTGCGCGCGGCACGGCATCCGGCTCGCCGGCGCACACGACGCGATGCACGATGCCGAAGCAACGGCAGTCCTCGTGAAGGTGCTCCTCGACCGCGATCTCGCGCCGGAATCAGCGCGGCTCGACCTCGATGCCTTCATGCGACTGCGAACCCGCGGCGATACCCGCCCGGCCTCCGAGCCACAAATCCGCCGCGTCTTCGCCCTAGCTCGCGTCGCCGGTCTCACCGGTTCCGACGGACACGCCGACCGCGAGAAGGTCTGCGAGCTCATCCTCCACGTCGCCGGCATCGACGAGCCGGACTGCCTCACCCGCGAACAGGTGCAGGACGTCTACGACGAACTCGAGCGGCTGATCACCGAGAACGACCTGCGCGCAGCATAGAAAGCCCTTGTCGGAGCACCTCCTGGGGCAGACCAGGAGTGAGGCCCTCGGCATCCGGGCCGTCCTCGGCAACCGCTTCCAGCGAGGCGATAATCACCTGCGCGCATGCGTAGGCGGCGGCCGCGTAGTCGGAGGGTTCCTCGCCGAATGCGGATCGGTACGCGTCGACGAAGTCCGCTCGCGGCGGCGGGATCGCGGGCAGTCCGGCGTAGCTCCCGGCGGCGGCCCTCTCTGCCTGCTGCAGGTAGGAGCCGCTCACCGAGCCCGAGCCATCGAGAATGTCCGTCCCCGCTCACGAGAGGCGTTGAGCCCAGCCCGGCCGCGCGCATCGCCCGTCGCACCTACGCGCGGCGCCGTCGAACGTATCTCCGGCGAAGACGACGACGTCGGGCGGCTTGTCTCCTCGCAGGGGCTCGAGCGCGGCGTCCGCACCGTTGCGGGCAGCGAGCTTGGAGCTGCACGACCTGCCCGCCGAGCGCCGTGAACGCGTCGGCGAAGGCGTCAGCGTCGCCCTCCCAGTCCGGTGCGGTGATGACGAGCGCCGACTCGGCGCCGAGCTCATGCGTGGCGAATGAGGCCAGCGCTCGTCGAGAGGACGGCGTCGTACGGGGAGAGCCTCACGAAGTTGATGCGCTCCGGGTGCGCGGACCGAAGCTCGAGGGCGCCAGCCTGCCGGTCTTGTCAGGCCACCGTAAGAGGTGGAAGGGCTGCAGTCGAGCAGCCCGGTCCGGTTCGTGACCGGGATCGTGTTCCCTGCCGCGAAAGATGTGAACGGGCCGACGGCTGCAATCGTCCGTGGATCGGCGGCCAGCTGCCGAGCGGCAGCGGTTTCCCGATCCAGATCTCGGGCCGTCCTCGGGCCCAGCCGTGTCATACGCCCTCACGACCAGCTCTACGCCGGCGAGCCGTCCCACCTCGTTGGCCTGGCGGACGGCGAGCTGCACGGCATTGCGAATGGCGATGCCCTGCGATCCGCCGGGCCCATTCGTCGGGACGTGCACGCCGATCGTCCACTTCCCCGACGGGAGCCCGGTGGACGGCCGTGACATCAGCCAGCCGAGACCCGCGGCAGCGGCGATCAGGAGCAGCACGCCCCCGACCAGCGCGGCACGTCCTCGTCGCGACAGCCGTCGGCGATGCCTCGAAGGCCACGCTGGCCCCCCGGCGGCCGCCTCTTCGACGGCGAAGAGCGCGATGGGCTCAGCGATGCCCTTCAGCTCGCGGCGGCCTCGCGACTTGAACGTGACCGGGAGGAGGGTCATCGTCAGCGCGCGGACGGTCTCGCTGACGAGCACCTCGCCAGGGCCTGCCTGTGCGCAGATCCGGGCAGCTATGTTGACCGGGGATCCGACGTACCCGCCGTCGGCCTCGATCGTCTCACCTGCATGGACGCCGACACCGACGCGGATCTTCGTCGTCTGCTGCCTTGGGCGTCGGCGACGATCGCCAGGCCGCAACGGACGGCGTTGCTCACGGAGTCGAAGACGACGTAGAAGCTGTCGCCCTCGGTCTTGATCTCCGCGCCCCCGAATCGCCCGATCGCCTCCCGGGCAAGCGGGCAGACCAGGAGGCCGCATCGCTGGTGGTGACCCGGAAGGTCGTTGTCGACTAGTCGAGAAAAGGCTGACTGGGCCACCGGGCCGAGCCGGATCACCGTCCGCGACCACGAGCACGCGTTCCGTATGATCGACCCCGAAGCTCAGTAGCATGCCGACGAGCAACGAAGGAGCCACTGTCGTGAGTTCGCGTGTTCAATCGTTGCCACGGCCGGCGGGGCCCGTCGCCCGCGGCGGAGGCTCATGAGCTCGGAGGCGCACGCAGCACCCGAGCCAAACGCGCCCCAGAGCCAGGACGAGACCCGGTATGTCCTACTCACCGAGTGCCTCCAGAACGACTTCTTCCGCAACCGCGAGTGTCGGCTCTATCTCGGGGATCATGCGGCGCTCTCCATGCTCGTGGGCCGGGACGCGAAGCTCCCTCCCAGAGGCGGCGGCAGGCTGCCGGTCGAGGACGGCGACATCAAGGAGGGACCACTCGGCGTGTTTCTACGCGCCATCCACGACCAACGGCGTCGTGATAGCGCTGCTCGCGGCACGTTGCACGTCATCAACATTCGCGACTGGCACGAGCCGGGCCCGGCCTACGACCGCGAGCGCCGAGTCTACGGAAGCCACTGCGAAATGGGCACCTGGGGTGCGTCGTACATCGATGGGCTCGAGCATCTTCTCGACCCAGGCCATCAGTCATCCGGCAGTGAGCCTTGCTCACACGCCGAGGGGAGCCTTCGGGTCTGTCACGTTCATGCCGACTCGGTGTTCGACTTCCGTCCACGCACAGACGGGAACCGACGGCTATGGGAAGCCGGCGGCCAAGCTTTCGAGAACCGAGCTCGAGGACATTCTCGACGTCCTTGTTCAAGGAAGACCGGAGGACGTACAAGCGGTGGACGCCGTCCTGGGTCGGGGCGAGACGCTCGGGGCGATATCGGACATCGCTCACGAGGTCGAGGACAGGTTCATGCAACACGGACCCCAAGAGGGCCTCCGCGTCTACGTAGCCGTGATCGGGGTCTACTCGGATATCAAGGTGCTGACGCTGCTCGGTGGTCTTCTCGCCCGCTATGACCTGCCGAATCTCGCCGTCTCCGACACGCTGACCGCCAGCCCCACGCTCGAGCGCCACATCTCCGGCCTCGACTTCGCGGCGAAGGTGATGCAGGTGGAGATCATTCACGGAGTGAACGATCTCGTTCGCTACCTCGGTGGGAAGCCGCCTCTGGAACGTGAGGACGAGATCGTCCCGGAGGACGGCTTCGCGCAGTTCCAGACGTTCTTCAAGGACAAGCAGAGTGTGCTCGCATACGAAAGCGAGAAGCTCCAGGACTACCTCGTCCTCACCGAGAGACGAGCGCTGAACACCTATAACTGGATCAAGCGGTCGAACCTCTTCCTGATCGCCTGGGGCTCGGTCTTCCTCGTCGCGACGCTCGTGTTCGCGGTCTGGGCGGCCGTCGACCCCGAGGAAGTCAGCTGGGTGATCCCGGCGATCACCGGCGGAGTGGGGTTGGTTCAGCTCGTGTCCAGCTTCTACACGCAGCCGATGAAAGACCTGCAACGGAACCTGATGAATCTCACCACGTACCGCCTCGTTCTCGAGAGCCACAGCCTGAAGATGGCGCTCGCACGCTTCCACCTGACGACGCCGCGCACGCTGCGAGACGTGCGAAGCAGAGGACAGGCGACTGAGGCGAATTTCCAGATAGGAGTGCTCGAAAAGGAGATCGACGCCATCGAGAAAGCCGGCATCGCGGACTACGGGGCGCTCGAACGCCTTCGCATCGGCCCTGACTCGGAAATCAAAGGGCAGGACAATAAGCCGACCGAGAAGCAGACCGGCGCCCCCGGAAGCACCGACGGTCTGCCCGCCGATGCGCAGCCCGACCTGACCGGCGCAGCACAGAGCCCGTCCGCGGGCTAGAACATCGGGTAGTGCTTCGAGGGCTTCGGCAGTGTTTCGATGAACGCCTCGAATCCGCCGTACTCGAATTTGCTCTCCGGGAACAAGAGGCGGTAGCGACCCTCGAGCTTCTCGTCTTTGGTTCTCTGGACCACCCGGATGGTCGGGGGCTTCCGCTTTCGTCCGCGTCCGCTGTGCGCTCTCACGAGGATGGACCGGATCGCGATGTCCTCGGGAGGAAGCGAGTAGCCGACGATGATCCACTCGTCTGCGACCCTCATTGCCTCGAGCGCGCTCCGCCAGATCGTCAGCAGATCCGGATCCTTGATCGTCCGGACCATCGACGGTGCAACGATGACCGGCCGAACCGGTCCGTGCCCACAGACGCACGTGTTGTTGTAGTCGATCTTGTCCTCTCGGAATGCCTGCTGGACGATGCTCCCTACCGTGTTGATGTAGATGAAGCCGCACAGCGGGCATTTCAGCCAGCTGACCGAGCCGTGGAGCTTGAAGAGCCTGACCCGTGGGGACGGCGGAGGTTGATTGACGGCTTCGATGTAGTTCCCCGAGCTGTGCTCTCGCCAACTGAAGCCCATGTCGACCGCGCTCGAGATCTCGAGTTCGGGATCGACATCGATCTTCTCGAAGACGAGCGACTCGACGACCGTGTCGTAGTTCGTCGACACGACGGTTAGCGCGGCTCCTCCGTCCGCCGCGTTCAGGACCCAGTCCGTGAGACGATCGAGCTGAGCGCCTCTCTGACCGGTGTCCGCCGACTCGATCGCGTGGATGATCGCCTCCTCGAGCAGCGTGCGGAGGTCCTCCATCTCCTCGGTGGAGAGCATCGGAACGGCGATCTCGCCGGTGGTGAGCAGCAGGTCGATCAGCGACAGCACGTCGGTGATGAGCGGGAGTTCGATGTCGTCCTCGAAGAACGCGGGCAGCAGTGTCCCCAGGTGCCCCCGGAGCCGTTTCATCTTTCCCCGTTCACGCTTGGGGTTGGACTCGAGCGGGAAGAGCGTGCCGTCGTTCAGCCCTGCGCGGATGTGCGGGAGGATGTCACCGGTGAGGGGATAGCCGAACGCCGCTGACGCTCCGGCTCCGAGGAACAACGCGCTCGACTTGGCTTTCGCACGGGGGCTCATCCGGCGTCAGCGCCACGGGCTTGGATGGGAACCTCGAGTTCGGCCACGAACGCCCCTCGCCGTGGACTCGATTCGACTCCCGGCGGCTAGATTGGCTGCAGAAATCGCGAGGATACAAGCCGTCGCCCCATTTCGTTCGGCCTTCCTAGGGGCTCGACTGTCGATCCAGATCGGGATGCCAACCTGCAAACGCCGCAGGAAGCCGCTTTCTGCAGACGACCCAGGAGGTCGCTCCTCCTGATGAGCCGCCGTTAGGGTCTCAGCCGTGAGGCGGCGAGGATCCTGGACGGCGCTTGCCGCAGCCGCCGCCGTCCTCGGCGCGGTCACCTATCCGTTCGGCTCGCAGTCTGCGCCCGGGAACGTCGGCTTCGACGATCGGGCACCCGACGTCATCGTCCTCCAGACCGCGGCTTACCGGCTGACGTTCTCGAAGCAGACCGGTGCCCTCGTCGAGCTGCGCGACCGCCGCGCCGGCAGGCGAGTCGCACAGGGAACGAACGGCTGCGAATGGACCGCAGTCGGCCGCCGCCTCAACGCCGATGGGTGCGCGCTCGCACAGGCCGGAGCCGGCGTTCGCTACCGCTGGGATGCACGGCGCTCGACCCTCACGCTCACCTACCCGAGCGCCGCGAAGACCACTCGAAGCGTCGATGCCGTCGTGACCGTGCACGCCCTGCAGTCGTATCTCGACCTGCGGCTCAACCTCACGAACCGATCGGCGTCGGCGGTTCGAACGGTCAGCTTCCCGGCCGATCTCCAGGTGCCCGTGAAATCCGTGACCGCAGGGTACGCTCCGAATTTCCTTCCGGGGGTGGTCTTCGGCCGGGCGTTCTTCAGGCGAAACGTCGATGACCTGTTCACCTATCCATCGCGGGGTGCGTTCGCCGACTATCTCGCGCTCGATCTGGGCCGCGCGTCGCTGGCCGTCTACTCGGTCAATCCGTTGCCCGCACCGCTCGCACCTGTCGAGCTCGGGTTCAGGCACGGGGCCCCCTCCGCGTGCTCGGGGGCGCTCTTCTGCGTCAGGCATGCGTTCGCGACCTGGATCCCGCGGGGACGGAGATGGACGAGCCCGATCGTCCGCCTTCGCGTGGGGGTGCCGGTGGAGCGGTCGATCCTCGACTACCGGACCGACAACCGGATCTTCGCGTACCCCTCCGCGGCGGCCAAGCTCGGATCGCGGCTGCCTGTGCTCGCGCAGGCACCGCTCGTGAAGATCGACCCTGCCAAAGGACTGCCTCCCTTATCGGCGTGGCCCTCCGCCCTGCAGCGGCTCCCGTCGCCCTCGCTGCTGCACCCGGCCGGGTTCCAGGTCGGGGGCTTCGATGTGAACGACCCGGACTTCCTTCCTCCGGACCCGCGGCTGGGGACGCAGGCCGACTACGACGCCTTCGTCGCACAGGCCGAGCAGCAAGGACAGCTCGTGATGCCGTACCTGAACGCGGGCTGGTGGGATGCCGGCTCGCCGACGGTCCGTGGCCTCCCCCCGGGCCTGACGCTCGACGACCTGTCCGTTCAGGACCACGCAGGTCGGCCGGTGACGGAGCGTTTCAACACTCGCGTCGGCCATGTCGTCTCGCCGTACGTGCCCTTTGTCCGCGCCCGCGTCGCGCGCTTGATCGACCAGTTCGCGAACGCCGATTGCCTGTTCTTCGACCAGCTCGGGTCGCGGTCCTGGCTGTACGACTTCAACCACGCTTCGCCGACTCCACTTGCCTACGAGGAAGGCTGGCTCAGCCTCTTCCGCTCGCACGCGGGTCGCTGCCTGATGACCGAGGACGGCTGGGACCGGACGGCCGCCGCCTTCTCAGGCTTCCACGGCGGCCTCCCCTTGATCCAACGCTCGTTCGTCTACCAGGTCGCACCCTGGGGCGACGCCACCTGGCAGCCGTTCCCGCTCGCGCTCTGGCTCCTCCACGACAAGGTGCTGCTGTACCAGCACGACCTCTGCGAGTGCACCTTCACGACCGACCCGCAGATCCTCACCTGGAACCTCGCATTCGGCTTCCTGCTCTCGTACACCTGGGACCAACAGACGCATTCGCTCGAGAGCCCATGGCTTCCGATCGTGACCGCGTTCCAGCGCGCGCTCGGGCCCCGCTACGCCGGAGTTGCGCTCACCTCGTACAGACGAATCGCGGCCGGCGTCACCGAAACGCGCTTCGGCCGGTATTCGGTGGTCGCGAACTGGACACGCGCGCCTTACACGCTCGCCGGCTACCAGATCGCACCCGGCGGCTTCCTCGCGCGAACGGATGACGGGAGACTGGCAGCGGCTGAACTCGCGGGCGCCTCCGGCACGACGTACCGGATCGTCGAAGACGGGCGAGAGACGTTCTCTGCCCCGGTGCCCAGCTGAGCCTCCCGGCCCGCGTCCAGAAGGTCAGTGCATGAGCGGCGCGGGTCGCCTGGGGCCCGCTACCAGCTGCCGCGATGCACGACCTCGTCGAACGGTCGTCGGTTGAGCCGCTCGAGCGGCCGAAGCGGACCGTCCGCCGGGTAGCCGAGCGAGACGAGATATGCCAGGAAGTGATCGTCCGGGAAGGCGAGGATTTTCCGAGCGAGCTCCTGATCCTGAACGGACGAGTGGCAGGTGCCGATCCCTAGGTCGGCCGCGGCGAGCATCATCAGCATCGTCGCGTGACCGAGGTCGTACTGCAGGAGACCGGCCCAACGATCATCCGGCGGATCGGGCGCGACGATCGCGATCGCAGCAGCGGCGCCGCCAACGTGCCACGCCCCCTGCCAAACCCCAGTGAGCTCGCGGAGCTGGTCGCGGTCGGTCACCAGCACAAAGTCCCACGGCTGCCAGTTCTTCGCCGACGGCGCGAGCCGGCCAGCCTCGAGAACCGTCGCCAAATCCTCCTCGCTCACCGGCGCCGACGAGAACTCCCGCACGTTACGACGCGACCTCAACGCATCCCAGGTCTCCACGCCGATCACCTTACGACCGACGCCCGGCTCTGTCCAGAATCAGACCGAGCTCCACCCCACCCCTGGCAAAGTCCAGCTCCATGGGTCACGGGGTTTGTGAGAGATTGCCGGCCGTGAAGGTCGTCGTCACCGGGGGGAGCGGCAAAGCCGGTCGCGCGGTCGTCGGGCGTCTGCTCGAGTGCGGCCACGAGGTGGTGAACGTCGACGTCGTCCCGTCGCCGGAGTCGTACAGCTACGACTCGCCAGCGCCGTTCCTCGCCGCGGACGTGACCGACTTCGGACAGGCGTTCGAGGCGCTGAACGGCGGCGCGGCACGGATGCCGGCCCCCGATGCCGTCGTGCACCTGGCCGCGATTCCGTCGCCGGTGCACGGCACGCCTGATCGCACCTTCAGGACGAACGTGGTCAGTACGCACGCTGTCTTCGCTGCGGCCGCGCGCGCCGGTGTGAAACGCGTCGTCTGGGCGTCGAGCGAGGTCACGCTCGGCCTTCCATTCGAGCAGCCGCCGGACTACGTGCCGGTCGACGAACAGCACGAGCTCCGTCCCGAGTCGGCCTATGCGCTGTCGAAGGTGCTCGGCGAGGAGATGGCGCGGCAGTTCAGCCGCTGGAGCGGCATCCCGTTCGTCGGGCTGCGGTTCTCGAACGTGATGGGGCCTTCCGACTACGAGCGCTTCCCCGGCTACTGGGACGATCCGCGCATGCGGAAGTGGAACCTGTGGAGCTACGTCGACGAGCGGGACGTCGCTCAGAGCGTCGAGCGCGCGCTCGAAGCCGACATCCGCGGAGCAGAGACGTTCATCGTCGCCGCGGCGGACACGGTGATGAAGCGGCCGACCCTCGAGCTGATGGCCGAGGTCTTCCCGGACGTGCCGATCCGCGGCGAGCTGGCCGAGCACGGATCGCTCCTCGCGATCGACAAGGCGGACAGCCTCCTCGGCTATACGCCGCAGGTCAGCTGGCGCACCGTGCTCCAGGAGTAGCTCCCGAGCACGCTCGCATCGAGTCCCTGATCGATGTTCCGCATGTTGAACAGTCCGTTTGACTTGCGGGACAGGCTCTTTGGATAATCGCGCCCGTACCGCGTGCATGCCCTTTCGCCGAGAGCGTTGGCGTGCGATCTCGTCGGAGGGGTCCAACAAGTCAAGGAGGAGGAAGCAATGAGTCGCAGAGCGTCGTCGTCGAGGGCGAGGGCGGTGGGTGCCACGCTTGCCGTGGCGGCAATCCTCACGTGTGTTCTCGTGATCAGCGTGGGTACCGCGACAGGCAAGCCGGCCGCGAAGAAACACGTCAACATCGCGCTCTTCGTCGCGATCCAGGCGAATCCGGTCGAGCAGGCGATCATCAACAACGTCAAGGGCGTCGCGAAGGCTGACGGAGCCGTCAGCGTCGACGTCTTCGACTCGAACAACAGCGTCCCGAAGGAGATCGCCAACTGCAACGACGCAATCGCCTCGGGCAAGTACGACGCGTTTGCGCTGAAGGCGGTGGCCGGCCCGCCACTGATGAACTGCGCACGGAAGGCGATGAAGGCCGGGATCCCGGTCGTCGCGTTCGGCAACGCGCTCGGGCCGAACCCGAACACGGCCGCGCGCCAGATTCCGGGGCTCTCCGCGTCCGTCATCGAACTCGCCCGCATCAACGGCCAGGCGGTTGCGAACCTCGCCGCGGCCGCCTGCAAGGCGAAGGGCGCGAACCCGTGCAACGTGATCTACACGTACGGCCCGCTCGCGTTCGACTGGGCCTCCATCAGCAGGAAGAACTTCATGTCCAACGTGAAGGCGAAGTACCCGAACATCAAGGTCATCGCCACGGGCCTGAACAACTTCGACCCGAACGCGGCTCGCACGCTGACCAAGAGTCTGGTGCAGACGCACTCGGACGTCGACGTGATCGCCAGCGACGGCGACCTCGGCGCCATAGGCGTGATCGCCGGCCTCAAGGATCTCGGTAAGAAGCCCGGCAAGGACGTCCTCGTCACCGGCGGCGCGATCAGCAAGCAGGGCGCAGGGCTGATCCGGTCGGGTCAGATGTTCGGCAGCACCTGCCTGATGCCGGCCACGGAGGCGAAGACGGCGGCCAAGCTCACGATCCTGGCCGCCCGGAAACAGCCGATCGCACATCCCGACGTCGAGGTCTGCGCGGTCTACTCGCCGACCGGGAACGCCCCCATCACGAAAGCCAACCTCTCGAAATTCCATCCCGAGTGGTAGCAGCGGCAGCCGGCGGGGTCCCTCTGGGGCCGCCGCCGGCCGCGGCTTGCAGGTTGACGTCCGGGGGATCAGCAAGCACTACGGGGAGCTCGGGCGCTCGACGATGTCAGCGTCGCGATCGCGGCCGGCGAGATCCACGCGCTCGTCGGCGAGAACGGCGCCGGCAAGTCGACGCTCGGCAAGATCGTCGGCGGCGCCGTCCAGCCGGACGACGGCGAGCTCGCTCGTCGACGGCGAGCCGGTCGCGTTCCGCTCGCCGCGGGACGCGCTCGACGCCGGCATCGCGACTGATCGCACCAGGAGCTCGCGCTCGTGCCCGCGCTGACCGTGCTCGAGAACGTGTTCCTCGGGCGTCGAGCTCGGCGCCGTCGGCTCGTCGACCGGCGCGGCGCGCTGGACGCTTCGCGCGAGCTCGACGAGCGGATCGGCTTCGGCCTTCGCGCCGGCAGGCGCGTCGCAGACGCTGCGCATGGCCGACCAGCAGAAGGTCGAGATCCTGCGCGCGCTCGCGCGCGACGCGCGGCTGATCGTGATGGACGAGCCGACCGCGTCGCTGACCCGCGACGAGTCCGAGCGCCTGCTCGAGATCATCGCGCGACCTGCGCGCCGCGCGGCACGACGATCGTCTACGTCTCGCACTTCCTCGAGGAGGTGCTCGCGCTCTGCGACACCGTCACGGTGATGCGAGACGGGCGCCTCGTCGCAGCGGCCCGCCGCCGACGAGACGCCGGAGACGCTCGTCACGGCGATGCTCGGCCGCGACGATCGACCTCGACTTTCCGCCGACAGGCGCCGCCGCCGCGCGACGCACCGGTCGTGCTTCGAGTGCGCGGGCTCTCGCGGCCGCCGGCGTTCGAGGACGTCTCGCTCGACGTCCGCGCCGGGCGAGATCGTCGGGCTCGCCGGCCTCGTCGGCAGCGGCCGCACCGAGGTCGCGCGGGCGATCTTCGGCGCCGACCGGCTCGACGCGGGCACGATCGTGTTCGACGGGCGGCCGGCTCGCCGCGCGCCGTCCGCGCGACGCGATCGCGCCACGGGATCGCGATGCTGCCCGAGAGCCGCAAGGACCAGGGGCTGTTGATGATCCGCTCCGTGCGCGAGAACGTCACGCTGCGCGCACCTGCGGCGAGTGTCGCGGCTGCGGCGTCGTCCAGCCGGCGCGCGAGCGCCGCGCGCGTCCGGCGCGTGCTCGACCGACCTCGACGTGCGCGCCGCCGCTCACTCGAGCGCCGGTCGCCGACGCTCTCCGGCGGCAACCAGCAGAAGGTGCTGTTCGCGAAGTGGCTGTGACAGACGCCGAAGGTGCTGATCGCCGACGAGCCGACGCGCGGCGTCGACGTCGGCGCGAAGCGCGCGATCCACGAGCTGATCATCGAGCTCGCCGGCCGACGGGCTCGGCGTCCTGCTGATCTCCTCCGAGATCGAGGAGGTGCTCGGCCTCGCGCATCGCGTGCTCGTCATCCGGCGCGGCCGCATCGTCGCCGAGTTCGCCGGCGCGGACGCGAAAGAGGACAACGTCATGCGCGCTGCCTTCGGCGAGGGGAAGGTGGCATGACGGAGCTGGTCGAGACCGTCGAGAGGATGCGCTCGCGGGCGCGCGCCGCGAACGCGTTCGAGGTGCTCCGCGAGTATGCGATCGTCGTCGTCTTCCTGGTGCTCTTCGTCGTGCTCGCGACGACGGCGAGCCACTTCCTCACCTGGGTCAACCTCCTCAACAACCTCGAGTCGGGCGCGATCTACGGCATCGTCGCCTGCGCACTGACGCTGCTCCTGATCGTCGGCGAGTTCGACCTCAGCGTCGGTGCGATCTACGTGCTCTCCGGGATCGTCGCGGCGAAGGTCTACCCGTCCCTCGGCACCGCGCCGGCGCTGCTGTTCGGCGTCGGGCTCGGCGCCGCGATCGGCGTCTTCAACGGGATCGTCGTCGCGGTCTTCCGCGTCAACTCGTTCGTCGCGACGCTCGCCTCGAGCCTGATGATCGTCGGCATCGGCACGAAGGTGACCAACGGCTTCCAGCTCTACATCAGTGATCCCGGCTTCGGCGACCTCGGCAACAGCAAGGCGCTCGGCGTCGACTACTTCGTCTGGGTCTTCTTCGGCTTCGCGATCGTGACGGGATTCGTCCTGTCCAGGATGAAGATCGGGCGCTGGCTCTACGCGGCCGGCGGCAACGCGGAGGCGGCGCGCCTGTCGGGGATCAACATCCGCGCGCTGCGCATCGGCGCGTTCGCGTTCAGCGGGTTCTCCGCCGGCGTCGCCGGCGCGATCCTGATCTCGCGCACCGGGACGGCGATCGCCGGCGACGGTCTCTCGGACGTCGTCTTCCCCGCGATCGCCGCGGTCGTCGTCGGCGGAACGAGCATCCTCGGCGGGCGCGGCGCAATCTGGCGGACCGTGCTCGGCGTGCTCTTCCTCGAGTTCATCCGCAACGGCTTCAACCTGCTCGGCGTCAACCCGTACTACCAGGACGTCATCCGCGGCGCGATCATCCTCTTCGCCGTCGCCGTGGACGCCCTCTCGCGCCGCACGGCATGAGCGCGGCCTCGGCGGGCTCGTTCGACTACGTCGTCGTCGGCGCCGGCTCGGGCGGGTCCGTCGTCGCCCGCCGACTCGTGGACGCGGGCGCGTCCGTGGCCGTGGTGGAGGCCGGGGGCGCGCCCGTCGAACCGGCGATCCACGATCCCGGCCGCTGGGCCGAGCTGCCGGGTCGACGGTCGACTGGGGCTACGAGACCGAGCCACAGCGTGCGTGCGCGGGCCGGCGGCTCGCGTGGCCCCGCGGCAGGGTGCTCGGCGGCACGAGCGCGCTCAACGGGCTCGCTCACATCCGCGGCCACCGGCTCGACTACGACGGCTGGGCATACCACGGAGCGCACGGCTGGGGCTTCGACGACGTCCTCCCGCTCTTCAAGCGCTCCGAGGACTGCGACCTCGGACCGAGCGAGTACCGCGGTGCGGGAGGGCCGCTGCCGGTGACCACCAGGTACCCACGCCACCCGCTGATCGAGGCGATGGTGGCCGCCTCGCAAGAGGCGGGCATTCCCTACAACCCGGACCACAACGGCGCCGAGCTCGACGGCGTCGGCTTCTCGCAGCTGACGATGCGCGACGGCGTTCGTGCGACCGCCTGGTCTGCGTTTCTCGAGCCGGTGGCCGGACGTCGAGCCTGACCGTGCTCACCGGCTCGGCTGCCCGCCGTCTACCGTTCGCGGGCGGGCGGTGCACGGGTGTCGAAATCGAGCGCGGCGGCGACGTGAAGCTCCTCGAGGCAGCCGGCGAGGTGATCGTGTGCGCGGGCGCGATCGACTCGCCCCGGCTCCTGCTGCTCTCGGGGCTCGGCCCCGCGGACGAGCTCGCCGCCCTCGGGATCGAGTGCCGCGCCGACCTGCCGGGCGTCGGGAAGAACCTCCACGACCACCTCCTCTGCCCGGTGATCGTCAGCTCGCCGAGACCTGTGCCGGACCGGGTCGCAGGGGTCACGCAGCTGCACGCCCACCTGTTCTGGCGCAGCCGGCCGGGGCTCGTCGTGCCGGACACGCAGCCGCTCTGTTTCCATCTGCCCCTCTACCGGTCCGAGGACATGAACGGCCCCGACGACGCGTATACGCTGCTCGGCGGCCTGATTCGCGTCGAGAGCCGCGGCGAGCTCCGCCTCGTCTCCGCCGACCCCGATGTGCGGCCTTCACTCGACCCGCGCTGTCTGTCCTGCGAAGCCGACCTCGACGCCCTGACCGCGTCCGTGGAGCTCGTCCGCGAGATTGCGCGCCAGCCTGCGTTCGCCGAGTGGAGCGCGGAGGAGCTCTACCCGGGGCCGTCGGTTCGAACGCGGGCCGAGCTGCGTGACTACGTGCGCCGCACTGTCGTCTCCTATCACCATCAGGTCGGCACCTGCCGCATGGGCGTGGACTACCGGGCGGTCGTCGATCCGGAGCTCCGCGTCCGGGGCGTTGACGGGCTGCGCGTCGCCGATGCGTCGGTCATGCCGTTCATCACCTCCGGCAACACGAATGCGCCGACGCTGATGATCGGCGAGAAGGCATCCGACCTGCTGCTCGCCGCACCGGCGAACTAGCCTCGTCAGTCCCTTTCGACGAGCACCGCGCCGGTGGACATCGGCTGGACGCTGCGCTGATAGATCGACAGATAGCCGCTTCGACTTCGGCAGCGCGCGGTTCGCCGACGCGCGCGCGCCGCGCGGCGAGCTCCGCCTCGGGCACGTCGAGATCGAGCGTGCGCGCGTCGACGTCGATCGTGATGCGGTCGCCGTTCTCGACCAGCGCCGAGCGGTCCGCCGACGGCCGACTCGGGCGACACCTCGGCGACCATCATCCCCTTGTTGCACAGCCCGGACAGCTGGCCGTCGGTGACGAACGCGACCTCGTCGGTCAAGCCCGGCCGCGTCGAGCGCGAACACGCACGCGCGACGCCGGCCCGGCCATCCCCGGCCCGCCCTTGCGGTCCCATGCCGCGGACCACGAGCACGCTGCCCGGGCTTGACCTCGCCGCTTCGGATCGCCTGCGATCGCCTCGAGGCCGTCGTCGTAGACGATCGCCGGCCCGTTGAAGCGCGTCGTGCTGCCCGGGTCGCGCAGGCCGAGCTTCACGATCGCGCTTTCGGGCGCGAGCGAGCCGTGCAGCACGACGATCGGCGGCTTGTCGGAGAACGGGCGGTCGAGCGGCCGGATGACGTCGGCGTCGTGCACGACGCGCGTCGGCGAGGTTGTCGCGCGAGCGTGCGGCCGGTCACCGTGAGCGCGTCGACGATCGAGCAGCGGCTCGAGCTGCTTCATCAGCGCCCGCGCGCCGCCGGCCGCCTCGAACGCGTCGATCGTGTCCGGTGCCGTTCGGGCGCGACGGCGCTCAGCACGGGCACCTGTCTCGCCGAGCTCGTTGAAGAGCGCGAAGACGTCGACGTCGACGCCGGCTTCGACGGCCGTCGCCTGCAGATGCTTGATGCAGTTGATCGAGCCGCTGACGCCGAGCACCGCGGCCGCGGCGTTGCGAAAGGCGCCCGGCGTCAGGATGTCGCGCGGCTTGAGATCGTCCTCGCACCATCTCCACGATGCGCCGTCCCGACCGGCGCGCCGATCTCGAACATCTTCGGGCTGTTCGCCGAGCACCGGCGCGCTGCCGGGCAGCGCCATGCCGAGCGCCTCGCAGACGATGTGCATCGAGTTGGCCGTGCCCATGCCGGCGCACACGCCCGGTCCGCTGATCGCGTGGTCGCACATGCCGCGCAGCGTCTCCTTCGACGAGCTTGCCGAACATGCGCCTGCACCGACGCCGAGGAACACGTCCTCGATGTCGACGTGCTTGCCCTGGTAGTCGCCGCTCGGCTGGTAGCCGCAGATGACGAGGATGGTCGGGATGTTGAAGCGGCCGGCCGCCATCAGGTGCGCGGGCGGCGTCTTGTCGCACGACGACAGGCAGACCATGCCGTCGAGTTGCGCGCCCTCGACGGCGATCTCCATGTCGTTGACGATCAGGTCGCGGCTGGCGAGCATGTAGCCGCCGCCGCGCCGGCGCTGATGATGAAGTCGCTCGGCGCGGCGGTGCGAATCTCGAACGGCAGGCCGCCGGCCTCGCGAACCGCGTCCTTGACGACGTGGCGATGCCGTCCAGGTGGCTGAAGCAGATCGCCAGCTCCGACGAGCTGTTGACGACGGCGATCTTCGGCTTCAGCATGTCCTCGTCGGTCAGCCCGAGCGCCTTCCATTGCGCGCGGCGCACCGCCTCGCGCAGCTGCCGGGCTCGAAGTTGCTGCGCAGCGCTCGACTCACGAGTCCTCCGTTCTCGCCGCCACCGGCGCGGCTGTCCCGTGGAGGAAGACGTTCTGGCGGCGGAGCTCGTCCTGGATACGCGTCACGTCAACGTCGCGCGCCCGCGACGCCGTCCGACACGGCCAGGGCGGCTGCGATGCCGGCCGCCTGGCCGGTCAGCCAGCACTGCGGGATCTCGCGCATGAACGACTGCGTCGATGGGTCGCAGGCGATATGACGCCCGCCGGCGAACACGTTGTCGAAGTCGGCGGAGACGATCGCGCCGTACGGCACCGACACCGGCGCGAACTTCGTCCCCGGTGACGGCGAGACGCCGATCTCGTCCGGGTGGCGGACGCCGGCCTTCCAGTCGGCGTTCGTCATCTTGCGGACGCCGTTCAGCCGGCGCGTGTGCCGGATCCCGATCTGCGGCGCGGTCGTCATCAGCCAGGCGTGCTCGAAGCCGGGCGCGTTGGCGCGGAACCAGCTCAGGTGCGCGACCATGCGCCGCCGCGACTCGAGCTCGACCGCGGTGAGATCCTCGACGTCGACCCCGCTGTAGCCGGACAGGCGTGGGCCGAGGAAGAGCGCGACCTCGTCGCGCCACGACGACCATCGGCGGCTCGACGTAACCGAGCGCCGCGGTGCCACGCTTCATCAGCTCTCGATATTCGTCCGGCCGCTCCAGCACGAACGAGAACCAGCGCTCCATGTCGACGCCGGTCCACGTCCACGCCGTGTTGATGCAGTGGTTGACGTCGCCGCTGTCGATGTCCGACTCGAACGGCGGCGCCCGCGCGGGCGAGGACGTCGAGGTCGCCGCTCGCGTCGACGACGACCTTGGCGAGGATCGCCCGCCGACCCTGCTTGCTCTCGAAGACGACTCCCCGCACGTTTCCGTCTTCGACGAGCGCCGTCGACGACCCAGCTGTGCAGGAACAGCCGTGCGCCCGCCTCCTGGAGCAGGTCGAGCGACGCGAGCTTGCAGCCATTCGGGATCGACGGTCGGCGACCATGTGACCGTGTCACGGAATGCCTTTTGGCGCTGCTTCCAGTACGCGACCTGACCGGGTCCGTCGAGCCCCAGAGCTCCGGCGCCGGGCCGAAGACGGCGTCCTCGGGCATCCGGCCGAGCACGTCCGCCGCGTAGCCGGTGATGACGAGGTTGCCGTCCCAGTCCGTCATCCGGTCGATCCAGAAGACGAGCCCGCCTGTGGCAAGCCCGCCGAGGTGGCCGTACCGCTCGACGAGCAGCACGTCCGCGCCCAGCGCGCGGCCGCGGTCGCCGCGGCGCAGCCGGCCGGCCCGCCGCCCACGACGAGCACGTCCGCCTCCGCGTGCACGGGCACGTCGCGCGCCTCCTCGCGAACCGTCGTGTCCGGCGCTTTCCGCTCGGGCCGCTCATCGGCGGCATCGCCGTCCGTGAACCAGTCGCCGCGGGTCTTCTCGATCTCGTACCACCGCTGGTCGTCGCCGCCGCTCACGCGCCTGCCCGCCTCACGACCTCGACGGTCCCGTTGTCGGCGTCCACCCGCACCCAGTCGCCGGTCTCGATCACCTCGAGCGGGTCCTGATCGAGGTCGGTCACCGACGGCACGCGCGTGACGACCGCACCGAGCGCGACCTTGGTCGTCATCACGTTGAAGACCATCGCCTTGCGGCGCGGACCCCGCGAGGCGGGTGAGGTGGAAGATCGCCGACCAGCCCGACGAGCCCTTCGCGCCGGGGAAGACCAGCACCTTGTCCGGGAAGGACTGGCCCCGCAGCTCGTGGCGCGTCTCGATGATCGTCCCCGACATCGGGTCGACGCCGCCCCAGCCGGAGATCGTCTGCTGCGTGACCAGCGCCTCGCCCTCGGCGACGCCGCCGACGACCTTCCGGCCATGCAGGACGACGCTCTCGCTCACGCGAGCTCTCCCCTCCACCGGCCGGTGAGCGCCGCGTCGACGCATTCGTCGAGCGTGCCGAACCAGCCCTGGATGCTCATGATCGCCGGCAGGTAGTGCACCTGCTTGGCGGAGTCGGTCGCGACCACGCGCGTCCCCTTCGGCAGGAACTGGCCGATCGCGGAGCAGGTGTCGCTCATCAGCATCGCGCCGGCGTCCTCGAGGATCTTCACGTAGCCGTTCTGCGTCGGCGACGCGCGCGCATCGCGCGCGGTGTGAACACCCAGAGCGCGCATTCCGAGTGCACGCGTTTCCCCTCGAGCAGCCGGCAGATCTCGCCGGATCTGATCGATCGCAGCGTGCGGGCAGCCGAGCATGACGAAGTCGACGTCGCGGTCCTCCGCGGTGCAGTTCAGCGCCTCGTAAGTCCGTCGCCGTTCCGTCTCGCCGTACGTGAAGGTCTCGACCGGCGTGTTCGGGCCGAATGCCTCCTCGATCGTGCGCGCCTCCGCGCGTCACGCCCGGCATGTGGTACATCTCGACGCCACCGGACGATGCGGCGGCCGCGCCGAAGTGCTTGAGCTTGAGCAGGTCCGGCGTGCGGGTGATCCCGTCGAACACCGGCACCTTCTCCTCGACCACCTCGCCGGTGAAGTAGCCGAGCATCCCCCAGTCCTGCGAGGTCTCGACCGGGAAGCTCGACGTCGATCCGGTGGGTACCAAAGCGGTTCTCGTCGAGGTGGAAGCCCCAGTGCGGGATCTTGCCGGTGAGCATCGCGGCGGCCGTGCTCTCGCGTCCCTCGACGTTCGAGCGCGCGCCGAGCACGGAGTTGATGTAGATCACCGCCGACGACTCCATCCACGCGCAGATCTCCCCCTTCACCGGCACGTTTCCGACCTGGTACGGCGTGCACGTGTTCATCAGATGCACGCCGTGCCGCGCGTTGTACTCCATGCTCTCGGTGATCTCCGCGTGGACGTCGTCGGAGACGCCCTGCGTCGTCCACTCCTCGCGGTCCATCGGCCCGATCAGCTGGCAGCTGAAGACCTTGACGTGCGGCATCTCGACGATTTCGTCGCTGTCGAGGCTGAGTCGCGAGAACGCTGCATCCTCCGAGTCGCCGCCCAGTTCCCGCTGGCGAGGCGTGAAGACGTTCGCTCCGCAGACATTCTGTGTGTCGACGAGCCGTTCTGCACCGAGCGCTTCGCCGTAGCGCACGAGGAGATCCATCGCCTTCTGGACGGCAGGGCCCTGCTCGCCTGCGTACATCCGCTTCTCGTCGTCGCTCAGCAGCACTGTCCACTCATCTCGAACTCCCCCGTCGGAGAGGTCGGCCCCCTCGGGTTCTCCTGGCCGGTGCGAACTGCTGGCAAGTATTCCAAGCGGACGATCCATCCATCAGCCGAACCGGCAGGATTGTTGACTCGATTCGAGCTCGGCGATAGGTTCGGGGCGGTCCACGGTTCAGGCGTGCGGACGGAAGGGACGCGTGATGATCCAGTTCGAGGAGGTCTATCGGCGCTCGCTGGATGCCCCTGAGGAGTTCTGGAGCGAGGCCGCAGCCGCGATCGACTGGGTCGAGCCGTGGGGGAAGGTGCTCGACGATTCTCGGGCGCCGTTCTATCGGTGGTTTCCCGGCGGTCGCCTGAACACCTGTTACAACGCGCTGGACCGTCACGTCGAGGGAGGTAGGGCAGATCAGCTTGCGCTGATCTACGACTCGCCGGTCACGGAGACGACTGCGACGTTCACCTACCGGGAGCTCCTCGACCTGGTCGCGCGCTTTGCCGGAGCTCTCGCAGCGCACGGTGTCGAGCGGGGCGACCGGGTGATCGTGTACATGCCGATGGTTCCCGAGGCGGTGATCGCAATGCTCGCGTGCGCCCGGCTCGGAGCGATCCACTCGGTGGTGTTCGGCGGTTTCGCGGCGGACGAGCTCGCCAACCGGATCGACGATGCCAAACCCAAGGTCGTCGTCGCGGCCTCGTGTGGGATCGAGCCTGGCCGAGTGGTCCCGTACGTGCCCCTCCTCGACGCGGCTATCGCCAGGGCAGATTGGAAGCCCGAACGCTGCATCATTCTCCAACGGCCGGCGCTCGAGGCCGAGCTCGATCCAACCCGGGACAGCGACTGGGGCGAGGCAGTTGCGGGGGCCGAACCGGCCGACTGCGTGACCGTGGAGGCGACGGATCCGCTCTACATCCTGTACACGTCGGGCACCACCGGCCGGCCGAAGGGAATCGTGCGCGACAACGGCGGACATGCCGTGGCACTCGAGTGGTCGATGAGCCATATCTACGACCTCCGGCCGGGCGAGGTGTACTGGACGGCCTCCGACGTCGGCTGGGTCGTCGGCCACTCGTACATCGTGTACGGGCCGCTCTTGCACGGCTGTACGACAGTTCTCTACGAAGGCAAGCCCGTCGGCACTCCCGACGCGGGGGCGTTCTGGCGGGTGATCTCCCAACACGATGTGTGCACGCTCTTCACGGCACCGACTGCCTTCCGCGCAATCCGCCAGCAGGATCCCGAAGGCGAACTGATCGGACGCTATGACCTCTCGCGCTTCCGCGCGCTCTTCCTCGCCGGAGAACGCTGCGACCCGGAAACACTCCGCTGGGCCGAAGAGAAGCTCGAGGTGCCGGTGATCGATCACTGGTGGCAGACGGAGACTGGCTGGGCGATCGCCGCCAACTGCCTCGGAATCGAGCCTCTGCCCGTCAAACCCGGATCGCCGACACGCCCGGCACCGGGCTGGGATCTCCACGTGCTGGACTCCGCCGGGGAGGAGCTTCCGAGCGGACAGATCGGCGCGCTCGTGGTGAAGCTGCCGATGCCGCCTGGCTCCACACCGACACTGTGGCAGGCAGATGACAGCTACCACGAGGCATACCTCGCCGCCTATCCCGGTTACTACCGGACGGCCGACGCCGGTTACCTGGACGATGAGGGGTACGTCTTCGTCATGTCCCGAACCGACGACATCATCAACGTCGCCGGCCACCGACTCTCGACAGGCGCAATGGAGGAGGTCCTGGCCTCGCACGCCGATGTCGCCGAGTGCGCAGTCGTCGGCGTAGCGGACAGCCTGAAGGGGCAGGTGCCGGTTGGCTTCCTCGTCTTGAAGGCGCGAGTGAGACGCCCCCACGACGAGATCGTCGCGGAGGTCGTACAGGCGGTTCGCGACCGAATAGGGCCCGTCGCGTCATTCAAGACCGCAACCGTCGTCGGCCGCTTACCGAAGACCCGATCCGGAAAGATCCTGCGCGGCACCATGCGCCGGATCGCCGACGGCGAGGCATATTCGTTCCCGGCGACGATCGAGGATCCAGCAACGCTCGACGAGATCCGGCACGCCCTGGGCGAGATCGGATACGCACGG
Source organism: uncultured Actinomycetes bacterium (assembly GCA_963808815.1). Taxonomy (GTDB): domain Bacteria; phylum Actinomycetota; class Thermoleophilia; order Gaiellales; family Gaiellaceae; genus DATBLE01. The sequence goes on along the minus strand of CAWEGI010000019.1, from coordinate 56,051 downwards.
CCGCAACCCGCGACAGCGCCCAAAGCCTAGGAACGAGGCCTTCGAGATACCGACCAGGAGGTCGACACCGGGCGCATAGAGCCCCTGGCGCTTTCTCTGACGTCAGCGGATCAGGTCTCGCAGCTCTGATCCGTGGCGGGCTTCGCTGAAGTCGTTTCAGGCAGATGACCTGCTCACGCTGTCGACGATCGTCGTCTGCCCCGCCTGTGTGCTCGGCGAGCTCTGCGGCCTCCGCGCCCGCGCCGCGCGCCGTTGCGAGACCGACCGCTTCGTCGAGAAGACCGGCGACCTCGAGGGTCCGTCTGTGGTGAGGGTCACGATCGCCCGAAAGCAGCGGGAGGTCGTGGAGCTGGGTTAGCCGTTGACACGGCGTGGTCAGTCGCTCCGCCTTGCGAAGCTCGCGCCAGAGCCTCATCGACGAGGATGCGTGAATGAAGAAGATCGGGTTCCTGTCCTTCGGTCACTGGACGGCGTCGCCGTCGTCGCAAGTGCACTCGGCATACGACTCATTGGTCCAGTCGCTCGAGCTGGCAGTCGCGGCCGAAGAGGTGGGAGCCGACGGGGCGTACTTCCGCGTGCACCACTTCGCCAGGCAACTCGGGTCGCCGTTCCCGCTCCTCGCGGCGATCGGCGCGCGGACGTCGAGGATCGAGATCGGCACCGCCGTCATCGACATGCGCTACGAGAACCCGCTCTACATGGTCGAAGACGCCGGCGCCGCCGATCTCCTCGCAGGCGGTCGGCTGCAGCTTGGCATCAGCCGTGGGTCACCGGAGCAGGTGATCGACGGCTGGCGCTACTTCGGCTACCAGCCTGCCGACGGTGAGACCGACGCCGACATGGCGCGCCGCCACACCCAGGTGTTTTTGGAGGTACTGAAGGGGGAGGGGTTCGCCGAGCCGAACCCCCGGCCGATGTTCCCGAACCCGCCGGGCCTGCTCACCATCGAGCCGCATTCGCCAGGCTTGCGCGACCGGATCTGGTGGGGCGCAGGATCGGACAGGACAGCAGCCTGGGCGGCCACCCTCGGCATGAACCTGATGAGCTCGACCCTCGTCGACGACGACGCGAGCGGCGAGCCGTTCCATGTCGTGCAGGCCCGGCACATCGAGGCCTTCCGCACGGCGTGGAAGGAAGCCGGACACGAACGCGAGCCACGCGTCTCCGTCAGCCGCAGCATCTTCGCGCTCGTCAACGACCTCGACCGCAGGTACTTCGGGCAGAGCACCAGTGACGGCGACCAGATCGGCTACATCGACGCAGCAACGCGGGCGATCTTCGGCCGCACGTACGCCGCCGAGCCCGACGTGCTCGTCGACCAGCTCGCCGAGGACGAGGCAATCGCCGCCGCGGACACGCTCCTGCTGACCGTACCGAACCAGCTCGGCGTCGACTACAACGCGCACGCCATCGAGAGCATCCTCAAATACGTCGCACCCGAGCTCGGCTGGCGCTGAATTGACTGATCGCATCATGACCCGACGCGGCGCATGCAGCTGTGGGCAGCTGCGTCTCGAAAATCGAGGAGTCGCGTTGCCGCGCTCGATCGACATCCACCTGAGCCAGCCCGGCACGCGTTATCTTGGCGACAAGGGCGAGCGGCTCTGGTCCAGCGTGTTCAGGCGTTCTGCAGCCTGCACCTTCTGCGGCGCGGTCTCGCGTGTATAACGGGGCAGCGGAGGCTTGGTTTCGGTCATCACAACCCTCTCGTCGCTGTTGTCGCTCTGTAGGCGAGCAGTGGGAAGACGCCACCCGCGGCTACAGCGCCGTCCACCCACCGTCGACGACGAGCCCGTGGCCCGTCATCGCGCGCGACTCGTCGGAGGCGAGGAAGAGCGCGGCATTCGCGACATCCTCCGCATCGGCCACGAACTGATCACCCGGCATGCGTAGCGGCGTCATCCGCCGCCAGATCTCATCGATCGCCGGGTTCTCCCGAAATGGATCGCTGGAGGCTGTGTGCGTCGCCCCCGGCAGCAGCGCGTTGATGTTGACTCCGCTCGACCCAAACTCGACTGACAGCGCACGGACGAGACCGATCACGGCTGCCTTTGCCGCGCAGTAGGCGGCGAAGCCGGCTACACCGACGAGGCCGAAGTTCGAGGAGACCAGCACCACCTTCCCGTAGCGCTTCGGGACGAAGTGTCTCAGCGCTGCGCGCGCGCAGACGAAGGAGCCGCGCACGTCGACTGCGAACTGCCGGTCGAAGTCTTCCAGTGGGAGCTCGCGCGAGTCGCCGCCCGAGAAGGTGCCCGCCGAACAGACGACGATGTGGAGATCGCCCAGCGACTCGATCGTCCCATCGACGACCCGGCCGACGGCCGCTGCGTCGGTCACATCGAGTTGGACATACTCACCGACGCCCCCTCGCTCACGAATCAGCGCGTCTGTCGGCGCGGGGCCTTCGTTCGACTCGCGTGTCCGCGATGCGACCACGACGGAAGCGCCTTCGGCGGCGAAACGAAGCGCGATCGCCCGACCGATACCGGAAGTGCCGCCGACGACGAGCGCCACCTTGCCGTGAAGCCGCGCCGGGCGCGGCTCAAGAGCTGTTTGCGGGTCGTTCGTGCTCGCTGCGCCCATATCTCGTCGCTCCTCCTTACGGTCGGTGGTTGCACGACTAGAGGACGGCGATTGCAGCTATCTCGTGGAGATAGCCCTCCATCCAGAGCGCCGGCATGGCGACCGCCGTCCAGGCGGGGCCGCCGCCCGTCGGGAAGACCTCCGCGGCGACCTGCATGGCGTCCTGCCATGCCCGCGGGTCCTTGTGGAAGGAGACGACGCCGAGAACGTTGTCGAGCGAACCGCCGAATCCCTCGAGCACCTCGCGGATCTCCGTGAGGATGTACCGGACCTGGCCGCCGGTGTCGCCCGGCGCGACGATGCTCTGGTCGGCGGCGCAGGCGACCTGGCCCGCGACGGTCACGAGCTTGCCGTTCTCCTTCTTGACGCCGCCGGCGAGCGGCAGCACGTTCTTCCACCAGTTCAACTCCGGGGTGTACGCCGTCCGCATCCCGGGCGAGAGATCGGCGACGGCGCGGAACGCGCCGAGTTGCCCCGGCTTCTCCAGCCCGGGCGTGCCGACGTGGCTCGTCGACGGGGCCCGTTCGTCTGACAACTCGCCTTTCAGCACCTCGGGCATGTAGATGTCGGTGAATGTCGCCTCCGCGCCGCGCAGGTCCTGATGGAAGGAGGTGAAGTCGAGGATGTCGTCGACGGAGCCTCCGGCCATGCCGACGATCTCGAGGATCCCCTCGTAGGAGGAGCGCGCCTGCGCGGAGTGGTCTCCCGGAAAGAGGACGTTGCCGTCGGGATCGATTGCCGACTGCGCGGAGACGAACAGTAGATCGCCCTTCCGGCAGCCGCCGGACACCGGGCGCGACCCCCACCACCGCAGCGAGTCCGGCGTGAAGCACTCTTTCCTGCCCGGCCCGAGATGCGCGATCGCCTGAATGCAGACAAGGACACCGGGCACGTACGAGCCCAGGAACGAGGCAATCGACCAGGCGGGGTAGTCGCGGTCGAAATAAGCCCGCGCCACATCGAGCACTGTCCCGATCTGACGGGGGTCCTGCGTGAACGCGATTACGTCGACGACATCGTCGAAGGTCGCTCCGGCAGCCTCGAGAAGCCGAGCGATCGACTCGAAGACGTAGCGCGTCTGGGCGACGAGGTCGCCGGGTGCAACGATGTTCATTCCCTCGTCGAGCGGAACCTGGCCCGAGACGACCAAGAGGTCGCCCAGGCGGGCGGCCGGCGCTGCCGGCAGCGAGGCGTACCAATCGAGCCCCTCCGCCGTAAAGACCGACCTTGCGCCTGCGGTGACAGGGCTTCGGCTTCCAGGCGTCATTGCCTCTCGCTCCGAGGACGTGTCCGAGCAGCAGCGACTGTGTCGTCCACCCCACCGGTGCAGGCCCCACCTGAGCCTCGCGGACCCCCGCGGTCGTCAGCGGCCGGACAAGCTCGGCGGGGCGAGGAAGTGCCGCGCACCTGGCCGTTCTGCAGCACGCGCCATGTCTACCAGGGCCGTCCCTGTTAAGCAACACGTCACTCTCGGGCTGCGCGTCGCCCTGCGGCTTTGTCGCGTGTGAAGCGGGAGGTCGCCCACCGTTCCCGCTTCCGGTTAGTGACCAGGAGGTCGACGTCGGTCGAGATGGTTCAGCATCCAGTGCGCGTCCGGCGACATAGGCGCAACTCCCGTTTGGGGGCGCTGTGTCGATCCGCGGTCGCCGTGCCGCGCGCCGCCGACATCCAGCTTCGACTCGTTCCTGGTATTACAATCGCCCACGCTGACGCTCGGCAGAGCGGTCCCGGGTCGAGAATGCCGCGGGACCGAATTTCGCAACAGGGGGGCGTGATGCGAAGAAGGCGGAGAAGTGCGCTGACGCTCGCAGTGATCGCCGGGATCGTGGCGATCGCGGCGCTGGCCGGGACGCTCGGCGCCGGATTGGCCGGCGACGGCCCCGGATACGTGCGGTTCAAGTCGAAGTTCGCCGGCGGCGACCCGGACGCCGTCAGGCAACGAGGTTCGGCGCCCGCGACGCCGGGCGAAGGCCCGGTCGGCGGCTGGGAGGCCTACAAGGCCGCCGAGCGAACGTACCCGGCGGACACGATCTCGCCGCAGATCGTCGCGAAGGCCCGGGCGACGTTCGCGAAGATCGCGCAGGCAGGAAGTTCACAGGGAAACAACCACTGGGAACCGTACGCGCCGCTGAGCATCGCGCAGCAGCCGGGCGTGATCGCGTTCTCGGGCTCGACGGATACGACCGCGAGCCGTGTGACGGCGATGCTGATCGCCGCGACCTGCACGCCGGGCAACTGCAGGCTCTGGGTCGGCGTCTCCGGCGGCGGCGTCTGGCGAACTGACGACGGGTTGGCGGCGGATCCTGCATGGACCTGGCTCGACGGAACGCTCCAGCAGAACTCGGTCGGCGCGCTGACGGCCGACCCGAACGACCCCACCGGGAACACGCTCTACCTGGGGACCGGAGAGGCCAACCGGTGCAGCTCGGGTTGCGAGGCCGGTGTCGGCATCTACAAGTCGACGAACGGCGGCGACAGCTGGACGAAGCTCGCGGACGCCTGCGTCGACAACTCGACCAACTCGTGCGCCACGCCCGGACAGGACGCGTTCCTCGGGCGGGGCATCAGCGAGATCGTGGTCGACCCGACGAATGCGAACCACATCTTCGTCGGCTCGGCCCAGGGCGTTCGCGGCCTCTCGCACGTGATCGGCAACGGAGGCACGACGCGCCTCGAGCCGGGGGCGAACGCACCCGGACTGTACGAGTCCAACGACGGGGGCAAGACCTTCACCGAGGTCTGGAACGGCAACGACAGCGCCTCGTTCGGCGTCACCGACGTCGCGCTCGACCCGCTCGATCCGAGCACCGTCTACGCGGCGGCGTTCGACCAAGGCCTGTGGAGGCGGTCGATGGCGCTCGACGGGTCGACCTCGCCGACGGACTTCCACCAGGTCTTCGCTCCCCGCTTCCCCGGTGGAGGAACCGACCGGACGATGGTCGCCCCCACCGTGAAGAACGGCAAGACCCGCCTCTACCTGACCGAAGGGACGGCGAACCCGAACGGGATCCTCGCGGCCAACGCCTCCGAGTTCTGGCGAACCGACAACGCCAACCAGCCTGCCGCGACCCTCCTCGCCTCGCAGGCGGCGGGGACGACGGAGCCTGCCGGCAACGGGAACCCGTTCCCGGCCACCTACAACAGCTGGCAGCGGCTGACCTCGCAAACGACGTCCAGCCCATACTTCGCGACGGACGACTTCTGCACCGGTCAGTGCTGGTACGACAACGAGGTCTACACGCCGGCGGGCAGGCCCGACACGGTCTACGTGATCGGCTCATACCTCTACGGCGAGCTGCCCTGCAACACGAAGGGCGTGGGGTGCGGCAACGGTCGCTCCAACGGCCGCGGCGTCCTCTACTCGGACACCGCAGGTGACCCCGACGCCGCGAACAACAACCGCACCTTCACCGACCTGACCTACGACAACCAGGACAACCCAGCGAACTGGTGCGCGCTCGCCGGGATCTCGCCGTGCCTGCGGGCACCGAACGCCATCCACCCGGACCAGCACGCGATCGTGATCAACCCGTCGAACCCGACCCAGATCTTCGAGGGCTCGGACGGCGGCGTGATCCGGACGGACGGCACGTTCGCCAACACATCGAGCCAGTGCACGACCGAGCGGCTCCTCTCACCGGGGAGCACGCTCGCCTGCCAGCGGCTCCTCTCTCGGATCCCGAACCGGATCACGCACATCGGCAAGGGGCTCGGCAAGACACTGCAGTTCATCAACGTCGCCATCAACCCAGGGCAGCCCTGCGACGTCGAGGGCGGCACGCAGGACAACGGAACCTGGTCGGCACTCGGCTGCGGCACGACCACGCTTCCGCAGATCATCTACGGCGACGGCGGCAACGCCGGCTTCGACTCGACCAACCCGACGTGGCGGTTCAACGAGTTCACCTCCGGGTTCAGCGACTCGAACTTCAGGGACGGGGACCCGACGAAGTGGGTGATCTCCTCGGCCCCGATCGTTATCAGCGGCGAGGCGGTCGCGTTCTACTGGCCGCAGATCGCCGATCCGAATCCGGTGGCCGGAGCGCACCCGATCTACTCGGGAGCGCAGCACGTCTGGCGGACCTGGGCCTTCGGTGCCGGGACACCCGGCGCGGTTCCCCAGGACAAGGATCCGAACATCGCCTTCTACGAGGCCAACTGCCCGGAGTTCACGGTCTTCGGAGGCGATCCGAACTGCGGCGACTACCAGCCGATGGGCGGTGCAGCGGTCGCCGACCCGCAGAACAACCGAACGGCGCCCGGCGACCTGACCGGGACGTTCTACGGCTCCGGTCGAACCGGCGGCTCGGTGTCCTGGCTCGCGCGGAACAAGACCGACCACGGAACGCTCTGGGCGGCGACCTCCGCAGGCCGCATCTTCGTCACGCACAACGCCGACTGGGTCGACCCCGCAGCGGTCGTCTGGCACCGCGTGGACAACCTGGCCGCGAACTCGCCCACGCGGTTCCCGAGCTCCATCTACCCGGACCCGAAGGACATCGGCCATGCGTGGGTGACGTACTCGGGCTACAACGCGGCGACGCCGACCACGCCGGGCCACGTCTTCAGCGTCACGGAGGGCGGCACCTTCACGAACCTCAACGTGGAGAGCGGCACCTCGACGTTCCCGACGCCAACAAACGACGGAGACCTGCCCGTGTCCGACATCGTCCGCGACGACCCGAAGGGCACGCTCTACGTCTCGACCGATTTCGGCGTGCTCGAGGGCAAGAAGGACGGTACGAACGGGTGGAAGGTGACGAAGGGCATGCCCCGGTTCGAGGTCATGCACCTCGAGATCGAGCCGTCCGCACGGGTCGCGACCTGCGTCGACAAGAAGAAGACCTGCCCGAACGTGATCTACGCGGCGACGCACTCCCAGGGCATTTGGCGGATGACCCTTCCCTGAGTCGCGCCGACGCTCGCTCGACGAAGAGGGCCGCCCCGGCGGCCCTCTTCACGTCAACCGGCCGGGCCGAGCGCAGGCCCACAGCTCTTGGAGAGCCGCCTCAGCCTGGCCTGGTCGCCCGTGCGTCCGCGCGCGACGACGGTGAGCGTGCCCGCACAGGGGCCGAGCACGGGAACGCGCGTCACGAAGGATCCCGACGCTCCGGCTCTGACCAGGCGGGCGGAGCGAACGCCCGAGGCGCTGAAGGTCACACGAACCGCCTCGCGCGCGCTGAATCCCTGTCCCTTCAGCATCGGACCGACGATCCGCAGCGTGGGCGTGATCCTGGCGGCGCCGGTGGCCTCCCGCCCATACACGCCCGCCGCAGCGAGCGCAGCCAGGAGCAGCAGCAGAGCAGTTCGCTTCACCGAAGGAGTGTGCCCGAATCGGCCCGCGGCGAACCGGCCTCGCCTCACTCGGTCGTGCGCGGGGGTAGCGGGGCCGGCGCGCCCAGGTGTCGCGTTTCAGGGTGCGATCGAGGATGGGTCGAGCTCGGCTTTGTCGCGGTGTCGTTCAACGCATTGTGTGTGGCCGATGCCTGGGATGATCGGCGCGGGCGAACATGGCCGAACCGCTGAGGAGGAATCAGATGAGTGAGCACCCGACACCGGATCAGATCCTGCAGGTCGGTCTTGGCTTCTGGGCATCGAAGGTCCTCTTGAGCGCGGTCGAGATGGAGTTGTTCACGGAACTCGCGAAGCACCCTGAGGACAGTGAAGCTGTGCGGGACAGACTCGGCCTCCACCCGCGTTCTTCCCGGGATTTTCTCGACGCGCTTGTGGCGTTGGGGTTCCTCGAGCGCCGCGACGGGATCTACAGCAACACACCGAGCACAGACCTCTTCCTGGACAAGCGCAAGCCCTCCTATCTCGGTGGGCTTCTGGAGATGGCCAATCAGCGCCTGTACGGCTTCTGGGAGCATCTGACCGAGGCGTTGCGAACAGGGCAGCCCCAGAACGAGGCAAAGTCCGGGGAGGCGCCGTTCTTCGAAGCCCTCTACGCGGATCCGGCCCGCCTCAAGGGATTCCTCGCAGCGATGACCGGGCTCAGCCACGGCGCCAACATGGCGATCGCACAACAGTTCCCCTGGCATGAGCACAAGACGTTCGTCGACATCGGCACGGCCCAAGGAGACCTCGCCGCGCAGATCGCGCTCGCGAACCCACACATCACCGGCATCGGCTTCGACCTCCCAGAGGCGGCGCCGGTGTTCGAGGAGTTCGTCGAGCACAACGGACTGCAGGGAAGGCTGCACTTCGTCGGCGGCAACTTCTTCTCGGACGACCTGCCACAAGCCGACGTCCTCGTCATGGGACACGTCCTCCACGACTGGAGCCTGGACGAGAAACGGATGCTCATCGGCAAGGCACACGCAGCATTACCGGACGGCGGCGCGCTGATCGTCTACGAGGCCATCATCGACGACGAGCGCTCCCAGAACGTATTCGGGCTGCTCATGAGCCTCAACATGCTGATCGAAACCGAGGGCGGTTTCGACTACACAGCCGCAGACTGCATCGGTTGGATGACCGATGCCGGCTTCACCAGTACGCGCGCACAGCACCTGGTCGGCCCCGACTCAATGGTGATCGGAGTGAAGTAGACGACCGTCGGCCGAGAACGCCGTCCCGTCGGGCCTTGAGCAGGTGGTGGGTGCGTCTACGATCGTGCCGTGGACCGCGACGAGCAGCGCCAGGCCAGGCTCGAGAACTGGGCTGCGATGGCCGGGGGCTGGGAGCGCTCGCGGTCGGAACGGGAGAAGAGCGCCGCCCCCGTGACCGAATGGCTCGTCCGCGAGCTGGCGCCGAAGCCCGGCGACACGGTGCTGGAGCTGGCGGCCGGCCAGGGCGATGTCGGATTCGAGATTGCAGCAGTCCTCGGCAAGAGCGGTCACCTGATCTCAAGCGACTTCAGCCCGGCGATGGCCGAAATCGCTCGCCGTCGAGGTGCCGAGCTCGTTCTGACGAACGTGGAGTACCGCATACTGGACGCCGAGCAGATCGAGCTCGCGGACGATTCGGTCGACGGCGTCCTCTGCCGCTGGGGTTACATGCTCATGCCGGATCCGGCAGCAGCCCTCGCCGAGACGAGGCGAGTGCTGCGCCCTGGCGGACGGCTTGCTTTTTCGGTCTGGTCGAGCGGCGCCCGCAACCCCTGGATCTCCGTCGCCGCTGGCGTCCTCGTCGCGCACGGACACATGCCACCTTCGGAGCCGGGAGAACCGGGAATGTTCGTGCTCGGCGACGAGGAGCTGCTGCGCCGGCTGGTCGAGAACGCCGGGTTCGAGAACGTACGGATCGAGGACGTGGCGGTGCACAGCAACTACCCGAGCGTGGATGAGTACGTCCGCCGGTCGAGCGAGATGGGCGGCATGTTCTCGAGGGCTTGGGCGGAGGCGCGCGAGGAGGAGCAAGAGCGGATGAAGGACGAGTTTCGCGAGGCGTTTGCACCGTTCGCCGTCGATGGCGGCTACGAGCTGCCGGGCGTCTCACTCTGCGTCGTCACGAGCTGAGCCGCAAGATCGCAGAAGCCTGTCGGCACCGCGTCGCGCCCGGTAAGCGCCGCAGGAATCACTGACGCCCCATTGCAGTTCGCACGACCTTGGCTCACGCCTCGGGGCGTTGATGAACGACGAGAATGGAGACAGTGGAGTGGGCGATGACGGCGTCGGTGACGCTTCCGAGAAGGTGCCCGATGACGCCGGTGCGGCGGTGGGAGCCCAGGACTATGAGGCTTGCCCGGCGGTTGTTGGCGACTTCGACGATGCCTTTCCAGGTCGGTGCTGCCTTGATCGTCACGCTTTCTGCTCGGAACCCGGCTTTCTCGGCAAGCGCGGCTCCGTGGGCGGCGGTGTCCTCCGCCGCGTCTTCTACTTCGGTTGCGTCCTGGGCGTCGAAATGTTGCTCGCCGACGGGTACGAATCCGACGTCTGCCGGTTGCCAGACACAGAGGACGAGAGCGTCGCGGCCGGGTGCGAGTTCGCGGGCCGCCTGCTCGATCGCGAGCTGGGCTAGTTCGGATCCATCGTAGGCGAAGAGCACCGGCCCGGGGGCCGCGGCGTCTGGGCCTGAGGAGGCCATGTCAGTCGGCACTTTCCGTCTCGACTCGTGCCGTGGTCATGGCCCGACGGACTCGAGCCAGCAAAGGCGGTGAATACCAAGCTGGCCTCTTGCCCTCGAGAAAGCGGGGAAGGTCTGGGGTTTGCGGCCGGGCACCGCCGAGCGCGTAGAGCGCCACGCCGACGAGCGCTCCAACGACGGCGAGCCCGAAGCCGATCCAGAGCGCGATTTGCGTCCCGACCTCAGTGCTGCTGCCAACTGTCGCCGCGAAGTAGACGAAGATCGGCGCGACCATGAACGCCGCCACGGCCCGCAACAACTCGACGATCGCGAACACTCGCTGCAGGTTGGCCGACGCCAACGAGAAGCCCGCCACGAACAACGCCGGCGCGACCGTAGCGCCGAGCCCGACGCCGGTCAGGCCCGAGCCGACAAGGGTAGCCGCCTGGCTTGGAGGCACATTGACAGCGAAGACCAGGATCCCAGCGGCCAGAAAGACCATCCCGACCAACGGAAGGTAGTGCATCGCACGCTTGGTGATGACGAGGCCGAGCACGACCGCCGTGATCACCGCACCGGCAACCTCAGGCAGATAGAGAACCCCGATGTGTAGAGGGCTGTAGTGGCCCGCCAAAACCCCAGCCGTGAGGGCCGTAGCCGAAACCGACGCGGCCGCAGCGAACAGCGCCACCGCGATCCCCGCCACAGGCATCGTGCTGGTCAGCATCGGGCGAATCGTCAACAGCGGCCGCTTGGCCCGGTACTGGTAGACGACCAGGATGACGATCGCCGCCAGGCCACCGAACAGCGGCACGATCACCTCCGGACTGAGGAAGCGATGGCTCGTAAGCAGCGAGGCGCCGAAAAACGCAGCCACACAACCGACGACCGCAAGCGCGATGGCCGGCAGATCACGCGGCGAGTCGGGGTTCGCGGGCGGCGCGTCCTCGAACGTCAACACGGCCAGCACCAGGGCCAAGACAGAGATCCCGGCGACGATCCAAAACAACGGCCGCCAACCGCCCGCCTGCGCCTGCAGTCCCCCGATGAACGGCCCGAGCGCCACGGCCCCAAAGATGCACATGTTCAGGATGACTGCCGTGTCGCGCAACTTGTTCGGCGGATAGCCGATCGCAAGCGGCGGCACCGCAGCGATCAACAGCAGGCTCGTGCACAGCCCCTGGATCACGCGACCCGCGATGTACATGCCCGCATCCTGAGCCCCGGCTGCCAGAATCGAGCCGATCACGAGCAGCACCGCGTAGCCGACCAGCATCCTGCGCTGCGGAAGATGCTGAGCAAACTGAACAGCCAGCACCGTACCCACCGCATACGCAGCATTCGCCAACCCCGAGCCCAAGCTGAGCGTCTGCATGCTCATGTTCAGTTGCTCGCCGATGATCGGTGTCAGCGGCTCAAGCGCCGAAGAGAGCGCCAGGTACGGAATCAACGCGAACATCACCATCGCCGCGACCGCGGCATAGCGGCCGGCAAGCGGGCCCTGACGCATCAGCAACAACCATCCAGGCCGTAGTAGCTCACGATCCACTCCCACGAGTTCGGCGCGTACAGAGTGACCCGATCGCCCGGAGCGACTTCTCGTCGAGCACCGAGCTCTCGAGCAGCACCGCCACCGCTCTCAGCCAGCCCTGGCCCGATAGTCACCAGGCAGTCGGGCGAGCTTCTGCCATGCCGGCTCGAAGGGTGGAGCGGGTCGCGCGCGGCCGGCCCCGAACAACGCGCTCCATGTCTGGCCGAGCGAGTCGGCAAAGCGGTCCTCGAGCATCCGGAAATGTTCGTCGAGCACGGTATCGAGTGCGGCGCGCTCTTGGTTGCGGATCGCACGTAGCTGCCTCGTGTGGACGTCGACCATGCGATCGACGTCGCTTGCGTCCCGCAGCAGCATGTCTCGGAGCGGGGCGAGCTGGCGAGCCACCAACCGCATCGCCTCGACGAGCAGGCGATTGTGGCTCGCATGGGCGAGTGCCTGGTGGAACATCGCGTCGCCTCTCGTGAAGCGCTGGCGTTCGCCGCCGCTCTCCCGGAGAAGCCGGATCGTTCGCTGCAGCTCTTCGATATCGGCCGGCGTCGCGGCCGTGCTCGCTTCATAGGCGACGGCGGTCTCGAGGATCCTTCGACCGCGAAGGATCTCGATGACGTTCTCCGTCTCGAGGCCGACGTTCACGGAGACGACGTCATACGGCAGAAGCTCGGACGTGACGAAAATGCCGCCGCCCTTGCCGGGGCGTACAGCGAGCACACCCGACCGCTCGAGCACACGGAGGCCCTGCCGCAACGTCGGTTTCGAGATGCCGAGCTGGCGCGCGAGGTCGCCCTCGTTGGGTAGGCGATCGCCATTTCGTAGATGCGCGCGCGCGATCGCAGCAAGCACCTCTTCGATCGCGGCCTCGAACGTCCGCGGGGTGCGAATGGGCTCCGCGAACGGCGTCATCCCAGCCGTGAGAGCACCTCGCGTGGCCCGCCCGGGATCCGCCTCGTCGCACCCAGAACGGCGGCTGCTCCGGCGATGCCGCCGGTGAAGAAGCAGTCCTCCGCGAGCCAGAGCTCGGCGAAGCCGAGCTGCTCGCCGCGGTGAGCGATCTCGACGCAGCGCTCGGGCGGCAGCGCGCTCCCAAGGACGAGACCGACAGGCGGGCCGTCCTGGGTCATCGGGGAAACCTCCGGTGTTGGGGTCAGGAAGCGGTCTGCGCGAGCGACAGATGCTCGAAGCCCGGCAGCGCCTTCTCGCGAGGAGTCGTGTACGTGCGCTTCGACGGCGCGAGACCAAGGTCCACGATCGCCTCGGCGAGCTTGAACGCCGCGATCACGGGATCGATCACCGGGATCCCCGGGTAACCGCGCGCGGCGAGGTCGGCCCGCAGTCCGGCGGCGCAGCCGCGCATGCCAGTGCACCCGAAGACGATCACGTGGGCGCCGTCCTCCTCGACGGCTTTCACAGCCTCGTCCGCCAGCGCACGCACGAGCCGCTCGTGCTGGTCGAGCTCGAGCACCGGGATGTCGACCGTGCGGATCGAGCAGAGTTTGTCGGCGAGGCCGTACTTCGTCGCCAGATCCTCGAGCATCGGTACGACCGCCTCGAGGACGGTGACGACGGAGAACTTCTGGCCGAGCAGCGCCGCCAGGTGCATCGAGGTCTGGGCCGGACCGAGGACGAGCATCTCCGTCGCCTCTCGTCCCGCGTCCACGCCGGGGTCGCCGAAACAGTCGACGACGACTGCATCGACACCCTCCTGCTCGGCCTGCACGATCTTCGCGATCGTGTCCGGCAGTGCGAGCGCCTCGTCGAAGGCGGACTCGATCGAGGCGGGGCCGACGTCGAGTTCGAATTGGCTGACGATCGTGTCGGCACGGGCGAGCGGCTCGAAGTCCGACGCGGCGGTGAAACCGGGGGTCGTGATCGGCGTGATGACGCGGATATGCATGTGACGCTCCTCGGCTGCAAGGGGAAGGGTTGAAAGAGCAAATCGCTTTCTGTTAGATACGTCAACCCGCAGCGCTGGCGGGATTCGGCAGGAGGGAGCGCGGGTGCGGATCGGTATCGACGTCGGGGGGACGAACACGGACGCCGTGCTGATGGACGGCATGCACGTGCTGGCCGAGGTGAAGACGGGTACCACGGCCGACGTCACGTCCGGGATCGTGTCCGCGCTGCGCGGGCTCGTCGAGCAGAGCGGCGCCTCGGCCTCCGACATCCAGGCCGTGATGATCGGCACCACACACTTCACGAACGCCGTCGTCGAGGCCAAGCGGCTCGTTCCCACGGCGGTGGTGCGTCTCGGCCTGCCAGCGACCCGCGCGCTGCCGCCGCTCGTGGACTGGCCGCCACGGCTGCGCAAAGCGATCGCGGCGCACGTCTATCTCTGCCATGGCGGGCACGAGTTCGACGGCCGCGAAATCTCGCCGCTCGACCGGGACGAACTGTTGCGCGTGGCGGAGGACATCCGCGGACGCAGCATCCGGTCCATCGCCATCTCGTCCGTGTTCTCTCCGGTGAACGCTGCTCTGGAGGAAGAGGCCGCAGCGATTCTCGGCGAGGAGCTGCCGGGCCTGTCGATCAGTCTCTCTCACGAGATCGGCCGAATCGGCCTGCTCGAGCGCGAGAACGCGACGGTGATGAACGCGTGTCTGCGCGACCTTGCCGAGCACATCGTGGCCGCGTTCCGCTCCGCGCTCGCGGAGCTCGGGATCGAGGCACCGGTGTACTTGAGTCAGAACGACGGCACGCTGATGAGCGTGGACTTCGCCGAGAGATACCCGGTCGCGACGTTCGCCTCGGGGCCGACAAACTCGATGCGCGGCGCGGCGCTCCTCTCGGGCCTAGAAGACTGTGCGGTGGTCGACATCGGCGGCACTACATCCGATGTAGGCGTACTGCAACACGGGTTTCCGCGCGAAGCGTCCGTGTCGGTCGACGTCGGCGGCGTGCGGACGAACTTCCGCATGCCGGACGTCCTCTCGCTCGGTCTCGGCGGCGGCTCCTACGTCCGCGGCGACGAGCCGACGATCGGTCCGGACAGCGTCGGGTACGAGCTGCCGTCCCGGGCGCTCGTGTTCGGCGGGGAGACACTGACCGCGAGCGATCTCGCGGTCGCGGGCGGGCGAGCCTCGTTCGGCGATCCCTCCGCCGTCGCCGGTCTCGATGCCGGTCTCGTCGATCGAGGTCTCGCCGACGTGGAGCGAATGCTCGCGGAGACGGTCGATCGAATGAAGACCAGCCCCGACCCGATCCCGGTCGTCGTCGTCGGAGGTGGCAGCGTTCTGCTCGGCGACGCGCTGCCGGGCGCCTCCCATCTCGTTCGGCCCGACCACTTCGCCGTCGCCAATGCGATCGGCGCGGCGATCGCTCAGGTCGGCGGCGAAGTCGAGCGGGTGTTTTCCCTCGACCAGCTGACGCGAGACGCCGCGCTCGACCAGGCGAAGTCCGAGGCGGTCGACAAGGCCGTCGCGGCAGGCGCGACCGCCTCGTCCGTGCGAATTGTCGACGTCGAGGACGTGCCGCTGCCGTACATCCCGGGCAACGCCACGCGGATCAAGGTGAAGGCAGTCGGCGACCTCGAGATCGGGAGGTTCGAAAGTGCGTGAGTTCCGCTCGGAGCAGCTCGACAATCTCGCGTTCGGCGCGGCCGTCCTCGGCACAGGCGGCGGCGGCAATCCCTATGTCGGAACGCTGCTCGCGCGGCAGGCGATCGAGGAGCATGGCCCGATCACGGTCGTCGATCCGGAAGAGGTTCCTGACGACGCGCTCGTCGTGCCGGCTGCGATGATGGGCGCCCCGACGATCATGGTCGAGAAGCTTCCGGCCGGGAACGAGATCGTCGTCGCGTTCAAGGCGCTCGAGGAGTACCTTGGCCGGCCGATCACGCACACGGTCTCTGCCGAGGCGGGCGGCCTCAACTCCGTCACACCGTTCACGCTTGCCGCGCAACTCGGCCTGCCGGTCGTCGACGCCGACCTCATGGGCCGCGCCTTTCCCGAGCTGCAGATGTGCCTCCCGTCGCTCTCCGGAGTGTCGGCGACGCCGATGGCGATGGCTGACGAGAAGGGCAACAGCGTTGTCATCAGCACGATCTCGAACCACTGGACCGAGCGGATCGCGCGCTCCGTCACGATCGACATGGGTTGCTCCGCAATGATCGCGCTCTACGCGATGACGGGTGCCCAGTTGAAACAGATGACCGTCCCGCGCACTCTCCTGCTTGCGGAGGACATCGGACGGGTGGCGCGCGAGACTGCAGCGGCGCACGGCGACGTCGTGGCGGCAGTGCAGGAGCGGATCGGTGCCTTCCGGCTCTTCCAAGGGAAGATCGTCGACATCGCACGCCGAACCGACGCCGGATTCGCGAAGGCCGAGGCCAAGCTCGAGGGAACCGGCGACAGCGCGGGTTCCGCACTCGTGCTCGACGTCCAGAACGAGCATCTCGTCGCCAGACTCGACGGCAAGATCGCCGCGTCCGTGCCCGACCTGATCATCATGCTGGACTCCGAGACCGGCGAACCCATCACGACCGAGGAAATGCGCTACGGGTTTCGCGTCACGGTGATCGCGGCACCATGCGACCCACGGTGGCGCACGCCCGAGGGGCTCGAGCTGGTAGGGCCACGCTACTTCGGCTACGACGTCGACTACGTGCCGATCGAGGACCGCCGAGCGGCGGCCGACCGCCGCGCCGCCCGCAACGGCCCACGTTGATGCCCGTCTCGCAGCTCGAGGGGCTGCGTGTCGGCTGGGACTCCATCGGCGACGGGCCCGCGGTGGTCGTGTTCAACGGCATCGGCGCCGATCGTTCATCGACCGCGCAGACGGCTGCCTGGCTTGCCGCGGAGGGGTTCCGCGCGATCACGCTCGACAATCCGGGCGCAGGAGAGAGCGAGCGCAGCAGCCGGCGCTGCTCGACCGGACTCCTGGCCGACGTCGCGGCCGCGCTCCTCGACTCCCTCGGCGTCGGGCAGGCGCACCTGTTCGGCCACTCGATGGGCGGCGCGATCTCGCAAGAGCTGGCGCTGCGCCGGCCCGATCTCGTCGCGTCGCTGCAGCTGCACTGCACGTGGGGCAGGGCCGACCCATACCTCGCCGCCCTGTTCGAGTCGTGGGGTCGACTCGCCGATGCAGTCGGGCCTGTGGCCGTATGGGAGCACATGCTCCTCTGGGCGATGACCCCAGCGTTCTACGACGCGCACCCAGAGGTCGTGCAGCAGTGGCTCGAGCTGATCGCCGGCGCCCCGCCCTCGTCCGCCGACGGCTTTCGCGACCACGTCCGCGCTTGCGTCGCCCACGACGCCATCGACCGTCTCGGCGTCGTGACCGCACCGACGCTCGTCACCGCAGGCGAATTCGACCTCGTCTGCCGTCCTGACCACGCGGACGCGCTGCGGGCCGCGATTCCGCACGCGTCGTACCACGTCTGGGAAGGCGTCGGCCACCTCCCCTTTGTCGAGGCTCCTGCCGCGTTCGGAGAGGCTGTGCTCGCGTTCCTACGCCGTTAGGCCGAGCGCCGCGACCAAGCGTCGACACCGACTGCGAACACGATGATCGCGCCCTGGAAGATGCGCTGGTAGGTCGAATTGACGTTCAGTAGGTTGAAGCCGTTTCCGATCATGGCGAGGAGTAGGACGCCGAGCACCGTCCGCCAGATCGCCCCGGCGCCGCCGAGGATCGACGTCCCGCCGATGACGATCCCGGCAACCGCGTCGAGAGCAATCCCGAGCCCGCCCGAGTCTGCCTGGCCGGTCGCGACGCGCGAAGAGACGATCACGCCGGCGATGCCTGCAGCTGTCCCACTCAGCGCAAACGTCGACGCCTTGACGAGGTTGACGCGCACGCCCGAAAGGCGGGCGGCCTCGGGATTGCCGCCCGAGGCGTAGACGCGGCGGCCGTAGGTCGTTCGCGACAGGAGGTAGCCGCAGAGGAGCGTGAAGGCGAGAAGCGTCCAGACGGAGTACTTGATCGTCTCGAAGTCGCTCCGACCGAGCACAGTGAAGTGCCCGTTGTCGAGCACGCTGATCAGGTTCCCACCGGTAAGCACGAGCGCGAACCCGCCGATCATGATGCTCGTCGCGAGCGTTGCGATGAACGGGTTGATCCGGCCCCAGGTAGCGATGATCCCGTTGACGACGCCACAACCGAGTCCGGCTGCGACGCCGAGCAGGATTGCGCCCCAGGCGCCGATGTGGCCGACGGTGAGCGCGGCGATGACGCCGGAGAAGGCGTAGATCGAACCGACCGAGAGGTCGAAGCCGCCGGCGATGAGCACCAACGTGCCCGCCACCGCGATAATCAATGTCGCCGACCACTGGTCGAGAATGTTCAGCAGGTTGACCCGGCTGAAGAACACCGGACTGGCGAGACTGAGGACGACGAAGAGCGCGACGAAGACCGCCACGATGCCGTAGTCGCGCATCACTGAAAGGCTCTTCAGCCGGTGGAAGTCGACCCGGGCGCCGCCTACGGTCTGGTCAGGCATGCTCATCCCGTGCTTCCGCCCGCGAGCGCCAGCTCCGTCGCGAACGACGCGCTGATCACGGCATCTTCCGTGATCGCCTCGCCGTCGAGCCGCTTCACGATCTCTCCGCCGCGCATGACGAGGACCCGATGGGCGAGGCCGAGCACCTCCTCGAGCTCGGAGGAGATGAGCAGTACCGCCATCCCGTCCGCGGCGAGAGACTGGAGCAGCTCGTAAATCGCACGTTTTGCGCCGACGTCGACGCCGCGGGTCGGCTCGTCCGCGATCAGCACCCGCGGTCGATGCAGGAGCCACTTCGCGAACAGCACCTTCTGCTGGTTTCCGCCGGAGAGCGCGTACACCGGAACGGCAGCGTTCGGTGTGCGCACGTCGACGCGACGGATCAGGTCGTCCGCGTACGCCCGTTCGACGCGCCGCAACATGTTTCCGTGCCGTGAGACGAGCTCGAGGTGCGGCAGGGTCACGTTCTCGGCGATCGACCGGCCCATCAGAAGACCCTGGGACTTCCGGCTTTCGGGCAGGAGCGCGATGCCCAACTGCACCGCCTTCCGCGGTGAGCCGATCCGTACCTCCTCGCCATCGAGGCGGATCGTGCCGCCGGTGGTTGGATCCGCGCCGAAGATCGCGCGGGCGACCTCGGTGCGGCCGCTGCCGACGAGGCCGGCGAGGCCCACGATCTCGCCCCTACGAACGTCCAGCGAGACGTCCCGCAGGAAGCCTTTGGTCGCGAGGTTCTCAACGGAGAGCACGACCGGAGCGTCTGCTGCTGGCGGTGTCTTCGGTGGGAATGTCGTCTCCATCGTGCGCCCGAGCATGGCTCTGACGATCGAGGCCGCGGACTTGCCGGCCGCCGCGGCCGTCTCCACGAGCAGGCCGTCCCGCAGCACCGTCACGTCGTCCGCGATCGAGAGCACCTCCTCGAGGAAGTGAGAGACGTAGACGATCGTCGTTCCACGGTCGCGGAGTTCCCTGACGATCTCGAGCAGCTTCTGCGCCTCGTCGCCGGTCAGCGCCGCGGTAGGCTCGTCCATGACGATCAGTTTCGCCGCGCGCGCGAGCGCCCGCAGGATCTCTACCTTCTGCTGCTCCGCGACCCTGAGTGCCCCCACAGGCACCCCCGGCGAGATGCCGAACTGCGCCTTCTCTTCGAGCTCGTCGTAGCGGCGCCGCAAGGACCGGCGGTCGACGTGGCCGGCACGAGCGGTCTCGATCCCGAGGAAGACGTTCTCGACGACGCTGCGTGTCGGGACTAGGCTGATCTCCTGCGCGATCATCGTTACGCCGTGCAGGAGCGCATCCCGCGGCGAGCGAAACTGAACGACCTCGCCGTCGACGAGCAGGTCGCCGCCGTTCGGCTGCAGCACGCCGGCGATCAGCTTCCCCAGGGTCGATTTTCCCGCGCCGTTCTCGCCGACGAGGGCATGCACCCTGCCCCGCACGACCGAGACGGAGACCTCGTTCAGCGCCTGGACGCCGCCGAAGCGCTTGCTGAGGTCTCTCGTCTCGACGTGTGGGACGTCGTTCACCCGTCTTGGCGACTAGGAGCCCGAGTACTGCATCGGGTACTTGTCGATGTTGCCCTTCGTGACGTACGGCGTGAGCTTCAGCCTGCGGAGAGCCACGACGGTCGCGCTCGCGCCGACGGACTTCTTCAACTTGCCGCTGATGCCCGAGAGCAGGAATTTCATCGCAACCGCGCCCTCATCGGCCGGGAAGCACGCCCAGCTACCCCACTCCTTGCCGGACTTGATCAGTGGCTTGGAGATCTTCGACGGGCAGCCGCCGATGAGCTTTACCTTGCCGGTGAGACCGGCTGAGCCGATCGAGAGAACGGCGCCGGCGGCAGGCTGATCGCCGACGGCGACGAGGACGTTCAGGTTGGAGTGCGCCGTGAGCAGGTCCTGCGATGTCTTCTGACCGCCCTGAATGGTGTAGGCGCCGCCGTCGATCTCGGCCACGACCTGGATGTTGGACTGGGCCTTGATGATCTTCATCGCCGTGTCGTGGTACGCCTTCTCCGCGGGGAGAGCCGCCACGGACGACATCCAGCCGACCCTGCAGGGATTGATGCCCTTGCAGGCCTGGATTACGAGCTGGCCGCCCCACTGGCCACGGAGCGTCCAGGGGTCGAAGACGGCCCCCGTCTGACCTTTGACCTGTGGCACCACCGTGTCCTGACGCGGGCCGAGCGGGGTGTCGGCGCTGACGACCTTGATGCCCGCCTTGATCGCCTGCTGGACGGCGGGGACGAGTCCGACGCTGTCGAGCGGCAGGACGATGAAGCCCTTGAACTTTTTCTGAGTGATCGCGTCCTGCACCGAGTTGTACTGCTTGGTCGCGTCGAAGCCCGTGTCGACCTTCGTCAACTTGACGTTCGGGTATTTCTTCAGCACGCCGGCGATCCCATTGAGTTCGCCCTGGACATACGAGTTGGCGAGCGGTGCGAAGTAGGCGACGTTGATCGTCGCCTCCCTGGACGCCGACGCCGTCAGCGCCAGCGTCGACGCAGTGACCGCGGCCGCGCCGGCGACGCCGAGTGCGATGGCGACCCGCCGTCTGCTCCTCTTGGTCATGTCGTTCCTTTCCTCCGGGGTCTGACAAGAGCCGGCCTCCGGGGCGGAGGGCGGACGACTCGCGCCTATCCCCCGACAGATGCGCCCCTGTCGCGCACCGGGCCTAGAGCCCGGAAACCGCCGGTTGTGCGACGCGAAGGGGGCGAGCGTCCCACATGAGTTGGGGGGTGTCAAGGGATTGCGCTTCAAAAGGGCAACGACTTGACAGTTTTCGGCGATTGCGGAAGGCTGCGGGCCCATGCGTCCCCGGAAGACGCCGTGAACGCCCCCATGCTCGTCGCTCCAGCGACGCTCGCTGAGGCTGTCGGCGAGTTGGACGCGCTCGGCGGCGACGCTGCACTGCTCGCGGGCGGAACTTGGGTCATGCGCGCGCAACACCGTGGCGAGCCGTTCGCGCACGCGTATGTCTCCCTCCTGGAAGTGCCCGAGTTGGCGGGAGCGACGCTCGGCGAGCGTTCGTCGCTCGGCGCGCTGCTCACGCACGAGGATCTGGCCACACTCGACCCGGACGCGGGGCCGCTCGGAGCGGTCGCGCAGGCCGCGCAGACGTCGGCCTTCCCTGCCATCCGCGCGGTCGCAACGCTGGGCGGGAACCTCTGCGCCGCCGCCTTTCGCGAGGCGGAGCTCTCTGCCGCCCTCCTCGCGCTCGACGCGGAGGTCGAGGTCGTCTCGCCGGCCGGAACGACGATCCTTCCGCTCGACACGTACCTCGACACCCGGCCGGCCGGCATCCTCTCCAGAGCGCACGTGCCGTGCCCCGCCGGTCGGCGCTCGGCGTATCGACGCCTGACAGTGCTCCGTGGGAGCGAGTATCCCGTCTGCGGCGTCGCCACCTCTTTCACGCTCGACGGAGGCGCGATCCGCCGCGCCCGCGTCGTCGCCGCCGCGGTCGACGCGCGCCCCCGCCTGCTCACAACTGCGGCCGAGGCGCTCGACGGGGTAGACGCAGCGGACGAGGCCGCGGTGCTCGCTGCCGGCCGTGCCGGCGCCGCGGAGCTGCCGGAGCACGACGGGCTCGACGCACCGGGCTGGTACCGGCTCGCCGTCCTCCCGGCGTTGCTGCGCGATGCGGTGAGCGCCGCCGCGGGAGGCTCCGCGTGAGGTTGATCGTCAACGGCGCGGCGGTCGACGTCGATGCGTCGCCGCTCGGCTCGCTCGTCCACGTCCTGCGAGACGGGCTCGGCCTGACCGGAACGAAGATCGGCTGCTACGAAGGGCGGTGCGGGGCGTGCACGGTGCTGCTCGACGGGCGTCCCACCGTTGCGTGCCTCACGCCCGCGGCCCATGCCCAAGGGCGGGAGGTGACGACGGTCGAGGGCCTCGCCGGCCCCGACGGCGAGCTGACCCCGCTCCAGGAGGCGATGCTCGACACCGGCGGCGCGCAGTGCGGCGCGTGCACCCCGGGCATCCTGCTCACGCTGACGTCGTTCTTGCGGGAGCACCCAGCGCCGACGGAGGCCGAGGTGCGCGAGGCACTCGCCGGACACCTCTGCCGCTGCACCGGCTACCGGGCGATCGTGGACGCGGCCCTCGCGCTCGCGAGTGACGGCGGAGCATGATCGGTCGCTCGGTACGGCGGATCGACGGCGTCGCAAAGGTCACGGGCGAGGCGGTCTTCGGGATCGATCACGAGGAGCCGCGGATGCTGCACGGGAAGATCCTCCGCTCGCCGACGCCGTCCGGCCGCATCGTCCGACTCGATGTCTCGAAGGCCGAGGCGATGCCCGGGGTGCATGCGATCGTGACGGCAGCCGACGCACCCGGCCGGACGGGCTGGGTCGTCATGGACCAGCCGCTCCTCGCCGACGGCGTCGTGCGCTTCGCGGGCGAGCCCGTCGCGGCGGTTGCGGCCGACACAGAGGCGCTGGCCGCCGACGCGCTGCGGGCGATCGAGCTCGAGATCGCTCCGCTGCCCGCCGTCACCGCGCTGCGCGCGGCCGCCGAGCCCGACGCCGCCCTCGTCCACCCGGAGTGGGAGTCGTACGCAACGATCATGCCTGGCACCCGTGCCGACAACCTGCTCTGGGAGGGAACGGTCGAGCGCGGCGACGTCGACGCTGCGTTCGCCCGTGAGGACGTCATCGTCGTCGAGGACGAGTACGAGGTGCCGCGCCAGCACCAGGCATACATCGAGCCGCGGGCTGCCACAGCCCGCTGGGAGGGCGGACGCTGCATTGTCCACTCTTCGACCCAGGGTGCTTACCGGGCGCGCGACGTAACTGCGCTCTTCTGCGGCGTGAAGCAGTCGCAGGTGCGGATCGTGATCACCACGGTCGGAGGCGGATTCGGCGGCAAGGTCGACTTCCACCTCGAACCGTTTGCCGCGCTGCTCGCGCGCAAGGCCGGCCGCCCGGTCAAGATCGTCAACACGCGTCAGGACGAGTTCCGCACCGGCACACCGCGCGAGAACGCCGTCGTGCGCATTCGTTCCGCGATCACCCGCGACGGGGAGATCGTCGGACGCGAAGGCGTGGTGCTGATGGACGCGGGCGCGTACTCGAGCGAGACGCCGTTCCTCGTCTCCGTCGGCGCGCTCACGGTCGCCTCGAACTACCGCGTCGGCGCACTCCGCGTCAACACCCGCGCCTACTACACGAATACGCCGCCCACCGGGGCCTACCGCGGCGTCGGCGGCACGTATCTGATCTTCGCGCTCGAGCGCCACATCGATCATCTCGCAGCTGCGATCGGCATGGATCGGCGCGAGCTGCGGCTGCGAAACGTCTACGTCGACGGCGACGTCACCCCGACCGGGCAGGTGCTCGACGACGTGTCGTTCATCGAAGGCTTCGAGCACGTGGAGCGGCTCGCCCCCTGGAGCGCGGAATCGGTGTCGGATGGGCGGCGGCTGCGCGGCAAGGGCATCGCCGCGGTGAGCTGGCTGACGAACCCGATGCCCGCCTCCGTGGTGCTGAAGCTCGACGACGACGGCTGCGTCGTACTCCACTCGGCCTGCGGCGAGAGCGGCTCCGGCTCGATGACCGGCGTTGCCCAGATCGTCGCGGCAGAGCTCGGCATCGGAGTCGAAGACGTCGTTGTCGCCCCTGCCGACACCGACGCCTCTGGCTATGACGCGGGGCCACAGGGAAGCCGCACGACGCACATCGTCGGCAGGGCTGCTGCCATCGCGGCGGGGGAGGTACGCGAGCAGGTGCTCGCGACGGCCTCGGAGCTGCTCGAGGCCTCGCCCGGCGACCTCGAACTGGCGGAGGGCGCGGTTCGAGTCCAGGGTTCGCCGCAGAAGACCGTGCCACTCGGCATGGTCGCCCAAGCCGCGACCTGGACCACCGGCCCGATCCAGGGGAAAGGAGCCTATCTCGCGCCGCCGATTGCCTTCGACGCAGGCTGCTCGGTCGGCAACGCGCTCGCGACGCTGAACGGCTGCACCTGCCATGTCCACCTTGCCGAAGTCGAGGTCGATACGGAGACGGGCCGCGTCGAGATCACGCGCTACGTGGTCGCCCAGGACGTCGGCAAGGCGATCAATCCGGTCCAGATCGAAGGGCAGATCCACGGAGGCGTGCTGCAGGGCGTCGGCTACGCACTGTACGAGGGCCAGCACCTGCGGGACGGCATCCCGCTCGAGCAAGACCTCGAGAGCTACCGTCTGCCGACGGCGCTCGACGCGCCGCCGATCGAGTATGTCCTGATGGAGCATCCCGACCCCAATGGGCCGTTCGGGGCGAAGGGGATCGCCGAGCCGCCCATCCTCCCGGTCGCCGCGGTCGTCGCGAATGCCGTGTCGGATGCCGTGGGCAAGCCGTTCGACACGCTCCCGATCACTCCGTTCGCCGTTCTTGCAGCGCTACAGGAAAGGTAGTCCACAGTGGCAACACGCCTCGGCGTTGACGTCGGCGGGACGTTCACGGATCTGATCTTCTACGACGACGAAAGCGGCGAGATCCACGTCGGGAAGGAGCCGACGACACCGTCTGCGCCCGAAGAGGGGGTGCTCGCCGCGATCGCCGCTTCCGTACCTGCCGGGCGGCTCTCTGTCGCGCGCTACTTCCTCCACGGCACGACCGTCGGCCTCAACTCACTCCTCACCCGCACGGGCGCCGTCGTCGGCATGCTCTGCACACGCGGCTTCCGCGACGTCCTCGAGATCGCTCGCGGCGACCGCGGCGATCCCTACGACCTCTTCTGGCACCAGCCGGCGCCGCTCGTCCCCAGACGACTGCGCTTGCCGGTGACCGAGCGCGTGCTTGCGAACCGCGAGATCTGGACGCCGATCGTAGAGGACGACGTCGCCGCCGCGCTCGACGTCTTCCACGCCGAGGACGTCGCCTCCGTCGCGATCTGCTTCATGAACGCATACGCGAATCCGGTGCACGAGCTCGCCGCGGAAGCGATCCTGCGAAAGCTCGGATTCGAGGGCGAGATCTCGCTCTCGCACCGCGTCTCCGGCGAGTACCGGGAGTACGAGCGGACGTGCACGACGGTGATCGACGCATACGTGCGCCCGCGCATGACGAGCTACCTGCGGCGGCTCGAGGAGCAGCTTCGCGGCGCAGGCTTCGACGGCACGGCAATCGTCACCCGCTCCGGCGGCGGCGCGATGACTTTCGCCGAGGCCGACGAGCGTCCGTTCGAGACGATCATGTCCGGGCCAGTCGCCGGCGCCGAGGGGGCCGGCGAGCTCGCGCGCCGCCTCGACCTCGGCGACATCATCACTGCCGACGTCGGCGGCACGAGCTTCGATACGTGCCTAGTCACCGGTGGACGAGCGCAGCTCATGTACCAGGGAGAGGTCGAAGGCCTGCCCGTTCAAACACCGTGGGTCGACGTTCGCTCGATCGGTGCCGGCGGCGGCTCGATCGCGCACGTCGACGTCGGCGGCCTCCTCAAGGTCGGTCCTGCGAGCGCCGGCGCCGCTGCCGGGCCCGGCGTGCTACGGGCGTGGCGGCGAGCTGCCGACCGTGACCGACGCCGCGTTCTTCCTCGGCATGCTCGGAGAGGGCCGGCTCGCGAGCGGGATCGGCCTCGACCTCGAGAAGGCGCGTGACGCACTCGCGCCCCTGGCGCAGCGCCTCGACTTCGACTGAGGAAGAGGTCGCGAGGGGCATCATGACGATCGCCGCCGCCAACATGGCGAACGCGATCCGCGAGATCACGATCGAGCGAGGACAGGATCCGCGCACGCAGAGGCTGATGCCGTTCGGCGGCGCTGGGCCGCTCTTCGGCACGCTGCTCGCCCGCGAGCTCGAGATCCGAAGAGATCCTCGTCCCGCCGTATGCGGGCAACTTCTCCGCGTGGGGCCTGCTCGGCGCCGATCTGACGCAGACCGCAGCGCGGACGCGGATCATGCGACTCTCGGACGCCGACGCGATTGCCGAGGGCAACGAACTGCTCGCGGAGACTGTTCGCCCAGCTCGAGTCCGCGCGCTACGGGCCGCGATCGACACGCGCGAGATCGTGCTCGACATGCGCTACGTCGGGCAGGAGCACACGCTCACGATCTCCGTGCCCGGCGACGGCGCCATCTCGGCAGGCGCCGACGGAATCCGGGATGCGTTCACTGCCGACTACGACCGAACGTTCGGGCACGTGATCGACGAGGAGATCGAGATCGTCTCGCTGCGAGCGACGATCCGCACCGAGCTGCCGCGCCGGGCCGCTGAGCAGCAGGCCGCGGGCGGGCGCAGTCGCCGTCGGCGGCACGGTCGAGGCGTGGTCGTTCACGCGCGGCGAGCGGATGCCGTTCGCGCTCGTCGATCGCGCCGACGATCGGCGTCGACGGGCTCGCAGGCCCGGCGATCGTGCTCGAGGAGACGGCCACGACATACCTCGATGCCGAGTTCCACGGCCGTCTCGGCGCCGGCGGAATCCTCGAGATGCGCGACACGAAGGGAGTCTGAGATGCTCGGAGAGCCTGTCGTCTACCGCGCAGGACTGGGAGGCGAGGGCCGTGCCGCGGACGCCGATCCGATCACCACCGAGGTGATCCGGCACGGCCTCAACTCGGCCGCCGAGGCGATGAAGCGGCGCTGATCCGCACGTCGATGTCGCCCGATCATCTACGAGGTGCTCGACTTCGCGGCCGCCCTCTACGACCGGCGCATGCGCCTGCTCGCGCAGGCGCCGAGCCTGCCCTTCTTCATGGGCACGATGAGCTTCTGCATCGAGGCCGCCGTCGAGGAGGTCGGCGGCGAGGCCGGTCTCGAGCCCGGGCGACATCATCCTCTAAACGACCCGTACGAGACCGGCTCGCACCCGCAGGACGCTGCGGTCGTGATGCCGGTGTACCTGCCCGAGGGGGAGCTCGTCGGCTACGCGGCGATCAAGGCGCACTGGCTCGACATCGGCGCCAAGGAGATCTACTGCACCGACACGACCGACGTCTTCCAGGAGGGCACGATCTTCCCGGGCGTCAAGCTCTACCGCCGCGGCGAGCTCGTCGAGGACATCTCAGAAATGGCGGTGGCGAACTCGCGGCTACCGAAGTTCGTGCTCGGCGACATCAACGCCGAGGTCGCCGGCGTCCGCGCAGGTGGTCGCGAGCTTGTTCGACTCGTGCGAGCGCTACGGGCTGGAGGTGTTTTCCAACTGCGTCGAGCGGATGTACGACCACGGCGAGGCCGTCGTGCGCAGCTACATCGAGAAGTTGCCGGACGGCCGCTACGTCGGCCGCGGCGTGATGGACGACGACGGCATCTCGGACGAGGAGATCCCGTTCGAAGTCATGCTCGAGATCGAGGGCACCGACCGCCCGCCTCGACTTCTCCAACGCGCCGGCGGCACGTCCTGGGCCGGTCAACTGCCCGATCGCGTCGACCGTGTCGGCGGCTCGCGTCATCATGACGATGCTCGCGGGCGGTGGCGAGGCGCCGAACGAGGGCCACTTCCGCCCGATCGAGGTCGTCGCGCGGCCGGGCTCGATGTTCGCTGCGCAGAAGCCTCAGCCGTGCTTCCTCTACGGGTGGCCGGCGATGCAGGCAACCGAGGCGGTGCTCAACGCGGTCGCCGAGGCGATGCCGGAGGCGGTCTGCGCGTGCTCCGGCGGCGACCTCTGTGCTGCCCTGTG
Source organism: uncultured Actinomycetes bacterium (assembly GCA_963808815.1). Lineage (GTDB taxonomy): Bacteria > Actinomycetota > Thermoleophilia > Gaiellales > Gaiellaceae > DATBLE01. Next base: position 27,881 of record CAWEGI010000019.1, on the reverse strand, counting down.
GTACGGCGTCCGCGAGGACACGGGCCAGTTCTGGGGTGACGGCTCACCGCATCCGGTCGGGCAAGGTGCCTCGATCCACGGCGACGGACAGAGCGCGCGCCTGCACCACATCGAAGCGGCGACGCGGTTTGCCCCGCTCGAGGTGTGGGAGGCGAAGAACCCGTGGCTGATGGAGTTCTGCGAGCTCGCGCCGGACTCGGGCGGCCCCGGGCGCAACCGCGGCGGGCTCGGCCCCGACATGGCCTTCCGCTTCCTCGAGGACGCTTTCGCGATCTCGACGATCGAGCGCACGAAGAATGCGCCGTGGGGACTCGAGGGCGGCGGCGAAGGCCGACCGAATTCCGGCGAACTGCGGCTGCCGGACGGAACCGTGAAGCCGATTGCAAAGGCGACGGGGCTCGCGCTGCCGAAGGGATCCGTGTTCGTCTTCCACTGCGGCGGCGGCGGAGGCTACGGCCCGCCGTCCGATCGCCCCAGGGAGAAGGTACTCGAGGACCTGCGGGAGGGCTACATCACCGAGGAGCACGCGCGCCGTCACTACCCGCACGCGTTCAACGACGCCTGATGCACCGTTGTGCGGTCGACGTCGGTGGCACGTTCATCGACTTCGTCCTCCTCGACGAGGAGACCGGTGAGCTCGTAGTCGACAAGCAACCGGCCCGGCGCGAGACGCTCGTGGACGAGTTCCTCGCCGGGCTGGAGCGACTGCCGGTCGGGCTGCCGGAGCTCGACCTCCTCTTCCACGGCACGACCGTCGGTATCAACACCGTCCTTCAGGAGCGCGGTGCACGGGTCGGTCTCGTCACAACGGCCGGCTTCCGCGACGTCCTCGCGCTCGGCCGCGGCTCCAGGCCCGAGCTGTACAACGTCCTCTACCGGCCTCCGGCACCGCTCGTCCCGCGGTATCTCCGGCGCGAAGTGCCTGAGCGGCTCGCGGGCGACGGGTCGGTGCTCGTGCCGCTCGACCTCGACGCGCTCGACCGCGAGGTCGACCTGCTCGTGACCGAGGGCGTCGAGGCGGTCGCGATCTGCTTCCTCCACGCATACCTCGACCCACGGCACGAGCGGCTGGCGGCGGCACGCGTCCGGGAGCGTCATCCCGCGCTCGCGGTCACCGCGTCGCACGAGGTGGCGACGGAGTGGCGCGAGTTCGAGCGCACCTCGACAGCCGTCCTGAACGCATACGTCCAACCGCTCATGGGCCAATACCTCGGCGAGCTCGGAGAGCGGCTGCATGACGCAGGCTTCCAGCGCCCGCTCGCCCTGATGCAGTCGAACGGCGGCGTCATCTCCGCCGAGCGGGCGGCGGAGCGGCCGATCCGCACGCTCGAGTCCGGCCCGGCCGGCGGCGTGATCGGCTGCCTCGCGCTCGCCCGCGAGCTCGGCCACGAGAACGTCATCTGCGCGGATGTCGGCGGCACGTCGTACGACGTTGCGTTGATCGACGGCGGCCGGATCCTCGAGACGACCGAGACGGAGGTCGGTGGACGACCCGTGGTAGGCCCCGTGATCGACATCGTGTCGATCGGAGCGGGCGGCGGCTCGATCGCTTGGATCGACGAGCTCGGCGCGGTCAGGGTGGGGCCGCACTCGGCGGGCGCGTCGCCAGGACCCGCGTGCTTCGGGCTCGGCGGCACCGAACCCACGGTCACCGACTGCCACCTGATTCTCGGGCGCCTGGACTCCGAAACCTTTCTCGGCGGCCGGATGCGGCTCGACGTCGCCGCCGCCGAGGAGGCGCTGCAAAGCCGGATCGCCCGCCCGCTCGGCCTCGGCCTCGACGAGGCGGCGGCCGGCGTCCTCGCGATCGCACAGACGAACATGGTCTTCGCGATAAGGGCGGTGACGGTCGAACGAGGACTCGACCCCCGGGAGTTCGTGGTGTTCTCGTATGGCGGCGGTGGCGGTCTCTTCGCCGCCGCCGTAGCCGAAGAGCTCGAGGTGCCGGCGGTGCTCGTCCCGCGAGCGCCGGCCAACTTCTCGGCCTGGGGCATCCTCACGTCCGACTACCGCGAGGACGTGGCCGTGACGACGGTGCGGCCGCTCGACGAGTCCTCGGCCGCCGAGGCAGCCGCGATCCTCCGGCAGCTCGCGGAGGAAGCCGCTGCGAACCTCGAGCGCTACGGCTTCACCGAGGGCCAGGTCGAGCGGATCTATCGCGCCGACATCCGCTACGCCGGGCAGGACCACGCGATCACCGTCTCTCTCGAGCCCGAGTGGCTCGACGACCATCCCGCGTTGCTCGCCGGCGCGCGGCAGCGCTTCGCCGCCGCGCATATCCAGCTGTACGGGCACGGCACACTCGACCCGCCGCTCGAGCTGGTTACGAGCCGAGCACGTGCGGTCGGACACATCGCGCGTCCGTCCGTGTCCGAACCGGCGACGCTCGAGCAAGTGCCGCCGCAGGAGTTCCGGCAGGTGTTCTTCGGCGCTCGCGGCCGGGTCGAGACCGCTGTCCACCAGCGCGAGACGTTCGCTTCAGCGTCGGGCCCGGCGATCGTCGAGGAGTGGGCGACGACAGTCGTGGTGCCGCCAGGCTGGTCCGCCCACGTCGACCGGCTCGGGAACCTGCTGCTCCAGAGAGAGCGATGACGACGATCGACGTCTTTACCGCCGAGATCGTGCGCAACGCCCTCGCGTCGGCTTCGCTCGAGATGAACAAGACCCTGCGGCGCACCGCGTACAACCCGCTGCTGTACGACGTCCAGGACTTCGGGCTCGGAATCGTCTCTGCCGACGGCCTCCTCTGGGGCGAAGCGCCGGGGCAGTCGATGTTCATCGGCGCGCTCTCGGACACGATCAAGACCGGGCTGGCGAAGCACGGGCAGGACGGCTTCCGCGAAGGCGACGTGCTGATCGCGAACGACCCGTTCCTGACGGGGACGCACATCTCGGACACGTCCGTCTACGTGCCAATCTTCGCGGAGGGCGAGCTCGTAGCATTCGCCGAGGCGACGGCGCACTGGGCGGACATCGGCGGCAAGAGCCCGGGCGGCTGGTGCCCCGACTCGACTGACGTCTACCAGGAAGGCATCTGCTTCTCGCACCAGCGGCTCTTCCGCGAGGGCGAGCCGAACGCCGATCTGCTCGAGGTGATCGACCAGAACGTGCGCTTCCCGACCCTCGTCCGCGGCGATCTCGACGCCATGATCGCCGCCTGCCGAATCGGCGAGAACCGGGTCGTCGCGACCTGCCGGAAGTTCGGCGTGGCCGGAGTGCGCGAGGCGATGGCCTCGACGATCGCCCGCACAGACGAGGCAATGCGCCGGCAGCTGGAATTGATCCCCGACGGCACGTACTCGTCCGCCGTGGAGATGGATCACGACGGCGTCGTGAAGGACGAGCATCCGCGGATCGAAGTACACGTGACAGTCGCGGGCGACCGCATCACGGTCGGCTTCGACGGCACGAGCCCCGCGACCCGCGGCCCTGTCAACCTCACCGCGATCGGCACGAAGGCAGCGGTGCGCGTTGCCATCAAGGCGTTGACAGCACCACTCGACCGGACGAACGAGGGCCATTTCCTCGCTGTCGACTTCGACCTGCCGCCCGGTCTCATGGTGTCGGCCGAACGCCCCGCGCCGAGCGACTCGTACGGATACGCCGCAACGTGCGTCGAGGAGATGACATTCCGCGCACTATCGGCGGTGATCCCGGATCGCTGCCCCGCGGGCGGCTACCAGCTCACAGGCGGCTTCTTCTTCCGTGTCGACCCCCGTGACGGTCCTCCGTTCATCTGCATCGATCCCCTCGGCGGCGGCAACGGCGGCCAGCCCGGCGGTGACGGGCCGACGCTGATGATGTTCCCGAACGGAGACGTGCCGAACACACCGGTGGAAGTACTCGAGAGCCGCTACCCCGCCGTTCGGGTGGAGCGCTTCGCCTTCCGCACCGACGGCGTCGGCGCCGGCCTTCACCGGGGCGGAATGGGCGTCGTGCGCGAGTACCGCATCCTCGAGGACGGAATCCTCATGCAGACCGTGACCGAGAACACGCGCGACCAGCTCGGCAAGGGAGTGGGCGGCGGCGGCATCGGCGGACAGCCGGCAATCGTCATCCGACCCGACAGCGAAGACGAGCTACGCCTGACCGAGCGGGTGACCTACTTCGGTCCACTCGAGGCCGGCGTTCGGATCCGCGTGCTGAGCCCCGGCGGCGGCGGCTGGGGCGATCCGCGTCAGCGAGATCCGGAACAGGTCGGGCGGGACGTCCGCGACGAACTCATGAGCGCAGAGGAGGCCCGTGAAGTCTTCGGCGTCGTCCTCGCCGCGGACGGATCGGTTGACGAGGCCGCGACGGCGATGCTCCGCGGATGATCGTCGACGCACACAACGACTTGCTCCTCGAGCTGGCGTTTCGCGCCGACGAGGAGCAACCGTTCGCGACGCACTGGCTGCCGAAGCTGCGCTCGGGCGGCATCGGGGTGCAGGTGTGTCCGATCTTTGTCGAGCTCGAAGACCTCCCCGAGCTCGCCTTGCGCCGCTCACTCGCGCAAGTGCAGGCGTTCCACCGCGCGGCACGCGAGTCTCCGAACGACGTGGTGGTCGTTCGCTCGGCAGGCGATCTGGACTCCCTCAACGACCGAATCGGGCTCGTGCTCGCGCTCGAAGGCGTCGAGCCGCTGGGCTACGACCCATGGGTTGCGGACATCTTCTGGGAGCTCGGCGTGCGCATGGTGTCGCTCACCTGGAATCGTCGCAACCCGTTCGCGGACGGCCTCGGCGAGGCCTCCGACGGCGGTCTCTCCGGCCTCGGCAGAGAGCTCGTCCGCCGGCTCGCCACGCTGGGAGTGATCCTCGACCTCTCGCACGCGTCCGAGCGGACCTTCGCCCACGTGCTCGAGACCGCGCCGGAGGCGACGGTCGTCGCGAGCCATGCGAACTGCCGGGCCCTCGTCGACACACCACGCAACCTGTCGGACGACCAGTTGCGCGCGCTCGCGGCACACGGCGGCGTCGTCGGCGTGCTCGCGCATCCTTTCGTCGTCCAGGAGCCCACGGTCGAACGCCTCGTCGACCACGTCGACCACATCGCCTCCCTCGTCGGGATCGAGCATGCCGGCCTGGGCGGGGACTTCACCGCCCAGATCGTCCACTCGGGGGCGGTCACGCGCGCGCCCCTCGCGCTGCTGCCGGCCGGAATGCCGCTCGACGCCTCGATCGAAGGGCTCGCGGGTCCGGAGGACTACCCGTCGCTCGTCGCGGCACTTCGAGCCCGGGGCTACGAGGGCGACCGGCTCGACGCCGTCCTCGGAGGAAACTGGCTCCGCATACTGCGAGAGGGGCTGCCCGAATGAAGGTCGCGGTCGTCGGCGGCGGCGTCATCGGTCTCGCGTGCGCCTGGTATCTGCAGGAGGGCGGTGCGGAGGTGGTCGTGCTGGAGCGCGACGGCGCCGGCATGGCCGCCTCCCGTGGCAACGCCGGATGGATCACGCCCGGACTCTCGAACCCACTCCCCGCGCCGGGCGTCACGCTCCAGGCGCTGCGCTGGATGCTCCGCTCCGACAGCCCCTTCCTTCTGCGGTCCCGGTTGGACTTGGACTTCGCCGCCTGGCTGTGGCGCTTCTGGCGAAGCTCCAGCCGGGCGCGCTACCTCGCGGGAATGCAGGCCATGCTCGCCCTCAACGAGCGAACCCTCGAGCTCTACGACCGGCTCGTCGCCGACGGCGTCGAGTTCGAGATGCACAAGAACGGGCTCCTGTTCTTGTTTCTCGACCCGCGTGCCGCCGAGGAGGAGGCGGTGGTGCTCGAGGATCTTCGGCGGTACGGATATCCCGGCGACGTGCGCCGCCTGACGCTGTCCGAGGCACAGGAGCTCGACCCGGCGGTCGGTGACGGCGTGCGGGGCTCATTCCTCGCTACTGCCGAGCGGTATGTGCGCCCGGAGTCGCTGACGGCGGGTCTCGCCTCAGCGCTCCGAGAGAAGGATGTCGAATTACGTGAAGGTGTCGAGGTGACGACGATCGAGGTCAGCCGCGGCGGCTGGCGTCTTCGGACCCCGCACGAGGAGGTCGCGGCCGACAGGGTGCTCGTCGCGGCCGGCGCATGGACGGGTCGGGTACTCGCCCCGCTCGGCGTCAAGATCCGCCAGGAGGCCGCGAAGGGCTACAGCCTGACAGCGCAGGGCGAGGGAACACGCCCGCGCCACGCCCTCTACCTCGGCGAGGCAAAGGTCGGATGCAGCCCGTACAAGGCCGGCGTCCGACTCGCCGGCACGCTCGAGCTCGCAGGGATGAACCTCGAGCAGAACCCGAGCCGGCTCGACGCCGTCGCCCGAGCCGCCAGCCGGTACCTGCGCGACTGGCGACCGGCGCTCCCCCAGCTGGAGTGGGCAGGGCTTCGCCCGCTCCCGCCCGACGGGCTGCCGCTGATCGGCCCGGTTCCGGGGCGCGACGGCCTCTTCGTCGCCACCGGCCACGGGATGATGGGAGTGACGCTCGCTCCTTCGACCGGTGCAGCCCTCGCGCCGCTCGTCATGGAAGATCGGCTCGTGCCCGAGTTGCGCCCGTTCAGGATCGACCGGTGACTCCCGAGGACATCCTCATCGAACTGCCGGAACTCGAGCCCGAGATCATCGGCTGGCGACGCCACATCCACGAGCGTCCCGAGCTGTCGTACGAGGAGCACGAGACGGCCCGCTTCGTCGAGTGGAAACTGCGGCGCTGGGGGCTGGAGCCGGAGCGGCCGACACCGACGAGCGTCGTTGCGCGGCTGCGCGGCGGCCTACCGGGGCCGACGATCGCGCTCCGCGCCGACATGGACGCACTGCCGATCCAGGAGGAGAACACGTTCGAGTTCGCGTCGAAGCACCCGGGCGTCATGCATGCCTGCGGTCACGACGGTCACACGGCGATGTTGCTCGGCGTCGCCCAATTGATGTCTCGCCGGCGCGCATCGATGCGGGGCGAGGTGCGTTTCGTGTTCCAGCATGCGGAGGAGAAGCCGCCGGGTGGCGCGGTCCAACTCGTCGAAGCCGGCGTCATGGACGGTGTCGACGCGGTCGTCGGCGCCCACTTGATGTCGATCTTGGACACCGGCCAGATCGCCGTCCTTCCGGGCCCCGAACTCGCGGCCGCGGACCTGTTCGAGATCACCGTCCAGGGCCGGGGCGGCCACGGTGCGCTGCCCCAGGAGACCGTGGATCCGATTACCGTCGCAGCCCAGCTCGTGAGCGCCCTCCAGCTCCCGATCTCCCGCCAGACCGACCCGTTGGACAATGCTGTGCTGTCGGTCACGCGAATCGCGGGGGGCACCGCACACAACGTCATCCCCGAGACGGTCGAGCTGTGGGGCACGGTGCGTACGTTCCGGCCGGAGACGCGTGAGGCGATCCGCGAGTCGATGGCGCGGATCGCAGAGTCGGTGTCCGCTGCCTTCGGCGCGACGGCCGATTTCCGTTGGGTCGAAGGCTACGCGGCCGTCGTCAACGACCCGCACGTGGCGGCCGTGATCGCCGAGGCGACGTCCGCCGTCGTCGGCGCCGGCAGCGTCGTCGACATCCCGCCGATCATGGGAGGAGAGGACTTCTCCGCATACCTCGCGCAGGCTCCGGGAGCGTTCGTCCTCGTCGGCGCGCGCAGCGAGGACGCCGGGTCGACGTACCCCCATCATCACCCGCGCTTCACGGTCGACGAGCAGGCGCTGCCGATCGGCGTCGCCGTGCTCGTCCGTTCTGCGCTCGCGCTGCTCGAGCACCCGCCGACGAAAGGAGACTGACGTTGGATCTCTTCGTTGCCATGAAGAAGCGGCGCATGCACCGGGCCTTCGCGCCCGATCCAGTGCCGCGGGAGCTGATGGAGAAGCTCGTCTACGCCGCTGGGCGAGCTGCGACCGCCCGGGCCGGAATCCGGCAACTGATCGTCGTGGATGACCCGGTGCTGATGGCGACGTTCCGCCAGGTCTGCCCCGGCTTCGTCAACAACGCGCCGAACGCGATCGCGATCTGCACCGATCTCGACATAGCCGACCGCGTCGGCGGCCGAAGCGGCACCGAAGAGGTCGGCCGGATCGACGCCGGAACCGCTGCCGCGCACCTGACGCTCGCGGCACCCGCGCTCGGGCTCGGCGCCTGCCTCGTGACAAGCTGGACCGCGAGCGCCCTCCGAGCGGTACTCGACGCGCCTGCGCACATCCGCCCGGACATCCTCATGGCCGTGGGCTACCCGGCGGCGACGCCCTCACAGGCGTTCAAGGCGCCGCCGAGGATCGTCCACCGCAACGCCTTCGGCATTCCCTGGGAGGAGACGACGTGACCGACCGCACACCGGAGACCACGCTGTTCGAGCTCGTGTTGTACCTCGTCGCCTGCGCACGGCTCGCCGTCGACGAAAACCTTGGCCTGGCGTCGTTCCGCCTGATCGAGGGGGCAAGCCGCCTGATCGACTCGGCCGAGGAGCTCGGCGTGCCGCGCGACGCATTCCTCCAGGCCGAGCTCCCGGTGATCGACCAGGAGAAGATGCGCGTCATGCATGACCTCGACGGCTACGTGGCGGCGCTGGACGAGATCCAGTCGCGTTTCATCGCTGAGGCGAAGCATCGTAACGTCGCAGCGCCGAGAGCCTGAGCTCATCCCTGGGCGGCTTCGCGCCACGGCAGCGCGGAAGCTGATGGTCGAGGTGCAAGGCAGGTGGTTTTCCTCAGGAGCTAGTCGGACTCCAATCGGCGACCCCTTGAGGCACCCGACGAGGCGGTCGCCTCGGCAGCTGACCAGGAGGCCGACGAGCCCCAAGGTGACGCTACCCGCCCTCCAACGGCGCGCGGTGGAGCAGCGTCGCGACGGACCGCAGGAACACGCCGACAGCAGTGCACAGGCTGCCCTCGTCGAGCGTGAACCGCGCATGGTGATGCTGGAAGATCGACCCGGCGGTCTCGCTTCTCGTGCCGACGAAGAAGTAGGCGCCCGGGGTGTGCTGGAGGTAGGCCGAGAAGTCGTCTCCGCCATGATCGGGGGTACATCCGCTAGCCCGTCGGTACCGAGTTCGGCGCGGATCGCGTCTGCGACGACGGCTGCCACCGCGGCGTCGTTGACGACGGCGTCGTAGCCGACGCGGTAGTCGAAAGTAGCCGTCGCCCCGTGGGCGCCTGTTACTCCCTCGATCACCCGCTCGAGCGCAGCGCGGGTGCTCGCGCGCGTGGTGGCCGAGAACGTCCGGACCGTACCTCCGAGATCGACGGACCCCGGGATGATGTTGTCCGCAGTCCCCCCGACGATGCGCGTCGTTGAGACGACGACGCTCTGCAATGGATCGGTCTGCCGAGCGACGATGTGCTGGAGGTTCGTGATCACCTGGGACGTGATCGCGATCGGGTCGGTCGTCTCGTGCGGGAACCCCCCGTGCCCTCCCTTGCCGCGGATGGTGAGCGAGAACATGTCGGCGGCCGCCATTGCTGGGCCGACCGTCACAGCAGCCTGGCCGCTCTCGATGGTCGAGAGAAGGTGACAGCCGATCACGTAGTCGACGCCGTCCATGACGCCGGCTGCGATGAAGTCGCGTGCCCCGCCCGGCGGTAGCTCCTCCGCGTGCTGGAAGAGGAAGCGGATCTCACCGGAGATTTCGTCGCGCATGTCAGCGAGGATTCGAGCGACGCCGAGGAGGACCGCCGTGTGTCCGTCGTGCCCGCACGCGTGCATCACACCTTCGGCCCGCGAGACGAAGTCGAAGGTGTTCTCCTCCTGGATCGGGAGCGCGTCGATATCGGCCCGCAGCGCGACGGTAGGGCCTGTGGACGTACCTCGTATCCGTCCCATCACGCCTGTCTCGGACACGAGGCTGACCTCGATGCCGCCGAATGAGCGTAGGCGCTCGGCGACGAAGCGGGATGTCTCGAACTCTTTGAACGACAGCTCTGGCTGCGCGTGCAGGTGCCGCCGCCACGTGACGATGTCCGGCTCGATCCTCGCCACGAGGCAGGCAATGTCCGGGTGCGCCGAGATCATGCGTTTCGTCCGTCCGGCTCTGTTTGCTCGACCGGTCCGTGCTCGCTCGTCCCCTGGGCGGCGAGCAAGCTCCCGAGGTATGGGTCGCCGCCGCCGGCGCGGAGGACAGCCGCGTGGAGCGCCAGGTCCGTCAGCTCAGGGTGGTCGAACAGCCGCATCGTCTAGCCGGTCTTCACTCGACGATCTCGCCGAAAAGAGCAAGCGCGGTCCGGTCGTCGACGTAGCTGAAGACCTGCGCGATCAGGTCGGCGACCTCGGGAGACGGACTCTGAAACGCGGCGAGGTAGGCGTCGTAGTCGTCGACGTCGAGGACCTCGATGTAGTGATAGGGCGAAGGGCCATCGCCGATGGCCTGGCCCTCGATGCGCGTTGCCCGATAGTAGGAAACCGGCAGCAACTCCTGGGTCAGGGGATAGTCGACCTCGCGCAGGAAGCGCTCGTACTCGTCCGGATCGACGTCCGACTTCAACTGGGTGAGGAAGAAGACTCGCCGTTTCACGCTTACCTCCTTGGTCGGTGGTGGGTCACGAGCTCGATGGGTCGACGAGCTCGGCGCCTTTTGGGATCAGTCCCGCCGCGGGTAGGCGGCTCACGAACTCGCCCACCTGGGGATGCGCGCGGAGCAGCTTTGTCACCGCCTGCCGTGCCTCGTCGGTTCGTCCGGCGCGCGCGAGGACGACCGCACGCCACATCGCTGCCTCGGGGTTCTCCCCGAGCACAGCAGCGGCCGCATCGAGCTCGCGCGCTGCCTCTTCGGCCGCATCAGGCGACGGCGGGTTCTCACCCGTCACAATTCCAGTGCTGAAGAGCGCCTTCCCGATCAGGTCGTACGCGTCGCTGTACCGCACGAGCCGCGCTATCTCGACGACGGGGTCCGGATGGTCGTCGACGCGGACGTCGAGCAGGACGCTCTCCCACGGCCGCGGCGTCGGCTCCCTCGCGACGATCAGGATCGCGGCCGACTGGCGGCCGCGGACGTCCCCACCCTCGTTCTCCGCAGCGTCAAGCGCTGCCAGTAGGCGACCGGCGAGCCCGCCGGAGGCGGACGTGTATGCGGCAACCATTGCAGGCCAGCAGCTGTCGTGCGCGACCATGTTGGCCTGGGCCGTCACCTGGTCGCCGGCTGAGTCGCCCGCCGCCGCTACGCAGCGCGCGCCGGTGTGGGCGGCGACGTTCCCGCCCGCGTCGACCATCGCCACCTGCCGCGTGTCGGCGCCCGGATCGGCTTGCACGAGCTGCGCCAGCGCGTCGGGCGCGGAGCGGCCCGCACGCATCAGGTCGAGGCCGAGCGGGCCGTAGGAGACCTCGGCGAACGCCTGCGTCGCGACCGCGCCGACGCCGGGCTCGGCCCATGGAACGATGCGGCCGACGCCGAAGAAGTGGGACTGCACCGCGATGCCGAGGCTGCCGGTGTCGGGGTCCCTAGCGACGATCGAGTACGTCATGCGCGCTTGCCCGTCGAACTAGAGCCTGGGCAGGACGTCGCGGGCCGCCACCTCGATTACGCTGATGGCGTCGTCAGGCGGTACCGGGAACAGGATCACGGAGTCGGAGCCGGCCTCGAGCAACGCCTGGATCTTCTCCGCGCAGTCGCCGGGCGTGCCGGCGATGGCGAGATCGTCGATCCACTGCTCGGCCATCCCGGCGGCGACGTTCTCTGGCCCGTCCGCGGCGAGCGCGACGAGTTGGTCTGCGATCCCGTACACCTCGGTCAGCGAACTGCGCGCCATCGCCGCCAGGTAGAAGGCCATCAGGCCCCTGAGCCGGTCCTTGGCGACATTGCCGTCCTCGTCGACCGAGAAAAACGCGAAGGTCACGATCCGGTGCGGGTCGGTGCGTCCCGCCGCCGTACGTCCCTCATCGATCTGCTGGCGCGCCCAGCGCAGGTACTCGGTTCCCGCCAGCACCGAGATGACGGTGCCGTCGGCGATCTCACCCGACACCTTCAGCATCTTCGGGCCGACGACGCCCATGTAGAGCGGAACCCGCTCGCTGGAAACCGGATGTGTGAGCTTCACACTCTTGAACTCGAACGACTTCCCCTTTTCGGTGAGCTCCTCGCCGTCGAGAAGCCTGCGGACCGATCCGACGCACTCGCGCATGGCGCCGAGCTGGGACGGCGGTGTCAGGCCCATCTGGTCGATCCAGGCCGGAACGCCAAGGCCGATGCCGGGATGGACGCGCCCCGGATACATCCGTGCCATCGTCGCGATCTCCATCGCAAGCACGCCGGGATGGCGCACCATCGCCGAGACGATGCCGAGCCCGACCGGAACCTCCGTCGTCTGCGCGAGCACGGCCGTCGCCCCGGAGATGCCCCCGGTGAAGAAGTAGTCCTCTGCCAGCCACAGCTCGCCGAAGCCGAGCTCCTCGCCACGACGTGCGACTGTTGGGATGTCCTCGGGCGGGAGCGCGCTCCCGAGAACGAGGCCGACAGGTGGTCTTCCGTTTGACATGTCGCCGCCTTTCAGGTCGGTGTTGGCTTGCTGTCGAGCGCGTCGACAATGTCCGCAGGCGTGAACGGGATGTTGTCGACCGGCTTGCCGATCGCGTCAGCCGGCGTGTCGATGAAGTCCACAGTGCTCACCTCACATGTTCGGGGGTCATCGGCTCGTCGGACCGCGTGGCAGGACGTTCGTCTTTGCTCTGCACGCTTGCGCGGGAGCGTCTGGCTGGGAGGCGGAGCTCGCGTCCGTTCGTCAGCCCTTGCGGCCGCCAGATCAGCACAGCGAGCATCAGCAGGCCGAGGCCGACCTCCTGGAGCCCGGCGGGTGCGTGTACAAAGGTCGACCCGAGGTGGAAGCCTGCCTCTACTCGCCGGAGGAGTTCGGCCACAGCCGAGATGAAGATCGTCCCTATCACGGCGCCGGACAGGGTCGTCATGCCGCCTACGACGAGCATCGCGATCGTCAGGAAGGTGGTGTTCAGGAAGAAGGCGCTCGGATCGATGTTGCCGAGGTACGCGGCGTAGAGGCCGCCCGCGATGCCGACGATCAAGGCGCTGATGACGAAGCTGATGCTGCGCTCGATGCCGACGTTCACCCCTACTGCGCGGGACGCGACCTCGTCCTCGCGCGACGTCCGCAGACGGCGTCCGAACCGCGAGGTCTGGTAGGCGAACGCAACGACGATCGCCGCGACCGCGAAGAACAGCGTCCGGGTGAGGGTCGTTGTCACCGGGATCGCGGACATCCCGGTCGTCCCGTTCGTGACGGCCGTCCAGGCGCTCGCCACGACGTTCACGATGAGCAGGAAGGCGAATGTTCCGAGGCCGGCGACCAGCCCGCTCAGACGGGACAGCGGGAGAGCGAAGACGACTGCGACGAGAGCGGCGACGACCCCACCGGCGAGTACAGCCCCGAGGCTGCCCAGGTGGGCATGGCGCAGCGCGGCCGGCATCGACGTGAAGATGACGTCCTTCGTGTCGGTCGGGATGCTGAGGATGGCGGTGGTGTAGGCGCCAATCGCCATGAAGCTCACCTGGCCAAACGAGAAGACGCCCGAGATTCCCACGAACACGTAGAGCCCGACGACGACGATCAGGTTGATCACCATCATCACGGCGATCCGCTCGAGGGTCGGCCCGCCGAGCGTCACCAACTCGGCGACCCCGACGACGAGCGCCGACAGCACCAGCGGCGTCGACAGCTGACGCCCGATCACCTGGAGTCGCTCCGCATGTCCGGCCACTAGACCCTCAGCTGCCGGGAGCCGGACACGATCAGGCCCTGCGGACGGACGACAAGCACTGCCAGAACAAGCCCGTAGACGAACGCGTCGCGGAACGGGCGGAGCTCCAGCGGAAGCGTGTCCTGGAGGACGACGGTCAGGGTGCCGACCAGTAGGCCACCGAGCACTGCGCCAGGCAGGCTGCCGGCACCGCCGAGGATCGTTGCCACGAAAGCGACCACCACGACGTTGACGCCCATCGTCGTCGTCACGGAGCCGGTTTGAGAGACGAGGATGACCGCGGCGGCCGCAGCGAGCACGCCGCTGATCGCGAACGCGGCGGCGATCACGCGGTTTGCGCGGACGCCCATCAGTCTGGCCATCGGGAAGTTCTCAGCCGCGGCGCGCATTTGGATTCCGAGGTCGGTGAAGCGGAGAAAGGCGACGAGCGCGGCGACGAGCACTACCGTGATCACGACCGTCGCTACGGCGAGCTTGGGGATGGAGACATCGCCGACGACGTACGCGGTGCTCAGCCCGCTTAGGAGATTTGTCGACTTCGGCAGGGAACCGAACGCCATCTGCGCCGCGTTCTGGAGCACGATGCTGACCCCGAACGACGCGACGAGGATCGTTGCCGGCGCCGCGCCGCGCAACGGCCTGAAGGCGACGCGTTCCATCAGCACCGCCGCCACGACCACACAGCCGACGATGCCAAGCGCCAGCCAAGGCTGGCCGATTCCAGACAGGTAAACGGCGGCGAAGCCGCCGATCATGACGAGTTCACCGTGGGCGAAATTGATCAGACCCATCACGCCGAAGATGAGTGCGATCCCGAGGGCGAAGAGCGCATAGAGACACCCGAGACTGATCGAGTCGATCATCGCCTGGATGACGGTCGAGCCGGAGGCGAGCAGCGGCGTCACTGCGTCACCCCGACATACAGCTCGGCCATGTCGCGGCGAGACTGGAGCTCTTCGCGCGAGCCGGATGCCACGATGCGGCCGTTCCGCAGGATGTACGTGCGGTCGGCGAAGGCCACCGTCCGAGCCACGACCTGCTCCACCAGCAGAATCGTCACGCCGTTCTGGCGTAGCTTCTCGAGCACGTCGAAGACGAGGGACACCAACTGCGGCGCGAGTCCGAGCGACGGCTCGTCGAGAAGCAGGAGACGTGGCTTCAGGATGAGCGCGCGCGCGATCGCAAGCTGTTGCTGCTCGCCGCCGGAGAGCTTGCCGGCGGGCGAGGAGTAGAACTCGCGCAGGATCGGAAACAGGTCGAGGATCTCCTCGAGGTCGCGGCTGAGATCCGGGTCGCGCCGACGGACGGCGCGCCCGACGCGCAGGTTCTCCTTGACGGTCAGAGTCCCGAAGATCTGGCGGCCCTCGGGCACGAGTGCGACCCCACGGCGCACGATCGTGTCCGGGCCGAGCCCGTCGATGCGCTCGCCCTCGAGCGCGATGGTGCCGTCCGTCGGCTGAAGCAGCCCGGCGATCGCCTTGAGGGTGGAGCTTTTGCCGGCGCCATTGGCACCGATCAGGCCGACGGCCTCGCCCTCGCTCGACCTCGAACGAAAGCCCGCGAACGGCGGTGATGCTGCCCGTAGCGGATATGCAGGTCACTGACGCGTCAGCATCCGACTCCGCCGGATCGCCGAGGTACGCGCGCACGACCTCCGGGTTCTGTTGCACCTCCTCGCGGGGTCCCGACTGCAAGCGTCTTCCCGTAGTCGAGCACCTGAATCGAGCGGCACAGCCTCATGATCAGGTTCATGTCGTGCTCGATGATCAGCAGGCCGCAGCCGATCCGCGTCTGCAGCGCTTTCAGGCTCTCCAGCAGCTGGTCACTCTCGACCTCATTCAGGCCGGCAGCCGGCTCGTCGAGCAAAAGGAACCGCGGTCGCCCGACCAGGGCGCGAGCGATTGCCACGCGACGTTCACCGCCGTAAGGGAGGGAGGCCGCCCGCACGTCGGCATGCTCGAGCAGGTTCATGTCAGTGAGCATCTGCGTCGTCTCGATTCGCGCCGCGCGCGGGGAAAGCTTGAGGCCGAGCCCCGCACCCTCGACGTTCTCACGAACCGTCAGCGACCCGAAGAGTCGCGTTCCCTGGAAGGTCCTGGCGAGCCCGTTGCGTGCGCGCCGGTGAACTGCCCACCGGGTGATGTCGCTGGAGCCGAGCCGCACGCGGCCTGCCCTCGGCGATTGGAAGCCGCTCAGCACATTGAGCATCGTCGTCTTGCCGGCGCCGTTCGGTCCGATCAGCCCGAGGATCGAGTCCTCCGCGAGCTCCAGATCGACGCCGTCGATCGCCCGCAACCCGCCGAACCGCACGTGGATCCCCTCCGCCAGGAGAGACGACGTGCCGTTGCCGCTCATGCGTCGGCCTGCTCGACGTGCCGCGAAACCAGGGCGGCGAGCGCCTTCGGATTTTCGAACATCGGCAGGTGGCCGCTGCCGGGCAGCGTTGTGAGGTGCGTGCCCAACGCGACGGCCATCCGCTCCCCCTGCTCCGGCGTGCAGGTGGCATCGAACTCGCCGTTGATGACTAGCGCCGGGCATTGAACCGAGGCCGCAATCGGCTCGACGTCGGCCGCGATCGTGGCGCCCCAGATCTCGGCGACGGTTTCTGCGTCGTTTGGATTCGTCAGCTCGAGAATCTCGTCGATGGTCGACTGGGGGGTGCCGGGCGCGACGGAGATCTGCGGCAGCACCTCGCGAAACATCTCCTTCACACCTTTCTCGCGCAGGACGCCGAGGACGCTCTCGGGGTTATCGCCTGAGATCTTCAGCGCGCTGCCGATGGCGGTGATCGACCGGACTCGCTCGGGATGACGGACTGCGAGCTGAACGGCGAGCGGGCCGCCAAGCGAGCCGCCGACAACGTGGACCTCGTTCAGTTCGAACCTGTCGATGCTGGCGACGCAGTCGTCAGTCCACAGCGTCGAGGCTGAACGGCCCGGAGGCGAAGGAGCGGCCGTGCCCGCGGAGGTCGGGCATGACTGAGAATCGCTCCGGCTCTAGTGCCTTGGCGACGGCCAACCAGCATGCGCCCTGGAGGTTGATTGGGTGGATGAACAGGATGGCCGTCACGGCCCCGCCCCGGCATCCCGAGACTCCAGCCGGCGAGGCCACCGGCTGGAGTCTCGATCACATAAGGGTCAGGAGGCCCGACGCCTAGACCCCCACCACGCGAAGCGGCTCGCCCCAGGGCGTGCCGCCAAGGCCGCGTTCGGCCGGTGTGTCGTCGAAGGCCGGACGTGGCTCGTCCTCCGCCGGAAGGGGGGAGCAGTGGAAGTGCCACATCCGCCACTCGGGGTTCCCCTCGCCGTCGTCACGCTGGTAGATCTCGGTCGCGCGAAGGCGGAACGGGGTGACATCGACCTGGTCAATCTGCCACGTCTCGGATCCCGTGCCTGCCTCACCAATCGGCCGGAGAGGGAAGACCCCCTCGGACGCGATCCACCCCAGGTCACCCGAAATCGTCGTGCGCATGATTCGGATGTCACCGATTTCCGGGATCTCGATCTGGCCCTGGTACCACTTCCAGAGCTCGATCTTCTCGTCGATCCCGAAGTACGGATGGCCGTTGAGATTGAACATCAGGTAGTTCTGAGCTCCCTTCGGGAAACAGGCGGCCATGCGCGGGATGTCGAGCCCGCTGTTGGCCTCCCACCAATCCTTGTGGAGCTTGTAGATCGCCTCGCGGTCGTCATCGAGAGACGCTGTGTGCTCGCTCAAGAATCCGCTCCTTTTCGCGACTGGGGACGGCTGCCTGTGCGATTGGCCCCTAGCACGGATGCGGTGGAACGCTCGCAGGTTTCCACGTCACACCTGTGTAGGAGGGCTTGCCTTTCTGGACCTGCATCATCAAGTACGGGCGGCCGCTCGGGATGTGGCACTTCGCCGTGTAGGTGGTCGCACCCGTGATCAACGGGGTGTTCTTGAAGGAGTTGAGCGCCTTCGTGACGGCGGTGCCGCTCGTGCTGGCCGACATCTTCATACCGCGGACGAGGGACTGGACGGCCGCGTAGCCGAGCAGCGGGTATGACGCGAGTGTGGGCGCCTTCCCACTGACCTTCTTGAAGTCCTTGTACAGGAGCTTCGCGCGGGCCGGGTTTGGGTCGTCTCCGTAGAGTGAGCCAAGCGCCGGGTAGTAGAAGTTGCTCAGCTTCGGGACGGCACTCAGCCAGTACGAGCCGTCGAACGCGGCCGCGGCCAGGATCGGCAGGTTGATGCCAGCCCCGCGAATCTGACGGATGGCGCTAGCGCCGCCGGGCGGAAGCGACGAAACGACCACGAAGTCGGCGTTGCTCGCGGCGGAACGAAGGCGGGAGATCTGCGCCGCGATGGACGCGTCCGCGTTGTTGAACGTGTCCTGCCCGGCGAAGGACTTGCTTCCAGCAAGCTGCGCCCAGCGCTTGTTGAAGTAGGTGCTGACGTCCTTGGTGTACTGGAGGTAGTTGTCCGTCAGCACGTACGGATGGCGCCAGCCCTTCTTCTTATGCGCCCACTCCGCCATGATGGCGCCTTCCGTTGCCGAGCCAGAATACGTGTTAAACGTGAGCGGGCCGACGCCCTGGACGCCATAGGCCAGGCCGCCTGCGCAGCCGATCGCAACCTTGCCCGCCTTGTTCGCGACGCGGGCTGCCGGAGACCCGAAGTCGAAGTCGCACGACGGCATGACGAAGTCCGCTCCCTTGCTGACCACATCCTGCGCGCAGACCGCTCCCTGCGCCTGGTTGGTCTTCGAGTCGCAGGTGATGAACTTGATCTTCCGCCCTCCGAGCACACCGCCCGCAGCGTTGGCCTCATTGGCCGCGACCTGGGCGCCGACGAACACCTGCTGGTCGTAGATGGACATGAATCCGGTCTTGGCCCCCACGAACCCGATGACGACGGCTTCTGGGTCGCGGCTCCTGAGACGGTCGCAAGCATGGCCGCGGCCGCCGAACACAGCGCTAGGGATCCGATGAGCCACTTGGCACCTCTGCGTACAGCACGCTGCTGCATGTGTTGCCTCCTAGATCAGTCGTCTGGAGTCCGATGTGCTCGTAGCAGCCGACCGTGCCTGTCTCCCTGCTGCGGGAGCCGCCGTGAGCATCGCCACGAGATGCTGGCCCTCCATGAAGAAGGTGAAGGTAGGATATTTGAACCTTTACGTCAAGGCACACCCGCCGGGGTCGCCGCGACGTTGGCACGGGATCAGGCCCAGATGGTCTCGACGGGTCGGAACGGCTCGGAGAGCCCGAAGCCGGCGGCCCGAAGACCGCGAGCGCCTCGGGCGTCCGCATCATCGGAGGCGTCGAGACGGCCATCACCTTGACGCGCTGGCCGTAGCGGATGCGCTCGGTTGTGATCGGCTCGGCCGTGTCCGCTTCGAGCACGCAGATCAGGTCAGGGACGATCGCGGCCACCTCGCCGTCGATCCGGGCGACCAGGTGCTCGTTCTGGAACACGATTTCGAGCACGGCCGCGGCCCCCTCGACGACCGCAGTGCCCGCGAACGAAGCCGCCCGTCGTCGCACGGGAGACGTCGGTGACCTTTCCCTCGAAGATCACGCGCGCGTGGCGGTAGAACGTGCCTGCTAGAAGCTCGATCAACGCGTCGAACGGGTCGTCGTGCGCCGCACGTGCCTCGCGCAGACGCGCGCCCGATGTTGATGCCGAGCGAGAGCGTCCCGGGGACGGAGGCCGCTTTGCGGTCGCGCCATCCATCGCGTACTCGGCGATGAGGGCGGCACCACCCATCTGTACCGTCACGGCGCGGGCGAGCCACTCCATCGTCAGGTTGTCGTCCGTCTCGGACAACGCACGACGTCGCCGTGCTCGTTGGCGATCGCCATCGGCGTGCCCGAGACGCCGTGCACGTGGAAGGTCTCCATCTGGAGCTCCGGAAACGCCCGCCCCATGCCGTCGGCGTCGACGACCGGGATGCCCGAGCTGCGCGCGCCGACGACGAGCGGCATCGTGGAGTTGAGCCCGCCGCACTCGATCGGCATCGTGCGCGTCGGCCTTTCGACCGAATGTCGCTTCCAGCGCCCGCAGGCGCGATCACGCTTCGTCGCCGCGCGGCAGCTTCTCGACCATCACCGTCGGCGCGCCCATCATCGCTGTGGGAACGACGAATGCGTCGTCGTCCAGCTCGTCGAGCCGCGAGCACGGTCACCGTGCCGCCCGAGCGGATCGCCTGCTCGACCATCAGCCTGCCGACGTACGGGTCGCCGCCGCCGCCGGTGCCGAGGAACGCCGCTCCTCGCGCGAGGTCGCGGAGATCGCTGGCCGAGCTCGCGCCTCACCGACTCGGCCGCGACGGCCCAGTCCTCGCGAGTTCGAGGTCGCCGACCGCCTTGACCCGCATGCCGCGTCGCGTTGCCGGGCAGGTACGCGAGCGGCGACCTCCTCGACGTCGACGACCCGGACGGTGTCCGCGCTCGGCGCCGGCCGCGACCGCCCTCTCGCGTCGCCTCGGCGCTTGCCTCGTCGATCGCCTCGTCCCGCGTCTGCTGATCGAGCGAGAAGACGCGGTCGACCTCGCCGCCGACCTGGGCGATCGCGGCGCCCACCGCGTTCGCGACCGCGAAGTGCTCGGGCCTGACGAGCTCGCTGACGCGCCGGGCAGGTTGTCGTCGAGGAGCACGCTGCCGCCGCCGACCAGACAACCGGGATCGGGTCGGCGCTCGTCTTCATCCGGTCCACGGCCTCGCGCGATCCGCTGCGCGATCTGCGTCACGGCCGCGTCGCGAACCGGTGTGCGGCATGTCGCGGACGAGCTCTCGGTCGCCGATCTCGGCGAGCCCGGCGGCGACGGCGACGTCGGTCGCCGTCAGCGTCGTCGCCGCCGAACACGAGCGCGCCCGGGTCGTGAGCTCGTAGCCGACGCTCATGGGCCCGACGACGACGTCTGGCTCCGTCGTGACGACGCTGCCGCCGCCGATCCCGATCGAGAGCACGTCCGGCATGCGGAAGTTCGTCCGCACGCCGCCGATCTCGACTGCGAGCGACGCCTCGCGCGGAAAGCCGTGCTGCGAGGATGCCGACGTCGCGTCGTCGTGCCGCCGATGTCGACGACCGCGCAATCGCGCGAGGCCGGAGAGGAGCGCCGCGCCGCGCATCGAGTTGGTCGGGCCCGAAGCGAATGTCGCGACCGGGTAGCGCTCGGCGAAGCTCGGCGCTCATCAGGGTGCCGTCGTTCTGGCTGAGGTACGACGGGCGCGTCGATTCCGAGCTCGTGCGAGCGCCGGCGCGGAAGCCGCCGACGATCTGCGTGGCCAGCTCACGCAGGCACGCGTTCATGATCGTCGCGTTCTCGCGCTCGAGCAGGCCGATCCGCCCGATCTCGTGGGAGAGGCTGACCGCCGCGTCCGGGTAGCTCCTCCGCGATCACGTGCAGCGCCTCGACCTCGTGCTCCGAGGTCACTGGCGAGAAGACCGACGAGATCGCGACCGTACGAGATGCCCTTCGCGCACGAGCGTCGTCGGCACCGCGCTGAGCAGCTCGTCGGGTCCGAGCGGCGGAGATCGCGCCGCCCGTCGAACTCGTGGCCGCCGTGGCAGAGGTGCGACGGTGCCGCCGACGCGTCGCGCAGAGCCGCGCGGCCAGTCGACCAGCGGCGGCAGCGCCTGCCGTCGCCGGCAGCCCGAGCCGGATCACGGCCGTCGGGCCAGGCGCCGCGCCTCGACGACCGCGTTCGTGAAGTGCGTCGTCCCGATCATCACGCCTGGACCCGCTCGGGCCGAGTCGACGTCGGAGATCGACGAGCGCGCAGCGCCGTGACGATGCCGCCTGTGACGTCCGCAGTCGTCGGCTGTCTTCACCTCGGCGAGCACCTCGCGCCGTCCATCAGCACCGCGTCGGTGTTCGTGCCGCCGACGTCGATCCCGATGCGCACCCGTCCAGCGGTCTCGTGTGCTCGATCGTTGCCCTGGCCCACGTCGGTTGTCGTCGGCACGGCAAGTTGGTATATCCGGTGAACCTTAAAGCCGTCAACCCTTACTACAATCGTTAAGCGGGCTCAGGGAGGAACTCGATGCCGATGAGTGAGACACGCGTCGACAACGGCGACAGGGGGCTGGCTGCCTTCAGGCCCGTCAGGCTGCGCAAGGCTGCGGACGAGGTCCTCGCGGCCCTGGTCGACGCAATCCGAGGGGGTCTCTACAAGTCCGGCGACCTCCTTCCGCGCGAGCGTGATCTTGCGGAGCAACTGGAGGTCAGCCGTACCGTCGTCCGCGATGCGATCGACACACTGCGCCAGGCTGGCGTGCTGTCGGTGAGACGGGGCCGACTTGGTGGGACACAGGTCGCCTCGACGAATGGTCTCGTCGACGTGCTGCGGCACATGGGCGGGCAGGTCGTCAGCGACCTCCGGTCGATCCTCGAGGCGCGCCGAACGCTCGAGATCTCGGCAGCTCTGCTCGCCGCCCAACGCCTTGGCGAGGACGACTTCGTCGAGCTCGAGGCGCTCGTCGACCTCCTGCCGGACATGCTCCATGAGCCGGAGGTGTTCTACGAAGCGGACATCCGTTTCCACATCGCGATCGCCAAGCGGTCAGGTAGTGAGGTCATTGCCGACTACCTCGGCGACGTATTTACGCGGCTGGCGCAGATCCGGGCCCAATACCCGTACGCACACGTGACCCTCCTCGACGCGCTCGACAACCAGCGGAAACTGCTCGAGGCGCTTCGATCTCGGGAGGAGGCTTGCATCCTGGAAGCGATCGACGAGCACCTGCGTGCCTTTGAGACGGTGATGATCGGCCAGCCGCTGAGCTTCCTGCCGCTCAAGCCACCCACGCCTCGGCGCGCCAGGACCGGGCGAGGTTCGATCGTCTCATCCGGCGCACGCGCCAGCCTGCCGGCCGGAAAACCCCGCGGCAGTTGACCCAGAGATCGCGCGGTCTCCGAGTAGCCCAGCTGGCCCGAGGAACTGGATTCGTAGCCGTTACAAACCCTCTAGGAGTTGACCGGGAGGTCGGCCTCCGACGACAGACCAGAAGGTCGCCAGTCGGCGACGGTGCTCAGTTGACTCGCCGCTGCCCTTGCCGACTGACCACGACCACGTGCGTTAGTCTCGCCGCGGAACGGGGCGACGCGAGACGGTACGCACCCGTCCCGATGAGTGACGTCGGTCCGGACGACGCGTTCTTTCGCACGACGACAAGGGGGGCGGAATGAGGTATTCGATGCATCGGAGGATCTTCGTGCCGACGCTCACCGTGGGGGTTCTGCTGGTCTCGATGTTGCTGTTCGCTCACACGGCCGGCGCCGGCCAGGCGGTACCGCCACAGCCGAACTTCGGCTCGAATGTCGTGATCTTCGACCCGAGCATGCCGACGAGTCAGATTCAGGCGACCGTCGACACGATCACGGCCCAACAGGTCGACAACGAGATGGGCTCGCAGCGGTATTCGTTGCTGTTCAGACCGGGCACGTACGGGAGCATCGCCAATCCGTTGATCATCCAGGTGGGCTATTACACCGAGGTCGCCGGGCTCGGGGCATCGCCAGCCGATGTCGTCATCAACGGCCATGTCGACGTCTACAACCGGTGTCTCACGCCTGACAACTGCATCGCGCTGAACAACTTCTGGCGCTCGGTGTCCAACCTGACGATCAACGTCACCGGCCTGTCCGGCTGTCGATCATCGGCGGACTTCTGGGCCGTCTCGCAGGCGGCGCCGATGCGACGTGTGAACGTCACCGGCGGGAACCTGACGTTGCTGGACTATTGCACCGCAGGTCCTCAGTACGCGAGCGGCGGTTTCATCGCCGACTCCCAGACGGGCTTCGTTATCAACGGGTCGCAGCAGCAGTTCCTCGTACGGGACAGCCACATCACCGGCTGGTCGAACGGTGTCTGGAACCAGGTCTTCTCGGGTGTCGTGGGAGCGCCGCCGCAGTCGTTCTCGAGCACGCCGTTCAACCCGCCGCCGTACACGACCCTGGACACTAGTCCGGTCACGAGGGAGAAGCCGTTCCTCTACACCGACTCGTCGGGCCAATACAACGTGTTCGTTCCCGCCCTGCGGCACGACTCGAGCGGCACGACCTGGGGCGGCGGGCCGGCGGCGGGTTCGTCGATCCCGATCGAGCGGTTCTTCGTCGCGAACCCGACAGACAACGCGAAGACCATCAACGCGGCCCTCGCCGGCGGGCAGAACCTCATCTTCACCCCCGGCATGTACCACCTCGACCGGAGCATCGACCTCAAGCGCGCCGACGCCGTCGTGCTTGGCCTCGGCTTCCCCACGCTTGTGCCCGACAACGGCGTGACAGCCATGACGGTTGCCGATGTTCCCGGCGTGAAGCTGGCCGGACTCATGATCGACGCCGGCGCGGTGAACTCGCCCGTGCTGCTCCAGGTCGGCAAGCCAAACGCCCACAAGAGCGACCCGAACGACCCGACGTCCCTACATGACGTGTTCTTCCGGATCGGCGGCGCGGCGGCCGGAAAGGCGACAACCAGCCTCGTCGTCAACAGCGACGACGTCCTCCTGGACGACATCTGGGCATGGCGTGCCGACCACGGCAACGGAGTCGGCTGGACCGTCAACACGGCCGATACCGGCGTCGTCGTCAACGGCGACGACGTGACCGCCTACGGGCTGTTCGTCGAGCACTACCAGAAGTACGAAGTGATCTGGAACGGCGAGCGCGGCCGCACGATCATGTTCCAGAACGAATTCCCGTATGACCCGCCCAACCAGGCTGCCTGGACGCACGACGGGATCAATGGGTTCGCCGCATACAAGGTCGCAGACAACGTGAAGACGCACGAGGCCTGGGGACTGGGCAGCTACTGCTTCTTCAACATCGACCCGACGATCCACGCAGCCCACGGCTTCGAGGTCCCGGACACCCCCGGGGTCAAGCTGCACGACATCCTGACCGTGTCCCTCGGCGGAGTCGGAACCATCGACCACGTCGTCAACGACACAGGTGCCGCAGCCCAAGGTTCGAGCACGATTCCTGTGAACATCGTCAGCTATCCCTGATCCTCAGACCTCGACCAGTTAGGGAGGCCCGCTCCGGCGGGCCTCCACGAGCGAACTTCAGCAGAGCCATGATCCGATCCCTGCCCGAGATCGGCTGGTCCCCCATGATTCGCTTGCTCGACTTCGTACAACCAACGGGACGATGGTCCACCTTGTGGAGAATGACCCCACCTTCAGAACGAGGAACTCCCAGATTCGTGCGGTCAAGCCCATGAAGAGCGGCTCGTCCGCCTCTACCCGAGGTTCGTCATGGGGTCAGAGAGCTAGTCAGGCGTCCTCGGCGTGACGTTGCTCCCGGCGGGCACGGTTACATTCTTGTTCATTACTGGCCCGCGTTCAGGAGGTCGAGACCTCCGAGGACCAGACCCAGGAGGTCGGGTCAATTCACACGTTCGGACCCGCACAGCCAGGAGGTCATCTCGGGTGACGACCAAGGGCGTTGGCGTCAGCCGCATCGCCCGACCAGTGTGTGGGTAGAAATCCAACATGCCGGTGGACGGAGAAATCGATCCTCTCGGGAGACGAGAAAACGCGCTCGACGCCTTCTTGGAGAGGAAAGTTGCCGAGGGCTTCACGATTGAGACTCGTACCGACACCCACGCGATCATCACCGAG
The DNA here is from genome assembly GCA_963808815.1 of uncultured Actinomycetes bacterium. Taxonomy (GTDB): domain Bacteria; phylum Actinomycetota; class Thermoleophilia; order Gaiellales; family Gaiellaceae; genus DATBLE01. The sequence continues at coordinate 2,669 of CAWEGI010000019.1, read as the reverse complement.
GCCGGACAGCCCTTCTGGAGGCGAGTCCATCGCGGCGGCGGCTTCAGACGGCACGTGGTTCAAGTCGATGAGGACGGCGCGGTAACGATGAGCCCCGCGGAGCCGCGCCGCAGCTAGCGCGTTCTCCTGGATGTTCCGGCCGGAGATCCGCCCACCTCGGCAAGATCCCGTCATGCTGCTAGAGGTGATTGAGACGGCAACCTGGACGGCGCCCGACGAGGGCGAGCGACTCTGGTTCCTCGGCACGCTGGCCACGATCAAGGTGCCTGGCGAAGCCAGCCACGGGCGCTTCGCGTTGATCGAGTTCCTTTTTCCGCGATACGCATCGCCGCCGCTTCACACTCATCCGCAAGACGAGAGCTACATCGTGCTGGAGGGAACCCTGACGGTGAAGGCCGGCGAACAGCGGTTCGAGCTGACGCCGGGCGCAGCAGCCGTTGTGCCGATGGGAGCGGCGCACACGTTCCGCGTCGACAGCGACACGGCACGGGTACTCGTGCTCAGCACACCGGCAGGACTCGAGCGAATGGTGCGCGACGGCTCGGTGACTGCAACGACGCCGACGCTGCCGCCAAATGGGACAGCACGACCTTCACCGGAACGGCTGGAGGCCATCTTCCGGGCTCACGGCCAGATCAACGTCGGCCCGCCTCTCGCGCCCGACGACTAAGCGTGCACCCACCCGACCTCCTGGTGCACAGGCCAGGAGGCCGCTCCTTATGGGCGACCAGGAGGCCACATCAGACGATTGGGATGACGAGCCTCCGGGACTCCTCCCAGGAGGTCGACTGGGGGACACGACCAGGAGGCCCGCCTCTGGTGACGACCCAGCAGGTCGCGTCGAGGGTCCAGCTGTCGCTTACCCCTTCATGCCAGCAACGTGAGATGATCGCGCGCTGGCAGTGCGTTTCTGATCCGACCTTGCCGCCTGATGCTCCTGAACCGCGATCGCGCTCTTGCCACGATGGACGAGTACGCACTTGATGCCCTGGTCGCGGTCACGCCGGAGAACGTCTACTACCTGAGCGACTACGGCACGGAGCATTCCTTCCACTTCGCGCCATGGGGGCTGTCGTGCGCGATCCTGCCGCGCGACGAGAGCATCCCGCCGACGTTGACGGTGCACGAGTGGGAGCTGCCCCACCTCGTCGGGCAGCCGACGTGGATGCCCGAAGTTCGCGTGCAAACCGGGTTCGACGTGCACTACCGGGAGGACGTTCAGCTCGGGCCTGACGAGGAGGGACTCTGGGATCTCGTCCTGAAGGGCCGCGAGAAAGGCGTGCCCAACCGTCAGCGTCTGCTCGGCCAGACGCTGCGCGAACTCGGGCTCGATAATGCCCGGCTCGGCTTCGACGATCCGCGGGTAATGCTCGAACTTCGCGAGAATGAGCTGGCGCACGCGGATTGCCAGGACGTCGTGAACGTTTTCCGGGAGATCCGCGTCGTGAAGACAGACGACGAGCTAGAGCTCCTCCGCCATGGTGCCCGGATCATCCAGACCGCCCTCGAGGGCGTCGCGAATCTCGCGCGAGAGGGGACAACAACTCGTGAGCTGATGCATTACTTCAAGTCGTCGATGGCCGCTCAGGGCGGCTACGGCAGCCATATGACCGGTGGCGGAGGGAGCCGGCCATGGCTCTCCCACCCCGGCGAGTCGTACGTGCTGAAGCGAGGCGACGTGCTCTACCTCGATCCGGCCGGGCACTACAAGCACTACTGGTGCGACATGGGTCGTGCGGCACACATCGGGCCGCCCAGCCAGAAGTTCTTGGAGCTCTACGGGGTGCTCCAGGAGTGCCACCGCGCCGTCGTGCCCCAGCTCCGGCCGGGCATCAGCTCGGCGCAACTGCGGCAGCAGGCGCGCGAGCTCACGCACGAGGCAATGCCCGCTGGGCTCGTCGCGTTGAGTCACTCGATCGGAATCGAGCAGTACGACCAGCCGGAGTCGATCGGCGGCTTTCTCGCCGACGACTTCGTGCTGGAGGACGGGATGGTCATGAACTTCGAGACGCTGTACTTCGAGCTCGGCTGGGGCGTCCTCCAGCTCGAGGACACCTATCACGTGACGTCGGCCGGCGCCGACCGGCTCCAGACGATGCCGCAGGAGCCCTTTCTCTCGAGCTGATCGCCCAACCGCTCTACTGGCCGGAAGCGTCGTTCCAGAGGGTCTTGCGCGTTTCGAGGAAGACGTCCCAGTGGTTGTCCACGAATCGAAAGAACTCCGCGATCATCACGTCCGTCGGCTCCCGCGCGTCCGGATACTCGTCTCGCCAGTGCGGGCGGACCTTCTCGAAGCCCGCGATGAAGTCGGCCCACAGAGTGTCCAGGTGGTCGGTGCTCGTCAACATTTGGATTCCGAGCACATTCCACTCGTACTGGAGCAGCGCGTCGAAGTCGATCATCGCGTCCGTGCGCGTGCCGAGCTGATGCATGAACGGGTGCGGGCTAATCGCCTTCCGTGGGCCTCGCGGCGTCCCGAGGACGATCTCGGCCGCGCCGGGCGAACGTACGTTGACCGTCATTCCCGCGTAGCCGGGACAATTCGAAAGAGCGTGGAAGAACGTGTCCTCGTAGAAGGCGAGGAACGGTTCGAGATTCTCGTCCCGGACGTTCCAGTACTCGAGGATGATCAGCTCGATCCGAGGCGCCACGGCGACTAGTTTCTCACG
>CAWEGI010000018.1:0-73002 GCA_963808815.1 uncultured Actinomycetes bacterium | reverse complement strand
AGCGGGCTCGCGAGCGGCGTCAGCGCGATCGCCGCCGGCGGCTTCCACACCTGCGCGCTGACGAGCGCCGGCGCGGTCAAGTGCTGGGGCTACAACGGCAACGGCCAGCTCGGCAACGGCACGACCACGGATAGCAACGTCCCGGTCGACGTCAGCGGCCTCGCGAGCGGCGTCAGCGCGATCGCCGCCGGCAGCTGCCACGCCTGCGCGCTGACGAGCGCGGGCGGGGTCAAGTGCTGGGGCGACAACGGCTGCGGCCAGCTGGGCAACGGCACGACCACGGATAGCAACGTCCCGGTCGACGTCAGCGGGCTCGCGAGCGGCGTCAGCGCGATCGCCGCCGGCGGCGCCCACACCTGCGCGCTGACGAGCGCGGGCGCGGTCAAGTGCTGGGGCGACAACGACTACGGCCAGCTGGGCAACGGCACGACCACGGATAGCAACGTCCCGGTCGACGTCAGCGGCCTCGCGAGCGGCGTCAGCGCGATCGCCGCCGGCGTCTTCCACACCTGCGCGCTGACGAGCGCCGGCGGGGTCAAGTGCTGGGGCCACAACGGCTACGGCCAGCTCGGCAACGGCACGACCACGGATCGAGCAACGTCCCGGTCGACGTCAGCGGGCTCGCGAGCGGCGTCAGCGCGATCGCCGCCGGCGCCCCACACCTGCGCGCTGACGAGCGCCGGCGCGGTCAAGTGCTGGGGCGACAACGCCTTCGGTCAGCTGGGCAACGGCACGACCACGGATAGCAACGTCCCGGTCGACGTCAGCGGGCTCACGAGCGGCGTCAGCGCGATCGCCGCCGGCGGCTACCACACCTGCGCGCTGACGAGCGCGGGCGGGGTCAAGTGCTGGGGCTACAACTACTACGGCCAGCTGGGGAACGGGACGACCACGGATAGCAACGTCCCGGTCGACGTCCTGCTCTGAGCAGGGCCGAATGTCACGGGAAGGCCCGCTCCGGCGGGCCTTCCTCCGTGCCGCCTGACCACCCGCTGCACCCCGGGTGATTCCGGCGTCCGTGCCAGGACTGGCGGGACAGGAAGGCGCCGTGCCTCTTCTCGTCGTGCAGGTGAGGCCCCTAATCCGCGACGTGCAGTGAATGCCGCGCGGGGGTCGTTCGGGCCGTCAATTAGATGCCCTGGCGGCTCGTTTGACCAGGCAGCCGATCAACACCTGGCCGTCCTCCGAGTGGGAGATGACCGCCTCGACTTCTGGATGACGTAGCAGGAAGTCGGCGGTCGCAGAGTTTTTCTCGACGTCGTCGATCAACGCAGCGCCGCCGGGCCTGAGCGCCGGCCAGATCTGGTCGAGCTCGCGGCGAAGGTTCCGTGTCGTATGCAAGCTGTCGTGGACGAACATGTCGATCGTGTCGAGGTCGCGGACGAGCGAAGGAAGCAGGCGGCGGCTCGAGCCGCGTAGGAGCGTCCACCGAAGGTGGAGGCGTTCAGGCACCGCCGCAGCCGTCTGCTGCGCGAGGTCGCCTTCCAGCAGCGGGGGCAGGTCGATGCTCCAGAGCTCGCCCATTCCGTTCCGCTCGATCGCCTCGAGCAGTAGTCGGGAGACGAGACCGCGGCCGACTCCGGTCTCGACGATTCGACTCGGCCGGAGGTGTCGTGCAAGGCACCAGCCGAGACGGCAGATCCGGATGTCGCCGTCGTCCCAGCCGCCGAACGCGCCACGGCCGACGGCCAACCCGCGGTCGAGAAGCTCTTGCATGGCGGTGTGCCAGACTTCGTCCGCCTTCGCCGCTTCCCGACACGGCCAGCGCGCGCCGACGAGTTCGTGAACCTGCTCCTCACCGGGCTCGGTCACCTCGTATCCCGGCGGCGGGCGACGCTTCTCGTGCCATTCGGCTACGCGCTCGAAGACACGCTCGAGTCCCTCGTACGGCTGAGCCGCGATGGCCCGGGTCGCGCGCGCAGCGTAGTCCAAGCGGCCCAGGGCGCCAGTCATTGCGACAGCGGCGCAGTCGAAGCCACAGGCAGGCCTGGGAATGCTCGCACAATGCCGAATCCGAGCCAGCGGCCCGCTGCCGCAGGCCGCCGGTCGGGATCAGGCCAGGGGCGATTTCCGCTAGAGCGTCGTGATCGAGTCGCAGCCCTCGACGCCGACGCCGGCGAAGGTCTTGCCGGTCAGACACGCCTGCGTGTCGCCCGGGTCGATCCCCGTCTGCTGGGTCTCGAAGTGGAGGAGCAGGTCGAGCCGGCCGTCGCCGTTCACGTCCTCCAGGTGCCCCTTCCCGTGCGCCTCCGTGCAGTCGCGCTGGCTCGCGTCCTCGGCGTCGCCGAAACAGACACTGGCCGGATCGATGCTGGTCGCGTCGAAGCTGTCCGTGGAGAGGATCGCGACCGGGATCACGCCTTTGGAGCGCAGGTTGATCGGGTTCGTGTCGCTGCCCGGCTTGATGTCGACGAGCACCGTGACCGCCTGCCTGCGCAGTGCCAGCTTCGTGACGAAGGCGTCGAGAACCGCCGTGAAGGTGGTGTCGAAGGCGCCCGGGCGTGGTCGGGAAGTCCGCGGAGTCGGTGATCGCCCGTGACGTAGGCGCTGCCGGCGGCATCGACCGCGATCCCCGCGCCCGTGTCGAGACCGCTTCCGCCGAGGTAGGTCGAGTAGACGAGGCTCGCCCCGCTCGGCGCGCAGCTTCGCCACGAAGGCGTCGGCGTCGCCGCCGTTGAAGTCGAGCTGGCGAGGGCGCCGGGCGTGGTCGGGAAGTCCGCCGAGTCGGTGTCGCCGGTGACGTAGGCGCTGCCGGCGGATCGACCGCGATCCCCACGCCGGGTCAAGGATGCCGCTTCCGCCGAGGTAGGTCGAGTAGGCGAGGCTCGCCCCGTCCGGCGCTCAGCTTCGCCACGAAGGCGTCGAAGACGCCGCCTTGAAGGTCGGCTGTGAAGGCGCCGGCGTGGTCGGGAAGTCCGCCGAGTTGGTGCCGCCGGTGACGTAGGCGCTCCCGGCGCGCGTCGACGGCGATCGCCCTGCGCCCAGCCTCAGCTTGCCGCTTCCGCCGAGGTAGGTGGAGTAGACGAGGCGCGCGCCCGTCCGCGCTCAGCTTCGCGACGAAGGCGTCGACCGCCGCCGCCGAAGGTCGGCTGTGAAGGCGCCGGGCGTGGTCGGGAAGTCCGCCGAGTGGTGTGCCGGTGACGTAGGCGCTGCCGGCCGGCGTCGACCGCGATCCCGAGCCCTCGTCGTTGCCGCTCCGCCGAGGTAGGTCGAGTAGGCGAGGCGCGCTGCCGTCCGGGCTCAGCTTCGCTGACGAAGGCGTCGCACGACCGCCGCCGAGGTCGGCTCGAAGGCGCCGGGCGTGGTCGGGAAGTCCGCGGAGACGGTGAAGCCGGTGACGTAGGCGCTGCCGGCCGGATCGACCGCGATCGCCGAAGCCCTCGTCACGTCGCTTCCGCCGAGGTAGGTCGAGTAGACGAGGCGCGCTCCCGTCCGGCGCGCAGCTTCGCCACGAAGGCGTCGCCGGTCGCCGCCGAGGTCGAGCTGCGAAGGCGCCGGCGCGTGGTCGGGAAGTCCGGCCGAGTCGGTGTCGCCGGTGACGTAGGCGCTGCCGGCGGCATCGACCGCGATGCCGTTGCCCGGTCGTCGCCGCTTCCGCCGAGGTAGGTCGAGTAGACGAGGCGCTCGCCGTCCGGCGCTCAGCTTCGCGACGAAGGCGTCGCCGTGCCGCTCGACGTCGTCAGGAGTCGGCTGCGAAGGCGCCGGCGCGTGGTCGGGAAGTCGGCCGAGTCGGTGTTGCCGGTGACGTAGGCGCTGCCGGCCGGCATCGACCGCGATCCCGAAGCCGACGTCAGCGGCCGCTTCCGCCGAGGTAGGTCGAGTAGGCAAGCACCGGGTCGATGACCAGCGGCCGCCGCGTGTCGTAGGCGCCGAGGCGGAAGCCGAAGCGATCGCCGCCCCTGAGCACGTAGCCGCCCGCGACCGCCTGCCGCGCCCGGCGATCGTCTGGTAGACGCGCGGCGGCTGCTGGAGCAGCGTCCCGCCGGCAGGCGGACGCGAAGCCGGCCGCGGCCGTCGAGGCGCAGCCGCTCGGCGCCACGGAGGGCGAGCCCGATCCGCGCAGGGTCGGCGCCGGGCGCGACGATGAGGTCGTACTCGAGCCGGCCCTGATCGCCGTAGAAGCGGGCGTCGATCCCCGGGTAGAGGTTCTGGTAGCGCACCTCGCCGAAGGTGCGAAGCCCTGTCAGCCACTTGCTCGGGTCGTTGCCGAGCAGGTAGTTCACCTTGCCCGCTAGCGGGTGGCCGCCGACGATGCCGGCACGCGGGTTCGCGCCCAGGAAGCGCAGCGCGACCGTTGCATCCGTTCCCTTCGCCGTCAGCCGCGACTGGCCGAGCGACCGCGACCGCGGGACGGGCTTGTGCAGGGCGAGGATCGGCCCGGTGCGGGTGAGGGCGAGCCCGTAGCCGGCCCCGCGGGCGACGAAGCGTACGCCCGCCCCAGCCTGGCCCTGGTTCGGCTCGAAGGCGAGCGGCAACCTCCCGTAGGCCGCAAGCGCCCCCCTCTCAGACGGGCTCGAGCGCTGCTTCTCGCCCCCGCTCCCAGCAGCATGCGAGGCCCCGCCAACGGACACGAGCGCCAGAGCGAGCGCTCCAAACCGGACAAGCGACCAACCCGACAACCGCTCCACGCGACGCTTCCCATGAGTCGCGGGCCTGCCTACGCTGCGATTGTTACAACCCACTCCCGCAAGGTCAAGGCAGCAAACAGCGAGCTCGACGCCCCGCTCAGAATCGGGGGGGTAAATGGGACTGCGCGGTACCCAAGGCGCGGAAGAGCTTAAAAAATGGCTTGTGCTAGGCATTTGCGAGACGTCGTGCAAAACCGGGGGCGCGGGCTTTCGTCTCGCGACAGTACGCCTCTCCCACCGCGATGCCGTTAGTCACCCGCGCCCCCGCTGGGTGACAGAGACACCCGTTACTTGTAGAGACGTTGGCCGCACCAAAAGCTTGCGCATTGCGTTCATTTCACCCGTTTGAGCGGCGGCGCGATCCCCGGCACCCCGACGGAGGCCCGGCCGATCTATCGGATCTCAAGAATCTGGCCGCAGTTCCGCCGGCGGATGGTCTGCGGCTCCTATTGGCGTTCGCGTTCAGCGGTACCGCGCAAGCGGCGGCTTAAAAATCGCTCTCCAGGATCGACGAGCCGCGGTCTAGGCGGGCCTAGCCTCAGGTCGGGGGAGCTCCTCGTCGCTGTATGAATCTCCACCCGCCCGTGGCGCAAAGGTCGTGTAGATCCTCCTTCCTGGCCCCAGGAGCCGCCCCGTGCGGAGCGAGCGGCAAGGACATCGATACAACGAGGAATGTCGACATGGTCCCCGCTCGGGACCATGATCTGGGCGTGCGTGACCTGGTGTGGGCCCCCTCGACGTGACGGCGAACGTCTCCGTAGTGGTGACCGCCCATAACGAGCAGGCATTCATCGGCGCTGCCATCGAGAGCGTCCTAGGCCAGGACGCCCCGCCCGATGAGATCATCGTCGTCGACGACGGTTCCACGGATGGAACAGGCGCTGTGCTCGAGGCGCTGACGGCGGCCCATCCGCTGGTACGTCGGATCACGTCTTCAGTGGCACGAGGAGCGCCGTCGGCCCGGAACGCTGGAGCCGCGCTGGCGCGAGGCGACCTGCTGGCGTTCCTGGACGGCGACGACGTCTGGTTCCCCCGCAAGCTGAGCCTGCAGGTCGCGCTCCTCGAACGGCATGGCGAGGCTGGCTATACGTACGGCTCCGCCGTTGAATTGCAGGGAGACAAAATCAACCCGACGCCGGAACGGCTCGGCTCGGCGACGGGGGTGTACCGGCCCCCAGAGCTCTGTGTCGGCTACCTGCGCGACACGTTCTGGAATTTCTGGCCGTCGGGTTTGCTGATCAGGCATGACGCCTTCCAGCGCAGTGGCGGCTTCATCGAGGCGCTTGGTTCCCACCAGCACTGGGAGGACTACTTCTACGCGTGCGTGCTCGCGCTTCGTGAGTCGGCTTACGTGTTAGAGGAACCGACGATGTACTACCGCGTCCACGACGGGTCGTGCTCGCACCGAGCGCAAGCGAGCGGGATGACCATCGTCGACGAACGAGTGGGGTTGGAGTGGTTCGTCGCATATCTGGGCGAGAGAGAGTCAGGAGCCTCGACCGACGTGATCGAGGCGATCGGGAGTCGGCTGGACGGCAACGTCCGCCGCTTCGTCGCCGAGCTCGGCGAACGACCGGAGCTCCGCGAGTACCGCGCGCTCTATACCCCCGACGCACTCGCCGCCGTCATGGCAAACCTGCACGCGCTCCGCGATCGCGAGGGCCGATGAGCGGTGACCTGCAGGCGGGGGGAACCGAACCCGTGCAAGTTTCGCGCCGACCCTAGCTACCCAATGGCGCCTGTCGGCGGTGATTCCGGGGGGCTCCTGAAGTCGAACTTGAGCATCGCCAGATACCAGCTGTGGCAGAAACCGCGGGCTTCGTCCGGCTCGACGTTGCCGCCGAGAATGACGTTTGGCGGGATCGGTTCGTACCAGACCCGTGACCAGATCAGCGGATGGTCCTTCCTCTTGCTGTTCGTCTTCTCTGCAGCGGCGCGGAGGTTGCAGGTTGCGTGTGAGGGGCCGAGGTAGCCTTGGCGGTCGTCTCGGTGGTCGAGGTGCCAGGGCTGGCCGGGTTCGATCAGTTGGCCGCAGCGGCAGCAGTTGACTTGGCCGGTGGCGACGAGTGGTTCGAGTTGGCGGCGGCGGGCGACGTGTGCGTTGGTGTAGCCGCGGGCGTGCCGGCTTAACTGGCGCTTCTTCCTTGCCGCGCTCATGCGGAGGGCTGCGTCGCGTCGACCATCATCAGCGGACGGCGAGGACCTGGCCGCAATCACGGTGCAGGACCCGCGGCCCCCGCGTCTGGTCGGCAGGGCTCGCGATTGCGGCCTCGAGTTCGGCGCGCGTCTCGGCGTTCTCGCGCCGCAGCTCGGTCACGCGCGACGATCTTCTCGAGGTAGGGGCCGGAGCCATCGTCGACGGCCACGACGTCCCCGTACGGGACGATGCACACATCGATCACGCGGCCGGCGGGATCATCGAAGCGGAGCACGCTGTCTCCTACTTCTCGTTCTCGCTGTATGGGCGCAGGAACTCGTCGAGTGCCTCGCGGGGGATGCGGACGCGGCCGTTCGGGCCGAGCCGTATGGCGCGGAGCTCGCCGGTGGCGATGTGGCGGCGGACTGTCACCTCGTGGAGGCCGAGCTCGGCCGCGGCCTCCTTCACGTGGAGCAACTCGCTTATGGGTATCGACATAAGTTATGTGATACTACATATCCGGCCGGGCGAGTACGTAAGACAATCCGGGGGTGAGGCCGAGGCTGATTCCGCTCGACGATGCCCGGCTCCTTCCCCACCTCCGAGCCGACCGTCGAGACGGCGAGCTTCCCCCGTCGGCCGCGCTGGACGACGTGCTCGAGGCCGAGGCCGAGCTGGTGCGCCGTCAGCCGGGGCGGGTCGTCGTGCCGTCGCCGGGGTCGCTCCGAGGTCTCCCGGCGGTCGGCGGCGGGCCTGGTGCGATCGCCGGCTCGAACCCTGTCGGCGGCGCTGCTGGCGAAGGAACGCCGGCGGCGGTGAGCTCGCGGCTGGTGCGCACGGCGAGCGGGCGCCCGGTCAGTGTCGAGGTGACGGTGCCGAGCGTCGGGCTCAACCACGGCTACCGCTTCCGCGTGCTCGGCGACGAGATCCGCCTCGTCCGGCGCGTTCGGCTTCATCGGCGAGCCGACAGGCCGTCCGCCGCTACCGGAGGAGTCGGCGACGGTGCGCCGCCACGTCGGCCCGGTAGAGCGCGTGGCGCGTACCTGGACGGACGTCCACCGGGAGGAGGCGCGCCGGTTGCAGGCCGAGGGGTTGTCGTGGGCTCAGGTCGCGGAGCGGGTGTGCGGCGACAAGCGGTACAAGTCAACCGTGCAACGCTGGCTGCGGCCCGGACGCTGTTGCCTCGTCAGGCGACTCCCGAGGCACGCACCGAGGCACGCACGCGGTGAGCATTTCCGGCATTTCTGGCACACCTGACTCACGCAACCATGCGGTTTCCGCATAGCCACCAGGGTCGATTTGGCCCCGGGAGGAGTCGAACCTCCGCACGCAGCTTCGAAGGCTGCCGCTCTGTCCGCTGAGCTACGGGGCCCGCGCACCAGTGTAGGCGGCCGACCTCTGCGGTCGCCTACCAGAGCGGGTACACGCTCGGGTCGTCGTCATCGTCCTCCTCGTCGCCGGCGTCCTCGTGGGAGTCGGGCTCATCCGGCTGATCGGGCTCGTCGGCCTTGCCGAGCAGCTCGCGGAGGCGGTCAGCGAGGGACACTGGTCAGCGACTCCTGGAGGAAGGACGCGGCGAGCTCGTAGCCGCGCTCGGTCATGTGGATGCGGTCGACGAAGCACCAACCGCTGTACGTGGCCCTGGAAAGGTCGACGAAGGGCACGCCGAGCTCGCCGCAGCCCTGTTCGAGCCGTTCCGCGTACGCGCCCCAGTGGCTCTCGAGTAGTTCCATGACGATCGGCCAGCGGGTCGTCCGCGCCTGCATGAGGTCGAGCGACTCGAAGAGCGCCAGCTCCTCGTCTGTCAACTCCTTGCCGGTGTGCGGCGCGACCGGCTGGAGCGCGAACATGACCTCGGCGTTGTCGGGCACGAGGCGGCGAAGCGCGCGAAGGTCGCGCAGCTGGACCGTCGCGGCCGTCTCGACGACCTCGTCCGCGACCGGCTCGGGCTTCTTCTTCGAGCGTGGCCGACGGTCACCGGGCGGCGGTCGCTTCGCCCCCGGCAGGCGTCGACGCAGGCGCCGGGTCAGCTCGCGCCGGAGGTCGCCGTCGCTGATCGCAGCCAGCCGCCCACCCGTCTCGGCCGTCTTGACCAGCCGGATCAGTTCCTCGACCGGCATCGCCAGCAGCCGCCGCAAAGGGTGGTCGAGGTATGTGGGCCCGTAGAGCGGGTCGAGCGGCGAGGCGCGGGCGACCGCGAAATTGTTCAGGCCGCTGCAGACGACGAAGGTCGTGCTGCTTCGCTCGGCGAACGGCAGCGCGGAGACCAGTTCCTGTGTCGAGGTCGCCTTGCGCAGGCCGAGGTTGACGAACGGCTTGCCGGTCAGCCGCCACAACGCGGAGGGGAGCGTCCCCGAGTCGTCGGCGGCTCCGACGCCGAAGACGTACGAGCCGCCGAGGACGAAGCCCGCGTCATCCGGGGCCTCGTCGCTGGCGACAGCCGCCTCGCCGTTGCGGCTGAGACGATGTCCCCTGCTGTCGGTGGAGAGCACCGGCGTCGACAGCCTCGGCCGTGAGGTGATCGTCACGAAGGGCCAGAGGACGAGCTCGTCGCTGAGGTCGCCGTAGTCCCGCGTGATCGGGGCGACCGCTTTCCGCCGCCGGCGGGCGTCGCTCTCGGCAGCGTCGTGCTTCACGCGCCCAGTCTACGTCCGGCTCTGGTCAGGTCTTGGTGACGAGAACGTCGCCCAGAACGAGCAGGTCGAGGCCGCTGCGCTCGAAGGTCGAGAGGGCGTCTTGCGGCGTCGTCACGATCGGCTCGCCGCGGAGGTTGAACGACGTGTTGAGCAGCACGGGCGTCCCCGACGTCTCGCCCCAGCGTGTGAGCAGGCGGTGGAAGCGCGGGTTCCACTCCTCGCGCATGGTCTGGAGCCGCGCGGTGCCGAAGTGACTCACGGCAGGCAGCGCCGCGGCCGCCTCCGGCGTGAGCCGGTTGATCAGGAGCATGAACCGGGCAGGCGGCTGGTCGGTGTGCGGTTCCTGTACGAGCGAGTCGGCGACCGCCTCTGTGGCGACCGGCGCGAACGGCCGGAACGGCTCGCGGAACTTGATCTTCTCGTTGATGCGCTCCTTCATCGCCGCGCTGCGCGGGTCGGCGATGATGCTGCGGTCGCCGAGCGCCCGGGGGCCGAGCTCGAAGCGGCCCTGGAACCAGCCGACCACGTCGCCCCGGGCGAGCGCCTCCACCGTCGCCTCGATGACCTCCCGTTCGTCGCCGAGCCGGTAGTAGGCGACTCCGGGCCGGTCGCGGAGGGCGGCGTCGACGTCCTCGCCGCCGTACTCGGAGCCCCAGTAGGCGTGTTCGAGTTCCGTCCGGCGGGGATTGCCGAGGATGATGTGCTCGACGTGCAACGCCGCGCCCAGCGCGCCGCCCGAATCGCCCGGAGCAGGCGGGATGAAGAGACGTTCCACGGGTGTCTCGTCGAGGATCCGGCGGTTGGCGAGGACGTTCAGCGCGACGCCGCCGGCGAAGCAGAGGTTCGGCGAGCCCGCGCGCCGCTGCGCCTCGCGGGCGAGGTTGACCACCGCCCGTTCGGTGATCGCCTGGACGCTCGCGGCGATGTCGGCGTACCGCTGACTCCGCGCGAGGTCGGCCGGCGAGGCGTCCGCATCCTCCGACGTCCAGAAGCGCTCGTTCCGAGGCCTCGGCTCGACGCCGAGCAGCTCGAGCAGCTCGTCGGAGTAAGCCCGCCTGGTCGAGTAGTGGAACGAGAAGTAGGACAGGTCTAGCCAGAAGCTGCCGTCGTCGTAGAGGTGGAGCACCCGCTCGAGCTCTGGGAGGAAGCGCGGCTCCCCGTAGGGTGCCATTCCCATCACCTTGTACTCGCCCTCGTTCACCTCGAAGCCGAGCAGGTCGGTGAGGGCGGAGTAGAAGAGGCCGAGTGAGTGAGGGAAGTCGACGGCCGACTCGATCTGGAGCGAATGCCCGCCGTCGTTCGAGCTCGCCCGGCCGACGGTTGCCGTCGACCATTCGCCGACGCCGTCGATCGTCATCACGGCAGCCGATTCGAAGGGCGAGGGGAAGAAGGCGCTGGCGGCGTGCGAGACGTGGTGGTCGGTGAAGAGGACACGCTCCCCCGGGACGCGCGCGAGTGCGCTCAGCCGCGGGCGGATCCCACGCCGCTCCGTCCGCCACGCCCGCATCGAGCGCACGAAGGCGTCCTCGGCAGGCTTGCCCACCGCGGCCGCGGTGGTCAGGACGCGCCGGAACTTCGTGCTCGGCTGCTCGTAGAAGGCGACGTAGTCGATCGGCCGGCCGCTCTCCGCGGCCGTGCGCAGGCAGAAGTCGATCGCCAGCGCGGGGAACGACGCGTCGTGCTTCCGGCGCGAGAAGCGCTCCTCCTCGGCCGCGCAGACGAGCGCGCCGTCGTCCACGAGGACAGCGGCGGCGTCGTGGAAGAAGCAGGAGACGCCGAGGATCCGGGCCACTAGCCGTGAAAGTTCGAGTGCTCCGGCCGGCGTAGCCGCAGCGGATCTCGTCGCCGGACGATCACGCCTGCAGGGCGCACGACGAGGAGGAATACCAGCCTGAGGGCGCGATCCATCAGCGCGTGAGTGTAGACCCGCTGCGACCTCGTAACCGTCAAAGATGTTTTGCTAGTGTCGAAGCGTGCGCCGCCTCGCCGTGGCTCTCGCCGTCCTGCTGCTCGGATCGTTCGCACCGCCGGCGTTCGCGAAGGGGAAGCCCAGCGTCCCGCCGGTCGACCGTGCCGGGATCGACCGCACGCTTGACGTCTTCGTGCCGGCCGCGATCGGCCGCCGGGACTCCGTGCGCGCGTGGCCGCTGGCAACCAGGACGATGCGGCTCGGAAGTGACAAGGGCGAGTGGAAGCGGGGCTTCCTGCCGGTGACGCCGTTCCCGGTGATCGGGACGAGCTTCCACGGCTGGACGATCGATTCGGCGACGAAGGATCGCGCCGACGTCGTCCTCCTCGTCCACCTGAAGAAGGGCGCCCCGCTCGGCGCCGTCTCGTTCAACATCGCGATGCGCAAGATCCGCGGTCGGTGGCTGGTCGACTCGGCCGTACCGGCCGCGACGTTCTCCGCCCCGGGATCCGACTCGCGGATTCTCGCGCAGCCCGACTTCGCGCCTCAGGCCGGCCAGGCATTCTCGAGGTCGGGGCGCATCTCCGCCACGTGGCTGCTGATCGTCGCGGGCGTACTCCTGGGCCTCGTCGTCGTCACGCCGATCGTCGTGATCGTCGGCCATGGGGCCAAGGATCGACGCGTGCGCCGGGAACGGGCGGAATCGGATCGGGAGCGCGTGTTTAGAAATCTTCCCGAACGGCCAAACTAGGGACCAGCGAAGGGGTGGCGCACCTCAACCTCCCTCTCCCGGGAACAACCGGGGCTCGATCATGGGGGAATTGTCGAGCACCGGGCGTCCAGCGTCACCCCTTCCTCTTCGTCGAAAAGTCCGGGCGCTTCGCGCCCGACGACTTTTCGCGGTTGAACTGCGAGGCCGGCCGAGAGCCGCAGCGGGCCGCAGCCGCCCATGTCGGCTGCGGCGGCAACCGGCTCTATCCTTGCGGTGTCGCGGGCGTGGCGAAACTGGCAACCGCGCCAGGCTTAGGACCTGGTGAGCTTCGGCTCTTGGGGGTTCGAGTCCCTCCGCCCGCATAGACCTCGCGGCCGCGACCGAAATGGCGGGCGCGGCCAAGGGCCGCCGCTGAGGTACGAGCGCAGTTCGGGAAGGGGGTCACGGGGGAAACCGGCTGTTTCCCCGTGCGAGCGAGCTGCGCGGCGTAGCCGCGGCTCGCGGCTACGATGGCCCCGATGTCCGCTCGCGTCGAGGAGTTGCCCGAGAACAAAGTCCGCCTGACGGTCGACGTCCCGGCCCACGACGTGCAGCACGCGGTCGAGCACGCGGCTTCCGATCTCTCCACGTCCGTGAAGATCCCCGGCTTCCGCAAGGGGAAGGTGCCTATGCCGGTGCTGCTCTCGCGCATCGGCAAAGAGCGGCTGTACTCGGAGGCGGTCGAGAGCCACATCGAGGGCTGGTATCGCAACGCGCTCGTCGGGACGCGGATTCGGCCCGTTGCCCGTCCGGAATACGCCTACGAGCTGCCGGACACACCGGACGAGGACTTCAGCTTCACGGCCACCGTGGACGTCCAGCCGACGATCGAGGTCGCCGACTGGAAGGGGCTCGAGGTTCCCTACGCGGGCGCGGACGTCCCGCCCGAGGTCGTCGACCAGCAGATCGAGGCGCTGCGCTTCGCAGTCGCCGAGCTGGCGCCCGCCGACAAGCCTGCCCAGGCCGCGGACACCGTGGTCGTCGACCTGGTCCAGCCCGGCGGCGAGGCGCAGCGTGACTACGTCGTGGAGGTCGGCGCCGGCCGCGTGCTCGAGGAGATCGAGGAGGGGATCCTCGGGATGTCGGCGGGCGAGTCCAAGCAGGTCGAATTCGAACTCGCAGATGGCCAGAAGGGCACCGTCGAGATCGCGCTCAAGGAGGTAAAGGAGAAGATCCTCCCGCCGGTCGACGACGAGCTCGCGCGCTCGGCGAGCGAGTTCGACACGCTGGCCGAGCTGCGCGCGGACCTCGAGCAGCGCATCGGCGAGCAGGTCGAGGAGGAGGCCGAGACGCAGTTCCGGGCGGCCGCGGCCGACGCCCTCGTCGACGCATCGAACATCGAGCCTTCCGCCCCACTGGTCGAGGCGCGCACCCGCGAGCTCCTCGCGGGTCTCGTTCAGTCGCTCGAGCGCCGCGGCATCTCGCCGGAGACCTATCTGACGGTGTCCAACCAGACCCCCGAGCAGCTCGAGGAGCGCCTGCGCGCCGAGGCGGCCCGCTCGGTTGCGCGCGAGCTCGCGCTGGAGGCGGTCGCCGACAAGGCAGGCCTCGAGGTCACCGACGACGAGTTGCGCGAGTTCGTCCGCGAGAACGCGGAGGCCGAGGGAGGCGAGGCGGACGAGGTCGTCGAGCAGCTGTTCGCGAGCGGACGCCACGAGCTCCTCCGCGAGGATCTGCGGATGCGCAAGGCGCTGGATCTCGTCGTCGCCGAGGTCGAACGGATCCCGCTCGACCTTGCCCGCGCCCGCGAGAAGCTGTGGACGCCCGACAAAGGAGCAGCTGCTCCCGAAACGAAGCTGTGGACCCCCGGAAGCAAGGAGCCTGCCTGATGAGCCCGTTGATCCCGATGGTGATCGAGCAGACCTCGCGCGGCGAGCGCGCGTTCGACATCTACTCGCGCCTGCTGAACGAACGCATCATCTTCCTCGGAACGCCGATCGACGACCAGATCGCCAACCTGATCGTCGCCCAGCTCCTGCACCTCGAGTCCGAGGATCCCGACAAGGACATCTCGATCTACATCAACTCACCGGGCGGGTCGGTCTACTCGGGGCTGGCGATCTACGACACGATGCAGTTCATCAAGCCGGATGTGCAGACGATCTGCGTCGGGATCGCGATGAGCATGGGCGCGCTCCTGCTCGCGGGCGGCACGAAGGGAAAGCGCATGGCGCTGCCGAATGCCAAGATCCTGATCCACCAAGTCTGGGGCGGGTTCCAGGGGCAGGCCACCGACATCGAGATCCATGCCCGGGAGACGATCGCCCTGAAGCGGAAGATGGAAGAGATCATGTCCAACCACACCGACCAGCCGCTCGAGAAGGTCTCGAAGGACATGGAACGTGACTACTTCATGAGCTCCGAGGAGGCGAAGGAATACGGGCTCATCGACCAGGTGATCGAGCACCGCTGAGTCGAGGGCTAGGCGAGAAAGGGAAATCGAGGTACAAGAAGATCATGGCCCGCGCATCCGAAGGAAACGAGCAGCTTCTCTGCAGCTTCTGCGGCAAGAGCCAGCGTCAGGTCAAGAAGCTGATCGCCGGCCCCGGGGTCTACATCTGCGACGAATGCATCGACCTCTGCAACGAGATCATCGACGAGGAGCTCACCGCTCCCGCTCACCTCGACCTCGACAACCTTCCGCGCCCGACCGAGATCCACACGCTGCTCAACGAGTACGTGGTCAGCCAGGAGACCGCCAAGCGCACGCTCGCCGTCGCCGTCTACAACCACTACAAGCGCGTGCAGATGTGCTCGTCCGACGACGACGTCGAGCTGCAGAAGTCGAACATCCTCCTGCTCGGCCCGACGGGGTGCGGCAAGACGTATCTGGCGCAGACGCTCGCGAGGATCCTCAACGTCCCGTTCGCGATCGCCGACGCGACCGCGCTGACCGAGGCCGGCTACGTCGGCGAGGACGTCGAGAACATCCTGCTCAAGCTGATCCAGGCGGCCGACTTCGACATCAAGAAGGCCGAGACCGGGATCATCTACATCGACGAGGTCGACAAGATCGCGCGCAAGGCGGACAACCCGTCGATCACGCGCGACGTCTCCGGCGAGGGCGTCCAGCAGGCGCTGCTGAAGATCCTCGAGGGCACGGTCGCCTCGGTGCCGCCGCAGGGCGGGCGGAAGCACCCGCACCAGGAGTTCCTGTCGATCGACACCACGAACATCCTGTTCATCTGCGGGGGTGCGTTCTCCGGCCTGGAGAAGATCATCGCCAGGCGGATCGGCAAGAACGCGGTCGGCTTCGGTGCCGAGATCCACTCGAAGCACTCGCAGGAGGGCTCCGAGCTGCTCGCCCAGGTGATGCCGGAGGACCTGCTCCAGTACGGGCTGATCCCCGAGTTCATCGGCCGCCTCCCCGTCGTCTCCGCAGTGCACCAGCTGCTCCGCGACGACCTGGTCAAGATCCTCGAGGAGCCGAAGAACGCGCTCGTCAAGCAGTACCAGCGCTTCTTCAACTACGACTCGATCGAGCTCGTCTTCACCGACGACGCGCTCTGGGAGATCGCCGACAAGGCGCTCGAGCGCGAGACCGGCGCCCGCGGCCTGCGGTCGATCATCGAGAACGCCCTGCTCGACGTGATGTTCGAGTTGCCCTCGCGCAAGGACGTCTCCAAGTGCGTGATCACCAAGGAGACGATCCAGAAGGGCTTGAAGCCGACGCTCGTCACCAGCGCCGGCGCCGCCGACGACGAGCTCCCGGACGAGCTCGCCGCGGGCGAGAGCGCGTAGACGCTCCACTACAGGTCGGGCGCAGGCGCGGCGGCGAAGTGAAGTAGGGTCCGCGGCGTGAAGGTGGGCGACACCTACGGGCCCAGCGAGTGGCTGGAGGTCGACCCAGGAGCGCATCGACCGGTTCGCGGAGGCGACCGGCGACGACCAGTGGATTCACGTCGACCCCGAGAAGGCCGCGCAAGGCCCCTTCGGGACGACGATCGCGCACGGGTTCCTCACGCTCTCGCTGCTGGTCAAGTTCCAGTACGAGGTGCGGCCTGAGCGCGGCGAGTTCCGGATGGGGATCAACTACGGGGTCAACAAGGTCCGCTTCCCAGCGCCGGTTCCGGTCGGGAGCCGCATCCGCGCGCACTTCGAGCTCCTCGAGGTGAGCGAGGTCGAGGGCGGCGTCCAGGTGGTGACGAAAGGCACGGTCGAGCGCGAGGGCGAGGAGAAGCCCGTCTGCGTCGCCGAGATGGTCTCGCGCCAGTACCGCTGAGCGACACAGAGGTTCAGGCTTCAGCCCGGCAGTGCTCTTGGAGGCGCGCGTCAGGCGCTTCTGAGCTCCGCCGCCTGCCGGTCCTGCACCTGATCGAGGATCGTCTCCAGCATGCGGCCCGACGAGAGGACGTGCTCGCGGGCGAGCAAGCGGGCGCCCTGGGCGCTGCGGGCCGCGATCGCCTCGCGGATCGCGCGGTGCTGGGCATCGTTCTGCTCGTACAGGTGGTCGATGTCGAGGCCCGCGGCCCAGACGACGTGCGAGAAGAAGCTGCGCCGTGCGCTCTTCGCGAGCCGCTCGACGAACGGCGCGTCGGCGGCAGCGTAGATCACGTCGTGGAAGGCGTGGTTGGCCGAGACCCAGCTCGCCACGAGCGCACCGTCCTGGGTGCCCTCGCGCGAACGGCGCCGTAGCTCGAGCGTCAGCTTCGCGAAGCGCTTCTCCGCCTCGTCGAGCGCCGCCAGCCCCTCGGCGGTGATCCGCGGCGTGGCAAGCTCGGTGGCGAGGCTCTCGAGCTCGGCCCGGACGAGAAACGCCTCGCGCAGTTCCTCGCGGGAGAGCGTCCGCACCCGTACGCCGCGGTTCGGGACGAACGAGACGAGCCCGAGCGCAGCGAGACGTCGTAGCGCCTCCCGAACCGGAGTGCGCGAGACCCGGTACTGCTCGGAGAGCTGCTCCTGGCGCAGGACCGTCCCCGGCGCGATCTCGCCGGAGACGATCGCCTCCTCGAGTGCCAGCGCGAGGTCGTCGGCCTTCGTGCCGACCGTTGCCATGCCGGTCAGTGTAGGACGATCAGCCGGCAGGCGGCGCGACCGCGTAGGTGCAGTCGTCGATCCGCACCGGGACGAACGGCAGCCTCCGCTCGCCGAGCCAGCCCTCGATGGCGTGGGCGAGCGCTTCCTCGTCGCAGTCCTCGACCTGGACGGCGAGGTGTTCCTGGTCGTCGACGACCTCGGCGGTCAGGCCCTGCTCGGCGAGCGCGGCGACCAGCCCGGGGCCGTCGGATTCCCTGGTCAGCTCAACGGTCGACATCACGTCTCCTCTCAGTGGGTGGCGGCGAACTGCGCTTCCTCGGTCGAGCCGGACAGGGCGAGCGTCGATGCCTGCCCGCCCGAGACGGCCTCGACCACCTGGTCGAAGTAGCCGGCGCCGACCTCGCGCTGGTGGCGGGTGGCGGTGTAGCCGTGCTCCTCGAGCGTGAACTCCAGCTCCTGGAGCGCGACGTAGGCGGGCATGCCGTCGATCGCGTAGCCGCGGGCGAGCTCGAACATCCCCGCGTTCAGCGAGTGGAAGCCGGCGAGGGTGACGAACTGGTAGCGGTAGCCGAGCTCGGCCAGCGTCTCACGGAACGACGCGATCTCGGCGTCGTCGAGGTGCTGTCGCCAGTTGAACGACGGCGAGCAGTTGTACGCGAACAGCTTGCCCGGGAACCGCTCGTGCACGGCCTGGGCGAACTCGCGCGCCTCGCCGAGATCCGGCGTCGAGGTCTCGAACCAGATCAGGTCGGCGAACGGCGCGTACGCCAACGCGCGCGCGATTGCCGAGTCGAGCCCGGCGCGGATCCGGAAGAAGCCCTCGGGCGTGCGCTCGCCGGTGACGAACTCGGCGTCGGTTTCGTCGACGTCGCTGGTGAGGAGCGAGGCCGACAGGGCATCCGTGCGGGCGACCAGGACGGTCGGTACGCCGCAGACGTCGGCCGCGAGCCGGGCGGCGGCCAGCGTACGCACGAACTGGCCGGTCGGGACGAGCACCTTGCCGCCGAGATGGCCGCACTTCTTCTCGGAGGCGAGCTGGTCCTCGAAGTGCACGCCGGCGGCGCCCGCCTCGATCATCGCCTTCATCAGCTCGAACGCGTTGAGCGGCCCGCCGAAGCCGGCCTCCGCGTCCGCGACGATCGGCGCCAGCCAATGTGTGCCGTTCCGGCCCTCGGCGTGGTCGATCTGGTCGGCGCGCAGCAAGGCGTTGTTCAGACGCCGGACGAGCGCGGGCGCCGAGTTGGCCGGATACAGGCTCTGATCCGGGTATGTGTGCCCGGCCAGGTTGGCGTCGGCGGCGACCTGCCAGCCGGACAGGTAGATCGACTTCAGGCCGGCCTTGACCATCTGCACGGCCTGTCCGCCGGTCATCGCCCCGAGCGCAGGGACGCACGGCTCGGAGTGGAGGAGCCCCCACAGCCGCTCGGCGCCGAGCCGCGCGAGCGTGTGCTCGACCTGGACGGATCCGCGCAGACGCTCGACGTCCTCCGTGGTGTGCGTCCGCTCGATCCCGGCCCACCGGTCGGGGCCATGCCCGTTGCGCATGCGGCTCCTCTCTACTCGTTGTCGTGGTCGCGCTCGCAGAACTCGGGACAGGTGCACTCTGCGAGCGAGGCGGTTGGAACTGCGCCCTGGCTAGGATACGAACGCGATCGATTTCGGATCCTAGAACGGCGAAAATAGCGGCTGATGCGCTGATAGCCGGTCATATTGGATCCCATTATCCACATTTTCGGATCCAAGTAAACCCCGAAGGGCGGACGACAGCGCTCCGTAGAATGGGCGCATGGAGTCGCTGTACAGCCCAGAAGGCGTCGAGGAACGCTGGCAGCGCACCTGGGAGGAGGAAGGCCTGTACGAGGCCGACCCGGATCCGAGCCGCCGAGAGCTTCGCGATCGCGCACCCGCCGCCGAACGTGACCGGAGACCTGCACCTCGGCCACGCGCTCCAGCTCTCACTCGCCGACACGATCGTCCGGACGCGCAGGATGCAGGGGTTCAACGTCCTGTTCCAGCCCGGGTACGACCACGCCGGCATCTCCACGCAGAACGCCGTCGAGAAGCACCTCGCGGCGGACGGGAAGTCGCGCCAGGATCTGGGCCGCGAGGCATTCGTCGAACTCGTCTGGGCCTGGCTCCGCGAGTACGGCGGCAAGATCATGTTCCAGTTCCGGCGGATCGGCGCCTCGCTCGACTACCGCCGCGAGCGGTTCACGATGGACGAGGCGTACGTCCGGGCGGTGATGCGCTTCTTCGTCCACCTGTGGGAGAAGGGGTGGATCTACCGCGCCAACCGGATCGTCAACTGGTGCCCGTTTCATCTGACCTCGCTGTCCGACCTCGAGCTCGCGCACGAGGACGTCGACGACGCGCTCACCTACGTTCGCTATCCGCTGGCCGAGGGAGATGGGCACATCACGATCGCCACCGCGAGGGTGGCGACGATCCCCGCCGACGTCGCGGTGGCCGTCCATCCCGACGACGAGCGCTACCGCGAGCTGGTCGGGCGCGAGGTGGTCGTGCCCTGGGTCGAGCGCCGCGTGCCGGTGGTCGCCGACGAACGCGTCGAGCTCGACTTCGGCACCGGCGCCTTGAAGGTGACGCCCGGCCACGACGCCAAGGACTACGAGATCGGCCGAGACCACGACCTGCCGGAGCTGACCGTGATCGGACCGGACGGCCGGATGAATGCCGAGTCGGGCGGGCTCGACGGCCTGACCCAGGACGAGGCGGAGGAGCGGATCCTCGCCTGGCTGCGCGAGCGCGACCAGCTGGACAAGCGCGAGTCGTACCGGCACACGGTCGCGCTCTGCGACCGCTGCAAGACGAGGATCGAGCCGCTGATCTCGCCGCAGTGGTGGTGCTCGATGGAGGGGCTCAAGCGGCCGGCGCTGGAGGCGCTGCGCTCCGGCCGCGTCCGCTTCCATCCCGAGTCGCAGCACCGCTTCGCGATCTCGTCGCTCGAGGAGGCGCCCGACTGGAACATCTCCCGGCAGATCTGGTGGGGGCACCAGCTACCGCTCTGGCAGTGCCCCGACGGCCACTGGACCTGCGCCGAGGAGGCGCCTTCCGCGTGCGCCGAGTGCGGTTCCGCCGAGCTGACGCGGAGCGAGGACGTGCTCGACACGTGGTTCTCGTCGGCGCTCTGGCCCTTCGCCACGCTCGGCTGGCCCGACGACACCGAAGACCTGCGCACGTTCTACCCCGGCGATCTGAACACGACCGCCCGCGACATCATCCGTCTCTGGGAGAACCGGATGATCTTCTCCGGGCTCGAGCTGATGGGCGACGTGCCGTTCTCGGACGTCGTCATCCACTCGCTGGTCCACGCGCCGACCGGCGGCCGGATGTCGAAGAGCCTGGGCACGGGGATGAACCCGCTCGCCCTGATCGAGGGGTACGGTGCGGACGCCACTCGTTACGGGCTCATGAAGATGGCCTCGTCGCAAGACGTGACCTTCTCGGAGGGCGCCATCGAGGAAGGCCGGAAGCTCGCGCAGAAGCTCTGGTCCGCGAGTCGCCTGCTGCTGTCCGCAGCAGGCGACGAGGTGGAGGAGCGACCGACTTCGCTCGAAGAACGGTGGATTCTCGCCCGCCTCTCGCAATCCCAGAGACAGATCGAGGGGTACCTTGCCGCATTCGACTTCTCCCACCTCGTCGACGAGCTGTACCACCTGACCTTCGACGACTTCTGCGACTGGTACGCGGAGGCGATCAAGCCGCGGCTGTACGGCGGCGACGCCGACGCGCGGGCGACGGCGCTCGCAGCGCTGGAACGCCTGCTGAAGCTGCTCCACCCGGCCATGCCCCACGTGACGGAAGAGATCTGGACGAACCTGCCGGCCCGCACGTCACGCTTGATCGTCGCGGCCTGGCCGGAGGCCGGCGACGAAGCCGAGGCGGGTGCGCTCGACGCCGTCCAGTCCGCCGCCGCCACGTTCAGGCGCAGCGGCGTGCTCGTCCCGCTCTCCGGCGACGAGAAGCGCATCTTCGAGGTCGTCGTCAAGCCCGAGCGGCAGAAGGCGAACGGCAACGTCGACGCCGAGCGCGAGCGGCTTCACGGCGAGATCGCCCGGGCCGAGAAGATGCTCGCCAACGAGCGTTTCGTGCAGAACGCGCCCGCCGAGGTCGTCGATGCGGAGCGGGAAAAGCTCGCTCGCTACCGCCGCGAGCTCGATGCAATCTCCGATTGAGTGGATCCAGTCGCTCTCACCGTGGCCCGAGGAGTTCGGGCTCGAGCGCATGCGCGCGCTGCTCGCCGAGCTCGGCGACCCGCAGCTCGCCTTCCTGTCGGTGCACGTGGTCGGCACGAACGGCAAGTCGACGACCACCCGGCTGACGGCAGCCGTCCTCCGGGGCGCAGGGCTTCGCGTCGCCGCGTACACCTCGCCTCATGTGTCCGGGTGGCATGAACGGCTCGACACCGACGCGGCGGGGTTCGAGCGGGCGGTCACCCGCGTTCGCCCGGCGGCCGAACGCCTGGGCGCGACCCAGTTCGAAGCGCTGACCGCGGCCGCCCTGTCCGAGTTCGCGGCTGCCGAGGTCGACGTGGCGGTGGTCGAGGCGGGGCTCGGGGGCAGGCTCGACGCGACGAACGTGCTCCGTGCCCCGGTGGTGGTGCTCACCAACGTCGGCCTCGACCACACCGAGCAACTGGGCGAGACGCGGGAGGAGATCGCCGCGGAGAAGCTTGCGGTCGTCGGGCAGGGTGCCGCCGTCGTCCTCTGCGAGCCCGAGTGGCAGGCCCTGGCGCGCTCGTCGGGCGCCGGCACGGTCGTGCTGACCGGTCGCAGCAACCTCGCCCTGGCCGTTGCCGCGGCAGAGACCTACCTCGGCCGTCCCGTCGACGCGTCGGCCGCAGACGCCGTTACGTTGCCGGGTCGCCTCGAGCGGCGGGGAGAGGCTCCGCTCGAGATCTGGGACGGCGCCCACAACCTCGACGGCGTCGGCTGGCTGCTCCCGCGCGTCCCGGACCGCCGCTACGTCGTCGTCGCCTCGATTCTCCGCGACAAGGACGAGGACGGCATGCTGGCGGCGCTCTCGGCGCTCGGCGATACGCTGGTCGCAACCGCGTCGAGCAACACCCGCGCGCTTCCCGCGGCCGAACTTGCAAGGCTTGGCAGCCGATGGTTCACGAGAACGGAGCAGGAGCAGAACCCCGCCGCCGCGCTCGCCGCCGCTCGCGCGATCGCCGGGCCGCACGGCGCGGTCCTCGTCACGGGGTCGCTGTACCTGCTGGCAGACCTCGCCGGGCTCGGCGAAGGCGTACCATCCAACACGGGACGCGACTCAGCGTCTTCGTCTTCGCCGCCATCGTGATCGCGGCTTTTGCAGGACTTGCGTTCGCGGTGGGGTACGTCGTCGGGAAGCTCTTGCTCTGAGCCATGAACTTCGTCCTCTTCGCCGACAACACGACCACCACCACCGGCGACGGCGTCTTCGACGGCGTGAACGACTTCTTCCACTCCGACACGTGGTCGGTGACCTGGAAGCTGGGGGTGCTCTTCGTCATCGTCTTCTGGCTGGCCAGCGCGTACTGGGTGTACAAGGACGCGCGCCGGCGGATCGACGATCCGTGGCTGGTGGCGATGGCGACGCTGCTCGGCCTCGTGCCGCCGTTCATCGGTCCGCTCGTGTACCTCTTCTTCCGACCGCCGGAGTACCTCGAGGACGTCCGCGAGCGAGAGCTCGGCCTGCGCGCGATGGAGGAGCAGCTCGGGACCCGGCTCTCCCACTGCCCGGTGTGCCGCGCCGCGGTGGAGCCGGAGTACCTGGTCTGCCCGGTCTGCACGACGAAGCTGAAGCAGGCCTGCGTCAGCTGCAAGGCTCCGCTCGAGCCGCTCTGGCAGGTGTGCCCCTTCTGCGAGACGCCGATCGTCCGCCGCTCGTCCGTGTTCGACGAGACGATTGCTCCCGACACCCTCCACGAGCCGCTGCGCATGCCCCGCCCGCACGGCGGGCGGCTATGCGGAAGACACGGCCGAGACTCCGAGCAGCGACCAGTAGACTCGGCCGCGATGCCGGTCGAGCGCACTCTCGTCCTGATCAAGCCGGATGCCGTCGGGCGAGGCCTGGCCGGCGAGATCCTCAGCCGCTTCGAGGCCCGCGGCCTCGCGATGCGCGCCGGCCGGCTGCTCACCGTCGACCGCGGGCTGGCCGAGCAGCACTACGCCGAGCATGCCGAGAAGCCGTTCTTCGGCGAGCTCGTCGAGTTCATCACCTCCGCGCCGACGCTCGCGCTCGTGCTCGAGGGCGAGGGGGCGATCGCCGTCGTCCGCTCCACGATGGGCTCGACGAACCCCGCCGACTCGGCGCCCGGGACGATCCGAGGCGACCTCGCGCTCTCCATGCCGGACAACCTCGTGCACGGCTCGGATTCGCCGGAGTCGGCCGCGCGCGAGGTCGCGTTGTGGTTCGACGATGGCGATCTCGCCTGACGCCGCGCACAACCGCGCGAACTGGGATCGCCGCAGCGACGAGTACCAGGAACGGAACGCCGAGTTCATCGGGCGGGAGGACGAGCCGCGGTGGGGGATGTGGCAGCTTCCCGACTCCGAGCTCGGGATCCTCGGCGACGTCGACGGCAAGGACGTGCTCGAGCTCGGCTGCGGCGCGGCCCAGTGGTCGATCCTCCTCGCCCGGCGTGGGGCGCGCGTTGTCGGCCTCGACAACTCCGGCCGCCAGCTCGAGCACGCGCGCGAACTGATGGCCGCGGCCGGCGTCGACTTTCCCCTCGTCCACGCCAGCGCCGACGAGGTGCCGCTCCCGGACGCGAGCCTCGACGTCGTCTTCTGCGACCACGGGGCGATGACCTTCGCCGATCCCTACCGCACGGTCCCGGAAGCCGCGCGGCTGCTGCGGCCGGGTGGGCTGCTCGCGTTCTCGCACTCCACGCCGCTGGCGATGTGCTGCTTCGACGACGAGGCCGAGACGATGCAGCGGCGGCTCTTGACTCCGTACTTCGGCATGCACCGCTACGACGAGCTACCGGACGAGCCCGTCGAGTTCAACCTCCCGTACGGCGAGTGGATCCGGCTGTTCCGCGAGAACGGCTTCCGGATCGAGACACTGGTCGAGGTGCGACCGCCCGAAGGCGCCGACTCGACGTACCGGACCGCGGAGGAGACCGAGTGGGCGCGCTCGTGGCCGATGGAGGAGATCTGGCGATGCCGGAAGACGGGCTGACCGAGCACGCCGCCGCCAACCGGGAATCCTGGGCCAAGGAGGCGGCGAGCTACGTCGCCGGCGCCGAGCGGAACTGGGCGACGGACGAGATCACGTGGGGGATCCTGGGCGTGCCCGAGAGCGAGGTCCTGATCCTGCCGAACGTCGACGGCAAGGACGTGGTCGAGCTGGGCTGCGGCACCGCGTACGTGTCGGCCTGGCTCGCCCGTCGCGGAGCGCGCCCGGTCGGCGTCGACCTGACCGCCGAACAGCTCGAGACTGCCCGCCGGATGCAGGCGAAGCACGGGCTCGACTTCCCCCTCGTCCACGCCAGCGCCGAGGATGTGCCGCTGCCGGATGCGTCGTTCGACCTGGCGGTCTCCGAGTACGGCGCGAGCATCTGGTGCGATCCCGACCTCTGGGTCGCCGAGGCAGCGCGGCTGCTCCGGCCGGACGGCGAGCTCGTCTTTCTCGTCAACGGGACCCTGCTGATGCTCACGTCGCCGGACGTCGATCCGGTCGAGCCGGCGGGTCGGGAGCTCCTTCGTCCCTACTTCGGCATGCGCCGGTTCGAGTGGGAGTCGGACGACGCCATCGACTTTCACCTGGGCTACGGCGACTGGATCCGCGTGCTCACCTCGCACGGCTTCGAGGTCGAGAGGCTGGTCGAGCTCCGCAACCCGGGGCGCGGCAGCGGCCGCTACAACGTGTTCACGCCGGAGTGGGCCGAGCGCTGGCCTGCCGAGGAGATGTGGAAGGCCCGCAAGGTCGCGTGAGCGCCCCTCCCGCGCCGCCGCTGCTCCTCGCCTCGACCTCGCCGCAGCGGCGCGCCATCCTCGAGCAGCTCGGGCTGCCGTTCGTGGTCGTGCCACCGCGGTACGAGGAGCACGATCCGCCCGACGCCGATCCCCTCGAGCTCGTGCGTGCTCACGCGCAGGGGAAGGCGCGATCGGTCGCGGACGAGGCCGGCGACCGTCCCGTGCTCGGCGTGGACACGACGGTCGTCTGCGGCGGGCGCGTCTACGGGAAGGCGTCGGGGCCGGAAGAGGCGGCCGAGATGCTCGCCGCGCTCGGCGGCGCCA
The DNA here is from genome assembly GCA_963808815.1 of uncultured Actinomycetes bacterium. Taxonomy (GTDB): domain Bacteria; phylum Actinomycetota; class Thermoleophilia; order Gaiellales; family Gaiellaceae; genus DATBLE01. The sequence goes on along the minus strand of CAWEGI010000018.1, from coordinate 47,718 downwards.
CGCACGAGGTGGTCTCGGGCCTGTGCCTGATCACTCCCGCGTGGGCGGAGCTGCACACCGAGACGACGCGCGTGACGTTCCGTCAGTTGACCGCCCGCGACATCGCTGCGTACGTGGCGTCCGCCGAGTGGGAGGGGCGGGCGGGCGCCTACGCGATCCAGGGCCGCGGCGCCGCCCTCGTCGAGCGGGTCGAGGGCGACTACCTGAACGTGGTCGGCCTGCCGGCCGCGCTGCTGGTGCGGCTGCTGGCCGAGCGGTTCGCCGGCGCCTACGACTTCGGGTAGCGGCGTACCGCAGTGACAGGCTTAAGCCTGTCACTGCTTTGCAGGGGAATCGCGGGTCGGCTGTACACTGGCTCTCCCCGTGGGTCTCTTCGATCACCTGACCGGTTTCGGCGGACGCGACATGGCCGTCGACCTCGGGACGGCGAACACGCTGGTCTACGTCCGCGGCCGCGGCATCGTGCTCTCCGAGCCGTCCGTGGTGGCGATCGACCAACGCTCCGGCGAGGTGCATGCGGTCGGCGTCGAGGCGAAGCGGATGCTCGGCCGGACGCCCGGGACGATCACCGCGATCCGCCCGCTCAAGGACGGCGTGATCGCCGACTTCGACGTCACCGAGCAGATGCTCCGCCACTTCATCCAGAAGGTCCATCAGAACCGCTTCGCCCACCCGCGCGTCGTCGTCTGCGTCCCGTCCGGCGTCACCGGTGTCGAGCGGCGGGCCGTCGAGGAGGCGACGCTCTCGGCCGGCGCGCGGCAGGCGTACCTGATCGAGGAGCCGATGGCCGCCGCGATCGGGGCGGGCCTGCCGATCGCGGAGCCGACCGGGAACATGATCGTCGACGTCGGCGGCGGCACCACCGAGGTCGCCGTGATCTCGCTCGGCGGCATCGTCGTCTCCCAGAGCCTCCGCGTCGGCGGCGACGAGATGGACGAGGCGGTGATCAACTACGTCAAGCGCGAGTACAAGCTCCTGATCGGCCAGCAGACCGCGGAGGAGATCAAGCTCGAGGTCGGCTCGGCGTGGGGGATGCAGGACGAGGTTCAGGCGGAGGTCCGCGGCCGCGACCTGGTCAGCGGTCTGCCGAAGACGATCATCCTCTCCTCCGAAGAGGTCCGGCACGCGCTCGAGGACCCCGTCAACCAGATCGTCGACGCGATCAAGCAGACGCTCGACAAGACCCCGCCGGAGCTGTCAGCGGACATCATGGACCGCGGGATCGTCCTCGCCGGCGGCGGCGCGCTCCTGCACGGGCTCGACGAGCGGCTGCGCCACGAGACCCACATGCCGATGCACCTCGCCGAATCGCCGCTGACCTGCGTAGCGGTCGGCTCCGGCCGGAGCCTCGAGGAGTTCGAGGTCATCCACCGCAGCCAGCGGAAGGGCCGCGGTCGGTCGACCAACAGCAACCACCGGTAACGGCGACCGGAACAACCCGCCGCCGCCTCGCCTACACTAAGCCGTTCGGTGCCCCGCGGAAGGTCATCTGCGCGCGTGGCCGCGATCGGATCGTCTGCCCAGCGTTCCACGTCCACGCCTTCGGCCCGCGCCAACGCGGTCGTGCGCCGGCGACTCGTCGTCGGGATTCTCAGCGTCCTCTCGCTCGCCCTCGTCACCGTCTACTTCCGCGAGTCGGACGGCGGCTTCCTGCACAGCGTGCAGTCGACCGGCGCGAGCGTCCTCAGGCCGTTCGAGGTCGCAGCCGACCGCGTCGCCAGCCCGTTCGAGGACGCCGCGAGCTGGTTCGGCGGCCTCCTGCACGCAAAGTCCGACAACAAGAAGCTGCGCAAGGAGGTCGACCAGTTGCGGTCGCAAGCGATCGTCAACGTCTCGGCCCTGCGCGAGAACGCGCAGCTCAAACAGCAGCTCAACTACCTGGAGAGCCCGCGCTACCCGCAGGACTACCGGCCCGTCGTCGCCCGCGTGATCGCCCGGGCGCCGAGCCAGTTCGCCCAGCAGATCGTCGTCTCCGCGGGGAAGAACCAGGGGATCTCGAAGCACGATGCGGTGGTCACCGCCGAGGGCCTCGTCGGCGAGGTGACGAAGGTGGCGTCGAACGTGGCGCAGGTGACGCTGCTCACCGACGACTCCAGCGCCGTATCGGTCCTCGACATCGCCACGAACGCGCCCGGGATCGCTCAGCAGGGCATCTCCGACTCGCTCACCGTCGACCAGGTGACGAAGGACCAGGTCGTGAACCGCGGCGACGTCCTCGTCACCGCCGGCTGGCGTTCCGGCGACCTCTCGTCGCTCTACCCGCGCGGGATCCAGGTCTGCCAGGTGACGCAGGTCGGCCAGTCCGACACGGACCTCTACAAGCAGATCCAGTGCAACCCGTTCGTCCACTTCTCGACGCTCGAGGCCGTGATCGTGCTCGTCCGGAAGGCCGATTCGAAGTGATCGACTGGCTGAAGGCGGCTGCGTTCGTGTTCGTCGCCGCGATCCTCCAGGTGTCGGTCTTCTCCGACGTGATCGTCCTGCACGGGACGCCCGACCTGCTGCTGGTAGCGATCATCTGCGTGGCGCTGCTCCGCGGGCCGATCGTGGGCGCCGGGGTCGGCTTCTGGGGCGGCCTGCTCGTGGACACGGCGAACCTGGGCACGCTCGGCGTCACCTCGCTCCTGCTGACGGTCGCCGGTTACTGGATCGGCCGCTACGGCGAGACCAACGGGCGCGACCGTTCGCATGCGCCCTTCGTATCCGTGGTCGTGATCACGTTCCTCTACGCGCTCGGCTCGCTCGCCTTCCACTACATGCTGGGCGACCCGGCGCCGGCGCGTGAGGTGCTCTGGAGCACGCTCTTCCAGGCGATGGCGCTCAACCTGATCCTCACGTGGCCGGTCTACGCGCTGGCGCGGGTCCTGCTGCCGCTTCCGGCCCGGCGTGAACGGGTGGTGCACGCGGTTGGCTAGCACGACCGGCAACCGGGCCGACCGTTTCCTCCCGCCCGATCCACGGGTCGAGGAGCCCTACCTGTTCACGCCCCGCATGGCGCTGCGGGTGGCGATCCTCGCCGCGATCGCGCTGGCCGTCTTCGCCGTGCTGCTGCTCCGGCTGTGGTCGCTGCAGGTCCTCTCGGGCTCGAAGTACGAGGCCGCTGCGCGGAACAACCAGCTGCGCACATTCCCGATCGAGGCGCAGCGCGGCCCGATCCTCGACCGGAAAGGCCGCACGCTCGTCACGAACGCAGCCTCGACCGCGGTCGACGTCGTCCCGATCGACCTGCCGAAGCAGGGTCGCTACGCGGAGATGAAGCGGCTTTCGATGGTCCTCAACGTGCCGCTCCCCAAGCTGCTCGCACGCCTCGAGCAGGGGATGAAGAACCCGCTGACTCCGGTGACGATGCAGGTCGCGGTCCATCCCGACCAGGTCGCCTACCTCGCAGAGCGCAACCGTGAGTTCCCAGGTGTCCAGATCACCCCGACCTACCTGCGCAAGTACAACACCGAGGCGCTGCTCGCGCACGTGCTCGGCTACGTCGGGGAGATCTCTCCGGGCCAGCTCGTCCTCTACAAGAAGCACTACAAGACCTGCCAGACCACCCGGGCGAAGGAGGCGAACGTTCCCTGCCCGGGCGACAGGATCGGCCAGGCAGGAGTGGAGCAGAGCGACGACAAGTACCTCCGCGGCCGCTCCGGCGAGAAGCTCCAGCGGGTCGACTCGCTCGGCGGCAAGGTCGGCAACGCCGGTCGTGACGCGGGCGCCGACGGCCGGCTTCCCGATCCGGCTGACGATCGACATCTCGCTCCAGCGGGCGGCGGAGCGGGCGCTCCAGTACGGCATCAGGCTCGCGCACGCAGGACGGCCACTGGCTCGCCGACGGCGGCGCGATCGTGGCGATGAACCCGTCGAACGGCGAGATCCTGGCGATGGCCTCCTCGCCGACCTACAAGCCGAGCATCTTCGTCGGCCGGACGAACCAGAAGAAGCTCGCGCCGCTGCTCGACCCGAAGACGGCGAAAGCGGACAACTACCCCGGCCTGAACCGCGTGACCGAGGGCCTGTATCCGCCCGGGCTCGACCTTCAAGCCCGTGACCGCCCTGGCGGCGATGCAGGAGCGGCTGATCTCCCCGTTCCAGACGATCCCGTGCACGCCCAGCTTCGAGGTGCACGGCCAGGTCTTCAAGAACTGGGACCCGTACGTGAACCAGCCGATGACGCTGCCCCAGGCGATCGGCGCTTCCTGCGACACGTACTTCTACAACCTCGGCTACGCCTTCTACGCGCTGCCGCCCGACCGCGGCCACCCGCTCCAGGGATGGGCGAGCCGGTTCGGGTTCGGCGCGACCGACCGGGATCGACGTCGGGCCCGAGCAGTCCGGGCTCCTGCCGACGCCGGAGTGGCGCCAGGCGACGTACACGGCGAAGACCGACCCCGGCCACTGGCAGATCGACCGGCTGTGGAAGCCCGGCGACTCGATCCAGCTCGCGATCGGGCAGAAGGACCTGCTGGTCACGCCGCTCCAGATGGTGCGCTTCTACTCCCTGATCGCGAACGGCGGCAAGCTCGTCACCCCGCACGTGCTCTATGCGGTCGACGAGCCCGGCAGCGGCCGCCACTACCTCAACCCGCCCGCGCCCAAGTCGAGCAATGTCGACCCGGCCGCGCTCGCGGTCGTGCGCGACGGCCTCTATCGCGCGACGCACGCGTCCTACGGCACCGCCACGGCGGTGTTCGGCAACTTCCCGATCCCGATCGCGGGTAAGACGGGCACGGCCGAGAAGGTCGTTCAGCCGCCCGGCTACGCGCGGCCGCTGCTCCAGGATCAGTCCTGGTGGTGCGGCTACGGGCCGGCCGATGCGACCGAGACGCCGAAGATCGCCGTCTGCGCCGTGATCGAGAACGGCGGCCACGGCGGCACGGCGGCCGCGCCGGCGGCGCTGAAGATCTTCGAGCATTTCTTCCACACCAAGACGACCGGCGGCCTCGGGCCGATCCACTCCGACTAGCCGTGGCCGACCTCGTCTACACCCCCACCGAGCGGTCTCGCGCCAGGGCGCGCCGCCGCGAACTCACCCAGGAGGCGTCGCTCCTCGCCCGGCTCGACTGGCTGATGCTCGGCACGGTCCTCGCCATCGTCGGCTTCGGGCTCTGGAGCATCGCCGGCATCACGCGCCACGACGTGGTCGGCAGCCCCGACTACTACGTCTACCGCCAGCTCGTGTTCGTCGCCATCGGGCTGGTCGGCCTCGTCGTCGTGGTGCTGATCGACCCCGAGATCTACCACCGGTTCGAGAAGCAGATCTACGTCGGGACGCTCCTCCTGTTCGTGTTCGTGTTCCTCGCCGGGACGGTCGCCCGCGGGTCGAAGCGCTGGATCGACCTCGGCTTCTTCCGCTTCCAGCCGTCCGAGTTCGGGAAGCTGCTGGTCGTCCTCGCGCTCGCCGGCTTCCTCGCCGACCGGTTCCGGCGGACGGGGGAGTGGCGGACGTCGCTGACCGCGGTCGCCCTGGCGCTGCCGCCGATGCTGCTCGTGTTCGTCCAGCCCGACATCGGCTCCGCGCTCGTGTACGCCGCCGCGCTCGTCGGCGTGCTGCTGATCGCCGGCGTGCGCTGGTTGCACCTCGCCGTCTTCGCGATCGTCGCGGTCGTGCTCGCGCTCAGCGTCCTCTGGTGGCTGCCGTCGGCCGGCATGCCGGTGCTGAAGGGCTACCAGACGAGCCGTCTGACCGGGTTCTTCCATCCCGACCAGGACCCGCGCGGCTCGACCTACAACGTGACGCAGTCGATCACCGCGGTCGGCTCCGGCGGCCCGACCGGCCGAGGCGTCGCCGGCGCCACGCAGACCAGCCTCGACTTCCTTCCCGAGCACGCGACCGACTTCGTGTTCGCGTCTCTCGCCGAGCAGCGCGGCTTCTTCGGCGCGGGGTTCCTGCTGATGCTCTACCTGCTCGTCGTCTGGCGCGGCCTGAGGGTGGTGGCGTCCGCCAGGGATCCGTACTCGGCGATCGTCGCCGGCGGGATCGTCTTCGCGTTGCTCTTCCAGATCTTCGTCAACGTCGGGATGACGATCGGGATCGCGCCGGTGACGGGCATCCCGTTGCCGTTGGTCAGTGTCGGCGGCTCGTCGATGATCGCGAACCTGCTCGCGATCGGCGTGCTCCAGGCGATCCATGCCCGTGGGCGCGGACGCACCCGGATCGCGCGCTGGTGAGGAAGAAGCGGTCGGGGCTGTCGTCGGCGGCATCGCTGATGCCGCTGGTCCAGGGCCTTCGCTCGTCCGCTCGCGAAAACAAGCCCCTCGTCGTGTCCGGGCCCGACGCACTCGTTTCCCTCCTGGTGGAGGAGCTCACCCGCGGCGGCGTCGCAGCTGCGGTGCGCGAGCAGGGACCGGTGAAGGGTGCGGCGGCACTGGTGCTCGTGCTCGCCGGCGCTCAGACCGACGAGGACGAGCGCCTGCTCCACGACGCGACGCGGGCGGGTCTGCCGGTGGTCGCGGTGGTCCCTGCGACGGCGGACGCGCCGACGCACGTCCCCTATGTCCTCGACGAGAACCTCGTGCGCGTCCGCGCAGGGGCCGGCTTCCCGGTCGACGAGATTGCCAGGCGGCTCGCACGCGCCCTCGGCGAGGAGGCGACCCCTCTGGCCGCCCGCCTCCCCGCTCTGCGCGAGGCCGTGTGCGAGGAGTTGATCCGGAAGTTCTCGCGCCAGAACGCCTTCCTGGGGGTCGTGGTCTTCGTGCCGGGCGCCGACCTGCCGATCCTGACCGCCAACCAGGTCCGGCTCGTGCTTCGGATCGCCGACGCCCACGGCTTCGAGATCGACCGCGAGCGGCTTCCCGAGGTGCTCGCGGTGATCGCATCCGGTTTCGGCTTCCGCGCGCTGGCCAGGAAGGCGATTGCGTATGTCCCCTTCGTGGGCTGGGTGGTGAAGGGCGCGGTCGCCTACGCGGCCACGCGCGCTCTCGGCGAGGCCGCCGTGCGCCACTTCGAACGGCGGGCGCCCGTGACCAGGGTCGCGGGCGAGCGCGTGCGCTTTCCGTAGCGGTCCGTCCGACTGGCTCCCTAGCATCGCGGCCGTCAGCGACCGGAGGGAGCGCAGATGGTCGACAAGCGCGAGGCGGAGGAGCTGCTCATGATCGAGGAGGCCGACGCCTGGTTCGAGTACCTCGAGGCGACGCGCAACCAATCGGAGACGCGCTACCGCGAGGTCGAGCCATGGGCCTGGGCCCGCCTGAACCAGCGGCTTCGTGCCATCCGCACACGTCGGGCAAAGCTCCGGCCCGCCGCCGCGTAGGTCGAACCGCGCTCGGGGCATGCCCGAGGCGCCTGATACCCTGACGGGCGAGGCATTCATGCCGAGCTCTTACGACATCAACCAGCTGCGCACCGACGCCCGCTCGCGCGGGTCGTCGCCGTTGCGCGCACACGAGAAGGAGATTTCATTTGCCCCTGCCATGGTTTCGCAGGAAGCAGCGTCAGTCCGCGGCGACGATCGCGACGCCGTTCACCGAGTTGGCGCCCGAGGAGCAGCCGCTCGGCGAGAAGGAAGCACCTAGCAGCCCGACCCTCACGGCCGAGCCCGAGCCGGGCGAACAGGCCGCCAAGTCCAATCGCCGTCGCGGCAGTCGCGGCGGCAGGAATCGTCGCAAGCCGACGAACGCGACGGCGACCGCGGAGGCGCCGGAGCGGGAGCAGCGGGCTCCGGCTCCCGCGAAGGCAGAGAGGGCCCCGAAGGACGGCAAGGCTGCCGCGGACCGGCGGCGAAGCTCGCCGAGCCGCCGCCGCCAGGTGTCGCGGCGCGCGCCGCTCCCGGCCGCGAAGCGCGAGCTGCTCGTCTCGGTCGACGTCACCGAGAAGCGGGTCGCCGTGCTGGAGGACGGCCGCGTCGCCGAGGTCTACCTCGAGCGGCCCGAGCGACGGTCGATCGCCGGGAACATCTACAAGGGCGTGGTGGACAACGTCCTCCCGGGGATGGAGGCGGCGTTCGTCGAGATCGGACTGGAGAAGAACGGCTTCCTGTTCGTCGACGAGATCGTCGGCCCAGAGCTCGAGGGCCGACGGCCGCGCGGCCGACGGATCACCGACCTGATCAGTCGCGGTGAGCAGGTGCTCGTGCAGGCCGTCAAGGACCCGATGAAGACGAAGGGGGCGCGGCTGACGACCGAGATCTCGCTCCCGGGCCGCTTCGTCGTCTTCGTTCCGCACGGCGAGGGCCTCGGGGTCTCGCGCCGGCTCGAAGAGGACGAGCGCAACCGCCTGCGCGACATCGTCAAGGAGATCGCTCCCAAGCAGGGCGGCGTGATCGTCCGCACGGCGGCGGAGGGCGCCTCGGCGGAAGACGTCCGGCTCGACCTCGAGTTCCTGATGAAGCTCTGGAAGCAGATCCAGACGCACGCGAATGAATCGCAGCCGCCGAGCCTCGTGTTCGAGGAGGCCGAGCTGCCACTGCGCGTCACTCGAGACCTGTTCACCGGCGACTTCGAGCGGGCCATGGTCGACGACGACCGCACGCTCAAGCGCATCCAGGGCTACCTGAAGAAGACCTCGCCACACATGGCCGAGCGGGTCTCGCGCTACCGCGACAAGGTGCCGCTGTTCGAGGCCTTCGGCGTCGAGGCGGAGATCCGCTCGACGCTCTCCAGGCGCGTCGACCTGCCGTCCGGCGGCTATCTGATCTTCGACTACGCCGAGGCGTTCACGGTCATCGACGTCAACACCGGACGGTTCGTCGGCTCACGCTCGAAGTCGTCCGGCGCACGGCTCGAGGACACCGTCACGAAGAACAACCTCGAAGCCGTGAAGGAAGTCGTCCGGCAGCTGCGGCTGCGCGACATCGGCGGGATCATCGTCATCGACTTCATCGACATGGCCAACCCGAAGAACCGGGAGGCGGTCGAGCACGCGCTCCAGCTGGAGCTCGAACGAGACCGGACCAAGACCTACGTCGTCGAGATCTCCCCGCTCGGCCTCGTGGAGATGACGCGTCAGAACGTCACGGACGGCCCGCGCGAGATCCTGACCCGCAAATGCCCGACGTGTGCCGGCGAGGGCGTGGTCGTCTCCGAGGCGACCGCCGTCGTCGACGCGGAGCGGAGGCTGCGTGCGCTGGTCGCCGCGAAGCCACGCACGAGGGCGTTCAAGGTGGAGCTGAACGCGCACGTGGCGGAGCTGCTGATCGGGCCCGGAGCCGCCCGCTTGCGGGAAATCGAGGCCTCCACGAGGCGCCGCCTGTTCGTGATCGGGAGGAGCAGCGTTCCGCACGAGCATTTCGCGGTGCTCGAGGAGGGCACGGTCGAGAAGCTGGCGCCGGTCGACCCGCCTCTGGCCGAAGGACAGACGGTCGAGCTGAAGCTCCTCGAGGTGGGACGGCACGATGCCGGCTCTGCGGTCGGGAAGGTCGACGGGATGTCCGTCGCCGTCGGCGGAGCGGCCAGGCTCGTCGGCAAGAAGGTCTCCGCGCACGTCGAGCGCGTGCTCGACGGAGTCGCGTACGCGACGCTTGCCGGCGTCGAGGCCGAGGCGGCCGCATCCGTGCCGATCACGGCGGAGGCCCAGGCCGAGAAGCCGACGCGCGCCTCTCGGGCGAGAAAGCCGGAAGCGCCTGTGATCGAGCCCGAAGCGGGGCCCGAGTCGGAAGCAGAGTCCGAAGCCGAAGCGAGCTCGAGCCCGAACTCGAGCCGGTGGCCGACGAAACGGGCGAGCCCTCGGAGGCCGGCGTGCCGACCGAGGCGGCGCCCAAGAAGAAGTCCCGCCGGGGGTCTCGTGGTGGCAGGAATCGCAGGAAGAAGCCGGTCGTAGCGGTCGACGGTGCGCAGGGCGCGATCGATTCTGAGGAGACCGTGCTCGAGGCTGAGCCTGGGGCGACGGCGCCGCTCGGCGATGGTTCCGGCGATCAGCCTCCGAAGAAGAAGACCCGGCGCGGCTCCCGCGGCGGACGAGCGCGGAAGAAGCCCGGCGCCGTTGCGCCCGAGACCAACGGGCAGCCGGAGACACCGCCGGCGGAGCTGCCGACACCGACGATCCATGTGCCGAGCGCCGAGGCCGACGAGGAGACCGCCGCTGCCAACGGAGACGAGCCCGCCGCCCCGAAGAAAAAGACGCGCCGCGGGTCCCGGGGAGGAAGACGCCGCCGCAAGCCCGCCGGGGCGACATCGGGCGAGACCACCGCGGCCAGCACCGAGGCCGGTTCGCCCGAGGCCGGCTCAGATCAGACCTAGGACCTCGGAGAGTGCTGCAATGCGCGGCCCCCGCCAGCCGATCGTTCCTTCGTGCTCCCACTCGTCATGCGGCACACGGATCAGAACGGCGGTCATGCCGGCCGCCTCGGCGCCCTGGAGCTCGCGGTAAGCGCCATCGCCGACGAAGACGCACGCCGCCGGGTCCACGCCGAGTAGCCCCGCCATCCGCTCGTAGAGCCTCAGATCGGGTTTCATCATCCCCTCGTCGGCCGAGAAGAGAGCCGCGTCGAACAGCGGCGCCAGAGCGCTCTCGGCCCAGAGGCCGGACAGTTCGCTGCTCGCGTTCGAGATCATCCCGAGCCGCAGTCCGCGCTCCCGGAGCGTCTGCAGTGTCTCCACCGCGTCGGTGCGCGGCACGAGCAGCGCGCGCATCCGTTCGAGCCGCAGTTCGAGCGCCGCATGGAAGTCGAGTACGCCGAGGTCGGCGCAGACCGATTCGAAGCACGACTCGATCGGCCCGGTGTATCGCGCGACGTCGTTCGCCTCCCAGGCGACGCGGAAGCGTTCCGGGTCCGCGCCGATCACCCGCGCGGTCTCCGCGAGGAAGCGCGCGTAGTCGCTCGGGGGCGCGTCGTCGATCAGCGTTCCGTAGAGATCGAAGACGACGGCCCGGGTCGGCATCTGGCTACAATGCACGTCCGGCGCGACCCCGCGCCGATTCTTATGACGTACGCGATCGTCAAGCTCGGCGGGAAGCAGTACCGCGTCCAGGAGGGCGAGCAGCTCGTCGTGGACCGGCTTGCCGTGGAAGAGAGCAAGACCTTCCACCCGGAGGTGCTTCTCGTCGGGGGCGACGGCAAGGCCGAGCTGTCCCCGAAGGGCATCCAGGTCACGGCCAAGGTCGTCGGCCACGAGCTCGGCAAGAAGATCGTCATCGGCAAGCACCGCCGGCGGACGGGCTACCGGCGACGGAACGGCTTCCGCGCCCACCTGTCCCGGGTAGAGATCCAGACGATCGGCAAGAAGGCGACCCGGAGCTCGACGGCGAAGACGGAGACGAAGACGGAGGCGAGCGGCGAGACGCCCAAGCCGAAGGCGGCCGCCAGCACGAGGGCAGCGAGCGCCGCGAAGCCGAAGCCGACCAAGAAGGCGGAATAGGACATGGCACACAAGAAGGGACTCGGTTCGTCGCGCAACGGACGTGACTCGAAGCCGAAGATGCTCGGTGTGAAGATGTTCGCCGGCCAGGACGTGAAGGCCGGGATGATCATCGTCCGCCAGCGCGGGACCCGCTTCCGGCCGGGGCCGGGCACCGGGATCGGCCGCGACGACACGATCTTCGCCACGCAGGACGGCACGATCGAGTTCCGGGCGAGCGGCGAGCGCCGCACTATCTCGGTCGTCGGCGACTAGTCCTGCGCGACCTCGATCGCTCGATCGGGCTCGTCGTCTGGGTGATCGCTGCTCGTACTGTTCGGGGCTGAGATGTTCCACGATCGGGCGCGGATCCAGATCCAGGCGGGGCGGGGCGGAGACGGCGGGCTGAGCTTCCGGCGGGAGAAGTTCGTTCCCAAAGGAGGGCCGGACGGCGGCGACGGGGGCCGCGGCGGCGACGTCGTGCTTGTCGCCGACGCCGGCTTCCGCGACCTCTCGGCGCTTCGCTCGAAGCGCGTGTTCCAGGCGGCGCGGGGGGAGCCGGGCAGGGGGAGCGGCAAGCACGGAGCCGACGGTGTGGATGTCGAGATCCGCTTGCCGGTCGGAACCCAGGTGCTTGAGGACGACGGCCTGGTCGCCGACCTGGTCGCGCCGGGCGCACGCGTCGTCGTGGCTCGGGGCGGCTCGGGCGGAAGGGGCAACCGGGCGTTCGCGACCGCGGTGCGCCAGACCCCGCGCTTTGCGGAGACGGGCCTCCCGGGCGAGATCGCCGAGCTAGATCTGCGCCTGAAGCTCGTCGCCGACGCCGCGCTCGTCGGCCTGCCGAACGCCGGAAAGTCCTCGCTGTTGCGGCGGATCTCGAATGCGAAGCCGAAGGTGGCGGACTATCCCTTCACCACCCTTCAGCCTGTGCTCGGCACGGTCGACTCGCCGGACGGCCGGCAGCTGACCGTCGCCGACGTGCCCGGCCTGATCGAGGGAGCGAGCCACGGAGTCGGCCTCGGGCACGAGTTCCTGGCCCACCTCGAGCGGGCCCGGCTGCTCGTCCACGTGATCGACGCGGCTGCCGGCGATCCTGCGGAGCAGTTCCGTCAGATCGACCACGAGCTCGCCGAGTACGGCGCCGGCCTCGACCAGCAGCGGCAGGTGGTCGTGCTCAACAAGGTCGATCTGCTCCCGGAGGCGCCGGAGCTCTGCGTGCAGGACGAGCGGATCGTGGCTGTCTTCGCCGTGTCCGCCGCGACCGGGGCCGGCATCGACGACTTCAGGCGCAAGCTGTTCGAGCTCTGCCCGCCGGAGCCCGCGCCCGAGGTGGACCCTGAGGCGCTCGCCGACTTCCTCGTCTACCGGCCGCAACCGCGCGCGCCGACATTCAGGATCCTGCGCACCGATCGCGGCTTTCGCGTCCAGGGGCGTCCGCCCTCGTCCGAGGAGCTCGAGGCGGCGCTTCGCGCCGCGGGCGCGCGCAAGGGGAGCGAGGTCGAGGTCGGCGACGAGACGTTGGTGATCGATTGATCGGCCTGCTCGGCGGGGCCTTCGACCCGCCGCACGTCGGCCACGTCGCGCTCGCCGACGCGGCGGAGCGCGAGCTCGGCCTGGAGCGAATCGTGATCGTGGTCGTCGCCGACCCGGGACACAAGGACGTCCACGCGCCCGCGGAGACGAGGCTCGAGCTCGCGCGTCTTGCGTTCCCCGGCCGAGAGGTGCTGCTCGACCACCACGCCCGGACGGTGGACATGCTGCGCGACGGACCGTGGGACGACCCGGTGTTCCTGGTGGGGGCGGACGAGTATCTCGACTTCGCCGGTTGGAAGGAGCCGGAGGCCGTGCTGGCGCTGGCCCGGCTCGGCGTCGCGACGCGCCCGGGATTCGAGTTGCCGTCGCCACTGCCGGACCGGGTCCTCTTCTTCGAGATCGAGCCGGTGGCCGTGTCATCGCGCGACATCCGGGCGCGGGTCGCCCGCGGGGAGCCGATCGACGGCCTCGTACCGCCGGCGGTCGCAGCCGCGATCGCCGGCGCGCGTCTGTACCGCGGCTAGACTGGCGGGGTCACGAACCGGAGAGACTGACTGACACCACTCGAGCAAGCACGTCGCATCGCCGGGGTCGCCCAGGAGAAGTTGGCCAAGGACGTCGTCATCCTGGACATGACGCCGGTGTGCACGTACACGGACTATTTCGTCATCTGCACGGGGCAGAACCCGCGGCAGACGCGGGCGATCTACGACGAGGTGCACAGGGCCCTGAAGACCGAGTCGCGGACACTGCCCGCGACCACCGACGTCGGCGAGGCGAAGTGGATCGTCGCCGACTACCTCGACGTGGTGCTGCACGTGTTCACGCCGGATGCGCGCGCGTACTACGCGCTCGAGGACCTGTGGGGCGACGTGCCTTCCATTTCGGTTGAGGCTGTCTCGGCCTAGACTGGCGGCTCGACCGGGCCGAGGATGACGAGTTCGGCGCTACACTTGCTCGGTTCGGGGCCGTAGCTCAGCTGGGAGAGCGTTTGGCTGGCAGCCAAAAGGTCACGGGTTCGAGCCCCGTCGGCTCCATTGCTTCGATTTCTAGGGGTGATGTCGAGAACCAACTTTCGACGTACGCACCCCAAGCACGGTTTGGCTCAGCGCGGTTTGCCGGCGTCGATCCAGCTTCTGCGCTATGCGATCGCCATGACAACTGCGCCACGGCCCCATCCGTATCGGCAAGAGCCACCCGTCTTGGGGTGACGAAAATGCGGCATACATGGCGATGGAGAGTCATATTTCCCGGCAGGCACGAGGAAAGGAGGGCTCATGTCCAAACCGACGATCATTCTCGTTCACGGCGGGGCTGGGGCCGGCTGATGTCACCGATCTCACGCGGGTTCAGGGGCCGGCGCAGCGATGAAGCCGAGGCGGGGCGTGTTCCGCCGGGCCAGTACGTGACGCAGGACTTCCCCGTCCTCTCCGCAGGGCCGACTCCGCACCGGCCGATCGAGTCGTGGAGCTTCGACGTCCGCGGCGAAGTCGACGAGCCGAAGTCGTGGACGTGGGAGGAGTTCACGGCGCTGCGGAACGAGCGCGTTACGGTGGACATTCATTGCGTGACGAAGTGGTCGAAGCTCGACACGTCGTGGACCGGCGTCTCGATCGACACGCTGCTCGACGGCGTCGACACGAGCGCGGAGTACGTCCTCGCGTTCAGTGACGGCGGCTACACGACGAACCTTCCGCTCGAGGACGTCCGCGACGGCAAGGCGTGGGTCGCGTACGAGTTCGACGACGAGCCGCTCGACCCGGAGCACGGCGGCCCGGCCCGGCTGCTCGTCCCGCACCTCTACTTCTGGAAGAGCGCGAAGTGGGTGCGCGGGATCGAGCTCCGCCAGGACGACCAGCCTGGGTTCTGGGAGGGCTACGGCTACCACAACTACGGAGACCCGTGGAAGGAACAGCGATACGCAGGCGACTGACGTGGCAGCTCGCACGGGTGGTGGAGCTCGTCGCGGAGAACGCGCGCACGAAGAGCATCGTGCTCGAGCCCGCCGACTGGCCGGATCACCTCGCCGGCCAGCACGTGGACGTGCGGCTCACCGCCGAGGACGGCTATCAGGCACAGCGCAGCTACTCGATCGCGTCGGCGCCGGAGGACGAGCAGCTCGTGCTCACCGTCGAACGGCTCGACGACGGCGAGGTGTCGCCGTACCTGACCGAGACGCTCCGCCCCGGAGACGAGCTCGAGCTACGCGGCCCGATCGGCGGCTACTTCGTCTGGCAGGAGTCGCTCGGGGGCCCGCTCCTTCTCGTCGGGGGCGGCTCCGGCGTCGTTCCGCTGCGGGCGATGCTCCGCCATCACCGCGCGGTCGCGAGCGACGTCCCCGCCCGGCTCCTGTACTCGGCGCGCACACGGGAAGACCTCATCTACCGCGAGGAGCTGGGCGGGTTCGACACGGCGATCACGCTGACCCGTGAGCAACCGGAGGGCTGGCAGGGCCATACGGGGCGGGTCGGCCCCGAACTGCTGACCGAGGTCGGCTGGCCGCCGTCGGATCGCCCGATTGTCTACATCTGTGGTCCGACAGGATTCGTCGAAGGAGTGTCCGACGCGCTCGTCGCTCTCGGCCACGATCCAACCCGCATCAGGACGGAGAGGTTCGGCCCGACATGAGCACCGCGCTCGACGGCAACGCGATCGCCGGCGACCTCCTCGAGGTCTTCGGCGTCGAGCTCACCGCAGCACGGTGCGTCTGCGACGCATGCGGCACGGAATCGTTCCTCGCGGAGGCGGTCGTCTACATGCGCGGTCCGGGGCGCGTCGCGCGCTGTCGAGCGTGCGGCGAGGTGCTCATGGTGCTGGTGACGATCCGCGGCATGACCTGCGTCGACCTGCGCGGCATCGCCTCCCTGGACACGCAGGCCTGATGACGCAGCTCCCGTTCGAGGACCAGCTCACTGAAGCTCCGATGGCCAACAGAACCGGCTGGCAATAGATCGCACGCAGGTGGTCGTTCGGTCGTGAGCTGGAGGTTGCGGCTGGGACTACGAAGCCCCGCCCAGGATTGTTGGTCCCAGGCGGTGCGACTCTGATGTGTGCTGCGCGAGCTGGTAGGTACCACGGTGGAGTCGCTCGAAGCGAGGCGGCCACTTCGATGTGCACTGCGGCTGAGGCGGTCTCGGACGCCCAGTCGCCTTCTCGCAGCGCTCGGTGAAGCTCGTTTAGTCTTTTTAGAGGGCTTTATTGCTTGTAAAGGGTTCGAGAGTGCCCGTTTAGTTCCACTGACAGCCGCCCGCCGGGCGGCTTTTCTCTGGCTAGCGGCCGGAGCGGGCTCGGGTCCCGCCGCGACGAGACGAACCACGACGCGGCGACGTCCTGGCCGACTGCCGCGTGGTGCCCGCGTGTGCCTCGATGCTCGCCTGCAGCGACGCCATCAGGTCGGGCGCCTCCTCCTCGGCGGTCTCGGGCCGCTCCACCTTCACCGTCTCGCCCTTCTGCTTCCGCCTGATCACTTCGACCAGCTTTTCCGTGTACGTGTCCGAGTACTTCGACGGGTCGAACGAGCCCGTGAAGCGGTCGATCAGGGCTGTCGCCATCTCCAGCTCCTTCCCGGACACGCGCGCCCGGCTGGGCTTGAGCTCGTCGGTGGGGCGGATCTCGTCGGCGAAATACATCCGCTCGAGCACGATGACACCGTCCCGGATCCGCAAGGACCCGAGGTGCTCGCGCTCGCGCATCACGAAGGTCCCGACTGCCGCCAGGCCGGCATTCTCCATCGCACGGACGAGCAGGGTATAGACCTTCTCTCCTCCGTCCTGGGGGACGAGGTAGTAGCTCCGCTCGAAGTAGATCGGGTCGATCTCGTCGACCTCGACGAAGTCGGAGATGTCGAACGTGTGGTAGCCCTCTGCACGGGCAGCCTCGAAGTCTTCGTCGTCCAATTCGACGAACTCACCCTTCTTGATCTCGTACGCCTTGACGATCTCGTCGTCGGGCACTCGTTTGCCCTCTTGCTTGCAGACCTTCTCGTAACCGATCGGCGACGAATCCTTGCGGTGCAGCAGGTTGAAGTGGAGGGCGTGCTCGGACACCGCGCCGACCATGCGCACCGGGATGGAGACGAGGCCGAAGGAGATCGTTCCGGACCAGATCGAGCGCGGCACGAGTCTCGGTCTTCCCGGGGCGGGCGTTCCCTAACCTGGGTGCTGATGGGCTGCGCGCGTGGCGGAGCGGCGCCGGTCCGAGCGAAAGCGCGTGCGAGGGAGCCCCGCGACTCGGCCCACGCCTTCGAACCGCCGGCCTTGTCGGTCTCGGCCAGTGTCGACCAGAACACGGCCAAAACAGCGAATAGCGGACTCCGGCGGGCCGCGGTAGAACCGTAGTCGTTGCAGTTCCGTCACAGTCGCGTCACGAACCGGTTGCAGCTTCCTCGGTATGGTTGTCCATGATGACAACAACCAGAAGGAGGTTGCCATGTTCACCAAGCTCACCGCAGAACTCCTCGATCTCGTTGTGCACGAGAAGGGGTACCGTCTCGCGCTCTACGCGTCGACGGCGGGTGACGGCGGTTCGTCCTGCGTCGGCTGCTGTTGCTGCTGCTCGCACTAGGGGAAACGAGCCGGGCGATCTGAAAAAGGCTGAGCGGCATTGATTCCCACGCTCCCCTACCTTGCCCCCTGGTACCGGGTCGCGACCGCCGGCGACGAGGTCGTCCTCGAGTACGGGCAGCGGATCGTCTGCCTCGCGGGTCGGGCCGGTGCAACGCTCGTGCCGGTCCTGCTGCCACTCCTGGACGGCACGCGCACGCTCGACGAGATCGTCGAGGTGCTCGGCGAGCCGGCCCGGCCCGCAATCGAGGCGGCACTGGAGCGTCTGGAAGAGTGCGGCCTCCTGCTCGAAGGCCCGCCACTCGGGGACGACCTGCCGGCGCCGCTCTCTGCTACCGCCGGGCTTCTCGCCTCGCTCCGTCCCGGCGAGGTCGCTCTCGGTGAGGCCGCTGCCTCGCTCGGGTCGAAATCGGTCGCCGTCGTCGGTCGGGGGGCGGCCGCTGTCGACGTCGCCCGCCTCCTCAGGCAGAGCGGCATCGTCGTCCGGCGCAGCGACGTGGTCTCGTCCGACGACGATCTCGCCGTCTGCGCTCCCGCACCGGCGCAGTTGCCGGCCCTTGGCGACTGGAACGAGCAAGCCTTGGCGATCGGGCAGCCGTGGTTGCAGGTGTTGCCGTTCGACGGGCGCTATGCGTCGGTCGGCCCGCTCTACATGCCGGACGAGACCTGCTGTTTCGAATGCTTTCGGCTTCGACGCGCTGCCAACCTCGACGCAGGCGACGAACTCGCGCTGCTCGAGGCGGCACCCGCCGCGTATCCGGCTGCTCCGGCCGTTCAGGCGCTCCTTGCAGGGATCGCGGCGACCTTGGCGCTGGATTGGCTCGTTCTCGGCAACCACTACGTTCCGTCGGCCTTCTATGCAGTCGCTCTGGGGCAGGTACTCGACGTGAGCATGCACCACGTCCACAGAGTGCCCCGCTGCCCCGCATGCTCCGGGCTCGCGGACGTTGCAGCACCGCTCCCGTGGCACAAGGAGCATGCGGCTCTCGCCGGTTGAGCTCGAGCCGGTCCAGGCAACGCCGTCGGCGCGGGCGTTGTCACGGTTGCGGACGTTCGTCTCGCCGTTCACCGGCATCGTTCGCAGCATCGACGAGACGCTCGCCGCGCCGGACGAGCATCGCCTGATCAGCATCGCGTGCGAGGTCGCTGACGGCCGGCCGACCGTCGGGGGTCCGGTCGAGGAGTACGCGAGCAGCGAGCACTTCCTGCGCGAGACCGCCGAGGCGGCGTCGATCGGCGAGGCTCTGGAGCGGTACTCCGCCTCGTTCGTGTCCTCCGGGCGGCTCGTCCAGTGCTCGGCCGACCAACTGACCGGTGCCGTAGATCCCGGCCGGTTCGCTCTCTTCCACGAGTCGCAGTTCGCCGACCCGGCCTTTCCGTTTCGTCCGTTTCGCCGCGACACGGTCCTCAGCTGGGTACCCGGCTTCCGATTACCGAGCGGGAAGCCCGCACACCTGCCGGCCCAGCTCGCGTTCATGGCCTGGGAACGATGGGCAGCCGAGGAACGAGTCGCGTATCCGACGAGCAGTGGCCTCGCCTGCGCGCCCACGCTCGAGGAAGCGGTGCTGGCCGGCGTCCTGGAGCTGATGGAGCGGGACGCCGTGATGGTGGCCTGGTACGGCCGGTTGTCCCCGCCGCTCCTGGACTGGAGCCGTGATCCCGAGCTCGTTCGCCTCGACGCCCGCTACTTCGCACCGACGGGTCTGCGCTACTCGGCGGTCGACCTGAGCATCTTCTTCGGAGTCCCCACGGTGCTGGGTGTGGTGCACGGCGCCCCCGACGCCCTCGGTGCGCTCGGGGTTGGAGCAGCGAGCGCGTCCACCGTTGTGGTCGCCTGGCGGAAGGCGCTGGCAGAGGCCTTCGCAGTACAGCGCTGGGTACGCGACCACGCGCTCGAACGGCCGGACAACGTCGACCGGCCTGCGGTCGAGATCGAGGGCTTCGACGGCCACACGATGTTCTATGCGCACCCCGATCGCGCCGACCGTGCCTCGTTCCTCGACGGTTCGCCCGAACGCCGCGACACGCGCGACGTCAGGCCGCTCGAGGGCTCGAACGTCCTCGAACGCATCCACGCCGCGTGCGATCGCCTGGCGGCGCACGGAGTCTCCGCCTACGCGGTCGACGTCACGAGTCCGGACGTCCAGAGCGCGGGCTTCCACGTCGTCAGGGTGATTGCGCCCGAGCTCTGCCAGCTCGACGTCATCGAGCGAGCGCGCTTCCTCGGCGGCTTCCGGCTGTACGAGGCGGCATACGAGGCCGGCCTCGTCGAGCGCCCGATGACACTGGCCGACTTGAACCCCGACCCCCACCCATTCCCGTGAGTCCGGTCGGCTCTCGCCAGACCGCTCGCTGGCTGGAGTTCGTCTACGGCCGCGCACCGGAGATCGACGACCCGGCGGAGGCGTACCACGAGGCGTCCAAGGTGGCGCCGACCCAGGTCGGGAGGCAGCTCGAGGGCACCCGGCGGCTGGCGGCGAGCCCCGAGCTGCTGCTCAGCTCGTTGCGAGCGGTGAAGCGCCACGGCGGCTCCAGGATCCCGCTTCCGGCACCTGCGTCGCTCGATCAGCCGCTCGGCGAGGCGATCATGCGTCGGCGGTCGAGGCGCGTCTTCGCCAACGGGCCGATCGCCGGCGACGTTCTGGCAGCGCTTCTCCAAGCAGGTTACGGCGTCACCCGGGTGCTCCCTCCGGAGGACGAACGGCCCGCGCTGTCGCTCAGAGCGGTCCCATCCGGCGGAGCGCTTTACCCGCTCGAGTTGTACGCCGGAGTCGTGCGGGTCGACGAGCTGGAGCCCGGCCTCTATCACTTCGATCCGCTCTGGCCCGGGCTCGAAGTCCTGCGGCCGAGCCTGGCTGCAGACGAACTGGCCACGCTGTCGACGTATCCCGAGATCGCATCTTCGTGCAGCGTGGTCATCTTCGTAGCTGCGATCTTCGGGCGGACACGCTTCAAGTACGGGCTTCGTGGTTACCGCTTCGCTCTGCTCGAGGCCGGCCACGTGGCGCAGAACGTCAGCCTCGCTGCGGCCTCTCTCGGCCTGGCCGCGGTTCCCCTTGGCGCGTTCTACGACCGACGAACGGACACGTTCCTCGGTCTCGACGGTGTGAACGAGTCGACGCTCTACGCGATCGCGCTCGGACCGGAGCCCGAGTGACGACAGACCTCGCGCTCAGCGGGGTGGCCGTCGGACCGATCACCGGCGCGTCGACCTTTCTGCTGCTCAGCGGAGGGCACTTTCCGCGTACGTTTCCGCAGCCGCTCGGGCGCGCGATGGCCGTCCGCTGGCTCACACTGGGCACGACCGCTGCGCTCGAAGAAGTGTTTTGGCGGGGAGCCGTGCTGGGCGGCCTCCGACTCCTCGTCGGGCCGTTGCCGGCACTGGCGGCATCGTCCGCCGGGTTCGCAATCTGGCACTGGTCCTTTCTGCGTTGGCGGTGCGCCGTCCACTGCCTCACCGGCACTGCGTTCGGAGCTGCGTTTCTCGTCGGAGGGCTCCTCCCGGCGGTGATCGCGCACGCTTTCTACAACCTGCTCGTGGACTGGGCGGTCCAGGCGGAACGCGCACGGGTGCGCAGCCCATGATCGCGGCGGCGCTCAGAGGTGTGACGAAGCGCTTCGGAGGTCTGGTCGCGCTCGAAGGCGTCGATCTCGAGCTCGAGCGCGGTGAGGTCCTCGCGCTCCTCGGACCGAACGGCGCGGGCAAGACCACCGCGCTCTCGCTGATGCTCGGTCTTCGCCGACCCGACGTCGGCCGGGCGGAGCTCTTCGGGGCGGATCCTCGCCGTAGGGCCTCGCGGATGGCTGTCGGGGTTACGCCGCAGGAGTCCGGATTTCCGCCCACGCTTCGGGTCTCGGAGATCGTCGATCTCGTGCGGGCTCACTTCGCCACATCTGTCGCGACGGCTGATCTGCTCGGCCGGTTTGGCCTGGTCGAGTGCGCGCGGCGACAGGCCGGCGGCTTGTCGGGCGGCGAGCGGCGTCGACTCTCGGTTGCCCTGGCGTTTGCCGGAAGCCCGCTCGCCGTCTTCCTGGACGAACCGACCACCGGTCTGGACGTCGAAGCTCGGCGCGCGGTGTGGAGCGAGCTCGAGGAATACGCCGCGGCCGGCGGCACGATCCTGTTGACGACCCATTACCTCGAAGAGGCCGAGGCGTTGGCCTCGCGCGTTGCCCTGCTCTCCCGCGGCAGGGTCGCGGCCGTGGGGTCGCCCCGGCAGCTGGCGGAAGCTCACGGAGGCAGGCTGGAAGATGCGTTCCTGGCGCTCACGAAAGGCGCCCGATGAGGCTGACGCTGCTCCACGCGCGTGCGATCACGCTCGAGCTCCTTCGCTACCCCGCCTTCAGCGTCCCGACGCTGGCGTTTCCGGCGCTGTTCTTCCTGCTGTTCGTCTCTTCTCGGGAGGATCGCAACGCCAAGCTGCTGGTCGCGTCCTTTGCCGGGTTTGCGCTCCTCGCCGTCGCCTTCTTCCAGTTCGGCGTGGGCATCGCCGCCGAGCGTGAGTCGCCCTGGGAGCGCTTCCTGCGCACGCTGCCGGTTCCGACGTGGGTTCGCCTTGCCGGCCGGTTGTTGTCCGGGACGCTGTTCGGGCTCGTGTCGGCGGGCCTGGTCGCGCTGACGGGCGTCGCGACCACCGACGCTCATCTGTCGCCGTTGCGTTGGGCTGCGCTGGTCGCCGCGTTGGCGCTCGGCGCGCTCCCGTTCGCGCTCCTGGGCATCGCGCTCGGCTACTGGGCGTCGCCACGGGGGGCCCTGCCGGTGGCCAACATCCTCTACCTCGTCCTGGCGTTCGCCGGCGGCCTCTGGACGACTCCCGCCCATTTGCCGTCTGCCGTCGCGTCCGTCTCGCCGCTCGTCCCGACGCGGCAGTTCGGGAACGTGCTGTGGGGCGCGACGGAGGGCAGGCTCTGGCGGCCCCGGGACTGGCTGCTTCTTCTGGCGTGGGGCGCGGCGTTCGCCGCGCTGGCTGCCTGGGGGTATCGACGCGACGAAGGGAGGCGCTATGGCTGAGCGTGGGTGAAATCGGCGGATCGAGCTAGCACGGCCCGGCTTGCGGCTGGCCGCCGGGGCCGACCTCGTGCTCGACGACGGCGCCGGCGGTCGTCTGGAGGCAATAACCACTCGTGTCGGCCCGGGCGAGCACGACGCCAGACCCTGGAGGCAGGCCGGCACCCGCGTAGGTCCCGTTCTCGGCGAACCACGCCTGGAGCGATGCGGCGACCCCCTGGAAGTTCGTCGCGGCAGCGGTCGTCTCCGCACGCGCCTCTGCGCTCGTCACGGAGCGTGACGTTGGCCCGGCGTCGCGGGTCTGTGCCGCGTAGAGATAGACGCCGGCAAAGAGTGCCGCGAGCACGGACACCAGGCCGAAGACACGGGTCATGGTCAGGCTTATCGGCACGAAACCGGTCAGCGATGAGCGCATTCGAGGACATCCGAATCTCCGCGGCGACCACGCGCAGTCGATCGCCTAGAATGGCCGAGTGACCTGGGAGTTGATCTGGATGCTGGTCATCCTCAAGATCCCGGTCGTCTACCTCTGCCTCGTGGTGTGGTGGGCGATTCGCTCCGAGCCCCGGCCACCGGAGCCCGCGATGAAGACGGCTCGGGCCGAGCCGGAACCTCCGCCGGGCTGGCGGTTCTCGCGGGCACGGCCGCCGAGGTCGGATCGTGGACCACACGGCTCCCCCTCGCGCGGGTACCGGCGCAAGGTCGCGCGGGTGGAGGCGCCGCGGTGAGCACGCCAGAAGTCTCGGCCAACCGCGATCGGGTGGACACCCTCTCGGGGTTGATGTCCGCGACCGCGATCTTCCTCGCGTTCCTCTGCGCGACCGATCTGCACGTGACGATCGCCGGGACGGACGTGCAGATGCGGCCCGTCCGCATCGGCATCGCCGCCGTGGTCCTCGCGCTGATCGCCGCCGGAATCGGCGGTCGCCACCGGAAGCTGGCCGCCGCCGCCACTGCGATCGCGGGCGCAGGCTGGCTGCTCGGGATGGTCGTCGCTGTCATCACCGAGCGCCCCCTGTTCTAAGACGCTCCCGGTAGGGATGAGGCGGTTGGTACAAAAGAAGAAGCGATGGAAGTCGACGGCCTGAACGCGGGGTACGCGAGCACGATCCTCGAGCAGTACCTCGAGAACCCGGACTCGGTCCCGTCCGAGTGGCGCGCCCTCTTCGAGGCGGACGCAAGCGACACGCTCGGAAGTCTCCCCGGCCTCGCGCGGCTGCTCGAGCGCGCCCGCGTGGCTACGCCGGCAGCCCAGGACGGCAACGGCGCCGCCGCGGTCACGGCGCCTACCCAGCCGTCGGCCGCGCCTGCTGCCGACGAACTGCTCCTGGGCGGCGTCGCCGCCGCGATGGCGCTCGTCAAGGCCTATCGCATGCACGGCCACCTCGCCGCACACCTCGACCCGCTGGGCTCCGAGCCGGTGGGCGACCCCGCGCTCGAGCCCGAGCGGCTGATCCCCAGGCTCACGCCCGAGCTGCAGGCGCGCATCCCGGCTTCGCTGCTGCGCCTCTACGTCCCGGCCGAGACCCTCGCCGACGCCCTGCCGCGGCTGCGGGACACCTACTGCGGCACGATCGCGTACGAGATCGAGCACATCTCCGACCACGAGCGCCGCGTCTGGCTCCGGCAGGCGATCGAGTCGGGGAAGTACCGCCAGCCGCTGGAGCCCGATGAGAAGCGCCGACTGCTCGAGCGCCTGACCGAGGTCGAGGGCTTCGAGCGCTACCTTCGCCGCGCCTTCCTCGGCCAGAAGCAGTTCTCGATCGAGGGCCTCGACGTGATGGTCCCGATGCTCGACGAGTCGATTGCGCTGGTCGCCGAGGCCGGCGCGCACGAGGTCGTGATCGGGATGGCGCACCGTGGCCGGTTGAGCGTCCTCGCTCACACGATCAGCCAGCCCTACGAGTCGATCCTGCGCGAGTTCGAGGGAGAGCGGACGATCGAGGCGGTCGTCGTCCGATCCCGAAGGCGGCTCGGGCGACGTCAAGTACCACCTGGGCGCCGAAGGTGTCCGCAAGACCACGTCCGGCGAGATCACCGTGACCCTCTGCGCCAACCCGAGTCATCTCGAGGCGGTCGACCCCGTGGTCGAGGGCCGCACCCGTGCAGAGCAGACCGACCGCTCGACCCGGGCGGGCGTGCACGACCCCGGCGTGGCGCTGCCGATCCTGATCCACGGGGACGCGTCGTTCGCGGGGCAGGGCGTCGTCGCCGAGACGCTCAACGTCGAGGGCCTCGCCGGCTACACGACGGGCGGGACGCTCCACCTGATCGCGAACAACCAGATCGGCTTCACCACCGATCCGGCCGAAGCCAGGTCGACGCGCTACTCCAGCGACCTCGCCAAGGGCTTCGACATCCCGATCATCCACGTGAACGCCGACGACCCGGAGGCGGCCATCTCTGCGATCAGGCTCGCGCTCGCGTTCCGGCGCCGGTTCGGGCATGACGTAGTCGTCGACCTCGTCGGCTACAGGCGGTTCGGGCACAACGAGCAGGACGAGCCGGCCTACACGCAGCCGCTGATGGCGCACCGCATCGCCGCTCATCCAACTGTCCGGGAGCAGTTCGCCGGCAGGCTGGTGGAAGAGGGAGTGATCGACTCCGGGGGCGCCGCGACGCTCGAGCGCCATGTCGAGGAGATGTTGCGGGCCGCTCACGAGCGGCTGAAGGGAACGTTCGGGCACGAGGCACCCGCCGAGGCGGGGCCGCCGGTGCGCAGTCAGGCGGTCGCCGGGTCGGACCGGATCGTCACCGCGATCGGCGCAGACCGGCTGCGCGAGCTCGACCGTGAGCTCGTCTCCGTCCCCGAGCACTTCACGGTACATCCGAAGCTCGCGAAGCAGCTGCAGCGCAGGGCGGTTGCACTCGACGAAGGCGGGATCGACTGGGGCCAGGCCGAGTCGCTCGCGTTTGCCAGCTTGCTCGTCGAGGGCATCCCGATCCGACTGACCGGTCAGGACAGCGAGCGCGGCACGTTCTCGCATCGCCACCTCGTTCTGCACGATGCGAACACCGGCGAGCGTTTTGCGCCGATGCAGCATCTGGAGGCGGCGTCGGCGTCGTTCGAGGTGCACAACTCGCCGCTGTCCGAATACGCCGCGGTCGGGTTCGAGTACGGCTATTCGATCGCGGCGCCGGAGGCGCTCGTGCTCTGGGAGGCGCAGTTCGGCGACTTCGTCAACGGGGCGCAGGTCATCCTCGACCAGTTCGTGGTCGCAGGGCTCTCGAAGTGGAGCGAGACCCTTCGCCTCGTCCTGCTTCTTCCGCACGGCTACGAGGGAAACGGCCCGGAGCACTCCAGCGCCCGGCTCGAGCGCTTCCTGCAGTCGACCGCCGAGGACAACATCCGGGTCGTCAACCCGTCCACCGCCGCGCAGTTCTTCCATCTCCTCCGCCGCCAGGCGCTCGACCCTGTGGCGCGCCCGCTGGTGGTGATGACGCCGAAGGGCCTGCTCCGTCTCCGCGAGGCGGCCTCGACGCTCGCCGACCTGGCCGATGGCTCGTTCCAGCCGGTGATCGGCGACGCCGGCGCCGATCGTGACCGCACGCGCCGGCTCGTCCTCTGCTCGGGCAAGGTCTACTACGACATCGCCGGGCACGAGCTGCGCGCCGACGCCGAGAAAGTCGCCGTCGGCCGTCTCGAGCAGCTGTATCCCTTCCCGAAGGCCGAGCTCGCGGCGCTCGTCGCTTCCTACCCGGATCTGGCCGAGGTCGTCTGGGCGCAGGAGGAGCCGCAGAACATGGGCGCGTGGCGCTCGATCCGGCACCGCCTGGAGGAGGCGCTGCCGTCCGGCGTTCCGCTTCGCTACGTCGGCCGGCCCTGGCGCGCGAGCCCCAGCGAGGGGTACCCGACCGCGCACCTCCGCGAGCAGGACCGGATCGCTCGCCAGGCGCTGGGGTAGCCGCTAGTCCTTCCTCGTGCGGGACGCCGCCGCGTCCTTCGCGGACCGGGCCATCCGGGCTGCGATCAGCGGGCCGTACCGCCTCGCGTGCATGAGGAGGGCCTGGCGCTGGCGCGGCGAAAGGCGGAGCCAGACGTCGTAGGCCGCGAACGCGAGTCCGACGGCGCTTCCGGTTCGACGCAATCTCGGCACACCTCCATCCTCACATACGGACACGTCCATCCGCTTTCAGGCCTACAGTTGAGCCACTCGCGCCCAAACAATTCCGTTACAATCCCGCACCGATCATCGATCCCGCCAATGGAGGTTCGTATGCCGGTCGAGACGACGTCGCTTTTCAGTCAGGTGATTCAGGAGCATCTCGAGCTCAGGCGCCGCAACTCGGAGCTCGAAGGTGCCATGCCGCTCTCGAGCTACGAGCTCGAGGATCCGTTCGACAACCATCCACTCTTCAAGTCGGAGGAGCAGGCCCGGCTGGAGGAGACCATGGACGGCGTGGAGCCGGTCGTCGAGGTCGCGGCGGTGGTGCATCCCTGGCCGGGCGAGGAGACGCTCGAGCACGTCGATCCCGACCAGAGCCTCTGGGGTCGCTCCCGCGACTTCGACTGGGGCGACTAGACGCGGGGGAACCAAGGTTCCGCCACGGACCCCTCCTTTGCGCACCGTTCGCTCGCATCCGCGGCTGACCGAGAAGCGGTCGTGAGCCGCGCCCGCCAGGTCGGTCGCGGCGGCGAACGCGCTAACACCCTCTCTTGAGCAAGAGGGCGTAGCCGAGCTTCACCGTTTCGATCGGGGCTGCCAGGATTCGGCCCAGGAGCGTGCCGTTCGAGGCTGCCGTCTCCACCTTGCCGTCGTAGCAGCGTTCGAACAGCATCCGCGCCCGCAGCAGGTGGTAGCGGGAGCTGACCACCACGACCGACCTCCAGCCACGGCGGTCGGCCAGGCGGGCGAAGGCCTCCGCCTCCCCGCGAGTGCTGTACGGGGCCGGGTGAAAGCAGGCGACCGCGACCGGCGCCGGGCGGCCCGCGCACAACCGGTTGGCCTCCGGCCAGGTCGGCGACCAGCCGTCGGAGACGACCAGCACGGGGGCGACGCCGCGGCGGACTAGCTCGACCCCTTTCGCCAGGCGAGGCCCTCGGCCGCCGGCCAGTACGACGACCGCGTCGGCACGTGCCGCCGCGTGCCGGGGAGGCCAGACGAAGAGCGCCGCCGCCGCGATCGTCCAACCGAGCGCGAGCCCCAGGAGGAGCAGACCGAGTCCGCGCACCCGGCCGACTCTATGCGGAGCCGGGGACGCCGGTCACTCAACCTCGCGACCCGTTTGCCGATGAAGAAGAGATGCCCCGCCTCGGCAGCAGGCTGCTCGCGCTGACGGCGGCCGTCGCGTTCGCGGCGGCCGTCCACGCTGCCGCGACTCCGGCGGCGACCCGGAGCTTCTTCGTCGGAGCCGAGGAGGACGCGTTCCTCTGGGGCAACTCGCAGCAGACGGCCTCCGTCGCGCGCACCCTCGGCCTGAAGTCGGTGCGGGTGACGCTCCAGTGGAAGCCGGGCGAGTCGCAGGTTCCCGCCTCCTTCCAGCTCGCGCTCCAGCGGATGGTGCTCGACTCGTGGGGCATCCGCGTCGTCGCCAGCGTCTACGGCCGCGCCCAGGACGCACCGCGAACCGACGACGCCCGCGCCCAGTACTGCTCGTTCGTCGCCGACCTGCTCCGCGACAATCCCGAGATCGACGACGTGGCCATCTGGGACGACCCGAACGACGGGACGTTCTGGACGCCCCAGTTCGACGCGAACGGCAAGAGCGTCGCGCCGGCCGACTACGAGGCGCTGCTCGCGACCTGCTACGACGCGGCGCACGCCGTCCGCACGCAGCGCGAACGTGATCGCGGTCGCCCTCTCCAAGAGCTCCGACACGCCGGGCGCCTTCACGCTCGCGTGGCACCCGCCCGCCGACTGGTTCTCCAAGCTTGCAGCCGCCTTCCGTGCGAGCCGCCGGACGAAGCCGATCTTCGACACGCTTGGCTACGTCCCGCATCCCGCGAGCTCCGCGGAACGGCCGTGGACGAAGCACCCGGGCTCCTCCGCGATCTCGCTCGGCGACTATTCGACGCTGATGGCCGTGCTGGGGAGCGCCTTCCGTGGCACGGCGCAGCCGGTCCCCGGCCAGGGCTCGACGCGCATCTGGTACCTGGGGCAGGGCTACCAGACGCGGCCGGATCCCGGCCGGATCGGGTTCTCCGGAAACGAGACCGACCCGAACCCGGTGCCGTCCTGGTCAGCGCAGGAGGCGTCCGACCGCGGCGAGGGCCCCGGCGTCGACCAGCCGGTGCAGCTCGAGGACGCGATCCGCGTCGCCTACTGCCAGCCGGCGGTCGGCGCGTACTTCAATTTCCATCTCTACGACGAGCGCGATCTGGCGGGCTGGCAGTCGGGCGTCTTCTGGCCCGACGGCCAGCCGAAAGCCGCCTACCAGGCCCTTCGCCAGGCGGCGGGCGAAGTCAACGCACGGTCCATCGACTGCTCCGCGTTCTCGTCGACAGGCGTCCCGCCGCGGCCGGCCGCGGTGAAGATGCCCGCTCAGCAGTCGCTCCAGATCAGCGACCTGCGCGCGACCTCGGTAGCAGCCTTCGGCGCGACGGTCGGCTGGCGCACCTCGATCCCAGCCAGCGTGCAGGTCTCGTACGGGCTCGTTGATTTCGGCGTGCCGACCGTGTGGGCCACGCCCGCCTCGGGCGCCGACGGCTCGACCGCCGCTCTGAGCGCGCTCGACTCGAGCTCCAGCTACCGGGTCTGGGTCAACGCGGTCTCGGACGACGGCCAGCGCGCACAGGCGACACTCGACGTCCGCACCCCGGGAATCCCCGCCACGCCCCTCGGTGGGGATCGACCGCAACAGCGGCGCCGTGCTGCTCGACGGGCAGCCGTACTTCCCGATGATGCTGTACTCGGTGTGTCCGTACCAGTACGCGGCCGCGCTGGCGTCGGGCATCAACCTCTTCGCGCTGAACGCATGCGGGACGTTCCAGAGCCAGCTGAATGCCCTCGGCGGCGCGGCGTTCTCCGCCGGCATCGCCGGCGGCCACGCCGGGACGGGCGACGGGATCATCGGCTGGTTCCAGCGTGACGAGCCTGACGGCGACAACGTCGCGGCGTCGGCGCTGCCCGGCCCGCCTCCGGGAGTGCCGGGCCTGTCCTTCCTGACCCTCACCAACCACTTCTACACGGGCGCCGCCGCGCTGCCGTGGGGCCGGGCGATCTACCCGCCGCTGATCGCAAAGGCCGACGTCGTCGGTTTCGATCTCTATCCGCTCCAGGAGTGGTGCAAGCCGGAGCGGATGGCCGACGTCTTCTACGCACAGCGCGAGCTCGTCAACCTCGCGGCCGGCAAGCCGACGTTCCAGTGGATCGAGGCGAACGACTGGAAGTGCCACGGAGCGAACTCGGTGACC
The DNA here is from genome assembly GCA_963808815.1 of uncultured Actinomycetes bacterium. Lineage (GTDB taxonomy): Bacteria > Actinomycetota > Thermoleophilia > Gaiellales > Gaiellaceae > DATBLE01. The sequence goes on along the minus strand of CAWEGI010000018.1, from coordinate 17,999 downwards.
CCGGCGACCGTCCGCGCCGAGTCGTGGCTCGCGATCGCCGGCGGTGCACACGGCCTCGGCTTCTGGCCCGCCTCGTGGGACCCCGGGATGAACAAGGTGATCTCCGGAGTCGCTCGCGACGTCGCCCGGCTCGGCCCCGTGACCTACCTGGCCGGCCAGGCCGCCGCCAGCCAGCGGGTCCAGCTCAGCGTCCGCAGCTGGGCGGGCGCGCTGTACGTGTTCGCCGTCAACTCGGGCTGGTCGGCGGTGAACGCGAAGATGACCATCCCGGCCCTGAACGGCCGTCCCCTGAGCGTGATGGGAGAGGGGCGGCGCGTGAACAGCGACGGGGATACTTTCACCGATCGTTTCGCGCCGATGGCCGTGCACATCTACATCGCCGCACCCGTTGGGTCGTAACCGATGAATCGTTCACATTCACCCGTTTCAGGGAGTTCGGAGAAAGGATGGGTATGGAATCATTGATCTCCCCGATGGAGCACGAGCACAAGTGGGATCTGGTCGACGCCGTCAGCCGGTCCCCGCTGCTCGCCCCGGCGAGCATCCGCCCGGGAATCGACCTCGCCGACGTGGAGCGCAGGCTGCTCGCCTCGGAGGATCTCCCGGCCTCGGACCGCGAGCGGCTGATCGGCTCCGTTCGCGAGCTGGCCGACGTGTACGGCCGTCTCGGCGGCTACTAGTCAGTCCAGCGCGCCGGCTGGGTCGATCGCCGCGCCACGCACCTGCAGCTCGAAGTGCAGGTGCGGCCCGGTCGCGTCGCCCGTCTGGCCGACGAGGCCGACCACGGTACCGCGGGCGACCCGCTGACCGGGCTCGACGAGAGTCCGGGACAGATGTGCGTACAGAGTCGTCACTCCCTGCTCGTGCGCGAGCTCGACGACGTTCCCGTACCCCGCCAGGGCACCCACGGCGGCAACGACGCCGTCGCGGGCGGCAACGACGGGCGTCCCGGTCGGCGCGGGATAGTCGATGCCCGTGTGGAAGCGTGTCCCGCGCGGACCGAAGCCGTCCGTCGGCTCGGTGCCGATGGGAGCGAAGATCCGCACCGGAGAGGTCGGCGGGGGCTGTCGGAGGGCGGCCAGCGTCTGCGGGCCCGCCACCGCGATCGGGTCGATCCCGGCCCAGCGCTGGAACGCGAGCAGCGCAGCCCTGGTGCGCGCGCCGAAGGCGCCGTCGAACGTGCCAGAGGGGAAACCGTGCCACGCGAGCAGAAACTGGAGCGCCGCGACGTCCCAACCCGAGGTGCCGGCGAGCAGCGGCCGACTGCCCAGCGGATGCGCGCCGAACCTGCCCAGCGCCGCCCGGGTCGCCGGAGACAGCGCCGTCGTCGCCCCCGCCAGGCGATTCAGGGCGGACAGCGTCTGCGGGCCGGCGTAGCCGTCGATGTCGCCGTCGTACAGATCGCGCGCGGTCAGCCCGACCTGGAGCGCCGCGACGTCCGGGTCGCCGCCCGGTGCGGCGCCGGCAGTCGAGGGAGCGCCGAGGGCCAGTGCGACCGCGGCGATGCAGGCGATCCGGGCTCGCATGCCTCTTTCATCGGCCGGGTGGGCTAACCCTTTAGGGGTACCGCGTTCGGGGGCTTAGCAGCGGGTGATCAGCGGCCGCGAGTCGCGGAAGGGTGTAACAGCGGCACTGCGGGCTCCCAGGCCGTCCGCAACACCTCGATCAGCGTGCGCGGTGTGATCGTCTCGACCTGGCCCTTCGCGACGACACGGTCGGTATAGCCCGCCGGCGTCCAGCGCAACAGGTCGTTGCCCAGCACCAGCCAGGGCTCTCCCCGGCGGAGGACGAATGCGCCGTCGGGAAGCGCCTCCACCGGCCCGCGGTCGAGGCGTCGCCCGTTGCCGTCCAGCCGTTCTTCGTGCAGGCGCTCGTCGATCTCGTCCGCGCCGCAGGCGCCGGTGAGCTCCAGGAACCGGTTGTAATCCTCGCGTCGGCAGAGCGCACAGGGCCGATGGCCGGCTGCGAAGGCTGTCGCCTCGTCCAGGAAGAAGAGCTCGGTGAACTTCCCGGGCTGCATCAGCGCCTTGCGGTGCCAGCCTTTGAACTCGAGCCGACACGCGATCCAACGGCGGGTGGCAAAGCGGCGCCGGATCTCGCCGCGATCGTCGTGGAGACAGCCGCGGTTGCCGTAGACGAGTCCGCGGGCAGGATCTGCGACCAGATCGCCGAGCGGCGTGACTCGATTCCGCAGCGGCATCCGCTCGACACTACCGTGCAGAATGCGCCGATGACCGACTTCCCCGACTCCCACCGCGACCTGCTCGACGCCGAGGTCGCCACGCTCGGAACGATCGACCCGCGCGGCTTCCCACAGCTGAGCGAAGTTTGGTTCCTGTTCGACGAGGGCGAGGTGAAGGTCTCGCTCAACACTGCCCGGCTGAAGACGATGAACATGCAGGCGCGCCCCGAATGCAGCCTCTTCATCCTGGATCTCGCCAACCCGTACCGCTATCTCGAGGTCCGAGGACGGGCAAGGATCGAGCCCGACGACGACTACGTCTTCGCGGACAAGGTCGGAGCCAAGTACGGCGGCACCGACCTGCGGACGATCGACCGTCCCGGCGAGTCGCGGGTCGAGGTCACGATCGAGCCCGTGAACGTCTGGCCGGTGAACATGCGCGGCTGAGCTCGGACGAAAGGGCGACTCCCGTGCGCGTCCCCTTGCCCTTATGGTCCCGACAGTTGCCGAACGAGTCGTGGACGTCGCTCGCGGCGGCCATCGTCTCATTCGGTCTCAGTCCGACGAACGACGACCAGGGGAGGTCGACATGAGCAGCGCCCAGGCAAGCAGCCGACCGGTTGAGGTCGAGGGCAGGGGAGCAGTCGACCTCAAGCTCGAGGTCGTCGTCATCCCGGTGGCCGACGTCGACAGGTCGAAGGAGTTCTACGGGAACCTCGGCTGGAGGCTCGACGCCGACTTCCCGTTCGACAACGGTTTCCGGGTCGTCCAGTTCACGCCGCCCGGCTCGGGGAGCTCCATCCAGTTCGGCACGAACATCACGTCGGCCGTGCCCGGCTCGGCGCAGGGCCTCTACCTGATCGTCTCGGACATCGAGGCTGCGCGCGACGACCTCGTCGCCCGCGGTGCCGAGGTCAGCGAGGCGTTCCACCCCGGGACGCCGGGTGCTCAGTTCCGGTCCGACGCTGCGGCCGGTCGCGTCAGCGGGCCTGCCCCGGACAACCCCAGCTACCGCACCTTCGCCACATTCAGCGACCCGGACGGGAACGGCTGGCTGCTGCAGGAGATCACCGAGCGGCTGCCCGGCCGGATCGACACCGCCGAGACGGCATTTGCATCGACGGCAGACCTTGCGACTGCGCTTCGGCGTGCGGAGGCCGCCCACGGCGAGCACGAGAAGCGCACCGGGCAGCGCGACGAGAACTGGCCCGACTGGTACGCCGCCTACATGGTGGCCGAGCAGGCCGGCACTGAGTTGCCCACGTGAGCGACTACGACGTGATCGTCATCGGTGGCGGCTCACCCGGCGAGCACTGTGTCGGCGCGCTCGCCGAAGGCGGCCTGCGTGTCGCGCTCGTCGAGCGTGAGCTCGTCGGGGGCGAGTGCTCGTACTGGGCGTGCATCCCGTCGAAGACGCTGCTGCGTCCGGGCGAGGCGGTCCGGGCCGCGAACGACGCGGCCGGAACTGCGGAGATCGACGTCGAGGCCGCGCTCGCGTGGCGCGACTTCATGGTCTCGAACTACTCCGACGCCGGTCAGGAGCGCTGGCTTGCCGATCACGGCATCGACCTGCTACGCGGGCGCGGGCGGCTTGCCGGTGTCGGCGTCGTCGAGGTCGACGGCGTTCGGCACACGGCCGAGCACGTCGTCCTGGCCGCGGGCGCCGACCCGATCGTGCCGCCCGTCCCGGGTTTGCGCGAACTGGAGGGCATCTGGACAAACCGCGAGGTGACCGGGATGAAGGCGGTGCCGCGCCGGCTGCTCATCCTCGGCGGCGGTCCCGTCGGCGTCGAGATGGCGCAGGCCGTTCGCCGCTTCGGCGGCCAGGTGGCGCTTGTCGAGGGAGGCGAGCACGTGTTGCCGCGCGAGCCGGCCCCGCTGGGCGAGGCGCTGGGAGAGGTTCTTCGCGCCGACGGAGTCGAGCTCTCCCTCGGAGTGCACGCGACCGCCGCGCGGCTCGAGGGCGAGGACTACGTCCTCGAACTCGACGACGGTGGAGAGCTGCGGGGCGACCGCCTGCTGGTCGCCACCGGCCGGCGCCCCCGCGTCGACGATCTCGGCCTGGAGACGGTCGGCGTCGCGGCCGACGGCCACGGGATCCCGGTCGATTCCCGTCTGAGCGCGGGAGAGCGCCTGTGGGCGATCGGCGACGTCAACGGCATCTGGCAATTGACCCACGTCGGCAAGTACCAGGGCGAGGTCGTCGCGGCGAACATCCTCGGCAAGCCCCGCGAGGCCAACTACGAAGCGGTGCCGCGCGTCGTCTTCACCGACCCGCAGGCGGCGTCGGTCGGCGCGGCCGAGGCACGGTTCAGCGCGACCGTCCCGCTGGCGGAGGTGCCGAAGACCGCCACCTACACGCGGGCATACGCCGAGAGCAACGGGTTCATGACCCTGCTCGGCGACGGCCAGCGGCTCACGGGCGCCTACGCGCTCGGGCCGGAGGCCGGCGAGTGGTTGCAGCAGGCCACGCTCGCGATTCGTGCCCGGGTCCCGCTCGACGTGCTGCGCGACACCATCCAGCCTTTCCCGACCTTCTCCGAGATCTACGTCGCCGCGCTCGCCGTTCTCCATGCCGAGATCACCGGCGCACGCCGCCCCGCAGGTGTGGCATGAGCACGACGACTACCGTCTCCGAGACCCAGGGCCGGCAGGAGCTGCTCGGCCAGACCGTCGTCGTGATCGGCGGGAGCGCGGGCATCGGGCTCGAGACCGCGCGACGGGCGCGAGCCGAGGGCGCCGACATCGTCCTCACCGCCCGCAATCCCGACCGCCTGCACCAGGTCGGCAGCGAACTCGGCGCGCTGAGCACGGTGGCGTTCGACGCCACCGACTTCCCTCTCCTCGAGCGGTTCTTCCAGCAGCTGCCGGGCCCGGTCGACCACGTCATGGTCTCAGGCAGCGGGCCGTACTACGCACCGCTCGCGGAGATGGACTTCGACAAGGCGCGCCGCGACGTCGAGGGGCACCTCTGGCTGCAGCTCCAGGTCGCCCGTCACGCCGCCGGCCGGGTTCGGCCCGGTGGGACACTGCTGTTCATCGGCGGCACGGGCGGTCGGCGTCCGGCTGCCGGCTCGATCATCTCGACGCTCACCGCGGGGCTGCCGGCGCTGGTCAAGAACCTTGCGCTCGAGCTGGCGCCGGTCCGAGTGAATCTGATCGCGGCCGGCTTCGTCGACACTGCGCTTTCCGCGTCGCTTCTCGGAGACAAGCTCGACGAGCGCCGCGACGAGCTCCGGAGAACGCTGCCGATCGGGCGTGTGGTCGGGCCCGAAGACATCGCCGCCCTGGCCGTTCACGTGATGACGAACACGGCGCTGACCGGCGCGACGTTCGACATCGACGGTGGCCAGCAGCTCCTCGGCTGAGGGCAGGCGATGGGAGACTGGATCTGGAAATTTGGTTTCGCGGTCGCCCTCCGGCGGATGTGGGTGACCCGGCCTCGGCACGTCGGCGCCGTCCGAGGCCGCCTGGTTCGCGCCGCATCGAAGACATCGTGAAGGAGGCCGGCCTTGCGTCCTGACATCGCTCCCGGGAAGACCTTTCCCGACTACGAGCTGCCCGATCACACCGACACCCCGCGCAAGCTCAGCGAGATCCAGGGCGACGATCCGTTGATCCTGACGCTCGCGCGCGGCCACTACTGCCCCAAGGAGCACCAGCAGCACCTCCAGCTCGCCGCGTTCTATCCGCAGATCAACGTGGCCTATACGCAGATCGCCACGATCGCGACGGACGACCACCACACGATCCAGGAGTTCCGCAGTTCGGTAGGCGCCCAGTGGCCCTTCCTCTCCGACCCCGAGCGGATCGTCCAGAAGGACCTCGACATCCAGGAATACACCGACCCGGACAACGACCCGATGATCCCGCACACGCTCGTGCTCAAGCCGGGGCTCGTCGTCCACAGCATCTACAACGGCTACTGGTTCTGGGGCCGCCCGTCGGTCGAGGATCTTTGCCGCGACCTGCGCGCCGTGACGAGCGAGATCCGTCCGGACTGGGACCTGAGCACCCCCGGGCTTCGCGAGGCCTGGGACGCCGGCGACCTCTCGCCCTTCCACGGGTGGAACAAGCGGGCTCGTCGGAAGCGGTCCCCGGCGTGACGCGACCGCTCGGCGACTCAGTCGGGGAGTAGCGGCATGTCCAGGGCGGGCCTGCGCCCGAGGAGGATGCCGCGGGTGACGGCGGTTGGACCGTACCGAGTGCGGATCTCGTCGAGGGCCGCGTCGAGGAGCTCGCCGTTGTCGCAGTCGAAGGGAAGACAGAGCTGGAGGGGGAGGTCGTTTTCGAGGTTGGCGATCGTGATGCCGATCAGGGTGAGGCCGCGGCGCTGGATCAGTGGTTGCGCGGTCGCGAGCAGGGCTCGGGCGGCGGTGAGGATCGGGCGGGTCTGCGCGGTTGGGTGGGGGAGGGTGTAGGAGCGGGTTGCTCGCGTGTAGTCGTCGAAGCGGAGACGGAGGACGATCGTGCGGCCGACGCGTCTGGCCGCGCGGAGTCGGCGGGTGACGCGGTCGACGAGGGCGACGAGGTCGGTCTCGATCTCCGTGGGTGACTTGCGTGCTCGGCCGAGGGCGTGTTGGGAGCCGATCGAGCGCCGACGGGGGCGCCGGCGGACCGGGCGGGGGTCGTGGTTGTTCGCAAGGGCGTGCAGGTGCCGTGCCGAAGCGGTGCCCAGCATTGCCGCGAGATCTGGCTCGGGCACGCGGGCAAGCTCGCCGATGGTGGCGATGCGGTTGCGGCGAAGCCGGGCAGCGGTCGCCGGGCCGACCCCCCAGATCCGCTCGATCGGAAGCGGGTGCAGAAAGGCGAGCTCGCCCTCGGGGGGGACGAGGAGGAGCCCGTCGGGTTTGGCGGCTGCGCTGGCGATCTTGGCGAGGTGTTTCGTGCGGGCGATTCCGACGGTGAGCGGGAGCCCGAGGCGCTCACGGGCGGCGCGGCGGAGGCGGACGGCGATCTCCCAGGGTGTGCCGGCGATCCGCTGCATCCCGCGGACTTCGAGGAAGGCCTCGTCGATCGAGAGCCCCTCGACGGACGGAGTCGAGTCCTCGAAGAGGGCGTAGAGGGCACGGCTCGCCTCCGCGTAGGCGGCCATCCGGGGTGGGACGACGATCGCCTGCGGGCAGAGCCGGCGAGCCTGCGCTCCACCCATCGCGGTCTGGATGCCGTACGACTTCGCCTCGTAGCTGGCGGCGAGCACGACACCGCCTCCGACGATCACCGGCCGTCCGCGTAAGTCGGGATCGTCGCGCTGCTCGACGGATGCGAAGAACGCGTCTGCATCGGCGTGCAGGATCGTCGCCTCTGCCGACACGGCCGAATGCTTGCATATCGAACGTATGTTCGCTTTGATCTGTCGGTGCAGCTCGCGCTCGACGCTCTCGATCGGCTGGTGGAGTCGCTGGAGGAGCGGGGCTCGCTCTCGGTGGTGGAGGCGGCTCGGCTCGTGTTTGCGAGCGGCTCGATTCCGGCAGGGCTCTCGTCCTCGCTGCTGGTCGAGGTGTGTGCCGGCGACAGCCGGATCGTCTGCGCGGGGCACACGGTCTCGCTTGCCGGCGCCCCGGATCCCTTGCTCGAGGAGGCCGAGTTCGTGGTCTTCGACCTGGAGACGACCGGGCTCTCCGCGCAGACGAGCCGGATCTGCGAGGTCGGTGCGGTCAGGGTCCAGGCGCTGGAGCTCGTCGACTGCTTCCAGTCCCTGGTCGATCCCGGTGTTTCGCTGCCCGAGCCTGTTGCCCGCCTGACCGGTCTGCGGGAGTTGGAGCTGCGCCGTGCCCCTCATGTCGGAGCCGTGGTCGGGAGGTTTCTCGCTTTCGCCGGTGAGGCGCCTCTGGTCGCGCACAACGCTCGCTTCGACCAGCGCTTCCTCGAGCGGCAACTGCGCCGGCGCGAGAGCCGCAGGCTGGCGGAGCACCCGCTGTGTACGGCGGCGCTCGCCCGCCGCCTGCTCGAGGGGCGCCTGCGCGGGGTCAGCCTCGCTTCACTCGCCCACTTCTTCGGCGTGGCAACGACTCCATGTCATCGGGCGCTGCCCGACGCGGAGGCCACCGCCCAGGTGCTCGTCCGCCTGATCGGGCTCGCCCAGGAGCTCGGTGCCCGCCGCCTTTCCGAACTGCGCACGCTCGCTGCCCCCCGCGCACGGCGAGTGCACGGCAAACGGGCCCTCATACGCGGCGCGCCGACGCGGCCCGGGGTGTACCTGTTCCGCGATCGGAACGAGCACGTGCTCTACGTCGGCCGTGCCCGAGACCTGCGCGCCCGTCTGCGCTCCTACTTCCAGAGCGACCGCCAGCGCCCCTCTGTGGAGGCGGCGCTGCTCGCCCTCGAGCGGATCGAGTGGCAGGTCCTCGGCTCCGAGCTCGAAGCCGCGCTGGAGGAGCTCCGGCTGATCCGGGAGTTGCAGCCACCTGCGAACTCGCGCAGCCGGCGACCCGACCACGGGCTCTACCTGAGACGCCGAGGCGACGAGTTCGTCGTCACCACGACCGCGACCGAGCTCGGCCCGATCGGCAGCCGCCGACAGGCCGCGCTCGCCGCCCGCGCGCTCGCCAGCGCCACACCGGAAGAGCTCGACCAGCTGCTCGCCGGCGGGCCGCTGCCCCGCCTGCGGCAACGCCTCACCGACCTGGCCGAAAGCCTCCGCTACGAAGAAGCGGCCCGGCTCCGCGACCGCATCGATGCGCTCGAGAACCTCCTCGAGCGGCTCCGCCGGCTCGAACGACTGCGCACCCTCGACACCTGCCTGATCGCACCCCACCTCACTCCCGGCTGGCGGAAAGCATTCTTCGTCCACGGCGGCGCGATACGCGCCATCCGCCCCCTCCCGCCGGGGCCGGGCGCCCGACTGGAGATCAACGCGGGTCTCGCGATCGCGCGCATCACCCCGTCACAACGCAGGCCCCTGACCAGCGGACAGGCCGAAGACATGCTCCTCCTCGACGGCTTCATCCGGCGGCCCCCACCCGAGCTCGCCGTGCTTTCGATCACTCAGATCCGGGCTGAGACCGGCGCCGGCGTGGCCGGCGTCACGTCGTCGTACGACCTGCCGTGATCCTCGTCGGCTCGTGGCAAGTGTTGCGGCGCTCGACAACGGGTATGTGCCCTCCTTGACCCCTTCCGGCGTGGTCCGGAGGTGACGACGGACTCAGGAAAGGAGCCTGGGATGGTTCGTTACAGAAGGGTGCTTCTCGTCTCGCTCGCAGCCTTTGCCACGATGGGCATTGCTGTCGCCAACGCAGACGCACCGACGATCACCGGGTACCCGAATCAGATCAAGAAGGTCAATCTGGACGGGTACGTCTTTCAGACGAGCTACTCGCTGGGAGCCAACACCGGATTCACGTTCCAGCAGACATACGGGCCCAAGACGGTGTCTGCGCATGGGGTGCCCGATGACGGCCAGCGGTTCATCCGCAACTACGTCGCGATGCCGGTCGGAAACAAGATGCTGATGGTCACGTGGTACCTCGAAGACGGCACGATCGTGGATGTGTTCGTCATGAACTTCCAGACGGGCGTCGTTTCCGATGTCGCCCCGCACCCGGACCCGCCCAATGGCCCGAGCCCGCCCAGCCTGGGGACGGTGAAGGTTCTGACGCAGGGCGCGAGCCGGATTCCTCCTCCGTAAATCGCGACCTCTGCTCATGGTTGCGCTGCTGTCGCCCCGCTCTTGGCGGGGCGACAGCTGTCGAGTGGGCAGCGCGACGAGGCATGCCGAGGTCCTCAGACGGCTTCACGGAGAGTGGCGCAGGCCACGCCCACATTGTCGCCATCGAAGACGACGAAACGGGCCAGCGGTTGCCACGAAGTTGCCACGGAGCTGTTCAAAGGTCTGCTGAAGCGGCGGTGGACAGCCCAGGTGCGGCGGCGTAATGTCCCCCGCCACCGTTCGGTGGCACTGTGAGAGGCGAGGAGGTAGGCGATGAGACTGTGGATGCTGTTTGTGCTGAGCGCAGCTCTAGTGATCGTGCTCGATCTCGCTTACCGGAGGCGCGGGTGCCGCTCTCAGCCAGTTCTCGCTCACCTTCACTGGCAAGCCATGTAGCTGATTCGTCGTTTCCGGCTGGGCTGCGTCATGAGGGGCGCTTCACCGCCTCAGCGCCGTTTTGCCCCGCTGGCAGCGCCGTCGACACACGCCATGTGCAAGACCCGCCACTGTGGGTTGAGCGGACACACACCTGCGACGACGGCAGCGGCAGCATCATCGTCTCTCTGCCCAACGTGACTGGTGAGCACGGGGGCAGCGGCTCCTGGCAAATCATCCGGGGCACCGGCAAATACGAAAACCTGAGAGGAAGCGGCACGTACATCGGTCAGCGCTTGAGTGGTGATCCCGCCGACTTCCTTTCCATCACTTATCGGACGACCTGGAAGGGCCTGGTCGACTTCGACGCTGTTCCTCCCGCTCTCACCCTGACAGCGACTGCGACCAAGCTGAAGCTGCCAAGACGCACGTACTCCGTGCGCGTGGCGCTCGTCGTACGCAACGAGGAACCGGGAGCGCGTGTCACCTACTCGCTGATCGTGCAGTCGCGCGGGCAGTTCGTGGGCGGCGGGTCAAGACAAGGCTCGACGACTGCTGGTCGAGCCGCGTTCACCCTGCGGATCACGCCTCCGCGCGCTGCCCGAGCTGTGCAGATCAGCGTCAGGGCCTCTGATCCAGTCGGCAACGAGAACACAACCACCCGCTCCGTCAGGCTGCCATAGCGTCCGAGAGATGGGGACATCCAGGTGGAGCGGCCGTAACGCCGCCCTCAACGCCCTGGGTGAAGATGCTGCGAGACCACGGATCTGCTGGTCGAACGGCTGGCGGCGAGGACGAGGCCGAGCAAGCTGGGCTGGCCTCCGTCGGCGGTGCCGGGGATTCCGCCGCCGCTCCAAACGGTGAAGTGACCGCGAGCCAGGCGGGGGCCTCACCATGCCACAGGGCCGAGAACCCCCCTCAGTTCGGCCCGGCAAGCTCTCTCCCCACGAGGCCGCCCGCCATTCGTGGTTGTTGTCGGAAATGCCAATTCGGAAACGCAGGTTGCAACACGGCAAAAGGGCGGATGTTGAAGTCTTCGCGGGGAAGGGGAGTAGCTGCGAGGACTTCGCCCGCCCCTAGGAAGTGGTGTTCCAACCTCGGACGGGTGAAACGGTGAGGACGCCGGCGGTAAGCAAGGCGCAAGTTTTCGACGCGGCCAACGTCTTTAGAGGTACGGGTGTCTCTCTCGCCCCAACCGGGGGCAGATGGGCTAACGGCATCGCGGCTAGAGAGACGCAAGGCCGCGAAACCTGGGCCTGCCCCCGGTTTAGCTTCCTCGCCCACCCCGGCCGGGTGAAGTGATGCCGTGGTTCAGAACAGGCCGTATCGGAAGCTGGCTTCTCTACTCGCGTGTTGCAAGCCGTAGGTCACCGGTTCGATCCCGGCACGCTCCACTAGGAACCATCGTCCGGCCGCGTGGCAGTCACGATGGCGCTCCAACGTGTTCGCGGTCGTCGCCGTCGCAGGTGCCGTTTGTGTTCGCCAGTTGGCCAGGCTCGTCTACTTGCTTAGCAGTGCCCGGTCGAAGAAGGCGACCACGCGCCGCTCGTAGTCTTTGGGTTGAGTGTCGATGCCGCCTGTGTGTCCGGCGCCTGCGACTCGCCAGAGAGCTTTGGGTCCGCGAGCGGCTTTGTAGTAGTTCGGGGTGAGGGCGCGCACGTTCGGCTGGTCGTGCTGGCCGTAGATGAACAGCAGGGGTCGCGGCGCCATTCGTCTGACGAGTCCCTCGAGATTCGGTGGGGGCAACTGGTTCGAGAAGACTGCCGTGCCCGCCGAGATGACGAACGAGGTCGGGACCTCAGTCCAATTTCGCCATCCGGGTAGGGTGACGTCCTCGCGGATCGAGCGGGCTCCGGCACCATCGGAGACGATCGCGTTCAGGCCGTTCGACTCTGCTGCGGTCTGCAGAAGCGTCTCGCCTCCCACGGAGAGGCCGATTCCGCCGATCCGGCCGTGCTCGACGTCCGGCCGGCGCTGCAGGAAGGCGACGGCGGCTCTCATGTCGGTCGAGGCGTTCCAGCCGAAGGCGTTCGGGTCGCCCTGGCTTTCGCCCTCGCCGCGCCGATCGAAGAGCAAGACGCCGTAGCCGTGCCGTGCGAGCATCCGCGCCGGCCTCTGCGATCCGGCTCGCCCGGGGGCGGCGATCACAGCGGCGCCGTTTCTGGAAGGCACGTACCAGCCCTTCAGGGTCACCCCGTCGGCGGTCTCGAATGCCACCCGCTTGTAGGCGGCGCCCAGCTCGGCTCGCGGAACGACCGCTCGCGCCGCATGCGTGAAGACGTACGAAAGCGACAGCGGCATCAGGACGACGTACGCGCTGACGAACGCGACGACGGCCAGCAGCAGGCGCCGTACGTAGCGGCGTGCGGCGCTGCCCTCCCGCCTTCTGGTCCTCCACAGCGTCGTTGCGCCGATACCGATCAGCAAGAGTCCGGCTGCGAGTGCAAGGAATCCTGTGTAGTCGTCGGCCGATGGCCCGAGCTTCAGCGCGTAATAGCCGGCTTCACCGGCTCCCATGACAGTACCTACTGCAGAAGACTGCGCGCTACTCGCCAGACGTAGCGATCGTGGACATACGCCTTCCGCCGACGCACAACGACGAGGGTCTGCAAGCAGCGCTCGAGATCCGCGCTCGGCATCCCTCCGTGAGCGTGCTCGTGCTGTCGCAGTACGTCGAGGTCGGATTGGCGATGAAGCTGCTCTCGGATTCAGCTGAAGGGGCTGGGTATCTGCTCAAGGACAGGATCGGCGATGTCAAGGAATTCATCGGCGCAGTACGGCGCGTGGCCGACGGCGGCTCGGCCATCGACCCGATCATCGTCTCGACGCTCCTCTCCAAGCGCCGAAGCGATGATCCCATGGCCGTATTGACTCCCCGCGAGCGGGAGGTGCTCGTGCTCATGGCGCAAGGTCGCTCGAATCAAGGCATCGCGGACAGTCTGGTCATCACACTCCGCGCCGCCGAGAGATACGTCTCCACTATCTTCGGCAAGCTCGGCCTTCCCGCGACGACCAACGACTCGCGCCGCGTGCTCGCCGTATTGCTCTACCTGCATTCCTGAGAGGCGGGCTCTTGGAGGGCGCCCAGGAGCGGCTGGCGCCGGGCTCCCGTTCCGCGCCCTGTTGACCCGACCCGGCGCGCCAGGACTTCACCGCAGGCGAGCGTCGAGCCCGCTCCAGCGTTGAGTGCCGTCGAGAAGAAGAAGCTCCTGTTAGCAGGCTTTCTGCTGGTGGAGCGTGCTGGGATCGAACCGGCGATCTCCGGCTCGCAAAGCTGCGCAGGCGGGAGAACGGTCGAAGACGAGTGAGAAGGGTTACGACAGAAAAGCGCATAACCTTGCGTTTTTTGCGACGCACCGGCACGCACGCCGTCTCGGCCGCCTGACAAGGGGATCGCGACAACCTGGCGTCGGAGTCGTCAGTCTCGGCAACCGTGCAGCCGTGTCACTGTAGCGACGTGCCCAGGGCGGTCGACGCTGTCGAAGCGAGAGCCGTTCGACGAGCGGCACGCGGCCGCGCACGACGCCGGCTCGCCCGCCGCGACGGCAGACCAGCACCTACTCGTGCCGACAGCGCTCGGCCTTGAGCTCGGTGCGCTGACCGAATCAGCGCATGCGCCGTCTGCGGCCCTCGGTCGATCACGTCAGAAGGGAACTGCACTATGCTCGCCACGAATGTATCGATTGTCGAAGCGTCCAGAGTGGCCGCAGCAGAAGGTCTTCTGCGTCGGCATGCACAAGAGCGGAACGACGAGTTTTCATCAGCTGATGTCGGATCTGGGCGCTCGTTCGCTGCACAGCACTCGCCGGAGCATGGCGGCGCTCGGACTTGGTGCTAACAATTCCGCGGAAGAAGGCGATGGGACCCGATCCGACCTGACGGCCCGGATCGACGCGCCCATGCTGCAGAAACTGGTCGATCAGTACGATTGCTTCAGCGACAACCCATGGCCGCTGTTGTACCGGCGGTTGGATGTCGCGTTTCCGGGCAGCCGTTTTGTGCTCACTGTTCGTGATACAGAGAACTGGTTGCGAAGCCAGATCGAGCACTTCGGCGAGAAAAACACTCAGATGCGGCAATGGATCTACGGCTTTGGCAATCCATTACGCCATGCCGAACGCTACCGCGAAGTGTACGAGCAGCACGCGAGCGACGTGCGGCAGTATTTCGCGCGCCGCTCGGACTTCCTGGAGCTCCGTCTCGAAGACGACAATCGGGCGCTTGGCGCGAAGCTGTGGACGTTTCTCGGTCTCGCTGGGGAGCCGTGCACCTTTCCGCATGCCAACGTGCGACGCGGAGGTGGTCAGTGAGAACGGACGACGCGCGCTCACGAGGCGCTCGAGCGGTAGTCGCCACAGCTCGAGGCGACGAATCGCACGCTCACGTGCGCGCGCTGGACGTCAGCGCGGCCAGCTCGCGGTTGAAGCGCTCCGGCTCTTCTAGATGCGGCGCGTGGCCGACGCCCTCGTACCAGGAGGCCTCGGCGGTCGGGCAGGTGGTGAGAACGTGCTCGGCCATCGCTGGTAGGACGACGACGTCCGCGCGGCCCTGCGTGACGAGCAGCGGCACCTCGAGGTCACGCAGCACGTCGTCGTCGTCGATCTCACGTGCCGCGAGGTTGGCGCGGATCTGAGGCGCTACCACGATGTTCCAGCAGATGGCGGCCTCGATGTCGTCTGCCGGAAGCGGCTTCACCAGGCACGTCTTGACGAAGCTGCGCATGGCCCAGATGTTCGTCGGCAGGTCGTCCGCCGTGGCGCCTGCGAAATGGTCGAGAAGGCCGGGGCCGATCAGCGTGCCGAAGGCCGCCTCGCCGAGCTTGACGGCGCCTTCGACGAAGTTGATCGCAGCGATTCTCTCCTGGCCGTGCGCGCGGACGTAGTCGCAGATGACGAAGCTTCCATAGGACCAGCCGACCAGCACGGGCCGGTCGAGGCCCAACTCGTCGATGATCGCGGCCAGGTCATCGGCCCAGAGCTCGCCGTCGGTGTAGTGCTCGACCTCGAGCGGCGCTTCGGACATGCCGTGGCCGCGGAGGTCGTAGGCGACGAGGCGAAACTCGTCGGAGAGCGCGCTTTCGTATTGCTTCACCCAGCAGAGGTGGTTCTGCGACCAGCCGTGAATGAACAGGATCGGCGGCCCGTCCGTCTTGCCCCACTCGCGAACGTGCAGCCGGAGGCCGCCCCCGCCGCGCACCGTATGAGCCTTCATCCTCCCGGTCCGCATCTGGTCGTCTTGTGCAATCGCTGTCATCGGGCGCCTCCTTGGGCTTGTCGTCGCCAGCGATCCTGGCCATGGAGGAGCGGCGGCGCATCGGGCGGTGGGCCTTATCCTGTGTCCCCGGCCTGCGTATCTTTCGGGCGGCAAGTGCTTACGCGCGCCCTCGACGAGGGTTCGTTGCGCGATACTGGCCGGGATGGACGCTCGCGCGAGCGAGGTGTTCGTGGGCGGGTACGCGAGCTCGGGGAGCTCGAGCGCGCGCTCGATGCGACGCAGGCGGGGACCGGCGCGACCGTCCTCGTCGCAGGCGAAGCTGGCATCGGCAAGACACGGCTCGCCTCCGAGCTGGTGAGACGTGCCCGCGTCGCCGGGCTCGAGGTGCTCGTCGGTCGTTCGATCGATCTCGTCGGAACCGAGCTTCCGTACCAGCCGTTCGTGGAGGCTCTGCGTCCGCTCGGGGACCCGTGGCGGGCCGACGGCGGACGCCCGGCTCGCAGCTGAGGGTGTTCGAGGAGACGCTGGCGCTGCTCGACCGACCGCGCCGCCTTCACGCCCGTGCTGCTCGTACTCGAGGATCTGCACTGGGCCGATACCTCGACGCTCGATCTCGTCGTCTTCCTCTCACACAACCTCGAGGGGCGGCCGATCCTGCTGCTCGCGACCTACCGCGCGGACGAGCCCTCGTCGGCCGAGCGCATGCTGAGGCTTGCGGACGGAGTCCGACGCTCGGGCTCGGCGCTCGTTCTCGAGCTCGGTCCGCTCGAGCACGACGAGCTGGCGGCGCTGCTGGCAGCCCACCTCGACGCTTCCCTTCCGGCGGCCGTGGCGAACACCATCGCCGCCCGCTCGGAGGGCAATCCCTTCTTCGCCGAGGAGCTCCTCGCCGCCGCCAACGACGACCGCGGCGAGCTCCCGCGCAGCCTGCGCGACCTGCTCCTTCAGCGCGTGACCCGACTCGACCGTTCGACGCAAAACCTGTTGCGCCTGGCCGCGGCCGCCGGACGCGACGTCGGGTATCCGCTGCTCAGTGCAGCGGCGGCGCTCCCCGAGCCTGAGGTGCGCGAGTCGCTCCGCCGGGCGGTCGAGCACGGCGTCCTCGTCGCCGAGCCGGAAACGAGCAGCTTCCGCTTCCGCCATGCGCTGCTCGCGGAGGCGATCTACGCGACGATCCTCCCCGGGGAGCGCGAGGAGCTGCACGCGCGGCTCGCCGATGAGCTCGCCCGCAGCGACGCGGCGACGCCGGCGGAGCTCGCGCCGCACTGGGCGGCGGCGGGCCGCACGACAGAGGCGCTCGACCGCCTCGGTCGAAGCGGCACGGCAGGCGGAGGCGGTGTTCGGCCTCGCCGAGGCGCACGCGCACCTCGAGCGGGCGCTCGCGCTGTGGCCCGCGGTGCCGGACGCGGCCGAGCTCGCCGGGCTCGACCTCGCCGAGCTCTGCACCTGGACCGCCGAGCTCGCCAGCCACGTCGGCGCCGCCCCGCGCGCGGTCGAGCTCGGCCGGCAAGCGATCGAGCTCGTCGGCTACGGAAGACCCGCACCGTGCGGCGCTCCTCCAGGTGGACCTCGGTGAATACCTCTACGGAGATCGGCAGTGACGACGCCGCGC
Organism: uncultured Actinomycetes bacterium; assembly: GCA_963808815.1. Taxonomy (GTDB): domain Bacteria; phylum Actinomycetota; class Thermoleophilia; order Gaiellales; family Gaiellaceae; genus DATBLE01. The sequence goes on along the minus strand of CAWEGI010000018.1, from coordinate 968 downwards.
TCGCCGCGCTCGAGCGCGCGGTCGAGCTCGTGCCGGCGGAGCCGCCGTCGCCGGAGCGCGCGTATGCGCTGGGGTCGCTCGCGGGGGGGTTGATGGTGGCCTGGCGCCATGCGGAGTCGCTGCCGATCGGCGAGCAGGCGCTCGCGCTCGCCCGAGAGGTCGGCGCACGCGAGGCAGAGGTCCGGGCGCTCACCGTGCTCGGCGGCGACCTCGCCTACCTCGGCCGCGGCGAGGAGGGTGCTCGCCCATCTTCGCCAGGCCCTGCAGCTCGCCGAGGAGATCGGCGATCTCCTCGGCCTGGAGCGCGCGTACATCCATCTCACCGATGCGCTGACGATGCTGGGACGGCTCCGAGAGTCGGCGCGACTGGGGCAGGCGGGGCTCGAGGTGATGCGCCGGTACGGGATCGACAGCGCCTTGCTCGTCGCGAACCAGATCGAGGCGCTGCTCGCGATCGGCGACTGGGACGAGGCCGACAGGCTCAGCGCCGCCGCGCTCCGCGGCATCACCTCGAGCTTCCCGTACTGGCTGCTCATCCTGCGCGCCGACGTCGAGATCGGCCGCGGCGAGTTCGACGCCGCGCGAGCGCACCTCGAGGCCGCAGGCGCCACCCTGCGCGAGGACCACGTGCTCGGCCTCTACGATGCCTACCTGGCAGAGCTCGCCCTCTGGGAGCGCCGCTGGACCGACGCGGACGCGGCCATCCAGGAGGGTCTGGCCAGCGCGCCCGCGCGAAGCTGCGCAGATCCGCGTCCAGCTCTGCGCCAAGGGACTGCGGGCGCAGGCGGAGCTGGCGGCGCTCGCAAGCGCCCGTCGGGACGCCGACGCCGCTCGACTGGCTCGGCCGCGCACGAAGCTGCCTCGACCGTCGCGCGCCGCGCCGCAGCCGGGGCCTCGGCGGTGACACCGAACGCCGACGGCTGGCTCGCGCTGGCCGAGGCCGAGTACGTGCGCGCCCGCGGCGAGGC
>CAWEGI010000017.1:0-357993 GCA_963808815.1 uncultured Actinomycetes bacterium | reverse complement strand
CGGTGCTGCTGCGCGCCTGGTTGCAGGCGCGGCTCCGGAGACGCTTCCGGCTGAGCCATGTCGACACCGACAAGGTGTCGCGCGTCGAGGTAGACGGCGAGGTGGTGCCGCCCGCGCGAGGGCTTCCGTGCTCACCCGGCGATCTGCTCTCTGCCGAGCTGGAGTCGTTCGCGCGCGACCCTGTGTACGAGGCCGCGGTCAGATCGGTGTGACGTGATCGGCCGCCGGCGGCGTACATCCGGCGTGCAGGTCGTTGCGGAGGTGCCGAGCTTCGAGTCCGTAGCCGAGCGCCATCTCGACGACGTCCACGCCTACCTCGTCTACCTGACCCGCAGCCGGGAGATGGCCGAGGAGCTGACCGCCGAGACGTTCGAGAGGGCGCTGCGCCAGTGGCGCCGCTTCGACCCCGGGAGAGGGAGCGCGAAGACGTGGCTCTGCCGGGTCGCACGCTCGACCGCGCTCGACCACTTCCGCGCCGAGGAGCGCCGCCGCCGGCGCGAGCGGGCGTACGCAGCAGACCTGCCGAACGAGGTCGAGGACGGCCTCCTCGGCGGGCTTTCGCCAGAGCTCGAGCGCGCGCTCGCAACCCTGTCGGCCGGCGAGCGCGAGGTGATCGCCCTGCGCATCCTGCTCGACCTCGAGATCGAGACCGCCGCGCGCGTCCTCGGCATTTCGCCCACGGCCTGCACTACCCGGCTCAGCCGGGCACTGAAGAAGCTCGAAGAGAGGATGAGCGCCGATGTCGCAGCCTGATCAAGAGTCGATCGTGAACGAGATCCGCTCGGCCCGGATCACCGCCTCGCCCGATCTGCGCGCCCGGGTGGCGGCGATCGCAGCGGGTGCGCCGGCCGCAGAGGGCGGCCGTCCTCGCCGCGAGCTTCCTTGGCGTCGGTTGGCGGTCGTGCTGGTGCCGGCGTGCGCTGCCGTGGCGGCGGCGGTCGCGCTCGCGGTCGGACTGTCGAGCTCCGGCAACGGCGGCTCCGAACGCGCGGCGCGTGGCGAGGCCGCGCCCCGGGCGACGCTGTCGCCCGCTGCCACGGCCGACTCGAAGGCGGCCGGCTCCGGCTCGTTCGGCGGCGCGGCATTGCCCGCCACCTCCGGCCGGGCGCAGCTCTACGAGGCCGAGCTGACGCTGAAGATCGCGGATCTCTCGGCGGCCACGAAGCGCGCTCTCCGTCTGACGCGCGACTTCGACGGCTACGTACGTAGCGTCGAGTACGGCTCCGGCAGCGAGCGCGGCTCCGCCTATCTCGTGGTCCGCGTCCCCGTCGGCAGCGTCCAGGAGGCGCTGGTGCGCTACTCGGCGCTCGGGCAGATCCTCGACCAGCACGTCTCGATCCGCGACGCGCAGCCGCAGCTCGACCGGCGGTTCCGCGTGCTGCAGGCGCAGCGCGACCTGACTGCGAAGCTCCACGCGAAGCTCGAGAGCCCGTCGCTGACGGCGGCCGAGCGCGCCCGGCTCGAGAACCGGCTGGTGGCGGCGCGGCGGCAGCTAGTCGTGCTCCAGAAGCAGCAGGCCGCTCTCCGCCGGCAGACGTCGTACGCGACGGTTTCGCTCGACCTGCGGAGCAAGGAGAAGGCGGTCGTCCTGCCGCACGAGCCGGGCCGGATCGGCCTCGCGCTCCACCGCTCAGGGCAGATCGTCGCCGACGAGGCGAAGGTGCTCGTCTACGTGCTGGTCGTGGGCGCGCCGTTCTTCGTGCTCGGCGCGGTGGCGCTCGGCGGTCTGAGCGTACGACGCCGCCGACGTGAGGAGCGCTTGCTCGCTACTTCTTGACGCGACGGGTGGTGACGCTGCCGTCCTGGACGGAGAACCGCGGCTTGACGAGCATGATCCTGACCGGGCTCGACCAGGTCATCTGTTTCACCGGCCCGGGCACGTACGGGTCGATCCCACGCACGCGGTAGTACCACGTTCCGGGCGTGAGGCCCTCGAGCAGGACCGACGTCGCCGCCGTGTACAGCGGCGCGGCGGCCGCCTTCCACGGGTACCTGGTCTTCGACCACTGCACCTCGTAGCCGGTCGCGCCCAGCGCAGGTGCCCAGGCGACGAGCGCCGCGCGGTAGAACGACGGCACGGCGGCCTGTGCGGCCACCAGCTCGCCGTTCGGCGAGAGCCCCGACGCGTAGGGGCGCGTCTGGAAGGTCGTCGCCGGCTGGCTCGCCTTGCCGAACTCGGCGACGCGGCCGGCGGCGCAGGCGTCCTGGGGAACCTCGGCGTCGTAGTACTTGACGGACGTCTGGGTCACGACCTCGCGCACCGGGACGACTGTCCAGTAGTAGCGGCCGGTGGGCCAGCCACTGTCCCAGAGGTCGACCAGTGCGCCTGAGGCGGTGAAGTCGGTCCCCGAGGTGCCTCCGGCCGGCGCGGCGCTGCTGCCTCCGCTCGACTGGCCGGCCGAGCTCTCGCCCGTCGTCACCGCGCGGAAGTCTGCGGAGAAGGTGCCGGGCTGCGCGCCGTCGGCGAGGTAGGAGCTCTGTGCCTTGGCGACTGATTCGGTCGAGTTCGGAAGGGCGAGCGGCCCGCTGATGCGCGGCGCGTACGAGGGACTGCCGACGACCGCGCCCGTGAAAACGACGTTCACGCACTGGCGGTCGGTGGCGACGTAGACGCGGAACAGGCGTCCCGCTGACCCGTTCGTCGCGGTGTCGCCGCTGAAGACGAAAGAAGGCGTCAGGCTGTGCGCCACCGGGTTGGCCTGCGAGCCGACGACGTCCGAGGCGGTCTCGAGCAGCGAGATCGGCCCGGTCGTCACCGGCGGGTTGCTCGAGACGAAGGTCTGGCTCCACGGCCCGTACGTGACGACCGGCAGCCCGGTCGGCAGCGAGCCGTACAGCGTGCGCACTGCCCGAACGCGCCACTGCACCGTGCCGCTCCAGAGCGGGTCGGAATGGAAGCTGTAGTACTCGCGCTCGTCGGCCACGTTCGTCGAGGTGCTGACCACCTTGCCCGGATCGACGAACCAGACCTCGTACGAGGTCGCACCCTCGACCGGCGTCCAGCGGACGAGGCCGGGCGTGTCCGGGAGGATCTGCTCGGGCTCGGCCTTCCAGCGCATGTTCAACCCGAACGGGGTACTCCATCTGGTCACCCGCGACCCGACGTGGGCGCGGACGTGGGCGTACAGCGCGTAGGGGTTGCCGGTCATCCAGGGCAGCGCGGTCGGGATCGCCACCGCCGGCACGCGCAAAGGCGTCTTCCGGCTGCTCGTGGACCACACGACCGTCCGGTCGTCGAAGGTCTTGCTGGTCGCGAGCTCGAAGTCGTAGCTCGTCGCACGCTGGTACGGCGCCCACTCGAAGGACGGCGTCCGCGGGAACGTGTCGAGGGCGGGCTCGTCTGCCCGCAGCAGGAACGCGCGGAGCCCGGTGGGGCCAGAGGGCACGGCGCTCTGCGCGGCGGGCACGAGAGCGACCGTGGCGAGTGCGAGGATGATGCCGATGCGTGCGAGCACTGCATCCCTTTGTCGGCAACTGCCGACTAGGGCTTGAGTGCGTTCTCGAGCAGGGCACCCGCAGCGAGCACGAGGGCGTCGGCGCCGGGCGGCCCGGCGATCTGTACCGATGCGGGTAGGCCGTCCTCGGCCGGGCCGCAGGGCAATGCGAGCGCCGGTGCGCCGAGCACGTTGAAGGGCCACGTCAGCAGCGTCAGCCGGCCGCGGAGCTCGCGCTCGTCCTGGCCGGCCTGCGGGGCGACGAGGGGCAGCGTCGGACTGACGATCAGGTCGACCTCGTCGAAGAGCTCCGCCATCTGCGCGCGGTACGCGTCGCGGGCGCGCAGCCCTGCCTCGTACTCGGAATCGGTGACTGCGAGGCAGAGCTCGATCTTGGCGGCGACGTTCGCGCCGTAGAGGTCGGCGTTCTCGGCGTACAGCTCCCGGTGGACGTCCGCCACCTCGCGCATGAACACGGTGCGGACCGCCTCGCCCAGCGGGGGGTCGACCGTGCGCCGGTCGGGGAAGGCGGAGGCGGCTTCCTCGACCCGGGCGCGGACGAGTGGCTCGGCGTGCTCGATCCAGGCGACGCCGACGCGGACCTCCGCGAGCGAGCCGAGCGAGGCACGCTCGAACCCGGGCACGAGCGCCTCGAGCATCGCCGTGCATCCCTCGACCGAGGGAGCCATCGGGCCGCCGTGGTCGAGGCTCGGGGCCAGCGGGAAGCAGCCGTCCAGCGGCACGAGCCCCCACGTCGGCTTCAGGCCGACGACGCCGCAGCACGCGGCCGGGATCCGGATCGAGCCGCCGGTGTCGGAGCCGAGCGCCGCGTCTGCGAGTCCGGCGGCGAGGGCCGCGGCGGAGCCGCCGCTCGAACCGCCGGCGACCCGGCCGGGCGCGATCGGGTTCGGCACGGTGCCGAAGTGGGGGTTCTCCGAGGTCGTCCCGTACGCGAACTCGTGCAGGTTCGTCTTGCCGACGTTGGCGTAGCCGCGTGCCTCCAGCCGCTCGACGGCCGCGGCGGTCGAGGTCGGGACGTGCTCGGTGAAGATGGCCGAGCCGTATGTCGTCGTCAGCCCTGCGGTGTCGAAGAGGTCCTTGACCGCGAGCCGGATGCCTTCGGCCGGCTGCTCAGGTCGGGCGAGGAAGATGCCCGTCAGGTCCTCCACTCGCTCGATCTTCGCCGAAGTGCCCCCGCACTGTCGGCTGGTCCGGCCGTGTCGGACCTCGTGGCGTTTCGCACCCAGTCTCTGAGACTGGAACTGCGCCAAGAGTGTGCCTTTGTATCCACAGGCGGAGCCCGTCGACCGCGGGCCGGCCGCTCGGCCCGGAGGCCGGCCTAGTCGACCGCGAGGTAGATGAACGCGATCGCGAACGTGCCGAGGGCGAGCAGGCAGAAGAGCACGAAGAGCCCCCAGCCCCAGAGGAGGTTCTTGCGCTCGGTCTCGGGATCGTGCATCACGGGTCAGGCGGCCACGTCGACGGCGGCGGCGACGAACACGAGGGCGAGGTAGAGGAGCGACGAGTGGAAGAGGAGTGACGCCTGCCGCGGCGTCGTGTGCCGGGCCAGCTGGACGGCCAGCCAGATGAACGCTGCGCCCAGCAGCAGCGCAGCGATGAGATAGGCGAGCCCGAGCGTCCCCCACAGGAACGGCACGGCGGTGACCGCGACCATCACGACCGAGTAGAGCAGGATCTGCTTCACGGTCTCGCGCTCGCCGCGCACGACCGGGAGCATCGGGATGCCCGCCTCCGCGTAGTTGCGCTTGATCAGGAGCGCCAGCGCCCAGAAGTGGGGCGGCGTCCAGAAGAAGACGATCAGGAAGAGCGAGATCGCCGGCAGAGTCAGGTTCCCGGTCGCGGCCGCCCACCCGACCAGCGGCGGGATCGCGCCGGCGGCGCCGCCGATGACGATGTTCTGCGGCGTCGAGCGCTTCAGCCAGCGGGTGTAGACGAGGACGTAGAAGAGGTTCCCGACGAGCGCCAGCGTCGCGGTCAGCACGTTGACCACGCCGGCGAGCAGCACGAAAGAGAGCGCCGACAGCGCAAGTCCGAACTCGAGCGCGTACGTCGGTGACACCCGCCCGGCGGTGACCGGCCGGGCGCGCGTGCGCTCGCCCATCATCGCGTCGATGTCACGGTCGATCACGTGGTTCAGGGCGCTGGCGCCGCCGCACGCAAGCGCGAGCCCGACGACGAGCGCGGCCAGGTCGCCGAGCGGCGGCACGCCCTGCGCGCCCACGAACATCCCGCAGACTCCGGTCAGGAGCAGCAGCGACATGATCCGTGGCTTGGTCAGCGTGATGTAGTCCCGCAGCTCTTCCGCAGCCGGCCGGGCAAAGCCCGGTCGGCGCAGAGAGACAGCGGGCCCGAGCGGCGCCGCTTCCCCGCGGAACGTCAGCGCGGTCAGCACGAGCGTCGACGCGAACGCGACCGCGGCCGCGGCGAGGTGCAGCCCGTGCACCGTGATCAGCGCCGCCAGCCCGAACAGCGCGATCGAGGCCAGGGCGGGAACGACCAGGCGGCGATGGCCGAGCCACGCCGCGACGAGCACAGCGACGAGGGGCGGCAGCGCGAGAGCGGAGAGCAGCTGGTGTGCCGCGCCCAGCGACGCCGCGCCGCTGATCACGGCGAGCAGGGTCGCCGCCGACGCACCGAGCGCCGTCAGCCGCAGCCAGGGACTAGGCACTGACGCCTGCATCACGCTCCTTCAGCTTCAGCCGTAGGTCGCGCAAGGGGCGCGGGCTGCTCACGTATGGCACCGGCTGCGGGAAGTTCTCGGGCGGGGGCGGCGAGGGGGCGTACCACTCGAGGGTGTCCGCGATCCACGGATCGTTGCCGACGCGTACGCCGCGGCGCCGGGTTCGAAACACGTTGACGAAGAAGAGCAGCACGCCGAGCGACATCACGCCGGCCCCGATCGTCGAGGTGAGGTTCCAGGCCTCCCACCACCCGCCGTTCGAGTAGGTGTAGATGCGTCGCGGCATCCCCAGGAGCCCGAGGAAGTGCTGGGGGAAGAACGTTACGTTGAAGCCGACGAACATCAGCCAGAAGCTCCACTTTCCGAGCTTCTCGTCCAGCTTGCGCCCGAACATCTTCGGCCACCAGTAGTAGAGCCCGCCGAAGATGGCGAAGACCGCGCCGCCGAACAGCGTGTAGTGGAAATGGGCGACGACGAAGTACGTGTCCTGCACCTGCCAGTCGACCGGGAACGCAGCCAGGTAGATCCCCGTCAGGCCGCCGAGCGTGAAGATCGCGATGAACCCGAGTGCGAACAGCATCGGCGTGTCGAAGATCAGGTTCCCGCGCCAGGTGGTCGCGAGCCAGTTCAGGATCTTCACCCCGGTCGGGATCGCAACCAGCATCGTCGTGACCATGAAGAAGCTCTGCAGCCCCCAGCCGAGCCCGACCGTGAACATGTGGTGCGCCCAGACCAGCATCGAGACGAACGCGATGCCCACGGTCGAGAACGCGACCGCCTTGTATCCGAAGATCGGCTTCCTCGCGAAGACCGGGATGATCTCGGAGACCATTCCCATCGCCGGCAGGATGATCACGTACACCTCGGGGTGGCCGAAGAACCAGAAGATGTGCTGGTAGAGGATCGCGCTGCCGCCCTGGTCCGGGATGAAGAAGTGCGTCCCGACCTGCCTGTCGAGGAGCAGCATCAGGAGTCCGGCGCCGATCACGGGCAGGATCACCACCAGCAGCCAGGCGTAGACGACGATCGACCAGATGAAGAGCGGCATGCGCGTCCAGACCATGCCGGGCGTGCGCATGTTGTGGATCGTCGCGATGAAGTTGACCGCCCCCGCCAGCGACGAGAGCGCGAGGATGTGGAGCGACAGGATCCAGAGGTCTACGCCGTGGCCGGGGCTGTACTTGAGCTCAGTGAGCGTCGTGTATCCCGTCCAGCCGGCCTGCGAGGGGCCGCCCTTGGCGAAGAAGCTCGAGTAGAGCACGATCCCACCGAGCAGGAACAGCCAGTACGAGAGCGCGTTCAGGCGCGGGAAAGCGACGTCACGGGCGCCGATCATCAGCGGGACCAGGTAGTTGCCGAACCCGGCGAGGATCGGGACGACGACCAGGAAGATCATGGTCGTTCCGTGGATCGTGAAGAGCTCGTTGTAGCGCCCCCGGGTCACGAAGTGCTCGTTCGGCGTCGCCAGCTGCGCGCGCATGAACAGGGACATCAGGCCGCCGAGGAGGAGGAAGAAGAGGCTGGTGCCGATGTAGAGGATCCCGATCCGCTTGTGATCGACTGACGCGATCCAGCTCGTGACGGCGCCCCGTCTCCAGTCCGCGCGATACGGCTGCGTTTCAGCCCTGGCCGCCACCGAAGCGTCCCTTCAGGTAGGCGGTCGCCGCCTTCATCGTGTCGTTGTTCCAGTCCTGGCCGACCGCGGGCATCTCGTTCTGTCCGTTGCGGAGGAGCTGCTCGAGCGCCGTCGGGTCCGCGATCGTGCTGTTGGCGGCGAGCGGCGGCCCGTAATCGCCCTGGCCGGACAGGCCGTGGCAGGTCGCGCAGACCCCGTCGAAGATCTCCTTGCCGATGGTGCTGGTCGTGCCGGTGTGAGCGCCGAGGAACTTCGCATAGGCCCCCGGCGTGACCACGTCTACCCAGCCGATCATGTGCGCGTGCTCGATGCCGCAGAGCTCGGCACAGCGAGCCTCGTAGCTGCCCAGCCTCTGGGCCTTGAACCAGGTGTGGTTCGTGCGCCCGGGAATGGCGTCGATCTTTCCGCCCAGAGCGGGTACCCACCAGCTGTGGATCACGTCAGGCGACACCACCGTGAGCTCGACGACGCGGCCGACCGGGACGACCATGTGCTGGAAGGCGACCTGCCCCTGCGGGTACTGGAACTGCCAGTAGTACTGGTGCCCTTCGACCTTGATCTGGAGCGCGCCGCTCGCCGCCTTCGCCTCGGGGACGTTCTTGATCGTCGGCAGCTTCACGAACACGAAGGCGGCGATGCCGGCGAGGATCAGGACCGGAACGATCGTGGAGGCGGTCTCGAGCTTCGTGGCGCCGTGAATCTGCGCGCCGTCCTGGCCGCGGGCACGACCGCGGCCGCGGAACCGGACGATGAAGAGGATGAGCGCTCCCTCGACCAGCACGAAGATCACGCCCGTGACGGCCAGGATCACGAAGTACGTCTGGCGGATCGCCTGGGCGTTCGGCGATTCGGGCGTGACGGGTGCCAGCCCGGCGTCTGCGGCAGCCGCCCCTGCGAAGGCGAGCGCGACCGCGAGCGCGGCGGGCAGGGCGAGGAACCGACGGACCACGTCGCGGGCATTCTATGGAGGTGGCCGAGACGAAGGTGCAGCTTCCCGCAGGCCTCGAGCCGCCCTTCGAGGTCTACGTCAACGGCGTGCGCCAGCTCGAAGGCTCCGACTTCGTGCGCCGCGGCGACGAGCTCGTCTTTTCGCGCCAGCTCGCCCACGAGGGGCGCCTCGGCTTCTGGCGCTGGACGTCGCTCTTCCTCGGTGTGGCAGGCACCTACCGGAAGCACGACAGCGTCGACGTCGTGTACGAGGTCGACGGTCGGAGGATCGTCCGAACCGGGTTACCCTACGCGCCGTACGAGCCGATAGAGACTGGGGAGCGTTGACCGGGCCGGCCCGATGACCACGAGAACCAAACACCAGAAGGTGATCGCCGCTGCGCTCGACCTGGAGCGCCGCAACTTCCTGATCCTGCTCGTGGCCGGTGCCCTGGCGCTCGCGGCTGCGATGGGCCTGGCCGACATGGCGGGTTACAACCGTCTCGTCGACGCCGTCCAGGACGTCGTCCCGACCTGGTTCGCGGTCTGTTTCGGCGGCCAGGTCGTCGCCTATCTCGGCTACGTCCTCGCGGTCCGCGACATCGCCCGCGTCGACGGCGGACCGCTGCTCTCCTTCCGACTCTCGATGCGGACCGTCGTCGCCGGGTTCGGAGTCTTCGCCGCCACGCACGCAGCGGGCGGCTTCTCGGTCGACTATTGGACGTTTCGACGCTCGGGACTGCGCCGGCCGGACGCCGTCGCCCGGGTGCTCGCGCTCGGCGCGCTCGAGTACGCGGTGCTGGCGCCCGCGGCGATGATCTGCGCCGTCGTCCTCTTGTTCGGCACCGGCGGCCACGTGCAACACGCGATGACGTATCCGTGGCTCGCGGTCATTCCCGGCTTCCTGTTCGCGTTGTGGGTCAGCTCGCCGAAGCGTGCCGAGCGGCTCTCCGATCCGGGGCGGGGCGGGCGCCTGCGCCAGTGGTTCGCTCATCTCGTCGCCGGGATCGTCAAGCTCCGCTGCCTGCTGACGGCGCCGCGCCGGCACGGGCTCGGCGTGATCGGAGTCAGCCTCTACTGGCTCGGCGACATCGCCTGCCTGTGGGCGGCGCTGAAGATCTACAACGCCGAGATCTCGACGCCTGCGCTGATCCTCGCCTACGCGACGGGCTACGTCGCCACTCGGCGCTCGCTGCCGGCCGGGGGCGCGGGACTGGTCGAGGTGATGATGACCTTCGCCCTCGTCTGGGTGGGCGTGCCGCTCGCGCCGGCGCTGCTCGGCGTCGTCACCTACCGGGCGTTCAGCTTCTGGCTGCCGGTGATCCCGGCGCTCGCCGCCTTGCCCGCCGTACGCCGCATGCGGCAGGACTTTCGCCGCGGCGAGAAGGCCTTCGAAGACCGCTGAACAGCCGCCGAAAGTCCTTCGGACTTTTGGCGGGAACGACCGCGGGGCTACCGCGCGAGCGTCACCTTCGACAGTCCCCGCGGTTTGTCGGGGTCGAGGCCCTTCGCGCGCGCGACTGCGCCGGCGAACAGCTGGCCGGGCACGACGGAGAGGAGCGGAGAGAGAAGCGGGAGCCGCGGCTTCGGCACGGGCACCAGGTACTGGGCGTCTGCGAGCGCCTCCGCGGCGGTGCCGCTCGCGACCACCGTCGCTCCGGCCTGTCGTGCTCGGACGGTCGCGTCGACGACCACGCCGAGGGTCTCGTCCTCGCTCGCGATCGCCCAGACCGGAAACAGGGGATCCAGGGCGGCGATGGGGCCGTGGGCGAGGTCGGTCGCGGTCAGCGGCTCGGCGGCGATCTGGCAGGTCTCCAGCAGCTTCAGCGCGATCTCGCGGGCGGTCGCGAACTCGGGCCCGCGGCCGATCACGAACATCCGCGCCACCGCCGTGAACGGTATGGAGAACGACCGCGCGAGTCGCTCGAACTCGGGGATCTGCTCCTCGATCTGGTCGGCGACCTCCCCGAGCAGGCCGGCGAGCTCGTCGCATCGTCCCGCGAGGCAGCCCGCGAGCAGTGCGAGCGCGGCCACCTGGTTCGAGTACGTCTTGGTGGCGGCGACAGCGAGCTCGGCCCCGGCGCTGAGCGGAAGCACCGCCTCGGCCGCGCGGGCGAGCTCCGACTCGGACTCGTTCGTGACCGCGATCGTGAACGCACCCCCTTGGCGTGCCCGCTCGACGTACTCGAGCACGTCCGGCGTCTGTCCCGACTGCGACAGCGCCACGACCACCGAGCCGCGCAGGTCGACCTTCGCGCCGTAGTACACGAGCAGGCTGATCGAGTCGCGCGCTGCCGTCAGGCCGGGGAGCAGCCCGAACGCGTAGACGCCGAAGGACGCCGCGTTGTCGGACGACCCGTGGCCGACCATCCGGATGATTCCGGTGCCGTGCTTCGTCGCCGCCTCGGCTACGCGCGAGAACTCGGCACGGTGCTCGAGCAGGTGGCGGAGCGCGGCCGGCTGCTCGCGGATCTCGGCGAGGTACTGCGCTCCGGGCAGAGCCGGTGCAGGCACCGGCTCAGGCTGCGACACGGGCCTCGCCTCCGACGAGTACGCGCTCGACCTCGAGCTCCTCGCTGAGGACGACGACGTCCGCCGGTCCGCCGACCTCGATCCGGCCGACGTTCGCGCCGATCACGCGCGCGGGCACGGCGGTGGCCGCACCGAGGGCAGCCTCGAGCGGGACGCCGAGAGCGTGCAGGTTGCGAACCGCCTCGATCATCGTCAGCACGCTGCCCGCCAGCACGCCGTCGCCGTCGCGGCGGACGACCCCGTTGCGCACCTCGACGGAGACCTCGCCGAGGCGGTACGAGCCGTCGCCGCTGATGCCCGCTGCGGCGACGGCGTCGGTGACGAGCGCGAGGCGGCCGCCGGCCGCAAGCCAGACGAGCCGGACCGTGTCGGGGGCGAGGTGGGCGCCGTCGAGGATGATCTGGACGGTCACGTCGGGCCGGGCCAGGGCGACTCCGGCGACGCCCGGATCGCGATGGCTGAAGGGGCGCATCGCGTTGAAGAGGTGGGTGACGGTGCCGACGCCGCGGTCGAAGGCGGCGTTCGCCTCTTCGGCGTTGGCGTCGCTGTGCCCGGCGGAGACGACGACGCCGCGCGAGACGAGCAGGTCGACGAGTTCGAGCGCTCCGGGCAGCTCCGGTGCCAGCGTGTAGAGCCGAACCGGCCCCGCGGCGAGAATGCGCTCGAGCAGGTCGACGTCCGGGTCGCGGCGTGCAGAGGGAGGATGCGTTCCGAGCCGCCGGGGCGAAAGGAAGGGGCCTTCGACGTGTGCGCCGAGGATGCGCGGGCCGCTGCCGCCCTCGACGATCTCGCCGAGCGCGGCGACCAGGCGATCCTCCGGCGCGGTGATCAGCGTGGGCAGATATGCGGTGACGCCGGTCTCGAGCAGCGACTCGCCGGCGCGGGCGTAGCCGTCCGCGTCCGCGTCGAGGAAGTCCACGCCGCCGAAGCCGTTCACCTGGAGGTCGACGAAGCCGGGCGAGGCGATGCCGCGCCCGTTCGCCGAGAGGATCCCGTAGGCGGTGACGATCCCGTCCTCGATCTCGATGTCGCCCGGGACGAAGCGGCCGTCGACGAGCGCCGCGCGGACACCGAGTCTCACGATCGGGGCTCCACGGCCCTGCGGACGACGCCGCCCGCGTCGGCCAGGCGCCTCCGTGCCTCGTCCGGCTCGCGGCCGGTGAGCAGGGAAACGACTGCCACCTTCACATCGCCGCCCGCGCGGGCAAGGGCCTCGTCTGCCTCCTCCGTCGAGACGCCGGCCGCCTCGCGGACGATCGAGCGCGCCCGGGCACGGAGCTTCTCGTTCGACGGGACGAGGTCGACCATCAGGTTCCCGAACGTCTTGCCGAGGCGGATCATCGAGATCGTCGAGATCATGTTGAGGACGAGCTTCTGAGCGGTCCCGGCCTTCAGCCTGGTCGAACCGGACAGGATCTCGGGCCCCACCGGCACGCAGACCTCCCGCTCGGCGACGGCTGCGAGCTCGGAGCTCTCGACGCAGACGACGCAGCCGGTGAGCGCTCCGCGGTCGCGGGCCGCCGCCACCGCCGCCAGCACGTACGGCGACCGGCCGCTGGCGCTGATGCCGACCACGGCATCGGCAGGCCCGGGGGCGAGTCGTTCGACGTCGGCACGGCCGGCGGCTGCGTCGTCCTCGGCGGCCTCCTGCTCGAGCGTCGACGACGCACCGTCTCCGGCGACCAGCGCGGTCACGCGGCCCGGCTCGACCGAGAAGGTCGCTTCGCACTCGGCCGCGTCGAGCGCCGCCAGCCGGCCCGACGTCCCGGCGCCGACGTACAGCAGTCGACCGCCCAGCGCCAGTCGGGCGGCAACGTCGTCGACCAGGGCGGCCACCGCGCGAGAGGCGGCTCCGACCGCCGCCGCCACGGTTGCGTCCTCGGCGTTCATCAACTCGACCAACTCGGCGGTGGAGCGAAGATCGAGATCCGCGCCGCCTGCGTCCCGCGCTTCGGTGCCGAGCTGCTCGAAGGCGGTCATCGCGACCAGTGTATGCAGATGGGCGGCAGGTGGTCAATACCAGTTCTCCAAATCGGTTCAATTCTGGAGAGCGACGGACACAGTCCGCGGCTGTGGTATTGACCACCTGTCTCGATGCAGTACGATGCAGGCCCGATGAGCACGACCGCCCCGAAGCAGTCGGAAGCCCGCGAGCGGGTGCTCGGCCTGATCGAGGCGCTCGGGATCGGGGACGCGATCCCGTCGGAGCGGCAGCTCTCGGCCGACCTGGGGATGTCCCGGCTGACCGTGCGGGCTGCGCTGGACGACCTCGTGCGCGACGGCTACCTCGTGCGCAAGCGCGGCAGCGGCACCTTCGTCAGTGAGCCCAAGATCGCTCAGGAGCTGACGATGACCTCGTTCACCGAGGACATGCGCCGACGCGGGATGGTCCCGGGCAGTCGCACGCTCGAGCTCCGCACGACCTCGGCAGGCCCCTGGCTGGGGCGGATCATGCACGTCTCTCCCTCGGAGCCGATCGTGGTCGTGAAGCGCCTCCGGCTCGCTGACGACGAGACGATGGCGATCGAGACGCTCCACGTACGGGCCTCGCTCGTGCCGGGGCTGTCGTCGGACGACCTCGAGCACCACTCGTTCTACACGCTCTTGACCGAGCGCTACGGAATCGACATCGTGGGCGGCCGGCAGACGATCGAGCCGACGGTGACGGACGAGGACGAGTCGGCGGTGCTCGGCGTCCCGCTGCACTCGCCGGCCTTCCTGTTCGAGCGGACGACTAACTCTCGGGCCGGTGAGATCGTCGAATACGTTCGATCGCTCTACCGCGGCGACCGGTACCGCCTGGTCACCGAGCTCAACCGGAACCCGCTTCGGCGCTGACCGGTCAGTACCAAAGACAGGTCTCATCACCGAACGGGCAACGGCGAAATCGCACGGTTGAGCGAGATGCAGTATCAGACACCACAAGTGGTCTTGACAAGCACCCACAATCTGTGAGAATCTCGCGCCATGACCAAGTGGTCTGATCCAATCAGGCGGACCCGCGAGGGCCGTCCCTCCAGGATGGGAGATCTTCGATGAAGGCACGCATCATCGGCGCCGCCCTGCTCGTCGCGGTCCTCGCTGTGGCCGCGACGACGGCGAGCGGCGCCACCAAGCGCTCGGCAGCCAGCATCACCGTCTGGCTCCAGGTCGACGCGCAGTCCGGCTGGCCGGGGGCCGTCGCGGCGGCAAACGCCGCGTTCCAGAAGCAGCACCCCGGCGTCACCGTGAACGTGCAGTACCAGACGTGGCCCACGCACCTCGGCAAGTTCGACGCCACGCTGGCGGGCGGCAACGCGCCCGACGTCATCGAGATGGGCAACACCGAGATGACGAAGTACATGGCCGCAGGTGCGTTCCAGGACCTGACCTCGGCCAAGTCCACGTTCGACAACTCGAGCAACTGGCTCGCCGGGCTGGCCGCCTCGGGGCGGTACAACGGCAAGCTCTACGGCGTCCCGTACTACGCGGGCTCGCGCGTGGTCACGTACCGGACCGACCAGTTCAAGCAGGCCGGAATCGCCGGTGCGCCCAAGAGCCTCGCTCAGTTCTCGGCCGACGTCGGCAAGCTGAACAAGAAGTTCGGCAAGAAGGGCTACTCCGCCGTCTACATCGCGGGCACCGACTGGTATTCCGCCATGGGTTTCGTCTTCGACTACGGCGGCAAGATCGCCGCGCAGGTCAGCGGCAAGTGGAAGGGCCTCCTCGAGTCGAAGCAGTCGATCGCCGGCCTGACCGCGTTCAAGAAGTTCTACCTCGCCGCGTCGAAGGCCAGCAAGACGACCGACGAGATCCACCCGAACCCGTACAGCGTGTATGCGGACGGTAACGCGGGCTCGATGATCGGTCCCGGCTGGTTCACGTGCTGCGTCGGCGACAAGTACAAGAGCTCGACAGGGCAGTTCGTGATGCCGAGCCACGAGGCCGGCAAGTCGATGCCGGGCTTCCTCGGCGGCTCCGACCTGGCGGTGCCGGTCGGCGCCAACAAGGCCCTTGCCAGCGACTGGATTGCCGCGTTCACGGGCACGGCCGCGGAGAAGGTGTTCCAGGCGGCCGGGAACATCCCGAATGCCACCAACCTCCTGAATCTCCAGAAGATCGGCGAGCGCGCGGCGCTTCGCAGCTGGTTCGTCCCGGCCGCGAAGAACTGGGTCAACGTCGAGAACGGGAATATCCTCCGCACGATGCTGAGCCAGATCCTGACCGGCAAGCTCACCGTCCAGCAGGCAGCTGCAACGGCGGACAACAACATCGAGTACACCCTCAACGCATCGTAGGAGTCGAATGACGCGGGACGCTGAAGTCGCTGTCCCGTCCGAAACGGCGGTCGCCGCCGGGGCGAGGTCCATCCCGTCCCGGCGGGGCCGCCGTCCTTCGTTTACGCCCTACGGCCTCATCCTGCCGGTGCTCGCCGCGGTGGTGCTGCTGCTCGGGTACCCGATCTACCAGCTCGTGCGCATCTCGTTCGAGCAGTACGGCCTCTTCGAGCTGATCCAGCACAAGGGCCATTGGATCGGGCTCGACAACTACCGGTCGGTGCTCGGCGACCACGTGTTCTGGGACACGGTCGTCCGCACCGTGGTCTTCACGATCGTGAACGTCGGGCTGACGATCGTGCTCGGCACGTTGATCGCGCTGCTGCTCCCGCGTATCAGCGCGTGGGTGCGCGTGTTGCTGATGACCGCGCTCGTGCTCGTCTGGGCGATGCCGGTCGTCGTCGCCGTCCAGGTCTTCTACTGGATGACGAACTTCGAGAACGGAGTTCTCAACTACCTCGCTGCCCGGCTTCACCTGGTCGGTGACAGCCACGATTGGTACGGAACGCCAACCTCGAGCCTCGGGATGGTGACGCTGCTGATCGTCTGGGGAGCCCTGCCCTTCGTGGTCGTCACGGTGTACGCGGGCCTCGCGCAGGTGCCCCACGAGCTCGTCGAGGCGGCACAGATCGACGGTGCCGGCCCGCTGCGGATCTTCAGGGACGTCACCTTCCCCGTGCTCAAGCCGATCCTGCTGATCCTGACCAGTCTTTCGATCATCTGGGACTTCGGCGTCTTCGCCCAGCCGTACCTGCTGATCGGCGCGTCGCACGTCGACCCGACCAACTATCTGATGGGCGTCTACGTGTTCATCAAGGGCTACGGCGACCACGACTTCGGCAAGGGGGCCGCGATCTCGCTGCTGATGCTGCTCATGGTCGCCGGGATGAGCGTCTTCTACGTCCGCCAGATGATCAAGACGAGCAACGTGAAATGAGAGCCGAAGCCGTCAGCGCCGCCGCCGCACCCGCACCTCGTCGCAAGCGCCGTCGGCCGTCCAGCCGCCTTGGATGGAACCTCGTGGCCCTGGCGATCTTCGTCGTCATGATCTTTCCCGTCTACTGGATGTTCGCGACGGCATTCAAGTCGACGGACGACATCAACCGCCTGACGCCGACCTGGTTCCCGACCCATCCGACCCTGCAGCACTTCCGCGACGCCATCGACCGGCCGTACTTCTGGAGCTCGGTCGTGAACAGCATGATCATCGTTTCGATCACGGTCGCGATCTCGATCACGCTCGCCTTCCTGGCCGCGATCGCGCTCTCCAAGTTCCGCTTCACCGGCCGCGAGGTGTTCATCGTGCTGCTCATCGGGATCCAGATGCTGCCGCAGGTCGGTCTGATCATCCCGCTCTACGTCGTTCTCGCCCGCTACCAGCTGACGAAGAACCAGTACGTCCTGATCGGCGTGATCATCACCTACATGACGTTCGCGCTGCCGTTCGCGGTCTGGACGCTGCGCGGGTTCCTCGTCAACATCCCGAAGGAGCTCGAGGAGGCTGCGATGGTCGACGGCTCGAGCCGTCTCGGGGCCTTCTTCCGGATCCTGCTCCCGTTGGTGGCGCCGGGCCTCGTCGCGACCTCGGTCTTCGTCTTCATCACCAGCTGGAACGAGTTCATCTTCGCGTACGTCCTGCTCAACGACCAGTCGAAGCAGACCATCACGGTCTGGCTCTCGGCCTTCTACGGCACCAGCCGCCAGGTCGACTGGGGCGGCCTGATGGCAGGCTCGATCCTCGCCGCGATCCCGGTTCTGATCTTCTTTGGGTTCGTGCAGCGCAAGATCGCGTTCGGGCTCACAGCGGGGGCGGTGAAGGCCTGATGGGCCAGATCGTCGTCGACCGGGTCACGAAGGAGTTCGACAACGGGTTCGTCGCGATCGACGACGTCTCGCTGACGGTCGGCGACGGCGAGTTCATGGTGCTGGTCGGACCGTCCGGCTGCGGCAAGTCGACGCTGCTGCGGATGATCGCCGGGCTCGAGGAAGTGACGGCCGGGACGATCTCGATCGGCGGCCGCGACGTCACCGAGCTTGCTCCGCGCCACCGCGACATCGCGATGGTCTTCCAGAACTACGCGCTCTACCCGCACATGAACGTGCGGCGGAACCTCGGGTACGGCCTGAAGGTGCGGAAGACCTCGGCGGCCGAGGTCGAGCGGCGGGTGAACGAGGTGGCGAAGTTGCTCGGGCTGGAGCACCTGCTCGACCGCAAGCCGGCGGCGCTTTCGGGTGGGCAGCGCCAGCGGGTGGCCATGGGGCGCGCGATCGTGCGCGAGCCGACCGCCTTCCTGATGGACGAACCGCTCTCGAACCTCGACGCGAAGCTGCGCGTGACGATGCGCTCCGAGCTCACCCAGCTCCACGAGCGCCTCGGCGTCACCACTATCTACGTGACGCACGACCAGGTCGAGGCGATGACGCTCGGCCAGCGGGTCGCCGTGCTCCGCGACGGGGTGATCCAGCAGGTGGACTCGCCGCAGGCGCTGTATGCGCGGCCCAAGAACCTCTTCGTCGCCGCCTTCATCGGCTCGCCCGCGATGAATCTCGTCGAGGCGACCGTGGCCGATGGCCGGGTCGCCTTTGCGGGCTGGGAGCTCCAGCTCGATCCGGGCCGCCGGCCGACGAGGGACGGCAGCGTGATCCTCGGCATCCGCCCGGAGGCATTCGAGGACGCGGCACTCGCCGACGGCGGCCTGCCGACGGTCGACGTGGACGTGGCCGTCGTCGAGGAGCTCGGCTCCGACTCGCATGTGATCTTCCCGATCGACGCGCCGCGGGTCGAGGCCGAGGAGCTGCGCGCGGCGGCCGACAACGAGGAAGACGCGCTGCTGGCCGACGACCGCTCGATGTGGAACGCCCGCGTGTCCTCGAAGACGGATGCCGGGCCCGGGCGGCGAATCCTGCTGGCGCTCGATCCGGCCGAGCTGTACTTCTTCGACCCGGAGACGGGCGCGAACCTGACAGTCGTTGCCCCTGCCGCGGCAGCGGTTGGCTGAGATGGGCCTGGCGGTGATCCCGAAGCCGGTGACGATGACGCCCGGCACGGGAGCCTTCGTCGTCCGGGCCTCGTCCGACGTCTCCGTTACGCCGTCCACGCCGGAGACGCGCCGCATCGCCGGTGTGCTCGCCCGCATGCTCGGGACGAAGGTCGTGACCGCGCCGGCCCCGGTCTCGCTCCAGCTGGCCGGCGGTGCCGGGCTCGGCGACGAGGGCTACGACCTGGCGGTGACGCCCTCCACGGTCCGGCTCGCCGCCGCTTCTCCGGCCGGCCTTTTCCACGGTGTCCAGACGCTGCGCCAGCTCCTTCCGGTGCAGGGAGCGCGGCGCCTCCCGGCCGTCCACATCCGCGACCGACCGCGCTTCGCCTGGCGCGGGGCCATGCTCGACGTCGCTCGCCACTTCCGGACCGTCCGCGACGTCGAGCGGTTCGTCGACCTGATGGCGCTCTACAAGCTCAACCGCCTGCACCTGCACCTGTCGGACGACCAGGGCTGGCGGATCGCGATCGCCAAGTGGCCGCGGCTGGCGACGCACGGCGGCAGCACCGAGGTCGGAGGCGGTAAAGGCGGCTACTACACGCAGGCGCAGTACGAGGGCCTCGTCCGCTACGCGGCCGCGCGGTACATCACCGTCGTGCCCGAGATCGACATGCCGGGCCACGTCCACGCCGCGCTGTCCTCGTATCCCAAGCTCGCCTGCGACGGGAAGCCTTCACCGCTCTACACGGGGATCGACGTCGGCTTCAGCTCGCTCTGCATCGGCAAGCCCCTCACGTACGACTTCGTCTCCGACGTGGTCGGCGAGCTGGCGCGGCTGACGCCCGGCCCCTGGATCCACATCGGCGGAGACGAGGCGATGGCGACGAAGGCAGCCGACTATGTCCGCTTCATCAACCGGGTGCAGTCGATCGTCGAGTCGTACGGCAAGCGGATGATCGGCTGGGAGGAGATCGGGCGCGCGAGGCTTCGTCGCGGAACGGTCGTCCAGCATTGGAACACCGACCCGGCGAAGATCGCGCTCTCCGGGCGTGCCGTGCAACAGGGTGCCAAGGTGATCATGTCCCCGGCCGCGCATGCCTACCTGGACATGAAGTACGACGCGTCCACCTCGCTCGGGCTGCAGTGGGCGGGGTACACGTCCGTTCAGGATGCGTATGCGTGGGACCCGGCGCGGACCGTGCCGGGCGTGGGGGCGAGGGACGTGCTCGGGGTCGAGGCACCGCTCTGGGGCGAGACGGTGCATTCGATCCGCGACGCCGAGTATCTCGCCTTCCCGCGGCTGATCGGGGTCGCCGAGATCGGCTGGTCGCCGGCGAGCGGCCGGTCGTGGGCCGACTATCGTCAGCGGCTGGGTGCGCAGGCGCCGCTGCTCGACTCGCTCCGGGTGAACTACTACCGGGCACCGGAGATCCCCTGGCGCTGAGCACGGGGGGAACGGCCGGTTCCCCCCCGTGAGCCCCCCTCCCTGACCAGTTCGTACCTGAGAAACCGCTGTGTGCGGCGGCCGCACATGACGGGCGCCGCCGCGAAACTCACGCGGATGTGACTGAAGCGTGAAGCGACTGCGTCGAAACACGAAAGGACACTTTCGGCACACGCTGCGGGCCGGTACCACGGGAGGAACACCCATCCCCCTCCGATCGGAGCCCGCCAATGCACAGGCCACGCCTGCTCGTCGCCCTCGTTTTCGCCGCCCTTCTCCTCGCCGCGCCGGCCGCGCCCGCCTCGTCGTCGGGCGTCGTCGTCAGCCAGGTATACGCCGGGGGCGGCAACTCCGGCGCGAGCTTCACGAACGACTTCGTCGAACTGTTCAACGCCGGCCCGTCCTCGATCATTCTGGACGGCTGGACCGTCCAGTACGCCTCCGCTGCCGGCACGAGCTGGCAGGCCACTGCTCTCGCCGGCTCGATCGCGCCCGGCCACCACTACCTGGTTCAGCTGAGCTCGGCGGCGTCGGTGGGCGCCCCGCTGCCCACTCCTGACGCCACCGGTACGTCCAACCTGGCCGTCTCGGGCGGCAAGGTCGCAGTTGTCACCAACGCGTCGGCGCTCAGCTGCGGAGCCACAGCCGGCAGCTGCTCCGGCGTCTCCGGGATCGAGGACCTCGTCGGATACGGCTCCGCCGCCGACTACGAAGGCGCGTCGGCCGCAGCTGCGCCGAGCAGCTCGACCGCAGCGATTCGCGCAGATGCCGGTTGCACGGATACGGACTCGAACACCGACGACTTCGATGTCGACACGCCCACACCGCGTAACAGCTCGTCGCCGGTAACCAGCTGCACCGACGGTGGTGGGTCACCCGGCGGGACGACCGGCTCGGCGAGCGTCGACGTCGACATCCAGAACAGCCTGTCGCTCGCGCTCGAGCAGCCCGCGATCAGCTTCGGCACGGCCTCTTCCGGCACGACGCCGGCGCCGGTCTCCGAGCGGGTCACGGTCAACAGCAACAACGCAAGCGGCTATTCGCTGACCGTCCATCGCACGGCTTTCACGCCGGCCGACCTCCCGCTCGGCATCGCGAGCACGGCTCCGGCAGGCGGGACGCTAGGCCCCGCGCTCGTCGGCGGAGCGCGTGCAGCCGTCCCGATCCCGCCGGCGGCCGACCTGCTCGTCGGCACGACGTCGGCCCGCAGCGCAGCCGCCGGCGATGTCTGGCCCACGACGCTCGGGTTCACCGGCCCGCTGCCCGTGGTCGCCCCGGGCCGCTACTCGGCGACCGTCACCTACACGCTCATCGGTCGGTGAGGCCGGCAACCGCCTCTGCCGCTGTCCTCGCCCTGGCCGCCCCCGCTCTCGCGGGGGCGGCCTCGCCTTCTCCTGTCGCGCTGATCGCTTCGCCGTCACGCGTCGCCCTGAACGGGTCTGGCCGCGCTCCGGTGACGGTGACGAACTCCGGGGACGGCCCAGTCGTTGTCGACGTGGCCCGCGCGGGATTCGCGCTCGATCTCCGCGGACGGCCGCGGGCCGTGTCCCGGCGCTCGTCCTGGTTGGCCGTCGGCCCGAGCCGGCTGACGCTGGCGCCCGGAGCGGCGGCGACGCTGACCGTGTTGGCGCGTGTCCCGCGGCGTGCCCGGCCCGGCGACCACTCGGAGCTCGTGCTCCTGATCTCGCGGCCGCCCGCCCGCCGAGGCGTCCCGGTGCGACTCCGCCTCGGGGTCGTGGTCGTCGTCCGGGCGCCGGGGAAGATCGTCCGGCGCGTCTCGGCGATCAGCCTCCACGTGCGCCGCGCCGGAAAGGCACGGGTCCTGGGTCTGCTGCTCGCCAACCGCGGAACCGTCACCGAGAGCGTGGGCGGCTCCTGCACGCTGCTCTGGCTCCATCGAAGCGGCCGGATCCTGGCGCGACTGCGGGCGGTCGAGCGCAGGATCCTGCCGCACACGCGCGGCCTCGTCGAGTTCGTCTACCGCGGCCGGTTGCGGGGGCGAGTCCAGGCGACCTCTCCGCCCCCGACGCCTGGTTGCCTCCGCATCCGCTCTCCCCGGTTTCCGCTCAGGCTGTGACGTGCCAGCCCTTTCTCAGCTCAACACGAGCGCGAGGTCGTCGGCTCCCGCGAGGCCGAAGCTCGTGGTTCTTGCTGGCCCTGTCGGCGACAGCGACGAGGGGTCCGACGCTGAAGCAGTTTCCTGGGGCACTCGTGCCGCGACTGTTGCTGACGCGGTCGGGGTGGCCGTGCTGGTCGCGGTCGCACCGGAGGCACAAGGAAAGGGCGGAACGCCGATCACGGCCTGCTTGCAGACCGTGACCGACTAATGCGGGGCTCGTGTGCGCGGGGCTCCGGCATCCTATCAGGCGCTCGGCCTCGATCACCTCCTCGACCAGTTCCCAGAACGGCCTCTCCCCGCCTGGCGGCACCGGCATCGTCGTTCAAGGCGCCTCGGCCTCGATCAATCGTCGACCGCCTCCGGGATACATCGTTGGAATCTTCATCGCCGGCGCGTCGGCCTCGATCGCCTCGACAACCTCGTACGGGAACGTCCAGAGAGGCATTTTCGTCAACGGCGCCTCGGCCTCGATCAAGTCGTCGACCGCCTCCGGAAATGGCTACGACGGCATCTTCGTCATCGGCGACTCCGCCTCGATCGCCTCGTCGACCGCCTCCGGGAACGACAGCTACGGCATCAACGTGCAGGGCGAAAACATTCAGATCAAGGGCAGCCGCGCAGACGCGAACGGCTTCGGCGTCCACGCGGTCGGCGGCGGGACCGCCGACCTCGACGGCGTCGGCATCCGTGCGTTCAGCCTCAACACCGCCCCCGCCGGGAGCGGGAATACCGCCCGCGGCAACGACGACCCGGCCGAGTGCTTCCCCGCCATCTGCTGACCCAGGGCGGGATACCCCATCGGCGTCCTTCTGGGGGCCGCCTGACTGCTGGAGTGGAGAGCCACGCCGTTGGTCGCGCCAGTGGTGCGAGTGGCGGAACGACCCCAGCCTTGCTTATGCCCGACTGGGCGCGTGAGGCGTTGGGGCGGCGCTGCGGCCGCCCCCACATCCACAACTGAGCTAAGAGGGCGCTCTCGACGACCCGAACTCGAGTGTCAAGGACCGCCCCGGCTTCCGCTCTGACCCAAGAAGAAGGCCCGCAGCAAGGTGCGGGCCTTCTGGTGTGTCTCAACTGTCAGCGGTTCGGCTGTTTCAGAGCGTGCACTGACTTCCGGTTTTCACGCTGGCAAAGCCGCTGTTCGGTGTCCCGACGAATGGCCCGACGTTGTCGTCACACTGGAGCTTCTTCCCGCCGGTGTTGTTGACCACGGACTTGTCAGACGGCCCCTGGTTCTTCGACACGATGAGGCTCCCGCTGATCGTGTTGTCCTGCACGTCGAGCTCCACATCAGTGAAGTTGTCCGTGATCTTGAGATCCCCGCCGATGGTGTTGCCGCCGCAGCCGGCAAGCGAATCCCCCACCAGGATGTCTGTGCCGCCCTTCTTTATCTGGACCTTCTTACTGATGGTCATGCCGCAGACTTGAACGTGGCCGAAGTTCTCGACCGATGACCCTGCCTGCACGCTCCCGCCCACGCTGCCGTCGAACAGGAAGACCTGGTTTGTTGAGTTGGCTTTCACACTGCCGCCGATGGTAGAGCCAAGGTGGGTGTAGATCGTCAAGGCATCTTTGCCTTTGACGTTGCCCTGAATCGTAGTCCCAGACGCCTCGAAGTACGCGCCTGTGCCCACGGTCACGTTGCCCGTAACGGTCGACGCCAGGAGCGTGCAAGCGCCGTTGTCCGGAACGGTCACCGATTTGATAGTGCTGCTCGAGAATACGCCGTTGCACTCGAAGCCTTTGCCTTCGTCGGCTGCTGCCGTGGATGTTGCGGCCAGCACGCTCAGAGCTGCGATAGAAACGACGACTAACCACTTCATGCCTACCCCCTTTTAGATGCCTCACATTAACCGGTTTCAGCACCGCTCATGTAAATGCGTCGGCAAGGAGGCCGATTGCTCAAACCGCAGGTGATGTCGATGTACCCGCACCTGTGGACGCCCCGCTCCATCTCGGCACCGGTGCGAAGCGCGAATGCCGCACATGGTGGTGACACGCTGTCCTCCGTGACCGTTCACCCGTGACCACGGGCACGGCTAGACCGACGCAAGATGCCCCCGAACGGGTAAACATGGAACCTCGTGGAGGGCGGGTCAGACATGGCGAACGACCCGACCCGGTCGAGCTATGACCGCGCCTACTGGCTGCGCCGCTGCGAGGGCTTTCTCGTCGAGACCCCGACCAAACGGATCGGCCGCGTCACCGGTATGCGCTTCGGAGAAACGACCAACGAACCAGCAGTGCTCGAAGTCCGCGCCGGTCTGTTCGGGCGAACGCGGCTCCTGATCAGCGTCGACGACATCACCGAGATCGACCCAGAACAAGGCCTCCTCAGCCTCGCCGACCCACCCCGCCCTCTCTGAGGCCGAAGAGCAGCCCAGAGTCGTCGGCATCATCGTCACCGCCGTCACGTCGCCGCCGCCTGCCGTCGTCATGGCGTACCAGGCGCAGTCCGGCGTCGCGTTTGCCGGCCTCGTCCCGCGGTAGCCTCCCGGTTCGCGCCGGCCCTTCCTCCTTCACGCGCCGGCTGCGGCCAGCGAGCGGGTGAAGAAGAGGTGGAGCCGGACCAGGCCGGCCAGACCAGCCCTCGAGAGCGTCGGGGCGGCATGAGCGAGTGCTTCGGTGACGGTCAGGGTCACCCTCGGATTCATTCCCGCAAGGGCAAGGGACTCGGCGACGGGGAAATACGTGTCCTCTGGCGCGGTAGCGATCTCGACCGGCGCGACGAGCCGCGAGGCGGCTCGGAGGGGCGACAGAGATTCGATCGATTCGCGCGCCGCGCCGGGCAAGGCCCCGTAGAGCTCGTCGAAGCGCTCAGGGTCTCGGTTCGCGAGCAGCGCGTGGAGAGCCGCCGCGCCGTCGTCGAGCGGGCCGGACGTCCGGAAAGGAAGAAGGGGATCCGCGGAGCTCGGGTCGACGGCTCGGAGCTCCGAAGCCAGGAACTCGTTCGCCGGACTGGAGGGAAGCGTGCCGACAAGCGAGCGTGCGATTCCGAGAAGGAGGAAGGGAGGTGCCGCGTGGGTCGCAAGCCGATCTCCGTCGCGGTACACGCCGGTTGTCGCCAGGCGGACGATGTTGGCGAGATCCGTGAACGGGGCGATGCAGGCGACCACCGTGATGCGCTCGGCCAGAGCAGGCGCAGCTGCCGTGAGGAGGGCCAGGCTCCCGCCGATCGAGACGCCGGCAAGCCCGACCCGTCCTTGCAAGGCTTCGGGCGTGTCGCCGGCGGCGGTCACCAGCTCGATCGTCGACCGCAACGTCGCGGGTGTGAGCTCACCTCGCCCGATGCCCGGCAGCTCGGGAACGAAGACGAGAAAGCCCGCCCGTGCCAGTCCGGCACCGAGCCGACGGACGATCGGGTGCTTGCGTCCATCCGGTGTCGCGCCGTTGACGAACACCAGTGCGGGCCAAGGAGGTCGGGTCCCCGGCCTCAGGACGGTCGTGGGAACCTCGCCGTGAGTCGTCTCCTCGATCGACGGCGCCTTTCCGAGCCGCTCGACCGCCTGGATTCCGGGGACGCGGAGCGTCGTCGCCAGGATGGCGGCACCGCGTGCGTGGACTCGCAGCTGCCCTCCGACCACCGGCGTCACGCTCGCGGCAAGACGAAGAACGCGATCGTCGAATACTGGCAGACGACCGCGAACACGACGAGTCCGTGAAAGACCTCGTGATAGCCGAAGACGTGCGGCACGGGGTCGGGACGCTCCCGCGCATACACGATTGCGCCGAGCGTGTAGGCGACTCCACCGACCAGAAGCAGAACTGAGCCGGGAACGCCGATTCGGCCGACGATCTGGGGGAATGCGATCACCGCGATCCAGCCGAGCACGACGCCGAGGGCGGCGGCGAGCCAGGTCGGCCGGCCGGGCCAATACCACTGGACGGCGATCGCGAGGAGCGCGCCTCCCCATACGATCGAAAGCATCGGAACCCGCCATCCAGGGTGGATGACCAGAAAGCCGAACGGCGTGAACGTGCCGGCGATCAGCGTGTAGATCATCGCATGGTCGAGCAGCCGTAAGCGTCGTCGCCGCTCCGGGGAGCACGGAAACCGGTGGTAGAGAGCGCTCGCACCGAACATCGCGGCGACGCTGGCGGCGAACACGATCGCGGAGGCGCGCGCGGTCGGCGTGGGCGCGTAGATCGCAAGCGCACAGCCCGCGAGGACCGCAACCGGGAACGCGAACTGATGTGACACGCCGCGAAACCGCGGGATCCCCGCCACCGGCGGTTTCCGCGCTTGCCGGCACGTCCCACGTCGAACAGAGCTGTAGATCCGGGCCCTCCTTCGATAAACCATTCGCCACGATCGGGTACGTCCGATCGGAAAACGGGTCCGTCCAAAGGGCTGAGGGCGGATCTACCGGGCCGCCTCTTATGGCCCGCGTAACGCAATCGCGAGCCTGTTTCGTTCAGGCTCGCGGCGACGATTGTACGCGTTCTCGGTCGAGAGCGCCGGATCGCACCGAGCGGCGAAATCGCTTGCAGCAACGGCGTCGCCGCCGGCGCTTCGGCCGTCTAAAATGCCCTCGCTCAGCTATCCGGGTTTGATGCCCACTGCCGATCTGCAGCATCTGCGAGTCCTGATCGCGAACGAGAAGCGCGAGCGCCTCGAGCTCCTCGCCCGGGTCGTGATCGGCCTCGGCCACGACGTGATCGCACGCGAGATCTACGTCAAGGAGGTCGGAGCCTTGACGGCGAGGGAGCAGCCCGATGTTGCCATCGTCGGGCTCGGAATCTCCTCCGAGCACGCCCTCGACCTGATCGGCGAGATCGTCCGCGAGGCGTCCTGCCCGGTGATCGCCCTCCTTCATGCCAACGACCCCGCGTACATCCGTGAGGCAGCGAAGCGAGGCGTCTTCGCATACATCATCGACGGCACTCCCGAGGAACTGCAAAGCGCCATCGACATCACATTGCAGCGCTTCACCGAGTACCAAAACCTCCAGGGCGCCTTCGGGCGACGCGCCACGATCGAACAGGCCAAGGGGATCCTCATGGCACGACATGGCATCGACGCCGACAGAGCCTTCGAAATGCTCCGGGACCATTCCCAACACAACGGCCGCAAGCTCGTCGACGTTGCCGCGGCGATCGTCGAGAGCCATCTCCTCCTACTGCCGCCGCAGTCCGGCGCCGGCTCCCGCGACAGCTTGTCGCCGATGCCGCCTGCACAGCCTCCGAAGGAGGAATCGGAGGAGACCGCCGGGTGAAAAGTCGTCGCCGCGGGGCTAGGCTCGGCGGGCTCGAGGAACGATCGAGGCCGACCTCGCACTCGGCAGGCGCGCGGCACTCACTGCAGATCGACTTCAACGCCGAACGACTCACGCGGAAGCGTCCGGTCACACGTCGCGCGGTAAACGCTGCGAAAGCACCTCAATCCCCCTGCTCGAGACCCGAACGCGACCATTACGCCTAAGCCCACAGAATTTCTCTCGCTAGGGAGACATAGACACCGCCGGGGTCGCCTTCGGCCGCAAGCTTAAAAATCGAGTCAACCATGCGGTTTCCGAGGGTAAGGCCGGGCTCTGCAGGAGGCGCGAGCCCAGCCGATGGTTGCCAGGAGGTCAGATGTTTCGCGGCAGTCTCTTCGGGAATCTCGCATCGCGACGACTCCGCCGAGAGGGCCACGCTCGGAAAGCCGATCCGAGGACGAGGGGTCGGGGCGTAGGGCATACGGGGCGGGCGGAGGTTGAAGAGCCGGAGAGGGGACTCTGCGGCGCGGCGCTCGTAGCTCGGCTACGAGACCTTCCGCAACAGGAATCGGACGATTAGACTCGAACGCGCTCGCACGGTGCGTGCCGCGGTGGTGCCTCGACGGGCAACCATGCTTTTTGCAGGCGTGTTCGATTCCCTGCCAGGGGCTACAGCCGGTCGAGGTCGTGCTTGTGCTCCTCGCGCCACTCGGCCTGATAGCGCTCGGCCTCCTCGAACTCCTGCTCGGTTCGGCGCCGTTCGGCATCCGTCTCCGTGGCGGGTCGCTCAGCGGCGGCCGATCGCCGGCGGGTGGCCACGAATCCGACGACAAGGAGCGGGACGGCGACGGCGACGAAGATGATGACCGGCAGCACGTCCACACCCTACTGCGGAGGACGCGTGGCGGTTGACGCCCGCGCGAAAGCTGGGAACACTGAAGGGCGTGGGCCGGCAACACAGGCGCGCAGGAATTGACGGGCACGAAGGGGAGAGGGATGAGAAGGAAGCGATGTTCTGCGCTGCTGTCGTCGCGCTCCGACCAGAACGGCGGCATCGGCCTCGGTGGAAGGTTCCCCGTTGACGCCGGGGCCAAGGAAAGCACATACTCTGGAGCGCGCGGGCCGGCGGTCGGCCTGTGTAACCGGGAAGGTGGGAGAGAGAGATGAGTCGTAAGCGCACGCTCATGGCGGCAGGTGTCGCCCTTGTCACGTTCTGTATTGCGGTCGGATCCGCGGGCGGACGGTCGACCGAAACGGGTGCGAGCGTCGTTCTCAGCCCGCTGATCGGCACGACCTCCAACGACGTCCAGCAGGTGACCTTCGGCGGAAAGATCGGGTTCCACCTCGACGTCAAGAACACCGGGACGTCGACCTTCAACCACCTCGTCATCGTCGTCTCAAGCGACCTCGCCACCTTCTCGGATGCGAGCCGGTCCGAATGCGCGAAGGACCCCCAGAACGCCAAGCGCATGGTCTGCAAGCTCCTGCAGATGAAGGGAGGCGCGCCGACGTTCTCGGTCGACCTTCGCTTCGATGCCCCGACGAGCGGCTCGACCGTTGTCAGCACCCCCTCGCTGACCGTCGACGCGCAGACCAACGGCAGCCCCGGCAACAACGGGACGCAGACGACCACCGGCATGCCGGTGACGACCGCACTCGTCTCGTCCGCCGGCAACTCGCTCGTGAAGACGTTCGCGAAGGGCAAGGAAGCGCTCGCGACGTCGGCGACCCTCCCGCAGCACAGCCAGTTCACGATGCCGAACACGCTGCTCGGCGGCCACTACGGCGTCCAGACGTCGGTCCAGGAGACCGACGCGGGACGCCGCTGTGCGACAAGTGCCCGGCGTACGTCACCGATCCTCGACATCCCGGACTCCGCTCGCCGCGACGAACTCGCCGTTCTCGCCGTCGAACTTCTTCACGTTCACGGTCAAGCTCGAGCAGTCCGGCGTGCCCAAGTTCTACGACCCGGTTGGCCTCTACCACGACGGCGTGCTCGTACCGATGTGCGCGACGTCGCCGCTGGGCCCGAACACGCACATCTGCCTGACCGGGTTCCTGGTCACGAAGAAGAACGGCATCACCGCCACCGGCCAGGCCGACCAGAACGGTCGCATCGGCTTCGGCTAGATCGGACTGGGAGATGGGGCGGGCCCGGCCGCCTCGGCGGCGAGTTCGTCGAGCCGGTCGACCATCACCCGGCTGCCCTTGCGCTCGGCCATTCCCCGTGCGTCCTCGATGAGCGCCCGCGCCTCCTCGTCACGGCCCGCGAGGAGCAGAATGCGGGCGAGGTCGCTCGCGGCAGCGACCTTGGTGACGACTCCGTCGGTCGGGGCGAGCAGCTCGAGTGCCTCGCGGGCCAGGGCCTCAGCCTCGGCGAGCGACCCGCGCCGTGCCAGGATCTTCGCCCTTGTCGTCCTCCAGAGCGATTGCGCGTCGATGTCGCTCTCGTCGGCGAGTTCCTCGGTGACGAGCGCCGCATCCTCCGCCTCCTCGAACCGACCGGCGTCGATCAGTGCCTCAGCCAGCAAGCCCGCAACCGAGGAGAGGAGATAGCGCTCACCGAGCGCGGCGAGATGGTCGTAGCCGCGCCGGAGCTCGCGTTCCGCAGCCTCTGGGTTGCCGGCGAGCAGCTCGACGTGGGCAGAGCTCAGGCTGAGCGTGGAGGCGTCGACGTGCAGTCCGAGCTCCTCGAACATCGCCCGTGCGCGCGTGTACAGCTCCCGGGCGCCCTCGAACTCGTACTGCATCGCCTGCAGCTGCGCCAGGACGCAGAGCATCGCCGCCTCTGCCTGACGGTCGCCGCTCACGCGCTCTGCGATCTCCATGCACCGGCGGATGCCTTCGTCGACCGGCGTCGGCCCGTAGACGACCGTCAGCGCGTACTGCGTCGAGGCGCGTCGCTCTTGCCTGACGTCTCCCGCCCGCCGCGCGCACTCGATCGCCTGCTCGAGTGACCGGGCGGTTTCCTCGAGCCGAAAGGCCTGGCCGTGCATCCACGCGAGGAGCCGCCAGGCCCGCGCGAGGCCGACGTCGTCGCCGGCGCGCTCGCAGAGCTCGATCGCGTCCTCGGCCGCCTTGGTCGCCGCCGCCTCCCAGCCCGCCGAGTCGCCCGAGAGCAACACGACGAGCATGCGCACGAGCTCGGCATTGGCGGCGAGCGTCTGCTCGTTCGCGACCTCCGCGGTCGCGACCGCGTCCTGGAGCAGGCTCTCGGCGTGGGCGAAATCGCCGACCTGGAGCAGCGCCTCACCCAGCTCGGGAAAGAGCGCGAGCCGCCGTGGATCGAGCGGCTCCAGCAGCGCCGTGGCCCGCTCGAGCAGGTTCGCGGCGGCCGCCATGTCGCCGCGCTCGAACGCGCGCCGTCCTGTGGCGGCGAGCTTGGTCGCGGCGCGCTCGCCGATCGTACGCGCGTGGTCGTCGATCGGGCCGAGCTGGAACAGGTAACGGTAGGCCTGCTCGAGGTGGTAGCCGAGGATCTCCTCGTACTCGGTCTCCCGCTGCCGGTCGCGGTTGACCTGCTCGGCCCAGTTCGCGAACCGCTCGTGCAGGTTGGCGCGCGTCCGCTTGAGCACGCGGTTGTACGCAGCGTCGCGGATCAGGATGTGCTCGAAGCGGAAGTCGTCCGCCGAGGTCGGCCGGTCGGGGCGGATGAGCTGCTTCTGGGTGAGCGTCGTCAGGTGCGAGTTCACCTCGGGGCGAACGGCGTCGACCACGAGCTCGTTCAGGGCCGGGCGCATGAAGTTCAGCCCGATCACCGACGCAGGCTCGATCACGGCGCGCTGGTCGTCGCCCAGCAACTCCAGTCGCTCGGTCAGAAGCGCCTCGATCGACCCGGGCAGGGCAAGCCCTTCGGACAGGTCGCTGGTCGCCCGCCACCCGTTCTCGTCCAGAACGAGGAGTTGCTCGTCGACGAGCATCGAGACGAGCTGCTCGACGAAGAGCGGGTTGCCCTCGGCTGCCTCGACGATCCGCCCGCGAACCGCGTCCGGCACGGCGACCGTCCCGAGGACGTGCTCGATCACCCGGCTGGCTTCTTCGTCGCCGAGCGGCGCCAGCTCGACGGTCGCGTCTGAGACCTCGCGCCAGTCGCGCCGCTCGAGGAGATCCGGCCGGGTCGCGCACAGGAGGAGCAGCGGTGCGCCGTCGATGGTCGTCCGGAGGTGCGCGATCAGGTCGAGCAGCGTCGCCTCGGCCCAATGGATGTCGTCGAACCTGAGCGCGAGCGGCCGCTCCGAGGCGATGCTTTCCAGCAGCTTCCGCACGCCCCAGAAGAGCTCCGGGACCGGGAAGTCGCCGTCGTCCAGACCGACCGCAGCTGCGACCCGCTCGATCACCGCGGCATCGCCGCCCAGGCTCGCGATCTTCCCGCGTGCGACGTCCGGCGCGTCCTCGTCCACGATTCCGGCCGCCTCGCGGACGATCTCGACCAGCGGCCAGAACGTGATGCCGCGCCCGTACGGGAGGCAGCGGCCGCGGAGGGTGGTCGCGGTCGCGCCGATCTGGTCGAAGAACTCCTCGACCAGGCGCGACTTGCCGACGCCCGCCTGGGCGACGATCGTGACCATCCGGCAGCTGCCGGCGGCGACCGCGGCGTCGAACTCGGCGACGAGCGTGGCCAGCTCCGCCTCGCGTCCGACCAGGGGCAGCTGCCGCCGCGGCACGGTGCCGACCTCCTCGACCGCGAGCAGCCGATAGGCGGGGACGCGCTCGGCCTTGCCTTTCAGCTCGAGCGGCTCCACCGGCTCGACCTGGACGCTGTTCCGGACGAGCCGGTACGTCGGCTCGCCGACCAGCACCTCGTTCTCGGTCGCCGCCTGCTCGAGCCGCGCGGCGACGTTGACGGTGTCGCCGACGACGAGCCGCTGGTCGGCGGTCGGGTCACCGGCCACCACCTCCCCGGTGTTCACGCCGGTCCGGTTCGCCAGGGTGACCCCCCAGCGGGTCTCGAGCTCCGAGTTCAGGACCGCGAGGCGCCGCTTCATCTCGGCGGCTGCGCGCACGGCACGGAGGGCGTCGTCCTCACGGGTCCGCGGCATACCGAACACGGCCATGACCGCGTCGCCGATGTACTTCTCCACGCGGCCGCCGTGCTCCTCGAGCGCACCGCGCATCTCCTCGAAGTAGCGCGTCATCACCTCGCGCAGCGATTCGGAGTCGAGGCGCTCGCCGAGGGTCGTCGACCCCTTCAGATCGGAGAAGACGACCGTGACCGTCTTCCGCACCTCCTGCGGCGGCAGTGCCACCACGAGCGGGGTCCCGCAGAACCCGCAGAGGCGGAAACGATCGGGATTCTCCTCGCCGCAGCTTGGGCAAACGGCCACTTACTGAGTGTACGAGGCGGTTTGACGTCGAGCCATCCGTCAAAACGACCGTATTTGGCCGGTCCTCTTCAGTGTTCTCCACAGATTTCCGATGAATCACGGGTGGCGACGCGCGCCAACCTGCGCTGGACCGTTCGCGGAGGGAGCCCTCGACGGCCTCCAGCGCCGCGGAACCGCCCTATACTCCGCGTCACCGAAGATTCCGGCGGCCTGCGGTGAGGAGGGGGGTTCTGGCGACTCGCGGTAGGCCAATCGAGACCGACGAACGGTTCAACAGACAATCTGTTCGGCGTCTCGTGAGGGTGCCTGACCACGACGCTGACCTGCGGCCGGACGTCGCAGCTCGGTTTCTCGAAGTGGGCGGAGAGAAGCAGTACGTGCGCGGCGTCACCTACGGGACGTTCGCGGACGGTGCGGACGGTTCTCCGTATCCGGATCCCCACGTCGTTTCCGGCGACTTCGCGGCGATGGCGGCCGCCGGCGTGAACTCGGTGCGGCTCTACACCGCGCCGCCCCGTTGGCTGCTCGACCTGGCGCACGAGCACGGTCTGACCGTGATGGTCGGCCTGGCCTGGGAGCAGCACGTCGCGTTCCTCGACGACAGGACGAGTGCGAAGCGCATCGTCGCGGAGGTCGAGCGAGACGCCGAGATGTGCGCCGGCCATCCCGCGGTCCTCTGTTACGCGGTCGGCAACGAGATCCCGGCCTCGATCGTCCGCTGGCACGGCAGCCACAAGATCGAGCGCTTCCTCGAGCGGCTCTATTCGACGGTGAAAGGTGTCGACCCCGGAGCGCTCGTCACCTACGTCAACTACCCCTCGACCGAGTACCTGCAGCTGCCGTTCCTCGACCTCGTCTGCTTCAACGTCTACCTCGAGTCCGATCGAGCCGCTCCAGGCATACCTCGCGCGCCTCCAGAACATCGCCGGCGACCGGCCGCTGCTGATCACCGAGGTCGGCCTCGACAGCCGCAGCCACGGCGTCGACGTCCAGGCGCGGCTGCTCGAGCGGCAGCTGCGCGCAGCGTTCGCGTCGGGCTGCGCGGGCGCGTTCGTCTTCTCCTGGACGGACGAGTGGCATCGCGGCGGCGTCGACGTCGACGACTGGGACTTCGGCCTCGTCGACCGCGAACGGCGGCCGAAGCCGGCCCTCGCCGCGGCCGAGCGGGCGTTCGGCGACGTGCCCTTCGCCCGGGACACGGACAGCCCGCGCGTCTCGGTCGTCGTCTGCTCGTACAACGGCGAGCGCGACGATCGGCCGCTGCCTCGAGGCGCTGGACGCGCTCGACTACCCGGACTACGAGGTGATCGTCGTCGACGACGGCTCGACCGACCGCACCGCGGCGATCGCCGCCGAGTTCGACGTCCGCCTGATCCGGACCGAGAACCGCGGGCTCTCGCGCGCCCGGAACACCGGGCTCGAGGCGGCCACGGGCGAGATCGTCGCCTACATCGACGACGACGCCTGGCCCGACCGCGACTGGCTGCGCTACCTCGGCGCATGCCTTCGGCTCCACCGACCACGCCGGCATCGGCGGGCCCAACCTCGTCCCGGAGGATGCCGGCCTCGTCGAGAGCGCGTCGCGCAGCGCGCCGGGCGGGCCGATCCACGTGCTGCTCTCGGACGAGGTCGCCGAGCACATCCCCGGCTGCAACATGGCCTTCCGGCGCGAGGCGCTGGAGGCGGTCGGCGGCTTCGATCCGCAGTTCAGGATCGCCGGCGACGACGTCGACATCTGCTGGCGCCTCCAGGAGCAGGGCTCGACGATCGGCTTCTGCCCGGCGGCGGTCGTCTGGCACCGCCGGCGGAGCTCGGTCCGGCGCTACCTCAGGCAGCAGTTCGGAGTACGGCAAGGCGGAGGCGCTGCTCGAGCGCAAGTGGCCGGACAAGTACAACCGCGGCGGCCACCTCGCCTGGGAGGGGCGGATGTACGTCTCGGCGCCGCATTCCTCGCCGGCGGCGAGGGGACATCGGCTACGGCACGTGGGGGAGCAGCCTCTTCCAGTCGCTCTACGACCGCACCCCGAGCACGCTCGGGGCCCTGCCGCTCATGCCCGAGTGGTACCTCCTGATCGGCCTCCTCGCGCTGCTGTCGGTCGTCGGCATCTTCCGTGGCCCGCTCGTCCCCTGGACGTCGGGCGCTCCGGTGCGCGTCGAGCTGCTGCTCCTCGCCGCCGCGGCGCTCGCCCTTGCCGTCAAGGCCGTTCGCAGCGCGTGGCACGCTCCGAACGGCTCGCTCGCCCGACGGGCCGCCGGTGCGCGGGCGTGACGGCGGTCCTGTTCCTGCTCCAGCCGATCGCGCGCCTGAGCGGGCGGCTGCGCGGCGGGCTCACGCCGTGGCGCCGCCGCGGGGACCTCGCGTTCGCCTTCCCGTGGCCGCGACGGCGCACCGTCTGGAGCGAGCGCTGGCGATCCCAGACCGACCGGCTGCTCGAGCTGGAGCGTGACCTCCGCGCGCGGTGCATGAACGTCGTGCGCGGCGGCGACACCGACCGCTGGGACCTCCAGGTGCGGCTCGGCCCGCTCGGCTCTGCGCGGCTGCGGGTCGCCGTCGAGGAGCACGGACAGGGACGCCAGCTCGTTCGCTATCGCGTCTGGCCGAGGTGGTCGCGGGCGCTGCCGCCGATCGTCGCCCTGCTCGCCCTCTGGGTCGCCGGCTGCGCGCCGTACGACCCCTACCTCGCCGCGGCTCATCGGCGTCGTCCTCCTGCTCGTCGTCGCTGCGCGCCTGCCAGGAGGCGGGAGCCGGCGTCGCGCTCGTCCTCCGGGCGATCGGCGACGAGGTCGAGACGCCCGAGCCGCAGACCGAGGCCCGCGAACTGCTGGACGACCTGCCGGTGCCGCATCGCGGCGGTCAACGGGCGGAACGGCTCGCACGTGCACGTCTCGACCCCGGAGGAGCTCGGTGAGCGCAGTCGCTGAGCCGATCCCGGCGCCGGAGAACGCGCTCGGGCTGGGAGCTCTGGCACTACGTCCCGCGGGCGTTCCCGTACCTGCGGCCGCACAGGCAGCGATGGCCGGCTCGCTGGTGCTCAGCGTGATCAACACGGTCGTGCACCTGCTCCAGCCGTGGCCGCTCGCGATCATGATCGACAGCGTCGTCGGCGAAGCACCCGCTGCCGCCGATCGCCGACCAGATCCTGCCGAGCGGCCGCTACCAGCAGCTCGCCGTCCTGGTCTTCCTCGGCTTCTTCCTCACCGTGCTCGGCAACGCCCTGCACGTCTGGCAGATCGCGATCGACGCCAGGATCGAGCAGAACATGGTCCTCGACCTCCGCAGCGACCTGTTCCAGCACGCCCAGCGGCTGTCGCTCGCGTTCCACGACGCGACGCAGGACGGGCGAGCTGATGAGCCGGATCAACTACGCCGCTGCCTCGGTCGGCAACGTCGTCATGGCGTTCCCGCCGCTGCTCCAGGCCGTCCTCACGCTGGTCGGCATGTTCGCGATCTCGCTGTGGATCGAGTGGCAGCTGGCGCTGATCTCGCTGATCGTCGTGCCGTTCCTCTACTACTCGGCCGGCGCTCTACGGCAAGCGGATCGTGCCGCGCCTCGAGCGCGTGCAAGGGCTCGAGTGGCAGTCGCTGTCGATCGTGCACGAGGCGATGTCGATGCTGCGGGTGATCGTCTCCTTCGGCCGCGAGCACGTACGAGCACAAGCGCTTCCGCGAGCAGGGCGAGACGGCGGTCGACGAGCGCGTGAAGCTGACCGTGCGCCAGACGCTGTTCACGCTGCTCGTGAACACGATCACCGCGGCCGGCACGGCGCTCGTGCTCGGCTTCGGCGCCTACCTCGTGCTCGAAGGCCAGCTCGCGATCGGCGAGCTGATCGTGCTGATGTCCTACATCGCGGCGGTCTACCAGCCGCTGGAGCAGATCTCGCAGCACGGTCGGGCTGCTCCACAGCGAGCTCGTGCAGCTTCGCGGATCGTTCCAGCTGCTCGACACCGAGCCCGAGGTCGTCGAGGACCCGCACGCGGTCGAGATCGAGCGGGCCCGGGGCGAGGTCGAGTTCGAGAACGTGAGCTTCACCTACCAGGGGCGCAAGGACACGCTGCACGACATCTGCTTCGAGGCGCCGCCCGGGTCAGCGGATCGCGATCGTCGGCCCGACCGGCGCCGGCAAGACGACGCTGATCAGCCTGCTCGTGCGCTTCTACGACCCGCGCGACGGCCGGATCTTGCTCGACGGCATCGACATCCGCGAGCTCAAGCTGCACTCGCTGCGCGACCAGATCAGCCTCGTCCTGCAGGAGCCGCTGCTGTTCTCGGGGACGATCGCCGAGAACATCCGCTACGGCCGGCTCGACGCGACGCATGGACGAGGTGATCGAGGCGGCGAAGGCGGCCAACGCGCACGACTTCATCGAGCGCGCTGCCGCAGGGCTACGAGACGGTGCTCGGCGAGCGCGGCGCCCAGCTCTCCGGGCGGCGAGCG
This sequence comes from uncultured Actinomycetes bacterium, assembly GCA_963808815.1. Lineage (GTDB taxonomy): Bacteria > Actinomycetota > Thermoleophilia > Gaiellales > Gaiellaceae > DATBLE01. The sequence continues at coordinate 320,947 of CAWEGI010000017.1, read as the reverse complement.
CCAGCGCATCTGCGTCGCGCGCGCGTTCCTCAAGGACGCGCCGATCCTGATCCTCGACGAGCCGACCTCCTCGATCGACTCGAAGACCGAGGCGGTCATCCTCGACGCGCTCGAGCGCCTGATGGACGGCCGGACGTCGTTCATGATCGCCCACCGCCTCTCGACGATCCGCCACGCCGACCTGATCCTGGTCATCGACCGACGGCCGCGTCGTCGAGCAGGGAACGCACGAGGAGCTGCTCGCGCGCGACGGCCTCTACCGGCAGCTGCACGACGCGCAGATGCGCCGGCGGCCGCTCTCGTCCCGCGACGTCGCCGCGCGCGTTCGGTCGGCGCTGGAGAAGCCACGATGACGCGCGGACGCCCGAAGATCGTCCTGCTCGGGATGATGACCAAGATCCCGGTGGCGGGCGTCGTCTGGCAGACCCTCCACTACCTGCTCGGCTTCGAGCGGCTCGGCTACGAGCCCTACTACGTCGAGGCGCACGCGCGCACGCCGTCGATGCTGATGCGCGACGCCGACGACGACAGCGGCGCGCTCGCGGCCGCGTTCATCGCGACGCGCATGCGAGCGCTTCGGCCTCGGCGGCCGCTGGGCCTACCAGGCGCTGCACGACGACGGCCGCTGCTTCGGGATGAGCGAGCGGCGAGCTGCGAGCGCCTGTACGCGTCGGCGGAGCTGATCATCAACCTGCACGGCGGCACCGAGCCGCTGCCGGAGCACTACGCGACCGGCCGCCTCGTCTACCTGGAGACCGACCCGGTGCAGCTGCAGGTCGAGCTGCACGAGGAGCGGCAGTACGACGCTCGACTTCCTCGAGCCGCACTGCGCCTTCTTCACGTTCGGCGAGAACTACGGGCAGCCCGGACTGCGGCCTGCCGGTGTCGGAGCGCTTCCACTTCCACCCGACGCGCCAGCCGGTCGTCCTCGACCTCTGGCTCGGCGGCGGCGAGGACTCGGGCGTCTTCACGACGGTCGGCAACTGGAGCCAGCCGTGGCGCGACGTCACCTACGACGGCGAGCGCTACGGCTGGAGCAAGGACCACGAGTTCCGCAAGTTCCTCGACCTGCCCGCGCGCACGGGCCGCGCTTCGAGCTGGCGCTCGCGAGCTACGACGCCGCAGGACCGCGAGCTGCTCGAGAGCCGCGGCTGGCGCGTGCGCCACGCGCTCGACTTCTCCACCGACCTCGACGCCTACCGCGACTACATCCGCGGCTCGCGCGGCGAGTTCACGGTCGCCAAGGACCAGAACGTGCGGCTGCGGACCGGCTGGTTCAGCGACCGCAGCGCCACCTACCTCGCCGCCGGCCGGCCCGTGATCACCCAGGACACCGGCTTCGGCGCCGTGCTTCCCGACCGGCGAGGGCCTGTTCCCGTTCACGACGATCGACGAGGCCGCGGCCGCGGTCGAGACGATCGAGGCGGACTACCCGAAGGCACGCCAGGCGGCGTTCGAGGTCGCCCGCGAGCACTTCGACGCGGAGGTCGTGCTCGGCCGGCTGCTCGACGACGGTCGGGGTGGTGCCCGCCGGCGCGGCGCCGGCCGGCACGCGGGCCTTCCGGCGACCGTCGATCTCACGCCCGTCTCCCGGCGCCCGACGGTGCTGCCCGACGGACGGTGGAGGCGGCGCTCAGCCGCGCGATCCCCGACACCGGCGGCGACCGGCTCGGGCGGCGCAAGCACGACGCCTCGGTCGTCGTCGTCGCTCCGGACGGCCTCGCCTTCACCCGGCTGTGCGTGGAGAGCGTGCTCCTCAACGCCGACGACGCGGACATCGAGGTGGTCGTGGTCGACAACGGCTCGACCGACGGCACGCGCGAGTACCTGGCCGCGCTCGCCGAGCGCGACTCGCGCGTGCGTCGTGCTGCGCAACGAGGAGAACCGCGGCTTCGGGCCGGCGGTCAACCAGGGCCTCGGCGGTGGCCAACGGCGACGTGCTCGTCCTCCTCAACAACGACACGATGGTTCCGCCCGGGTGGCTGCCGCGCCTCGCGGCTCATCTCGACCGGCCCGAGATCGGCCTCGTCGGCCCGACCACGAACCGGAGCGGCAACGAGGCCGAGGTCGACGCCCCGTACCGCACCTATGGCGAGATGGTCCAGCTGTCGGCGCGGAGAGCAGTCGAGCACGCCGGCGTCGCCTTCGACATCGAGGTGGCGACGCTGTTCTGCGCGGCGATGCGCCGCGACGTCTTCGAGCAGGTCGGCCCGCTCGACGAGCGCTTCGAGGTCGGCCTGCTTCGAGGACGACGACTACTCCGAGCGGATCCGCGCAGGCGGGCTACCGCGTCGTGTGCGCCGAGGACGCGTTCGTCCACCACTTCGGCGAGGCGTCGTTCGGCGAGCTCGTCCCGACCGGCCGCTACGGCGAGCTGTTCCGCGCGAACAAGGCGCGCTTCGAGGAGAAGTGGGGCGTCACCTGGCAGCCGCACCTCCGCCGGCCGAACGCCTGGTACCGCGACCTGGTCGAGCGGATCCGCGCGGTCGTCGACCGACGAGCTTGCCGCCGGACGCGACCGTGCTGGTCGTCTCGAACGGCGACGACGAGCTGCTTGCAGCTCGGCGCGGAGCGCCGCGGCTGGCACTTCCCGCAGATGGAGGACGGCACGTACGCCGGCTACCACCCGGGCGACAGCGCGGAGGCGATCGCGCACTTCGAGGCACTCGAGGGCGCGGGGTGCCGAGTACATGGTGTTCCCGGCGACCGCTCCTGGTGGCTCACGCACTACGCCGAGCTCGTCAAGCGATTCGGCTCGCCCTCGGTGGAGCCGGACTCCGATTGCGAGTCCTGCGTCGTGTTGTCGCTCTCGCTATGAGAGCGGATTGGAGGCGCATGAGATCGTCTAGGTCTGTCGCCCCCGTTTGGGATCAGGTCCCGAATTCCCTCTCGGGCGGACTGCTGCGCGTGTCGATAACCGACGAAGCCGACCTCGGGCTGGACAGCTGGCCGCCGGGCGTGCTCGAGGAGATTTCACCGAACGACGAGATGTTTTCTAGCGAGTCGGGGTCGACCTCCTATTTCTTCTGGGGACGGGCGGCCCTCCGGTCGATCACGCACGCCCTTGCAGCACTCGAACACCGCGACATCGGAACCGTCCTCGACTTGCCGTGCGGGCACGGCCGCGTCCTGAGAATGCTGAGAGCAGCATTTCCAGTAGCAGCCGTCACGGCGTGCGATCTCAACCGAGACGGTGTCGACTTCTGCCGCGAGACATTCAGAGCCGATCCCGTCTACGCCAGCGCCGATCCTGCCGAGACCGTCCTACCTCAGAAGTTCGACCTCATCTGGTGCGGATCGCTTTTGACGCACCTGGACGAACCGGTTTGTCTCGAGCTCTTGAACCTCCTTAGTAGGAGCCTCGAGCGGGGCGGTGCTCTCGTCCTTACAGCCCACGGGCCGCACTATCGGACGTTGATTGAGCTCGACCAGATCAGGCTGGGCGTACCCGACCGGGTCGCACTCATCGACAGATACGACCGCGACGGCTTTGCGTATCAGGACTACCCGGGGCGAGAGGGCTATGGGATCTCGCTCATCTCGAGCGGGAAGATGATCGAGATGCTGGAACGGGTGCCGGGTCTGAGGTGCGACTACTACGCCGCCCGTGGCTGGGCGGGATTCCACGACGTCTGGGCGTGTGTGCGGATATGACCCAGGGGCTGACAGTGCAACCGGAGCAGGGGATCGAGTCGATGTACGGCACCTCGCCCGGTACGGGCTCGCTCGCGGAGCAGTTGGCTCTCCTGGTCTCCTACAGTCGAACACGGAGACCGCGGGGAGTCGAGGGGGAGTTTCTCGCACGCACAATTGCGCAGCTGGCGGTGCGCTTGCACGCGGCCGACCGGGCGACGCGGGCAGCGTTGCATCGTGAGGTGGAAGGCGATTCCGCGCCTCCCGTGCGGAACGAACGCGCCGAGACGCCGTACCCCGACCTCGTCGCCCGCATGCGGGAAACCGTGGCCCGCACTGTACCCGGCCGGCGCGTGTGGCGGTCGTCAGCAGAGGGGACAACGACCTGCTCCACATCCCCGAGCGGTTGCGTCGCATTTCCCGCGACGAGGACGGCCGCTACGCCGGCTTCTACCCGCCTGACGGCCGGGCGGCCCTGGCCCAGCTGCAAGCGGCGATCGAGTCCGGCGTCGACTACCTCGCCATTCCCGAAACGGGCCGCTGGTGGCTCGACTTCTACACGGAGTTCGGCGCTTTTCTGCGCACCGAGTGCCGGGCCCTCGTCGACGACCCTGCGGTCGGCGCGGTCTTCGAACTCGTCCCTTCAAGGCAGGAGAACAATGAGATGACGAGCTCCAATGTAAGGCAGATGAGAAGCACGAAGGTTCTCTTCATCTGTCACAACCATCCCGAGGTGCGGCCCGGCGGAGCCGAGGCCTACGCGCTCGAGCTGCACCGAGCACTGCGTGGCGCCGGACGAGTTCGAGCCGGTCTTCCTGGCGAAGGGCGGCCCGCCGCTGTCGCCGGCCGGACCGCTCACACCTTGGGCACGCTACGTCAGCGCTCGCCGGACGCGAGCCGGACGAGTACTTCTTCTACACCGACAACTACGACTACGACTGGACGTTCGGGACGATCCGCCACGACAAGGAGCTCTACACGAAGCACTTCGCGCGCTTCCTCGAGCGCTCCGGCCCGACGTCGTGCACTTCCAGCACACGCTGTTCTTCGGGTACGACATCCTGCGGGCGATCCGCAACACGCTGCCCGACGCGGCGATCGTCTACACGCTGCACGAGTTCATGCCGATCTGCCACCGCCAGGGCCAGATGCTGCGCACGACCGACGACAGCTCTGTGCATGGAGGAGTCGCCGCGGCGCTGCCACGAGTGCTTCCCGGAGATCGCGCCGCAGACGTTCTTCATGCGCAAGCGCTTCGTCCAGTCGCACCTCTCCCTCGTCGACCTCTTCATCGCGCCGAGCGCGTTCCTTCGCGACCGCTACGTCGACTGGGGCATCCCGCCCGAGCAGATCCTCGTCGAGGAGTACGGCCGCGTGCCGCCGTCCGGCGAGGTCGCCGATGCAGACGCGCGCGAACCGCGAACCGCTTCGGCTTCTTCGGCCAGCTCAGCCGTACAAGGGCCTGCACGTCGTGCTCGAGGCGATGCGCGAGCTGGACGCCGACGCGTGCCGAGGACGCGGTCGAGCGTGCGCTCGACGCGCGGCGGGGTTCGAGACGGGGCCTGCCTCCGGGAGTCGAGCCGCGCACGTCTGGATCCACGGCGCCAACCTCGACCTGCAGCCCGGCGACTTCCAGAACCGGATCGACGAGCTGCTCGAGCTCACCGCCGCCGACGTCACCTTCGTCGGCGCCTACGAGCACGACCAGGCCGCCGCGCTGATGGCGAAGGTCGACTGGGTGATCGTGCCCGTCGATCTGGTGGGAGAACTCGCCGCTCGTGATCCAGGAGGCGTTCCATTTCGGCCGGCCCGTGATCTGCAGCGACATCGGCGGGATGGCGGAGAAGGTCACGGACGGCGTCAACGGCCTGCACTTCCGCGCCGGCGACCCGGTCAGCCTCGCCGACGACGATGCGCAGGGCGGTCGAGACGCCCGGGCCTGTGGGAGCGTCTGCGCGACGGGATCCGCCCGTCTATGGCATGGACGAGCACGTCGCGCGACTCTCCGAGCTGTACCGGCGAGCGACGTTCCGAGAGGAAGGCGGACCTGGCCCGTGTCTGAGAACGCGCCGACTCAGGAGGAGCACGGCCACCGCACGGCGTGGCTGAGCGAGACCGTGCTGCTTGCCGCGGGTGAGTTCCCGCTGCGGGCCGGCACGCGGAACGGAACGCGACCTCGGCCTCATGGCCGGCGTCGAGGGCGAGGCGCGGTTCCTGCACCTCGACCAGGAGGGGCTTCGCTCTAGGGGCAGGACGAGCCGCGGCGGTCGTCGTCGCCCGCCTGGACGACGCGGCCCGACGGACCTGCTCGAGGTCGTCGCTCCAGCGCGGTTCACGCTGGCCGAGCGAGCGGCGAGGGCGACGACCGGAAGAAACGATCTCCAAGCGCTGCTTCAGAGGTCAGCTCGCCAGCTCGACAGCGCAGCAGCTCGGGCGGTCACGACCTTCGTACTCGAGTCCTGCGGCAAGGGGCGCTTCGATCGCGCGCTCGGAACGAGCCTGCACCAGGTGCGCGATGCGCTCCGCGACCGCCTGCCGACGTCGGTCCGTGGACCGGGACAGCTCGCTGTGCCTGCAGGTCGACGCGCTCTACCAGATCGACAGCCGCTCCTTCTACATCGAGGGCTGGAGCCGGAGCGACCGTCGCTCACCGAGCTGGTGGTCCTCTCGCCGGAAGGACGGCCGTCGATCTCTCGGATCGCGTCTACCGCTACCCGCGTCCCGACGTCGCCGAGTTCCTCGGCGAGACCGAGTCGAGCCTCGACCAACGCGTACGGCTTCGTCGCGTACTTCGAGCTGCCGTACGGCACGCCGATGCCCACCGGCTGGCTCGTGCAGGTCGAGCGTCAAGGACGGCTCGGGCGTCGAGGTCGCCGCCCCGGCCGTGACGACGGACGAGCGGCTCGGTCCGGCGATTCGATCCTCGGCGACGTCGCGCTCGAGCCGCTTCCGGACGACACGACTCCGCCGGCGACCACGTCCTCCCGGCACTCGCCAGGATGCAGCGCGGGCTCGCCGAGCAGACGGCGATCGAGCAGGTCGACCAGTACGGCGCGCCGCCGGAGCAACCGATCGCGTCGATCGTCGTGCCGCTCTACAAGCGCATCGACTTCCTCGAGCACCAGCTGGCGCAGTTCGTGCACGACCCGGAGATCCGCCAGGCCGACCTGATCTACGTGCTCGACTCGCCCGAGGACGCGGCGTACCTGCGCGACGTTCGCGCGCCAGCTGCATCGCCTCTACGGCGTCCCGTTCCGGCTCGTCGACCTCACCCGGAACGGCGGCTTCTCCGTCGCCAACAACCTCGGCGCCTCGCTAGCCGCGGGCGCAGCTGCTCCTGCTGCTGAACTCGGACGTGCTGCCCGACGCAGCCCGGCTGGCTCGAGCGGCTGGTCGTCGTTCTACGACGCCACGCCGCGGGTCGGCGCGCTCGCGCCCAAGCTGCTCTACGAGGACGACTCGCTCCAGCACGCCGGCCTCTACTTCGACCGCCCGGAGGGCGCGCACCTCTGGTCGAACGAGCACTTCTTCAAGGGCCTGCACCGCGACTTCCCGGCCGCGAACGAGGCCCGGCCCGGTGCCGGCGGTGACCGGCGCCTGCCTGCTGATCTCCACGCGACCTCTTCCGCGAGCTCGGCGGGCTGCGCGGCAGCTACGTGCAGGGCGACTACGAGGACTCCGACCTCTGCCTGCGCCTCGCCGAGGCCGGGTCGAGAGCTGGTACTGCCCGGACGTCGAGCTCTACCACCTCGAGGGCCAGTCGTATCCGACCGAGCTGCGGAAGGCGACGACCGAGTTCAACAAGTGGCTGCACACTCACCTCTGGGCTGAGCAGATGCAGCAGGCTCATGCCCGTCGCGACCGCATCTGCGAGTTCCGAGAGGGCACGATGACGACACCTCCGACGATCAAGCCCGAGCTCAAGCAGCTGATCCTGGAGGGCCTCGCCGCGCAATACATCAGCGAGTCGTGTGCCGGGCGGCGTGGAGACCGGGTAACCACTACCAGTCCGTCTGGCTCGGAGACGAAGTCACCACCGGTTTTCGGACCCAACGATACGACCTGCTCGATCGGATCTCGTTCGAGGGGAAGACGGTGCTCGATCTCGGCTCCAACCTCGGGGAGCTGAGTCGTGCCGCGCGCGCGGGAGGGGCGGCCCTCGTCGATGGCTTCGAGTACGACCCGTTCTTCGTCGAAATGGCCGGGCGATCAACGCCTACAACGGGACGACTCGGGTCTCGTTCTACGAGCGAGACATCACCAGACCCCGGCGTCTACCGAGACCACTACGACTCGTCCTGGCGTTTTCTGTTTTCCATTACATTGGCCCCAGGCTTGGAATTCGATCGCTGCCGATACAAACGAACTGCTTGTCATCGAAACCCATCGGCTCGACAACAACCTCGAGAGTCATTACATCGAGTCCGATCGGTCGCCTCTTTCCGGCGTACGACTATTTTGGGTTGTCCCTGACTGGAACAGCCATCAACCTGGGGCCGGAGAAGCGCGCGGTAGTCGCTTTTGCGCGGAGCCAGACTGAACTCGTCTCTGGCTACGCAGTCCCGACATTGCGGCGCTCATGACGTGCCACGGTCGCCGATTTCGTCGTCGACGCTCAGCGAACCTGCTTGCAGGAACGTTTTTTCGCGAATTTTCGTTCGCGGACAGTTCGACGAATTATCGCGGCAGTGGCGGAGATGGAGGTCGGCCTCGACTCTATCGTCGTTCTGAGGATGCGATGTTCTTCGTCTATAGCGGCTGGGTGTACTGGTTTCTCTTCCTCAAGGGTTATCTGCAATATCGGGACGCCGCGTAGAGATCACCGACGCGAACATCTACTTCTGCTATGTGGTGAGGTACTACGCGCCGCGGGGACACGACCCCGGGATCAGCACGCAGCTCCTCGACCTCGACCAGGCGAGGGAACGCGTGCGGGAGCGGTTCAAGAACTTCGACGTGGTCGGCGATCGCGACGCCGACGTCGTGAATCTGGTCGAGCCGATCGTCGTCACGGTGAGCAATCCGATGCCGCACTATCCGCTGCGCGTGTATCCGGTCGGTTCTCCTGACGCGCTCGGCGGTCGCCTGGTCGATGGCTGGCATCGGTTGTTCGCGGCCAAAGTCGCCGGCTGTCCCCAGCTGCGAGGCCAGGCGGTCTTCGAGGGCGAGCCGTCCGGGAAGGCTGAGCATGTCGAGTGAACCCGAGTCGAATGGAATGAGTCGCCTGCACTGGGGTTGCGGGGATTGGATCGAGCCCGGTTGGATCAACGCCGATGCGAAGGATCTGCCTGGGGTAGATCTGTGTTGCGACATCAGAGACGGCCTACCGCTTGCGAATGAGTCCATCGACTACGCGGTTAGCGTCCACGCCTTTCCGGAACTGACCCTCGAGGAACAGGTCCCCGCTCTTCGCGAGCTTCACCGCGTGTTGCGGCCCGGCGGCGTCCTCCGGCTCGCGTTGCCGGACCTCGATCTCGCCGTCGATGCATATCGGCGCGGCGACCGCGGCTATTTCCTCGTCCCCGACGAGCGTGCCGAGTCTCTTGGAGCCAAGCTCGTGGTGCAGCTTCTCTGGTACGGCTTTTCGAGAACGGTGTTCACCTTCGACTTCGTGTCTGAGCTCCTGGCAGAGGCCGGTTACAGCCGGATCGACAGGTGCACCTTTCGCGAGACGGTGAGCGAGTTTCCTGAAATCGTTTCGTTGGACAACAGGCCAGCGGAGAGTCTTTTCGTCGAGGCCGTGAAGTAAATAGGTTCTATGGCTGAGGCAGGATCGCCCGAATTCGAGGTCGTCGAGTTGGTTCAGGAGTCGCCGGTCCCGGATCTGCTCGGGCCTCACCTGGATTGGCCCGCCGGTCACCGGCGCAACGCTGTTGGACGTCATCGGCTGGGTCATTCCCAGGAGCGGACGCGTGGAGCGTGTCGAGATGCAGGGCGGCCGGGGAGTGCCGGTCGTCACTCGAGTCAACCATGCTGGTCTCGACCTTGGGCAGGCCTTTCCCGAAGTCCTCGGAGCCGAATGTGCAGGGTTCCGCGCACGGATTGACGTCGAGGGCGCACCGGTCGAGTGGACGCCGTCCTCGAAACGGCCGCCGCGTGAGGGCGCGATCGAATGCGTCAGGGAGATCGCGTGGCTGGATCGACCGCCCCACGACCGCCGGAGGGCTCCCAGCCCGAAGAGGGCCGCCGTCGACGATGGTTGTCGCGGAGACGCTGAGCGTCGGCGGGGCTTGGCGAGAAGGCGATCTCTTCCTCTAGGAGTAGGATGGATTCACTGTCGGCGCGCTGGTGACGATCGAGAGCGTAAGCCAACTTGCCCACGCGCACGCGGTTATGGGCCATCTTGACCTTCCCAAGGGAGGGGATCACGTCCGCGGACGGACCCTTCTGCTCGTCGGCTGGGCCCTCGGCAGTGAGACCGCGCGGGTGCGACATATCGAGCTGCAAGCGAACGAGCGCGTGCTCGCGAGTGCCCCGCTGACCAATCGCGTCCCGACGTCGCTGCGGCGTTTCCGGGTTACGCAGGGGCTGAGACGGCCGGCTTCGCCGTCACCGTTCCCCTTCTGGGCCTGAGGCCGCTGAAGCTCAGGGTCGACATGATCCTCGAAGACGAGCGCAGGGTACCCCTGGCCGGTGTGCAGGCACGGCTCCGCCTCGCCGAGCAAGCCTGGGCGGGCAATGCCACGCTCGCGTCGGTGGTGCTCACGTCGCAGAACGGTGACGCTCTGACGGCTCGAGCGATCGAGAGCGTTCTCGCCCAGACGTATCCCAACTTTGAGCTTCTCCTCGTGACCGAGTCCGACGACGGGCTTCCTGGAGCTCTCTCCCAGCGCTATCCGAACCTGGAGGTCGTCGAGGGCTCGCCGGGTATGGCTGCTGCCCGCAACGCTGGGCTCCAGGCGTCCGCCGGTTCAGCCGTCGTGTTTCTCGATTCCAACGAGCGGCTGCTGCCGAATGCACTGGAACGGGGCTTGCAGGAGCTCGCCGCGCAGCCCGAATGCGCCTTCGTGTCGGGTAAGTGCGTCGTCACGCGCGAGTACCACGACGACGCCGAGTACCCGCAGCAACCGCTGATCACCTCTGATCACTACGCGGTTCTGATGGGCCGCAACTACGTGTTGACCCCGGGGGCTGCGATCTTCCGGCGTGCGGCGCTCGAAGCGGTCGGAGGATTCGACGAGACTCTGGAAGTATTCGCCGACTACGACCTGTATCTTCGGCTCGCATGCGACTTCGAGGTTGGGACGGATCCCGAAGCCGTCGTCGAAACCCCGCCAGACGATCCTCTCCGTGGAGCCGGTGGGAACGCGAGGCGCTCGACCGCGTCCTCGACGCGCAGGAAACCCGTGTCGCCGGCGATCGCCGTCTCGAGACGGCGCTTCGGCACGGCCGGAACGCGTGGCAGCGGCGAGTCGGGGAGACCACCGAGGACACGCCGCCTCCCGTCGGCGCCCTCGATTTCGGTCACCTCCGCCGGGTCTCACCAATCAGCACCAACTTCGGCTTCGAGCGGGGACGGCCTGTCGACAGATATTTCATCGAGTCATTTCTGGCCGACCATGCCGCGGACGTCAGAGGTCATGTTCTCGAGGTCCAGGAGAACGACTACACGCTGAGATTCGGGGGCAACGGGTGTGAAGCAGAGCGACGTCCTCAGCCTGCTCCCCGACAACCCGAAGGCGTCGATCGTCGGCGACCTCGCCACCGGCGAGACCATTCCCGGGGCGGCGTTCGACTGCGCAATCGTCACACAGGTGCTCCACCTCATCCACGACCCCCGGGAGGCAGTCCAGACGATCCAGAGGATCCTCAAGCCCGGCGGCGTCGCTCTAGTGACTGTTCCTGGGATTAGCCAGGTCGAGTGGTCGGAGTCGTGGCATTGGAGCTTCACGCTCCTCTCGGCGAGGCAGATGTTCTCCGAGGTGTTCGGTGAGGCGAACGTCCGCGCCCGTGCGTACGGGAACGTGCTCGCGGCGACCTCGTTCCTGTGGGGGATCGCGGTTGAGGAGCTCGATCCGGCGGAGCTGGACTTTCCAGACCCCAACTACCCGGTCACGGTCGCCGTGCGAGCAGTCAAGGGCGATGCGGGCTGATCGCGATGGCGCGCGACCCACTCGTCTCAGTCGTCGTCATCTTCCTCGACGAGGAACGCTTCCTGCGCCGATGCGGTCGAGAGCGTCCTCGCGCAGACATACGCGAATTGGGAGCTCATCCTGGTCGACGACGGCTCGACCGACCGCAGCGCAGAGATCGCCAAGGAGCTCGCCGCGCGGGACGGGCGAATCCGCTACGTCACCCACTCCGGGGGGCGCAACCGCGGGATGAGCGCGTCGCGAAACCGTGGGGTCGGCGGTATCGAGCGGCGAGCTCGTTGCGTTCCTCGACGCGGACGACGTGTGGCTGCCCGAGAAGCTCGCCGAGCAGGTCGAGCTGCTGGAGCTCCATCCCGAGGTCGCGATGGTCTACGGCCGCACCCAGTGGTGGTTCTCGTGGGATCCGAGCTCGGCAGGCGCGCAACAGGACTACCTGTACGACCCGGCCGTCCCGCTCGATTCCGTCGTCGAGCCTCCGTCGCTCGTCGCGCCGCTGATCCGCAACGACGGGAATCCTCCCTACACCTGCAGCATGCTGATCCGTCGAGGCGTCTACGACGCGTCTTGGTGGCTTCGAGGAGTCGTTCCGGGCTCTCTTCGAGGACCAGGCCTTCTTTGCAAAGGTTTTCCTGGACGAGCGCGTGTTCGTGTCCGGACGCTGCTGGGACCGCTATAGGCAGCACGAGGAGAGTGCCTGTTCGGTCGGGCTTCGCACCGGGGAGCTACACCCGCTCGATCTCAATCCGGCCCGTCAGGCTTTTCTCAGCTGGCTCGACCGATACCTCCGAGTCAAGACGTGGCCGACGACGAACTTCTCGACTCCTCGCGGCCGAACTGGAGCCATATCGTTTCCCGACTGCGCCGTCCGTCGTCGAATGGGTGGAGGTCCGAGCGGACCCGAAGCTGGCCGGGGCGTCTCTCGATTTCCCCCAGTCGGGGACGCGAGCTGCGGGCCGCCGGATCCACGTTCTGGGCTGGGCGATGGGAGATCGCGCGCGCGTCCGCGCGGCCGAGCTCTGGTCGGGGGAACAGCTCATCGGCTCGGCGCCGGTCGACAAGCCCAGGCCCGATCTGGTGGCCGCCTTCCCGGATCGCAAGGAGGCGCAGGCAGCGGGCTTCCGGACGTCCGTCAGCCTGGTCGGGATGTCGCCGCTCGAGGTCTCGTCGTCGCCGTCCTCGAGGACGGTGCCTGCGCCGAGATCGGTCGCTTCCGCGCAACTCGATGTTTCCGTTCAGAAGACGCCGATATCGGGTACCCGCTCGTTTCCGTCATTATCTTGGCCACGGACGGCGGCGATCTCCCGAAAGCGCTGGGGAGCCTGACGGGTCAGAGCTATCCGGTCTACGAGGCGCTGGTTGTGGCGGAAACCGACGCGCCAGGGGCAGTTGTGTCGGCTTTTCCCGGTGTCCGCTTCGCGACGGCCCTATCGGAACACCAGGATGCGGGGCCTGCGGGCCGTCCGCGGATCTTGGTGCTCTTCATGTCCGAATCCGATCAGTTGCCGCCGGACTTCCTCGAGGCCGGGGTCGCCGCGCTCGCCGATCTCCCTCCGCGGGTCGCGCGGTCGGTCGGCTCGGGCAAGGCCGGTCGCTGAGTATCGTCCAGCGGTTCGCGCTGGCCGGCGGCGCGGTCGCGGAAGACCTCCGAGTGCACGCTTCGGCTCCGAGCCGCAGCTTCGCGGCCTCGGACATCGGTGGGGGAACGTTGATCCTCATGTACCACCGCGTTGCCGACGCGACGGCGATCCATGGGGCCTGGCTGTGAGCCCGAGCTGTTCCGGGATCAGCTGGAGCTCCTCGCCTCGGAATACGAGGTCGCGAGCCTCGAACACGCCCTTCGGACGGGAACAAACGGCAGACGCATCGCGATCACCTTCGACGACGGTTACGCGGACAACCTCGCCGCTGCCCACGCGCTGGCACGGCGGGCGTTCCCTGCCACCTTCTTCCTCGTCGGCGGACAGCTCGGAAGCGACCGTGAGTTCTGGTGGGACGAACTCGAGCGGATCGTGCTGGCAGCTCCGCAGCTTCCCCAGGAGATCGAGATCGCGATCGGAGACGAGTTCCTCCACTGGGATTTGACAACGGCGGAGAGCGGAGACGATTTCACCTGGAAGGCGAGCGCCGAGCCGCAGACTCCGAGGCAGAGGCTCTACATGGAGCTCTATCGCCGGCTCACCTCTTCGACCACCGCAAACGCGACGACGCGATCTCCCTCCTGGCGGACCGGGTCGGACAGGACCGCGTCGCCCGTTCGGAAATGCGCGCACTCTCACTCTGGGAAACGTCGGAGCTCGCGGCGATCGAAGGAATCGAGGTCGGTGCGCACACGCTGACGCACCCGCGGTTGTCGACACTCGGACCGTCCGAGCAGAGGGAGGAGATCGCCGGCAGCCGCCGCTTGCTCGAGGAGATCATCGGCCGGCCGGTCGAGAGCTTCGCCTATCCCCACGGCACGTATCGGGACTACACGCCGGAGACGGTTGCGATCGTTGCCGACTGCGGATTTCGTCGGGCCTGTGCGGCCGAGGGTGGTGTGCTCGAGAGAGACGTGTCTCCGTTCGAGCTGTCACGGCTGATGGTCGAGAATTGGAGCGTCGGCGACTTCGAGCGACGCGTCCACGACGCATTCGCCGAGGCGTCGTCCTAAAGACCGGGTCCACCGAATGGTCTCGGTCGTTGTCGTGTTCTACAACGCCCAGGGTGCCTGAAGCCCGCGTTGGAGGGCAGCGCGAGAGCCCGGTGCCCGGGACGCACCTCGTCGTCTCCGGAGTCAGCCCTCCAGAGTCGGACATGCTCGGCATGCCTTCGGCTGCGAGCGCTGCTTCCCGGTCAGCCGTCGGAAGGATAGTGTAGATCTGTTGGTTGCCCGTGGATCGCTCAGCGGTTGGCTGGGCAGGCGGTCGCATTCTGACGGGGATAGCAGCGCTCTCAGTTCTTCTGGGAGGGGTCCGCAGCGCCGATGCGGCGCGTCGCCGGATTCCAGCGGGCAGCGGGCAATTCACGCAGTCGCTACGCGAAGGCCGTGCTGGCTGATTCGCCTGTGGCTTTTTGGCGTTTGGGGGAGGCGCGGGGGCAGTCGGTGGCGGATTCGAGCGGGAATGGGAATGCGGGGTCTTTGACGAAGGTGGGGGTGGCTCCGCGGCCGTTGGTTCGTGGTTCGATGGCGTCCGCGAGTTTTGACGGTCACGCGAGCCGGATGTTTTTCCGTCCCTCGAAGAGCCTCGAGTCGGGCGCCCAGTTGAGCATGGAGGCGTGGGTCGATGCGAAGGTGGTGCCGTCCGCGGTGCAGTCGGGTTGGGTGCTGGTCGATGAGTTCAAGCGGGGGCAGATCGCGATCTATCGGCGGGGCTGCTCCGAAGTTCTCGTTTGACCTTGCGGACAAGGCAGGAATGTATTCGGGTGTCACGAGCGTGACGACGATCGTGCCCGGGCGGATCTATCACGTCGTTGGGACGTACGACGGCTCGAAGCTGCGGATCTACGTGAACGGTGTGCTTGAGGCGACGACGGAACACCCGGGTCTGCTCGGCCAGATTGCTAGCTTCCGGCGGCGGTCTTGCCACCATCGGCTGGGGGCCTCGGCCGAGTCCGGACCTTCGCTGGTCTCCTCGACGACGTCGCCATCTACAACAAGGCGCTTCCTGCAGGCGATGTCCGTTCCCACTACGTGAAGGGCACCTTGACGCCTTACGTCCCCACGGTCTTGGCTGATTCGCCTGTGGCTTTTTGGCGTTTGGGGGAGGCGCG
Source organism: uncultured Actinomycetes bacterium (assembly GCA_963808815.1). GTDB lineage: Bacteria > Actinomycetota > Thermoleophilia > Gaiellales > Gaiellaceae > DATBLE01. The sequence continues at coordinate 305,471 of CAWEGI010000017.1, read as the reverse complement.
GGGGCAGTCGGTGGCGGATTCGAGTGGGAATGGGAATGCGGGTTTTTGACGAAGGTGGGGGTGGCTCCGCGGCCGTTGGTTCGTGGTTCGATGGCGTCGGCGCGTTTTGACGGTCACGCGAGCCGGATGTTTTTCCGTCCCTCGAAGAGCTCGAGTCGGGCGCCCAGTTGAGCATGGAGGCGTGGGTCGATGCGAAGGTGGTGCCGTCCGCGGTGCAGTCGGGTTGGGTGCTGGTCGATGAGTTCAAGCGGGGGCAGATCGCGATCATCGGCGGGGCTGCTCCGAAGTTCTCGTTTGACCTTGCGGACAAGGCAGGAATGTATTCGGGTGTCACGAGCGTGACGACGATCGTGCCCGGGCGGATCTATCACGTCGTTGGGACGTACGACGGCTCCAAGCTGCGGATCTACGTGAACGGTGTGCTTGAGGCGACGACGGAACACCCGGGCCTGCTCGGCCAGATTGCTAGCCTCCGGCGGCGGTCTTGCCACCATCGGCTGGGGGCCTCGGCCGAGTCCGGACTTCGCTGGTCTCCTCGACGACGTCGCCATCTACAACAAGGCGCTGAGCCCGGCAAGAATCGAAGACCATTACGCCCTGGGGAAATTGCAGACCCGATAGGGATCAAGCCGCGTTTCGGGTCTGCGCCCAGGCGAACCCCACGAGGAGACGACACGGATCGGTAGCAGCTACCGAGTTGTAGACATTCCTTTTTGCAGCAGTTCTGGCTCGATGCCGGGCATTACCGTGGCCGCGACATTCGCCTAGGTGAGATGGGGATTCCATCAGTAGCAGGAAGCGCCGTAGCCCCATGGGTTGCGCGGTCTTTGTGTCGGGGAGCCCGTGCCATACGCTGCGCGGCGATGCCCGACTCGATCGTCATCGGCGCGGCGCTCGCGCAGCGGGCCGGCTACGGCGGGCACGCCTGGGCGCTGCTCCAGTACGTGCTCGGCTTCCGCGAGCTCGGCTTCGACGTGACCGTCGTCGACCGGCTCGAGCCGGGCATGATCAGATGGACGAGCAGGCGTGCGCTCGGCTACCTGCGACGGTCTGCTCGAGCGGCGAGGGCATCCCCTACTGCGTCCTCGGCGCGGAGGGACAGTCGCTCGGCGGGCTCAGCCGCGAGGAGACGCTCGCGCGCGACGGCCGAGGCGCGCTTCCTGCTCAACGTCATGGGCTTCGTGCGCGATCCCGAGCTGCTGGCCGCCGCCCGGCGGCGCGTCTTCCTCGACATCGATCCGGGGTTCGGTCAGGTCTGGAAGGAGCTCGGCCTCGCGGACGTGTTCGCGGGTCACGACGACTTCGTCACGGTCGGGCGGAACGTCGGCGAGCGACGGCTGCGGCGTGCCCGACCTGCGGGCTCCGCTGGCTGACGATCCCGCACCCGGTCGTGCTCGACCGCTGCCCCGTTGCGCCAGGTGGCGACGACTTCACGACCGTCGGCAGCTGGCGCGGCCCGTACGACCGGATCGAGTACGACGGGCAAAGCCTCGGTCTCCGCGTCCACGAGTTCCGGAAGTTCGTCGAGCTTCCCTCCAGGGTTGACGCGCCGTTCCGGGTCGCGCTCGAGATCGACGCGAGCGACGCGAACGACCTCGAGTCGTTGCGCGAGAACGGCTGGCTGCTCGTCGACCCGAGCGAGGTCGCCGCCGACCCCGGCGCCTACCTGCGGTTCGTGCAGGGCTCGCTGGCGGAGCTCACGGTCGCGAAGGGGATCTACGTGACGCTCGCGCACCGGCTGGCTCGGCGACCGAACAGCCTGCTACCTCGCGAGCGGCAAGCCGGCGCTCGTCCAGGACACCGGCCTGGCCGCTCACTACCCGCTCGGCGAGGGGCTGCGTCACGTTCTCGACGCTGGACGAGGCGGTCGACGGGGCGGAGCGGATCCTCGCCGACTACCCGACGCACGCGAGAGCGGCCCGCCGGCTCGCCGAGGCAGAGCTTCGACTGCCCGGCTCGTCCTGCCGCGGCTGCTCGAGGAGCTCGGGTCGTGACCGTGGTCGCGGTCGCCGGCGCGCTGGCGAGCAAGGCCGGGAACGGCGGCGAGGCCTGGGTGCGGCTGAGCTACGCGCTCGGCTTCCGCCGGCTCGGCTGCGACGTGCGCCTGATCGAGGAGGCGCACGACGCGACTCCGCCGGAGGCGCTCGCCTACGCGCGCGCGGTCGCCGAACGGTTCGGGCTCGACTACCGCCCGGCAGCCGACACGGCCGCAGGGCGGCGACCTGCTCGTCAACATCAGCGGCAACGTCCGCTCCGACGACGGTCCGCCGCCGGTTCCGGCGGACTGCGTTCGTCGACATCGACCCCGGGTTCACGCAGTTCTGGCACGAGCGGGGGATCGAGCAGATCCCCGGGCACGACGTCTACTTCACGATCGGCCAGAACATCGGCGAGCGCGGCTGCCCGATCCCCACGTGCGGGATCGACTGGCGTCACACCCGGCCGCCGGTCGTGCTCGACGAGTGGCCGGTCGGCCGACGGGGGCTTCGACCGCTTCACCACCGTCTCGACCTGGCGCTCGCCGTTCGGGCCGATCGAGCCGTACGGGCTGAAGCACCACCAGTGGCGCACGTTCCTGCGACCTTCCCGCGCGAGACCGGTCTGGCGTTCGAGGCTGCGCTCGACATCGACCCCGCGGACGCGGCCGACCGGGAGGCGCTCGAGCGGGCAGGGCTGGCACCTCGTCGATCCGGAGGTGGCGGCCGAGCCGGACGGCTTCCGCGACTACGTGCAGGGCTCCGGCGCCGAGTTCTCGGTCGCGCAGGGGATCTACGTCGAGACCGGCAGCGGCTGGTTCAGCGACCGCAGCACGCGCTACCTCGCCTCCGGCACGGCCGGTGCTCGTCCAGGACACCGGCTTCTCGCAGCACTTCCCGGTCGGCGAGGGGCTGCTCGCCTTCCGCGACGCCCGACGAGGCAGCGGCCGGCGCGCGGGCGATCGTCGACGACTACGACCGCCATGCTCGGGCGGCCCGAGCGGTCGCGGAAGAGTACTTCGACTCGGACAAGGTGCTGGCCGCGCTGCTCGAGGAGGCGTTGTGAGGATCCTCGTCGCAGGCATGGTCGCGGCCGACCCGCACCAGGGCGGGGCGACCTGGGCGGTGCTCCAGTACGTGCTCGGCTTCGAGCAGCTCGGGCACGAGGTCTGGCTGGTCGACCCGGCCGAGCCGCGCGCCGAGGCGGCGGCCTACTTCGCCGGGCTCGACCTCGGCCCGCGGGCGTTCCTCGGGCCGTACGGCGGCCCGGTGCCCGACCTGCTCCTGAACATCTCGGGGATGCTCCGCGACGAGCGTGTCCTCGAACGAGGCTCCGGTCCGGGTCTACCTCGACCTCGACCCGGCCTTCAACCAGCTCTGGCACGCGCAGGGGGTGGACGTGGGCCTGGACGGCCACACCCACTACGTGACCGTCGGCCGCCGCGTGCCCGCCAACCGGCCACGACTGGATCCACGACGCTGCCGCCGGTCGTGCTCGAGCGCTGGCCGGTCGCCGAGCGGATCGAGACCGACGCCTTCACGACCGTGGCGAACTTCCGCGCCTACGGCTCGATCGAGCACGACGGCGTCCGCTACGGCCAGAAGGCGCACTCGCTGCGGGCGCTGCTCGACCTCCCGACCAGCACCGACGAGCGGTTCGCGCTCGCCCTCGACATCCATCCCGACGAGCCCGACCTCGCGGCGCTTCGCGAGCACGGCTGGGAGCTGCTCGACCCGCGTCGCGTCGCCGGCATCGCCGGACGACTACGCAGCGTTCGTCCGCGGCTCCAAGGCGGAGCTCGGCATCGCCAAGGAGGGCTACGTCGTCTCGCGCTGCGGCTGGTTCGGCGACCGCAGCGCGGCCTACCTCGCCTCCGGACGGCCGGTGGTCGCGCAGGACACCGGCTTCGGCGAGCGGCTGCCCGATCGGCGCGGGGCTGTTCGCCTTCGCCGACACCGACGACGTGCTCGCCGCCGATCGAGGCGATCCGGTTCGACTACGGGCGCCATGCGAGGGCCGCCCGGGCGATCGCCGAGGAGCACCTCGACTCGCGGCGCGTCCTGACCCGGCTGCTGCGGGAGGTCGGCGCTGCTGCCGCCCGCGCCGACATCGCTCGATCCACGACGCGACCGATGCCGAGCTGGCGGAGCTGCTCGGCGTCGACGCCGACTGCGCCGGCGTCCCGTTCGAGTACCGCTCGAGCGCTCCGCTCGTCGAGCTCGAGGCCGGACGGGAAGGAGCTGCTGCTCAAGGATCTCTCGCCGCAGGCGCTGACCGACCGGGCGCGCGCGGCGAAGCTCGGACTTCCTGCACGACCCGGCGTCGCGAGATCGAGGTGTACCAGCTCGCTCCTCGACGAAGCCGGGTCTCGGCACGCCGGCGCTCGCGGGCGCGGTCGTCGATCCCGACCGCGGGCGGTACTGGCTCGTGGTCGAGAAGGTGGCCGGCACCGAGCTCTACCAGCTCGAGACTCGACCGCTGGCAACCGGCGGCGCGGTGGCTCGCGCGGCTGCACGACCGGTTCGCGGGCATCGCAGCGACCCGCCATCGCTGTCCGCTACGACCGGCTCTTCTTCGAGCTCTGGCCGGAGCGGGCGGGCGTCGACGTCCCCGGCTACGAAGCGGTCGTCGACCGGCTCGCCGGGCTTCCGACGACGCTCGTCCACGGCGAGCTGTACGCGTCGAACGTGCTCATCGCCGGCGACCGCGTCTCCGTCGTCGACTGGGAGCTCGCCGGCATCGGCCCCGGCGTGCTCGACCTCGCGGCGCTGACGTCGGGGCTGCCCGAGGCGGGCGCCGCCGCGCTGGCCGAGGCGTACCGGCTCGCGCTCGAGCAGCCGCCCGACCCGACGCGAGCTCGCGTTCGATCTCGACTGCGCCCGGCTGCACCTCGCGGTCCAGTGGCTCGGCTGGTCGCCCGACTGGACGCCGCCGCCGGAGCACGCCCGCGACTGGCGTGCCGAGCTCCCTCGGCTCGCGGAGCGAGTCGGCCTGTGAGCCGCGGTGCTGATCGTCAACGCCGACGATTTCGGCCGGAGCGGCGGCATCAACCGCGGCGTCGCGCGCGCACACGACGAGGGGATCGTGACCAGCACGAGCGCGATGGTGCGCTGGCCGGCGGTCGAGGAGGCGGCGGCAGCTGGCGCGCGACCGGCCCGATCTGAGCGTCGGCCTCCACGTCGACCTGTCCGAGTGGGTCTACCGAGACGGCGATTGGATGCCGCTGTACCAGGTGTCGTCGCGGACGACCGCACGGCGGTCGAGGCGGAGGTCGCGGCGCAGCTCGCGCAGTTCATCTCCCTGTTCGGCCGGCAGCCGACGCATCTCGACTCGCACCAGCATCGCCACCTCGAGGAGCCGGTTCGCTCGGTCGTCGTCGAAGCCGGAAGCAGGCTCGGCGTCCCGGTCCGCGGGTGCACGTGCGGGAGTCGCCTATCGCGGGCGACTTCTACGGCCAGACCGGGACCGGCGAGCCTCTTCCCGAGGCGATCACGGTCGAGGCGCTCCTTCGACTGCTGGCATCGCTTCCGCCCGGTGTCACCGAGCTCGGCTGCCACCCCGCCGCGGAGCCCGAAGAGGAGTCGACCTACTCGACGGAGCGGCCGCTCGAGCTGGAGGCTCTCTGCGACCCGCGCGTGCGGGGGGCGGTTCAGGCGGAGGGGATCGAGCTGCGCTCGTTTGCCGGGCTGCTCGGAAGCTCGTTCGGCTGACCGTCCTGTTTCTGTGCGACTCGACGGCTTCGCCTGCTCGTACCACTTCACCGCTGCCATCAGGAAGTCTGAGAGCTGCTCGTGCGTCTCCTCGACGAACGCTCGTGCACGGCCGGCCTCGTCCAGCATGGCCTGCCGCTCGCGGTAGGCGCTCTCGACCAGCTCCTCCCGCTCACGCTGCGCCGACTCGACGATGCTCCTTCGCCTGAGCCCGTGCTTCACGCTCAGACTCCTCCAGAATCAGGTCGGCCTGGTTTCGAGCGGCACGAAGGACCTGCTCCGCCGACTGGCGGGCGTTCTCACGGATCGTGTTCGCCTCCTCCCTCGCCGCGACCAGCGCCTCGCCGATCAGGCGATGATTCTCCTCGTTCTGCTTGATCCTGGCTTCGAGCTGCCTGATCCTGGCTTCGAGCTCCGCGATCTGACGGTCGCGGTCGGTGCGCTCCTGCGTAAGCGACTTGATGCGCTGCGCTCAGCGTCCCGAGCAGCTCGACGATCGTCGACCGGTCGTAGCCGAAGAGGGCGCGGGGCAGCTGGTCCGGCTGGAACTCCTCCGGAATCTCCGGTGCGGCTGCGCTCTCCGCCTCGGCAGCCGTGGAAGTCCCGGCTGTGGGAACGTGGTCGTCGGGTAAAGGCTGGTGGCTCAAGTCGTGGGACGTTCCGGGAGAGGCATCTATATACAACAGAACCCGCAGAGGCGGAAACGATCGGGATTCTCCTCGCCGCAGCTGGGCCAGACGGCCATGCAGGAGTGCACGAGGGAGCAGACGTTTGCCAGGTGTACGCCACTTGTAAGCATTCCATTTGCAGGCGTTTGGTCTCGTAGGCTGAAAGTGAACGTTCTCGAAGACGTTCCACGACGGGTAAGGGGGGACACATGCGCACTGCTACCACGCCGACTCGCCGCTGGCTCCGACGCGCCGTTGCCGGAGGAGCTCTGGCAGGCGTCCTCGCGGTCGTCATCGTCGGCTCCGGCATCGCCGCGGCCAAGGCCAAGCCGACCAACAACACTGCGCCCAAGATCTTCGGCGCAGCCCGGGTCGGCCAGGTGCTAGACCGGCGACCGGGGTGACTGGTCGAACGTGAACACCTACGCCTACGCCTGGCTGCGCTGCAACGCCAATGGAAACGGGTGCAATCCGATCGGTGGGGCCAACGGCACGCAGTACACGCTCACGGCCTCCGACGACGGACACAGGATTCGCTTCCGGGTGACCGCGACGAATGGGGAGGGGTCGACGGCGGCGACGTCGGCCGCGACCGCGGTCGTCGTAGCGTCCGGCAAGCCGGCGAACACTGCCGCGCCGGCCATCTCCGGCACGCCGCAGGAGGGCTCGACGCTGACCGGTAGCAACGGAACCTGGGCGAACTCTCCGACGAAGTTCGACTACGCCTGGTTGCGGTGCGACAACAAGGGCGGCTCGTGCGCGACGATCAACGGGGCGAACAAGAACACGTACGTGATCGCCTCGGGGGACGTCAATACGACGATCCGCTTCCGCGTGACCGCAACGAACTCGGCCGGCAACGACACCGCTCAGTCCAGTCCGACCGCGGTGATCGGCAAGAACCGCGGGGCCGGCTGCCCGCCGGGCGGGAACCCGGACCAGGTGGCGAACATCAACGGGCCGGCCCGGTTGCTGGTCGACACTTTCCAGAGCGCCCCGTCGGTCGTCGCGAAGGGGACGGAGACGCTGACGGTCAGGTTCCACATCACATCGACGTGCGGCGGCCCCGTGCAGGGTGCCCTTGTCTACTCGACCGCCACGCCGTACAACCAGTGGTCGATTCCGCCGGAGGCGTCGAGCGGCGCCGACGGGTGGGCAACGCTGACCTTCCAGCGGCTCAGGGGCTTCCCGGTGAGCAGCAAGCAGCAGCTGGTCGCCATGTTCGTCCGGGCCCGGAAGGGCGGGGAGAACCCGCTCGCCGGCATCTCGAACCGGCGGCTGGTCTCGGTCCGCGTCAACCTCAAGAGCTAGCGCTCCGGTCAAGGGGCTGTGCGGCCCACGGGGTCGCGCAGCCCCGCCTACCATGCAGGGGTGGCCGACACGGTCGTGTTCATCCCTGCCTGGAACGAGGAGGAGATCCTCCCTTCGGTGCTCGCCGAGCTGGCCGCCGGGCTCCCCGACGCCGACGTCCTCGTCGTCGACGACGGCTCGACCGACCGGACGGCCGCCGTGGCCGAGGAGCACGGTGCCCGGGTGCTCTCGTTCGGCGAGAACCGCGGGCTGCGGGCCGGGATCGCCGCCGGATACGCCTACGCGCACGAGCACGGCTATGCGTTCGCCGGCCGTGTCGACGCCGACGGCCAGCACCCGGTCGAGGAGCTCGTCCGCCTGCTCGCGATCGTTCGTGCGGGCGAGGCCGACGTCGCCGTCGGGTCGCGCTTCGTCAGCGGCGACGGGTACGAGCCGTACCGCTATCGAGCCCAGCCCGAGCCGGCGGTTCGGGACGGCGGTGCTTGCGGCGCGGAATGAAGGCGGCGCTCGGGGGGCCGTTCCACGACGCGACCAGCGGGATGTACGCGGTCAACGCTCGCGCGATGCCGATTCTGGCGGTGCCGTACGAGAGCGGCGCGCCGGAGGTGGAGTCGTTGCTCAGGCTGCAGAAAGGCGGACTGAGCGTGGTCGAGGTGCCGGTGGACATGCGTGAGCGCGCGAGCGGCGAGTCCAAGCTGCAGGGCAAGCGGGCGGTCCAGCTCGTCCTCACCGTCGCCGGCACGCTCGTCGCGTACGGGCTGGTGCGGCGCGTCCGGGGCTCGTCGCGGTGAGCCGCCCGCGCCTGATCGCGGTCTGTGGCTACTCGGACGGAACGGGCGAGGAGCTGCACGAGATCTGCGCTCGGCGCCTGCGCCGGGCGGAGCGGGAGGCGCGCGCGGACGACGTCGTGCTCCTCACCGGCTGGGCGCGGGGCCGCAGCGCGGCCTCGGAGGCGGAGCTGATGGCCCGGTCGTGGGCCGCGCCCTGCCGGCGGGTCTTCGTCGACTCCACCTCACGGTCGACGCTCGCGAATGTGGTCGCCGCCGCGTCAGTCGCGCGCGAGGTGGGGGCGGGGCGGGTCGTCCTGGTCACGTCCGGCTGGCACGCCGGTCGGGCGGCGGCGCTGCTTCGCGCCGCGCTGCGAGGCTCGGGCTCGACGGTCGAGCTCGCGACCACGGACGAGAGGCCGTCGCTCCGGGCGCGTCTCCGAGAACTTGTCTGCTGGCCGCTCGTCCCTCTCGTAGCAGTCGCGGCGAGAGCTCAGCTCTTGGCCGGGTGGTCGGGGTGCTCGGGATGTTCGGGGTGGACGGGGTGGTCCGTGCTCGACTCCGACGGCGGTGCATCGGCGGACGGGGCCGACGCGTCGACCGTCTCGCCCTTGCCCGGCGGGCCGTCCTCGTCGTGACCACGCGCTAATCCAGGGGCGGTCGCGGCCGGTTCCGCTCCGGCGGGACGAGGGTGTTGGTTCCCACCAGCCTGTGTCGGCCGCGCGGCCTTCTGCTTGCCGTGCTGCTTCGTGGACCTTACGGGCGCCCTGCCGTGGCTTCGTCGCTCGTTGACGCCTCCGCTCCCGGTCGAGACGTGTGAATTGCCCTTGCCGGACACCGGGGTGCCGGCGGGTCGCGAGGGTGCTGCCGCGGCGGGTGAGACCAGCTGCGCGGGCACAGGCCGGCCGGCCATGGTCGTGGGGATGGGACGAGGCCGGTGCTCGCGACGTGGAGGCGACGACCTAACGGGACGCTCGGAGGTGACCGGAGCCACCATCGCCGTTGCCGACGCCAGGGCCTCCGACCTCGCGACCACCGGCAGGCTGACGGGCGCACGCGTTCTCGCACCGGCCAACGTCTCCGGAGCCGCCGCGACGCGCGGAACGGAACGCGGCCGGGACTGCGCCCCGACCTCGTGGTCGACCGCGACCACAGCACCCGCGCTCAATCCCACCGCGACGGCTCCGCAGCCGACCTTTGCGACCATCGGGAGCGCAGCGACCTTGATCGCCGGCCCACGCGCGAGCAGCTGGGCGCTCGCGTTCCAGATCTCCGGCAGCGGCAGAACGGCGTATCCACGCCGGAACGCCGAGCGGACGCTCCTCCGGGCCCGGAAGAGCAACGACCCGATCGCAGACTCGGACACTCCGATCGCAGCTGCAACCTCCCCGTATGGAAGGCCGCAGAACTCGTGGAGCACCAGGGCCTCGCGCTGCTGGGCCGGAAGCTGCTCGATCGACCGGCTGAGGGCGCGGAGCTCCTCGCCGGCGATCAGCGCGGCGAGCGCATCCGGCGCCTCTGAGCGGCCGTTTCGCCCGTGCTCGGCGAGTGGCTCGCGCATCCGGGTGCGAATCCGGTCGAGGCACTCGTTGCGCGCTATCGCCGCGAGCCAGACGTCCGCTCGCCGAGGCTCGCTCCCGGCGAGCAGTGACCGATAGGCAGAGACGTACGTCTGCTGCATGGCGTCCTCTGCCTCGGCCGTGTCGGGGAGCAGGCGCCGGCAGACCGCGAGCACCATCCTCGAGTGCTCCCGGAAGAGCTCGCCCGCGAGAGCGACCGCAGCGTCGTCGGCCGGGTGCCCCTCGAACAGGGAGTCAGCGCCTACCGCCACAACTTGGACATGATGCCGGGTCAGCCGGCAAGCGCGTGCCCTGTCCGGGTGATCCCGTCGTCACCGGTGCGGGCGTCGCGCCTCTGCGGCCAGACCAGGGCGGCGAGCAGCGCCACGAGCGCGAGATCGCGCGACACCACGAGCCAGGAGGCGCGGGCGTCGAGCTCGTAGACCAGATCGAGGTAGCGGTACGGGAACCAGAGTTGGGTGAGGAGCATGGACGCGACGAGCAGGGCGCCCGCGACCACCCCTCGACGTCCGCGGACGAGCCGGACGAGAGGCAGCAGCCAGACCAGGTACTGCGGAGAGAGGACTTTGCCGAAGGCGATAAAGGCGCAGACACATGCGGCGCAGGTGCGCACCAGGCGCTCGCGGTCGGCGGGGCCGCGGAGGAAGCTGACCCAGACGACGACGATGACGAGTGCCTGGAGAACGGCCTCGCCGAGCGCGAGCTTGTCGGGGACGGCACCGACGAGGTTGTTGGAGCCGTGGCTCACATCCATCGTCAGGGCGAGGCCCGACACCTGGTGGACCGCGAGGAGAATCGAAGCGCCGAGGCTCTCGATCTGCAGAGGCCGGCTGGCCTGACCCGCAATGCTCGACCACACTCCGTGCGGGCTCAGGACGACGAACGGCGCGTAGCAGGCGACTGCCACCGCAAGAAAGCACAGACCGCAGAGCAACGCCTGCCGACGGCCGTTACGGCGCCAGACGTACGCAAGCATCGGCGGGAGGAGGAGTGCCGGGAAGAGCTTGGCCGCGAAGGCCAGGCCGAGCACCGCGAAGGCCGACCGTCTCCGTTCGTACAGGAGCAAGGCGAGCGCCCCGACCGTCAACGTGGCCGGCCAGAGGTCGAAGCGCGAGAGGATGACGGGACCGACCGCGAGCGCACCGAGGCCTGCGAGGCCGACGGCGGTCGCCAGCGCCACCCCACGGCGTCCGAGCCGCACGAGGATGAGCGTCACCGCCGCGACGGCCAGCACCCCGAAGAGTCCCATCAGCGTCTCGAACACCCGTGTGTAGGTGCCGAAATGCCCCTCGCCCGAGAGGGCGGAGGGCAGGATGAATACTGGCAGGGCGCCGGGTGGATACTCGACGGCGAAGTCCCGGTACGGGATCTCGCCGCGAAGAGTCGCATCCCCGTAGCTCTCGTAGATCGGCGTGTCGAGCAGCAGCCGGTGCGTGTAAAAGCCGTAGTGGAGCGTCCCCCAGGCCGCCAGGAACGTCGCGACGCCGAGCGCGACGGCGAACGCGGTCCGGCCACGCAGGTGATGAAGCGCTCCCCCTGTCCCGACCGGCAGGGGGAGCGCTACGTCGGGCGGGTGTTCACCCGCGACCGCGGCGTCAGGGCTTGCCGCCGCCGCCGACCCTTGCCGTTGCCGCCGGCGTTGCCGTGCTCTCCCCCGTTACCGTGGCTGTCGCCGCTTGCGCCGTGGGCGCCGCTGTTGCCGTGAGCGGTCGGGGTGTTCTGGGCGGTGGTGCCGGTGGTGGTGGTCGTCGTCGCGTGCTTGGCGGCCGCCTTGCCGTGCTTCTTCATCGCCGCGACGGTGGCGACGGTGCACGGCCCGAGGACGTCGCCGTGCTTCAGGTGCGCACGGACCGCAGACACGGCGACCGTGATCGTGTGGAAGGGCTTCTTCTTCGAACCGGTGCGGTGGCAGATCGCGACCTTTCCGCCGGTGGTCGTGATCAGGCCGGTCGTGATGCCGTGGGCGAGACCGCCGCCGCTGGCGATCGACACCGCCGCGAACACCCCGGCGGCGAGAAGCGCAATAACGGCGACCGGTGTGGCAAGACGGCGCATGTCGACTCCTTTTCGGTTGCTGGGCGGTCGAATCGTCATCGGCACGAAGCGGCGAGGACCTGACTGCTCGTCTGGGTTCCCCCGCGGCGTACCGGTCGAGTGCTCTACCTGGGATGACGGCGGGCGGGCGGGAAGTTCGCGCCCCGCCTTCGTTAAGTTTTTGTAAGGAGCTACCTCAGAGCCACTCGAGCAGCTCGGCTACCCCGCCGACGACGCAGTCCGGCCGGCGGCGCTCCGGGATCGCGTGCAGGTCGGGACGTCCGCTGATCCCGCTGGCGACGAGTACCGTCCGGGCACCGCCGAGGCGGCCCAACGCGATGTCCATCGTCAGGTCGTCTCCGATCACGGCGATCTCGCTCCCCCGCACGCCGACCTGCTCCTCGACCGTCCGCATCGCCGCACGCGAGGGCTTGCCGACGATGACGGGACGGGTGCTGCTCGCCTTCGCGAGCGCCGCGGTGGTCATCGCGCCGCGGCTGAGGATCGGGCCGTCCGCGCCGGCGTACGCGGGCGCGTAGCTCGCGGTCAGGAGCCGGGCCCCTGCGATGATCGCTCGCGCCGCACGCTCGAGCAGCGCGAAGTCGACGGTATCGGCGTGCGCGACGAAGACCGCGTCCACCGGCCCGTCGTCGCCCGCGAGCGACGTGCCCTCCGCCTCGAGAAACCGGCGGGCCGGCTCGGTCGCGAACGCCAGCACCGGTCCTTCGAGCCGGCGCATGCGCAGGTACGCCTGGACGCTGCGGAGCGGGGTGAGCATCTCCTCGTCGGCGATGTCCAGTCCGGCGGCGCGCAGCCCCTCGGCGAACCAGGCGGGCGAGTCGTGGCTCCCGTTCGTGAAGATCGCCAGCCCCCGCCCCGAGGCCCTGATCCTCGCCAGCACCTCGCGCGCCCCGGGCTGCACGTGCACCTCGTCGCCCGCCCGGTGCACGAGCGTGCCGTCGACGTCGAGGACGATCGCCTTGACCCCGTCAAGCACGACGCCACTCCACGACCCGGTCGCCGGTCTCGACCCGAATGTGCTGCACCGGCTCCCGGCTCGCGACCTCTCGCAGCAGTCGCGCGGACGGGCTGCCCACCCGGACGGCAGGAGGCGAGGTCGTCGCGCGGCCCTCGACCATCGCATCAACCTGCTCCTGGGGCATCGTCAGCCGGAGCAGTAGCTCCTCGTCGGAGATCCCCTTCCCGAACCGGGCGCGCGCTCCCTCCAGGTGGATCGGCTCGAGGTGGCGCAGCTCCTCGACGCCCGGCCGCGACAGCACCCGGTCGGCGATGTCCGGATCGACCGGCGCCGACGGCTCGCCGTAGTGTCCGAGGAAATAGCGGATCGTCTCGACCGAGACGTTCGACCAGCGCTCCGCGTCGACCACGTTGCGGAGTGCCTGCGTGGCGACCATCTGCGAGACCGGTGTGACGATGATCGGGTACCCCATCTCTGCTCGCACGCGGCCGACCTCCTCGAGCACCGCGTCGAACAGCTCGGGGCGATGCTGCTCCTCGAGCATCCGCCGCGTCGTCGAGACCATGCCGCCGGCGAGCTGGTGGTGGTAGTAGGTGGCGTCGAACTCCTGGGGCATGCCGACCGGCAAATCCCTCTCGGCCGCCAGCCGTCGGAAGTGGTCTGCCATCTCCGCGAGCGCCTCGAGGTCGAGCCGGTGCGAGAAGCCGGATGCGACGAGGTCCCGTACCGTCGTCTCGGCGGCCGGGTTCGACGTGCCGCGGGCGAGCGGGCCCGCGGCGGTGTGGAGCACGCGGAAGCCGGCCCGTGCGCCTTCGAGGTAGACGATCGGAGCGAGGCCGATCGTGGTGTGGCTGTGCAGCTCGGCGACGCGCTCGCCGGCCGCAGCGACGAAGTGGGGCGCCAGCTCGCGCACTGCGTCGGGCGTGAGCAGCCCGCCGGGGTCCTTGAGGTAGAGGCGATCCATGTCGGCGCAGTCCGCGAGCGCCGCCGCGCGCTCCGCGTAGTACGAATGGGTGTGGACGGGGCTGACCGAGTAGGTGAGGCCGATCACCACCTCCTCGACTCCCTCCTCCTTCGCCACGCGCGCGATCCGGCGCAGTCGAGCGGGATCGTTCGTCGGGTCGGCGACCTGGAAGCGCCTGATCCCGTTGCGCACGACGCACCGGAAGGAGAGGCGCATCAGGTCCTCGTCGCACGGCACCCACGAGATGAAGCGCATCCCGGTCGTGATGTAGCTGAGCGGCGTGTTCGGCATCCCCTGGCTGACGAGCCGGAGCCGCTCCCACGGGTCCTCCCCGTGAAAGCGGACCGCGACGGCCATGTGCGTGCTCGAGGAGAAGTCGGCCGCGTGGAAGCCGACGCGGTCGATCGTGGGCGCGATCGAGACGATGTCCGCCGTGGTCAGCCCGGTTGCGCTCCAGAGGCTCTGATTGCCGTCGCGCGTGGTCGTGTCGACGATGTCGATCATCGGCCCTTCGCCGTCTTCACTCCGAGGCGCCGCGGGCGCCGGCTCGGCCCCGGGTCCGTCTCGCAAGGCGTAGAGCGTGAACCTGCCCGTCTCCGCCCGGATCTCCTCCACTGGCGACTCGTCGATCAGTCGCAGGATCTCGCGGACGTCGTCCTCGCTGAGCGGCATCTAGTCCAGGATGGTGACGACCCCCGACGAGCCGTCGACGCGGATCGACTGGCCGGTCCGGATTGCCGCCGTCGCCCGGCCGGTGCCGACCACGGCCGGCAGCCCGTACTCGCGGCAGACGATCGCCGCGTGCGACATCACGCCGCCGATGTCGGTCACCACCCCCCTGAGCTTGGGGAAGATCGGCGCCCAGGCGGGTGAGGTGATCGTGCACACCAGCACGTCGCCGTCGCGAACGCCCGAGATCTCCTCGACGTCCACGACCACCCTCGCCGGGCCCTCGACGATTCCGGGCGACGCTGCTGCGCCGGTCAGCTGGGAACCGCCGTCGCTTGCGCTCGCCCACTCCTGCACGCGCTCGGTGGTCACGCCCCAGAGCATGATCGACATCGGGTCGGTGATCGCTTCCGGGGTCGCGCCGATCGCGGGCGGCGGCGTCCAGTCGGCGAGCCGCTCGAGCAGCTCCTTGCGCCTGGCGACGATCGGCGGCCAGTGGCTGGGCCCGAGCGGCGCGCCGCCGGTCGCCCAGCAGAGCAGCAGCTCGTCGAGCGCCTGCGCGACCTCGTGGCGGCCGAGCTGGAACATGTCCTCGGCCTGCTCGAGGAAGCCGCCCTCCGCGAGTAGAGCGCCGAACTCGCGCAGCTTGTTCCACCAGCGCGTCAGGAACCAGTAGTCGCAGTAGAACTTGTGCTCCTCGACGTACGGGAAGACCGTGCGCGAGAGCCCGAGCAGTTCGTCGAAGGTCTTTCTGGCGTCGTCGTCTAGCAAGGCCCCGTACTCCACCGCCAGACGGTCGCGCTCGCGGGCGATCTCCTCGCTCGGCCGTTCGACGTCCTCACCTGCCTTCAGCGCCCGCACGTGACCGACCACCGACGCGTAGGGGATGCCGGGGTCGTCGTACCAGCTGCCGTAGAAGTGATAGAGGCCGTCTCCGACGGCCATGTTGAACCAGGGGTCCTTCACGCGCTCGAGCTCCTCGAGCCACGCGCGGCCGGCCTCGCTACCGGCCAGCTCGTCGTCGATCTCGGCCGGCGTCCGGCCCTCGACGAAGGCGCCGTCGACGCCGGTGTCGATCGCCAGCTGCGCCAGCCGCTTCAGCTCCGCGCTCGGCTTGAAGAGGAGCACGTCGATGCCGGCGACCATCTGGGCGATGTGCTGCTCGGGGATGTCGGGCAGCTGGCTCTTGCAGAAGTCGCTGAACGCGACGTAGGCGCCGTAGCCGAGCAGCAAGAACTCGAAGTGGTGTTGCCACATCAGGTCGCCGCAGCGGAGCGTGCGGCCGTAGGCGTCGAGCACCTCGTAGAACGCGGTCTGGCGGTCGTCGTCGTGCATGACCTCGTCCGGCTCGTACTCGGGGAGCTCCGGCACCGGGAGGTCGGTGATCTCGGCGATCAGCGCCTCCATCTTCGCCTTCCAGCGGCCGTACAGCTCCTCCCAGTTCTGGAAGTAGTGGCTTGCCCGGCGCTGGAAGAACTCGGCGCGCTCGGCGATCTTCTCCGGGTCGGAGACGGGGTTGCCCGAGATGTAGACGTACCCGTTGACGATCCGGTAGTCGATCCCCATCGCCGGCGGGACGGCGAAGACCCGGTTCTGCCAGGCGCCGACGGCCTGGTACGGGGCGTCGATGCAGGCGACGTCGAAAGCAGGCATCGGCACCGGGAAGTGCATCGAGTTCCAGAACCAGAACCGGTTCTCGTCGGCGTCGCGGCGGGCATCGGCGAACAGCGCGTAGTACGGATACATCTCTTCCCAGCCCTCGCAGCCGGACGGCGTCTCGATCTCGTAGGGGCTCGGGAACGCGCTCTCGGCCATGCGCGCTGTATACAACAATCGCCATGATGCGGGCCGTTCGTCAGCACACCCTCGGCGGGCCGGAGGTCCTGGTCGTCGAGGAGGTCTCGAAGCCGGAGCCGGCGCCGACCGAGGTGCTCGTCCGGGTGGCCGCCGCGGGAGTCAATCCGGTCGACTGGAAGGTGCGTGCGGGCGGCGGCCTCCTCGGCGAGCCGCCGTTCACGGTCGGCTGGGACGTGGCGGGAACCGTCGAGGAGGTCGGGTTCGGCGTGACCTGGCTCGCGCCCGGCGACCGCGTCTTCGGGATGCCGCGGTTCCCGCAGGAGGCGGCCTGCTATGCCGAGTACGCCGTCTCGCCGTCGCGCCAGCTGGCCCGGACCCCGGAGGCGCTGGCAGACGTCGAGGCGGCGGCGGTGCCGCTCGCGGGGCTGACCGCCTGGCAGTCGCTCGTCGACACCGGCGGCGTGGGCGAGCGCTCGCGTGTGCTGGTGCTCGGCGCCGCCGGCGGGGTCGGGCACTTCGCGGTGCAGATCGCAGCCGCGCGCGGGGCCTGGGTCGCGGGGACGGCGTCCGAGGCCAAGCACGGCTTCCTCCGGGAGTTGGGCGTGGACGAGCCGCTCGGCAAGGACGAGCCCATCGCGCTTCGCGACGTCGACGTCGTCCTCGACGCGGTCGGCGGCGAGGTCGGGATCGGTGCGCTGCAGGCGCTGCGGGACGGCGGAGTGCTCGTCACCGTCTCCGGCTCGTCGGTTCCGGCGTTGGTGGCGGCCGCCGCGGGACGCGTGCGCGTGGCCGGGATCCTGGTCGAGCCGGACCGCGCTGGGGCTGGAGGCGCTTGCCGGGCTCGCGGCCGAGGGGAAGCTCCGCCCGCACGTCGAGCGCACGTTCCCGCTGGAGGAGGCCGGCGCGGCGCACGCGCTCGGCGAGCAGGGCCGGACGCGCGGGAAGCTCGTGCTCACCGTCTGATGGCGCGGTTCGTCCTCGTCCACGGCGCCTTCGGCGGCGCCTGGAGCTGGGAGCCCGTCGATCGGACCGCTCGAAGCGGCCGGGCACACGGTCGAGGCGCTCGATCTGCCCGGCGCCGGGAAGGACGGGACTCCCGTCGAGGAGGTCACGCTCGAGAGCTGCGTCGCCCGCGTCCGCGAGGTACTCGAGTCGCGTCCGGAGCCGGCGGTTCTCGTCGGGTTCAGCATGGGCGGCGTCGTCGTCACCCAGGCCGCGTCCGATTGTCCGGAGCGGGTCGCGTCACTCATCTTCGTGGCTGCGTTCATGCCGTCGAACGGCCAGTCGCTCCTCGAGCTCACCGATCTCCCGGAAGGCGCCGGCAACATGATCAAGGAGAACCTCGTCGTTGCGGGCGACCCGCCGGTGGCGACGTTGCCCGACGATGCCGTGAGGGCCGGGATCTACAACCGCTGCACGGCGGAACAGGCGGCGCTGGCGATGAAGCGGCGGCGTCCGCAGGCGGTGGCGCCGTTTGCCACACCTGTCGACCTCGACGACGAGGTGCTCGCGTCGATCCCGCGCTCGTACGTAGTGACGAGGCACGACCGGTCGATGGTGCCTCCGCTCCAGCGCCGGATGATCCGCGAGCATCCGTGCGAGCGCGTGATCGAGATCGACGCCGACCACGCGCCCTTCTTCTCTGCGACGGACGAGCTGGTCTCGGCGTTGCTCGAGCTCGCTGCGGCGCGCGCATCGTAGGATCGGCGCGTGGCCGAGTCGTACGACGTGATCGTGATCGGCTCGGGGAGCGGAGGAGCGGTCGTCGCCCGCCGCCTGGTCGACGCCGGCGCCAGCGTGTGCGTCATCGAGGCCGGTGGGATCGACGAGAACCCGGCGATCCACGACCCGGGGCGCCTCTGGGAGCTCTGGGGCAGCCCCGACGATTGGGCGTACACGACGGTTCCGCAGCCCGGCTGCAACGGCCGCCGGCTCGACATCCCGCGCGGCAAGGTGCTCGGCGGGTCGAGCTGCCTGAACGGGATGATCTACATCCGCGGCCACCGCAACGACTACGACGCCTGGGCGGCCGACGGGCTGCGAGGGCTGGAGCTACGAGGACGTGCTGCCGCTGTTCAGGCGCTCCGAGGACTTCAGTCGCGGCGAGTCCGAGTACCACGGCGCAGGCGGGCCGCTGCGTGTGACCGCAGACTACGAGCCGCACCCGCTCCATGCGGCGGCTGTCGAGGCGGCGCAGGAGGTCGGGGTCCCGTTCAACGACGACCACAACGGCCCGACGCAGGACGGCGTCGGCTACTGCCACTTGACGGTCAGGGACAACGTTCGCCAGAGCCAGACGGTCGCGTTCCTGCGGCCGGTGCTGGATGCGCCGAACCTGACCGTATTGACCGGAACGCGCGTCCGCCGACTCGTCCTCGAGGGCGGTCGGTGTGTCGGGGTCGACATCGGCGGGCGAGAGGTGCGCGCCGAACAGGAGGTCGTGCTCTGCGCAGGCGCGATCGAGTCGCCGAAGCTGCTGATGCTCTCCGGCATCGGGCCGGCCGCCGTGCTCGCGCGGGTCGGGCTGGAGGTCGCCGTCGACCTCCCCGGCGTCGGCGAGAACCTGCACGACCATCTGCTCTCGCCGGTGATCTGCTCGTCGTCGCGCCCGATGCCGCCGGTCGTCCCGGGGACGACCCCGCTGCACGCCCACCTGTTCGCGCGGAGCAGGGCCGACCTGCCCGCTCCCGACACGCAGCCGCTCGTCTTCCACATGCCCGCCTACCTGCCCGGGATGGAGGGACCGGCGGACGGCTTCACGCTGATGGCCGGGATGATCCGCCCGCAGAGCCGCGGGCGGCTGACCCTCGCATCGGCCGACGCGGACGACCCGCCGCTGATCGACCCCGCCTATCTCGCCGAGGAGGCCGACGTCGACGCGTTGCAGTGGTCACTCGAGCAGGTGCGCGAGATCGCCCGGGCGGGCGCGCTCGCCGACTGGCTCGGCGAGGAGCTCTACCCCGGCCCGGGCATCAGCTCGCGCGAGGACGTCCGGCACTACGTCGCGCGACACGGCGATCACCTACCACCACCAGGTCGGCACCTGCAGGATGGGTGCCGACGAGCTCGCCGTCGTCGACCCCCAGCTGCGCGTCCGAGGCGTCGAGGGACTGCGCGTCGCCGACGCCTCGGTGATGCCGACGGTCACCGGTGGCAACACGCACGCGCCGACGACGATGATCGGCGAGCGCGCGGCCGACCTCGTCCTCGGCCGCTCCTAGCTCAGGATCGTCACGACGCCGGCGTCGGCGTCGACGCGGATCCGATCTCCGGTCCTGATCCGCTTCGTCCCGACACCGGTTCCGACGACGGCCGGCAGGCCGTACTCGCGGGCGACGATCGCCGCGTGGCACATCACCCCGCCGACGTCCAGAACGGCGCCGGCGATCGTGCCGAAGACGGGCGTCCAGCTCGTGGAGGTGGTGGGTGCGACCAGGATCTCGCCCTTCTGTAGCTCATGCGCGCCGTCCGCATCAAGGAGCACGCGAGCTGGTCCTTCGACGACTCCCGGCGACCCCGACATTCCGGTCAACGGCGTCGAGCGGCCGTCCTCCGACGACAGCCACTCGCGGATGCGCTCCGTGGTGATCCCCCAGAGCATGACGGTGATCGGCTCGGTGATCACCTCGGGGATCGGTCCGAGCGCGGGCGGGGGCGACCACCGCCGCATCGCGTCATAGATCGCCTTCCGCCGCTCGACGATCGGCGGCCAGTGCGACGGACCGTAGGCGGCCGCGGCGCCGCTGCTCCAGGTCAGCCGGAGATCCTCGAGCGCGGAGCGGACCTCGTCGTGGCGCAGGAAGAAGACGTCCTCTGCCTCGTCGAAGAAGCCGTTTACTGCGAGGAGCGCGCCGAACTCGCGAACCTTGTTCCAGAAGATCGTCAGGTAGCGGTGGTCGATGTAGAAGGCGTGGTTCTCGACGTAAGGGAAAACAGTCCTCGTGAGCGCGAGGCTCTGGTCGAAGGCGGCGCGCTGCTCCTCGGGGACGAGCTCGCGGTGCTCGGCGGTGATCCGCTCGCGCTCCGCGACGATCGCCGCGTACGGTCGCGCGATGTCCTCGCCGGCATCGAGCCGCCCAATGTAGGCGCCGATCGCGCCGATCGGAAGTGTCGGGTCGTCGATCCACGATCGGTGATGGTGATAGAAGGTGCCGGTCCCGCAGGAGAAGTAGAACCAGGGATCCTTCGTCTCCTCGAGGTCGGCCAGCCACCGGGCTCCCCCTTCGCTGCCGGCGAGAGCGGCCTGCAGATCCGCTTCGCTGCGGGCGCTGCGCACGAGGTCGCCGATCCCGAGCTCGATCGCCTGCGCGGCGAGGCGTTTCAGCTCGTCATCTGGGCGAAGCACGAGGACATCGATACCGGTGACCATCCTCGCGAGCGTCCTGTCCTCGATGTCAGGGAACACGCCTCGGCAGAGCTCGTAGAAGGCGAGGTATGCCCCGTAGCCGAGGCTGAGCAGCTCGAAGTGGTACTGGAAGACGCGGTCGAGTCCCTCGAGCAGGCGATCGTAGGCGGCGAGCAGCAGGTAGCTCGAGCCGACGCCGCGTCCCTCGGTGACGACCGATTCGTCCTCGTACGTCGGCAGATCGGGCACCTCGAGCGCCTGGAGCTCGGCAGTGGCGGCCTCGACCTTGTCCACCCACAGGTCGTAGAGCTCGTTCCAGTGCTCGAAGTAGTAGCCGGCTCGTACTTCGAAGAGCTCCTCCCGGCGCGCCAGGGCCGCTTCGTCGGTGACCGAGTTCGGAGTGATGTAGACGTAGCCGTTCAGGATCCGCACCTCGGACCCGAGCGACGGCGGCACGGCGAAGAGTCGAGAGTTCGACTGGTTGAGCGCGACGACCGCCGACTCGAAGACGAAGGCGTCGAACGGGTACAGAGGCTCTGGGGCGTGCAGTGCTTCGTGGAACCAGAACCGGCCCTCCTCGAAGGGCCGTCGAGCCTCGCAGAACCGGACGTGAGCCGTGTAGAGCTCCTCCCACCCCTCGCAGCCGGGGGGAACTGAGATCTCGAATGGGCTGGGGAAGCCTCGGTCCGTCATCTGGTTCGTGCGGTTTGTCATCTTCTCACGCTGGTGGCCGTCTGCCAGGAGGGGAGAGGGTTGCGCTCCCCTCCTGGCGTGACGTGAGTTACGGCTGCCCGGCGGCTCCGGCCGCGAGCTGGGCGAACGTCAGGTTCATGATCCGCTTCGTGTACTCGCGGGTCTGCGGGCTCATCGACGCGAGAACCGACTCCACGCTCGGGCCCTTCTGGGCACTCGGGAGGGCGTAGCCGGTTCCGAGCGCGTTCGCAGCGAGACCCGCCGGTGTCAGGGACATGATCGACGGAGCCCGAGTCGTGTCCACGCCGGTGCGCTGGCCCAGATAGGACATGTAGCCCTGGACAGCTGGCGCGTCGGTCGCCGTAGCCGGGTGCGGGCCGAAGTAGGACATGTAGCCCTGGACGGCCGGCGCCGTCGCCGCAGTCGTGGTCGAGCCGCCGCCGTCGAACGCGTACGCGGAGAGTACCCAGGTCACGGCTGCCGTCAGGGCGGCGATTCCGACGACCAGACCGAAGAGGCGACCGCGCTTGATCTCGACGGTCGCGGGGATGGACGGGTAGGTGCTCATCTCTGCTCCTTTCGGATGGACGGTCACTGCCGGGACGATCCGGTCGAACGGCAGGCCTGCCTGCCGGTTCACCTCGGCCACAGCGTCCGAGGAGGGCCCTTCGAACCGGCAGAAGCAGGCTTCGTCCCGCAGCACGATGGTCGAGTCGAGGTAGCGCACCTCCGTGCGGCCCGGTCCGCTCGCTCGCCTGCTCGAGTCGCAGGAGCCCGCGCAGGAGATCGGAGCGGGAGAGCCCGGGGAGGTATCGCTCGACGACGTAGACCATGCGCCCACGCTAGGGCTCAGGGGCGCACGCCCGCGACCCCGGAAACCCTAGTTTGGGCCGCTCTTCCCCCGCTTGGCAGGGGCACCCTGAGCGGCGGCGAGCCGCCCTGGCGAGCCCTGCGCGGCGGACGCCGAGCTTGCGGTAGACGTGCGACAGGTGGGACTCGACCGTGCTCAGGCCCATGTAGAGCTCGGCGGCGATCTCCTTGTTCGTGCGGCCCTGGGCGGCGAGCTCGGCGACGCGGCGTTCGGTCTCGGTCAGCTCCTCCGAGGCGGGCGCACGGCCGCTGATCCGGGCCAGCTCGGCGCGGGCCTTCTCCGCCCAGAGTCGGGCGCCGATGTCGTCGAAGATCGCCAGCGCCTCGGAGAGCGCCTCCCGCGCGGCCTTCTTCTGCTGCGCCTGCCGGCGCACGGTGCCGAGGCAGAGAAGCGTACGGCCGCGCTCGAGCGGGTACGGGTGGGAGTCGAGCTCGGCGAGTGCGTGGTCGAACGCCTCGAGGGCGACGGTCGGCTTGCCCTCCGCAGCGGCGAGCAGGCCGCGACAGCGTGCGGCTCCCGCCACGGCCCAGGGGCTCCTCAGGCGTCGCGCGTTCTCCTCGTACTGCTCCAAGTAGCCGCGGGCCGCCTTTAGCTCGCCCAGCGCGATCAATGTCTCGATTGCATCGGTCCAGACTGGGACCGTCGGGTCGTTCCACCCCTGCGAGGCGAGCCGGTCGGGAAGGTCGCGCAAGTAGCCGCCGGCCGTTTCCAGGTTGCCGAGCGCGAGCTCGACGCGGCCGAGCACGCCGAGCGCGGGGACGCTCACCATCTCCGAGCTCGCCCCAACGAGGGCGAGTGCCCGCTCGGCTGAGCCCCGCGCCTCGTCGACGAGACCCAGGTCTGCTTCCACGAGCGCCTCGATTCCCTCCAGGAATCCATGCGTGTGCGGTGGCGCGGTCAGCTCGGCGAGCTCGACCGCAGTGGCAGCGTGCTCGAGTGCGAGCGGCAAGCGACCCGCGGACCACTCGAGACCGCTGAGGCGGCCAAGGATCAGTCCTCTGGTCCGCTCGTCGCCTCGCTCTGCCGCCTTCGTCTCCGATTCCCCGAGGATGACTCGCGCCCGCTCGATCTCGCCCAGGCGCGCGAGGACCCGGCCGTGCACGGCGCGCGGGCTCTGGTTGTACTCGAGCTCAAGCCCGAGCTGCTCCTCGATCTCGAGACCGCGCTCGAGCAGGCCGGGAGTGATCTCGGCTGTCCAACCCTCGGCTCTCGCCAACTCTGCGATGGCGGTCGCAAGGAGAACGGGATCGCCGACCCGCTCGGCCTTCTCGAGCGCTGCCCGACCGTCTGAGAGCGCCGCGCGGACGTCGGCCCTCATCAGGTAGATCCAACTCCGCAGAGCCAGGATCCGCGCAGAGCGGGCGTCGTCGTCAGCCGCTTCGGCGAGCGCACCGCTGCAGAGCTCGATCAAACCGGAAAGCTCTCCCCTACGCGTCAAGGCGAGAGCGAACAGGATGTCGGACCGCTCCGCGCCGGACGGAACCTCGGTGAGGAGGTGCTCGAGCAGCACGGCTGCCCGCTCGCCGGCGCCCGCGAGACGGTAGAAGTCTGCTGCCCGCACACGTCGCTGGCGTGCCAAGGGAGGATCTGCCGGCATCAGCTCTACGGCGAGCTCGTAGAGCTCGGCCGCCGCCGCGGGCGCCCCGCGGGCGGCGGCCTGCTCGGCTGCCGCGTCCAGCGCGGCTGCGACGACCACATCGGGCCCTTCCGCTGCGAGCGCCAGGTGCCGGGCCTGCTCCTCGATATCCGAAACCACGCCGGCCAGCGCCCGGTGAACGGCACGGCGCTTCCAGATCGGAGCCTCCTCGTAGCAGATCGACGCGAGCAGCGGATGCGCGAAACGGATCTCGGAGTCGTCCAGGATGACGACCCCCTCTCGGACGGCTGCCTCGAGCCCTCGCAGGACGCGATCCCGGTCTCCGTGGGCCGCGGTGACGACGTCGACGTTCGGCCGCGCGAGCGCGGCGACCAGCAGCAACACGTCGAGCGTCTCGCCGGGAAGGCGGGCAAGACGGCCGCCGAGCAGCTCGCGCAGGCTGTCCGGGACGCGGAGCGCCTGGCCCGGCGCCGGGCGCGTGTTCGTTCGGACCAGTTCCCGGCCAAGCTCCAGCGCGAAGAACGGGTTGCCGGCGGTCGCTTCCTGTACACGTGCCAGTTCGGACCGGTTCAACTCGAGCCCGAGCCGCTCCTCGAGGAGACGGTGAAGGGCACCGACGCTGAGCGGGCCGAGTGTCAATCGCTCGAGTCGCTCGCCGGGGAAGGAGCGCTCGAGCTCGAGCGGACTGCCGAGCTCCGGTCCCAGCCGGAGGGTCGCGAAGAGCCCGAGCGGCTCCTCTCGCAGGCGGCGCAGCGCGATCTGGATCGCCCCGGCGGAGGCGGGGTCGAGCCACTGCACGTCGTCGAGCGCAATCACCATGGGGCCTCGCTCTGCCACCGCTCGCACCACGTCCAGGACGGCGAGCCCGACGGCGTGCGGATCGAGTGGCGTCTCGCCGGGCTCGGCGAGCAGGAGCGCGACCTCGAGCGCCCGCCGACGCGGCAGAACGAGCGAGGATCCGACCTCCTCGAGCACATCGCCCAGCAGCTCGGAGAGCCCGGCAAACGAGAGTGAGGCCTCCGCCTCGACCCCGCGGCAGGTCAGACACGCGGTAGCGCAGGCGTGCCTCCTCGAGGCCCCCCTCCCAGAGGACTGTCTTCCCGATACCCGGCTCGCCGGAAAGGACGAGCGCACAGGGGCCCTGCTCGACCCCGTCGAGGAAGGCCTCGACCGCGGCCAGCTCCTCCTCGCGTCCGATGATCGTTTCTGTCATTGCGCCGCTTTCTCCAGGCTGCCCGCGAGTTCGGCGCGGCGGACGCCGAGCTTGCGGTAGACGTGCGAGAGGTGGGATTCGACGGTGCTCACGCCCATGTACAGCTCGGCGGCGATCTCCTTGTTGGTGCGGCCCTGCGCGGCGAGCTCGGCGACCCGGCGTTCGGTCTCGGTCAGCTCCTCCGAGGCGGGAGAGCGGCCGCTGATCCGCTCGAGCTCGGCGCGTGCTCTTCTCGGCCCAGAGACGGGCGCCGAGCTCCTCGAAGACCGCGAGCGCTTGCTCGAGCGCCTCCCGGGCCGCCTCGCTTTTGCTGCGCCTGTCGGCGGACCGTACCGAGGCAGAGGAGCGTGCGGCCTCGTTCGATCCTGTAGGGCTCAACCGCCGGTGTGAGCGCGTGCTCGAAGGCGGCGAAAGAGGTGTCGAAATCGCCATGAGCGGCCGCGAGGAGCCCTCGACATCGTTCCTTCCACGCCATCGCCAGCGGGCTCGTACTGCGATCGGCGTAGACGCCGTACCGGTCGAGGTATGTGCCGGCCAGCTCCAGTTCGCCGAGGGCGACGAGAGCCTCGATCGCCTCGGGCACGATGGCATGGCTCGGATCGTTCATCCCCATTGCGGTCATGCGTTCGGGTACGTCACGGAGGTAGTCGCCGGCAGCCTCGGGGTCACCGAGTGCCAGCTCGAGCCGGCCGAGCGCACCGAGAGAAGAAAAGACGTAGGTCTCGTTCGCGCTCGCCCGTGCAAACGCGATCGCTTCCGCACCCAATGTCCGCGCCTCTTCGACCAGGCCCAGATCACCTGAAATAAACGCTCTCACTCTTCCCACCCAGGCCAGAGCGTGCGAGAACTGAGTCAGCTCGCCGAGCTCACTTGCGGCCTTTGCATGCTCGTGCGCGTTCTGAAGCCGACCCGCGAACCACTCGACCATGGCCAGGTACCACAGCGCCGCCACCCTGGTCCCTTCGTCGCCCCGCGCCTCCGCGTCCGAAAGGACCTCCTCCAGGATCCCGCATGCCCGGTCGAGCTCGCCGAGCGCAACCAGGCGGCGGGCGAGGAAGAAGCGGGGGCTCTCGTAGTACTCAAGGCGGAGATGCAGGCGTTCCTCGAGCTCGGCGCCTCGCTCGAGGAGTCCCGGTGTGATCTCGACCGCGTACACCTCGGCATGTCCGAGCCGAGCGATGACGGCGGCGAGCAGCGACGGATCACCCACACGCTCGGCTCGATCGAGCGCCGTCCGAGCATCGGCGAGCGCGGCCGGAACCTCGGCCGCGAGCAGATATTGGAGGCTGCGGCTGGCCAGGATCCGTGCACAACGGCGGTCGTCATCATCGGCCTGGGTGAGAGCTTCGTCGAACAGGGAGAGCGCAGTGAGACGATCGGCCCTGAAGGTCGTGCCGAGCTCGAAGAGCAGATCGGAACGCTCTACACCTGACGGAACATCGGCGAGAAGCCGATCGAGGAGCGTCGCCGCCTTCGAGCCGTCGCCGGAGAGACGGTATGAGGTGGCCGCCCGGAGGCGCCGACGTCTGGCGAGCGCGGGGTCGTCTGGAGTCAGCCCGGCGGAAAGCTCGTAGAGCTCGGCTGCGGCCGCCGTCGCACCGCGGGCGGAGGCACGCTCGGCCGCATCATCCAGCTCCGCCGCGACGGCTGCGTCCGGACCCTCGGCGCCCAGCGCTCGGTGGCGTGCCCGTTCTTCTGTGTCCGAGACTGCTCCGGCGAGTGCCTGATGGACGGCTCGGCGCTTCCACTGAGGCGCCTGCTCGTAGCAGATGGACGCGAGCAACGGGTGCGCGAAGTGGATCTGAGACTCGTCCAGGGTGACCACGCCTTCCCGGGCGGCTGCTTCGAGTCCCTGGAGGACGCGGTCGCGGTCGCCGTGGGCCGCCGACACCACGTCGACCGTCGGCCGGACGAGTGACGCAGCCTGAAGCATGACGTCCACGCGTCTCTGCCGGCAGCCTGGCGAGGCGGCCGCCGAGCAGCTCACGGAGGCTCTCGGGCACGGGCAGCGCCTTCCCCGGCGCCGGGCGTGTGCCCGTGCGAACGAGCTCGCGACCGACCTCGAGGGCGAAAAACGGGTTACCCGCAGTTGCTTCCTGGACGCGTGCCAGCTCCGGACGGGTCAGCTCGAGATCGAGGCGCTCTTTCAGGAGCGCATGCACAGTCCCCAGGCTGAGCGGCCCGATCATCAGCTGCTCGATCTGCCCCTCGGTGAACGACCGATTGAGCTCGAATGGACTGGTCAGCTCTGGGCCTGTCCGCAGCGTCGCCAGCAGCCCCACCCGTTCCTTGCGGAGTCGACGAAGGGCGATCTGGATCACGCCGGCCGAGGCCCGGTCGAGCCACTGCATGTCGTCGAGTGCGACGAGAACCGGGCCGCGCTCGGCGAGCGCGCTCAAAGCGTCGAGGACGGCCAGCCCGATCGCGTGTGGATCGGGCGGCTCCGCGTCCGGCTCGACCCGCAGCAGTGCGATCTCGAGCGCGCGCCGGCGCGGCGGCAGCAGCGAAGCGGCGACCTCGTCGAAGACGGGGGCGAGCAGATCCGATAGCCCGGCGAACGAGAGCGACGCCTCCGCTTCGCTTCCCCTGCCGACGAGAGCATTACCGAGGAGTCGTCTGCCCTCATCAACGCCGGTCTCCCAGAGAATCGTCTTGCCGATCCCCGGTTCGCCGGACAGCACCAGCGCGCTGGGTCCCACCTCGATTCGCGCGAGGAACGCCCGGATCTCGGCGAGTTCCTCGTCGCGACCGACGACCGCCGCGCTCATGCCTCGATCGCTTCGTCGACCTGCACGGCGAGCCGGGTGGCGAGCTCGGCGCGGCGGACGCCGAGCTTGCGGTAGACGTGCGAGAGATGGGATTCGACCGTGCTCACGCCCATGAAGAGCTCGGCGGCGATCTCCTTGTTGGTGCGCCCCTGGGCGGCGAGCTCGGCCACACGCCGTTCCGTCTCAGTCAACTCCTCGGAGGCGGGAGCGCGGCCGCTGATCCGCGCCAGCTCGGCCCGGGCCTTATCGGCCCAGAGGCGTGCCCCTAGCTCCTCGAAGATCGCAAGAGCCTGCTCGAGCGCCTCCCGGGCCGCCTTCTTCTGCTGCGCCTGCCGGCGCACGGTGCCGAGGCAGAGCAGCGTGCGTCCGCGCTCGAGCGGGTACGGATGGGCGTCGAGCTCGGTGAGCGCGCGGTCGAACGCCTCGAACGCAGCGGGCGGGTCTCCTTCGGCGGCGGCGAGCAGGCCGCGGCACCGCGCAGCGGCAGCGAGCGCCCACGGGCTCCCCAGCTGCCGCCCGTGCCGCTCGTACGGATCGAGGTACGCCCTCGCCTGCTCGAGCTCGCCGAGGGCGATCAGCGTCTCGATCGCATCGGCCCAGACCGGCTGCGTCGGGTCGTTCACGCCGCGCTCGAGCAGCTGTCCCGGCAGGTCGCGCAGGTAGCCGCCCGCGGCCTCCAGGTTCCCGAGCGCGAGCTCGAGCCGGCCGCGCACGCCCAGGATGAGGTACGTGAAGATCTCGTTCGAAGAACTGCGAGCGCCTGTCAGTCCGATGTCTGCCGATTCGCGCGCCGCTTCGACCAGTCCGAGGTCGGCCTCCACCAGCGCCCGCACGCGGCCGGTCCATCCGCTCGCCCACGCGAACATGATCTGCGCCGCGAGTTCCTCCGCCTCGTCCATGTGGTCGAGAGCGACCTGCCAGCGGCCGGCGAGCCACTCCAGTGTGGCCAGGTACCAGAGAGTGAGTGCCCGGGTTCCCTCGTCGCCGCGCGCCGCCGCGTTCCGCTCGAGCTCCTCGAGGAGCGCGCGGGGACGTTCGATCTCGCCACGGCGCATCAGCAACCGCGGCAGGTAGACCCGCGGGCTCGCCCGGTAATCGAGTACCAGGCCCAACCGATCCTCGATCTCGACGCCCCGCTCGAGTAGGCCCGGCGTGAAGTCCGCGGCCCAGGACTCCGCCTGCGCTACCCGGGCGATCACGGCGGCGACCAGCGCCGGGTCGCCGACGCGCTCTGCCAGCGCCAGCGCGGCGCGTGAATCGTCCACAGCGGCTCCGAGGTTCGCTGCCAGCAGGTGGCTCCACGTCCGGAAGCCGAGGATCCGGGCGCAACGCGCATCGTCGCCGCTCGCCTCGGCCAGCGCCTCGTCGCAGATCGCGATACTCGCGTGTGCGTCGGCCCTGAACGTCGAGGCAAGGGCGAACAGCACGTCCGCCCGCTCCACGCCGGGCTGTACCTCTGTGAGCAGCCGGTCGAGCAGGTCTGCGCTCCGCTTCCGATCTCCGGCGAGGAAGTGGTAGTTGGCAGCCCGCAGCCGTCGCTGCCGTGCCGGTGCGGGGTCGCCGGGCGTCAGCTCCGCCGCCAGCTCGCAGAGATCGGCCGCGGCCGCGGGCGCTCCCCGTCCGGCGGCCTGTTCGGCCGCGTCGTCCAGCCGCGACGCGATCTCGGCGTCGGGACGGTCGGCGGCCAGCGCGAGATGGCGGGTCTGCTCCTCCGCGTCCGTGACCGCGTCGGCGAGCGCCCGGTGAGCGGCACGGCGTTTCCACGGCGATGCCTGCTCGTAACAGATCGAGGCGAGCAGCGGGTGCGAGAAGCGGATGCGCTCGCCGTCGAACTCGACCACGCCCTCCGCGCCGGCCGAGTCGAGCGCTTGCTCGACGCGTGTGCGCTCCCCGTGCGCGGTTGCCACGACGTCGACCGTCGGCCGGGCGAGTGCCGAGACCAGCAGCAGGACGTCGAGGGTTTCGCCCGGAAGGCAGGCGAGGCGGCCGCCGAGCAGGTCGCGGAGGCTGTCCGGCACATGCAGCGCCTGGCCAGGCGCGGGCCGCGCGCCCGTGCGGACGAGCTCGCGCCCGAGTTCGAGCGTGAAGAAGGGATTGCCGGCCGTTGCCTCCTGCACCCGGGCCAGCTCGGGTCGCGTGAGCTCGAGCCCGAGGCGCTCCTCGAGGAGCCTGTGAATGCCGCCGAGGCTGAGCGGGCCGACCGCGAGCTGGTCGAGCCGCTCCTCGGCGAACGCGCGCTCGAGCTCGAAGGGCACTGCCGCCTCCAGCCCCGTCCTGTGCGTGGCCAGCAGGCCGACCCGCTCCTCCCGCAGCCGCCGAAGTGCGAGCTTGAGCACTCCGGCCGAGGCCGGGTCGAGCCACTGCATGTCGTCGACGGCGACGACGACAGGCCGTGTCTCCGCCAGCGCGACGAGCACGTCGAGCACCGCCAGCCCGATCCCATGCGGGTCGGGAGCCTCCCCGTCGGGTGCGACCCTCAGCAGCGCGATCTCGAGGGCACGGCGCCGGGGCTCCAGCAGCGTGGACGCGACCTCGTCGAAGAACGGCGCCACCAGCTCCGAGAGCCCGGCGAAGGCGAACGAGGCCTCGGCCTCGACTCCCCGGCAGACCAGGACGTGGCCGAATCGTCGCTCGGCCTCGGCCAGACCGGTCTCCCAGAGGGCGGTCTTCCCGATGCCGGCCTCGCCCGAGAGCACGAGGATCGCGGGACCGCGCTCGACCGCGGCCAGAAAGGTCTCGACGCGGTCGAGCTCGTCCTCACGCCCGATCAGGGGGGTCGCGGGCATGCCTGCGTGTCGATTGTGACGTGCTCGGGGCGCCGACGCGCGAGCGCCGGCGCCCGCTTGGCTAGACGGTGGCCTTCTGCCGCCAGGAGCCCTCGGCGTAGGACGTCCGCGCGACCTCCGAGTACGGGACCGGGCTGACCGTCGCCCGGATCTCGACCTGGCGGTGGCGCTCGACCACCGGCTTCGCCGAGCCGCCGTTCTCCTCGCCCCAGACGAGGACGACCTCGGTGCCGACCTCGACGTCCGAGTTGACGACCCCGAGCGAGAGCATCGAGCGCTCGTTGTAGCTGTAGCCGGAGAAGGTCGAGACGCCGACCTGCTCCCCGTCGAGCAGGAGCTTGTCGTTCGGCCAGGTCGAGTAGTTCGAGAGGGGCAGGTCGATGTACTTGGCCGGGTCGCCCTTCTCGAACAGCGTCTGCATCGCCGCAGCCACGTCCTCGCCGTTCCAGGCCAGCGTCACCTTGCGCCTGGGGCCCTCCTCGTCCATCGCCTCCAGCGCCTCGCGGCCGATGAAGTCGTGGTCGAACTTGACGAACCCCCAGTACCCGAGGTCGTGCGGGGTCAGGTAGTAGTCGGAGATGTCGTCCGAGTAGAAGCTGCCGCCGAGCGAGCCGGTCGCCTCGTAGCCGTTCGCCGGCAGCCATTCGCGGTACGCCTTCAGCTCGTCGCCGGTGAAGACGGCCGGCAGCGGGCAGGGGATCCAGCCCGACTCGAGCGTGTTGGTCGCGTAGACCCGCGAGCCCACCTGCTCGAGGCCGAACTCCTCGCCTGCCTCGACGATCGCCGCGCGGACGTCCTCCGCGTCCTCCCACGGGCCGAACAGCTCGCGGCCGGGCACGCCGGACATGCCGTGGTGCAGCGCGCGCACGGTGTGGCCGGCGATGTCGACCTCGGCCATGTTGAAGAACTTGATCTCGGGCAGCGGCCCGCCGACCACCTTCTCCAGCACCTGCATGGCGTTCGGCCCCTGCACCTGGAAGCGGTAGAGCTTCCGCTTGCCGGTCGGGTTGACGGCGGTGCGCTCGTCGCGGTCGAAGGTGACGTCGTAGTCGCCCGTCTCGCCGTGGTACTGCACCCAGTTGTGCGCCGAGGGCCGGCCGACGAGCGAGAGCTTGTTCTCGGCGAGGTAGAAGAGGATGGCGTCGCCGATCACGTAGCCGTCGGGGTTGCAGCAGACGAACTGCTTGGCCTTGTTCACCGCGAAGTTCTCGAACGAGTTCACGCCGAGGTCGGACAGCAGCCGGAGCGCGTCCGGACCCTCGATGTAGAGGTCGGTCATGTGATGGCTCTGGTCGAACAGCGCGGCGGTCTCGCGCCACGCGATCTGCTCGTCGCGCCAGTTCGTGAACTCGGCGGCGACCGCCGGGTAGACATACGGCCCGATCTGCGAGTTGCGCGCCAGCTCGACCGCGCTACCGACGGCCTGCAGCTTGTCTTCGAGGCTTGTGGGAGCCATCTCGGTGACCTCCTTCTTCGGTTCGGAAATCCTATGTGAGCCCGTGCTCTTGCCCTTGTGCCACTCCCAGGTGTCGTGGAGGCGGTTGAAGGTGTAGAAGTGGAACCCGGCGATCTCCTCGCTGGCCGCCAGGGCGTCGTACAACCGGTCGGCAGAGCGGCCGGACAGGCGCAGGAGATTCCGGAGGCCGCGCTGCTTGCGGAGGAAGGACAGCGACGGTCCGACGCCGACCCGCATCGAGATCTCGAGCAGCTTGGTCGGATCGACGATCCCCGGCACGCCCGCGAGCACCGGCAGGTCGATGCCGGACTCCCTGATCCCCCTGATCCAGCGCAGCACGATCTCCGGCTCGAAGCAGAGCTGGGTGGTGACGTAGTCGGCAAGCGGCGCCTTCTGCGCGAGGGCGTCGGCGAGGGCGGCGTCGTCGATGAGCGGGTGGCCCTCCGGATAGCCGCCGATTCCGATCGTGACCGGCCGCCGGCTGTGCTCGTGGATGATCGGGAGCAGCTCCACCGCCGAGGTGTACGGGCCGTGCGGCGGAGTCGCGTCCCCTCCGATCACGAAGGCGTCGTCGATGCCGTTCTCCTTCATACGGCCGAGCAACTCGTCCAGGTGGTCGCGTCCGCGCACCATGCGGGCGGCCAGGTGGAGCGTGACCGAGTGACCCAGGGCCCGCAGCCGGGTCGCCGTCGCGATCGACTCGTCGAGTCCGTGCTTCGGCGAGCAGGTCACCGTGAGGCGAACGCGCTCGGGCAGCTCGGCGGCCTCGGCCTCGCCCTTCCCGAACGGGAGGATCTCGAAGTGGACTGGATCGATCATTGCTCGCCTCCGACGTCGGGGGTGCCGTAGGTGTGGAAGCTCTCGATCGTCTGCACGCCCCAGAACTGGCCGCGGGCGCGCTCGGCCGCCGTCCAGGTGATGGGCTCGTAGTCGGGGTCGAAGACGAAGTAGCCGCCGGTGGTCACCTCGATCCGGTTGCCTCCCGGCTCGAACCCGTAGAGGAAGAAACCCTGGGCGACGCCGTGCTTCGACGGAGCGGCCTCGATCGGGACGTCGTTGTCGACGAACAGATCGGCGGCCCGCAGGCACTCCTCGCGCGTATCGACCCAGAAGGCGAGGTGGTGCAGGCGGCCGCGGGCGCCGAAGTGGTCGGCGACGTAGATCAGCTCGTGCGCGGCGATCGAGAGGCTCATCCAGGCGCCCTGCTCGGTCCCGTCGTCCAGCTCGATCCGCTCGTACAGCCGGTAGCCGAGGAGCTGCTGGCAGAACTCGCGGCTCGCGCGGACGTCGGCGGCGAGGACGTTGACGTGGTCGAGCCGCTTGACCGCAGCGCCGCGGCCGACGTAGCGCTGCGGCTGGTTGCGCCACGACGGCTTCAGGTGCTCGGGGGCGAAGTAGCGCTCGGCCTCGTAGTAGAGCTCGAAGACGTGGCCGTCGGGGTCCTCGAAGCGGAAGGCCGGACCGTGTCCGACATCCCCGTCGATCCAGCCGCGGCCGAGGCCCGTCTGCTCGATTGCGGCGACGCGGCGCTCGAGCGCCTCGGGGCTCCAGGCGCGCAGTGCGAGGTGGCCGAGGCCGCCCTGCGGCGACTCGGTCAGCTTCAGGCTGTAGCGAAGGTAGTCGCCCCAGCCGCGGAGGTAGACCGACTGCCCGTCGCGCGCCTCCTCCTCCATCCCGAGCACGTCGACGAAGAAGCGCAGGCTCTCGTCGGGCTTCGGCGTGAGCAGCTCGGCGTGGCCGATGCGGGCGACGTCGTGGAGGGGCTCGGTCATTCCTCGACCAGTGCGCGCAGGCCGTCGAGGTCGTAGGAGAGCGCCCCTGCCTGGAGCTTCGCCCGCTTGTCGACCTCCCGGGCCGCACGGTCGCGGGCCGCCGCGAGGACTTCCTCCACGCGCTCCCGCTCGACCACGACCGCACCGTCGGCATCGAGCACGACCGCGTCGCCGTGGCGGATCGTCGCTCCGCCGACCTCGACCGGCTCGCCGATCGTCCCCGGCACCTTCTTGTCGGCGCCGCGTACGCGCACCCAGTGCGCCCAGACCGGCAGCCCGAGCTCGCGCAGCTCCTCGGTGTCGCGAACGGCGGCGTCGACCAGTAGCGCGGCGACGCCGCGGCCCTTGGCCTGCGTGGCGAGCAGGTCGCCGACGAGCGCGACCGGCCGCGGCTCGGGCATCGTCAGGACGAGCACCTCGCCCGGCTCGGCCTCGGCGACGGCGGCGTGCACCATCAGGTTGTCGTCCTGGCCGCAGCGCACCGTGCGGGCGGGGCCGGCGGCGCGTGAGCCCGGGATCACCTGGACGAGGTCGAGGTCGACGACCTGCGAACGTCCCGCCGCCTCGTGGACGGTCGCCGAACCAAGCTCGGCGAGCTCCGCGTAGATGCTCTCACAGCGAGTCCACTACCTGCGGGGTCACGCGCTGGAATGCCTCGGCGAACTTCACCGCGTCGTTTCCGGAGGAGCGGCGCGCGTGGTTGCCTCGCCTCGCTGCGAGCTCGTCGTAGTAGGCGTGCAGGTGGGACTGCGCGCCCATCTCGGCCATCGCCGCCCGCTTCTTGTCGATCACCGGCGTGATGTCGACGAAGACGGTCGGAGTGAAGTTGCAGAGCTCGGGCTGGTGCGGCTCGAAGAGCAGGAGCTCGGGCGGCTGGAACGGGCCCCCGAACGCGCTCGCGGTCCCTGCGCCCGCGGCGAGCGCGCGCGCCTTCTCGACGGCGAAGAACGCCTCGGCGTGGTCCGGGTTGAACGGGTCGCGGTCGGTGTGCGTGAGGAGCACGTCCGGCGCGAACTCGCGAATCTTCGCGGCGATCGCGTTCAGCCCGTCCTTGTCCACGACCAGCGGGTAGTCGCCGAGGTCGAGGCTCTCGAAGCTCGCCCCCAGGTGCGCTGCCGCCCTCTCGGCCTCCTCGCGGCGGACCTCCTTGACGCGCTCGACCGTCATCCCCTCTTCCTTCCAGAGCTCGCCCGACTCCCCGCGCTCGCCGTAGGTGAGCGCCAGCACCTGCGCGGTCCCACCGCCCGAGGTCGTGACGGCGATCGCGCCTCCGGCGCGCCAGACGAAGTCGGCCGAATGGGCGCCGATCACCAGCAGCCGGCGGCTCACTCCACCAGCCTCCGCGACCCCTCGACCACCATCGTGCGGATCTCGTCGTCGGAGAAGCCCGCCTCGAGCAGCTTGTCCGCCCAGATCGCCTGCCCGTCCTCGACCGGCGGATAGTCCGGATTGCCGCAGTCGCTGGAGAAGAAGTTGCGCTCGATTCCGACCGCGCGCACGCCCTCGAAAACGTGTTCGTAGGTCGTCTTGCCGCTGTGGGGCGTCGTCAGGCAGCGCTCGATCAAACAGCCCTTGTTCGCCAGCGCGACCTGGTCCTCGATCGAGAAGTTCTGGCACGTGAACTCCGGGTGCGTGATCACGACTGTCGTCACGCCGGCCGCGAACGCTCCGTCGACGACCGCGAAGGTGTCGTCGCGGCCGAGATGGGCCGTGGCGAGGATCAGGTCGTTGCGAGCGATCGTCTCGAGCACGAGCCGCGTCTCGGGCAGGAGCCCGCCGCCGTCGTCCGTCACCTCGACCGCCTCGATCGAGAAGCCGAGCCCGCGGAGCTCGTGCTGGAGCTTCGCCCACTGGGGGACCTTGTCGCCGGGCTTCGGCTCGGTGCGGCCGGCCGTCTCCGCAGGCGAGTCGACCGTGGGCATCCAGACGATGCGCGCGCCTTCGCGGGCGGCGATCTCGACCGCCAGCGGGTTCATCCCGCCGACCGCCCAGTTCAGCGTGATCGTCCCGATCGCCCGCACCCCCGGCACGGCGGCGGAGACGATCCGTGCGCGTTCGGCGGTGGAGGTGTAGTGCGACTTCAGGCCGAAGCCTGCGAGGCCGACCTCGGCGCAGCGGTGGGCGAGCGCGACGTCGTCGATCCGCCGCTCGGGGACGTCGGGCGCGACATGAACGTGCAGGTCGTACGCCCCGCGGACGAGCGCACGCGCCCGGTCGGTCGGCTCCGGGGCCATGCCGCCAACTGTATTGGCGCCGTCCCGAGGATTGTTGACGATGAGCGTAGAGTGGGCGAGGATCGACCGGCCCGTGGCCGACCGAGGATCGTTCCCCAGCCCGTACGAGATCGAGACGCCCGTCGGCTGCGAGGGCTGGGAGGAGATGTACCCCTACTACGCCCTCTTCGACGAGCGCCGGCGCGCAACCGACGAGCAGCGCTTCTGGTTCTGGAACTCGATGCACTTCCCGCTGCCGATGCCGGCGTTCGACGTCTTCTGCATCGACTCGCCGTACGACGGGATCGGCTCGTGGCAGAACCGGGTCTTCGCCGTCCCACCGGCCATGGGCATCGACTACCGCTGCGTGAACGGCTACATCTACATCTCCGGCAACGCGGTCACCGACCCGGAGAAGATCGCCGAGCGGGCGGAGTACTTCCAGGAGCGCGCCGGCTACTACTTCCAGAACTGGAACGACCTCTACGCGAAGTGGCGGGTGAAGGTCGACGCGATGATCCGCGAGCTGACCGAGCTCGAGGTTCCCGACCTGCCGGAGTACGAGCCGCGCGAGGTCGTCTTCGAGAACGACCGCAACCTGCGCTTCTACGACGTGCTCGATGCGTACAGCCGCACGCTGCGGCTCGGCGACCTGATGTGGCAGCACCACAGCGAGTTCCTGCTGCTCGGCTACGGCGCGTACATGACCTTCAGCGAGTTCTGCAAGGGCCACCTGCCGGACATCCCCGACCAGCACATCGCGCAGATGGTCGCCGGCATCGACGTGATCCTCTGGAAGCCCGACGCCGAGCTGCGCCGCCTGGCCCGCCTGGCGATCGACTCCGGCGTCGACGCGGCGTTCGCCGAGGGCCGCACGCCGGAGGAGATCGACACGGAGCTGGCCGAGAGCGACGCGGGCCGGGCGTGGCTGGCGGAGCTGGAGCAGGTGAAGGACCCCTGGTTCAACATGGCCACGGGCGACGGTCTCTACCACTACTACGGGAGCTGGTTCGACGACCCGTCGATCCCGTACGCGTCGCTGATCGGACACGTCGCAGCGTTGAAGGCGGGCGAGGACATCGAGCGCCCGACCGAGCAGCTCGCGCGCGAGCGCGACCGCCTCGCGGAGGAGTACGGCTCGCTGCTCGACGAGGAGGTCCGGAAGGGCTTCGAAGAGCTGCTCGCGCTCTCCCGCACCGTGTTCCCCTATGTCGAGGAGCACAAGTTCTTCTGCGACTACTGGTTCCTGACGCGCTGGTGGAACAAGATCCGCGAGTTCGGCGCGTTGCTCGCAGAGCACGGCTTCCTCGAGGAGGCGGAAGACGTCTTCCAGCTCTCGCGCCACGAGGTCAACGGCGCGCTCGACGAGCTCGTGCTGACGTGGTCTACCGGCGGCGAGCCGATCGGGCCGAAGCACTGGCCGCCGATCGTCGCGCGTCGGAAGGAGATCCTCGAGCGGCTTGCGGACTGGACGCCTCCGCCGGCGCTCGGAGCGGTGCCGGAGGCGGTGACCGACCCGGCGCTCGTCATGCTCTGGGGCGTGACCACGGAACGGGTGCAGGAGTGGGCACGGAGCGCCGAGACCGACGGTGAGCTCACGGGCACCGCGGCGTCACCAGGGCTGGCCGAGGGGCCGGCGCGGGTGGTCAAGACCGTGAAGGAGATCTCGGACATCCGCGAGGGCGAGATCCTCGTCTGCACGATCACCTCGCCCGCCTGGGCGCCGATCTTCTCCAAGATCGAAGCCGCGGTCACCGACATCGGCGGCGTGATGTCGCACGCCGCGATCGTCTGCCGCGAGTACGGCCTCCCGGCCGTCGTCGGCACGGGCCGCGCGACCTCGCAGATTCGCACCGGGCAGTTGCTCCGGGTCGACGGCTCGGCCGGCACGGTGACGATCCTGGATGGCTGAGCTCGCCAGGGCTCTGGCCGGACTGCGGGCCGCCGACGGGACGGCGTTCGGCGGCAAGAGCTCGGCGCTCGGCGAGCTGATCGCCGCCGGGATCCCGGTGCCGCCCGGGTTCGCGCTCTCGACCGCCGGGTACCAGGCGTTCGTCGCCGGGGCGGGGCTCGAGCCCATGATCGCCTCCGCAATGTCGGGGCTCGACCCCGGCGACGTCGAGACGGTCGGGGCCGCGTCGCACCGGATCGGCGAGGCAATGCGGTCGGCGCCGATTCCCTCGTCCGTTCGCGACGAGGTGGCAGAGCGCTACGCGGGGCTCGGCGAGCCGCCGGTGGCGGTGCGCTCGAGTGCGCTCGGCGAGGACAGCCGGGAGGCGACGTTCGCCGGCCAGCAGGAGACGTACCTCTGGGTGCGGGGCGCCGAGGGGGTGTGCGACGCGGTTCGCGACTGTTGGGTCAGCCTCTACAGCCCTTCTGCGATCACGTATCGGGCGAGGCTCCGCGCTGCGACCGGCGAGCCGGCGATGGGCGTCGCGGTCCAGCAGATGGTCGACGCAGAGGTCTCCGGGGTGATGTTCACCTGCAACCCGGTGAGCGGCGACCCGAGCATGGTCGCGATCAACGCCAGCTGGGGCCTCGGGCTGGCCGTGGTCGGCGGCGAGGTGACGCCCGACGACTTCCTGGTCAGCAAGGTCACGGGCGAGGTCGTCCGCGAGCACGTGCACGCGAAAGAGGTCGAGTACGTGCCCGACGAGCGCGGCCGCGGCGCCGTTCGGCGGGAGGTACCCGAGGAGCGCCGGCAGGTCGCGTGCCTCGACGCGGCTGCACTGGAGGCGCTGGTCGACGTCGGCCGGCGGGTGGAGCGCCACTTCGGCTCGGCGCAGGACGTCGAGTGGGCGATCGCGAGAGGAGGCGATCTACCCTCGAGCCTGTTCGTCCTCCAGTCGCGGCCGGTCACGACCGGGCCGGCCCGGCGCGAGCACTCGGAACCTGCCTCGGCGATGTCGCTCCTGATGCGAACGTTCGGCGCCGGCAAGGCCGACGGGTAGAGGTCTTACTCGGCCAGCTCCGCCAGCAGCTCGGCCGACGCGCGCGCGATCCGAGGTGACACTCCGAGCTCGCGGAGAAGCTCGGCGGCGGCCTCCATCTCGTCTACGCGCCGGGCGGCGTGTGCTCGGCTGCCCTCGAGCAGGCGGTCGAGGAGCGGCCGGCCGATCACCGCCGCGATCTCCTCCTTCAGCCAGTCGCCGTGGCCCGCCGCTTCCGCAGCGGCCACGCTCTCGACGGCCGCGGCGGCCACGCCCTTCATGAACACCGAGCGGACGAGCTTCATCGCGGCGGCGTCGCCTGCCTGGTCCGAGACGACCTGGACGGGCATCCCCAGCGGCCCGAGCACCTCGGCGAACGCCCGGGCGGCGGGGCCGGAGGCGAGCGCGGGCGTGCCGATTCCCTTCGCCGGTACCGGGCCGAGCAGGGCGACGTCCGCGAAGCGTTCGCCGACCAGCCCGGCAAGCTCGCGCTTGAGGGTCGGCGCGGCCGTGTTCAGATCGCCGTAGACGGCCTCGCGCGCGAGGGCTGGAAGAGCATCGCGGGCCGCCCCGAGCGCCACCGCCGCCGCGTTCACGCTGAGCACGACGTCCGCGCCGGCGACCGCGGTCTCTGCATCGGGCGCGCTCTCCGGCACCGCGGGGTCGTAGCCACGGACCTCGGCTCCGGCCGCACGCAGGTCGGAAGCCAGCCGGCCGCCGGCCTCGCCGAGGCCGAGGACCGCGAAGATCGTCAGATCTGCTCGAGCGCCTGGCGGGTGAGCACCCGGGCGAGGTGCGCCCGGTACTCGGCACTGCCGGCGACGTCGCTGGGCGGCTCGGTGCCCTCGGCAGCGTGTGCGGCCGCGTCGGCGGGGGCCGCACCGCCGGCGACGGCCTGCTCCACGGCGCGGGCGCGGATCGGCGTCGGCCCCATCGCGGCGAGCCCGACGTGCACGTCGCCGTTCAGGCGCGCAGCGGCGACGGCCACCGTCGCCCAGTCCTGCTGGCGCCTGACGTGCTTGAGGTAGCGGCCCCCCTCGACCTTCGGGACGACGATCTCGGTGAGCAGCTCCTGCGGGCCGAGTGCCGTCTCGAACGGGCCCGTGAAGAAGTCGGCGGCGGGAATCGTCCGCTCGCCGTCGGGGCCGCGGGCGACGAAATCCGCATCGAGTGTGAGCAGGATCGTGGCCACATCGGAGGCGGGATCGGAGTGGGCAACCGAGCCGCCGATCGTTCCGCGGTGCCGGACCTGCGGGTCGCCGACGTTCCCGGCGGTGCGGGCCAGCAGGCCACACCCCTGGGCCAGGATCGGGTCGAGCGCCAGATCGGCGTGCCGGCTGAGCGCGCCGATCGCGATCCGGTCGCCGTCCTCGCGCACGTAGCGAAGGTCGTCGAGGCGTCCGATGTCGACGAGCAGCGAGGGCCGCGCGAAACGGAGCTTGAGCAGCGGGAGCAAGGAGTGGCCGCCAGCCAGGACCTTCGAGTCTTCGCGCCCGAGCAGCTCGATCGCTTCGTCGATCGAGGCGGCGCGGGCGTAGTCGAAGGCGGCGGGGATCACGCGCCGGCCCTCGCCGCCGCCTGCACGGCCTTGAGGATGTTGTGGTAGCCCGTACAGCGGCAGAGGTTGCCCTCGAGCCCGAGGCGGATCTCCTCCTCCGACGGGTTGGGGTTCTCCTTCAGCAGCGAGACCGACGCCATCACGAAGCCGGGTGTGCAATAGCCGCACTGGAGCGCATGGTTCTCGTGGAAGGCCTGCTGGACGGGATGCAGCCCGGCGTCAGTGGCCAGGCCCTCGATCGTCGTCACCGCGCCTCCGTCGGCCTGGACGGCCAGCACCGTGCACGACTTCACCGACTCCCCGTCGAGCAGCACGGTGCACGCACCACACGAAGTCGTGTCGCAGCCGACGTTCGTCCCCTTCAGCCCCAGGTGCTCGCGCAAGAAGTAGACGAGCAGCGTGCGCGGCTCGACGTCCGCGTCCTGCTCGGTGCCGTTGACCGTAATCGAGATCTTCACGCCTTCGCCTCCTGGATCGCGCGCCACACGTTCTCGCCGCTTGCCGGCATGTCGACGTGCTTCACGCCGAACGGCGCGAGCGCGTCGACGACCGCGTTGTAGACGGCCGGGGTCGAGCCGATCGTCCCGGACTCGCCGATGCCCTTCGCGCCGAGCGGATTCGCCGGCGTCGGTGTCTCCATCTCGATCGTCTCCCAGGACGGCAGCTCGGCGGCGGAGGGGAACGCGTACGAGACGAGGTTGCCCGTGAGCGGTGTGCCGTCCTCGCCGAAGGTGTAGTGCTCGTAGAGCGCCTGCGCCACCCCGATCCCGACGCCGCCGTGAACCTGGCCCTCGGCGAGCATGCGGATTGATGATCGTGCCGGCGTCGTCGACGCACACCATCCGCTGGAGCTCGACCTGCCCGGTCTCGGTGTCCACCTCGACGACCGCGATATGTGTGCCGAACGGGAAGGTCGGGTTCCCCTTGAACTCGTTCGCCGCCTTCAGCTCCTCCAGCCGGCCGTCGCTCTCCGCGCGCGTCGCCAGCTCCTCCCATGACAGGGACGGGTCGGCGGTGCCGGCGACGTGGAAGCGTCCGAGCCCCTTGTCGAGGACGATGTCCTGCGGGTTCGCCTCCAGGTAGTCGGCGACGACCTGCTTTGCCTGCTCGACGACGGTCTCCGCGGCTGCAGCAGAGGCGGTGCCGCCGATCTGCAGCGACTTCGAGCCGTATGTACCCGTGCCGGAGGCGACCTCGTCGGTGTCGCCCTTGTGCACCGTGATCTTCTCGAGCGGCAGCCCGAGCCGGTCCGCGACGACCATCGCGAAGCTGGTCTCGTGCCCCTGGCCGTGGGAAAACGAGCCGGTGCGGACGATCGCCTCGCCGCCTCCGGTCATCTCGACCTCGCCCAGCTCGCCCTCGCCGAGCGGGTTCGTGATCTCGACGTACGAGGAGAGGCCGATACCGATCTGCTTCGTGGCCTTCTCGTCGCGGCGCCGCTTCTGCTCGGCGCGCAGCTCCTCGTAGCCGGCGGACCGCAGGGCGAGGTCGAGCGCGCCGGTGTAGTCGCCCGAGTCGTAATTCGCGCCGGAGGCCGTCTGTGTGCGGGAACTCGCCGATGTAGTTCAGGCGCCGGACCTCGGCGGGATCCATTCCGATCTCGGCGGCGAACCGGTCGACCGCGCACTCGATCACCTGGATCGCTTCGGGCCGGCCGGCGCCGCGGAAGGCCGCGATCTGCGTGGTGTTCGTGACCACCGTCGTCCCCTCTGCCTCGATCCGGGGGATGTCGTATACGCCGCTCGACATGAGCGTGGTCAGGCCGGCGAGGATGGCACCGAGCGTCGGGTAAGCGCCGCAGTCGGCGAGGATGCCGAGCTTGTAGGCGAGCACCTTGCCGTCCCTCGTCCCGCCGATCGTGTAGCTCAGCCGCATGGCCCGCCCGTGCGGCAGCGCGAGCATGCTCTCGCTGCGCGTCTCGGTCCAGCGCGTCGACCGGCCGAGCTCGCGCGCCAGCCATGAGACCATGATCTCTTCCGTCAGGCCGCTCGACGACACGATCTTCGCCCCGAATCCGCCGCCGACGTCAGGTGCGATCACGCGCACCTCGGACGCCTCCATCCCGAGCATTCCAGCGATCGCGTCCCGGTCCTGGTGCGGGGTCTGCGTGCTCAGCCACACGGTCAGCCTGCCGTCCTCGAACTGCGCGGCGGTCGAGCGTGGCTCGAGCGGGCACGGCGCCATGCGCTGGCTGACGAGCGTGCCGGAGACGGTCACGTCGCAGCCATCGAAGAGGTCGTCCGCGTTGGCGGCCGGCGGCTGCGTCCGCGCGGCGACGTTCGTCCCCGCTCCCGGGAAGAGGAGCGTCTCGTCCTTCAGCGCCTCCTCCGGGTCGACCACCACGGGCAGCGGGTCGTAGTCGACCATGACCAGCTCGGCCGCATCGACGCCGGTCGCGCGGTCGTCGCTGACGACGATCGCGAGGATCTCGCCGACGAAGCGCACGACGTCCTTCGCCACCACCGGCCGGCCCATGTCCTCCGGGAAGCCGAAGGGGAGCGGGCCGAACGTCGGCAGGTCGACGTCGTCTGCGGTCAGGACGCGTACGCCGGGGAGCGCTTCG
Source organism: uncultured Actinomycetes bacterium (assembly GCA_963808815.1). GTDB lineage: Bacteria > Actinomycetota > Thermoleophilia > Gaiellales > Gaiellaceae > DATBLE01. Next base: position 262,250 of record CAWEGI010000017.1, on the reverse strand, counting down.
GCCGCGCTCGTGTCGATCCCATTGATCTTCGCGTGGGCGAGCAGCGACCGGACGAACGTGATCGTGGCGGCACCCTCGAGGGCGGTGTTCTCGACGTACGTACCGCGGCCGCGGAGGAAGCGATCGTCCTCGGTGCGCAGCACCCGATTGCCGAGGATGCTCACGGACGCCAGCCTATAACCGCAGCGGCCCGCGAGTCGAGACGAACGTTCGGATAGTCGAACACGCTGTCCGTCATCAATACGATGCAGCCGAGAGGATCAGCGATGACCGACCGACCACCCCTGCCCCCGTTCACGCTCGAGACCGCGACACAGAAGGTCCAGGCCGCCGAGGACGCATGGAACACGCGCGACCCCGAGCGGGTCGCCGCCGCGTACACCGTCGACTCCGTCTGGCGCAACCGCGACACGTTCGTCACCGGCCGCGAGGAGATCGTCGCCTTCCTCACGGCGAAGTGGAAACGAGAGCTGGATTACGCGCTGCGCAAGAACCTCTGGAGCTTCGGCGAGAACCGCATCGCCGTCCGGTTCCAGTACGAGAGCCACGACGCCGGCGGACAGTGGTGGCGCAGCTACGGCAACGAACTGTGGGAGTTCGACGAGCACGGGCTGATGCGCCGGCGAGAGGCGAGCATCAACGACGTGCCGATCGACGAGGCGGACCGCCGCATCTTCGGGCCGCGCTCCGCCGACGAGCACGGCCAAGAGCTCCCGATCTAGAACAAACGCCGAACAGCGGCGACCACGTCGTCCCGGCTCGGCAGATACCCGTCCTCGAGCGGCGGGCTGAACGGGATCGGTGCGAACGGTGCCCCGACCCGCACGATCGGTGCGTCGAGCTCGTCGAACGCCGCGGCCTGCACCTGCGCGGCGATCTCGGCTCCAAAGCCGCCGTGCTCGACCGCCTCGTGGGCGACCACCAGTCGGTGCGTGCGCGAGACCGACTCGACGATCGTCTCCAGGTCGAGCGGCACCAGCGTGCGCGGGTCGACCACCTCGACCTCGATTCCCTCGGCGGCCAGCTCGTCGGCGGCCGCCAGCGCCTCGTGGACGAGGCGGGACAGCGCGACGACCGTGACGTCGCGGCCGGGCCGGACCAGCCGCGCGCGGCCGATCGGTACCTCCTCCGGCTCGAACGTCTCGCGCCGGAAGTAGAGCGTCTTGTTCTCGACGTAGACGACCGGGTTCGGATCGGCGATCGCCGCGCGGAGCAGCCCGGCTGCGTCGGCAGCGGTGGACGGCATGACCACCTTCAGCCCCGGCACGTGTGTGAGCCAGGCCTCGAGACTCTGCGAGTGCTGGGCGCCGCCACGCTGGCCCGCGCCGCCCTGTGTCCTGAGCACGAGCGGCACGGTGAGCTGGCCGCCGGACATGAAGTGCGCCTTGGCCGCCTGGTTGACGAGCTGGTCGAGCGCGAGGGTGACGAAGTCGACGAACATGATCTCGACCACCGGCCGCAGGCCCGACTGCGCGGCTCCGATCGCGATCCCGGCGATCGCAGCCTCGCTGATCGGCGTGTTGCGGATCCGCTCCGGCCCGAACTCGTCGGCGAGGCCGGCGGTCGCGCCCCACGGCCCGCCCTCGGCCACGTCCTCGCCGACCACGAGCACATGCGCGTCCTCGCGCATCGCCTCCGCGAGCGTGGACGTGATCGCCCCCAGGTAGGTCGTCTCAGGCATATACGAGTTGCTCGGTCAGGTCGGTCGGCGGAAAGGGAGAGGCCCGCGCGAACTCGACCGCGTCCTCGACCTCTGCCCGCGCCTCCTCCTCGAGCCCATCGCCGCCGCCGAGCCTGAGAATCGGGTCGATCGCGCGCCACTCGTCGTCGCCGATCTGCTCCCGGTAGTGCTGCGGGTCGCCTTCGTAGTGGCCGCCGAGCCGGTGGGTCAGGCATTCGAGCAGGAAGGGGCCCTCGCCCGCGCGCGCTTTCGCCAGGAATCGTCCGAATGCCTCGTGCACCGTGTGCAGGTCGTTGCCGTCGACGGTCTCGCGTGGGAAGCCGTAGGGCGCGACCACGTCGCTGACCCGCTCGACCACCGTGTGCGCCGACCGCGGCGTGAACTCGGCGAAGCCGTTGTTCTCGCAGACGAGGATCGCCGGCAGCCGCCAGAGGGCGGCGATGTTCACCGACTCGACGAAGATCCCGCCCTGGACGGCCCCGTCGCCGAAGAAGACGACGGCGACCGCGTCCGACCCGGAGAGTCGCGCGGCGAGCGCCGAGCCGAGCGCGAGCGGGACGTTGCCGCCGACCACGCCCGTCGCGCCGAGGAACCCGTGCTCTCGGTCGACCAGGTGCATCGACCCACCGAGCCCTCGGCAGAGGCCGGTATCGCGGCCCATCAGCTCCGCCATCACGGCCCGCATCGGCGCGCCCTTCGCCAGCGCGTGCCCATGGGCGCGGTGTCCCGAATAGACGACGTCGTCGTCGCGGAGCTGTGAGCAGACGCCGACGGCGACGGCCTCTTGCCCGGTCGAGAGATGGACGAGCCCGTGCACCTCGTTCGCGCGCGTGAGTTGCCCGACCCGCTCCTCGAAAGCGCGGATCCGCCACATCGAGCGGACTAGCCCAGGCTCGTTCACGGGGTTTTCCGGCGCGCCTTGCAAGTGGCGTTCGCCGCCGCGACCGACATGGCGGGCGCGGCCCACGTCGGCGGCAAGGGTGTGGGCGCCTTTGGGGAGGGGGGCTCATGGGGGGAACCGGCCGTTCCCCCCATGAAAGCGAGGCGGAGCCGAGCGGCTATGCGGCGACCGGCGATTCGAGCACCGCGGCGACGATCTTCGCCGCGTCCGGCAGCAGGTACTGCTCCATCGGCTCCGAGTACGGGATCGTCGCGTCCAGCGCGCAGACCAGCTGCACCGGCGCCTTCAACGACGAAAAGCCCTCCGAGGCTGCCTCCGCCGCGATCACGGCCGCCGCCGATCCGTGCCGCGTCGACTGGTCGACCACGACCAACCGTCCCGTTTTCTCGACCGAAGTCAGGATCGTCGACGTGTCGAGCGGCGCGAGCGTACGCGGGTCGATCACCTCGGCCTCCACGCCCTCCGCTGCGAGCTGCTCTGCCGCCTCGAGCGCCTGTCCGAGCATGTAGCCGAGCGCGACGATCGTCACGTCACCGCCCTCGCGGACGACGTTCGCCTGCCCCAGCGGCACGACGTGCTCGCCCTCGGGGACGTCGCCGTGTTCGAGCGTGAGCAGGTAGTGGTGGAAGAAGACGACCGGGTTGTCGTCGCGGATCGACGCGGTCATCAGGCCCTTCGCGTCGGCGGGAGTCGCGGGCAGCGCCACCTTCAGGCCGGGCACGCCCATGAACATCCCGTAGATCGTGCCCGTGTGCTGGCCGGCCCAGCCGGCGGTGAAGCCGTAGCCCGCCTTGAGCACGACCGGCACCGTCACCTGGCCCTTCGTCATGTAGTGGAAGCGGTTCGCCTCGTTCACGACCTGGTCCATTGCGACCAGCATGAACTCCGCCATGTAGAGCTCGACCACGGGCCGGTAGCCGGCCATCGCGGCGCCGATCGCCATCCCGATCTCGGCCGTCTCGGAGATCGGCGTCACCCGGACGCGGTCCGAGCCGAACGCCTTCAGGTAGGGGTCGTCGTCGGTGGTGGCGATGTTCTGGCCGAAGTAGAGGACGCTGTCGTCGCGCTCCATCTCCTGGTGGATTGCCTCGCCGATCGCGGCGATGTACGGAAGCTCGCGTGCCATCAGTCGGCTCCTCTCAGGCGTAGACGTACTCGACGGCTTCCTCGGCCGTCGGGAAGGGGCTGGCGAGCGCGAAGTCGACCGCCTCCTGCATCTCGGCCCGCACGCGCTCGGCGATCTCGTCGGCCTCCTCGGCACTCAGCGTCCCGTCCTCGACGAGCCGCCCGCGGAAGCGCGGGACGGGGTCGCCGCGGAGCGCGGCCTCGTACTCCTCCCGGTTGCCGAAGTGCGCGATCGCCTCGTGCTCCGGGTAATGGAGCGGCACGCCCGGGGGCGCGATCAGGTTCCCGTGCGCCGAGAGCCGGTAGACGAGCGACTCGACGAGCGTCGGCCCCTCACCCGAGCGGGCGCGCTCGACCGCCGCCGAGACAGTGTCGTAGACCGCGAGTGGGTCGCCGCCGTCGACGCTCACTCCCGGCATCGAGTGGGCCTTCGCCTTCACGGCCAGCGGCTCGCCGGCGGCCGCGTTCGCGTCCTCCTGCTCGACGCGCGTGTGCACGTTGTAGTTGTTGTTCTCCATCACGAAGACGACCGGCAGCTTCCAGAGCGACGCGATGTTCAGCGACTCGTGGAACGCCCCCTGCTTCGAGGCGCCGTCGCCGAAGAAGCTGAGCACGACCTGTCCCTTGCCGCGGATCTGGGCGGCGTATGCGGCTCCGGCGGCGTGCGGGATGCCCTGGCCGACGATCCCGGAGGTGCCGAGGAAGCCGCGGTCGACGTCGGTCAGGTGCATCGAGCCGCCGTAGCCCCCGCAGAGCCCGTCCTTCCGGCCGTAGATCTCGGCCATGATCGCCTTCGGGTCGGTACCGAGGGCGATCGGGTAGCCGTGGCACCGGTACGTGGTCAGGAGCTGGTCGTCCTCGCGCAGCGTCGCGAGCGAGCCGACGATCGACGCCTCCGCCCCGTCGGCGAGGTGCGTGTGGCCGCGAATCACGCCGGGGTGCTCCTCGAACGTCCCCTTCACCCGCTCCTCGAACTCGCGGATCCGCAGCATCTGCGTGTACATCCAGACCAGCCGGTCTCGGTCGAGCTCAGGCACAACCGCTCCTTTCGTGGGCTCGCTCGAATGTAACCGCGCCGCGCGGCACCGACAAGCGGACACCTGCCGGAAGTGTGCGCGGATGGTCAACTCGCAGGCGGCCAGAGTGCGCACACTGTCAAGAGCGCGCGGACCGCGCGCGGGAAGATCGGCGTCCAGAGATCAAGGAGGGAGAATGAGGTCTGCAGCCGGAACTCCGCTTCGACGGCTGGCGATCGTCCTCGGCGCCGTTGCCGTCGCGCTCGCCATCACCGTCCCGATCGCGCTCAGCTCGGGCTCGGCCAGGGGCCCGGTCACGAACTACGTGACGTCTACATCGGCGGTAAGCCCGGCAAGGCCAACGCGAGGCTCTCGCCGGTCGTCATCGGCGCGATCAACACGCAGGGAGGCCAGGTCCTGGTCGGACCCGGCTGGACGAACGGAATCAGGACGGCCGTCCAGTACGTCAATCGCTACCTGGGCGGCGTCCAGGGCCACCCGCTCGTGGTCAGCTACTGCTTCACCACGTCCGCGGAGGAAGAGGGCACGAAGTGCGGCCAGAAGTTCGCCAACGACAAGCGGATCAAGGTCGTCGAGTTCGGTGCCGTCGCGGTCGGCAACCAGTCGTTCTACGCCGCCCTCGGCAACAACAAGCCCACGGTCGGCGGCGTCGAGCTGCTGCCGGTCGACGCGGCCCGGAAGAACGGCTTCGCGCTCTTCGGGACGAACGACTCGGTGCTCGGGCCGTGGGGCACGTTCGGCAAGAACGTCCTGAAGGCCAAGACCGCTGCGGTCGTCTACATGCAGGTCCCGGGAATCGACTACGGGGCGCAGGTCGAGAAGGCCAGCCTCGAGTCGGCGGGGATCAAGACGACGATGGTCGGCTTCGCTGCGAACGCGACCGACCTGACCGGGCCGCTGACCGCCGCGGGCGCGCAGAACGCCGACATGATCGTCCCGCAGACGCCCGCGAACGGCTGTGTCGCCGTCGCCAAGGCGCTTGCGCAGCTCGGGAAGAGCAGCACGCCGGTGGTCTCGAACCCGCTCTGCCTCGCCCCCGATGTCGCGGCGGGGCTCGGCGGTGACCTGGCGAAGTGGGACTACGGCATCGCCTCGTCGCTCGGGTTCGACGTCTCCGACCCGGCAGTGCCGCCGTTCCTCAAGGGCCTGAAGGCCGTCGGCCAGCCGAAGCTGGCTGCCGACGCCTGGGTGATCGTCGCCTGGGGCCAGATCCTGACGACCGTGAAGCTGATGAACCAGATCGGCGTCAGGAAGGTGACCTCCGCGAACTTCACCAGGGCGATCCGGGCGTTCAAGGGCCCGCAGGCCCTCGGAGCGCCGAGCCTCAACTGCGGGAAGTACCCCGCCGAGCCGGCCGCCTGCAACGATCAGACCCAGTTCTTCCAGTACCTGGGAGCCGGCAAGTTCAAGCGGCTCACCGGCTTCCTCAGGCCTCCTCCGACGTTCAAGCTCGGAGGCTAGCTCGACGTCCCTCCCTCCTGAAGGCGGGGCCGCCTCGGCGGCCCCGCCTTTCGGTTCCACGCGCTAAGACTCAGAAATGGACTGGCAGCAGATCGTCCTCTTCGCGATCCTCGGCCTCGGCGCAGGGTCGCTGATCGCGGGGATCGCGATCGGGATCGTCCTCTCCTACCGCGGCTCCGGGATCATCAACCTCTCGACCGGTGCGGTGGCGATGCTCGCCGGCTACTGCTACTGGTCGCTGAGGACGGGGACTGCGCCCTGGGGTGGCACCCCGGCGTTCGGCGAGGCCCAGGGTGCATACCTGTCGACCGCGCCGGCGCTGATCGTGACGGCGGTCTTCCTGCTGGCGGTCGGACTGCTGGTCGAGTACGGGATCTTCCGGCCGTTGCGCACGGCGACACCGCTGGCGAAGCTCGCCGCGTCGCTCGGACTGCTGCTCGTCTCCCAGGCCTTCGTCTCGCTGGCGTTCGGGATCGGCACGAAGCCGCAGCCGCCGGTCCTGCCGGGCGGCACGGTGACGGTGTTCGGCTCGAACGTGCCGATCGACCGGTTCATCCTGCCGGGGATCGTCCTCGCCGCGACGGTCGCGCTCTCGGTCGCATACCGATTCACCCGGTTCGGGCTCGCCACGCGCGCCGCCTCGGAGAACGAGATCGGCGCGATGCTGCTGGGACTGTCGCCGAACCAGCTCGCCCTCGCGAACACGCTGCTCGCGACGTTCTTCGCCGGCGGCCTCGGCGTCCTCGCCGCCTCGATCGTCCAGCTCGATCCGCAGGCGCTGCCGCTCCAGGTCGTCCCCGCCCTGACCGCTGCGCTCTTCGCACGGTTCACCTCGTTCTGGATCGCGTGCCTGGTCGGCCTCGCGATCGGGGCGCTCGAGAGCATCCTCTACTACCTGCAGACCCAGAGCTGGTTTCCGACCGACAACGGCGTCGCGTTGCCCGGCGTGTACCAGCTGCTCGTCTTCGGGCTGATGGTGGTCGCGATGTTCGTGCGCGGCACGAGTCTGCCGAGCCGCGGCGAGCTGGTCGAGGGGCGGCTCCCGTTGGCGCCCCGCGCAAAGAGGCTCTGGCAGCCCGCGCTGCTCGGAACGGCGGCGGCGGTCGCCGCGCTGATCGTCTTCCCCTACGACTTCAGGCAGGCGCTGATCACGTCGCTCCTCGCGACGATCATGTGCCTGTCGGCCGTCGTGATCACCGGCTTCGTCGGTCAGATCTCAGTCGTCCAGCTCGCGCTGGCCGGCATCTCCGGCTTCATCCTCTCGCACCTCGCCACCGACCACGGCGTCGGGTTCCCGCAGGTAATGCTGATCGGGGCCTGCGGAGCGACGGTGCTCGGCGTCCTGATCGGCTTCTCGGCCCTGCGTGTGCGCGGTGTGGCCCTGGCGGTGATCACGCTCGCCGCCGCGGTGGCGATCGAGCAGTTCGTCTTTCTCAACTCGACGTGGGGCGGTGGCACATCGAGCTCGCCGGTGCCCGAGCCCAAGCTCGGCATCGACCTCGGCCCGTACGGCCCCTTCCGCGGCATCGACGACAAGGTGCCGAGCCCGGTGTTCGGGTTCTTCGTCCTCGGCTGCGTAGTCCTGCTCGGCCTCTACGTCGCGAACCTTCGCCGTTCGCCGCTCGGGCAGCGGATGCTCGCGGTCCGCTCGAACGAGCGGGCGGCGGCCGCGGCGGGGATCAACGTCCGCAACGTCAAGCTGGCCGCGTTCGGGATCAGCTCGTTCATCGCGGGGATCAGCGGCGCGCTGTACGGCTACAACTTCAGCTCGGTCACCGTCAACCGCTTCTCGGCACTGACAGCGCTCAGCCTGATCGCCCTCGCCTACGTCGGTGGGATCACGATGGTCTCGGGCGCGATCTTCGCCGGCCTGATCTCCGTCGAGGCGCTGTTCCCGTACGCGCTCGAGAAGTGGCTCGACATCTCCGGGAACTACGCGCTGCTGTTCGCAGGCCTGGCGTTGATCGTGACGCTGATCCAGAACCCCGACGGCGTCGCAGGCGCCACGTATCGCAAGCACCAGCAGAGGAGGAGGCGCCGGGCCGCGGCGGCCCGCGGCCGGCCGGTGGCCGTGGAGGACACATGACCGACCGGATCCTGACCACCCACGTCGGGGCGCTCCAGCGCACGCCGGAGGCGGAGTCGGCGCTGCTCGGCGAAGCGCCTGCGGAGCAGCTCGCTGCGGCCGTCGCCGACGTCGTTCGCAGACAGGTCGAGGTCGGCATCGACGTGGTCAACGACGGCGAGTACGGCAAGTCGATCTGGCAGTGGTACGTCACCGAGCGGCTGGGAGGCATCGAGCGCCAGGATCTCCGCGGGCTTGCGCCGCTGCGCGGCCGCGACCACCTGCGGTTTCCGGACTTCTACGCGTACGCGCAGGAGACGCCGGACGTCCTCTTCCACGGCCGCGACCGGGCATTCTGGGCAGCCATCGCGACGAGGCCGGTCTGCGTCGGTCCGATCACCTACGACCCGACCGCCGTCCACCGTGACATCGCGAATCTGAAGGCGGCGCTCGACGGCGTCGAGGTTACGGACGCCTTCATGCCGGTGGTCGCGCCGGCGAGCGCCGAGGTCGACATGGGGAACGAGCACTACGCGACACAGGAGGAGCTCCTCTGGGCGCTCGCCGACGCGCTCCGTGAGGAGTACCGCGCGATCGTCGACGCGGGGTTTCAGCTCCAGGTCGACGACGCCTGGATCCCGGCCCTGTGGGACCATGAGCCGGACCTCGATCTGGAGACCTACCACGCGCATTGCCGGATCCGAGTCGAGGCGCTGAACCACGCGCTGGAGGGTCTGCCCGAGGACCGCGTCCGCTACCACCTCTGCTGGGGCAGCTGGCACGGACCGCATGCGACCGACATCCCGCTCGAGGAGATCGTCGACCTGATGCTCGCGGTGAACGCAGGCACCTACCTGGTCGAGGCGGCCAACGTCCGTCACGAGCACGAGTACCACCTCTGGGAGATCACGCGGCTGGCGGAGGGCAAGAAGCTCGCACCCGGCGTGGTCACTCATTCGACGAACTTGATCGAGCACCCGGAGCTGGTCGCCGAGCGGATCGTCCGGTTTGCCGAGCGGGTCGGCCGTGAGAACGTGATCGCGAGCACCGACTGCGGGATGGGCTCGCGCATCCATCCGGAGCTCGGCTGGGCGAAGCTCGCCGCGCTGGCCGAGGGCGCGAGACTGGCGACGGAGCGGCTGTGGTGACCGACGTGGCTTGCTCTCGGGAACCCGGCGCGAGAAGATCGCTGCGACAATGGCCTTGGCTCAGGCCCGCTGCGCATGCTGCTGATCGACACGGCGACGGTTGCCGCTCAGGACCGTCTGGCCTTCTGGTCGGATTCGTCGTTCGACGCCTATCTACCGGTGCAGGTACGGAGCCCGGCGGGCGAGCAGTTCGGCGCGCGCATGTGGGGCTACGAGCTCGGACCGCTCACCCTCTTCAAGATCGCCGCAGCCCCGAATACGATGATGCGGAGCTCGCGGGCGATTGCCGCCTGCGACCCGGAGTGCCTGCACCTCTCCGTCGTCCTTCGCGGGCAGATCAACGCCGCGCAGGAGGGCCGGACTGGTGTTGCCAGGATCGGCGACCTGATCAGCTACGAGACCTCCCACCCGGTGGTCTTCCGGGCCGATCAGCCGTACGAGTCGCTCGTGGTGCGCGTGCCGCGGAGCCTGCTCGGCCGGGAGGAGACGCAGATCAGCAAGCTGACCGCCGTCGGGATCCCGGGCGGCGAGGGTCTGGCGCGGGCGGCGGTCGCCTTCTTGCTGGGCCTGGCCGGTGGCCTGGAAGACGGGACGATCACGCCGACGGACGCGCCGGACTCGATCGAGTGCGTGATCGACCTCGTCCGTGCCCTCTATGCGGGCCCCGCCCGCGCCGAGGAAGCGACCAGGCTCCGGACGCGGGCCGAGATCCTGCTGGACATCCAGGCATTCATCGAGGCGCACCTCGGCGACCCGGAGCTGGATCCGGACCAGATCGCGCGCGCGAGCTTCATCTCGACCAGGTACCTGCACAAGCTGTTCGAGTCCGAGGGCACCAGCGTCTGCCGCTGGATCAGGGAGACGCGGCTCGAGCGCTGCCGCCGCGATCTGCTCGACCCGGCGCTCGACGACGACACGATCCTGACGATCGCAAGCCGGTGGGGCCTGCCGGGGCCGCAGCACTTCAGCCGGCTCTTCCGCTCGGCGTACGGGTGCTCGCCGAGCGACCTCAGGCGCGAGCGCCGCAGCGCGGCCTACTGACCGCTGGCGGAGCGGGGCGATGACCCCGGTCCTGAAGGCGACGGGGATTTCCGTCCGGTTCGGCGGCGTCCGGGCGGTCGTCGACGTCGACCTCGAGGTCGGCGAGGGGCAGCTCGTCGGCCTGATCGGACCGAACGGGGCGGGCAAGACGACGTTCATCGACGCGATCAGCGGATTCGTCCGCTGCGACGGTCGGGTCGAGCTCGACGGGGAGGACCTGACAGGGGCGTCGCCGCACGTTCGGGCGAGGCGCGGCCTCGCGCGGACGTGGCAGTCGATCGAGCTGTTCGACGACCTCTCGGTCGGCGAGAACCTGCTCGTCGCCTCGCACCGCACATCGGCCTGGCGAACGATCCGCGAGACGGTCTCGGTTCCCGACCCGCACTCGGACGAGATCACGCCCGCCCTGGCGCTGCTCGGCGTCGAGGACACGGTGGAACAACTGCCCAGCGAGTTGTCGCAGGGACAGCGCAAGCTGGTCGGGATCGCCCGGGCACTCGCGCCGAAGCCGCGGATCGTGTGCCTCGACGAGCCTGCCGCCGGCCTGGACACGCGCGAGAGCGAGGAGCTCGGCGCCCAACTGCGCGGACTGGCCGACGACGGCCAGGCCATGCTCCTGGTCGACCACGACATGGGTCTCGTGCTCGGGATCTGCGACGAGGTGGTCGTGCTGGAGTTCGGCGAGGTGATCGCCCGCGGCGCCCCCGACGTCGTCCGCAGCGATCCGCAGGTGATCGGCGCCTACCTGGGCGGTGCCGCGTCAAGGCTCGCCGTCGGAGAGGACGCCCATGGCTGACGCGGTGCTCGCGGTCGAGACGCTGACCGCCGGCTACGACGAGGCGGCGGTGATCCGCGACGTGGACCTGACCGTTGACGCGGGCGAGGTGGTCGCCCTGCTCGGGGCGAACGGCGCGGGAAAGACGACGACGCTGCGCGTCGTCTCCGGCCTGGTGCGCCCCATGGTCGGTCGCATCCTCTTCGGCGGTGACGACCTCGCCCGCACCTCCCCGAGCGCGCGGGCCCGGCTGGGTATCGCCCACGTTCCCGAGGGCCGCGGCCTGTTCTTCGGCATGACGGTCGCCGAGCACTTCCGCGTCGGGCCCCGTGGCGAGCCGATCGACGACACCCTCGCCTACGAGTACTTCCCGAAGCTGGCGGAGCTGAAGGGGCGGCGGGTCGGCCTCCTCTCGGGCGGCGAGCAGCAGATGCTCGCGGTCGCCCGCGCGCTGGCCCGGCGACCGAAGATGCTGCTGCTGGACGAGCTGAGCCTGGGGCTCGCGCCGGTGATCGTCGAGCGGCTGCTGCCCGTGGTGCGGTCGTTCGCGGACGAGCGCGGCTGCGCCGTCCTGCTCGTCGAGCAGCACGTGCACCTGGCGCTCGAGGTCGCCGACCGTGGGTACGTCCTTTCGCACGGCCGGATAGTGCTCCACAACGATGCGGAGCACCTGCGTGCCAACCGGCAGCTGTTGATCGCGAGCTACCTCGGAGAGCACACGCAGGGCGCCGTCGACGGAGAGCCGGCGCCCGTGACCGAAAGAGAGGACCACGATGGCTGATCGAAGCCTGGAAGACCTGCTCGGCACCGTCGAGAGCCCGGTCGAGCTGCTGCGCAACTCGCAGGCCGGCCCGAACGTCTACCCGGGGGTTCCGGCGGAGTACACGAACTGGCGCGACGAGCAGATCGCCTGGCAGACGAGCTGCGTGCTCTTCAACCAGTCGTACCACATGGCCGACCTGGCGGTCTGGGGCCCCGACGCGGCCAAGCTCCTCTCCAGGCTCGCCGTCAACAGCTTCGAGGGGTTCACGGTCGACAAGGCCAAGCACTTCGTGCCGTGCACGCCGGACGGCTACGTGATCGGCGACGTGATCCTCTTCCACCTGGCCGAGAACCGTTTCAATCTCGTCGGCCGCGCGCCCGCGCTGAACTGGATCACCTACCACGCCGAGACCGGCGACGAGGACGTCAGTGTGGAGCTCGACCAGCGCTGGGCCCTACGCACCGACGGGCGGCGCCGCTCCTACCGGTTCCAGATCCAGGGGCCGAATGCGATGCAGGTGATCGAGAAGGTGCTCGGTGGGCCTGCCCCGGAGCTCAAGTTCTTCAACATGACCACGATCACGATCGCCGGGCGGCCCGTGCGTGCCCTCCGCCACGGGATGGTCGGCCAGCCCGGCTGGGAGCTCTTCGGCCCGTGGGAGGACGAGACGCCGGTGCACGAGGCGTTGCTCGAGGCGGGGGAGGAGTTCGGGCTGAGGCAGGTCGGCGGGCGGGCCTACTCGTCGAACACGCTCGAGTCCGGATGGATCCCCTCGCCGCTCCCGGCCGTGTACTCGGGCGAGAGCCTGAAGGCGTACCGCGAGTGGCTGCCCGCCGCCGGGTACGAGGGCTCGGCCTCGATCGGGGGCAGCTTCTCGTCGGCCTCGATCGTGGACTACTACTTGACGCCCTGGGACCTCGGCTACGGCAGCTATGTCAAGTTCGACCACGACTTCATCGGCCGTGAGGCACTCGAGGACATCGCGGGCCAGGAGCACCGGCAGAAGGTGACGCTGGCGCTCGACGACGAGGACGTGACGAGCACGATCGGCATGATGTTCGGGCCGGCCGACGAGCGCGCGAAGTTCATGGACTGGCCGTCGGCCGTCTACTGCATGCACCCGTTCGACCGGGTGACGGCAGACGACGAGACGGTCGGCGTCTCCACCTGGATCGGGTACAGCGCCAACGAGGGGAAGATGCTCACCCTGGCGGTGCTGGAGCCCGAGTACGCCGAGCCGGGAACCGAGGTGACCCTCGTCTGGGGCGAGGAGGACGGCGGCTCATCGAAGCCGACCGTCGAGCCGCACGTGCAGACGGAGATGCGCGCGACCGTCAGCCCGGTGCCGTACACGGAGGTGGTCCGCCGGTCGTACCGAGCGACGAAGGTCTGACCTTTCCGTCCGGGGCCGCGCGGTTGGAAGTTCCACGACCGATCGGATATCGTCCCGCCAGGCAGGGGGTGCAGGATGAAAGTCGGGCTTGGGGACGCGGACGCCGCCGTCGGCGTCGGCCTCGATGTCGTCACGGATTTTCTCGCGGAGTTGATGCGGATCGGCCGATTGCCGGACCGTCAGGAGTTCACTCGAGACGTGGGCGGCCAGACGTTCGACGTCGTCGCCCTGCTCGATCCACCGACCTTCGAGCTGGTGACCGCCGGGCCCGGCGCGCCCAGGACGCGGCTCCACCTCACAGGAACGATCGAGGCGCGCCCCGCGGCCGATCCCGGTGCGGACCCGATCACGTTCCCGCTCGACGCCGCCGTCCGCCTGACAATCGTGTTGACTCCTGCCGACCCGGTTCCGGAAATCGGTTTCAGCTACGACGGGGTCGACGGCACTCCGGCCTTTCCGGTGACCGCCGACGACATCAATGCGTTCATGACCGGCCCCGAGGTCCAACAGGTCCTCGCCGATACCAAGCTGCCGATCGCCGACAGCCTGGTCGAAGGACTCAACGCATCGAGGTTCCCGGACGCGACGACTCGACCCGCGGACTCCGATTGGTCGGTCCGGCTGACGCTCACCCCGGCGTCGGCCGACACCGTCGACGCGTTCGTGGTTTCTGCCGGCCCGCCCGGCACCTTGGCCACGCTCGCCGTCACCGAGAGCTTCGTCGCTCCGCGGACCGGGCTCGCCGTCGCCTACAACAGATCATTCCTGGATCTCGTCCTCCAACGCGGCGCCGCGGCCAAGAGGGGCACGACGGTCGACGAGGCCGAGGTCACGTCGCTCGACATGTCGATGGCCGACAACGGCATTCAGATCACCGGCCACGTCGTTCGGGAGATCGACACGCCCATCATCGACATCGCGCCCGACGTGGACATCGACTTCGACGGCGTCGCCATACCCCGGCTCATCCGGGGCACGACGGGACTCACCATGGACACGTCGGGAATCGACGTGGACGTCGACGACGTCGACGAGGTGTTCTACGGAGCGCTCAGGTGGGTGCTCACGATCGGCGCCTCGGCGCTGCTGTTCACCGGCGTCGGGGTGTTCACCCTGGCCGGGATCGCCCTCTGGGCGACCGTGGTTCAGTTCGTGTGGAACAAGGCAGCCGACCTGGACAACGCGCCGAATCTCCTGCGCGACAACCTGGCCGCATCGCTCGGCGCCCAGCTCAGCCTCCTCGCCGACTCGCTCGACGACTCCACCCCGGCCGGCGCCCTCACCGTCGACGGGACGCCCGACTCCGCCCTCGTCGTCGAGGGCAACATCGTCCTGTTTGCCCAGGTCATCATCCGCTCGATGCAGGCGCGGCTCCGCTCGGCCGAGTACTCGCACAAGTTGCGCCGGTTCGCCATCTTCGAGCTCGACGACCGCCGAAAATTCCGTGCCCAGGAGCTCGCCCGGCTGATGAAGGCCGGCAAGATCTCCGTCTCGGGGTTCCATCACGTGGGCGGGAAATACGTCCGCTCCGATCACGACAACTCCGCGGCCAACAACCTGCTGCAGTCCTTCAAGGCCAACGAGACCAGCGAGGTCGTCGTCAAGAACCGTTGACGCAGGGCTCAGCGCAGCTGCGCGAGGCTCGACTCGTACGCCCGGTCGAAGATCTGCTCGATCGGCAGCTCGCGCAGCTCCTGCGAGAGCACTTCGACGCCCCACGGCCCGTCGTAACCGGCGTCGCGGACGGCTGCGACGTACTCGCGGATCGGGAACTCGCCCTCGCCCGGCAGCGCGCGGTGGTTGATGGTTTCGTCGACCGGGTCGGGCATGTTCTCCCACTGGCCGTCGCTGAGCTCGACCCAGCCGTACAGGTGCCCCGGCACGGCGCGAAGGTCGTCCGCCGAGATCCCGAGCTTCGCCATGTGCCAGGTGTCGAT
This sequence comes from uncultured Actinomycetes bacterium, assembly GCA_963808815.1. Classification (GTDB taxonomy): domain Bacteria; phylum Actinomycetota; class Thermoleophilia; order Gaiellales; family Gaiellaceae; genus DATBLE01. The sequence goes on along the minus strand of CAWEGI010000017.1, from coordinate 246,923 downwards.
GCACAGCGCCGCGTTCGCTGCGTCCGCGCCCTGGACGACCGTCAGTGCCGTCGCCAGGTCGTGGACGTTCACGTCCGGCGGCATGAACTCGTAGACCATCTTCGCGTCGTGCCGCTTCGCCGCCTCGGCGCAGAGCTCGCCGTAGCGTTCCGTCAGCAGCGGGATCTCGCACGGCGTCCCGGGGATGTTCCCGACCTTCACATGGTGCGCGCCGAGGGCGGCCGCCGCCTCGTGGAGCAGCTCCCAGATCGGTTCCGCCGCCTTCCTGCGCCCGTCGTCCGGGTCGAGCATCCACTCCCAGAAGAACTCCAGCTCGAGGACCTCGAGCCCGTGGTCGTCGAGCAACGCCTTCACGTCCGCGAGCGACCGGGTCTCGAGTATGTGCTGGAGGTCGGCGTGCCAGATGCCGATTCCCTTGAACCCCGCCCGCTCCGCCTGCGCGCACCGCTCGGCGATGTCGAACAGGCTCCACTCACGGCCCGCGTGCACCTCCACGGGGCCCGAGGTCGTCCAGTAGAGCGCGACCAGGTCGTCGTTCGCCACGGCCAGGGAACCTAACCGGTGGACAGGCCAGATGCCAGATGGGATGCTTGACCGGGTCGTGTCTGACTACGTGATCGTCGGCGGCGGTTCTGCCGGGTGCGTCCTCGCAGGGCGTCTGAGCGAGGACCCGGACGCGACCGTGGTGATGCTCGAGGCGGGTCCGCCGGACGTTGCGCCGGAGATCCACATTCCGTTCGCCTTCCCGGCGTTGTTCAAGTCCGCCCACGACTGGGATTTGCTCGGCGAGAAGGAGCCCGGCCTCGGCGGGCGGCGGCTCTACCTGCCGCGCGGAAAGATGATCGGCGGCTGCGGCTCGATCAACGCGATGATCTACCTGCGCGGGAACCGGCTCGACTTCGACGACTGGGCGGCGGGCGGGGCCGGCGGGTGGTCGTACGACGAGGTGCTGCCGTACTTCAAGCGCTCGGAGGACAACGAGCGCGGCGAGGACGAGTTCCACGGGGTCGGCGGGCCGCTCGCCGTCTCGGAGAGCCGCTCGATGCAGCCGCTGGTCGACGCGATGCTCGAGGCCGCGGTCCAGGCCGGCTACGAGCGCATCCCTGACCTGAACGTCGACCGCCCGGAAGGGGTCAGCCGCTTCCAGGTCACGCAGCGCAACGGGAAGCGGTGCTCCACCGCCGACGCCTACCTGCACCCGGTGGCCGACCGGCCGAACCTGGAGGTGCGCACCAGCGTCTTCGCGCAGCGCATCGTGTTCGAAGGCAACCGCGCCGTCGGGGTCGAGGTCGTCCAGGACGGAAGGGTCGAGACGATCCGGGCCGAGCGCGAGGTGATCGTGTCCGCCGGCACCTACCAGTCGCCCGTCCTGCTCATGCTTTCGGGCATCGGCCCTGCGGAGGACCTCTCGCTGCTCGGGATCCCGGTGCGCGAGAACCTGCCGGTCGGCGCCAACCTCCAGGACCACTGCATGGTCAACGTCAACTTCACGACCGACCAGCCGGCGCTGTTCGGCATCCTCACGCCGGAGAACTTCGAGCTGCTCGAGAAGGAGGGCCGCGGGCCGCTCAGCTCCAACATCCCCGAGGCCGGCGGCTTCTTCCGCAGCCGCGACGACCTGCCGGCGCCGGACCTCGAGTTCCACTTCGCCCCGTCGATCTTCTTCGACGAGGGCCTGAACGCGCCGACCGACCCCGGCTACGCCTTCGGCCCGGTCCTGATCAAGCCGAACGCCCGCGGCTGGGTCAAGCTGCGCACGCCGATGCCCGACTCCAAGCCGCTCGTGCTGACCAACTTCCTGACCGACGGGGACGACCGGCGTGCCGCGATCGCGGGCGTGCGGATCGCCCTCGACATCGCGTCGCAGCCGGCGCTGAAGGCGGTGGCGAAGGCGCCGTACAGTGTCCCCGAATCGGACTCGGACGCGGACATCGTCGCCTGGATCGAGCGCAACGCGCAGCCCGTCTACCACCCGACCTCCACCTGCGCGATCGGCTCGGTCGTGGATCCCGACCTGCGGGTGCTCGGCTTCGAGGGCCTGCGCGTGTGCGACGCGTCGGTGATGCCGACGATCACCCGGGCGAACACGCACGCCGCGACGGTGATGATCGCCGAGAAGGGCGCCGACCTGATCGCGGGCAAGGCGCCGATCGCCGCGGCGCAGCCGGTCGCCGCCGAGTCCTAGGGCGAGGGAACGCGCCGGTCGCTCTGGCGGCCGACGACCACCCACAGGGCTTCGACCCGCTCGTCTCCGATCGCCCAGAGGCGGTGCGGCGACGTGGCGTCGAACGCGATCGAGTGGCCCGGCTCGAGGTAGTACTCGTCGAAGCCGACCCTGACCCCGAGCTGTCCGCTGATCACGAACGCGTACTCGCGACCGCCGTGCGTGATCAGCGAGTCGGCCGGACACGACTCGCTGCCGGCGTCGTACGTGACGCGCAGAAACTCGACGCTCGGGTCGCGCTCGGGCGTGAGCCGTTCCCAGATGACTCCCGAGGCCAGATTGATCACCGCGCGCTGCTCGGGCGTGACCACCAGCGTCGACTCGGAGCCGTGGCGCCGGCCGTCGCGGCGCCGGTCTCCTCGTCGAAGAGGTCGCCCATGTTCAGGCCGAGCTCGCGGGCGAGCGCCCAGAGCGTGCTCACGCTCGGGTTGACCTTGTCCCGCTCGATCTGGGAGATCAGGCTCGCCGAGACCCCGATCCGGCGGGCGATCTCACGGAGGCTCATGCCCAGCCGCTCGCGCTGCTCGCGCAGGCGCGGCCCGATCTGCGACGGCGCGTGCGTCTCCGTGGGCGCTGCTTCGATGCGCGGCGTCGCCACGGTCAGGGCGAGGGGAGGGACTCCCAGTCCCGCTCGAACCGGTACGAGTGGCGGTCGGGCGGGCCGGGCGCCGAGGACTCGAGCCACTTCACCGTGCCGCCCTTCGTCTCGTAGAACGCGTGGATGCAGCCGACGGCCGTCCAGAACACGTCTCCCGGATACAGCGTGTACCGCGTGTCGTCGGCGACCACGTCGACCTCGCCCTCGAGCATGAAGTAGGACTCCTCGAACGGGTGGTCGTGCGGGAGTGCCTGGGCTCCGGGCTGGTAGCCGACCATGAACATCGTGTGCAGCTGCGCGTCGAGGCGCTTGTCGACGAGCATCTTCACGGTGATCCCGCTGTAGAGGAGGGCAGCCGTCGCCATGCTCGCCGACACCTTCGGCTCCGACGACCGCATTCCCGCGCAGAGCCGCGCGACGTCCATGTCGTCGTCGGAGAGCAGGAAGAGGTGGCGGTTGCGCGGGTCGCGGAGGTCGAGCTCGCCCGGGGATTCGTCCGGTGCGCCGCCGAGGAAGAACGTGTCGGGCGGCTGCTCGGGAGGGCGCGGGCGCGGCGAGGCCACCTCGATCCAACGGGCGCGGTCGTCGCTCCGCCAGGCGTGGGACAGACCCACGGGAAGTGCGCCGCACGCGTTCGGGCGCAGCCGGACGCCGCGGCCGTCCAGGTAGAGGACCGGCTCGCCCTCGAGGACGAAGAAGCTCGACTCGAACGAGTGGACGTGCGTGTCCACGTACCCGTCCTCGAGCTCGACCAGGGTCAGGCCGGTGTGCACCGAGCCGGTGGCGGCGCCGACCAGGACGGCCCGCGTCAGTCCGCGGCTGTGACCGGGCAGTGCGGCCTCGAGCTCGATCTCCTCGCGGCGCACGAGCCGGTGGCCCAGACGATCGGTGACGGACGCGGCGCTCACTGGAGCAGCCACCCGCCGTCGACCTCGAGGTTGACGCCGTTCACGCCGCCGTTCTCGAGCAGAAAGATCGCCGCGTCCACGATCTCGTCCGTGGTGACGAGGCGGCCGATCGGCGTGCGCGCCCGCAGGGGGTCGAGCACCGAGTCGGGCTTGTCGGCCCAGGCCGGTGTGTCACCGACGATCCCGGGATGGATGGCGTTCACGCGCACGGGGGCGAGCTGCACGGCGAGCGTCCGCACGAGGCCCTCGATGCCGCCGTTCACCGTCGTGACCGTCGTGGAGCCGGGGTACGGGCGCCGCACCGCCTGGCCCCCGAACAGCAGGATCGCGGCGTCGTCGGTCAGGCGGTCGGCAAGGACGTGCACGACCTCCGTGTAGCCGACGAGCTTGAGGGTGACGAGCCGGATCGCGCGCGCGATGTCGTAATCGGCGACGTTGTTCTGGTCGCGCTCGATCGCGGCCAGGACGAGGCGGGCGACCGGACCGACCGACGCGAGCGCGGAGGCGAGCTGCTCGGGCTCGGCGAGGTCGAGCGCGCACGAGTCGACGTCGCCCTCGATCGCGCCGGCTGCCCCGGCGCAGCGATCGGCGCTCCGGCCCGTGAGCACGACCTTCCGGCCGCGGCCGGCGTAGGTCTCGGCGAGCCGCAGCCCGATGCCGGACGTACCTCCAACGACGACGACGGCTCCATCTGCCACGGCGGCCAACGATAGACCGCGTCGTGCAGTGACAGTCAACTCCGCGTCCGGTCGGGAGCGATCAAACTTGCTCCTCCTGTGCAGTGATGGTAAAACCGGCCGGCCAAGTACAGCGTGGCTGAATCCGATCAGCCCGAGCGAAGGGAGCTTCGTGTCCGAGCGAGTCCTGTTCCGCGGCGGCCATGTCCTCACGATGGACCCCGAAGCGGGTGACATCTTCGGCGGCGACGTCCTCGTCGAAGGGGAGCAGATCGCGGCCGTCGGCCGCGACCTCGAGGTCGGCGACGCCGAGGTGGTCGACGCGACGGGCTCGATCGTCATCCCCGGCTTCATCGACTCGCACCGCCACACCTGGGAGACGGTCATCCGCGGCGTCGCGCCCGACGTCAGCCTCGCCGGGTACTTCGAGGTCGTCCTGGCTGCGTTCGCGCCCGCGTACCGGCCCGAAGACGTCTATGCGGGCAACTACCTCGGCGCGCTCGAGGCGATCGACGCCGGCGTCACCACGCTGCTCGACTGGTCGCACATCAACAACACGCCCGACCACTCCGACGAGGCGATTCGCGGCCTCCAGCAGGCGTCGCTCAGGGCCGTGTACTGCTACGGCAACCCCAACACGTCCCTCGCCGACTGGTGGTACGAGAGCGAGCTCGAGTCGCCCGAGGACATCCGGCGTGTCCGGGAGCAGTACTTCTCGAGCGACGACCAGCTGATCACCCTCGCGATGGGGACGCGCGGCCCCGGCTTCTGCAAGCCCGAGGTCGTGAAGCACGACTGGGAGCTCGCGCGCGACGTCGGCGCTCCGATCAGCGTCCACGTCGGGATGGGGCCGGTTGCGGGCCGGTTCTCGATGGTGAAGCAGCTGGACGAGATGGGGCTGCTCGGGCCGGACACGACGTACATCCACTGCAACTACCTGTCGGACGAGGAGTTCCGGCTGATCGCCGACTCGGGCGGCAAGATCTCGATCGCCCCGACCGTGGAGATGTACATGGGCCACGGGACGCCGCCGACTGCGAAGGCGCTCGCCCACGGCCTGCGCCCGAGCCTGAGCATCGACGTCGTCACCACCGTGCCGGGCGACATGTTCACGCAGATGCGCTTCCTCTTCGCCTCCGACCGCCTGCTCGCGCACGAGGCGGCGTTCGAGGCGGGCAACGTCGAGGAGCCGACGTTCCTCAGCTCGCGCGAGGTGCTCGAGTTCGCCACGATCGAGGGCGCGCGGGTCTGCGGGCTGGACGACCGGACCGGCTCACTGACGCCCGGCAAGCAGGCCGACCTGGTGCTGATCCGCTGCGACCAGTCGAACACGTATCCCGTGATCGATCCGGTTTCGACCGTCGTCCACCAGGCCGACACGCGCAACGTCGACACGGTCATGGTCGGCGGCCGCTTCCTGAAGCGCGGCGGCGAGCTCGTCGGCGCCGACCTCGCCGGCGCCCGCGACCGGGCGGCGGCGTCACTCGATCACCTCCTGTCGGTGACGCAGATCCAGCCGAACTGGGTGCAGAGCGCAGGGCTCGAGCCTGTGCATGGACACTGAACTGCCTGCGAAGCATCCGCTCGCTCGGAGAAGCAGTGACAGGCTTAAGCCTGTCACTGCCTGTCACACCCGGCTCCTTGCGTAGACGGCGAAGGCATCGATCGCGTCGGGGTCGATCAGCGCGTCCTTGCTGGCCACCTCCGCAACCGGCGTTCCGGTGAGGATCTTCTTCACCGGCAGCTCGAGCTTCTTGCCGGTCATCGTGCGCGGGATCGCCGGCACCGCGACGATGTCGTCGGGCTTGTGACGCGGGGACAGTCCGGACCGGAGCGCGTCGGAAATGCTCCTCTTCAGGCCGTCGTCGAGCTCGACTCCGTCGCGGAGGACGACGAAGAGCAGGAGCTCGTCGGTCGCCTCGAGGTGGACGACCAGCGCGTCGAGCACCTCGTCGAACTCCTCGACGACGCCGTACAGCTCGCTCGTGCCCAGGCGGACGCCGCCGCGGTTCAGGGTCGCGTCGGAGCGGCCCGTGATGATCGAGGTGCCCCGCTCGGTGAACATGATCCAGTCGCCGTGCCGCCAGACGCCGGGGTAGACACCGAAGTAGGCGGCCCGGTACCGCGAGCCGTCCTCGTCGTTCCAGAACTTCGCCGGCATCGACGGCATCGGTTGCCGGATGACGAGCTCGCCGAGCTCGCCGACGACCTCGTTCCCGTCGGAGTCGAACGCGGCCACGTCGACGCCGAGGCACTTGCCCGCCATCTCGCCGGCATAGACGGGTAGCAAGGGGTAGCCCTGGACGAGCCCGGTGCAGACGTCGGTGCCGCCGCTGCCGACGTTCAGCATCATCTCCGGCCCGGCCTGCTCGTAGATCCATTCGTACGAGTCGGCCGGGAGTGGGGAGCCGGCGGCGCAGATCATCTTCAGCGTCGAGAGGTCGAAGTCGCGGCCCGGCTCGAGTCCCTCCTTGCGGCAGGCCATCGTGAACGCCGGGCTGAGCCCGAACATCGTCGCCTTCGTTTCCTCGACCAGGCGCCACTGCTGGGAGAGATCGGGATAGCCGGGATTTCCGTCGAGCATCACGATCGACGCGCGCAGCAGGAGGGCCGAGACGAGGGCGTTCCACATCATCCACGCGGTGGTCGTGAACCACATCAGCCGGTCGCCGGGGCGCAGGTCCCACGAGAGGCCGTGGTTCTTCAGGTGCTCGAGCAGGATGCCGCCGTGGCCGTGGACGATCGCCTTCGGCAGGCCGGTCGTGCCCGACGAGAAGAGCACGTAGAGCGGGTGGTCGAACGGAACCGGGTCGAACTCGAGCGGCCCTGCCTCGGCCACGAGCTCGTCCCACGGGACCGTGTCCGGGAGCTCGTTTCCTCCATACGGGACGTGGACGACGCTGCGCAGCGACGGCAGACCGGAGCGCACCTCCGCGACCTGCTCGCGGCGGTCGATCCACGTCTCGCCCCAGCGGTAGCCGTCGACGGCGAGCAGCACGCTCGGCTCGAGCTGGCCGAGGCGGTCGAGCACGCTGCGCGGCCCGAACTCGGGCGGGCAGGTCGCCCAGATCGCGCCGAGGCTGGCTGCGGCCAGGAAGGCGACGAGCGTCTCGGGGATGTTCGGCAGGTACGCGACCACCCGGTCGCCGGGGCCGACCCCGAGCCGCTGGAGCCCGGCGCGCGCCCGAGCCACCCGGTCGCGCAGGTCGCCGAAGGTCAGGTCGAACGGGTCGCGCGACTGCGAGCGGGCGAGCACTGCCACCGCATCGAGCTCGTCGTCGCGGCCGAGCATGTGCGCGGCAAAGTTCAGCCGCGCTCCCGGGAACCACTCGGCGCCGGGCATCGCCCGCGAGCCGAGCACCCGCTCGTACGGCGTGGTCGCCCGGATCTCGAAGAAGTCCCAGATCGACGACCAGAAGCCCTCGAGGTCGGAAACGGACCACTGCCAGAGCTCGTCGTAGTTCTCGCCGCTGCGGCCCACGGACGCCATGTACCGGGCGAGGAGCGAGTGCTCGCGCGCGTCCTCGGTCGGCGTCCAGACGACCTGACCGACGGAGAAGGGCCGCTCCGCGGAAACGCTCATCGGGCGGCCGGCGGATAGACGGCGTCCGGCTGCTGGTCGCGGCCGGGAGCGCCGTCGAAGATCTCGGTGACGACGCCGAGGTCGCGGTCGGTCGAGAGGTAGGAGAACGTGACCCCGTTGTAGGTGCCGCCGAGCAGCACCTCGTGGCCGCGGCCGCCGAGCTCCGCGAGCGTCCCCTCGTAGTCCGCCACGGCGACGCCTACGTGGTGGACGCCCGGCCCGTGCTCGGCGAGGAACCGCGCGTAGACGCTGTCGTCGTCCTGCGGCTCGACCAGCTCCCACTGCACCTCGCCGACCTGCGCCAGAGCGAGCCGCCACGATCTCTCGACCGGCTGCCCGCCCTCGTGCATCCCCTGCACGTTGCCGGGGTTGAACTCGTAGACGTCCCACGGGCCGATGCCGTAGTCCTCGACGTACGTCTGCATCGCGGCGTCGAGGTCCGGCACGACGACCGAGACCTGCAGCGTTCCCGTGAAGACCGGCTCCCGCACGTGTCAATCCTACGGTCGCCGTTCTTGAGGCGCGGTCGATGCCATGATTCGATCACGCGGTGACGGTTGCCCCCAGGACGTCCTCTCGAAGCTCTTCGACGTCCGCGGGAGCGCGCGTCGTGGTGACCGGCGCGGCCGCGGGCCTCGGGTTCGCGATGGCCGAGGTGCTCGCCGAATGCGGCGCCCGCGTCACGCTTGCCGACATCCACGAAGAGCGGCTCGAGGCGGCCACCGCGCGCCTCGCCGAGCGGGGGTGCGACGTGCGCGGGGTGGTCACGGACGTGCGCGACGAGGTCGCGGTCGACGCGCTGGTCGACGGCGTGGTCGAGGAGCAGAGCGGGGTGGACGTCGTGTTCGCCAACGCCGGCCTTGCGTCGGTCCCCGGCTTCCGCGTGGACGGTGGGCAGACGCTCGCCACGCTCGAGCGCTCCGACTGGGACACGGTGCTGGACGTGAACCTGAACGGCGTCGTCCACACCATGCGGAGCGCGGCGCGCGCCATGACGAAGCAGGGCTCCGGACGGATCGTCGTCACGGCGTCGAACGCGGGCCTCAGGGTCGAGCCGCTCGTCTGCTACGGCTATGCGGCCAGCAAGGCGGCCGTGATCCACGTCGTCCGCCAGGCGGCCCTCGAGCTGGCGCCACACGGCGTGCTCGTCAACGCGATCTGCCCCGGCCCGTTCTACGGGACGCTGATCGGCGGCGGCGTCACCGAGCACCCGAGCGAGGAGATGAAGGAGATGTGGAAGACGCTGATCCCGCTCGGGCGGATGGCGCATCCGGACGAGCTGAAGGGTCTCGTCGTGCTGCTCGCCTCACCGGCGTCGAGCTTCATGACCGGCGCCGCGTTCGTGGTGGACGGCGGGTCGCTCGTCCAGGCCTAGGACGCGGCTGCAACCGGGCGCTCGACGGTCCGCTCGGTCGAGATGTGCGTGTGCGAGAGGTAGAAGCGGCGCGGGTCGTCCTCGTAGCCGAAGTCGCACGGGAGCGGACTCGCCCTTTTCCACCGCCTGAGATCCACATACAGCACCTCGCCCGGCACCTCGTCCGGATACTCGAACAGGTTGTGCGCGGGCCGGCCCCACCACGACTTGTCCGTGCAGTCGAACACGGCGCCTCTCTCCCAGTACCACTCGTCGACCGAGTCGCGCACGCCGCGCGGCTGCATCCATTTCGACCAGGAGACCCTCAGCGAGCCGTTGTCCGACTGCTTACGGACGAAGCGCGACCAGCCTTTCTCGTCGTACCGGCGGTTCTCCCGCTCGCGGACGACGAGCTCGAACCTGCGGTCGGCGAGGAACAGCCGGTTGACCGCGTCGGTGTTGCGGTACAGGGTGCAGGCGCCGGCGATTCTCCGCCGACGCGGGGAGACGACGTCGTACCTGCTCAGGATCTCGTCGGTGGCGAGAAACTTCCGGATGTTCCCCCACACGACGTCGACGTCGCAGTGGCCCCAGAAGTCGACGCCGTGGAGGTAGTCCTCGAAGATCAGTCCGAAGGCCGGCTTGTAGTCGCACACCTTGTAGGGCAGCTCCAGCGAGACGCCCATGCCGGTCTTGCGCTCGAACAGTCGCTCGAAGTCTCGGAGTGAGCCGTTCACGAACTGGACGTTGGCGGGGACAGTGGTCGGGATCTCGCAGTCGGTGTAGAAGATCCACCGGATCGACGGGTTGTACCTGCAGGACTGCAGGTAGGCCGGGAACCAGAGCGGCCAGCTGCCGACGTACGGGACGACGAACGCGATCGTCGGCGCGGTCCGGTCGGTGGCGCTCATCCGGGGCGAGAGTAGCTAGGGAATCAACACGGCGCGGCCGGTGACGTCGCCCTCGCGCAGCTTGTCCAGCACGTCGTTCACGGCCTCGAGCGGGTGCGTTTCGGTGCGCAGCACGACGTCCCCGCGAGCGTGCAGCTGGAGGAGCTCCCAGAGGTCGATCCAGTTCCCGACCAGGTTGCCGGCGATCGCGGACTCGCCGACCACCATCGCCACCGACGGGACGGTGATCGTGCCCCCGTAGCCGACGGTCGAGTAGAGGCCGCGCCGCGCGAGCGCGTCCAGGCTCGCGGCGTGGGTGGCGTCGGTGGCGACGAAGTCCATGATCACGTCGGCGCCCGCGCCGTTCGTCGCTTCGCGGAGGTCGGTGGTGTCGGTGAGCACCTGGTCGGCGCCGAGCTCGCCCGCGAGCTTCCGCCGGCGCTCGTCGTTGTCGATCGCGATCACCGAGCCGCCGCCGAGCGCCTTCAGGAGCTGCAGTGCGATGTGGCCGACGCCGCCGACGCCGATCACCGCCGAGGTCGTTCCCGGCGTCAGGCGGGGAAGGAGCCGCTTGACCGCGTGGATCGCGGTCAGCCCGGCGTCGGCGTGCGGCGCGACCGCGGCCGGCTCGACCCCTTCCGGCAGCGGTACGAGCGAGCGCTCGTCGACGAGAACGTAGTCGGCGAAGCCGCCGTCCCGTGTCAGGCCGTAGAACTGGTGACGGTCGCAATGCATGTCCAGGCCGCGGCGGCAGTTGACGCAGAGCCCGCAGCTGTACGGCGGGTAGACGAGCACGGCGTCACCCGGCTCGGCGGTCGTCACGTCGGAGCCGACACCGTGCACCCAGCCGGCGTTCTCGTGTCCGAGCACGATCGGAGGCTTCAGGCCGGCCGGCTCCATCAGCCCGTCCTGGGCGTGGAGGTCGGTGGCACAGACGCCGGCACCGCCGACCCTGACCACGACGTCGCGCGCGGCTACCGGCTCCGGCTCGGGCTTCTCGATCAGCTCGAGCGGCCGGTGATACTCGCTGAGGAGCGCGGCTCTCACTGCTCCGCCAGATGGTCCGCGAGGCGCATGGCCAGCGCCATGATCGTCAGGGACGGGTTGACGGAGAGCGTACGCGGGATGAGCGAGCTGTCCCCGACGTACAGACCTTCGACGCCGTGCACCTGCCCGTTGCGGTCGGTCGCCGAGCGCTCCGGGTCGTCGCCCATCCGGCACGAGCCCTGGACGTGCGTCGAGGCGATCCCGGTCCAGGCGAGCTGCGTCGCGCCGGCTGCACGCAGGACCTCCTTGGTGAACTCGAGGGAAGCGTCGATCCGGCCGAGCTCGCGCTCGTTGAAGGCGAGGTCGAAGCGCTCCGTGCCGTTCTCGTCGACCACGACAGACGCCGTGTTCTCGTCGTTCACCATCGCGAGCACGCCGTTCCAGAACCGGTACTTCTTCGCCGCCTCGGCGAGGCGCGGGCCCCAGAACGGCCCGTCGTCGTCGCGGAGCGTCGTCGCGAACGCGATCGGGTCCTGGATCGTCGACGCCTCGAGCACGAAGCCGCCGTCCTCGTCGTGCTGGTACGCCATGCAATGCGACGAGATCGGATACGTGATGTGCGCATCCTGCGCCTCGTCGAACAGCCCGTAGACGACGCGGACCGGATGAAGGCCCAGGTACTTGCCGATCGTCGGCGAGTCGAGGCCCGAGCGCCTGAGGATCTGCGGCGTGTTCAGTGCGCCGCCGGCGACGACGATCGTGTTGGCGCGGATCGTCCCGCCGTCGACCTCGACACCGGTCGCACGCCCGCCCTCGATCACGACGCGTTCGACCGGTGAGTCGGCCCGCAGCTCGAGCAGCCCGCGCGCCCAGGTGTCGGCAATCCACGTGTTCCCGGTGTTCTTGCCCGCGTTCGTCGGACAGCCCTGGAGGCACGAGCCACAGTGCATGCAGTTGGCGTCGGTGTAGGACATCACGGGCTCGAGCTGGTGGCCCAGTGCCTTCATCCCGCGCTCGATCGTGTGCACACACGGCTGCCAGTCGCTGCGCTCGCGGATTCCGAGGCGTTCTTCGACGCGCGCGTAGTACGGGTCGAGATCGGAGACCGCGATCGGCCGCGAGCCGTCCGCGGTCAGCCCGCTCTCTCCGTGCCACTTGGCGACGTCCTTCTCGTGAGCCCGCAGCGCGACCTTCGTGTTGATCGTCGTCGTCCCGCCCACGCAGCGTCCGGCGAGGAACGTGACCACGTCGCCCCCGGGCAGGTGACCGAAGCGGATCGGCCACCAGAACGTGTGGTTCGCCTTCGCCTCCCAGCGGTCGAAGTCGATCGCGGTCAGGTGCGGACCCGCCTCCAGCAGGAGCACGTCCTTGCCGCGCTGCGCGAGCTCGCCCGCGACCACGCCGCCGCCTGCGCCGGACCCGACGACGACCACGTCGAACCGGTCCTTCACGAGACCCCCAGCCACGACCAGTCCTTGCGGAGCCGCTGAGCGGCCGGCGGGGCGAAGTCGATCTCCTCCCAGGCGCCCGGCCCCACCTTCCCCGGCGCGACGAAGTCGCTGTAGTACGCCTCGCACGCCAGCGCGCGGACGAACGCGAACTCGGGCGTGCGCTCCTGCTCGGCAAGTGCCTCGGCGCTGCCCGACGCCGGCGCCAGCGCGTCGATCGCCTCGAGCGCATGGTCGCGCACGGGCGCGGGCATGTTCGCCAGCAAGGCGTCGATGTAGACGACCGAGCCGACCCCCTTCGAGCCGGGGACGATCAGCTCGCAGAGCGCCTCGACGGCCGCCGCCCGCTGCTCGTCGAGGGCCTTCAGCGCCATTCCGACGACCCTAACGGTCGAGCGGCTCGCCCGCGAGCCACGTCGCGACGCTGGCGTAGAGCGCCTCGACCTCCGGCCCGGTCAGCCCCGGCATGTCGGACTTGACCGTGAATCCGTTCCGCGTCTGCAGGTAGGCGAGGTGCCGGTAGCCGACCGGGAACGACTCGAGCAGCTTCCGGTCCAGGTGCGGCGGGGCGGTCGGGTCGACCGGGATGATCCGGTCCGACTCGTAGATCGGCTGCCGCAGGACGATCCCCCAGCGACCGTCCCGCTGCTCGAGGAAGTCGACGAACCGTCCGGTGCAGACGACGTCGCATTCGGAGCGCTCCACCTCTGCCCGCTGCGTGATCGTCATCTTCGCCTGCGACACGGCCCGGTTCCCGGCTATGTCGACCGAGATGCCGCCGAGGAAGTGGAGGATGCGCACTCCGCGCTCGAAGCCCTCGCGGCTCACCCGGATGAAGTCGTCGCAGCTCCCCTGGAACCAGGTCGCCATCATCCTGCCGTCGTCGTGCCAGACAGTGCGGAACCGCTCCCAGTCGCCGGCGTCGCGCCAGACGACCCAGTTCTCGACGAGGCTCCGGATCCGGGCCTCGTCAGCCGACGTCGACATCCTCGAGCAGCTCGGCGGCGTCTCTGCGCTCCCGCAGGAGGTAGGCGGAGTGGAGCTTGTCCGGGTTGGCCTTCAGGTCGGCCGCGGTGCCCTCGTAGACGATCCGGCCGCCCTCGAGCACATAGGCGTTCTGGGCGAGCCCGAGCGCGACGTGCACGAACTGCTCGATCAGCAGCACGCCGACGCCCTGCGCTGCGGCCTCCTGGAGCGCGGGGATGAGCCGCTGCACGACGACCGGCGCCAGGCCGAGCGACAGCTCGTCGACGAGCACGAACTTCGGCCGTGAGACGAGTGCCTGGGCGAGCACGACCATCTGCTGCTCGCCGCCGGAGAGTGTCCGCGCGACCGCGTGCCAGCGCGTCTCGAGATGCGGGAACAGCTCCGTCGCGTACGCGATGCCCGTCTTCGCCTCCTCGCGGCCGAGCGCGTAGGTGGCGACGCGGAGGTTCTCCTCGACCGTCAGGTCGGGCAGAAGCCTGCGCCCCTCGGGGACGATTGCGACCCCGGCCTGGCGGATCCGCTCGGGCCGGAGACTCGTCAGCGGCGTACCGTCGACCGAGACCTCGCCGTCGGTCGGGCGCAGGACGCCGCCGACCGAGAGCACCATCGTCGACTTGCCGGCGCCGTTCGGGCCGAGCAGCGTCGTCACCTCGCCCTGGGGCACCTCGAGCGAGATGCCGTGCAGGATCTCCTTGCCGCCGCGTGAGACCTTCAGTCCGTCGATCTTCAACGTGGACGCAGTCCCGCTCACAGCTCCGTCTCCGTTCCGAGGTACGCCCGCATCACGTGCTCGTCCCGCAGCACCTCGGGCGTGGGGCCGGACGCGATCAGCTTCCCGAAGTCGATCACCGCGGTCGTCTGGCAGCAGGCGGAGACGAGGCTCATGTCGTGGTCGACGAGGATCACCGACGCGCCGACCTCGGCGGGGATCTTCTGGATCACCTCGGTCATGTGGCCGGTCTCCTCCTCGGGAAGCCCGGCGGCGGGCTCGTCCAGCAGCACCAGCCGGGGCTTGCCGACGACTGCGCGGGCCAGCTCGACCAGCCGACGGTTGCGGGCGTTCAGCGTCCCGACCTTCGCCTTGGGCGGCGCCGTCAGCCCGACGAACTCGATCGCGTCGAGCACGTCCTGCCGGCGGGTGGCGCGCTTCGCCGAGGAGTGCTCGTGGATCATCGCCACGTTGTCGAAGACGGAGAGCTGCTCGATCGCCATCTCGGTCTGGAACGTCCGCCGCAGGCCCCAGCGCGCCCGGCGGTAGTCGGTCATCTTCAGCAGGTTCTCGCCGAAGGCGGTGACCGTCCCGGCGGCCGGCTTGACGAAGCCGCTCATGACGTTGAAGAAGGTCGTCTTGCCGGCGCCGTTGGGGCCGATCAGACCGCAGGTCCCGCTCTCGAAGACGACCGACATGCCGTCGATCGGGGTGACGCCTCCGAAACGGACTGTGAGGTTGTCGATCTCGATCACGCGTCAGCTCTGGGAGTAGGCGGCGAGCACCGGAGACAGCATGACCACGAGCAGGCCGACGAGCGGCGGGGCCGTGGCGAGCAGGACGATTCCCAGGATCAGCGCGAGGATGCTCCCGATCCCGAGCGCCGCCTGGCGGGTGACGGGCACCTTGCGGGCGATCAGCCGCGCCAGATTGGCCATGTCCTTCGGGAACTGATCGATCAGGCCGCCGGGCGCGCTCAGCAGCACCTGCACCAGCCCGGCGCCGAAGACGACGAGGAGGAAGTTCGGGTTGACGTTCCACTGCGCCTGGAAGAGGAACGGCAGGAGCTGGTTGAAGATCCCGGCGATGAGCGCCCCCCAGATGCTGAAGATGCCGCCGATCAGGGAGGTCGCGGCCAGCGTCAGCGAGTCCTGCGTCTGGAAGTTGATCGCGCGCGAGACGCCGTTCAGCGCCGCGAGCAGGCAGCCGGCGACACCGGTCAGGAACGAGGCCAGCGCGAAGGCCCAGAGCTTGTAGAAGGTGATGTTCACGCCTGCGGCGATCGCGGCCGGCTCGCTCTCGCGGATCGATGCCCACGCGCGACCGGGTTTGGTCGCGACGTGGAGCAGGGCGACGACGAAGAGGATCGCGGCGACGACGACGACGTAGCGGTAATAGGCGGTGTCGCCCACCGCCATCTTCGGCCGCCGGACGTTCGCGAGCCCCGACAGGTTCGGGCTCGACGTATGGCCGGTGAAGCCGCCGCCGCCGTTCGGGAAGTCGATCACCGACAGCACCACGGTCGTGGCGGCGGCGAACATCAGCGTGATCAGCGCGAGGTAGAGGCCGGAGAGGCGAATTGCCGTCAGGCCGACGAGCACGCCGATCGCCATCACGATCGCTCCGTCGACGATCAGCAGCAGAGGGAACGGGATCGAGGTCGCGTACGCGAGGCGCGTGCCGATCCAGCAGCCGATCGAGAGCAGAGCGACCTGACCGAGGGAGATCATCCCGACCCGTCCGTAGAGCAGGCCGAAGCCGAGCGCGGCGATCGAGTAGACGGCCACGCTCGTGAACGTCGTGATCCAGTCGGAGCCGGCGATCGCCGGCAGCACCAAGCAGCGCGATGAAGAGCAGGACCGCCGCGGCGACCAGACCGCCCGAGCTCTTCCGGTCGACGATGGCCGGGAGGGCCCAGGCGCGCCGCCCCGTCGGTACCGGTGCGTCAGTCACGGTCTAGTAGGTGGTCCGCGAAAGGGTGACGACTCGCCTGCGGGACATGTACAGGAGCGCGATGATCGCGAGCACGAACGGCGCCGCTGCGCGGTAGCTGGAGATCGAGCTGATCGGCGTCGACCTCGTGTACGGGGTGATGACCGCCTGGAGCAGCCCGACGGCGAGCCCGCCGAAGAGCGTCATCCACAGCGACCGCAGGCGACCGATCAGCGCTGCGGCGAGCGAGGAGATGACCAGGAACGTCAGCGCCGACTGGTCGAGCGACGTGAGCAGGTCGGGGAGGAGCAGCCCGGCCATGCCGCAGAAGATGCCCGACCCGAACCACGCCGCCGCCTCCACCCGCCGAACGGGAACGCCGAGAGTGGCGGTGATCTCGCGGTCGTTCGCGAGTGCGCGCATCGCGGTCCCGAGCTTCGTCACGCGGAGGAACACGCTCACCCCGACGGTGATCGCGAACGCGAGTCCGATCGAGATGATCTGAGTCAGGCTGACCGCGGTACCCCAGATCGTGTAGTGGTGATTGGAGCTGGGGAGCGGCAGGAACCGCGCGAACGCGCCTCCGATCGGTGCACGCCAGGCCATGAGCCCGAGCAGGATGAGCGCCAGGCCGAGCGTTCCCATCATCTTGACGAGCGGATCGCGGCGCGCGAAGGCGGGCCCGAACACCATCCCGTAGAAGAGGTTGATGACCCCGCCCGTGAGCACGCAGATCGTGAAGGCCAGCCAGTCCGGCCAACCCGTGTGCTGGGTGATGTAGTAGGCGATCAGGGCGCCGGCGGCGCCGATGGCGCCGAACGCGACGTTCAGCACTCCCGTTGCCCGGTACAGGACGACCAGGCCGACGCCCGACAGCGCATACACGCCGCCGAACGCCAGCCCGATCACGATGAAGGGCTTGAGGAGCTGCCAGTCCACGCCGAACACGCTGAAGGCGAGGATGCTGGTCACGCGGCGTCCTCTGGAGCCCTGATCGTCATTCGTCTATTTGCCTACTTCGTGTTCAGGTTGAACTTCTTCTCCCAGACTCGCGTCTGGGCCAGCTCCTTGTCGACCGGAGCGATGTCGAAGCACTTCTCCTTCAGGACGACCTTGCCGTTCTTGTAGTCGACCGTGATGTCCGTGTTGTTGGGGATGTGGTAGGGCAGTGCGCTCCCGACGTACCACGGCTTGCAGAGGATGTCGGTATGGACGTTCTTCAGACCGCGAGCCGCCCTGTTGTACGAGGCTGCCGTGATCGGACCCTTGATGTTGAGCAGGGCCGTCGTGGCGAACTTCGCGTCCATGAAGCCCATCTGTCCGAACGCCTGCGGCGCGATGCTCGGCGCGTACTTCTTCTGGATGGCGAGCATCAGGCGGGTGTCGGGGCCCTGCGACGCATCGAGCAGCCCGAACTCGCTGTTGATCCACAGATGGCCGTCGAACTGCGGGAACTGGCCGGCCATGAACGTGTTCGCGATCGGCGTCGACGAGCCCCACTTGATCTTGCTCACGATGCCCATCGAGATCGCGGCCTTCATGAACGCCGGGGCCGTGTCGGGCGTGAAGTCGATGAGGATGCCGTTGCCGTCACCTGCGAACTGGTACATCTGGAGCAGCTGGGACGAGGCGTCCGTCACGGGCAGATGGGTCGGGAAGACCTTCACCTGGACGCCTCTCGCTGCTCCGAGCTTGACCACACCGCCGTCGGCGTACGCCGAGATCGAGTCCGGCGAGGCGACTGCGATCTTCTTGACGCCGGCCCGGATCAGCGCCTGCGCGGCGCCGATGTTGCTGTAGCGCGGCCCCATGTTCGACTCTGCGATCGGCGGGGTGCCGAAGCACTCGGCCTGGACGCCGGCTCCGATGACGAGGTAGCCCTTGGACTTGTAGTACTTCCAGTTGACGCCGCACTCGGCGAAGCTGGTGTTGCCGACCACGCCGACGACCTTGTCGCTCTCGATCAGCTTCCGCGCCAGCGCAGCCTCCTGCGCACGGGTTCAGCTGCTCGTTGTAGAGGGTGTACTTGATCGGACGGCCCTTGATGCCGCCGTTGTCGTTGACGCAGTCGAAGTAGGCCTTGGCCACCTTCCCGATCGTCGTGAAGTCGACGCCGGGGATCAGCATGTCGATGCCGCCGAGCTTGATCGGCGCACCCGTTGCTTTCTTCCCGGTGCCTGCACCGCATTTGCTGACCGTCGCGCCTGCGGCGGCCGAGCCGACCTTCGCCGTCGACCTCGAGCTCGCCGCGGTGGCGAGCGCCACGGTCGCGAGCAGCGCGACCGGGAGAGCGACCGCGAAGGCAATCCTGCGAAGCATCATCCCTCGTCCTCCTTCATCTGATGTGGATTCCCATGTCCGGTGGCTGGACGGGCATCTCGCGGCGCGGGCAAGCGGGATGCCGAGGCGCTGATCCTCCTACAGCACGCGCACCTATGCAAGACACTGTTCGACATATTCGAAAGCGAGCGCGGCGGCGCGCGTCAGTAGTTGAACGCCCGCGTGGGCTCGATGACGACGTCCAGCAGCAGTGGCTCCGTACGGTCTGCGAGCGTCGGCACGACCTCGTCCAGCGTCGTCGTCAGCTCGTCGTATCGTGTCGATCCGGCGGGCCGGGCAGCCGAAACCGCGCGCGACCGCGGCGAGGTCGATCTCGCCGAAGCCGGGCCACGGCCCAGACCCCCCGTGCCGCTCGGCCAGCACGTCCATCACTGCGTAGCCACCGTTCGATAAGACGACGAACAGCGCGCCGATGTTGTAGTGGGCCGCGCTCCACACCGCCTGGATCTGGTAGATCGCCGACCCGTCGCCGACGACGGCGACGATCGGCCGGTTCGGCAGCGCCATCCGCAACCCGGTCACCCCGGGAAGCGCGAAGCCGAGCCCGCCCTGGGCGGCGCTGACGTAGCCGAGCGGCTCGCGTGCGGGCAGCCTGTACGCGAGTTCGGGCCTGTCGACGGGCGCCTCCTCGTGCACGACGGCGTCGCGCGGCAGCCGCTCGGCGAGCGCCGAGAGCACGTGGCCGGCCCTCAGCGGCTCGCCGGGTGCCGGAGGCGGCGGCGGCTCCGGGAGGACGAGCGGCTCGGGAGGGTCGGCCGCGCGCGCGGGCAGCCGATCTGCGAGCGCGCGGCACACCGCAGCGGGTGGCGCCAGAAGCGCGACGTCGGCGGGGCTGCGATGCAGCTCTTCCGGGTCGTCGGTGACGATCGCGAGCCGCGTCCCCGGCTCGGTCAGGCGGCCGGGCGCATAGCCGGACTGACGGAACGCGGGGCCGCCGACCACGAGGATCGTGTCGTAGGGGGCGAGCCGTTCGCGCAGGGCGGCCCGGTCCGCCGGGAGGGTGCCCAGGTACAGCCGGTGATCCTGCGGAAAGCCGGCGCGGGCACCGAACGTCTCCTGGAAGACCGGGGCGACCAGGCGCTCGGCCAGCCGGACCAGGGCCGCCCAGGACTCGTGGTCGTCCGCGCCTGCGCCGACCACGATCGCGGGCGACTTCGCGTCGGCCAGGAAGGCGGCGATGGCGTCGACCGCTGCGGGAGCCGCCTCCGCCGCCCGGTGGACGGTGCCGGTCGCCGCCGCCGGCTCGCGCTCCTCGTCGGCGGGCTCGTCCCAGTCGTCCATCGGAACGATCACGAGCGCCGGCCCGCGCCAGGTCGCGGCGGCGTGATAGGCGCGCTCGATCGCGCCCGGGACGTCCTGGGCCCGGACCGGCTGCTCGAACTTCACCGGATAGTCGCCGGCGAGCCCGGCGAGCTTCCCGGCGAGGAACGGCTCGTAGGAGAGGTGCCGGCGGTCCTGCTGGCCGACGAGCACCACCAGCGGAGATCGGTTCACCCGGGCGGTTGCGAGTGCGCTGACCGCGTTTCCGAGCCCGGCGGTCGTGTGCAGCAGGACGAGCGAGGGCTCCTGCCGTCCGATCGCGTACCCGGTAGCCATGCCGACCACCGAGCCCTCGTGCAGCCCGAGCACGAACGTGAAGTCGTCGGGGAGGCCCGTGAGAAACGCGACCTCGGTCGAGCCGGGGTTCGCGAACATCGTGGTCAGGCCGCGCCGGCGCAGGAGGTCGAACGCTTGGTCTCGGACGCTCCGGCTCAAGGGCCCCGTGTATACCACGGCCGCTGCGCTTCGGCCGTGAGATGATCGGCCGGTGAGCGATCCCGCCGATCTCGGCGTCTGCGAGGCCGCCGAGGCGCTGGCGGGCCGGGCGCTCTCGTCGCGCGAGCTGACCGAGGCGTGCCTGGCGAGGATCCGCGAACGGGACGGGACGCACAGCCACGAGGGCGACCCGGACTCGATCAACGCCTGGGTGCGGGTCTACGAGGAGGACGCTCTCGCCTCTGCCGGGCGGGCCGACGAGCGGCTCGCTGCCGGGGACGCGCCGGTGCTGTGCGGGATCCCGATCGGTCTGAAGGACCTCTACGCGGTCGCGGGGAAGCCGCTGACCGCGTCGAGCCGTGTGCTGGACGAGGTTCCGGAGCGCGACTGCGACGTCTGGGCGCGGCTCTCCGCCGAAGGGATGGTGCTGCTCGGCCACCTGCACACGCCACGAGTTCGCCTGCGGCGGGACGACCGACCAGGTCGGCAACCCGTGGGCGCTCGAGCGCTCGGCGGGCGGCTCCAGCGGCGGCTCCGGCGCGGCGCTCGCCTCGAGGCAGGTGCCCGCGGCGACCGGCACCGACACCGCAGGCTCGCTGCGTATCCCCTCGTCCGAGTGCGGGACGTCGACGATCAAACCGACGCGTGGGCTCGTCTCGCTCCGGGGGATCGTCCCGCTGGCCCCGACGTTCGACCATCCCGGCCCGATGGCCCGCACGGTGCGCGACTGCGAGCCGCTGCTGGCGGCGTTCGCCGGGGTCGAGGCCCCGGCACGAGCGCCGGCCGCTTCGCCGATACGCCGTCTCCCCCCGGATCGCCGACCTCGACCCCGACGTCGCCGAGGGGTTCGAACGGGCACTCCACGCCCTTCCGGCCGAGCGTGTCGAGCCGCCGCCTCCGCCGGCCCGCCTTGACGTCCTCACCGAGTTCTTCGATCTCGTCCTCACCGAGATGCTCGTCTACCACCGCCGTTTCGACGACCGGCGTGGCGACTACCGGCAGTCGATCCGGGCCCGGCTCGAGCACGCCGAGCGCCGGGCGATGACCGCCGAGGAGTACGTCGCCGGCCAGATCCGGCGCGCGGAGGACACCGCGGCCTGGTGCGACTGGCTGGCCTGAGCACCGGATCGACGCGATCGTCGAGCCGACCCTCCCGATCGTCGCGCCCGTCCGCGGCCCGGGCTACGACGAGGCGTTCAGCGACCTCGACGACCTCTCGCTCACGCACTACTGGGACTGGACGGGATTCCCGGTCGTCTCGCTCCCGTCCGGCGTCGGCAGCAGGAGCGGCCTGCCGACGAGCGTCTCGCTGATCGGTGCGCCGGGCACCGAGTGGGACCTGCTCGGCGTGGGGCGGGGCGCTCCAGGACGAGCTCGGTACGGTGTCGCCGTGATCGACGCCGCTGCCGTCACCGCGATCGACGTCCACGTGCACACCGAGCTGACGCGCGACGGGCACGACCCGATGCCGCCGGAGTTGCGCGAAGCAGCCGCGAGGTACTTCAAGAGCGACCGCGCCGTTGCCGACGGTCGACGACGTGGCGGAGTACTACCGCGAGCGGAACCTCGCCGCCGTGCTGTTCACCGTCGACTGGGAGTCGCGTAGCGGGATCGCGCCGATCCCGAACGAGGAGATCCTCGACGCGGCCGCACGGAATCCGGACGTGATCGTCCCGTTCGTCAGCGTCGACCCGGCCCGCCCCGACGCACTCGACCGCGCCCGGGAGCTCGTCGCCGCGGGCGCGAAGGGGTTCAAGTTCCACCCGAACCTGCAGGCGTTCTTCCCGGACGACCGCTCCGTGTACCCGCTCTACGAGGTGATCGCCGACGCCGGCCTGCCGGCGCTCTTCCACTCCGGGCACAGCGGGATCGGCACCGGCGTCCCGGGCGGCGGCGGCCTGCGGCTGAAGTACTCGAACCCGATGTGCCTCGACGACGTTGCCGCAGACTTCCCCTCGCTCCAGATCGTGCTCGCGCACCCGTCGTTCCCGTGGCAGGACGAGGCGATCTCGATCTGCCTGCACAAGGACAACGTGTGGATCGACCTCTCCGGCTGGTCGCCGAAGTACTTCCCGCCGCAGCTCGTCCAGTACGCGAACACCCAGCTGCGGAACAAGGTGCTGTTCGGCTCCGACTTCCCGTTGATCACGCCCGAGCGCTGGCTGGCCGACTTCGAGCAGGCGTCCTTCAAGGACGAGGTGCGGCCCCTCGTCCTGAAGGAGAACGCCGTGCGGCTGCTCGGATTGCGCCCGGGCTAGAGCTCGCCGCGGACGATCGCTGCGCCCTCGGCCAGCGCCTTCAGCTTCATCCGCGCGACCGTCCGCGGCAGCGGCTTCATCCCGCAGTCGGTCGCGAGCGTGACCCGATCGGCGTCCACGTGCTCGAGCACCTTCCGGGCCCGGGCGGCGACCTGCTCGGGTGTCTCGATCATCATCGAGCGGATGTCGAGGACGCCGACCTGCACCTCCCTGTCCTTGGGCAGGTTCGCCAGGAACTCGACGCCGGCCATTTCGCGGTTGGCGTAGTCGAGCACGAACTGGTCGATCCCCGGCGTTTCGAAGAAGTGGGGCAGGACGGTCTGGTAGCCGTCCGGGAAGTTGGCGCTGAGGATGTCGTTGCCCCAGGCGTTTCCGAAGCAGAAATGCCACCCGATGAACGCGTCGACGCCCTCGCAGCACTTGCCGATCACGTCGCGGATCCACTCGTAGTCGGCCTCGTCGCCCGTGAAGAGCGGCAGCCACGCGCCGAGGTCCTCGAGCTGGAGCCACTCCGCTCCGGCCTCGACGAGCGCCTTCATCTCGGCGTTGAAGATCGGCGCGAGCGCGTAGCAGAGCTCCTGCGGATCCTTGTAGTGCTGGAAGTGGACGTGCCAGGCCAGGTTGACCGGCCCGGCCCCGACCGACACCTTGATCGGCTTGTCCGTGTACTGCTTGGCGATCTTGTACAGGTCGACGAGCCGGATCGGGCCGTGCGTGACCGGGCCGCTGTTGATCACGCCGCCCCAGTCGGTGAGGAGCGCGTTGACGGCGTTGTCGTCGCTCTCGGCCGTGACCGAGGGGTGCTCCTCGCGCGCGGGGTCGAAGCCGCCGATCCGCTCGTACATGTACCAGCAGAAGGAGCCGATCACGCCGACGTAGTCGTCGTACGACATCTGGCCGTCGGTGACGACGTCGAGGCCGGCCTCTTCCTGGTCCCGGATCACGACCTGGGTGGCGTCGTGGTACGCCTCCTCGTGGCGGACCTCCTTGAACGCGACCCGCACGTCGCGGCCGAGCAGCTGCTGCGTGAACCAGTGGGGGCGCGGATACGAGCCGACCATCGTGGTCGGGAGAACGGTGTCGACGATCTTGCGCGGCGGCATGCGGGGCTCCTTGTCGTTCGCTCGAAGTGACCGTGGGGGAGCCTACGACTTCGGCCGCCTGCGCGTGTCGTCTGCCGGTTGACGCCGCTCGGGCCGATGTGCAGAATCACTGAACACGGCGAAGGGAGTGCCATGAACATCGCATCTCGCGGCGCGCGGATGGCGGTCGACTGGGAGCAGCGGGTCGACTTCGACCGGTTGCGCCGCCATCGAATGGCCCGTGCGAAGGCGGCACTGGAGGAATCGGATCTCGGCGCGCTCCTCCTGTTCGATCCGAACAACCTCCGCTACCTGACCAGTACCGCGATCGGGACGTGGGAGCGCGACAAGAACATCCGCTTCGCGCTGCTCCCGCGCGGGGAGGACCCGATCCTGTGGGACTTCGGCTCCGCCGCGCGCCACCACAAGCTGTACTGCCCCTGGCTGCCGGAGGAGAACTGGCGGGCGTGGGTGCCGCCGATGCGCGGGGCGATGCCGAACGAGACGGGCATCCCCGGCGCTCTCGCCGAGTTGATCCTTCACGAGCTCACGGAGCGAGGTCTCCAGGGAGAACCGCTCGGAATCGACGTCCCTGACATGACCACGCTGCTCGCACTCCAGTCCGCCGGCATCCACGCTGTCGACTCGCAGCCGGTGATGCTCGAGGCGCGGAAGCTGAAGTCGGAGGACGAGCTGGCGCTCCTCGACCACGCGGCCGCGATCGTCGATGCCGTGTACGACGAGATCTACCGAACGCTCCGGCCGGGAATCACCGAGAACCAGGTGGTCGCGCAGGCGATGAAGACGCTGTTCGATCTGGGCTCCGAGCACGTCGAGGCGATCAACGCGATCTCGGGCGACCGCTGCAACCCGCACCCGCACACGTTTGCGGACCGGCTGCTGCGGCCGGGCGACCAGGCGTTCTTCGACATCATCCACGCCTTCAACGGCTACCGGACCTGCTACTACCGCACCTTCAACGTCGGCTATGCCACGCCCTCGCAGCTCGACGCCTACCGCCGCTGCCGCGAGTGGCTCGACGCGGCGATCGACCTCGTCCGGCCCGGCATGACGACGGACAGGATCGCCGAGGTGTGGCCGGAGGCGACCGAGATCGGCCTGCCGGACGAGCACGCGGCCTTCGGCCTCCAGTTCGGGCACGGGATCGGGGTCGGCCTCTACGAGTTCCCGATGATCTCGCGGCTCCACTCGCTCGAGGCCCCGGTCGAGCTCGAGGTGGGGATGGTGTTCGCGCTCGAGACGTACTGCCCGGCGACCGACGGTCGCTCGGCTGCGCGCATCGAGGAGGAGGTCGTGGTCACACCGACCGGCCCGCAGGTGCTGACGCGCTTCCCCGCCGAGGAGCTGCTCGTCACCGGACGCACGTACGTCCGTGGAGTCGACCTGCTGAACGGCCGGGTCGCGCCCGAGAGCCCCGAGCCCGAGCCGACGCTCGTCAGCGCCGAGCCGGATTGACGGCGGCCTAGCGTGGCGACCCAGCACGCAGCCCCCGGAGCATTCGAGGGCCTCGACGCCGGGCTGGATCTCTACCGCCGGATGCTCCTGATCCGGCGCTTCGAGGAGCTCGTCCAGTCGCTGTTCCTGCGCGGCGAGGTCTACGGCACCACGCACCTCTGCTCCGGCCAGGAGGCGGTCTCGGTCGGGTTCGCCTCGGCGCTCGGCGAGGAGGATCGCGTCGCGTGCACCTACCGCGGCCACGGGCACCTGCTGGCGCGCGGGCTGGCGCCGGAGGCGCTGCTCGGCGAGCTGCTCGGCCGCACCACCGGCGTCAACGGAGGCCGCGCGGGGTCGATGAACATGGTCGACCTCGACCACGGCGTCGTCGGGTGCTTCGGGATCGTCGGTGGGAGCATCGCCGCCGCCACCGGCGCGGCGCTCGCACTGAAGGGCACCGGTCGGATCGCGACCGCCTTCTTCGGCGACGGAGCGACGAACCAGGCGTACTTCTTCGAGTGCCTGAACTTCGCGAAGGTGCTCGGCCTGCCGGTCGTGTTCGCCTGCGAGAACAACGGCTACGGCGAGTACACGGCCGACGGACGCCGTCACCGCGGGCTCGATCGTCGCGCGGGCGGAGGCGATGGAGATTCCAGCGGTCGTCGTCGACGGGATGGACGTCTGGGCCGTGCAGGCGGCGGCGGAGGGCGCGGCCGGCCGCGCCCGGCGCGGCGAGGGCCCCGTGTTCGTAGAGGCGCGCACGTACCGCTTCGTCGGCCACTCTCGCAGCGATCCCGGGAAGTACCGTCCGCCGGGCGAGCTGGAGGAATGGCGCGCCCGCGACCCACTGCTCGTTGCCGAGCAGCGCCTGACGGCCGACCACGGCGCGAGCCCCGATCGCCTGCGCGAGGTGGCCGACGATGTCGAGCGCGAGCTCCGCGAGGTGGAGGCGGCAGCGCTGGCGGCGCCGTTCCCCGACCAGGCCGTGTTCAGCGAGTTCAAGGGATGAGCGGCCGGCCGAGCACCGCCGAGCAGGTCCTCTCGGGCGAGGACACCCTCGGCACGCGCCTCCGCGTGGAGCGCGAGCGGCGCGGCCTGAGCCTGCGCGAGCTTGCGCGCCGGCTCGAGGTCTCGCCCAGCCTCGTCTCCCAGATCGAGACGGGCAAGACGCAGCCGTCGGTCCGGACGCTCTATGCGATCGTCACCGAGCTCAGCGTCTCGCTCGACGAGCTGTTCGCGCCCGCCGTCGACGACCACCCGTCCTCGCCGCCGGCGGTGCGGGCGACGCCGGACGACACCCACACCCTTCCTCCGGTGGGATTCGGCCGGGTCCAGCGCGCAGACGAGCGGGACGTGATCGACCTCGGCTCCGGTGTCCGCTGGGAACGGCTCACCACCTGGAACGACCGGGACGTCGAGTTCCTGTACGCGGTCTACGAGGGCGGCGGCTCCTCGAGCCCGGACGGCAGTCTGATGCGCCACAACGGACGCGAGCTCGGGATCGTGCTCACCGGGCAGCTCGGAGTCAAGGTCGGCTTCGAGGACACGGTGCTCGGCCCGGGCGACTCGATCGCCTTCGACTCCGCGATCCCGCACCGGTTGCACAACGACGGCGACGAGGTCGCCACTGCGATCTGGATCGTTCTCGGCCGCCACCACGATTCCGGCCGGTAGGAGCGTCGCGGGCGTGCTCGTGCGGGTCGTTCAGTATTGCTCGACACGGAGGGCCGGGTGACGGAGGCGACGCTGATCGAGATCCCGATGCCGCGCCTGTCCGACCAGGGCGAGGAGGCGACCGTGATCAAGTGGCTCAAGCAGCCCGGCGAGCCGGTCGGGAGGGGCGAGCCGCTGGTCGAGATCGAGACCGACAAGGCCACGATGGTCTACGAGGCCGAGTTCGAGGGTGTCCTCGACGAGATCGTCGTCGACGAGGGCACGACCGCGGCACTCGGGGAGACGATCGCGCGCGCACACGGGACGGGCGCAGCGCCGAGCGCGCCGCCGCCCGCCGCGCCGGCCGAGACGGCACCTCCGGCATCCGTTTCCGCGCCGCCTGCCGTGACGAACGGCGGCAAGGCCGACAGGCACCGCGCCACCCCCGTCGCGCGCCGGCTCGCGGCCGAGCTGGGCGTGTCGCTCGAAGGCGTGAGCGGGACCGGGCCCGGCGGCCGGATCGTGCGGGCGGACGTCCGCGAAGCGTCGCCGGCCCCGGCCGGGGAGGACGAGATCGAGCTCACGCCGACGCAGCGGACGATCGCCCAGCGCATGACCGAGTCGCGTGCGCAGATTCCGGAGTTCACGCTCGAGGTGGAGATCGACATGGAGGCGGCCGCCGAGGCCCGCGAGGCATTGCAGGCTCTCGGCCGCGAGCCGCTCCCGTCCTTCAACGACCTCGTCGTCAAGGCGGTGGCGCTCTCACTGCGCAAGCACCCGGCGGTGAACAGCTCCTGGGCCGGCGGGCGGATCAGGCGGAACGCCCGGGTGAACGTCGGCATCGCGGTCGCCACCGACGACGCGCTCTACGTGCCCACGCTGCCCGACGCCGACACGCTGCCGATCTTCGAGCTCGCCGGACTGGCGCGGAGTCTGATCA
The DNA here is from genome assembly GCA_963808815.1 of uncultured Actinomycetes bacterium. GTDB lineage: Bacteria > Actinomycetota > Thermoleophilia > Gaiellales > Gaiellaceae > DATBLE01. Next base: position 219,143 of record CAWEGI010000017.1, on the reverse strand, counting down.
AGAAGGTGCTGGCCGGCACGATCGCGCCCGATGAGCTCCGCGACGGCACGTTCACCGTCTCCAACCTCGGGATGTTCGGCGTCCGCCGGTTCCACGCCGTGATCAACCCGCCGCAGGCGGCCATCCTCGCCGTCGGCGAGGTCTCGCGGCGGCCGGTCGTCGGCGAGGACGGGGAGATCGTCGCCCGCAACCGGATGGACGTCGCGCTCTCGTGCGACCACCGCGTCGTCTACGGCGCCGAGGCCGCCCGCTTCCTGCAGACCCTCACGACCCTGCTCGAGCGCCCGGTGGCGCTCGTCGCCGCCTAGAGCTCCTGACGTGATGGGTATTCGTTCCCGGGATGCGATGGGCGAGTCCGATGCAAGGACGCAGGGAGCGTCAATATCGAAACCAGATATTGGCGCGACTGAGGACGCCGCAGCGGGCGCCCAGCGCGGCCCGGGGACACACTGCTCATTGCGTCAGGAGCTCCTAGGGAGGAGACCGTGGAGACCGAGATCGAGTTCAGAGACGCCATCCGCGACGCGCTCGACGAGGAGCTCGCCCGCGACGAGACCGTCATCTTCTTCGGCGAGGACGTCGCCGTCGCCGGCGGGGTGTTCGCGGCGACGCCGGGCCTCCACGAGAAATACGGCCCCGAGCGGGTGTTCGACACGCCGATTTCGGAGCTGGCGATGACCGGAGCCGCCTTCGGCGCCGCGGTGACCGGCAAGCGGCCGGTGCTCGAGATCATGTTCGGGGACTTCCTGGCGCTGTCGATGGACAGCCTGATCAACCAGGCGACGAAGTACTGGTTCCTGACCGGCGAGCGGCAGAGCTGCCCGCTGGTGATCCGCTCCGTCGTCGGCGGCGGCGCACGCTTCGGCGCGATCCATTCGCAGATGCCGGTCTCGTGGCTGACCGGCATCCCGGGCCTGAAGATCGTCGCCCCCTCGACGCCAGCCGATGCAAAGGGCCTGCTCAAGGGCGCGATCCGCGACGACAACCCGGTGATCTTCTTCGAGCACAAGCGCCTCTACTCCCTGAGCGGCCCGGTGGGCGGCGACGAGCCGGAGCCGCTCGGCAAGGCGACGGTCGTTCGCGAGGGCGAGGACGTCACGCTGGTCAGCGCGATGAAGGGCGTGCACGACTGCCTCGAGGCCGCCGACCAGTTGGCCGGGCAGGGCATGTCGGCCGAGGTGATCGACCTCCGCACATTGCGGCCGATCGACCTCGAGACGATCATGCGCTCGGTCCAGAAGACGAACCGGATCGCGGTCGTCGAAGAGGGGCCGCTCACGGGCGGCTGGGCCGGCGAGGTGCTCGCGCTCGTCACGGAGGAGGGCCTGGGCGATCTCGACGACGCCTGGCGCATCACCACCCCGAACTCGCCGATTCCCTACAGCCCGCCGCTCGAGGACGCGTTCTTCCCGGGGCCGGACCGGATCGCAGCCGAGATCCGCGGGCGACTACGCTAATCGCTCGCTTACGCTTCCCCTCTGCCGGCACCCCGTAGCCGGCCCACCCCTCCCCAGCTCGAGCGGAGGCGGGCGACCAGCTCCGGTCCCTGGTAGAGGATGAGCGCTACGAGGATCAGGATGCCGATCGCCATCTCGGCGTACTCCGTCGGCGCCTGGAACAACGGCAAGATGTTGTCGATCAGGCTGAGGAAGAGAGCCGCGAGCAAGGCCCCGAAGAACGATCCCTTGCCGCCCGCGAGGCTGGCTCCGCCGAGAACGGCCGCAGCGATGCTCTCGAGCGCCTGGTTGCCGATGATCGGCGAGCCGATCTGGACCTGTGCCGCGAGGTAGAAGCCCGCGATCGAGGCCATCAGCGAGCAGAAGACGAAGGCGAGGATCACCGTTCGGCTCGTTCCCATCCCGAGTCGACGTGAGGCCGTTTCGTCGAGCCCGACTGCCCTGAACGCCAGGCCCGTGCGCGTGCGGTACAGCCAGACGTCGGCGAGCAAGGCGAGCACGACGACCCCGATGAAGGCGAGCGGCACGAAGCTGACACTCGTCGTCAGGCTGTCGATGACGTCGAGGTTGATCGATCCCTCCGGGTGGTCGCGCAGAAGCAGCGCAGCACCTTCGAGGATGCTGAACGTGGCGAGCGTGGCGATGATCGAGGGGAGGCGGAGCACACGGACGAGCACCGCATTGAAGACCCCGGTCGCGAGCCCGACGCCCACGACCGCGAGCGCTCCCGGGATCAGACCCAACTGCGACGTCGTGGGTGTCATCGTGTACGAGGCGACGACGACGCACAGCGTCATCAGCGCGCCGACGGAGACGTCGAAACCGCCGACGAGCAGCGCGCTCGTCTGGCCGATCGAGACCAGCGCCAGCGGCATCGTCGCGAGCAGCAGGTTGTTGAGGTTGTAGCTGGTGAGAAAGGCGTCCTCCCGCAGCGCCGTGTACGCGCCGACCGCGACGATCAGCGTTCCCATCAGGACGAGCGGGACGACGCCGCTGAATTTGATCCTCGCGACCGCAGCCGCTACGCGGGCACCGAACGTCATGACGGCGTCCCGTCGTCAGAGTTTCGTCCGGCGGCACCTGCTCGCGAGCCGACGATCGCCTCGACGATCCGGCGCTCGCCGAGGTCGTCGCCGCGGATCTCGTCGACGATCTTCCCGCGCGACATGACGATCACCCGGTCGCAGAGCCCGGCCAGCTCGAGCGGGTCGCTCGACTTGACGACGATGGCCACGCCTTCCTCCGCCTTCGCGCGCAGGGCGTCGTAGATGTCGAATCGGGCGGCGACGTCCACCCCCTGGGTCGGCTCCTCGGCGAGGATGACCTTGACGTTCCCGCGCAGGAACGGCCGCGTGAGCGAGACCTTCTGCTGGTTGCCCCCCGAGAGCGACTGGACGGGCTGCTCGATCGACGCCATGCGAATGCTCAAACGGCGAACGAGGCCGGCGACCGTGTCGCGCTCGCGACGTCGGTTGAGGAAGCCCAGGCGTCCGAGCCGCCCCAGCACCTGGATCGTGGTGTTCGCCCGCACGCTCAGCACGGGGAAGAGCGACTCTCCCGCCCGGTCACCGCTCAGCAGCACAACGCCTGCGCGGAGCGGGCCGAGCGGCGATCCGGTGTCGAGCTGGCGGCCGTCGCAGGTGGCGCTTCCGGTCGCGCGCTCGGTGCCGGCGAGAGCCCGCAGGAACGGCACCTGGCCGTTCCCCTCCGCACCGGCGATGCCCAGGATCTCGCCCTTCGCGACTCCGAGGTCGATCGGGCCGAAGCGTTCGCCCTGGAAACCCGAGACCGCCAGCACGAGATCCGGGGCTTCGTCGGGGGCAGGCCGGTCCGGGAACGCGAGCTGCAGCGGACGGCCGATCATCAGAGCGACGAGGCTTTCCTCGGACATGCCCGTGGCCTCGAACGTGCCCTGGGAGACGCCGTCACGTAGGACGGTCACGCGGTCGGCGATGCCGAGCACCTCCGGCAGTCGATGACTGACGTAGACGATGCCGACCCCTGCGCGGCTCTGCTCGAACACCAGCGCGTGCAGGCGCTCCACCTCCTCCGGCCCGAGTGCCGTCGTCGGCTCGTCCAGGAGCAAGACCTTCGGTCGGGCGAGCAGTGCCTTGATCACCTCGAGGAACTGCCGTTCCGCCAGCGACAGCGAGGCGATCGGCGCTGTCGCCTGTGCGTCGAGCCGGAACTCCGCGAGCCGTTGGGACGCCCACTCCTCCATGCGGCCGTACGGCGGCTTCAATTCGCCGGGGACGGCGAGGTAGAGGTTCTCGGAAACGGTGAGGTCGCGGACGTGCGAATAGTTCTGATACGCCATCCCGAGCCCGAGCCTCCGGGCCTCGGCGGGAGAGCCGCGCCGCCGTTGGCTGCCTCCGATCTCGACGGTCCCCTCGTCAGGAGGGACGAAGCCGCTGGCGACCCCCAGCAATGTCGACTTCCCGGACCCGTTCTCCCCGACGAGTGCGTGGATCTCGCCCGGGTGGCAGTCGACGCTGACGTCGCGGAGCGCCTGTACCGCTCCGAACGCCTTGGAGACGCCGCGCATGGAGAGCACGGCGGAGGTCATCGAGAAGTCACCATGCCCCGGGCGCGGCATACAACGGTAGGTGAGTGCTCATGGTTTTCCTGGGAGGGGCTCACGGGGGGAACCGGCTGTTCCCCCCGTGAGAGCGAACCGTAGGCGAGCGGTTAGGACGGATACATCTGGTGCAGCAGGCTCAGCGGGATCAGTGACGTCCCCGAGGCATCCTGCGGATAGCCCTTGGTGCACGAATCACGCTTGTCCTGGTCCTGCAACTGGATCGGGAACACGATGGTGGGCGGGATTCGCGCGCCCTTCAGCTTCATCATCGCGGCCGTAAAGGCGACCCGGATCTGCGTGTTGCCCGAGGTGTAGTAGTACATCTTCAGGCCGGGGTTGGTCTTCTTGAGGTCGTTGTACTCACACCCCATCCGGACGTCGTCCGTCCTGAGCGTCAGCACGGGGTTGAACGGCTTGCCCGCGGCCTTGTACGCCGAGATGGCGCCGAGGGCCATGCCGCCGCCGTACTCGTAGCTCCAGCCCTTGATGTTGGGATGCGCCGCGAGGATGCCGGCGACGACCGACTGGACCTTCGACGGATCCCAGTTCGTCGGCTCGGTCGCCACGACGTCGATCTTCGAGTTCAGCGCCGGCTTCTCGCACTTCTGCCAGCCTTCGGACAGCGGGTTGCCCGGGAAGCCGCCCATGAAGGCGATGTCACCGGAGCCGACCTGCCTGTTCATCGCTGCTGCGAACGCCTTGCCGAGGTTGCACGTGAACTCGCCGACGACGGTCAGGTAGTTCTTGCCGGGCCCGGTGACATAGCCCCAGGCATACGTCGCAACGGGGATGCCGGCGTCGGTCGCTTCCTTCATCACCGGGAGCATCGCGTCGCCGTAGTCCGGATACGTGACGATCAGGCTGACCTTCTGTGCGATTGCCGCCTTGAAGTCGGCGATGCCCTGATTCAGGTCCGAGTGGGCGCTCTTGTAGATGATCCTGCCGACCTGCGGGTAGGTCAGCGCCTGGAGGATGAACTCCATATGCGACATCTGGCGATAGACGTTCTCGCCGAACTGCTCGATGTACGCGACCGTGAGCTTGCCTCCCGTACCGGTATTGCAGACGTTGTTCTTCCAGCACCTGAGCGCCAGGGCGAGGTTGACCTTCCTGTCGGCGCGCCCGAGGCCGGCCAGCGCGATCCTGCGTGAGGCCGGATTCTTCGGAAGCAGCGTGGCGTTGAAGAGCGTGCGCTTGAGCGTGCTGGCCTTCGCCTTGTACACCTCGCCGAACCCGCCGCCCTTGCCGATGACGACCGGTGCGGCGGCCTTGGCATGGGTCTTGCCTGTACTGCCCAGACCTGTCGAGACGATCACCAGAGCCGTTGCGAGCAGCATGAGCGCAAGGACCGTGGCGATCGAACCCCTTCGTCTCATGGTCGATTTCCGTAGGTGCATCTCCCTCCTCCTTTCGCGAGCCTCAGCTCGTGTTTAGCTCCACGCCAGAATTGTTGTCCGACCTTCCCTCGACCGGCCTCAGGACGCGGCCGAGGAGCGAGGCGATCCGGTCGCCGGAGATCAACATCCCGACGATGATCGCAGCGCCGAAGACGATGAACTGCATCCCCGGCCTCAGCCCCTTGATCAACAGCATCTGTGTCAGGAACGTGAGTGCGAGCGCCGCCACCCACGTCGACGTCGCGCTTGCCAGCCCGCCCGAGAGCGACGCGCCAGCGATCACGACGGCGGCGATCGGCGCGAGCAGGTAGGCAGCGCCCAGCTGCGGGTCGACGTTGATGCGGATGCCGGCGAGCAGCACCGCTGCGCATCCGTAGAGGATCCCTGCCGCCGTGTACGCGAAGATGACGTGCGTCCGGACGCGCAAGCCGACCATCCACGCGGCTCGCGGGTTCGCGCCGACCGCCTGGAAGCGCCGGCCGGCGGCGGTGTAGCGAAGCAGGAGCGCGACGGCCACGGTCAGCGCGGCGCCGGTCCAGAAGACGGAGCTGACGCCGAGCCACTTCTCGCCCGCCCACGACGAGAGCGCCTCCGGTACCGCGGTCGAGTTCGTCACCTCACGTGCGTATCGCAGGTTCCACGCGAAGACGATCTGCCCCACCGCGAGCGTGACGATCAGCGGGTTCAGCCGCACGATCCCGACGAGGATTCCGTTGACCAGGCCCACTCCCGCTCCGAGGCCGATGCAGGCGAGGATGCCAAGCGCCAGGCGGTCGTTGTGTCCTACGCTCACGCCGACGAGCAGGTTTCCGCCGAAGGAGATCACGGCTGGAGTCGAGAGGTCGATGCCCCCTTGCATGATCACGAGCATCTGCCCGAGCGACGCAATCGCGAGAATCGTCATGTACGGCAGGACGAAAGCCCAGTTCGTGTGCTGCAGCGCGGCGGGCACGATGATCGCGGCGACGATCATCAGCACGCCCGTGGCAAGCCACACGGGCAAGAAGCGGGCGGCGACGGCGGTGTTCGCGACGAGTGAGGCGTACCGCCCCGGAGGCGAGGACGCAGCGGCACCTCCTGTGCGACCGGGAGCGCTCATCGAGAGCCGTGGCCAGGGCGGAACAACGAGTGCCCATTCTCAGCAGATGTGGTTCGGGGCGTCAAGCAGGACTTAACATCGGGTCTCACCGGCGGGCGAGCGCGGCGTTGAGCGCGTCCGCCAGCGCGTCACCCTCGCTCTCCGGCCCGCCATGCGTGCGCCAGGCGACGAAGCCGTCCGGGCGCACCAGCGCCGCGCCCTCGCGGCCGATGCCGTACAGATCCTCGAACCGACCCGAGCCGTCGGCGAAGTCGGCGCCCGCACGGTAGGTGGTCACCGAAACATCCAGACGGCCCGCCGCCTGCTCCCAGCCGCTGCCGTCTGGCCCTGCGAGCAGGACGAACCCGCCCCCGAAGAGGTCGATGACCGAGGACGATCTCCCGTCCCGGTCGACGGGGAGATGCGGCGCGCGCATCCCCGGACGCGCCGTGGGCTCGCGCGGGTCCTCCCAGAGCGCGCCGTCGTCGCGGTCCTCCACCCGGACAGCGCCCGAGAGCTGGCGGTAACCGAGCTCGACGGCCGCCTCGTCGACGATGGGCATCAGGTCGTCCTTGCCGAGGCTGGGGTCGAGGCGGAGCACATAGCGCGTGTACGCCTGCTCCACCGTGAAGGAGCCGACCGGCCGCCGCTCGGTGTCGTAGGTGTCGAGCAGGCCCGGGCCGGCCGTGCCGTCGAGCACGGCAGCCAGCTTCCAGGCGAGGTCATATGCGTCCTGGACGCCGGTGTTCCCGCCGAACCCGCCGGTCGGCGGCATCACGTGGACGGAGTCGCCGGCCAGCACGATGCGACCGTCGGAGAAGCGCTCGGCCCAGTCGGCGGTCGCCGACCAGCGTTGGACGTTCTCGATCTGGACCGGGAGGTCCGGCGCGCCCAGCGAGGTGCGCACGTAGCCGACGCAGGTGTCCTCGCTCATGTCCTCGCCGATCGCGGTCGAGCGGTTCCCTTGCTCGTCGACGATCGCGTTGACGACGAGGAACCCGGCCTGCCCGTCGATCGAAAAGCGGAAGAAGCCGACGAGGCGCGGGTTGAAGACGTAGATCACGCTCAGGTTTCGGTCGCCGAGCAGCGGCTGCACGTCGGCGCGGAAATAGATCGTGATGCTGTCGGAGAAGCTGCCGTGTCCGAGCATGGGAATGCCGAGGCGCTCGCGCGATGGGCTGTGGGCCCCGTCCGCGGCGATCGCGTACCGGGCGCGCACCGTCCAGTCCTCGCCGCCGTCGCGGGGGCGGATCGTCGCGACCACGCCGTCGTCGGAGTGGTCGAGCGAAAGGGTCTCCGCCGCGTACTCCACCCGCGCGCCGACCTCGGAGGCCTTCGCCAGCAGGACGGGCTCGAGCCCGATCTGCGTGATGAAGATCCGTGCGGACGGGCTGAGGTCTTCGACGCCTTCGTTGATGTTGCGGAAGTACCAGTCGAGCTCCTTGCCGCCCAGGCTTTCCACCGAGACGATCGCCCCGTTCTGGACGAACTCGCGCGCCGCAGCCTCCTCGATCGCCGGCTCGATCCCCACCGCGCGGTAGGTCTCCATCGTCCGCTGGTTCACGAGCGCGGCCCGGGGGTGGATGGCGGTGCCGCGGTGCCGCTCGACGACGAGGCACGGCACGCCGCGGGCGCCCAGGAACACCGCTGTGGACAGCCCGACCAGGCTGCCGCCGACGACCAGGACCGGTGTCTCGACCTCGTTCAAGCGACCACGGCTTCGGCGTTCGGCGCCGCAGCCCCGGACCGCACGAGCTGCGGCAAGACGACGCCGACCAGGAGAAGCGTCCCGCCGGCCGCCTCGACCCAGGCGCCCGCCCCCAGGGTGCCAAATGCTCCGAACGCGGCGATGACGAGCGCCGACACGACGAATCCGAACGTCGCGGCGGCGACCAACACGAGGCCGTGCCCGACCGGCGCCGACGAGTGCGCTGCCGCCGCGAGCAGCACGGCGTTGGTCACGACGAGGACGATCAGCAACAGTCCGACCGCGTGGCCCGAGGACGACGCGTTCCAGTACGACTGGCCGTGGCGTCCGACGTCGAGCCAGATCCCGACGGCAATCAGGACGAGGCCGACGGTGGCGGCGAGAAGGCCGGGCCCGCGATCGATTCGGGCCGAAGAGTTCCGGGTGCCCTCGGTCGTGAGAACGATCAGAGCGCCGATCGGAATCAGGGCCGTGCAGAGGCCCAGCCAGGCGCCTGCATCGAGGCCGCCGAAGCTGTCGAAGGCAAACACCGCGGGAATGACCAGGAAGAATCCGAAGGCGGCCGAGCCGGCACACGCGGCTGGGAGGTCCCGGCCGATCTCTGCCGGCAGCAGGCTGGTGAGTGCCAAGAGCGTGATCAGGAAGGCCGCGGCTGTGCCGTCATCGACGTAGCGCGTTTCAACGCCAAAGGAACTCACCGAAGGGAGACCCACCGCCAGGAGCCCGGCGACGATGCCGGCTAGTACGAGCCCTCGACCCAGTAACGCTGCTGACACCACCGCTCCTCTCGACGCCGCCTGACCTGCGTTCGTCAGATAACCACACCGCGGCCTTCTGTTCAATCAGGCGCCACGCCGTTCAGCAGGGCTTGATCCCTCCGGCCTGATCGCCTATGAATCGGCGCGTGACCGAAACCGCCGCCGACCCCCCGAGGCCCGTCGCGCCGATCCGCACCGATGCGCTCGTCGCCGGTGCCCTCCTACTCGCCGGCGCGATCGTCTTCCTCTGGTACGCGCCGGCCTCCTACCAGATCTACCTCGCGCTGCACATCCTCGCCGTCGTCGTCTGGGTCGGTGGGGACATCACGCTGACCACGCTCGGCATCGTCTTCGAGAGCAAGCAGGACGGGCCGACGCTGGCGGCCCTCGGCCGGATGGGCAGCTGGATCGGAACCCGCGTCTACACGCCTGCGCTGTTCTTCGTGTTCGGCTTCGGGGTCGCGCTCGTCGAGAAGTCGGGCATCGGCTGGAACCATTTCTGGATCATTTTCGCGGTGGTCGGCTGGGCGCTGGCGATGCTGATCGGCATCGGGTTCGTCGGCCCCGAGCTGGGCCGGATCGACAAGGCGGCGCAGGAGTTCGGGCCCGAATCGCCGGAGGTGGGGCGGAGGGTCAAGCGGTTGTTCACGATCTTCCGCTTCGACACCGCGCTGCTGATCCTGGTCGTCATCGACATGGCGGCGAAGCCGTCGTTCTGAGCAGTTGACGATCGAGACGGTTCGCGGCCCGGTTGCCGCCGAGAGGCTCGGCCGGACGCTGGCGCACGACCACGTCTTCATCCTCGGCCACGAGACGCTCGCCAATTTCAACCACCGCTGGGGCGAGGCCTGGTGGGACGAGGACCGGGGCGTCGCCGACGCAGTCGCGAAGCTCGAGCGGCTTCGCGCGGCGGGCTACCGGACGCTCGTCGATCCGACCGCCGTCGGGCTCGGCCGCGACATCCCACGCATCCGGCGGATCAACGACCAGGTCGACCTGAACATCGTCGTCTGCACCGGCGTCTACGCGTTCATGGAGCTGCCGCAGTTCCTTCGCTACCGGACGACGGAGGCGCTGGCGGGCATCTTCGTCCGCGAGCTCACCGAGGGGATAGCCGACACCGGAGTGAAAGCCGGGTTCATCAAGTTCGCGGTCGAGGAGCACGGCCTCGTCGGCGACGTGCCGCGAATCATCGCCGCAGTCGCCGTCGCTCACGCCGAGACCGGCGCGCCTGTGATGGTGCATACCAACGCCGCGGCGAAGTCGGGTCTGGTCGCGCTCGAGGCGCTGATGGCCGCCGGGGTCGATGCCGCGAAGCTCGTGATCGCACACACCGGCGACTCGAACGACCTCGAGTACATCCGGCGGCTGATCGACTCAGGGGCGTACCTCGGCTGGGACCGCTTCAACATCGCGCACTTCAACCCCGACGCCGATCGGATCGAGACCGTGACGAAAGTGCTGGCCGAGGGCTACGTCGACCAGCTGCACTTCTCGCATGACGGCGCCACGTTCCACGACTTCATGGTCGGCGATCCGGCCTTCGCCGACGAACACGCCGACTACCTGCACATCGAGAACGTGATCCTCCCGCAGCTCCGGGAGCGTGGTGTCGCCGACGCCGACATCGAACGGATCCTGGTCGACAATCCGCGCCGCTGGCTCGCTTGACGCGTGGCCCCGTAGCTGGTCCGATGCCGGACATGGCCACCCAGCAGAGCACTCCAGTCCGGCTCCCGCCCGGCGTCTCCGAGGACGAGTTCGCCGCGGCGGTCGAGCACTTCGAGTCCGCGATCGGACCCGACAAGGTTCTGAGAGCAGAGGACGAGCTGCTCGGGTTCCGCGACCCGTTCCAGTACGAGGCGTGGACCGACTACTCGGCCTCGGCGATCGTCATGCCGACCACGGTCGAGGAGGTGCAGGCGGTTGTCCGGGTCGCCGGCGAGCGGCGGATCCCGCTCTGGACGCACAGCCGTGGCATGAACAACGGCTACGGCGGGCCGGCGCCGCGCCTGGACGGCTCGGTGATCGTCTCGCTGCGGAACATGGACAAGGTGCTCGAGATCGACGAGGAGCTCGCCTACTGCGTGGTCGAGCCGGGGGTGCGCTGGTTCGACCTCTACGACGCGATCAAGGCGGGCGGCCACAAGCTGATGGTCTCGATCCCCGACCTGGGGTGGGGTGGGGTGGTCAGCAACTTCCTCGAGAACGGAGCCACCTACCTCCCGCAGGCCCAGGACATGGCCGCCTACTGCGGGATGGAGGTCGTGCTCGCGAACGGCGAGGTGCTGCGCACCGGCATGGGCGCGATGCCGGACAACCGCTCCTGGCACGTCTACAAGCGCAGTCTCGGCCCGACGCTCGACCAGCTCTTCATGCAGTCGAACTTCGGGATCGTCACGAAGCTCGGCGTCTGGCTGATGCCCTGGCCGGAGTGCTACATGCCGCTCTGGCTCCGGGCGTGGAAGGACGACGACCTCGGCCCGATCGTCGACACGCTGCGCGGCCTGATGCTCGACCGGACGATCGAGAACGTGCCGCAGATCTGGAACTCGGTGGCAATGGCGTCGGTGATCTCGAACCGCGCCCCCTGGTACGACGGTGAGGACCCGATGCCGGATGACGCGATCGACCACATGGCGAAGGAACTCGACATCGGCCGCTGGCTGATGCGGTTCGCGCTGTACGGCGACGAGGCCGTGGTCGACCATCGCTTCGCAAAGGTGAAGGCAGCGTTCGAAGCGATCCCCGGCGTCGAGGTGTGGGGCTCGAAGTGCGCGCCGGAGGACATGGAGCAGCTCGAGCACCCATTCGACCGCGTCCAAGCCGGCGTGCCCAACCTGGACATCAACCAGATGACCGGCTGGTACGGCGGCGAGGAGGGCGGGCACATCGGCTTCTCGCCGGTCGGCCGGTTGACGGGCAAGGACGCAGTCGAGATGCGGGACGTCATCCGCGGTCTCGTCCAGAAGGAGGCGAAGCTCGACTACGCGGCCGTGCTGATCCCGACGAACTCGCGCAGCTTCATCCACGTGACCATGGTCATCTTCGACACGAAGGACGAGTCGCAGACCCGACGCGCGTACGACACGTCGAAGCTGCTCGTCCGAGAAGCTGCGCAGTACGGCTACGGCGAGTACCGCGCCCATCTCGACTTCATGGACCTGGCGCAGGAGCAGTACTCGTTCAACGACCACGCCTACCGGCGCTTCGTCGAGACGATCAAGGACGCGGTCGACCCGAACGGGATCCTCTCGCCCGGCAAGCAGGGGTTCTGGCCGGCATCGATGCGGAATGGGCGTTAGCCATGGGCTTCGAGCAGTACCACGAGCCCGCAGGCGAGCTCAGCGCCGAGACGCGGACGTTCGCCCGGATGATCGCCTCGCTGACCGAGGAGGCCGAGGCGATCGGCTGGTACGAGCAGCGCATCTCGCTGGAGCCGGACCCGGAGGCGCGGGCGATCATGGCCAACGCCCAGCTCGAGGAGTTCAAGCACTTCGGCATGGATCTCGAGTTCCTGCTGCGGCGGACGCCGAATTGGCGGACGGCGCTGCGGGCGATCCTCTTCACCGACGGCGACATCGTCGAGAGCGGGGAGCAGGCCGAGCATGAGCTCGACCTCGAGTAGCTAGGGAGCCGGCGTCAGCCCGTGGCGCAGCATCACCTCGCCGAGGCGGGCAGGGTCCGGCGGGCTGCCCGCAGCTGCGGCCTCGCCCACGACGGCGGCGATCTCCCGGAAGTAGTCCGGTCCGAGCTTGCCCGGCGTGACCACGGCGAGCACCCGCGCGTCGACGTCGCCCTCGTTCTCGAACCGGTGGACCGCTCCGCGACGGATACAGAGCACCTCGCCCGGACCGACCTCGTGCCTGTCGCCCTCGACCGTCCAGGTGAGCGTGCCCTCGAGGCCGTAGACCGTCTCCTCGTACGCGTCGTGGCTGTGCGCGACCGGCACCCTCGCACGGGAGGGCACCGTGAACTCGAACAGGGCGGCCGAGCCTGCGCTCTCGTCGCCTTCGAGCAGGAACCTGATCGCCAGTTCCCCGATCCTGATCTCTTCCGTAGTCGTAGTCGGCATCGCCGCTCCCTTCGGATTGGTAAAGTCGCTTGACGATATATGTCTGGCGCAGAAAAGTCAAACGACTTTACTACCGCGGACGACGGACCGTTGATCGGCGCCCTGCTGCGTGTCCCCTGGGAGGCGGTGCGGGCCCGGATGCTGACGCGGCTGCGGGAGAGTGGCTTCGACGACTTCGAGCCTGCCCACTTCACCGTCTTCCGCTACCCGAACCCGGACGGCGCCCGGCCGTCGGAGCTGGCCGCCCGTCTGGGCATCAGCAAGCAGTCTCTGAGCTACCTGCTCCGCGAGCTGGAGCGGCTGGGCTACCTCGAGCGTAGGCCCGACCCCACCGACCTACGTGCTAAGCGGGTCGTCGTCACTCGGCGGGGGAAGGCGGCGATCGCGGTCATCCGGTCCGCTGTCGCCGAGCTCGAACGGGAGTGGGCCGAGCAGCTCGGCTCGCGCCGTTTCGCGCAGCTCCGCTCGCTCCTGGTCGAGCTGAACGACCTGGTCTGAGCGCCTCACTTGTACCCTTGACCCGTGGGCGAGCTCCGCGATCTCCTCGATGCGCGCGGGGGCGACGCGCTCGAGCTGCACGCCGAGTATGCGAACCCGCAGATGGTCCGCGTGCTGCGGACGATCGGGTTCGATCGCGATTGGGCGCGCACCGAGGGCGCCTACCTCTACGACGCGGGGGGCGAGCGCTATCTCGACTGGCTCGGCGGCTTCGGCATGTTCAACGTCGGGCGGAACAACTCCCGAGTCCGCGAGTGGCTCGCCGAGGCAATGGAGCTGCAGACGCCGAACGCGCCGCAGATGGGCGTCTCGCCGGTCACGCCGCTGCTGGCCGAGGAGCTCGTCCGCCGCGCGCCTGCCTCGATCGGAAAGGCGCTGTTCACGAACAGCGGCACCGAGTCGGTGGAGGCCGCGATCAAGCTCGGCCGCGCTGCGACCGGGCGCGAGCGGGTGGTCTGCGTGGAGCACGCATTCCACGGGCTCACGCTCGGGTCGTTGTCGATCAACGGCGAGGCGGCGTTCACCGACCGCTTCGGCCCCTACCTGCCGGGAGTCGCACGCGTGCCGTTCGGCGACCTCGAGGCGCTGGAGGCAGAGCTGCGACGCGAGGACGTCGCGCTGTTCGTCGTCGAGCCGATCCTCGGCAAGGGCGTGATCCTCCCGTCCGACGGTTACCCGGCGGGCGCGCAGGAACTGTGCCGCCGCTACGGGACGCTCTTCTGCCTGGACGAGGTGCAGACGGGCTTCGGCCGCACCGGCCGGCTCTTCGCCGCCGAGCACTGGGGGCTCGAGCCGGACTTGATGCCGGTGGCGAAGTCGCTCTCCGGTGGCTACGTCCCGGTCGGCGCGTTGCTGATGAGCGACGCGGTCTACGAGGCCGTCTTCGACTCGCTCGAGCACGCGTTCAGCCACGGCTCCACGTTCGCGCCGAACGACTACGCGACGGTCTCCGGGCTGGCGACGCTGCGCGAACTGGACGACCGCGACCTCGTCGGCGTGTCCGCCCGTCTGGGCGAGTTGCTGCTGGCGCGCACCCGGCCGCTCGTCGAGCGCTACGAGGTGGTCAAGGATGTGCGCGGGCTCGGCCTGATGTGGGCGATCGAGTTCGGCGAGCCGGACAAGGGCCGGACGACCTGGCGCATGCTCGAGAAGATGCAGCCGGGGATCTTCGCCCAGCTCGTCGTCGTCCCGCTCTTCACCGAACACAGGATCCTCAGCCAGGTGGCGGGGCACCGCGTGAACGTGGTCAAGGGCCTCCCGCCGCTGACGATCACCGAGGAGGACGTCGAGTGGTTCGCAGGCGCGCTCGACGAGGTCGTCGGCGAGGCACAGAAGCTGGGCCGCTCGATGACGAGCTTCGCGTTGCGGGCGGCGCGGGCCGGTCGCAAGAAGCCGGCGCGGGTCTAACCCTCTCGCGGCTCCCAGCGGAAGTAGCGCACTGAGAGGATCACCCCGGCCAGACCCCACGCGGCGATGACTGCTACCTGCTCCCAGTTGTCCCAGATCGGCTGGTGCAGGAGCACGATGTTGCGCATCAGCCGGATGAAGTGCGTCAGCGGCAGGATCTCGGAGATGACCTCGAGGAAATGGGGGAAGGACTGCGCCGACCAGAACGCGCCCGCGAGGAAAGAGATCGGCAGGTAGATGGCGTTCACGACCGCGGAGGCGCCGTCGCCCGAGCGGATCAGTCCGGTCAGGGCGATGCCCAGCGCTGCGAACGCCAGCGTCCCGAGCAGCACCGCGAGGATCACCGACGGCCACTCGTGCGGCAGGGGGACGTCGTACAGGAGTCGTGCGAGCACGATCAGGGCGACCGCCTCGATCGCATAGACGATCACGGTCGAGCAGATCACCGAGCCGAGGTAGGTCGCCGGCGGTAGCGGCGTCCCGCGTACCCGCTTCAGCACGCCGCTCTCGCGGCGTAGCACCAGCACGATGGCCAGCCCCGCGAACGCGGTCGAGACGACGCCGTAGCCGAGGATCCCGGCGAGCAGATACGCCGACGCCTTCACCCCGTGCTCCTTCTTGATGGTGTCGTCGCCGTAGACCGACCCGAGCAGGACGAAGATCAGGACCGGGAAGAGGAAGGTGAAAAAGGCGAGCTCCCGGCTGCGCCAGTAGAGGCGCTGCTCCCCGCGCAGCTGGTGCCGGAAGAGCCGCATCACTCCGCCGTGTCCTCGTCGCCGGTCAGGGCGAGGTAGATCTCCTCGAGCGTGGGCCGGCGGACGCTCAGGTTCTCCAGCTCGCGGCCCTCGGCGAGCGCAGCCGACGTGAGCTCGTGCAGCACCTGGGTCGGCTGGTGGGTCGAGACGACCACGTCCTCGCCGTCGCGGCGATAGCGGATCTCGCTCGCCGGCGCGGAGCCGGTCAGGTCCTCCGGTCGGCCCATCGCCACGATGCGGCCTTCGCGCAGGACGGCGACTCGGTCGGCGAGGCTCTCGGCCTCGTCGAGGTAGTGCGTGGTCAGGAGGATCGTCTTGCCGAGCGCGCGCAGCGAGCGGATCACCTCCCAGGCCGCCCGCCGCGCGGCCGGGTCGAAGCCGGTCGTCGGCTCGTCGAGGAACAGCACCTCGGGGTCGCCGATCAGTCCGAGGCCGAGGTCGAGCCGGCGCTGCTGTCCGCCCGAGAGTGTGCGCACCCTGGCGTCGCGCTTCTCCTCCAGGCCGACGAGGCCGATCACGCTGCCGACGTCCAGCGGCTGCCGGTAGTACCCGGCGAAGAGCTGGAGGCTCTCGGCGACGCTCAGGTTCGGATACATCGCCGACGACTGGAGGACGACGCCGATGCGCTCGCGCCAGTCCAGGCCCGCCCGCTGCGGGTCCTCGTCGAGCACGGCGACCGTGCCGCCGTCGCGCGCCCGGTAGCCCTCGAGGATCTCGACCGTCGTCGTCTTGCCGGCACCGTTCGGACCGAGCAGGCCGAACACCTCGCCCGCCTGGATCTCGAAGTCGACGCCGCGCAGGGCCTCGTACGAGCCGTACGACTTGTGCAGGTCGCTGACCGAGACCGCCGACATCGGTGATATATCTACCAGATATATAAGTCGCTGTCACCCACTGCCCGCGTCATCCTCGGCATGCTCCGTCTGGGGAGCCGGACCGGTTATGACATCAAGCAGAAGATCGAGATCTCCACGCGCTTCTTCTGGGGCGCGAGCTACGGGCAGATCTATCCCGAGCTGAAACGGCTGGCCGCAGCCGGGCTGGTCGAGGCCGAGCAGGACCCACGCGGCGGGGTGAAGCGCACGGCCTACCGACTCACGCCCGATGGGGAGCGCGTGCTCCACGAGTGGCTGACCGATCGTGGCTACCAGCTCTTCGAGATGCGCGACGAGGCGCTCCTGAAGCTCTTCTTCGGCGACCTGCTCACGCCGGAGGAGGTGCTCGAGAACGTGCGGGCGCGTCGCGAGTGGTGCGAGCGGACGCTCGAGCTGTTCCGGGGGATCGACGAGCTGACCGTGACCGGCTGGGGGCCCCGCGAGTCGCCGACCGAGGCGCTGCACTACGGGCTCGAGCTGATGGAGTGGATGCGGGACTGGTACGCGCGCAAGGAGCTCGAGCTCACAGCTCGAGCACGGCGAGGCCGCCGGGCGGGAACGAAGGCTCGGGGCCCCCGCTGAGCTCGGCGGCGATCCGGCCGCAGTCGGGCTGATGGCCGACGACGACGACCTCGGCGCCTCGGTCGGCAACGACGGCACGGAGCATGTCGGCGGTTGCGCCCGGCGCCAGCCGCTCGTCGGCCTCGGCGTAGGAGCCGAGCTCGCGTGCGAGGTCGCCCGCGGTCTCTCGAGCCCGTAGCAGTGGGCTGGTGAAGACGATCGAGGGCCGGGCCCCCTCGTTCGCGAGACGAGCGCCGAGTTCACGGGCGGCCGCGTGCCCTGCGGCCGTCAAGGGGCGGAGCTCGTCGGGCTCGCCAGGTGCAGCTTCTCCGTGGCGCACGAGGTAGACGCGCAACGCGCGGAATCTACTCGCTCGTGTAGGTTCGCGGCGTGAGCGGCATCCGGCTGGTGCTCGCCGCCGCAACCGTTGTCTGCGTGGCCGGCGCCGCGCTGCCGGCCTCGGTCGCCTCCGACACGACCAATCCGATCCGGGCCGAGAACATGCGGTCGGGCACGACCGCGTGGGAGGCACCCGACGGGGACGGCGTCGCGATCGACGGGTACGCCTCCGAGGTCAGCGCGCTACCGGGCGAGACGCTCCACTTGCACGTCAGCACCAGGCCCGCAGCGCCGTACCACGTCGAGGTCTACCGGCTCGGCTGGTACGGCGGCTCCGGCGCGAGGCTGCTCGCCTGCATCCCCGTTGGCTGCTCGGCGTTCGAGGAAGGGAAGCCGCGCCGGGGTGGCACGCCCGGTACAGGAGGGCTCGTCCAGGCGGACTGGCCTGTCACCGACCAGATCACGGTCCCTGCCGACTGGACGAGCGGCTACCTGATGGTGCGCTTCCTCCGGGAGTCGGGGCAGGCGTGGACCACATATGTGATCCTGCGCGAGCCACCTGCGCACCACTCGATGATCCTCGTGCAGGTGCCGGTAAACACCTGGCAGGCGTACAACGGCTGGGGCGGGATGAGCCTGTACGAGTTCGACTACGCGCATGGACAGCGCGCGAACCACGTCTCGTTCGACCGCCCGTATGCGTGGAAGCTCCAGGGTGGGCAGAGCCCGCTCGTCTGGGAGATCCAGACCGTCCGTTTCCTCGAGCGCATGGGCTACGACGTCTCGTGCCAGACCGACGTCGACACGCATCGCGACCCCGGCTCGCTCCTCCGGCACCGGCTGGTGCTCGTCAACGGCCATGACGAGTACTGGACGAAGCAGATGTTCGACGCCTTCGATGGTGCACGGAATCGCGGTACCAACCTCGCCTTCATGGGCGCCAACGCCGCGTACTGGCAGATCCGCTACGAGGATGCCGAGCGCACGGTCGTCGCCTACAAGTCGTTCTCGGACCCGATCGCCGACCCGGCGCTGAAGACCGTCCGCTTCCGGGAGCTGACCCCGCCCCGCTACGAGTGCGCGCTGATCGGGATCCAGCACCAGGGCGCTGTGCTCGACTGGCCGCCCGGAGACTACGTCGCGCAGGGGCCTGCTCTCGACGACGCGTGGATGGCGGGGACCGGATTCAAGACGGGCGACGTCGTCCGAGGGGTGGTCAGCACCGAGTCGGACACGATCCCGGGGAACGAGACCGCCGCATCGTCGTGCACACACGCCCTCACGGTGTTCTTCCACCGGGAGCGCGGCGGCGACAAGGACGGGAACGCGGATGCGATCCGCTACACGGATCCGTCCGGCGCGCGGGTGTTCGCCAGCGGCTCGCACCAGTGGAGCTGGGCGCTCGACTCCTTCCGGTACGGCAGCCAGGGCGGCGACGTCCCTGCCGACCCGCGGATCCAGCGGTTCATGACCAACGCTCTGGACGACCTCACCCGGCCGGCCCCACCGACCGCGGTCACGGCTCTTGTGCGTCGGTCGGGCGTGGTTCTCGCCGCGGCGCGGACGGAGGATCCGCGTGTCACCGGTGTCCGGTTCATGCGTCGACCGGGGGGCCCGGTCGTCTGCGGGGGTTCTTCGGGTTGCAACGACCGTCCGCCCGGCCACCGCACGTATGCGTACGAGGCGGTCACGGTCGATCCGTGGCGAACCTCGTTCCCGCGGATGGCAACGCCGGTGCACGTGCCGAACACGGCGCCCTCGCTGCGCATCGCCGGTCCCCGGCTCATGCGGCGGGGAAGCGCCCACGCGTACCGGGCGGTCGTGTCGGACCGGGACGGAGATCACGTGGTCATACGGTGGAGCGTCGACGGGAAACTCGTAGGCACGGGACACGGCATCGACGTCCGCCTCCGCCACCCGGGCCGGGTGCGTCTCGAGGCGTCCGCCGACGACGGCCACGGAGCCAAGGTACGGGCCAAGCTCACCGTGCTCGTGCGCTAGCTGCGTAGACTCGGCTCGATGGCGAGGTACCGCTACGTCGTCGCCGACGTCTTCACCGACACGCCGCTGACCGGCAACCAGCTCGCCGTCTTCACGGACGCGCGCGACCTGCCCGAGGCGCGACTGCAAGAGCTCGCCCGCGAGATGAATTTCAGCGAGACGGTCTTCGTCTACCCGTCCGAGGTCGCGCACGCGCGCATTCGCATCTTCACGCCGGCGGTCGAGGTGCCATTCGCGGGCCACCCGACGCTCGGCTCCGCTTTCGTGCTCGCGGGGCCCCTCCAGCTCGACGAGATCACGCTCGAGACGGGGAACGGTGTCATCCCCATCCGGCTCGATCGGGAAGGGGCGCGCATCGTCTTCGGGCGGATGGAGCAACCGATCCCGACGATCGAGCCCTACGGCGACGCGGCGGGGCTCCTAGAGGCGCTCGGTGTCGAGCGGTCGGAGCTGCCCGTCGAGCTGTACGACAACGGGCTGCCGAACGTCTACGTCGTGCTCTCGTCCGAGGCCGAGGTGGCGGCGCTCGAGCCGGATCTGACCCGGCTGGGAAAGCTCCCCGCAGTGATCGGCGTCAACTGCCTCGCGGGGTCCGGCTCGCTCTGGAAGACGCGGATGTTCGCGCCTGCCGGCGGCGTGGCCGAGGATCCGGCGACCGGGTCCGCCGCCGGCCCTCTTGCGCTCCACCTCGCGCGCCACGGCCGGATCGCGTTCGGCGACGAGATCGAGATCACGCAGGGCGTCGAGATCGAGCGCCCGTCGAAGCTGTACGCGCGGGTCGACGGCAGTTCGGAGCGAGTAGAGCGCGTGGAGGTCGGCGGCTCGGCCGTCGTTGTCGCGCGCGGCGAATTCCAGCTCTGAGCGGGCATGCAACTCGAACGGCAGTGACAGGCTTAAGCCTGTCACTGCTCAGAGCGCGACGGCCTCGATCTCCGGCAGCTCCAGCGCGAGGCTACGCCAGAAGCGGCCGCCGTCGCGGGAGAGGTAGAGGCGGTTCCGGGTCGCGTAAAGGACCACGTCCGGGTCCTCGTCCGAGATCGCCACCGCCCGTCCCGCCGGCAGGCCCCTGCCCGACTCGCGCCACGTCGACCCGGCGTCGTGCGAGACGACGATCGGCGGCTTCGTGTCGACGACCGCGACCACCGTCGAGCCGGCCACGGCGCTCGCGACCACGAGCGGGAGCTCGACGGCCGGCTGCGCCGCAGCCTCGAAGGGCGCTGAAGGCTCGAGAGCGACGAGGCTCTCCTCGTCGAGATCGACGACAGCCACCCCGTCCGCCGTCCGGACGTGCGCGATCACGCCGCGCGGCCTGAGAGCAGGTCGGAGACGAGAGCGGCGGCTCGTCGGGCCGCCGCGGTCGGCGCCGCACCGCCGCTACGGGCGAAGACGTACGCGGCCGCGAAAGCGTCGCCCGCTCCCGTCGGGTCGGCCGCGGCGACGGGATGGGCGCGCACGAGCTCGGCGACACCGTCGGCGAACACGATGCAGCCGCGCGAGCCGAGCGTGACCACCACCTCCTTGACGCCCAGGCGGCCCAGCGCTTGCTCGCCGTAGCCGTCGACCAGCAGCTCGGCCTCGTCCGCCGAGAGCTTGAGCACGGACACGGATTGCAGTACGGCCGGGTCGTAGTCGGCATCCAGCTCGAGCGGGCCGATCCTGGCCGGACGGGCGAGGCCCTGGCCGTCGAGCAGGAGGCGGCGTCCACGGGCGAGCGCAGCCAGCGTCTCGGCCGGGAAGTCCGCGCGGCTGAGCGGTGCAACCTGCACCCAGCGCGCGTCGCCGACCGCCGCCACTGCTTCCGCGGGGGACCACGGATCGGCGATCGCCTCGATCGACATCCGCCGCTGCTCGCGCTCGTAGGTGAACGAGAAGGCGGCCGACACGGACGAGTCCTGCCAGCTCACGGGGAGCCCGAGCCGGATCAACGGCGGCAGCAGCAGGTGCCGGTCAGGGGCGGCGCACTTGGCGGCGATCACCGCTGACGCGCCCAGCGCGCGCAGCGCCCGGGCGGCGTAGAAGGGTGCGCCGCCGACCCGCGGCGCGCCACCGTCGACGAAGTCGAGCGACAGCGACCCGACCACGGCGACGGTCATCGCGATCGCACCGCCGCGCGGCCGAGTGCAGCGACGAGGACGACCGCGGCGACGATGCCCGCCGCTTCGAGCCAGAGGCCCCCGTTCAGCGGTGTGGCGGCGGCCGCGAGGACGACGAGCCCGACGATCACGCCGGCGGCGGCTGCCCCGACGACCACCGCCACCCGCCGCGGGACGAGTCCAGGCTCCGGCCGGCCCGCCCGCAGCTCGAGGGCCGCGAACGACAGCTCTGCCACGACCAGGAATGCGGCACCGTACAACGGTGCGCGCACGTCGAGCGTGTCCCCGCGGACGACGAAGAGGCCCGCGTACTCGGCCCCGAGCAGCGCAAGGGCGGGGGTGACCAGCGCCGGTATCCGCAGCACGAGCGCGGCGGCGAGGACGGCGACGCCGACGGCGCCGATCATCGCCAGCAAACCGCCCAGCCGCTCCGCCGACGCCGCTGCGTAGGCCGTCAGCACGGCCGCCCCGGCGACGGCTGCGAGCGCGAGGATCAGGCGCGCGAGAGCGTGGCGTTCCGCCGGAATGCCGTCACCTCCTCGATCGGACGCGCGAGCGGGTCGCCGTCCCGCCACTCCACGACTGGCACTCCCGCGGCGTGGAACCGCGACCGCAAGGCCTCGCGCTGGAGTCGCCAGAGCCGGTAGGCGAGTTGCTCGGATTCCGTCGTCCCCGGGTCGACGAACGCCGCAGGCGACAACTCGATCACGTCGAGGTCGAAGCCGCGTCCCCGCAGGTCGAGCAGCGCGCGGATCGAGCGCTCGTCGAGCAACGGGGTCAGCGCGACCACCAGCGCCTGAGGCGGCAGCGTCCGGGTCGGGACGTGGTCGATCTCCTTCCACGCGTGGCTCAGCGTGATCTCGGTGTCGAGCAGCGCGTCGACGATCCGGTACAGCTGGACGAGGCCTCCGCCCGGCTCCAGCCAGCGCAGGTATCCGCCGAAGGAGACGAGACCGACTCGGTCGCGGCGCTTCGTGTACCGGGCGGCGAGGGTCGCCGCAGCGCGGACCGCGAGGTCGAGTGTGCTGGTGGAGCCTCGACGCACCTCGGCGAAGCTGTCCACGAAGAGGACGACGTCGACGTTTCGCTCCGGGTGCTGCTCGTTCACCCACAGCTCGCCGCGGCGGGCGCTCGCCCGCCAGTTGATCCGACGGACGCGGTCGCCGAACATGAACGGCCGCAGGTCGGCGAACTCCATGCCCTCGCCCTTCGTCCGCGCGAGCTCGTCGCCCGAGTAGAGCTGCGTCTCCGCCGGGCGGAGCAGGCGCCGCAGCGCTTCGCGGGTCGGATAGACCTTGACGGGACGAGCCGCGCGGATCCGGCCGCTGCGCGCGAAGAGGGCGAGCGGATCGCGTGCCCGGACGGTCAGGTCGCCGACCGCATATGCGCCCCAGCGATCGGCACGGAGGCGCAGGGAGAGCGTCCGGGTGCCCGCGACGCGGACGGCAACCGGATTGCTCCCGTCGCTGACGGCCAAGCCCGCCGGGAGTTCGAGCAGGAGCTCGAGGCGCTCGATCGTGCGCGTGGCCGCGAGGTCGATCTCGACCGTCAGCTCGTCGCCCTCGATCAGTCGATCGCGGTCGACCCGGACCGAGGCCCGGAGCTCGGGGTCGGCGGCGGTGAGGAGCCCAGCGCCCAGCATCAGCAGGAAAGGCGCACCGAGGGCAGCGAGCTCCGGTCGGCGCGTGACCAGCGCGGCGATCAGGGCGAGGCCGCCGAGCACAGCGTAGGCGGCGACCCTCGGCGAGGCCTCCCGGGTCACCGCTCTTCCGCGGGCGGGGTCGGTACGGTCTCGACCCGCTCGGCGACGACGTCCTCGGCGCGCACCTGCTGCACCCAGAGCTCGGGTCTGAGCGAGAGCCGGTGCGCGAGCGCCGGGCCGGCCACCGCCTTGACGTCGTCCGGGACGACGAAGTCGCGGCCGTCGAGCGCCGCTCGCGCGCGCGAGAGCTTCAGGATCGCGAGCGTTCCACGCGGACTCGCTCCGACCTGGACGCTTGCGGCATCACGCGTGGCCCGGACGACATCGACGATGTAGTAACCGAGGCTCTCGGCGACGTAGACGTCCTCGAGCGCCCGCTGCATCTCGCGGAGTTCGGCCGTGTCCACGACCTGGTCGAGCACGACCTCGTCGACGCGGCGGTCGCGCCGCTGCTCGAGGATTCCGAGCTCGTGCTCGCGGGACGGGTAGCCGACCGAGATCCGAAGCAGGAACCGGTCGAGCTGTGCCTCGGGCAAGGGGTAGGTGCCCTCGTGCTCGATCGGATTCTGGGTCGCGAGCACGAGGAACGGCCGCTCGAGCCGGCGTGTCAGGCCCTCGCTCGTCACCTGGTGCTCCTGCATGGCCTCGAGCAGCGCCGCCTGCGTCTTCGGCGGGGCGCGGTTGATCTCGTCGGCGAGGAGGAGGTTCGTGAAGATCGGCCCGGGGCGGAACTCGAAGTCGGCGGTGCGCTGGTTGTAGATCGACGAGCCGGTCACGTCGGAGGGCATCAGGTCGGGCGTGAACTGGATCCGGCCGAAGCCCAGTCCGGTCGCCTGCGCGAAGGAGCGCGCCATCAGCGTCTTGGCCAGGCCGGGAAAATCCTCGATCAGAACGTGGCCGTCGGCGAGCAGGCCGAGCAGGACGAGCTCGAGCGCCTCACGCTTGCCGACGACCGCGCGCTCGACCTCGTCGAGCAGCCGGGCCGAGCGGTCGGCGACCTCCGTGACCTTCACAAGGCTTCGACGGCGTCGACGACGACGGCGATCTGGTCGAGCGCCAGACCCGGCGCGTCGTGGTCGCGCGGCCGCGCCCGGTCGGCGCGGACGAGGTTCCAGGCCTCCGGCCCGAGCAGCGACTCGGCGGTTCCCGTGGGCGAGTCGAGGTCGACTCCCCGCAGCCTGAGGCGCGCGGCGGCAACGCGGCGCACCGTCGGGCGCAACCGGTAGTAGGCGTCGAATGCCGTCTCGGTCGACAGCCCGACCTCGCGCTCGAGCTTGGCGAGCTCGCGCGGCTGCGTCTGCCGGACGCGCCCGGACGCCGCAGCGTCGAGGCGGGTGGGCCGCTCGCGGGGCAGGGCGCCGAGCGTGCGCGCGATCGCGAGCAGCAAGCCGAGCGTCCCCACCACGAGCAGCCAGACGTCGACGGCGAGCGCCGCATCGCCGGGGAAGAACGCGATCGCGATCCCGAGCCCCAGCGTCGCGACCACCACCAGGAAGACGAACGTCGGCAGGCGGATCAGGACGCGCTCCGCAGTTCGTCCCGCAGCGACTCGAGCGCGTCGATCGCCTCGTCCTTCATGGCGGCGTCGATCGCGTGCGGGCTGAACTTCGCCCGTTCGAACAGCGCCGTCAGCCGCTCGACCGACGCCGTCGAGGCGCCGACCGCCGGCAGGACCCGTCCGAGGTACTCGCGCGGCGCCTCGGCCGGCCCCCGCGGGAGCTCCGCTACTGCGAGCGCCCGCTCCATCTGCGCGTACGCGGCGATCACTGCCTTGCGAGGATCGGGCTCGGCGCGGAGATCGGCGATCGTCCGCTCCAGCGCGAGGGCGAGCTCGGCCCCAGGGGTCGGGGCGGGCCGCGAGTGAACCCGCCGGCGCTCGACGACGAACCAGGCGGCTGCGGCGAGGGCGACGCCGGCCAGGATCGAGACGACGATCACCGGCCCCCAGTCGAAGCGGACGGCGCCGGCCGTCCTCGACCCGTTCTTGGCGAGCCCGGCGAGCTGGCTCACAGGATTGTCGTGGGCACTGTGGTGATCGTGGAGATACCGCAGCAGGAGGACCCCGACGACGCTGAGCACGATCATGGAGACCAGCAACGCCATCATCCAGTTCTTCCGGGCGGGCAGGGCCGGGCGTTCCTCCTCGCGCCCGGCGATGAACAGATAGACGGCGACGGGAAGGACGACCACCGCGAGCCCGACGGACAGCAGCAGCAGGTACTCCATCAGGATGTCCTGGCTGATCGAGCGCGTGTGACCGCCGCCCGCGGGGGTGTGGGCCCGGCTGGCCAGCCCGACGGCGGCGATCAGGGCGACCCCGACGAGGCCGCCGACCACGAGACGACGCGCTCCCTTCCCTCCGCCCATGGCGGAATGGTACGGAGCGTCAGGCGTCGGCGAAAGCTTGCGAGGCGGGGCGCCTCGAACGGACGAGCAGCGCGGCCGCGCCGGCGAGCAGGAACGCCGCGGCGAAGCTCGGCAGCGACGCCGTGAAGTCGATCGGCGCCGGGTTCGTGTGGCCGACCAGCCGCTGCCACCACGCCGGCCCCTGGGGCGAGAGCCACTGGTAGAGGCCGAACCCGACGAGCCAGGCGGCGATCATCTCCGGGCGCACTGCGGGGCCGTCGAACACCTTCTCGCGTGTGTAGTGCATACCGTCGACGAACCAGTCGGCGAGCAGCACGCCGAGCAACGGTACGAAGAACGACCCGAGCAGGAACAGGAAGGTGGCGAAGTCGGAGAGGTTCAGGATCAGCGCGCCTGCGGTGGCGATCGCCGCGCTCGTGACGATCAGCAGCCGCTGCGACACGCGCGGGAGGACGTTCTGGAGCGAGACCGCGGTCGAGTAGACGTTGGCGAAGGCCTCGTCGCTCTCGTCCACGGTCACCGCGAGCAGCGCGAGCACGGAGACCACGCCGCCGGCGACGACGGCCGCCGGCAGCTGGGCCGGGTCGGAGATGTCGCGGGCGAGGAACAGCAGCACGCCGAGCGAGTACAGCCAGATCACCGGCACGAGGTAGCCGAACGCGGTGCCCCAGAACGACGCTCGCCGCGTCCTCGTGAAGCGGGTGTAGTCGGCGGCGAGCGGCGTCCACGAGATCACGCTCGCCAGCGTCAGATCGACGCCCTGCCAGAACGTGGGGAAGCCGCCCTTGCCCTGGCCGTGCCAGAACGCGGTCAGGTCGGACTTGTCGATGACCCACCAGGTCAGGTAGCCGAGCGAGGCGAGGACGAACCAGATCGCGAACTTGCGGACGTAGCGGCGGACGAAGCCGATCGGCCCGAGGAAGGCGAGCAAGATCGCGACTCCTCCGAACAGCAGCGTCCAGAGCCACTGCGCGCGGAAGTGGAACACCCGGTCGGAGAGGGCGGCGCAGGCGCTCGCGATGATGATCAGCTCGTAGACGGACCAGCCGAGGCACTGGACGACGTTCAGCGCCGTCGCGAGGTAGGAGCCCCGCTGCCCGAGCGGCGCGCGCATCAGCACCATCGCCGGCACGCGCGCGTCGGTGCCGACGGCCGCAGCGGCGCCGAGCATCGCGCAGCCGACGATCGAGGCGACGACGATCGCGAGCAGCGCCTGCTTCAGCGACAGCGCCGGCACGAGCAGAGCGCCGGCGACGATCACGAGCAGGCTCACCGCCAGGTTCCCCCAGAGCAGGACGGTGTCGCCGAGCCCGAGGACGCGCAGCCGCTCCGGAACGGGCTCGATTCCCCATTGCGGCGCCTCGGTGCTCAATCGCCCTCCCTTCGCCGGTACGAACCGGATCAGGTTCGACGGGTGTCATCTCAGCCCGGCCGCAGCCGGGCACCCCGGTAGCGCGAGTCTAGCTCCCGCGATCGGGCCTTACTTGCCCAGCATCACCTCGGTCGCCTTGATCAGCACGGTGACCTGGTCGCCTTCGGCCAGTGCGAGCTCCTCTGCGCTCCCGCGCGTGATCGCGGCGACGACGGTCTGTCCGCCGATGTCGACGGTGATCTCGGACATGATCGTGCCGAGCGTGACGCCGGTCACTGTCCCGGAGAGCTGGTTACGGGTGCTGAGCTTCATCTGGGTCTCCCTTCGTTGGGTGGGTCGATGGTGTCGGGCGGCCGTTGGCGACTACCCGGGTTCCCGTCGCCTTGAACGATGCATAGGCGGGTCGTCCGACCTCGAGGCCGAGCCGGTGCAAGGAGCCTGACGTGATCTCCGCGCTCACGGGCCCGATCGTCACGCGGACGCGGTTCCCCAGCTCTGCGATTGCACGGATGGGCGCTTCGATCAGGTTCATCGCCGAGTCGTTGGGCCGAACGGTCGAGACGGTGATGTCCCACGGGTAGACGGCCAGCACCAGTTCGCCGTCGGCGTCGTCTGCGGTCGTGAGGACGGTCCCGTCGAGCAGGCGGACACGCGTGACCCCGGCGGAGCGCTCGCCGTACCCGTGCAGGAGATTCGCGCCGGTGAAGGAGGCGACGAACGGATCGCTCGGATCTGCGACGAGCTCACCGGGAGTGCCGATCTGGCGAAGACAGCCGTCGACGATCACGCCGACGCGCTCGGCCAGGGCGGCTGCGTCCTCGAAGTCGTGGGTAACGAGAAGGACGGGGATGCCGAGCCCTCCGAGGAGGTCGTGGAGCTCCGATCGGACGTCGGCCTTGGTGTGGGCGTCGAGTGCGGAGAGCGGCTCGTCCAGCAGCAGCACGTCCGGGTCGCGGGCGAGCGCGCGCGCGAGCGCGACCCGCTGGCGTTCACCGCCGGAGAGCTCAGGTGGCCGGGCTCGTTCCAGGTGTCTGATCGAGAACCGGTCGAGGTACTCGTCTGCCGCATGGCGTTGCGCGTATTCGATGTTCTGCCGGACGGACAGATGCGGGAAGAGCGCGTAGTCCTGGAAGACGAGACCGACACGGCGCCGGTCAGGGGCGAGCGAGATGTCACGGGCACCGTCGAACCAGAGCTCGCCGGCTGACGTGATGCGGCCGGAGGCCGGTCTCACGAGCCCTGCGATCGCCCTGAGAACGGTGGTCTTCCCGGCGCCCGACGGACCGACCAGGGCGATCGTCGAGTCGATCTCGAGGCTCAGCTGGAGGCTGAAGGCCCGAAGAGGTACAACGATCTCTTCGAGGGTGAGCGTTGCCATGTCAGTCCGATTCTGAGGCCGAGGAGCAGGATGATGCTGAACAGGACGAGCACACCGGACATCGCGAGCGTGGCGTCGAAGTTGCGGTCGAACTCGGCGTAGATCGCAAGCGGCAGCGTCTGCGTGACTCGTTGAAGGCTCCCGGCGAACATGATCGTGGCACCGAATTCACCGAGGCCGCGGGCGAACGAGAGTGCGAGTCCTGCGATCAGGCCGCCGCGCGCCAGCGGCAGCACCACGCGGAAGAAGGTGCGCGTGGGGCCCGCGCCGAGCGTCCGGGACGCCGCGGTCAGGTTCGGGTCGGTTGCCTCGAAGGCGGCGATCGCCTGGCGGATGTACAGCGGGCTGGCGACGTATGCGACGGCGATCGTCACGGCCGTCTGAGTGAAGGGGAGCGTGACCCCGAGGGCCTCGAAGGTGGATCCGAGGAGGCCGAGCCGGCCGAACGCGGCGAGGAGCCCGATCCCGGCGACTGCTGGCGGCAGGACGAGCGGGAGCTCGACGAGCGTGACCGCGATCGGGTGGCCGGGGAACCGTCGCGTCGCCAGCAGGTACGCGGTCGGTGTCCCGAACAGGACGATCAGCGCCTGCGCGATCGCGCTCGTCTTCAGGCTGACGACGAAAGCGTCGCGGACGACCGGATTCGAGAGCTGGTCGAGCAGGTGGACCGGTGTCGTGTGGGCGAAGATCGCGACGATCGGGAGCGCCAGGAACGCCAGCGTCACGATCGAGGTGGCGACGAACAGGCAGGCGAGGAGCCCCCGCTTCATCGCGGGCGACCCTCATTCCGTCGACGCACCTGCCGCCCCCGATCCGTTCCTATTTCTTCTTGGCCGACGCCGGCTTCACGCGGGGGAGGAAGCCGTAGGCCAGCATCCGCGCCTGGCCGGCCTTGCTCAGGACCTTGTTGATGAACGCCTGGGCGTCGGTCTTGTTGCCGCTCGAGACGACGCACATCCCGTACTGCACCTTCGGCTGTGCCCACGCCGGCACCTTGATCACGTTCACCCTGTCGGACACTGTCTTGGCGTCGGTCGAGTACACAAAGCCGGCGTCGGCCTCGCCCAGCGCGACTTTCGCGAGCACCTCGCGCACGTCTGTCTCCTGGCTGACGACGTTCTTCAGCACGGAGCCGGACAGGCTCATGTTCTTCAGGATCTGCAGCGTGTAGCTGCCGACGGGCACGCCCGGCCCGGCGACGACGAGCTTCAGACCGGGCTTCGTCAGGTCGTAGATGCTCCGCACGTTCTTGGGGTTCGAATTCGGGACCACGACGACGAGCGTGTTCCGCGTGAAGACGACCGGCTTCGAGCACAGCCCTCTCGAGTACAGCTGGTTCGGCAGCGTCATGTTCGCCGAGGCGAAGACGTCGGCGGGCGCACCCT
Source organism: uncultured Actinomycetes bacterium (assembly GCA_963808815.1). Classification (GTDB taxonomy): domain Bacteria; phylum Actinomycetota; class Thermoleophilia; order Gaiellales; family Gaiellaceae; genus DATBLE01. Next base: position 189,356 of record CAWEGI010000017.1, on the reverse strand, counting down.
GGATGATCTGAGCGGCCAGCGTGTTGGAGCCGCCGAACTGGTACTTCTGCGCCGCGTCGATCTTCGGGAAGACATCGGTCAGCGATGCGGCGGCATACACCGTGATCTGGGCGTTGGACCTCGCGGACGCTTGACCGGCGACGAGGGCGACTGCGAGGGCCAGCGCGGCGACGACGGCGGAGAGAAGGAGACGGTGGCTCGGCCGAGGCACGGAGAGAACCCCTTTCGCTAGCTCTGGATGATGACGTTGGTGGACTTGACGATCGCGGTCGCGGCCATGCCCTTCTTGAGGCCGAGCTCCTCCACGGCGTCCCGGGTGACGATCGCGACCAGCCGCACCGGTTCGCTGACGACCATCTCGACCTGGGCCATCAGGCCGTCGGTCTTCAGGTCGGTCACGATCGCGTGGAAGCGGTTGCGGGCGCTGATGTGCGCGCCCTCGCCGTCGCCGCGCAGCCGGTCGATCTCGGCGGCCGGCACGACCCGGCGGTTGCTCGTATCGCGCTCGACTCGGATCCGTCCGGCTTTGTCCCACCGGCGGAGGGTGTCGAGGCTGATGCCGAGCGCGGCCGCAGCCTCGCTTGCCGTGTAGAGCTGCTTCGGCACGGCGTCAGCTCTCGAACCGGTCCAGCGCTGCCGACGCTGCGTCGATCGAGAGCGACGCGGCGAACGCCCGTCCGATCGCGTTGCGGCCGGCCAGAACTGCAACCGCGCCCACATGCTGGGCCTCGTTGGCCGCGATCTGCCCGATCGGCAGCCGCAGCTCCGGCGTCTGGACGTTCTCGATCGCGCCGAGGTACGTCCCGAGGACGAGCGTCTCGATCTGGGCGGCCAGCTTCAGGATCGACGTGGACGAGGCGAAGCTGCCCCTCGCGTAGACGAAGTCGATGTCGTCCGCGGTCGCCGGCACCTGGCCGGCGGCCGTGAGGAGCTGGGCGAGCCCTGCGTAGTGGGCCTTCTCGTCCGCGGCCATCTTCCGGATGGCAGTGGCCGACTGGCGGCTCAGCTTGCCGCTCGCCAGTGCCTGCGTCTGGAAGTCGGCGGCGAGCAACTCCGCGCCGATCAGGAGCCGGAGATACGCCAGATCGGCGTCCGGAATGGTTGCCGCCGCTGCGCGCCGAGCGAGCGCCGCAACCACCGACCCCGACAGAACCAGTGCTCCTCCGCCTACCGCACCACGGCGCAAGAGCTGATCCCTGCTCAAACGTGCTGTCACGATTTCACGCACTCCTCAAGTCGCTTGCCACAGCATTGCCAAGGCGTAGCTGACGTCGATATTGCCGAGCATACCCGTTTACTTCTCAGAGCGAGCAATGAGTGCATATGACTTGCAGAGGCGTATAGAGGCATGCAACCATCTGTGCATGGAGTCTCCGTCAGGCAGCAGAGTCCAGCTGGCCGCGGATCTGATGCTCCGCAACCCGAAGACGCTTGCCCGTGGATGCGCCCGTCTCCGAGGTTCGCGCGCTGCTCGAGAACCCGAGCGTGCAGATGGTGCTCCTCGCCGACGGACAGACATTCGCCGGCGCGATCACCGGACCTGCCTGCCGACGCGCCGCCCGAGCAGCGGGCGGTCGATTTTGCGGAACCGGACCCCGACACGATCGGCCCCGACGAACCTGCCTCGACTGCCTTTGCTCGAACGGCCGCCAGCCCGCACCGCAGGCTCGTCGTCGTGGGGGACGACGCGCGGCTTCTCGGCCTCCTGTGCCTCGACGAGTCCCGCACTCGGTTCTGCGGAGCGACCGGCAGCGGGGCGGTCGACGGCTAGGCCTCTTCCTCGAGATGGGCTTGTTCAGGGTGCGGGGCGGGCCTCACGAAGGCGTCGAGCCTGCCTCATGGTCGGATGTCGTCGCTGCCGCCGAGCACGTCGGGGCCCGCAGCATCACGCACGAGCCCGGCGACAACGCCTACGGCTTCGTCATCGATGCGCCGACGACGCCACACGCGTTCGGCGTCGCCCGGGAGCTCTTCAGCCCCCTCTACGGCAGCAACTGGTGGGCCGAAGTCTCGACGTTCCCACACTTCAACTAGCCGGCGAATCATGAACCCCACCCGCGCATCCGGCGCGACCTGCCGCTGTGGCTACCCGCGCGCGGGGATCTCCTGGACCGACCAGGCGTTGCCGTCGGGATCCTGGAAGAAGACGAACTTGCCCCAGTCGAACTCCTGGACGTCGCCGACCTCGACGCCTCGCTCGAGCAGCTCGGCGCGTGCGGCGTGGATGTCCTCGACGACGAGCTGGAGGCCCTTGACCGACCCCGGAGATGCGTCCGTGACGCCGGTGCCCAACGCGATCGAGCAGGCCGAGCCGGGCGGCGTGAGCTGGACGAAGCGGAGCTCGTCCGAGACCCGATGGTCGTGGTCGGCGTGGAACCCGACCTTGCCGACGTAGAAGTCCTTGGCACGGTCGACGTCCGAGACGGGAATCGCGACGAGCTCGAGCTTCCAGTCCATGCTGTCCCCTAGAGCATCGGAATCTGCCGCAGGATTTCCGGCTCGATTCGGTCGAGGATCTTCATCAGGCTCGGGCCGGTGACGGTGATGCCGTGGTTGCGCAAGCCGATCACCGCCTCGTCCGGATTCGGCTCGGCGGCGAGCAGATCGGCCACGCTCTGGGCCAGCTCCTCGGTGCCGCACGGATAGTTCACGTCGGTCGCGGCGATGTCCTTCATCCAGGCGTGCACGTGCAGGATCGCGCCGACCCCCGGGTGGTCCTGGTAGATCATCCAGTGCTCGATCGCGTCCACCGAGACGCGGCGCGGCTCGACGGTCGGCGGCACGCTCAGCACGATCCGGCTGTTCTCGTGGTCGTAGTTCGAGACCAGCAGGATGTCGCGGCCGGGCGTCTCGAGCGCGGACTTGTCCACGCCGCTGGCGCTCATCCAGAAGCGCCGTGCGTCCTTTCGCTGCGAGAGGTTGCCGTAGGACAGGCCTCCGATCCCGTACAGACGCTTGACGTGGCGGAGCTCGCGCTCGTTGAGCAGGTCCTCGATCGGGAACGGCGAGGGGAGGAGGTCGAGGTCGCCCAGGCGTGCGCCGGCGGCGATGATCTCCGCGGTCACGTCGTCGCCTTCCCAGAGCTCCGGCTCGAGGTCGGTCAAGAACTCGTTGTCGATCACGAGCTTCGAGCGCGCCAGCGGCAGGAGGCGCTGGACGACGGCCTCGGCGAGCGCCTCGTCGCCCTGCTCGGCGGTGTCGCCGTAGTGGCCGCGCTCCATTGTCGTGAACCAGGCGCCCTCGCCGGGGACGTAGCAGAGGGCTATGTTCGCGAGCGCGCGCACGAGCATCGGGTAGTCCTCGGGCAGCGAGTGGCTTTCACGCTCGTAGAGACCGACGACGAAGGTGCCGCGCGATTTGCGCCGGAACGGCTTCGCGTCGTCCTCGTCGACCACGTTGATCACGAGGTCGGCCTCGTCCGCGGCGGGCGTCTCCGCGACGTGTGCCCGGCCGAGCGCGCTGCGGAGGAGGTCGACGAACCGGCCGAGGTCGGGCTTCTTCGCCGAGCCGACGACGGCGAAGGAGGCCTCCGTGGCGCCCGTCCCGTTGGACGGCGTGGTTGCGTGGCTGGGTGCGCTCATCTAGAGGATCTCGGCAAGGACGACTCCCAGGATGGGAATCGACAGGGTAAGCGTAAACGACGTCCAACCCACCAGCACCAGCCGCGACCTCGAAACCGGCGGCCTGCCTTCACGGATCTCGCGCGCAACGCGCGGGCCTAGCACGAAGTCGTGCAGGTACGCGAACACGATCAGGGCGGCGAACAGCGCCATCTTCACGGCGAAGACGGCCTTGGCGCCCGCGCCGCTGTCGGGCAGGAGATGCGACGCCAGCGGCGCGCCGGTGAGGACCATGGCCAGGAGCGCGCTCCAGCCGATCGGGCGCCAGCGCTCACCCAGCCCGCGCAACGCCGCAGCCCGCGGCTCGCCCGTCAGCGTCCGGATGGCGGGCACCGCGATGAACGTGAGCGCGATCGTCCCGCCCACCCAGACGGTCGCGCCCAGCACGTGCAGGACGACGAGCGTGATTTCGAGCCAGTGCGGCACGGCGCCTAGCTTGCATGAGAATAGGAGGGGTGGAGCGCGACGACTGGAACCGCAGGCACGGCGAGGCAGGGCCACTGTTCGGGGTCGAACCCAACCGTTTTCTCGTCGCCGAGGTCGATGGCCTCGCTCCTGGGCGGGCGCTCGACCTCGCCTGCGGCGCCGGCCGGAACGCAGTCTGGCTCGCTGAACGCGGTTGGACGGTGACCGGCGTCGACTTCTCGGAGGTCGCGCTCGAAAACGCCCGCCGGCTCTCGGCCGAACGCGGCGTCGAGGTCGAGTGGGTTCAGGCCGACGTGCGCGAGTGGCTGCCGGAACCGGGCGCGTTCGACCTCGTCGTGATCATGTACCTCCAGATCCCGGTCGACGAGCGCCGCGTCGTGCACGGCCGGGCTGCCGCCGCGGTCGCTCCCGGCGGCACGCTGCTTGTCGTCGGCCACGACCGCGAGAACCTCGTCTCCGGCACGGGCGGCCCGCAGGACGCGGGTGTGCTGCTCGACTCCGAGGAGGTCGCCGCGGAGCTGGACGGCCTCGTGATCGAGCGGGCCGAGCGCGTGCTGCGCTCGGTGGAGGGCGACCGCGACGCGATCGACACGCTCGTGCGAGCCCGACGCGGATGATCTCCGTCCTCGAGCTTCGGCGGTACACGCTGAAGCCGGGCGCGCGCGAGAGGCTGATCGAGTTGTTCGACCGTGAGTTCGTCGAGTCTCAGGAGGCGCTCGGCATGCGAATTCTGGGGACGTTTCGCGACCTCGACGATCCGGATCAGTTCGTCTGGCTGCGCGGGTTCGCCGACCTCGCAAGCCGCGCGCCGGCGCTGGAGGCGTTCTACACGGGCTCCATCTGGCGCGCCCACAGTGTCGCGGCGAACGCGACGATGGTGGATGTCGACAACGTCTTGCTCTTGCGGCCCGCCGAGGTCGGCCCGGCCTTCGAGGTCGACCCGGCGCGGCGTCCCCCGGTTGGCGCACCTGAACGCGACGCAGCGCTCACGGCGGTGATCGGTCCCGCCGAGGCCGACCTCGAAGTGATCGAGTCCGCCCTCGGCGAGAGTGTCCTGGCGCGCTTCGTCACGGAGCACGCGCGGAACGACTTCCCGGCGCTGCCGGTGCGGGAGGACGTCGACGTCGTCGTGTGGCTCGCGGCCGGGGAGCATCCGAGCATCCCGGCCGGAGTCGAGCGACTACGGCTTCAGCCGACCCCGCGTTCGCTGCTTCCCTAAGGCGAGCAGCTCTCGCCGTGTCCGGCCGCGCCGGGCAGCCGGCCGAGCAGATCGACGAGCGTCTCGAGTTCGTCGGCCGAGAAGCGCTCCTCGAAGATCTCGACAATCTGCCGGACGTGGGTCCGGCCCGCCGATTCGAGCCGCTCGCGTCCCTCGTCGGTTAGCACTGCGTAGGTGACCCGAGCGTCGCTGTCGCAGTTGCCCTTGCGCACCCAACCGTCGCGCTCGAGCCCGTCGAGCAGGCGCGTCACGCCGGACGGCGTCAGCATCAGCCGCTCGGCAAGGTCGACCCGGCGCAGCGACCCCTCGTCGGCGTGCGAGAGGTGAAGCAAGGCCTCGTAGTCGTTGATCGTCAGGCCATGCTCGGTGACGAGCCGGGCGGACAGCTCCCGCGAAAGGCTCGAATGCGCACGCAGGAGCCGAGAGAACACGCTCACCGATGCTTGACTGGTCAATACTTGACTACTCATGCTTTTCTGCTACTCTTGCTTGCGTCCGCAAATAATGATAGCGCAACGAAAGGACACCATGAGCACCATCACCAGCGACCGAGCAGACCGTCCCGACCGGGACGTGGACGCTCGACAGGACGCACTCCAGCGTCGCTTACTCCATCCGGCACAGCGGCGTGTCGCTCTTCAAGGGCGGCCTCACCGATTTCGAGGCGACGCTCGAGAACGGCCGGCTGTACGGCTCGGCCGACGTCGCCAGCATCACGGTCCAGGACGAGAACCTCGAGGGGCATCTGCTCTCGCCGGACTTCTTCGACGCCGAGCGGTTCCCGCGCGTCTCGTTCGCATCCGCCGACATCCGCCGCGACGGCGACGAAATCGTGGTCGAGGGCGAGCTCGAGATTCGCGGTGTGCAGCAGCCCGTCACACTCACCGGCTCGCTCGCCGGCCCCGTGGCCGGCCCGGCCGGCGACAGGATCGGCCTCCACCTGGAGACCGTGATCGACCGGACGTCGTTCGGGATGACCTGGAACATGGAGCTTCCCGGGGGCGGCTCGATCCTCGAGAACGAAGTCACGCTGACCGCCGACCTCGAGCTCGCGAAGGCGCAGGCGTAAGGAGATGAGGGTCCTCGGGATCAGCGGGAGCCTGCGGCGCGACTCGCACAACCGCAGGCTCCTGCTCGAGGCGGCGGAGCTGCTACCGGTCGGCGTCGAGCTCGAGTTGTACGACGAGCTGAAGGCCCTGCCGCCGTACGACGAGGATGACGACGGCGAGGAGGCCCACCCCGCCGTCGAGCGGCTGCGTGACGCGGTCGCCCGGGCCGACGCGATCCTGATCGCGACGCCCGAGTACAACGCGTCGATTCCTGGCCAGCTCAAGCATGCGGTCGACTGGACCTCGCGCCCGCGCGGCGCCGCCGCGATCGCGAACAAGCCCGTCGCGGTGATCGGTACGGGCACCGGCTCATTCGGCGGTGTCTGGGCGCAGGAGGAGCTTCGAAAGGTGCTGCGCACGGCCGGCGCCAGGGTCGTCGACGGCCAGCTCGCCGTCCCGCGCGCACACGTCCGGCTCGACGAGGACGGCCGCCTGCTCGACGACGAGCTCCGCGAGCGGGCGCAGGTGCTGGTCGACGCGCTGCTGGCCGAAGTCCGGCCGGCGTGGGTCGTCGCAGCCTAGGGCCCTACGCGCCGGCGAGGTCGGGGGGAGTCAGCTCCGCCAGGCGCTCCAGCGCCGCCCGGGCGGCCTCGGCGTCACGGACCGACTCGAGCTCGCGGCGGAGGTCCAGCAGGTACCGCGCCAGCTGCGGGTCGCGGAGGTCGACTCCCAGCCGCTCGATCGCGCAGCCCGGCTCGACCACGGCTCCGCCCCTTTCCCAGAAGGCACACCAGCCGCGCGGGCACTCCGCGTCGTTGCCGGCCGCCACGGACAGGGAGCAGAGCGGGGTTTCCATGCCCCGACTGTGACGGCTCAGCTGCGTGTCGCCATCGGTGCCGCCCCCGAGGACTCGTGCGGACTTCCCGCAAGACGCCGCAGGCGTTCCAGCGAGAGGACGGCGAGCACGGCGAGGATCGCGTCGCTCGCCAGGCACCACTGGCAGATCGCGTCGATCACCGCCACCTGGATCACGATCAGGTAGATCGCGAACGCCAGCCCGGCGATGGCGATCGCCGCGCCGATGGCGGCCGCCTCGACGCGGGAGGAGAGCGCGGTCGCGAAGATCGCCAGGTAGGCGGCGAGGCCCAGCACGGCGACCGGGACGCCCGCGAGCTTCGCGTACCTGGAGTGCTGGACGGTCTCGCAGCCCCCGGTCGTGCAGGCGATCTGCGTGTGCGCGTACCGGGTGTAGACGAGGTAGGCGGCGACGGCGGCGCCCGCGAGCGCGCATACGGCGATCGCGGCCCGCAGGCGTCGATCCGTGACGCCTTCGGCGTCACGACATCGCCTCGCACCAAACTCGAGAACCGCGCTCTCGGCTTGGTGCTCGGCTTCGTCTCTCACTTCGCCGGCGCGTCGAGCGTGGGCCGGAAGGCCTCGGGCGTGAGCGCCGTGAGCGGCACCTGCTGGAGCGTGCCGCCGGTCGGGCCCGCGAAGAACGTGGGCGTCCGGTCCACGTGGCCGTTCGTCGCCTGCTGCGCCGACGCGCTGAGCGCCGCCTCGACCTCCGCGGACTGCCGGTCGGCCATCATCTTCTGCGTGTCGAAGCCGGGAATCGACCCGCCGATCCTGCGCAGGAGGTCGTCCGTGATCCACCCCGAGTTCTCGGCCCCCTGGCTCCGGTAGAGCAGGTGCGAGAAGTTCCAGAGCTTGTTCTGGAGCCCGGCGGCGTAGACCGCGCGCAGGCCCTGCTCCGAGTTCGCGCCGATGATCGGGATCCCGAAGTAGACGAGCTTCACCTTGCCCGTGCGAACGTACTCCTTGATGATCGCCGGGAGCGTGTCGAGCTCGTACTGGCGGCAGTAGGGGCACTGCGGGTCGGCGAACTCGATCATCGTCACCTTCGCCTTGGGGTTGCCGAGTTGGTTCAGCTGCTGAGGGATGCCGCGAAACAGAGCCTCGGTGGCAGTCGCGCCCGGTGCCTTCGGAAGCGCCGGGGTGGATTCGCCGGTCGCGGTCGTCGTCGTGGTGGGAACGGACGGCGTGGTCTCCGCGCTCGACGACCCGATCACGCTGACCAGGATGAGCACGGTCGCGATCACCAATGCGGCGGAGCCGACGCCCAGGTAGAGCAGGTTGCGACCGTGGAAGAAGCGCTTCATCGGAGTCACATCCAGGGTAGACGCACTCCGCGGAGTCGCATCCGTGACAACCCGCAGCGGCGATCCGGGATCGGCATGATTGCGCCCGATGGGCGACACGATGCTCGCGCTGCGGAAGCCGGCGTCGGAGCCGGGCCTGCGCCTCGACGAGGTGCCGGTGCCCGAGCCGGCGGCCGACGAGGTGCTGGTCGAGGTCGAGACGGCGAGCATCTGCGGTACCGACCTCCACATCTTCGGCTGGGACGAGTGGTCGCAGGGCCGGATCGTCCCGCCGCTCACACTCGGCCACGAGTTCGCCGGCACCGTGGTCGCAACCGGGTCGCTGGTGCAGAACGTCGCCGCCGGCGACTATGTCTCCGCCGAGAGCCACATCACCTGCGGCGCCTGCTTCCAGTGCCGTACCGGCCACGCGCACATGTGCGAGCGCACACGGATCCTCGGCGTCGACCGCGACGGCGCCTTCGCGCGCTTCGTGGCCGTCCCCGAGTCGGTGATCTGGCGCAACGACCGGACGAAGCTGCCGCCCGAGATCGCCACCCTCCAGGAGCCGTTCGGCAACGCCGTCTTCGCCACCTCGGAGCAGGACCTCGCAGGGCAGGCGATCGCGGTGCTGGGCTGCGGGCCGATCGGGCTGTTCACGATCGGGATCGCGCGTGCCTCCGGCACGGCGTCGGTGGCGGCGGCGGACCGCACGCCGTTCCGGCTGGGTCTGGCGGAGAGGATGGGCGCCAGCGCGACCGTCAACGTCGACGAGACGCCGGACACCGCCGGCTGGTTCCTCGAGCAGAACGAGGGCCTCGGCTACGACGTCGTCTTCGAGATGTCCGGCTCGCCGCGGGCCATCGCCGACTCGTTCCGCATTGCCCGCAACGGCGGGCGCGTGATCCTGTTCGGGATACCCGCGCGGCCGGTCGAGATCGATGTCGCCCAGGCGCTGATCTTCAAGAACCTGAGCGTGCTCGCGCTGAACGGCCGCAAGATCTTCGAGACCTGGTACCGGACGCGCTGGCTGCTGGAGAGCGGCGTGGTCGACGTCCGGCCGCTGATCACGAAGGAGCTGCCGCTCGAGGAGTACGACGAGGCGTTCGCCCTGCTCGCCGCGGGCGAGGCCTGCAAGATCGTCGTCTACCCGGGCGGGCGCGCCCCCACCGAGGCGGCCGAGCCGCTGCGCGAGCGGGTTCCGATCGAGGGGCGGTGGCAACATCGATGATTGTCGCTCGCGCAGCTTCGCCGCATGCTCGCTCGCGTGGGGGGAACGGCCGGTTCCCCCCACGGACCCCCCTCCCCAAGTCCGTTCGCACCTCGGCAACCGTCGGGTGCCGCGCCCGCCATGTCGGTCGCGGCGGCGGAGACTCAGAATCGGTGGAGGCGAATGAGCACAGCGCTTGACCAGAGGCTCGGCGCGGAGCTCGACCGGCTGCGCGAGGCGGGTACCTACAAGCGGTTCAACACGCTCTGCTCGCCGCAGGGGCCGCTGGTGGAGATGGAGGGCCGCGGCGAGGTGCTCGTCCTCTCGTCGAACAACTACCTCGGCCTCGCCGACCGGCCCGAGGTGGTCGAGGCCGGGATCGAGGGGCTGCGCCGCTACGGCGCCGGCACCGCGTCGGTGCGGTTCATCTGCGGGACGTTCGAGCCGCACCTCGAGCTCGAGCGCGAGCTCGCCGAGCTGGTCGGCACCGAGGCGGCGCTCACCTACGTCTCCTGCTGGAACGCCAACGAGGCCGCGATCCCGAGCCTGACCGACGATTCGACCGTGATCCTGTCGGACGAGCTCAACCACGCCTCGATCATCGATGCCGTCCGGCTGGCGCGGCCGGCGCGCAAGGCGGTCTACAAGCACTCGGACATGGACGACCTGCGCGCCCAGCTCGAGGCGATCGAGCCGGGGCAGCGCGCGCTCGTGATCACCGACGGCGTCTTCTCGATGGAGGGTGACCTGGCGAAGCTGCCCGAGCTCGTCGAACTGGTGCGCGAGCACGCTGCCACGCTCGTCGTCGACGACTCGCACGGCACCGGCGTTGTCGGCGAGACGGGCCGCGGCGTCGCCGAGCACTTCGGCCTGCTGGGCGAGATCGACGTGATCACCTCGACGCTCGGGAAGGCTCTGGGCGGCGCGGCCGGCGGGTTCGTCGCTGCCAGCGAGGAGGTCTGCGACATTCTCGCCCAGCGCTCGCGGCCCCAGCTCTTCTCGAACGCCCTGCCGCCGACCGTCGCCTGCTCGGCGCTGGAGGCCGTGCGCGTGCTGCGCCGTGAGCCCGAGCTGGTCACGACCCTGCACGACTCCACACGGGAGCTGCGCGGGCGGCTGCGCGAGCTCGGCTTTCGGCCGCTCGACGGCGAGGCCGCGATCGTCCCGATCATCGTCGGCGAGACCGCGTTCGCGATCCGCTTCAGCGAGCGGTTGCTGGAGGAGGGTGTCTTCGTCACCGGGTTCGGGTACCCGGTCGTCCCGGAGGGTACGGCGCGGGTGCGCGTGCAGATGTCGGCGGCGATCGAGCCGGAGCACGTCGAGCGCGCGCTGGTCGCGTTCGAGAAGGTCGGCCGCGAGCTCGACCTGATCCAGTCCGAGACGAGAGGGGAGCGATGAGCAACTACAAGGTGACACGGCTCGACGAGATCGAGGCACTCGACGACGGCCGCGTGCCGATGCTGCCGGTGCGGCACCACCTGGGGATCACGGCCTTCGGAGTCAACGGCTTCACCGGCCGCGAGGCCGGCGACCGGCTGATCAACGAACACGACGAGTCCGGCGAGAACGATCAGCACGAGGAGCTCTACGTCGTCGTCACGGGCCACGCGCGCTTCGAGGTCGGCGACGACACGGTCGACGCTCCCCAGGGCACGCTCGTGTTCGTTCCGCCGGAGCTGAAGCGAACGGCCTTCGCCGAGGAAGCAGGCACGACGCTGCTGGCGGTCGGGGCTGCCGCCGGCCAGGCATACGAGCCGGCCGGCTGGGAGATCTGGTCGCCCTTCAACCCCCTGTACCAGGCGGGGGACTACGCCGGTGTGGCCGAGAAGGGCCGCGAGGCGATCGAGGCTTCCGAGTATCCGCTGCCGATGTACAACCTCGCCTGCTGCGAGGCCCTCGCCGGCCGGAAGGAGGACGCGATCGGGCACCTGCGCACGGCGATCGAGCGCCGGCCCCAGCTGAAGGAGCTCGCACGGGAGGATTCCGACCTCGACGCGATCCGCGACGAGCCCGGCTTCGAGGAGCTGGTCGCATGATGGCGCGCGCTGAAGTGGCGTTCAAGGTCGCAGCCGTCGACGAGATCGAGGCCATCGACTACCGTCAGGAGACCCATATGCGGCCCGTTCGGGCGCACCTCGGGATCACCGCCTTCGGCACCAACGCGTGGACGGGCGCCGACGTGGGCGACCGGCTGATGCCCGAGCACCAGGAGGACGAGGGCAGCGAGGAGCTCTACGCCGTCCTCCGGGGACGCGCCCGCTTCGAGATCGACGGCGAGTCGGTGGACGCACCCGCAGGGACGCTCGTGTTCGTCCGGCCCGAGGGCAATCGAACCGCGTTCGCGGAGGAGGCGGGGACGACAGTGCTCGCGCTCGGCAGCACGGTCGGGCAGCCCTACCACGGCGGCGGCTGGGAGGTCTGGGCGCCGTTCGATCCGCAGTACGAGGCAGGCGAGTACGAGGCGGTGATCGACAGCGCCCGGGAGACGCTCGAGGCGAGCGGGTACGCCGCGCCTCTCTACAACCTCGCGTGCTGCGAGGCGCTCGCCGGACGGAGCGACGACGCAATCGCCCACCTGCGGGTCGCCATCGAGAAGCGGCCGAGCCTCCGCGACCTCGCAAAGGAGGACACCGACCTCGACCCGCTCCGGGACGAGGCGGCGTTCAAGGAGCTCGTCAGCTAGCGAGTAGCGTCAGCGAGCGTCGAGCACGGCGGAGCAGCGGGGCGGTGCCGAGTGCTTCGCTCGCCGCGGTCACGAGCAGGGACGAGCGCTCGAGCGTGACCGCCCGGGTGAAGAGCACCGAGGCGTGGCGGAGGTGGGCACACGCCTCGTGAAGGCGTGTGCTGGCATCCAGCTCCCGGGGCGAGGGCTGGCCCAGGTGCGAGAGCTGCTCGCCGCAGCTGTCGATGTACGAGTAGCCGAGGAGCGCCTCGTACAGTCGCGAGGGATCGCTCAGTGTCAGGGGGCCGACGCCTGCGTTGGTGATCCGCGGCAGCGCCTCGTCGAGTCCGTCGAGGAGCGCCAGGGCCTGATCCGCCCACAGCCGCTCGAACGGGCTGCCCGCGCCGGGAGGAGCTGGCGTCGAGCCGCACCCGGGGAGCAGCAGGAGCACGAGGACGAGCGCGATTCGGCGCATCGCCCCGCACACGGTCGCGGGCGGCTCGGCGGGCGTCAAGTACCGGGGGCAACACAGCCTTAACGAAGGCGCTACCGGGGCTTAAACCAATGCCGGCCGGGGCCGGACACTCGTTTGGTAGACAGGGGACTGATGGCGGTTCCTGTGCGCATCGAGGCCGGAAGCGGCCGCGCGGACACAGCGGGACGCGCAGACGGGATCGAGCTGCGCGGCCTCGCCAAGTCCTACCGGTCGGGCGATACGGTCATTCCGGCAGTCCGCGGTGTCGACGTTTCGATCGCCCATCGGGAGACGGTGGCGTTCCTCGGGCCGAACGGAGCCGGCAAGTCGACGACGATCGACATGCTGCTCGGACTGGCCGAGCCCGACGCCGGCACTGTCTCGGTGTTCGGCCAGAAGCCGTCCGCCGTGGTCCGGGCAGGCCACGTCGGCGCGATGCTGCAGACGGGCTCGCTGCTCCGAGACCTCACCGTCCGGGAGCTGGTGGCGATGATGGCGGCACTCTTCCCCCGACCGCTGGACGTCGACGAGGTGCTCGAGGTCACCGGGATCGCCGGGGTCGCCGGCCAGTCCACGCAGAAGCTGTCCGGCGGACAGACCCAGCGTGTCCGCTTCGCCCTGGCGCTCGTTCCCGACCCGGAGCTCCTCGTCCTCGACGAGCCCACCGTGGGCATGGACGTCGAGGGCCGCCACGCTTTCTGGACGACGATGCGCGACTTCGCGGCGCGGGGCAGGACGGTCCTGTTCGCGACGCACTACCTGGAGGAGGCCGATGCCTACGCAGACCGGATCGTGCTCATGGCGCGCGGATCGATCGTCGCGGACGGCCCGCCCACCGAGATCAAGGCGATGGTCGGCTCCCGCACGATCCGGGCGACGCTGCCCCACGCCGCGGCGGAGGAGCTCGAGCGGCTGCCGGGCGTGACGCGGGCGGAGCTCCGCGGCGAGTCGGTCATCCTGGTGTGCTCCGACTCGGATCGCGCAATCAGGGCGCTGCTCGAGCGCTTCCCGGCCGCGCGCGACCTCGAGGTGACGGGCGCCGGGCTCGAGGAGGCGTTCCTGCAGCTGACCGCCGAAGAGCGACAGGCTGCTTGAACCGCGCCGCATACATCCGCTTCGAGCTTCTGCGGACGGTCCGGAACCGCCGCTTCTTCGTCCTCGCCCTGGGCTTCCCCATAGTCCTCTACTTCCTGATCGCCGCGCCGAACCGGAACGAGGACAACCTGGGCGGCAGCGGCCTGTCGGCGCCGCTCTACTACATGGTCGGCCTGGCGGCGTTCGGGGCGATGAACGCGATGCTCTCGGTGGGCGGCCGGATCGCGACCGAGCGCACGGCCGGGTGGAACCGCCAGCTCCGATTGACCCCGCTTTCGTCTCGCGACTACTTCCGGGCCAAGATCCTCACGGGGTACATGACCGCCGCGGCGGCCCTGATCCTCCTCTACCTCGCCGGCACGACGTTGGGCGTGCGGCTCGGCGCCCACGATTGGCTGACGATGACCGGCTTGATTCTCGTCGGGCTGATTCCGTTCGGAGCGCTCGCGATCCTCTTCGGTCACCTGCTCACCGCGGATGCGATCGGGCCCGCGATGGGCGGCCTCGTCGCCGTCCTGGCCGTGCTCGGCGGCGTCTGGTTTCCGATCACGAGCGGCGCGCTCTACTACATCGGTCGCGCGCTGCCGTCCTACTGGCTCGTCCAGGCGAGCCACGTGGCGATCGGCGGCGGCGGATGGGGGAGGACCGGCTGGCTGGTCGTGGCGGGCTGGTCTGTCGTACTCGGCGCTCTGGCCGCCCGGGCCTATCGCCGCGATACCGCGCGCGTCTAGGCGAGAAGCGCGCGCACGTGCCGCGCGACGACCAGCTCTTCCCGCGCAGGGACGACGCGCACCGCGAACACTCCGAGGAAACGCAGCCGCTCGCACACCCCGTCGCGGACGAGCGCCGAGTTCTCGCCGATGCCGCCCGTGAAGGCGATCGCGTCCAGGCCGCCGAGCGCGGCCGCCGACGCGGCGACTGCGGCAGCGACCCGGTGCACGTAGACGGCGAGGGCGAGCGAGCCCTCATCGAGGTCGCGCACGTCGCCCGAGGTGCCCGACAGGCCGGCCAGACCGGACTCGTGCTCTAGCGCGTGGTCGAGCTCGTCGACCGACAGCGCGCGCTCGCGCAGGAGATACAGCAGCGCGCCGGGATCGACCGAGCCCGAGCGGGTCGTCATCGGCACGCCCTCGAGCGGCGAGAAGCCCATCGTCGTCTCCACCGAGCGCCCGCCGAGCACGCCGGTCACGGACGAGCCGCCGCCCAGGTGGCACACGACCAGCCGCGGCACCCGCACCTGCGACGCGGCCCATTCGACCGACAACCCGTGGAAGCCGTACCGCCGCACGCCCCACTCGTGCCACCGTTCCGGCACGGCGTAGCGCGTTGCCTCCTCGGGCATCGTCGCGTGGAACGCGGTGTCGAAGACGGCGACCTGGGGGACGTTCGGCAACGCGCGCTGTGCGTCGTCGAGCGCGTGGAGAGCCGGCGCGTTGTGCAGCGGTGCGAGCGGCGTCAGAGCGCGGAGCGCCCCTTTCACCTCGTCGTCGACGAGCACCGGCTCGCGGAAGCGCGAACCGCCGTGCACGACGCGATGCCCAACGGCCTCGCACTCCACGAACTCCTCGACCGCGTGCGACTCGTCGTCCTCGACCAGGTGCAGTTTCAGGCTCGTCGAGCCCGCGTTGACGACGAGGACTTTCAGGCCGGCCAGATCCAGTCCCGCACGTCGGCGCGATCCTCGCCGTACTCGCGCGTCCACGCGCGGGAGCGGAGCCGTTCGTCCTCCATCTCCTGCCGCACGTGCGCCGCGCGCGAGCCGAGGCCGGTGACCCGGTCGATGACGTCGATCACGAGGTGGAAGCGGTCGAGGTCGTTGAGCATGACCATGTCGAACGGCGTGGTCGTCGTGCCCTCCTCCTTGTAGCCGCGCACGTGCAGGTTGGCGTGGTTCGTGCGTCGGTACGTGAGGCGGTGGATCAGCCACGGGTAGCCGTGGTAGGCGAAGACGATCGGCCGGTCGGGCGTGAACAGCGAGTCGAACTCGCTGTCCGGCAACCCGTGCGGGTGCTCGCTCTCCGGCTGCAGCCGCATCAGGTCGACGACGTTGACGACGCGCACCTTCACGTCGGGGAGCCGCTCGCGCAGGATCGAGACGGCGGCCAGCGTCTCCAGGGTCGGCACGTCGCCCGCGCAGGCCATGACCACGTCCGGCTTGCCCTCGCCGTCGTTCGAGGCCCAGTCCCAGATGCCGAGGCCGCGCGTGCAGTGCACGATCGCGTCGTCCATCGAGAGGAAGTCGAGCGCGGGCTGTTTGCCGGCGACGATCACGTTGACGTAGTTCCGGCTACGCAGGCAGTGGTCGGCGACCGAGAGGAGCGTGTTCGCGTCGGGCGGCAGGTAGACGCGGATCACCTCCGCCTTCTTGTTGACCACGTGGTCGATGAAGCCCGGGTCCTGGTGCGAAAAGCCGTTGTGGTCCTGCCGCCAGACATGCGACGACAGCAGGTAGTTGAGCGACGGGAGCGGGCGGCGCCAGGGGATGTGGCGGGTCACCTTCAGCCACTTCGCGTGCTGGTTGAACATCGAGTCGATGATGTGGATGAAGGCCTCGTAGCAGTTGAAGAAACCGTGGCGGCCAGTGAGCAGATAGCCCTCCAGCCAGCCCTGGCAAAGGTGCTCCGAGAGCACCTCCATGACCCGCCCCTCGGGCGCCAGCCCCTCGTCCGTCGGCAGCCGCTCCGCCTCCCAGACCCGGTTCGTCGCCTCGAAGACGGCGGACAGCCGGTTCGAGGCCGTCTCGTCGGGGCCGAACAGCCGGAAGGTCTCGGGGTTGCGCACGATCACGTCGCGCAGGAAGCCCCCGAGAACGCGTGTCGCCTCGCTCGTCCCGCGTCCGGGCTCCTTCACCTCGACCGCGTAGTCGCGGAAATCCGGTAGCACGAGGTCGCGGCCGAGCTCGCCGGTCGTGTGCGGGCTCGCGCTCATCCGCTTGTCGCCCTTCGGCGGCAGCGCCGCCAGCTCCGCGACGAGCCGGCCCTCCTCGTCGAACAGCTCCTCCGGCCGGTAGCTCCGCATCCAGTCCTCGAGGATCCGCAGGTGCTCCGCGTTCTCTCGGACGTCGGCGATCGGCACCTGGTGTGAGCGCCATGTGCCCTCCACCGGGAGCCCCTCGACCACCTTGGGGCCGGTCCAGCCCTTCGGCGTGCGCAGCACGATCATCGGCCACTTCGGTCTGGTCTCCCGGCCCTTGAAGCCGGCGATGTCGTCGAGTGCGTCGTCGAGCGCAGCGGCGAAGTCGCGGTGCACCTGCTCCGGGTCGTCGCCCGTGACGAGGATTGGCCGGTGGCCGTAGCCCTCGAAGAGCGCGACCAGCTCCTCCTCCGGAATCCGCGCGAGCACGGTCGGGTTGGCGATCTTGTAGCCGTTCAGGTGGAGGATCGGCAGGACGGCTCCGTCGGTCTTCGGGCTGAGGAACTTGTTCGAGTGCCAGCTCGCCGCGAGCGGGCCGGTCTCGGCCTCTCCGTCGCCGACCACGCAGCAGACCAGCAGGTCGGGGTTGTCGAAGGCTGCTCCGTAGGCGTGCGTGAGTGCGTAGCCGAGCTCCCCGCCCTCGTGGATCGAGCCGGGCGTCTCCGGCGCGGCGTGGCTCGGAATCCCACCGGGGAAAGAGAACTGCCTGAACAGCTCGTGCAGGCCGCGCTCGTCGGTGGACACGAGCGGGAAGAGCTCGGAGTACGTTCCTTCCAGGTACGCGTTCGCGACGATGCCCGGTCCGCCGTGCCCGGGGCCGGTGACGTAGATCGCATCGAGGTCGCGGGTCTTGATCGCGCGGTTCATGTGCGCCCAGATCAGGTTCAGGCCCGGGGTGGTGCCGAAGTGGCCGAGGAGTCGCGGCTTCACGTGCTCCGGCTTCAACGGCTCGCGCAGCAGCGGATTGTCCAGGAGATAGATCTGCCCGACCGAGAGGTAGTTGGCGGCGCGCCAGTAGGCGTCGATCAGCCTGAGCTCGGCGGCGGACAGGGGCACGTCGGCTTTATAACCCCGCTTCCCTGCTCCCGCAGGGAACGGGCCGGCGATCACCGGCCCGTTCCCCGACGCCTGGATCGTGCGGGGGCGTCTATGTCGCCTTCGGCGTGGCCCCGATCGACGCCTTGGCGGCTCTTGGCCCGGCGGCCTGACGCGCCGGGAACCACCGGAAGGCCATGAAGGCGAGGATGGCCAAGCCGATGCCGACGAGCAGCAGGGCGATCCCAACGACGATCCCGAACATCGCCACCTGTTCGGCGAAGAACGAGGTGTTCAGCGCGTTCGTCAGTGAAGTCGCGGTCACCCAGATGTTGCGGGCACCGTTCTCGACGGGCTGGCCCGTCTTCGGATCCTTGGCGGCCGCGGCGGCGTCGTTCGTGTCCTTGCCGCCCTTCGTCAGGAAGCGGCCCATCTGCGAGTACGTCTTGCCGCCGGTCGCCTCGAAGGTGTGGATCCGCATGTAGCTCGCGAAGCTTCGGGGCCTCCTTCGTTCGGGGATGCCCCTATTGAGCGGCGTGGCGGCCCCTGCGGCATCAGGGGCGGCCACAGCGCGGGTTCGGCGAACTACGGAGCGGCGGTCGTGTTCCGCCCGATTGCGCCGGCGACCAGCTTCGCCGACACTGACGGCGTGACCGTCGCCGGCCCCGAGATCCGTGACGTCATCCTCCGCACCGGCGGGACGCTCAGGCTACGCCCACCGCTCGACGGGGACGCGGACGCCGTGCTCGCCTTCCTCGGCGGGCTCTCCCAGCAGAGCGTGTATCGGCGTTTCCACGGCTTCCCGTCGCTGAGGCCGGCCACGGTCGAGCCGTTCCTCGATCCCGACTGGAACGACCGCGGGTCGCTGATCGGCGCGCGCAACGACGAGGTTGTCGCGCTCGCAAGCTACGTCAGGCTGCGCGACCCGAGCCGCGCCGAGGTGGCGTTCGCAGTCGCCGACTCGTTGCAGGGCCAGGGCGTGGGCACGCGGCTGCTCGAGCAGCTGGCTGCGGCCGCCGCGGCGGCCGGGATCTCCACCTTCGTCGCCGAGGTGATGCCCGAGAACGAGCCGATGCTCCGGGTCTTCGCCGACGCGGGCTTCGCGGTCTCGCGGCGGCTCGAGGGCGGCACGACCGAGGTGCGGCTCGAGATCGCCCCCACGGATGCGTACCGGGCGGCCGTCGACGAGCGCGACCACGTCGCCGTCGCCGCGTCGCTGGCGCCGTTCTTCGCGCCGGGGACTGTAGCCGTCGTCGGTGCCTCGACCCGTCGCGGCTCGATCGGCGGCGAGCTGTTCCGCAACATCCTCGACTCGGGCTTCGAGGGGGCCACGTACCCGGTCAACCCGAAGGCGGCCGCAGTCGCCGGGGTGCGGGCGTACGCCTCGATCGCCGACATTCCCGATCCGGTCGACCTCGCAGTCTTCTGCCTGCCGGGGGAGTCGGTCTTGCCGGAGGCCGAGGCCGCGCTCCGGAAGGGCACGCGGGCGCTGTGCGTGATCTCGGCCGGGTTCGCGGAGACGGGTGCTGACGGCAGCCGTCGCCAGGACGAGCTGCTCGCCCGCGTACGCGCCTACGGCGCGCGGCTGATCGGCCCGAACTGCCTCGGCGTCTTCTCTGCCCGCCCGGGGCTGAACGCGACCTTCGCGCCGCACACGTTCCGTGCGGGCAACATCGGCTTCTCTTCCCAGAGCGGCGCGCTCGGCCTGGCCGTCCTCGAGCGCGGCGCCTCGCGCGGGCTCGGGCTCTCGGCGTTCGTCTCGGTCGGGAACAAGGCCGACGTCTCGTCGAACGATCTGCTCGAGTACTGGGAGGACGACCCGGACACCGATCTCGTCCTGCTCTACCTCGAGTCCTTCGGGAACCCACGCAAGTTCGCGCGGCTCGCCCGCCGGGTCTCGCGCAAGAAGCCGATCCTCGCGATGAAGGGCGGCCGCACGTCGGCCGGGCAGCGCGCGGCGGGCTCGCACACCGCCGCGTTGGCCGGCTCGACCGCCGCCGTGGAGGCACTGTTCCGCCAGGCCGGCGTCGTCGAGGCCGACTCGCTGGAGGAGCTCGCCGACGCCGCTGTGCTCCTCTCGTCGCAGCCTCTTCCTCAGGGGCGTCGCGTCGCGGTGCTGACGAACGCGGGCGGTCTCGGGATCCTCTGCGCCGACGCCTGTGCAGGCGCGGGGCTGGAGCTGCCCCAGCTCGCTCCCGAGACGCGGGCGCGATTGGCGGAGAGCCTGCCGCGCGAGGCCAGCCTCGCGAATCCGGTCGACATGCTCGGCTCTGCGGTTGCCTCCACGTACGAGGCCGTGGTTCCGCACGTGCTCGCCGACCCCGGCATAGACGCAGTGATCGTGTTGTTCGTGCCGCCGGTGGTCGCCGGTGCGGAGGAGGTCGCGGAAGCGGTCGTCCGCGGTGTCGAGGCCGGGGGGCAGCCCGACAAGCCGGTGCTGGCCGCGTTCATCTCCGACGAGGGGATCCCCGCGTCGTTGCTGCGTCGCGGGTCGGGCGTGGCAGGCTTCGAGTATCCGGAGTCGGCCGCCCGGGCACTGGCGCACGCTGTCGACCGCGCCGAGTGGCTGCGCCGGCCCGTCGGCGAGCCGCCCGTGCTCGACGGCATCGACCGGCCGGCGGCCGAGAAGCTCGTCGCATCGGTCCTCGCCTCGGGCGACGACGCGTGGCTGCGTCCGGAGCAGGTGCGCGGGCTGCTCGGTGCGTATGGGATCCCGTTGGTCGCCGAGCGGGTGGCGGCGACGGCGGACGAGGCTGTCGAGGCGGCGATGGACCTGGGGTTGCCGGTGGTGGTGAAGAGCGCGGCCGCGGGAGCGCACAAGACCGAGACCGGGGGCGTCGCGCTCGACCTCGACTCCGAGGAGGCTGTCCGCGCCGCCGTCGAGCGCATCGGCCTGCCGGTTCTCGTCCAGCGGATGGTCGCGGGCGGAGCAGAGCTGCTCGCGGGTGTCGTGCAGGACCCGACGTTTGGGCCTCTGGTCGCCTTTGGCCCCGGCGGGATCTTCGCGGAGCTGATCGGCGAGGCCCAGTTCCGGATCGCTCCGCTCAGGCTCGCCGACGCCGACGACCTGGTCACGACCGGAAAGGCGGGCACGCTCGTCGCAGGGTTCCGGGGAAAGCCACCGGCCGACGCAGGTGCGCTCGTCGACCTGGTTCTTCGCCTTGCGCGCCTGGCCGAGGATCTCCCCGAGGTCGCCGAGCTGGACCTCAACCCGGTGCTCGGCCTGTCCGACGGATGCGTCGTCGTCGACGCCCGCGTCCGGGTTCTGCCCCTCGAGCGGGCCTCGCGCGCGAAGACCTGGTAGCCCTGCGCTGCGGGATTCCCGCAGGGGATTGCGCGTCGCCCCCGATGTGGCCCGCCTGCGCGCGCGTGATTGTGGGCGAAAAGGAGGTCGACATGAGAGTCCAGGATCTGATGACCACGAACGTGTTGACGGTGCGGACGGCCGCGTCTCTGAAGGATGCCGCCGCGCTGCTGGCCGAGCACCGCATCTCGGGCCTGCCGGTCGTCGACGGCGACCGCCACGTGCTCGGCGTGCTCTCCGAGGGCGACATCCTCTTCAAGGGGAGCGGCCCACCCGACCGGCCCAGTCTGCTCGAGAGGCTGCTCGTGGTGCCGTCGACGGGCTTCGACCCAAGGCTCGCGGCCAGGACGGTCGGCGAGGCGATGTCGGCGCCGGCGCTGACCATCGGCCCACGGCGGCCGGTGACCGAGGCGGCGACGAGGATGATCGACGATGGCGTCAACCGCCTGCCGGTGGTCGACGACGAGCAGCGCCTGATCGGGATCATCACGCGTGCCGACCTCGTCCGCGCATTCGTCCGCTCGGACGCTGAGGTCGAGCAGGAGATCCGCGAGGACGTGCTCCGGCGAGTGATGTGGATCGAGCCCGGCGTCGTCGGCGTCGAGGTCGCCGGAGGAGAGGTTCGGCTCACCGGCGAGGTGGATACGAAGACCGACGCCGAGATCCTCCCGAGGCTCGTTCAGCGCGTCCCGGGCGTCGTCGGAGTGCTCTCGAAGCTCCGCTGGCGTGAGGAGGATCGTGCGCGGTCGTCAGTCCTCGAGTAGGCCCTGGTCGATCGCGTAGCGAACGAGTTCGGCCCGGGTGGTCAGGCGCAGCTTCTGCATGATGTGCGCCCGGTGCGTCTCGGCGGTGCGCACCGAGATGTAGAGCTGCTTCGCGATCTCCTGGTTCGTGTGGCCGAGAGCCAGGAGGCGTAATACCTCCCGTTCGCGGTCGGAGAGCGGATCGGCCTCCGCGCGAGCCTGCGCCTCGGCCTCTGCAGCGACCAGCCGGGCTCCGAGGGCGGGATGCACGTAGCGCCCGCCCGCCGCGACCTCCTCGACGGCGGCGACGACCTCGGCGTCGACGGCCTCCTTCAGCACGTATCCGCACGCCCCGGCGGCGAACGCCTCCCGCACGTAGCGCGGGTCGTCCTGCATCGAGAGCACGAGCACCTTCGCGTTGGGTGCCTCCTTGAGTACGAGCGGAACGCCCTCGATCCCGCTCTGCCCGGGCATGACCACGTCCATGAGCACGACGTCGGGTTTCTTCTCGCGGGCCTCGAACACCGCTGTGCGGACGTCGCCTGCCTCCCCGACGACCTCGATCGCCGTCCTCCGCGTCCAGCAGGAGGTGCAGGCCCGACCGGACGACGGCGTGGTCGTCGACGATCAGGACGCGGATCGTGTTCTTCCTGGTCATCGCAGCGGCACCTCGGCCACGATCGTCGTGCCCGATCCCTCGGTGGACTCGATCGCGAGCCTACCGCCGAGCAGGCCGACGCGCTCCCTCATCCCGATCAGGCCGAGACCGTCGCCACCGTCGTCCTCGGCCCGGAAGCCACGCCCGTCGTCCTCGACGACGATCGTCACCGTCCGGCGCGTCGCCTGACGACGACGCTCGACGTGCTCGGCTTGCGCGTGCTTCGAGACGTTCGTGAGCGCCTCCTGGACGATGCGGTAGAGCGCAGTCTCGACCTCCGGTGGGAGGCGGGTGCCGCCGAGGTTCGCCTCGACGTCGACCCGGAGCCCCGACTCGCCGCCGAACGCCTCGGCGAGCCGCTCGAGCGCTGGCACGAGGCCGAAGTCGTCGAGTGCCGACGGTCGCAGTTCGACGGCGAGTCGCCGGACGGCCTGTAGCGTCCCGACGATCTCGGCGCGGAGCTGCGACGTGGCCGCCGCGGCCGCCTCCTCGTCGATCGAGCCTCCTCGACCCGCTTCAGGCCGAGCAGGATCGACGTCAGCGCCTGCCCGGTCTCGTCGTGGAGTTCGCGCGCCAGCCGGCGCCGCTCGAGCTCCTGGCCCTCGACGACACGGCGCAGCGCGTCGCGCGCGACACGGTCGGAAAGGTCGACGGCGACGGCGGCGCGCGCCGCGAAGGTCTCGGCGAGCCGCAGGTCCTCGTCCGTGAAGCGCGGGTCGGCGCCGCGCTTGTTGTGCGCCGCGATCACGCCGATCGCCCGCTCGCCGAGCGATCATGGGGACGAACAGGCCCGAGCGCATCCCGATACGGCCGGCGAGCGTCGCTGGTCGACCTCGCGGGTCGTCGAGCGGCGAGTCGACGCGCTCGCTGCGCCGCCGCTCGAGCACGCCGGCCGCTCTTCGAGCCGCCGAGCGCGAGGAGTGTGCCGCGCAGCTCCTCCGCCCGGCGGCCGGCGGCCGCCTCGATGCGCAGCTCGCCCTGCGACGTCGGGGAGCATGATCAGGACCAGTCTCGGCGTCGATCAGGTCGCGGAGCCGGCCGGCGATCAGCTCGAGCAGCGGCCCGAGCTCGGTCTCCGCGGCGAGCGCGTTCCCGACCTCGTTCAGCGACTCGAGCTGCTGCGAGCCAGCGCCGTCGCCGACTCGTAGAGCCGCGCGTTCTCGATCGCGACTGCGGCCTGGGCGGCGAGCAGCGTCACGATCTCCTCGTCCTCGGCGGTGAAGTCGCCGCCTCCTTCTCGGTCAGGTAGAGGTTTCCGTAGGCGACGCCGCGCAGAAGGATCGGAACGCCCAGGAACGTCCGCATCAGCGGGTGGTGCGGCGGGAACCCGACGGAGCGCGGATCGGCGGTGAGGTCGTGCAGGCGCAGCGGGTGCGCGTCGGCGATCAGCGCGCCGAGGATGCCGCGGCCCTGCGGCAGATCGCCGATCAGCTCGAATGTCTCCTCGTCGATGCCGGTGGTGAGGAATCGCTCGAGCGACCGGCCGGACGGGCCGATCACGCCGAGCGCCGCGTAGCGGGCGGAGGTCAGCTCGGCGGACGCGTCGAGGATGCGCTGGAGCACCCCGTCGAGAGACAACTCCGAGGTGACCGCGATCCCCGCGTCGATCAGCCGGCGCCAACGGGTCTCCATGGCGTCGAATTATCGACGCGCGCTCGGAATCGGGATCCGACCGCATGGCCGATGCGTGGTTTCCCCGACGCGCCGTCGCCGGCGTGCGCGCGACGCTGAGGGTGTCGTCGACCCCAGGAGGTGAACCATGGCGACTCAGGTTCTCGAGCCGAAGACGAGAAGCGCCGTCGCGACGATGACGGCCGCTGTCGTCCACGACTTCCAGCAGCCGCTGAAGGTCGAGAAGGTGCCCAAGCCGATTCCCGGCGAGGGGCAGGCCCTCGTGCGGATCGAGGCCTCCGGCCTCTGCCATACCGACATCCACGCCGCCCACGGCGACTGGCCGGTCAAGCCGACCCCGCCGTTCACGCCCGGACACGAGGGCGTGGGAATCGTGACGGAGCTCGGCCCCGGCGTGACCGAGGTGGCCGTGGGCGACCGGGTTGCGATTCCGTGGCTCGGCTACGCCTGCGGCACGTGCGAGCACTGCGTCGGCGGCTGGGAGACGCTCTGCCTCGAGCAGAAGAACACCGGCTACTCGATCGACGGCGGCTTCGCCGAGTACGTGGCCGCGTACGCGCGGTACGTCGTGAGGGTGCCCGCGGGCATCGACCCGCTCGACGCCGCACCGCTCACCTGCGCCGGCGTGACCACCTACAAGGCGGTGAAGGTCGCCGGCACGAAACCGAGTGACCTGGTCGCCGTCTTCGGCGTCGGTGGCCTCGGCCACCTGGCAATCCAGTACGCGGCAGTCGCAGGGGGCACGGTGGTCGCGGTCGACCTGTTCGACGAGAAGCTCGAGCTGGCGCGCGAGCTCGGCGCGACCCACACGGTGAACGCGAGGACCGTGGATCCGGTCGAGGCGATCCAGGCGCTCGGCGGCGCCGACCAGGCGATCGCGCTCGCCGTCTCGCCTGCGTCCTTCGAGCAGGCCTACCGGTCGCTTCGCCGCGGCGGCACGCTCGTCTTCGTCGCGCTGCCGAAGGAGAACCACATCGAGCTGCCGATCTTCGAGACGGTGCTGAACGGCGTCACCATCGTCGGCTCGATCGTCGGGACGCGGAACGACCTGCGCGAGGTGTTCGAGCTTCACGCGCAGGGACGGACGCGGGTGATCCGCGAGACTCGGCCGCTGGCCGACGTGAACGAGGCGATCGCGGACGTCGAGGCCGGTCGCGTCGCGGCCCGGATCGTGTTCACGCCGTAGCGGTCGAACACACGTTGCGGACCGCCTGCGGGTGGTCCGCAACTGCGTCAGG
The DNA here is from genome assembly GCA_963808815.1 of uncultured Actinomycetes bacterium. Taxonomy (GTDB): domain Bacteria; phylum Actinomycetota; class Thermoleophilia; order Gaiellales; family Gaiellaceae; genus DATBLE01. The sequence goes on along the minus strand of CAWEGI010000017.1, from coordinate 163,936 downwards.
CTTCGGCGAGCAGTCTCCTGAGCACGTACGGCAGGATCCCGCCGTGGCGCAGGTAGTCCCGCTCGCGCGGCGTGTCCAGGCGCACGCGGGCGGTGAACTCCGTGTCGTCCGCCCGGACGGTCACCTCGGTCGCCTCCGCGTTGTCGACCCCGCTGATCGAGAACGTCTCCCGGCCTGTGAGGCCCAGCGACTCGGCGTTTTCGCCGTCGGCGTACTGCAGCGGGAGAATCCCCATCATCAGCAGGTTCGAGCGGTGGATCCGCTCGTAGCTCTCCGCGATCGCGGCGCGGACGCCGAGCAGCTTCGGGCCCTTCGCCGCCCAGTCGCGCGACGAGCCCGTCCCGTACTCCTTGCCGGCGAGGACGATCAGCGGCGTGCCCTCGGCCAGGTAGCGCTCGGAGGCGTCGAAGATCGACATTTCCTCGCCGCTCGGCAGGTGCACCGTCCACGTGCCTTCGCTGCCGGGCACGAGCAGGTTGCGCAGGCGCACGTTCGCGAACGTGCCGCGGACCATCACCTCGTGATTGCCGCGTCGCGAGCCGTACGAGTTGAAATCCTTGCGCTCGACGCCGTGCTCGATCAGGTACTGCCCGGCCGGGCCGTCGGGCTTGATCGAGCCCGCCGGCGAGATGTGGTCGGTCGTGACCGAGTCGCCGAGCATGACCAGGCAGCGGGCGCCGTCGACGTCCTCGACCGTCCCGGGTTCGATCGACATGCCGTCGAAGTAGGGCGGCCGGCGGACGTAGGTCGAGTCGTCGGCCCAGGCGTAGAGGGCGCCGCTCGGCACCTCGAGCTCGGCCCAGCGCTCGTCGCCGGTGAAGACGTCGGCGTAGCGGCCGCGGAAGAGGTCACCGGAGACGGCGCCCGCGATCGTCTCGTCGATCTCGGTGCTCGACGGCCAGAGGTCGCGCAGGAAGACGTCGTTTCCGTCCGGGTCCTGCCCGATCGGCTCCGTGTTCAGGTCCAGGTCCATCCGTCCGGCCAGCGCGTACGCGACCACGAGCGGGGGCGAGGCGAGGTAGTTGGCCTTCACCTCCGGATGGATGCGCGCCTCGAAGTTGCGGTTGCCGGAGAGCACAGCGCAGACGACGAGGTCGGTCTCGGCGATCGCGGCCGAGATCTCCTCGGGCAGCGGGCCGGAGTTCCCGATGCAGGTCGTGCAGCCGTAGCCGACCGTGTGGAAGCCGAGCGCCTCGAGGTACGGCGTGAGGCCGGCCTTCTCGTAGTAGTCGGTCACGACCCGCGATCCGGGCGCCAGGCTCGACTTCACCCACGGCTTCCGGTCGAGGCCGCGTTCGACCGCCTTCTTCGCCAGGAGCCCGGCGGCGACCATCACCTGCGGGTTGGAGGTGTTCGTGCAGCTCGTGATCGCAGCGATCACGACGCTGCCGTGCTCGAGCTCGAACTCGAGGTCGCCGAGCTGGACGTGGGCGGCGGCCGGCTCGCGCTCGGCAACGGCGATCGCGGGGGCCGGCGCTCCGGCGGGCTCATCGTGTCCAGGCTCGACGTGCGCGGGCGGGTCGGACGCGGGAAAGCTCTCGGCGACAGCCTCGTCCTTCGAGTTCCCGTAGTCGACTCCGAAGCTCGGCAGCTCGTGCAGGAAGGCGTTCTTCGCCTCTGCGAGCGGGACGCGGTCCTGCGGTCGCCGCGGCCCGGCGAGGCTGGGCTCGACGGTGCCGAGGTCGAGCTCGACCACGTGGGAGTACGTCGGGTGGTCCTCGGCCCCGTGCCAGAGCAAGTTCTCCTTGCAGTACGCCTCGACGAGCGCGACCCGCTCGTCGGGCCGGCCGGTCAGGCGCAGGTACTGGAGCGTGGCGTCGTCGACCGGGAAGAAGCCGCAGGTGGCGCCGTACTCGGGCGACATGTTCCCGATCGTCGCCCGGTCGGCCAGCGAGAGCGAGCCGAGCCCAGGGCCGAAGTACTCGACGAACTTGCCGACCACGCCGGTCGAGCGGAGGATCTCGGTCACCGTGAGCACGAGGTCGGTGGCGGTCGCCCCTTCGGGGAGCGCACCGGTCAGGCGGAACCCGACCACCTGCGGGACGAGCATCGAGAGCGCCTCGCCCAGCATCGCCGCCTCGGCCTCGATCCCGCCGACGCCCCAGCCGAGCACACCGAGCCCGTTGACCATGGTCGTGTGCGAGTCGGTGCCGACCAGCGTGTCCGGGAACGCCTGCCCGTCGCGCGACTCGACCACGCGGGCCAGGTACTCGAGGTTGACCTGGTGGACGATCCCCGTGCCGGGCGGGACGACCTTCAGGTCGGCGAGCGACTGCTGTCCCCAGCGCAGGAAGGCATAGCGCTCCCGGTTGCGCTCGAACTCGAGCTCGACGTTGCGGCCGAAGGCGAAGCGGGTGGCGAACTCGTCGACCTGGACGGAGTGGTCGATCACCAGCTCGGCGGGGATGACCGGGTTGATCTCCCCGGGGTCGCCGCCGAGGTCTTGCATCGCGTTCCGCATCGCCGCGAGGTCGACGATCGCCGGCACGCCGGTGAAGTCCTGGTGGATGACGCGGCTCGGCCGGAAGGAGATCTCGCGCCTAGGCTCCTCGGTCGCCACCCAGCCCGCGATCGCCTCGACATCGTGGTCGCTCCCGGCCCGCAGCGCGTTCTCCAGCAGGACGCGCAGCGAGTAGGGAAGACGGGCGACGTCCCAGCGATCCTGCAATGCATCGAGCCGGAAGATTTCGTACGTCTCGGATCCGACGCGTAACGTCCCACGGGCGTCCATGTCCCTATTCCATCAGACGCCATACTCCCGGCGTCGTCGAGCAAAGGAGGCAGGCAGATGGCGTTCGAGCAGCTCAAGGAACGGCACTCGTTCGTCTGGGGCAGCGCCCCGTTCGAACACGTCGCGGAGACGATCGCCGACGTCCACGACGCGATCGTCGAGGTCGCCGGTCCGGCGGAGGGCAAGCAGTGGCTGGACGTGGCGTGCGGCACGGGTGACCTCGCGATCCGTGCAGCCCGTCGCGGCGCGGATGTCGTGGGCGTCGACTTCGCCCCGGCGCTGGTCGAGACGGCGAAGCAACAGGCGTCGGAGGCAGGGCTCTCGATCGACTTCCGGGTCGGCGACGCCGAGGCGCTGCCGCTTGCCGACGCGAGCTTCGACGTCGTCACCTCGACGTTCGGCGTCATGTTCGCGCCCGACCATTCACGTGCCGCCGGCGAGCTCTCGCGCGTGGCGCGTCCCGGCGGTCGGCTGGCCCTGGCGACGTGGGTGCCCGACGGCGGCATCGGAAAGATGTTCTCGGTGACGGCGCCGTTCCAGCCGCCCCCGCCGGACGGCGCCGGCGCGCCGCTCGACTGGGGCAAGACCGAACGCGTCGAGGAACTGCTCGGCGACGCGTTCGAGCTCTCGTTCGAGACCAGGACGTCGATCGACAGGGGGGAGAGCGGCGAGGCGCTCTGGCAGTTCTACGTCGAGAACTTCGGTCCGGTGAAGACGCTCGCCGAGTCCCTCGACGACGAGCGGCGTGAAGAGTTCCATCGGGCGTACGTCGAGTTCTTCGAGACGAACTACGGCTCGGACGGATCGATCGTCTACCCGCGCGAGTGGCTGCTGGTGACGGGCACGCGGCGCTGATCAGCCCCAGGAGGTCTCCGTCATCGGGCGGATCGCGGTCTCCAGGATCCGGTGCGTGCGCGGACGGGTGAGCACGAACATGACGATCTCGGCCACGTCCTCGGCGGTCATCATCCCGGGCAGCGCGTCCGGCGTCCGGCCTCGGCCCTCGTCGAGCGCGAACTCGGTGGCCACGCCCCCCGGGCAGACGTTCGTGCAGCGCACGCCCTGCTCGCGGAGCTCGTGGTCGAGCGCGCGCGTGAAGCCGACCTGGCCGAACTTCGACGCGCAGTAGACCGCCTCGTAGGGGAGCCCGCGCTTGCCCGCCTCGGAGGCGAGGGTGATCACATCGGCGGCTTCGCTCTTCAGGAGGTGGGGCAAGGCCGCCCGGATCGCGTACAGCGTGCCCTTCAGGTTGGTGTCGACCATCTCCTCGAGGTGCTCGCGCGAAAGCTCGAGGAACGGGCCGTACGCGCCGACGCCTGCGTTCGCGACCACGATGTCGAGGCCGCCGAACCGCTCGACCGTTGCGGTGACCGCAGCGTCCACCGCGTCCGGGTCGCGGACGTCGCAGACAACCCCGAGCCCGCGCTCGAGGTCGAGGCCGTCCCCTCGGCGCGACGCGAGACCGACGGAGGCGCCGTCGTCGTGGAGCATCCGTGCGACGGCGGCGCCGATGCCGCCGCTGGCGCCGGTGACGAATGCCACTCTTCCTTCGAAGCTGACGCCTCCGGCGTCACGACCTCGCCTCGCACCAACATCCACAGCTTCGCTGTGGTGTTCCTGCTCGGCTTCGTCTCTCATGTCACTCCCTTGATTGCGGGGTACAAAGATCGGAACCTCCCGTAGCTTTCGTCGTAGACGCTCTGCCAGTCGGGGTCGGGCTCGACCGTGTCGCGGACGCGGACACACGCGTCGACGGCCTCCTGCGCCGAGGCGAAGACGCCGGACGAGACGCCGCCGAGCAGCGCTGCGCCGTAGGCGGCTCCTTCCTCGACCGCCGTACGCTCGATCGGGAGGCCGAGCACCGAGGCGACGATCTTCAGCCAGAGCTCGCTGCGGGCGCCGCCGCCGGAAGCGCGGCCGGCCGCAGGCTCGACCCCGAGCGCCTTCAGCAGCTCGAGCGAGTCGCGCAGGCCGTACGCGACGCCCTCCAGCACCGAACGGACGAGTGCGCCGCGGTCGTGCCTCAGTGACAGGCCCTCGAACATGGCCCGGGCGGACGGGTCCGCATGCGGCGTGCGCTCGCCTTGCAGGTAGGGGAGGAAGGTGAGCCCCTCGGTCCCGGCCGGCCAGCGCGCGGCCTCGGCGACCAGTTCGTCGTACGTCCCGCCGACGATGTCCCGCAGCCAGCGCAGCGAGCCGGCGGCCGAGAGCATCACGCCCATCGCCTCCCACGTGTCCGGGACGGCGTGGCAGAAGACGTGGACGCGCGCCTCCGGGTCGGCCTGGTAACCCGGGAGCGCGGCGAAAACGACGCCCGACGTGCCGAGCACGACCGACAGCGGCCCGGGCCCGACCACTCCGACGCCGAGCGCGCCGGCCTGCTGGTCGCCGGCGCCGCCGATCGCGGTCGACTCGGCGGCCGGGGGAAGCCACTCGGTCGGGACCTCGAGCGCGTCGCAGACCTCGTCGCTCCAGCGGCGCCCGGCGACGTCGAACAGCAGTGTCCCCGACGCCTCCGCGGCGTCGATGGCGCGCTCGCCGGTGAGCCGCAGCCGCACGTAGTCCTTGGGCAGGAGGACGTGCGCGGCCTGTGACCAGACCTCGGGCTCGTGCTTGCGCACCCAGACCAGCTTCGGCGCGGTGAACCCCGGCAGGGCGCGGTTGCCGGTCAGGGCGACGAGCCGCTCGAAGCCGACGCGCTCCTCGATCTCGGCGCACTCCGCTCCCGTGCGCTGGTCGTTCCAGAGGATCGCCGGGCGCAGAACCCGGTCGGTCGCGTCGAGGAGCACGAGCCCGTGCATCTGGCCGGTCAGGCCCACCGGCCCGTCGCGCCCGACCGCGTCGAGCGCCCGCTCGCTCGCCCGCCACCAGTCCGCTGGATCCTGCTCTGCCCACCCCGGCTGCGGGATCGAGAGCGGGTACTCCTCCTCGTGCCGGGCGAGCACCTCGCCGGTCTCGGAGATCCGGACCGCCTTGACACCCGTGGTGCCGACGTCGATTCCGACCAGGCTCAAGCGCCGAGAGCGGCGTAGACCAGCTCGTACGCGCGCACCGCGTCCTTGCGGGACTGCGCCTCGCGCAGCGCGGCGTCGTCGATCCGCGCCGCGACGCCGTCGATGAACCGCCATTGCAGCACGGAGCGCTTGACTGCCTCGACAGCGTCCTCGGTGTACGGGTAGAGGTCGAAGCCGAGCCGGCGGCCGTCATCGCCGTAGCCGGCCCTGCGGAACTCCAGCGCCAGCTCGAGCGTCTCCATGAATGCGGTCGCGCCGACCATGTTGTCGTCGTCGAACGTGCCCCAGCCCGAATTCGCGTGCTGGTGCCCGAGCAGCCCCTTCGAAGCCAGCAGCGCGGCGTACTCGGCCAGGGACTCGCCGTTCATGATCAGGTGCTGCCAGTCCATGTTCACCTTGACGTTGTCGTGCCCGCGGTCGCGGAGCTCGTGGATCACGAACAGCGTCATCCCGATGTTGCGCATCAGGATCTTCATCGCGGGCTCCGAGTTCTTGTGCTCGAGCCAGAGCTCCTGGCCGGCGTCCCTCAGCGTCCCGGCCACGTCCGCGAGGCCGTCGATGAACCAGCCCCAGCTGTCCGCGTAAGGCGTCTGGAACGGATAGTTGTAGCCCTCGATCCCGGGCCAGACGATCATCGGCACGCCCAGCTCGCCGGAGAGCCTGGCGCCGGCGACGGCGATCTTCACCGCCTCGCCGCGCACTTCCGGGTCCGGGTTGACGAGCCCGCCCCGCCCGAAGCGCGGGTCGAGGTGCAGCCCGCCGGCGAGGCAGTAGACATCGTGGTCGGGCCCGAGCGCCTCGCGGATCGCGTCGGCGTTCTCCTCGTTCAGCTCCTGCGGGTAGTGGAACTCGTAGCCGTCGATCAGGTCGCCGAGCCCGTCGACCGCGCGCCGCACGCGGTCGACCGTCGTCTCCCCCGCGTGCTCGGGCTGGTAGCCGCCGGGAACGAAGCGGGTGACCATCGAGCTGAACGCCCAGATGCCGAGGGATGTCTTCATATGCCCATCCTATGCAGGTGGTGGTTGCGGAGGCTCGGCCGTCCCGGCGCCGGTTTCCTCGATCGCGAGCTCGACCTCCGCGAGCACCTGGTCGTCCAGCTCGGAGTCGCCGGCGGGCAGCCAGTCGACGACCTGCTCGGGACGGCGCGCGCCGACGATCGCTCCAGTGACGCCCGGAACTGCCAATGTCCACGCCACCGCCAGCGCCGAGACTGTGCACCCGAGCCGCTCGGCGATCGGGCGGATCCGCTCGACGAGCGCAAGGTTCTGGGACAGCTTCGGCTCCTGGAACGGCGGAGCCCGGTGCCTGAAGTCGTCGGGGGCGAGCTGCTCCAGCCGCTCCCGGCTGAACGAGCCGGTTAGCAGCCCGCTCGCCTGCGGCGAGTAGACGACCACGCCCGTCCCGTGCTCGAGACACCACGGGGCGAGGGCATCCCGGGCATGGCGGCTGAGCAGCGACAGGGGCGGCTGCAGCGAGTCGACGTGCCGGACCGCCTCGCAGCGCTCGAGCAGCTCGACGTCGAAGTTGCAGACGCCGATCCAGCGCACCTTTCCCTCGTCGACGAGGTCGCCCATCACTGCCCACGAGTCCTCGACCGGCGTCCCCGTCCCGTAGTCGGGCCAGTGGAACTGGTACAGGTCGATCCGCTCCACGCCGAGTCGCGTCAGGCTCTGCTCGCACTGGCGCCGGATCGACTCGGGGCGGAGGTCGAAGTCGATCTCGGGCGACCGCTCCCAGGTGCGCCCGCACTTCGTGAAGACGAGGACGTCCTCGCCCACCGGGTAGGGCTCGACCGCTCGGCCGACGACCTCCTCGGCATGGCCGAGGCCGTAGACGGGCGCCGTGTCGATCCAGGTGACCCCTGCGTCGACCGCATGCCGGATCGCGGCGATCGATTCGTCGTCGTCGGCCGGCCCCCAGCCGAACTTCCACGGCCCGCCGGCGGCCCAGCTTCCGAAGCCCACGACGGAGACCTCCGGCCCCTGCGACCCGAGCCGTCTGGTCACCACGGCGCGGCCACGCCTTCCCGGAGCTTCCCCTGCTCGTCCAGGTAGTCACGCCACGACCGCGTCGGCTCCCAGCCGAGCAGCCGCCTCGCTTTCGAGCTGTCGATCGCCGACGCATCCGGGCGCGGGAGCGGCCTGATCGCGGTCTTCGTCAGGCCGTAGTGGCGGCGGACGACCTCCTCGAGTGGGTGGCCGCCGATGGTGTCCGGCGACGCGACGTAGACGACCTCGTGACCGGGCACGCTCGACTCGACGGCCAGGACCGTGGCCTCTACGAGGTCGTAGACGTCGACGTAGCTGCAGAAGTTCCAGACCAGGACCGAGGGGTCGCGGACGATCGGGCCGAGATTGCGCTCGTAGCTGTCGACGTTCTGTACCCAGCACGGGCGGATCGAGATCGCGGCGAGGTCGGCGCGCTCGGGCGCGCGTTCCATCAGCAGCTCGCCGAACCACTTGGCGGTCGCGTAGGGGTCCTGGGGGCGGATCGGGTGCTCCTCGTCGATCGGCAGGTACTCCGGCTCGAAGGGTCGGTACGCGAAGATCCAGCCTGGCACGGTCTCGCTCGAGAAGTTGACGAAGCGCCGGATGCCGGCTGCGATCGCCGCCTCGAGCACGTTGAACGTCGCCAGCAGGTTGTTGTCGAAGACGACGTGCGGAGGATTGTGGATCGGCTGCGGGATCGCTGCGGTGTGGACGACGGCGTCGCACCCGCGAACGAGGGCGTGGCAGGAGCCGGCGTCGGTCAGGTCCGCCTGCAGGTAGTCCTCGGCCTCGCGCGGATCCTGGAGGCGGTCCCACTGGGGTCGCGTGAGATCGGTCGCACGGACCTGGTGGCCAGCGCGCATCAACCCGGGGACCAGGGCCCGGCCGACCTTTCCGTGCGCACCGGTGACGAGAACGCGCACGCCTGGCCTACAGGTAGGTGAGGGCGTCGCTGACCACCGGCGACCGGCCGCGCAGGAAGTCGAAGTCGCAGCCGTGGTTCGCCTGGAGCACGTGGTCCTCGTATAGCCGCCGATAGCCGCGGTCGTCCTTTCGCGCCGGCGGCTCCCAGGCTTCGCGACGCCGGGCCAGCTCCTCCTCGTCGATCAGCAGGTCGAGGACGCGCTCCTCGACGTCGAGCCGGATCCGATCGCCCTCCTGCACGATGGCGAGCGGCCCGCCCACCGCGGACTCCGGCGCCACGTGCAGCACGACCGCGCCGTAGGAGGTCCCGCTCATGCGGGCGTCGCTGATCCTGACGATGTCGGTGACCCCCGCTCTGAGCAGCTTCGCCGGGATCGGCAGGTGACCCCATTCGGGCATGCCGGGCGCTCCGACCGGCCCGGCGTTCCGGAGCACCATCACACAGTCGGAGTCGATGTCCAGGTCGGGATCGTCGACGCGCGCCGCCAGGTCGTGCACGTCCTCGAAGACGATTGCGCGACCCTCGTGGCGGAGCAGCTTCGGATCGGCCGCCGACACCTTGATCACGGCGCCGTCCGGGCAGAGCGAGCCGTAGAGCACCTTCAACGCTCCGCCCTCGCCGAGCGGCTGTTCCCGGCGCGCGATCACCGCGGGGTCGATGATCTCGGCGCCCGCGAGGTTCTCGTCGACGGTCGTGCCGGACACGGTGAGCGCGTCCAGGTGGAGGAGGTCGCGGATCTCGTTCATCACCGCCGGCAGGCCGCCGGCGTAGAAGAAGTCCTCCATCAGATGCCGCCCGGAAGGCTTGACGTCGACGAGCCACGGCGTGTCCTGGGACAACTCGTCGAACCGGCCAAGCGGCAGGTCGATGCCGAGCCGCCCCGCATAGGCGATCAGGTGCAGGATCGCGTTCGTCGAGCCCGAGATCGCATGCAGAACGCGGATCGCGTTCTCGAACGCGGCCGGGGTCATCAGGTCTGAGGGCCGGATTCCGCGCTCGACCAGCTCCACGATCTTGCGGCCGGACGCCTCCGCTGTTGCCTTCCGGCGCGAATCGGCAGCGGGAATGGCCGCTGTCCCGGGCAGGCAGAGACCCAGGCCTTCCGTCACGCAGGCCATCGTCGACGCGGTCCCCATCGTCATGCAGTGGCCGTGCGAGCGTGACATGCCGGCCTCGATCTCGGCGAACTGCCGCTCGTCGATGCGGCCGGCACGCAGCTCCTCGTGGTAATGCCAGCAGTCCGAGCACGAACCGAGGTCTTCGCCGCGCCACTTGCCGTTCAGCATGGGGCCGCCGGTGACGACGATGGCGGGCACGTCCGCGCTCGCCATGCCCATGACCGACGCCGGGTTGGTCTTGTCGCAGCCGGTCAGGAGGACGACGCCGTCCAGCGGATAGGCGCGGATCGATTCCTCGACGTCCATCGCCATCAGGTTCCGGTACAGCATCGTGGTCGGCTTCATCAACGACTCCCCGAGCGAGATGACGGGGAACTCGAGCGGGAAGCCGCCGGCCTGGAGGACGCCGCGCTTCACCGACTCGGCGAGGCCGCGCAGGTGGACGTTGCAGTTGACGAGCTCGCTCCACGAGTTGCAGATCCCGATCAGGGGTCGGCCGCGGAACGACTCGTCGCTGAACCCTTCCGACTTGAGCCACGAACGGTGCAGGAAGCCGTCGAGGTCTCGGCGGTCTAGCCATTCGGCGCTTCGGCGGCCGTTGCGGCCGTACTCCTGGTTACGTATCGTCGGCATCTCGCTCCTCGGCCGGATGGACGGCTCCGAGGCGGACCGGATCATGGAGATCGCGGAAGGCATCCACCGGATCGAGTCTGACCTTGGCGAGCGCTTCATATGCCAGTACGCAATCGCCGGCCGCGAGCGCGCAGTGCTCGTCGACACCGGCCTCGCCGACACGCCCGCGGTCGTGATCGACCCGTACCTGAGCCGGGCGGGGTTGGATCCGGATTTCGTCGTGATCAGCCACGCCGACAACGACCACGTCGGCGGGAATCGCGCGTGCCACGGCGCTCACCCGGACGCGGTCTTCGCGTGCCACGAGCTCGACCGGCGCTGGGTCGAGTCGAACGAGGCGCTGGTCCGGGAGAACTACGGCTGGCACGCCGCCCACGGCTTCCCGCCGATGGACGCCGACGAGCTGTTCGCGTCGATGGGCGGCGACTCGCCGATCGACGTCGGGCTCCGCGGCGGCGAGACGATCAGGCTCGACGACGCCCGCCGAATCGAGGTCCTGCATCTGCCCGGCCACACGCCGGGACACCTGGGCCTCTGGGACGAGCAGACCCGGGCCGCGATCATCATCGACGCAGTCCTCGCCGACGGCATCTACGACCGCGCCGGGAACAAGATGATCCCGCCGCGGTACTACGACCTCCGGGCCCTGCGGCTGACGATCGCCCGGCTGGAGGCGCTCCGGCCGGAGCTGCTCCTGACCGCGCACTACCCTGTCCTCGACCGGGTCGAGGCGCTCGAGTGGCTCGCGACGGGTCGGGCGTTCGTCGACGATGTCGAGCGCGTCGTCCGTTCCGCGCCGGCCGAGGAGAGAGGTGACCTGTGGGCACTGACCCGGCGCGTCGACGCCGCGCTCGGACCATTCCCCCAGTTCATGACCGAGCTGGGCGCAACCGTTCGCGAGGCTGCCCACTAGCGGACGCGCCGCATCACGACCGACTGCATGATCAGGGCGCCGACGATGACGGCGCCGTAGATCACCTGCGTGAGCAGGCCGGTCCAGCCGAGTGAGACGATCCCCGGCTCGATCGCGCCGATCACGAACGCGGCAACGAACGTCCCGAAGATCGTGCCGCGGCCCCCGAAGATCGACGTCCCTCCGAGGAAGACCGCCGCCACCGTCGGCAGCATCGCGCCGCTCCCGACCGTCGGCCAGAAGTAGTTCGTCTCCAGCGTGGAGGCGATGCCGGCGAAGGCAGCGGTCATGCCCACGAGCGCGAACACCGATATGCGGACCCGGCCGGAGCGGACGCCCATCATCCGGGCGCTCTGCTCGTTGTCGCCGACGAGGTAGACGTGGGCGCCGAAGCGGTGCCGGTTCAGCAGGATCCAGAGCACGATCGCGATCCCGACCATCCAGAAGAACTCCGCCGGGATGCCGTGCCACCGGCCGGTGAGCAAGCTCTGGACGAAGCCGTTGGCGAAGTCCGTGCCGGCCCCCTTGCCTCCGGTCCTCCAGACCACGATCCCGCCCCAGAAGAACCAGGTGCCGATGGTGGCGACGAGCGAGGGAATGCCGAACCGGACGACGATGAGCCCGTTCAGGAGGCCGACGCCGAGACCGGCGGCGAGCCCAGCGAGGAGGCCGAGCTCGGGTTGCCCCACGGAGACGAACACCCAGGCTCCGACCGCCATCACCGAGCCGAACGAGAGATCGATCTCGCGGGCGATCACGACCAGGGTCAGGGAAAGCGCGATCATCCCCGTCAACGGCACGGACGACATCAGCGAGCTGTAGATGTCGAAGTGCAGCCAGGTTTCCGACGCACCAACGGCAAGCACCGTCCAGAGCACCAGCGCCATGGCGAAGGTGCCGAGCTGGAGCCCGTACCGCACCGGGAAGGTCTTGTGCCACGCCGCTGGGGGCGTCTTCGCCGGAGTGGGAGACGGCAGCCCGGTCTGGGCCTCGACGCGGCTCATGTCGCCGCCCCCTGGAGCGTGCCGGTCTCGGCCACGTGCCGCATCTGCTCGACGAGCTCGTGGACGCTCATCTCGGCCGGCCTGAATTCCCCGGCGACCCGCCCACGGTCGATGACGACCACCCGCTCGCAGATCTCGTGGACGTTGAAGAGGTTGTGGTCGATGAAGATGCACGCCTTCCCGGCGTCCTTGATCCCGCGCACGAAGTCGAGCGTCTTCCTCGTCTCCGTCACGGACAGACCCATGGTCGGCTCGTCGAGGACGACGAGCTCGGCCTCGAAGTGGAGCGCGCGGGCGATCGCGACGCCCTGGCGCTCGCCGCCCGACATCGAGCCGACGAAGGAGTCGGGCGTGACCGCCTGCGAGGTGAACCGCAGGAACTCCAGCATCAGCTTCTCGGTCTCGGCGCGCATCCCCTGCAGGTCCAGCAATCCGAGGTGGGTCGTCCGCTCGCGACCCATGAAGATGTTCCGCCACAGCGTTTGCTGGTCGGCGAGCGCACGCTCCTGGTAGACGGTCTCGATCCCCAGGTCGCGGGCGCGCTGCACCGAGAGGTGATGGATCTCCTCACCCTTCCACCTGATCTGGCCGGAGTCGGGCGTGTGGAACCCGGTGATGACCTTGATCAGGGTCGACTTGCCGGCGCCGTTGTCGCCGAGCAGCCCGACGATCTCGTCGGCGCCGACCGTCAGGCTGACGTCCTGCAGCGCACGGACGTGGTCGAACGACTTGGAGATGTGCTCGAGCTCGAGAAGGGCCGTCGTCGCCGTCTCCATGACGTGTGCCGGAGTTTCGCAGAGAGCGGCGGCGCGACCTCCTGCGCCGCCGCTCTCATCGCGGTCTCGCGTCGGAACCCCGTTACCTGATCAGCCGCTTGACGAGGGGCACGAGCGGCGCGACGTTGCCCTTGTTGATGATCCCCGAGCCCGTGTCGATGTAGAGCCCGGCGAACTTGTAGACCTTCGTCAGGCAGGTCTGCAGGATCGGCAGGTAGCCCTGCAGCCACTCCTGCTGGTCGAGGACCAGATCGGTCCAGCCGCCCTGGATCGCGGTGATCGTCGCAGGCGACAGGTCGAATCCGGCGATGCCGATGTCGTTCGGGCCCTTGTGCGTGGCCTTCAGATACGTCTCGGCCGTCGCGGTCAGCCCGCCGTGGTCGGTGACGACCAGCTTCACGTCGGGGTGCGAGGTGACGTAGGCGGTGAACGTCGGGATGCCCGCTGCCGGGTCGGCGTTCGTCTGCTTGTTGATCTCGATGTAGTCGACCTTCAGGCCCGCCTTCTTCAGGGCATCGATCGCGCCCTTCGTGCGCAGGCCACGCGTCGGCTGGGAGAGGAGCCCCCAGACCATGGCGCGGTCGCCCTTCTTCAGGTGCAGCTGGGAGACGGCCGACTGGCCGAGCAGGACGCCGGAGTCGTAGAGGTTCTGGCCGACGTACCCGAAGCCCTTCGCCTGATACTGATGGAAGAGCGTGGGCAGCTCCGTGTTCTGGCTCGTGACGATGATGCCCTTGGACTCGGCCCTTGTCACCCACGGCTTCAGGGCGGCGTCCCCCGGATGTCCCATGACCGCGATCCCGGCTGGGTTGGTGGCGATCGCCGACTTGAACTGGCTCACCATGGTCTCGGGATCCCAGTTCGACCAGACGTATCGCACGTTCGCGCCCAGGTCGGCAGCCGCCTGCTTGGCGCCGTTGTAGACGTTGACGGCGAAGACACCGCCTGCCGGCCCGCCCGGGAAGAACACGATCTTCTGCCCGCTACACCACTTCCCGGCGAACGGCGATGCGTTTCCCTTGCTCGCGACGCCGAGGAACAGGGCTGCGACCAGGGCGATCGCCCCGGCGGCGACGGGCAGCAAAGCGATTCGCAGCACTCGTTTCACTCTCGCTCCCTCCTTCCAGATACGCGTGCGGTCGTGCCGAGGCGCGAATCTAACACCGCTTATCCGAGATGTCTAGTTATAGAATTATCGTATGACTAAAAGGCGAACCTACCCACGGCGTGGCCTGCACGGAGCGGTCGTGCACGAGATCGGGGTGCGGATCGTCGACGGACAACTGAAGCCCGGAGAGACGTTGCCCGACAACGGCTTCGGCGAAGCCGAGGTCAGCCGAACCGTGGTGCGCGAGGCGATCAAGGTCCTCGCCGCCAAGGGGCTGGTGGAGTCCCGGCCGAAGGTCGGCACCCGTGTGCGTCCGCGGCGGGACTGGAACCTCCTCGACCCGGACGTCCTTGCCTGGCAGCTCGAAGCCGGGCCGACGCGGGAGTTCCTCCAGGACGCGCTCGAGCTGCGGCAGCTGATCGAGCCCGCGGCGGCGCGCCTGGCAGCAGGTCGTGCGACGGACGAGGAGATCGCGGCTCTCCAGGCGGCGTTCACGGCGATGTGCGAGGCCAGGGATCTCGAGGCATCGATCGATGCGGACGTTCGCTTTCACTCGATCCTGCTGCAGGCGGCTCACAACGAGCTGCTCGAGCACCTGACGTCGATCGTGACCGCGGTGCTCCGGATGCTGTTCGCGTTCAGCTCGCGACCGCCGCGCACGTTCACGAGAGCGCTGCCCCTCCACGAGGCGATCATCGAGGCTGTCCAGAGCCATCGCCCCGACGCGGCCGAAGCCGCCGCGCTGCGGCTGCTGGACGATACGGCGAAGAACATCAAGAGGGCGCTACGCGAAGTCGACCGAAGCCGGCCGTCTCGGTCTGCCGACGGCCGTCGCCGACGGGCCGCCCGACCGCAAGCCTGAGCCGAACTCGACGGAAGCGTGGTCGCGCGTGTCGGTCCGAGTTGACGAACGCGACTCGATTCGGGAGTCTTTCCCTGGAAGAGGTGCGAAAAGCCCGCTACGGTAGGCACGCTTTTTCGTCAGGACACAAGAGAGGGAGGAGCACGTGAAGAAGGTTTCCCGCAAGGTGATCGCGGTTGGGCTCGTCGCCGCGGTTGCTGCGCTTGCAGTGGCCGTCGCCGTCGCGACGGCCGGCACGTCGCACAAGAAGGCAAGTGTTCAGGTCTGCGTCCTGCTGCCGGACACCAGTTCGTCCGTCCGCTGGGTGCAGTTCGACGCTCCGACGCTCAAAGCGGCGTTCAAGAAAGCCGGCGTCACCGCGTCGATCACGAACGCGCTCAACGATGCGCAGAAGCAAAAGGCACAGGCCCAGGCGTGTCTGGCCGCCGGTGCGAAGGTGGTCATCGAGACCATGATCGATCCCGGATCGGCCGCGGCGATCGAGAAGCTGTTCACCGACAAGGGCGGGAAGGCGATCGACTACGACCGCCTGGTCCCCAATAGCACCGCGTCCGCCTACATCACCTTCGATGGCAACAAGGTCGGACGGGCGCAGGCGACCGGCGTTCTGGCCGCGCTCAAGGGCAAGACGAAGCCGGTCATCGCTGAGCTCTGGGGCAGCCCGACCGACACGAATGCGGCCTGGTTCAAGAGCGGAAACGACGACATCCTGAACCCGCTGTTCAAGAGCGGGAAGATCGTGAAGGGCCCGCAGCAGTTCGTGCCCGCCTGGTCGGCCAACGGCGAGGCGAACGGTGTCTTCGCGCAGATGCTGGTCAAGACGAACAACAAGATCGACGGGGTGATCGCGGCGAACGACAACATCGCCGGCGCCGTGGTCGCGCAGCTGAAGGCCAAGCACCTGAAGCCGGTCCCGCTCAGCGGGCAGGATGCGACCGTCGAGGGTGCGCAGTACATCATCTCCGGCTGGCAGACCGGAACGGTCTACAAGCCCGTGCCCCTGCAGGCGAACGCGGCGGCCGCGGCTGCGATCGCGCTCCTCCATGGCAAGAAGCCGGCCACGACCACGACCAGGAATAACGGCAAGAAGTTGGTGCCGACGGTGGCGCTTCCGATCACGTGGGTCACGAAGAGGAACATCAACATCCTCTACAGGGACAAGTTCATCAAGAAGAGCGCCGTCTGCGTCGGCGAGTTCAAGAAGTACTGCTAGCCGATCGGCAGATCAGGTAACCGAGGTGGAGGCGCCCCGACCGGGCGCCTCCACCTGTTTTGTGGTAGGAAACCGCGACCGTGAACACGACCGAGACACCACTTCTCCAACTCCGAGACATCACGAAGTCGTTCGGATCGGTGCAGGCCCTGACCGATGTCGACTTCGAGGTACGGAACGGGGAGGTGATGGCGCTCGCCGGCGACAACGGCGCCGGCAAGTCGACGCTGATCAAGTGCATCGCGGGCACCCACTGCCGCCGACAGCGGCGAGATCCTGTTCGAGGGGAACGAGGTTCACATCCACGGGCCGAAGGACGCCGCCAAGCTCGGCATCGAGGTCGTCTACCAGGACCTCGCCCTCTGCGACAACCTCGACGTCGTGCAGAACATGTACCTGGGCCGCGAGGCGAACCACTGGCAAGTTCTGCGAGAGGCGCCGATGGAGGCCAAGACCCTCGAGACGCTCGCCGGGCTGCGGGTGACGACGATCAAGTCGATCCGGCAGCCGGTCGCGACCCTCTCCGGCGGCCAGCGCCAGTCGGTCGCCGTCGCGCGGGCCGTGATGTGGAACTCGAAGCTCGTGATCCTCGACGAGCCGACGGCAGCGCTGGGTGTCGCCCAGACAGAGCAGGTGCTCGCCCTGGTCAGGCGTCTCGCCGAACAGGGCCTCGCCGTCGTGATCATCTCGCACAACCTGCACGACATCTTCGAGACGGCAGACCGCATCACGGTACTCCGACTCGGACGTAACGTCGGCATCTACGAGCGCGAGAAGACGACCCAGCAGGAGGTCGTCGAGGCGATTACGGCCGGCATTCCGACTAAGGTCTCGGGGATCCCGGCGCCCGCCGAGGCGACACCGTGAGCGCCGCGGACGTCGACGTCGTCGGCCAGGACCGAGGCGGCGGCGCGCCTGACGAGGCGGAGCCGAGTGGGCTGTCCGCCGAGATCCGTCGGGCCGTCGACAACATCAAGTCGGGGAACCTCGGCGTCCTGCCGCTCGTCCTCGGCCTCATCTTCATCGTCGTCTTCTTCAGCTTCAAGGCGACGAACTTCTTCACCGCGGTCAACTTCGTCAACATCCTCATCCAGATGGCCGGGACGGCGATGCTCGCCTTCGGCGTCGTCTACGTCCTCCTGCTCGGGGAGATCGATCTCTCGATCAGCTACGTGGCCGGGATCGGCGCCGTCGCGGTTGCCGAGCTCCAGCGGGCCGGCAGCGGGCACCAGATCAACGGGCTGCTGGCGATGCTTGCCGGCATTGCCATTTGTGCGGTGATCGGCTTAGGACAGGGCTCGATCGTCGCGCGGGTGGGTGTCCCGTCATTCGTCGTCACGCTCGCCGGCTTCCTGATCTGGCAGGGCGTGATCTTGCAGGATCTCGCGGTACCGGGCTCGATCATCATCACGGACCGCTGGGTCAACTACACGGCCACCTACGGCTTCAGCCGCCTGGCAGGCTGGCTGATCGCGGCCGGGATCTCCGCGCTCTACGCCCTCGTCGTGCTAGGCGGCTTCGTCCGCAATCGGCGCGCACGCGTCTCGAACGAGAGGCTCGGGTTCGCGATTGCGAAGGTGATCGGTGTGGCGATCGCGGCATTCGGGACCGTTGCCGTCTGCAACCATGCGGAGGTCCAGGGAACGCCGCTCGGTCTTCCGCTGGCCGGCGTCCTGGTCGTCATCTTCCTCGTCGCCCTGACGTACCTTGCCAAGCGCACGACCTTCGGCCGTCACGTCTATGCCGTGGGCGGCAACGCCGAGGCCGCACGGCGCGCAGGCATCAACGTCCCGCGAATCCGCACGATCGTCTTCATTATCTCGAGCAGCATGGCGGCGGTCGGCGGGATCATCCTCGCCGCCAACATCAACTCGGTCAGCCTCACGTTCGGCGGCGGCCAGCTCCTGCTCGACGCGATCTCGGCCGCGGTGATCGGCGGCGTCAGCCTCTTCGGCGGCCGTGGCGAGGTGCGGGCCGGATTCCTCGGCGCGCTCGTGCTCGCGACGGTCTCGAACGGGCTCAACACGGCCGGCTACAAGAGCGGAATCATCTACATCGTCACCGGCGTCATCCTCCTGCTGGCCGTCACTCTCGACACCGTCGCGCGCAGGCTGCAGGTCAGCGCGGGTCGGTAGTCGGCCGGCTACGGCGTCACGACGACCTGGTCGGACGCGACGTCCTGTCGTCGCGTGACCTTTCCGTCCGGCCAGCGGACGATCAACTCCTTCAACCTCGTTTCCTTGCCGAGTCCGAAGTGCACGCGCGGGTCCTCGGACGAGAGGTAGCTGCTGCCGGCCTGGACCTCGTGCACGAGCCGGGTGCCGTCTGGGAGGACGGCGGTCACAAGAGCGCCCGGCGCGAACTTCGCCAGGCTCACCTCGAGCCAGTGCCCCGAGGGCGCCGGTGTTGTGCAGCAGGATCAGCTTTCCGCCGATCGAGTTGACGGCGATGTCCATGCGCCCGTCGTTGTCGTAGTCGGCCGCCGCGACGCCACGCCCGTTGACGAGCGGCCCGGGGTCGGAGGCCGACCGTTGGGCTCACGTTGGCGAACCGGCCCTTCACGTTCGCGAGGATCTGGAGCGCCGCAGCGTCCTTCGCCAGATTCGTGACCGGGATGGCGCCGTTCGCCAGGACGAGGTCGAGCCGGCCGTCGTTCGAGAGGTCGACCCAGGTGTCGCCCCAGCCGGTTGCGTCGGGTCCGACTGCCGGCGCGAAGACGGAGCGGACGTTCGAGAACGCCGAGCCCGCGGTCGCCTGGAACGCGGCGTGGCCCTGGCCGCGCGAGTTCGTCACGAAGAGATCGGGGCGGCCGTCGCCGGAGTAGTCCTGGGCGGCGACGCCCATGCCGGCGTTCGGGTCCGCGACGCCCGACGGGCCGCCTTCCTCGATGAAGTGGAACCCGAGCGGGCCGCCCGGCTCGTTGACGTACAGCCGGTTCGGGTCGAGGTCGTTGGCGACGTAGAGGTCGGGTCGGCCGTCGCCGTTCACGTCGGTGAACACGGCGCCGAGGCTGTGATCGACGTACTTCGTCTCGATCCCGGCCTTCAGCGCACGTCCCGGAAGCGTGAATGTCCCTTGCGCGTCGGGGCCCTCGTTCAGGTAGAGCAGGTCGCGGAACGCCTGGTAGTTCAACGGGAATCCACGGGCGCCGTCCGAGGGGGCGTTCACGTCGGCGTAGCCGGAGACGAAGATGTCCGGCCGTCCGTCGCCGTTGACGTCGGAGACCGCGGCGCCGGTGTGCCAGCCGTAGGTGCCGAAGACGTCGATGCCGGCGGCGTGCGTCCCGTCGGTGAACGTGCCGTCGCCGTTGTTCCAGAGCAGCACGTTGTAGGTGTTCGTCGTGACGAAGAGGTCGGTGTGGCCGTCGCCGTTGAAGTCGCCCGCGACGCAGCCGTTCCCCTGGACGGCCGGGTTCGGCGTGCGACCGGGCACTGACGTTCGACGAATCGGCCGCCGCCGACGTTCTCGAAGAGGGCGCTCCGCGGCAGCCCGCCGCGTTGCTCCCACCTGGTCGTGTCGGAGTCGGAGTAGGAGTTGACCGCGAAGAGGTCGAGCCGGCCGTCGTTGTTGTAGTCGAGCCAGCAGAGGCCGCCGCCCATCATCGAGTGGACGTCGTTTGCGATCCCGAAGCGGAAGTCGTCCTGGGTGAAGTTCAGCCCAGCCTGCCGCGCGACGTCGGTGAAGCGAATGCCGGCAAACCCCTTTGCGGCGGCGGCGAGCAGCGCGGCGCTTGTCGTCGCCGGCGGAATTACCGCGAGCGGCCGGCCGCTGCGGACATGCGCGACGAACCAGCGGCCTTTCGTTCCCGCCTGCAGCTCGAGTGTCTCGTTCAACGGTGTTGGCGCCTCCCGTCTGACCAAGGTGCCCGCGGACCCCGCATAGCTCGCAAGCTGCATCGAGCCTGCCAGCCTGGCAACCGCGATCGCTCCGCCCTGGCCGTGACCCGGTTCGAGATGGACGTGCATTTGATCGACCCGATACGCCGGCACTTCGATCGGGCCGCCCTTTGCCGCGTCGATCTGGCGAGTCAGCGCGTTCAGTTCGTCGCCGATCGAGGCGCGAGCGAGCACGCCGGGTCGTCGCGCGATCAGGGCCGCGGTCTGCGTCTGGAGGTCGGCGACGAGTTCGGCTGCAATCCGGCGTGCCGTCTTCTGCTTGAGCACCGTCTGGACCTGGCGCGACGGCAGGATCGTCACCTGGGGGAGCCGCCCCGTGTGTTCGAGCGGCGCCACGGTGGTCGCGGGCCGTGCCCGGATCCCGGCCCCTGCGATCGCGCCCGTGTAGGCGACGAGTGCGGCGGCGCCGAGCGCGACGAGGACCCGCCGGTCGAGATGGAGCCGCGGGCACGAGCGCGATCAGGGGACGCGCGGCGCAGACGATCGCGAGCGCGCCGAGCAGCGCCACCTTCGCCCAGAACTCCGTCTTGGCCGGCGCGATCAGGAGCACCGAGAGGAGCCCGATCGAGACGGCGTAAAGCGCGCGGCCGCGCGTGCTCCTCGGCGTCGTCTTCGGGTCGGTGATCATGAAGAACAGGAAGACCAGGACCTCCGGCGAGGTGACCAGCACCCACCAGAAGTAGTGCCCGCTGACCGGGCCGAGGTGCCAGCGTGCGCTGAATGCGTGGCCGAGGCCCATCAGCACGGCGAGCGCAGCGGCGAAGGTCACCCAGAATGCAACTGCGATCACGATCAGGCGAAGGCGGATCAGGATCGCGAGGCCGCCGACGACGATGATCCCGAGCGCCAGGGCGAGCCACCCTGTCATCGGCCCCCACCAGAAGTCGAGCGGCTCCGCGTGCTCCGGCCCGAGCAGCAGGAAGCAGAGGACGAGGCCGAAGTTCGACGGGTTGAAGATGTGCGAGCCGCGGAACTTGATCACGTACTTGGAAAGGAGCGAGACGGCGGCGGTGCCCGCGAAGATCGTCCAGCCGTTCAGGCTCCACCAGTCGCCGTGCTCGGTCCCGGGGACACGCAGGACGAAGGCGACTCCGTTCCCGGTCAGCATCGCGCTCGCCGGCCACATCAGCACGTGCTGTCCGAAGAAGGCGATGCCCACTTCGAGGAGCGCGCAGGTGCCGATCGCGATCAGGATCTGAGCGATCGACAGCCGGAAGTCGAACGCGACCTGGCCGAGGACCTGGAGCGAGATGATCACCGCGGCGAGGTGGAGCCGAGCGTCGCTCAACCTCGGGAGGAGGACCGGGTACGGCCGGCCGCGGATCGTCAGAGCCCGCCCGGCGGGAGCAGCTAGCGCGGGGGCGCTCATGGGCTGCTCATGGTACTCCGGGTCGCCGTGACTGGTTCGGCCTGGGTGCAGGGCTTTTCCACAGCCAATGCCTGGCACCGGGGGTGTGACGAGACGCGAACATTCCTTCCACCGGCGAACCGGCGCCCTGACCGTCAGAATCGGCTCGTGCAGCTGGATCAGGCACTCGCCGTCGTCCGGTTCGTGGTCGAGGAGGCTCCCGGGGCCGTGTCCGTGTTCGTCGCCGATTCGCACGGCGAGGTGGTGGCCGCCGCCACGATGGACGGGGCCGCGCCGGACACGCGCCTGAACGCGCAGCGCAAGGCCTACACGGCGGCGCGGAGCGACGCCCGCGCGACCTCGGAGCTGGCGGCGAAGGTCGCGGACGACCCGGTCGAGCGGGCGAGCTTCGACCCGTTCTTCACGTTCTTCAAGGGCGGCGTCGCAGCGTTCGACGGTGAGTCGCGCGTGGGCGCGGTCGGCGTCAGCGGCCTGCCGGGCGAGGTCGACGAGGACCTCGCGCGGCGCGCGATCGAGGCTGCCAGGCTCTCGACGGGCTAGGGACGGTCCCCGAAGGGATCCCTACCGCACGACCCGCGGATCCGTGAACACGTCGGACTCGTCGCGGCTCCGGGTCGAGAACTCCGAGACGATCGCGCCCTCGTCGCCGGCCTGGAACCAGTGCAGCGTGTCGGGCGGGATCGTGTGCTGCTCGCCCGGGCCGAGGACGACCTCGCCGTCGCCGTCGACCCAGAGCCGGACCGACCCGAGGCGCACGCGGAACGTCTCCTCCTTCCCCGGCTCGCCGCCGACGGGCGGGTGTCGATGCTCCGGGCACGCCTGGCCGGGGAACATGACGAGCTCCTTCGCGCAGACCCGCTCGGTGTTCACGTAGACGACGATCTGCAGGCCCCAGCGCTCGAGGTCGTCGAGGCCGAAGTCGGCCACCTCGATCGCCTGCTGCTCGGAGGACGTCAGCACGATTCCCGCCTCGGCCAGCATCGCCGCCGCCCGGTCGCGCGCCGCGGCCGCGTCCACTACAGCGAGACGGGCGCGCCGGTCTGCGCCGAGCGGTGCAGCGCCTCCAGCGTCCGGGCCTGGCCCATCGCGTCGTCGCGGCCGAGCAGGAGCTCCGCCTTGCCGGCGGCCGCCGCGCCGACGTTCTCCAGTTCGAGCCGGTACGAGTTCGCGGGCTCATGCTCGATTCGCTCCACCTCGTCGCCGCGGCGGAGCTCGATCACCGGCGTGCCCGCGTGCCAGGGATCGTCCAGGAACAGCGAGCCCTCGCTGCCGACGACCTCGAGCTCGTCGCGGTTCGGCAGCGCGGTGCCGCAGTCGAAGGTCGCGAGCACGTCGCCGGGGAAGCGCAGCGACCCGGTGAACACCCAGTCGGTGCCCGTCGGGCCGTACCACGCCGACCCGTACGCCTGAACCGGTTCCGCCCCGGCCGCGAGGCGCGACCCGCTGACGCAGTAGCACCCGACGTCCATCAGGGCACCGCCCTCGACGTCGGTCCGCAGGCGGATGTTGTCCTCGTCGTAGAGCGTGTACGAGAACGCCGACCGGATCAGCCGCACCTCGCCGATCGCGCCCTCGTCGATCAGCCCGCGTAGGCGCGAGGTCTGCGGATTGTGCCGCCACATGAACGCCTCGGACAGGATGCGGCCGGCGCGGTCGGCGGCGTCCCAGGCGGTCGTGACGTCGTCCGGGTTCCGCGTGAACGGCTTCTCGCAGAGCACGTGCTTGCCGGCCTCGACCGACCTGATCGACCATTCGGTGTGCATCGTGTTCGGCAGCGAGATGTAGACGCATCTCGATCTCGGGGTCGGCGAGCAGCGCCTCGTAGGAGCCGTACGCACGCGGGATGCCCCATTTCGCCGCGTACTCGTCGGCGCGCTCCTGCGTCCGGCTCGCGACCCCGACGAGGTCGATCTCGGGCGACTCCTGCGCCGGTGGGATGACCAGCCGGTTGATGTCGGCGGTCGAGATGATCCCCCAGGTCGTCATCGCGTCGTAGTCAACCAGCTACCGGCGGTAGACGACGTAGCCCTCGCGGGCAATGCGGAAGCCCAGCCGTGGCGCAGTCCGGTAGCGGCACGTGACGCCGGTCGTGGCCGAGACGCAGCGGATCGGCCCCAGGTCTACCGACCGGCCGTAGGCGAGCGTTCTACACGGATTGGCCGGGTCGATGCAGAGCGGCCCGATGTCGCCGCGACAGCCTCCGACGAAGACCTTTCGCCTTGCCACGCTGAGCTCCGTCCCGACCCAGTCGAGATCGCACCTCGCCGGCTTGCGGGGGATGCTCGGCCAGGTGTTCTTCCGGACGATGCAGTCGACGAACGCCGGCTCGAACTTGTCGGCGGCCGCCCCGATGCAGTTGATGTTCCCGGACGGCGACTTGAAATGGACGAGCTTCGCAGGGGCTGCCGCGGCGTGGAGCGCGAGCGCCAGGGCGACGGCGGCGGCGAGCACGCCCGGATGCTACGCACATAAGATCGCCTCGATGACGAGACCGGTCACGCTCTTCACCGGCCAGTGGGCAGACCTGCCCCTGGAGGACCTGGCCGAGAAGGCCGGCCGTTGGGGCTTCGACGGCCTCGAGCTCGCCTGCTGGGGCGACCATTTCGAGGTCGACCGTGCCCTGGCCGAGGACGACTACTGCACCGGCATCCAGGAGGTGCTCGAGCGCAACCACCTTAATTGCTTCGCGCTCGGCGCGCATCTCGTCGGCCAGGCGATCTGCGACCCGATCGATGCACGCCACCAGTCGATCCTCCCGCCCGACGTCTGGGGAGACGGCGACCCGGCCGGGGTCCAGCAGAGGGCAGCCGAGCGAATGAAGGACACCGCCCGCGCGGCCGCGAGGCTCGGCGTCGCGCAGGTGAACGGCTTCACCGGCTCGGCGATCTGGCACCTCCTCTACTCGTTCCCGCCGAACGACTTCGCCGAGATCGAGCGCGGCTACGAAGAGTTCGCCGAGCGCTGGTCGCCGATCATCGACGTCTTCGACGCGCGAGGGAGTGAAGTTCGGCCTCGAGGTGCACCCGACCGAGATCGCCTACGACTTCGTCACCACCCGGCAGACCCTGGATGCGATCGACAACCGCGAGGGCTTCGGGATCAACCTCGACCCGAGCCACTTCGCCCACCAGCACCTCGACACGGCGCAGTTTGCGCTGGAGTTCGCCGACCGGATCTACCACGTGCACGTCAAGGACTCGCGCAAGCGGCTCGACGGACGGCGGTCGATCCTCGGCTCGCACCTCAACTTCGGCGAGGAGGCGCGCGGCTGGGACTTCGTCTCGCCGGGTCACGGCGACGTCGACTTCGAGGAGTTGCTCCGGGCGCTGAACCGGATCGGCTACACGGGGCCGCTGTCCATCGAGTGGGAGGATTCGGGAATGGATCGTGAGTACGGCGCGCAGGACGCGCTGGCGTTCGTGCGGCGGACGGACTTCGCCCCGTCTGCGGTGGCCTTCGACGCGGCGATGCAGCGTTCGTGAGCTCGCTGACGGGAGACAGGGCCGAAACCGCGGCCGGCGACATCCCGGAGATCGGCATCGGCATGCTCGGGTACGCCTTCATGGGCAAGGCGCACTCGAACGCGTTCCGGAAGATCGCCTACATGACCTGGCCGCCGCCGCTCCGTCCCCGGCTGGTCTCGATTGCCGGCCGGAACGAGGAGGCCGTGCGAGCCGCCGCCGAGCGGTACGGCTACGAGCGCTGGACGACCGACTGGCACGACCTCGTCTCCGACCCCGGTATCACCCTGTTCGACAACGGCGGGCCGAACGCCGTCCACGCGGAGCCGACGATCGCCGCAGCGCAGGCGGGAAAGCACGTCGTCTGCGAGAAGCCGCTCGGGCGCGACGCCGACGAGAGCTACGAGATCTGGAAGGCGGTCGCTGCGACCGGCGTGAAGCATCTGTGCGCCTTCAACTACCGTTTCGTCCCGGCGGTGAGGCTCGCGCGCGAGTTGATCGACGCGGGCGAGCTCGGCGAGATCCGCCACTTCCGCGGCCGCTATCTGCAGGACTGGGGCGACGACCCGTCGCTCGACACCTGGCGCTTCCACGCCGACGAGGCAGGCAGCGGGGCGCTCGGCGATCTCGGCGCGCACGTCGTCGATCTCGCGCGCTACCTGGTCGGCGATGTCGCCTCGGTCTCGGCACTGGTCAAGACGTTCCTGCCCGACCGCCAGGTGGACGACTGCATCGAGGCGGCGGTCGAGTTCGAGAACGGCGCGGTCGGCACGATCGAGGCGACCCGCCTCGCGCTCGGACGCCGCAACGCCTTCCAGTGGGAGATCAACGGCTCGAAGGGGTCGCTCGCATTCGACATGGAGCGGCTGAACGAGCTGGAGGTGTTCCGCAACGGCGGTCGCACGCGGGGGTTCACCAGGGTGCTCGTCACCGAGGCCGACCATCCGTTCTGGGAGTTCTGGTGGCCGCCGGGTCACATCATCGGCTGGGGCGACACGTTCGTGAACGAGCTCCACCACCTGCTCCGAGCTATCGCCGACGACTCCGACGTCGCGCCGCACGGCGCCACCTTCGAGGACGGCTACCGCGCCGCCGAGGTGTGCGACGCGATCGTCCGCTCGGGACAGAGCGGCAGACGCGAGCAGTTGTCGTATCGCTCCTAGAACGGCAGTGACAGGCTTAAGCCTGTCACTGCCGGTGACGCGCCGGGACCGCGCGGCCGCCGTGTTCTCGGGCTGTGGAGGCTCGCGCGGGCGATAATCGGGGCACGGACGTCCTCGCCCTGACCTCGCTCCTGCCGGAGCTCCCGACCGAGCGGACGCGGCTGCTCGACAACCTCGGCCGCGTGCGCCGCGCGGTGGGGCCGATCACCCCCGAGCTGTCGGACTCGCTCGCCGACCACATGAACATCCGCCGAGGCGAGGTGCACGAGGTCGTCTCGTTCTACTCGTTCCTCCAGCATCCCGTGGACGTGGTCCGTGTCTGCACCGGGCCGATCTGCGACTGCGCGGGTGCGAAGGCCGGCCCCGGGGAGCTCGCCGTGGCCTGCCTCGGCCACTGCGACCTCGCCCCGGTGGTCATGGACGGCGACGACGTCCGCGGCGGCGTCACGCATCGGACGAACGGCTTCCTGCTCGAGCCCGACGAGCCGCGCGACCCGCCGGAGTTTCCGCCCGAGAAGGTGCTCACCCGCCTCGAGGCAGCGGGCCTCACAGGCATGGGCGGTGCCGGATTCCCCACCCACCGGAAGTGGGATGCGGTCCGCCGCGAGCCGGCCCCACGCGCCGTGATCGTCAACGCGGACGAGGGTGAGCCCGGAACGATCAAGGACCGCTACGTGATGGAGTTGCGGCCGCACCTCCTGCTCGAGGGCCTGGTCGCGGCGATGCGATTCTGCGAGGTCGACGAGGCATACGTCTACCTCCGAGAGGAGTACGCGACCTCGCGCGCCCGCCTGCACGAGGCGATCGCCGAGCGGGGGCTGAACGTGCACGTCGTCGTCGGCGCAGGCTCGTACGTGTGCGGCGAGGAGTCGGCCATGCTCGAGTCGATGGAGGGTCGCCGGGGGATGCCACGGCTGCGGCCGCCCTTCCCGGCGCAGAAGGGCTACCTGGGCCGGCCGACGCTGATCAACAACGTCGAGACGCTCGTCCACGTCGCGCGGATCCTGCGCGACGAGTGGCAGCCGGGGCGGCTCTGGTCGGTCTCGGGCGCGGTCCGCGAGCCGGGCTGCTTCGAGGCGCCGCTGGACGTGACCGCGCGGCAGCTCGTCGAGGATCACGCGGGCGGCTTCACCGCGTAGGCCGGGGCTTTCGTCCCGGGCGGCGCGGCGAGCGGGATCCTCCCACCCGCTGCGCTCGACGTCCCGCTCACCCGTGACGCGCTGGGCGAGTGGGGGAGCGGCCCCGGGTCAGCGGCCGTGCAGGTTTTCCCGGCCGCGTATCCCGTGCTCAGGCTCCTCGGCGAGACGATGCGCTTCTTCGCCGAGGAGTCGTGCCAGAAGTGCACGCCCTGTCGGATCGGCAACCGGGCGCTCCATCACGTGGTCGAGGAGCTGGAGCACGGCCGCGCCGCCATGACCCGCGAGAAGGTGGACGAGTGGCTGGAGGCGATGGCGCAGACCTCGATCTGCGGCCTCGGCCAGGCCTCGCCGATCCCCGTGCGGAACGTCGTCCGCCACTGGCCCGAGCTGATGGAGACGCTCGGATGATCGTCGTGGTGCTGGCCGCGACCATCTGGGGCGCCGTGACCGGCTTCTACGGCACGCGGAACTGGCGGCCGGTCGACGTCTGCAAGGCGACCTACCTGGGCGACCACTTCGCAATGGTCAAGGCGACCATCGGCGGGAGGCCCCACGTGGCGGCGCTCCACTACCTCGACCGGAGGACCGGCTGGGTGGTCATGTGGGCCGACGGGAAGATCAATCGCCGGATCGGTCCGTCCACGCGTCCGCTCGTGCTGGACGAGGTGACGCGACTGAAGGCGAAGTGCCTGGCCCCATGATGGTCGGCGCCCCGCGTGATATGAACCGCGCGGGGAGTCAACGGCGAAAGGGGCGGTGATGAAAGCAGGTCTCGTGTTACTGGCGGCGGCGCTCGTGGTGGCGGGCGTGGCCGCTTCGGCGAGCGGCCACCCTCGCGACAGCCGCGCGGCGCTCCGGCTCCAGCCGACCCGTGCGTTCGTCCCGCTCCGCGCAGGCGCGGGCTCCCAGAGCTACGCCGATCGTGTCGGTGACGCGGTCAACGGCGCGCCGGACATCAGCACCATCGCGGTCGCGAACGACGACCAGGGGAACATCACCGTCACGGTCATGCTGGCGAACCACTCGTCGGACTTCCAGCCCAACGAGGGGGTCCTCGTTGTCATGGACACCGACGGGAACGGCGCCACGGGCAACGGTGGGTTCGACTACGTCTACGCCGGCGTCAAGGACCACACGGGGCTCTTCGTCTGGAACGGGTCGTCCTTCGCACCGGCGGGCGCGCCCTCGCTGCAGAGCTCGACCGCCCCCGGGCAGATCTCGTTCCGGATCAACCGCTCCGACCTCGGGAACACCACCGGGCTCAACTTCTACGCCGAGACGACCAGGGACAACGGCCAGTCGATCGGCGACGACGCCCCCGACGGGAACGGCGTGTTCACGTACAGGCTCGTCCTCCCGACGGCTCCTCCGCCGCCCCCACCGACCACGACGACTCCGCCTCCGGCGGCGCCGAGGTTCGTGGTCTCGCCCGTCGGTTTCCCGCACGCGGGCAAGCGGTTCGTGGTCCGGGCGCGCGTCCTGCTCGGCGCGCAGAGCGTCTCCCCCTCGGCTCTAGGCTGCGCGGCCAAGGTCGGCAGCTCGGCGGTCAAGACGGCGGCCCTGAACGGCCCGGCGCCGTACCGGTCCTGCGTGGTCACGATTCCCGCGCGGTCGAAGGGGAAGTCCGTGACCATGACGCTTCTCGTCCAGTACAAGTCGTCCGGGACGACGAGAAGGCTGACCTACAAGATCAGGTAGGCGCCGGCAGGATGGTCACGTTCACGATCGACGGTCGCGAGGTCGCGGCGCCCGAGGGCGAGTTGCTCGTCCACGCGCTCGCCCGCAACGACGTCTTCGTCCCGACCCTCTGCCACGACTCGAAGCTCGACCCCTACGGCGGCTGCCGCATGTGCGTGGTCGGGGTCGAGGGCTCCCCGCGGCCGCTGCCCGCCTGCGCAACGCGGGTCGCCGCAGGGATGGTCGTCTCGACGAACTCGTCCGTGCCGCAGTTCCAGCGGACGCTGACCGAGATGCTGCTCGCCGAGCACCTGAACGGCAGTCCTGGGGGCCGGCCGAACGAGCTCCTCGAGCTGGCCGACGATCTCGGCGTCGAGGCGCCGCTCGTCCTCCCCGACGCGAAGCGCGAGCCGTACGAGGACCGCGACCTGCTGATGGGCTATGACCCCGACGCCTGCATCCTCTGCGCGCGCTGCGTCCGCTACACGCAGGAAGTCATGCAGTGCTCGGCCCTGTCGCTGGAAGGGCGTGGCGGCGAGGCGCGCGTGGTTCCGACGTGGGGGCGCGGCTGGCTCGACACCGAGTGCGAGCTCTGCGGCGGCTGCCTCTCCGTCTGCCCGACGGGCGCGATCTACGAGAAGTTCGAGGAGGGGGCGCCGGTCGGCCGGGAAGAGGCGCTGGTGAAGACGAAGACGACCTGCACGTTCTGCGGCGTCGGCTGCCAGGTCGATCTCAACGTCGACCCGGAGACGAAGCGGATCGTCAAGGTCACGTCGGACCCTTCGTACGTCTCCAACGACGGCAACCTCTGCGTCAAGGGCAGGTTCGCCTTCAACTTCGTGCATCACCCCGACCGGCTGACGCAGCCGCTGATCCGCGGCGAAGACGGCGAGCTCCACCCGGCCACGTGGGACGACGCACTTTCGGCCGCAGCCGAGGGTCTGTCCCGGGTGACGGAGCGACACGGCCGGCAGGCGGTCGGCTTCCTCGCCTCGGCGCGGCTGACCAACGAGGAGAACTACCTGATCCAGAAGCTGGCTCGGGGGGTGGTCGGGACGAACTCGGTCCACTCCTGCGAGGCGACCTGACACGCGCCGACCCTCTACGGCCTGGTCAGGTCGTTCGGCAGAGGAGCAAGCACCAACTCGATCCCCGAGATCGAGAACGACCGCTTCCTGCTCGTGATCGGATCGAACACGACCGAGGCGCATCCGGTGCTGGCGCTCCGGATCAAGAAGGCGGTGAGAAAGGGCGCGACCCTCGTCGTTGCCGACCCGCGCAAGATCTGGCTGACCAAGCTCGCGAAGCGCCACCTGCAGGTGCGGCCCGGTACCGACGTCTGGCTGATCAACGCGATGATGCACACGATCCTGGAGGAGGGTCTCCAGGACGAGGAGTACATCCGCGAACACACGGCCGGGTTCGACGCCGTGCGCGAGGTCGTCTCCCGCTACTCGCCCGAGGATGCCGCCCGTGTGACCGGCGTGGATGCCGAGGCGATCCGCGAGACCGCGCGCGAGTACGCCCGTGAGCGGTACGCGGGGATCTTCTACACGCTCGGGATGACCGAGCACGCATGCGGCGTCGACAACATCTGGTCGCTCTCGAACCTCGTGCTGATGACAGGCCACCTCGGGTACGAGTCGACCGGGCTGAACGCGCTACGGGGCCAGAACAACGTCCAGGGCCTGAACGATTCGGGCGCGAACCCGTCCTACCTGCCCGGCTATCAGTCGGTCGAGGACCCGGAGATCAGGGCGAAGTTCGAGGCTGTGTGGGGGGTGGAGGTGCCGGAGGCGCCGGGCTACCGGCTCGACCAGATCGTCTCCGGGCTCCACGACGGGCGGGTGAAGGCGCTCTACCTGATCGGCGAGAACCCCGCCCAGACCGAGCCGAACGCCCACCACGTGGAGGCGGGCCTCGCCGGCTGCGAGTTCATCGTCTCGCAGGACATCTTCCTGAACGACTCGACCCGGAAGTACGCCGACGTCGTCCTCCCGGCGTCGAGCTTCGCCGAGAAGGACGGCACCTTCACGAACACCGAACGCCGTGTGAACCGGGTGCGGAAGGCGCTCGACTGCCCCGGTGAGGCGCGTGAGGACTGGCGCATCGTCTGTGCGATGGCGGCCGCGCTCGGCGGGTCGTGGCCGGAACTACGGGTCGCCGGAGGACGTCTGGAACGAGCTCGCCGATCTCAGTCCGAACTGGTACGGGATCCGTTACCCGCGCCTCGAGCCCGACGGCATCCAGTGGCCGTGCCCCGACCTCGACCACCCGGGGACGCCGTATCTCCATGCGCCGGCGCCGGCACTACCGGGCGGCCGCGGCCGGTTCTTCCCCGTCGAGTACCAGCCGCCCATCGAGCCGACCGACTCCGAATACCCGTTCGTGCTCTCGACGGGCCGGACGCTCTACCACTACAACTCGGCGACGATGACCATGCGCGAGCCGGGCGTGGTCGAGAAGCAGGAGCAGCCGTTCTTCGAACTCAACGCCGAGGACGGCGCCGCCCTCGGGATCGCGGACGGCGAGGTCGCGCGGCTCGTCTCTCGTCGCGGCATGCTCGAAGCGGAGGCTCACTACTCGGAGCGGGTGTATCCAGGGCTCGTCTGGATGGCGCTGCACTTCGCGCAGGCCAAGGTCAACTGGCTCATTCACGACGTCGGTGACCCGCTGATCGGCACACCGGAGTACAAGGTCTCGGCGGTCCGGGTAGAACGCGTCTAGTGCCCGAGGACCACTTCGGCGAGGCGGTCGCCGCCCGCTACGAGGAGGACACGGTGATGTTCGATCCGGCGGTCGTCGACCCCGTAGTGGACTTCCTCGCCGAGCTCGCGGGAGACGGCGCCGCGCTGGAGCTCGGCATCGGCACCGGTCGGATCGCGCTGCCGCTCTCCGCGCGCGGCGTCCGGGTCGCGGGCATCGACCTGTCCGAGGCGATGGTTGCGCACCTGCGCGCGAAGCCCGGTGCCGGGGAGATCCAGGTCACGATCGGCGACTTCGCGACCACGCGCGTCGACGGCACGTTCTCGCTCGCCTACCTCGTCTTCAACACGATCGGGAACCTGACCACGCAGGACGAGCAGGTCGCGTGCTTCGAGAACGCCGCCGCCCACCTCGACCCCGGCGGCTGCTTCGTGATCGAGGTCGGCGTCCCGGGCTTGCGGCGGCTGCCTCCAGGCGAGACCATGCGCGTGTTCGCCGCCGGCGAGACCCACTGGGGCGTCGACGAGTACGACGTGGCGAGCCAGGGGTTGACGTCGCACCACTTCACCCTCGTCGACGGCCGCTTCGAACTCCGTTCACTGCCCTTTCGTTCCGTCTGGCCATCGGAGCTCGATCTGATGGCGCGGATCGCGGGAATGACGCTGCGCGAGCGCTGGAGCGGGTGGAAGCGCGAGCCGTTCACGAGCCAGAGCACCAAGCACGTCTCGGTCTGGGAGAAGCGGTGAAGCTCGGCGAGGAACGGATCCGCGTCGGGTCCTGCGGGTCGACTCAGGAGCTCATCGACCCGTCGATGGCGGAAGGGACGGTCGCAGTCACCGACATCCAGACGGCCGGGCGTGGCCGGTTCGGCCGGACGTGGGACGCGCCGCCCGGCTCGGCCGTGCTCGCCTCGGTGCTGCTCAAGCCTCCGCTGGACCGGCCGCTCCCCCAGCTCGCCCTGGTCGCCGGCGTCGCCGTTGCGGACGCGCTCGAGCAGCTGACCGGCCTTGCGGTCCAGATCAAGTGGCCGAACGACGTCATGCTTCGACGGACGAAGGTGGCAGGCATCCTCGCCGAGGCGCGCGAGGGTGCCGTCGTGCTGGGGATCGGCGTCAATGTCAACCAGGCGCGCGCGCAGCTGCCCGAGCGTGGTGGATCGCTGCGGACGGCGACCGGCGACGAATGGGATCGCGATGCGGTCCTCGAGGCGGTCCTCGAGGCGCTCGGCACGCGCTACGAGCAGTGGCGGGAAGGCGGCCTCGATGCCGTCTACGACGGGCTCGGCGCGCGCGATTTCCTGCGCGGCCGCACCGTCACCGTGGACGGCACGACCGGAGTCGCGGAGCTGATCGACCGGAACGGCCGGCTGAGGATCACCGTCGGCCACGGCGACTCCGTGACGGTCGAGAGCGGGGAGGTGACCTATGAGCGCTGAGACCGACCCGGAGATCCAGCAGGACCCCGGCATCCCGGGCTCGAAAACGCCTGACCAGCTCCCACCGCAGGACGAGCCCGAGATCGAGCGCGTGCCGGACGCCGACCAGCCGGATTACGACGAGGAGGGCTCGAGGGCGCCGAAGGGCGAGCCCTGATACATCCGGGACCGCGATTACAAGGGCAGTGGAGCCGCCTCCCGGAGAAGCCCTGAACGACCGACAGCGGGGCCGGACCCAGGCCCGGCCCCGCTCGATCTCTCCCCGCTTACGGCTCGATGTTCTGGTTGAGCCGGAAGACGTTCGTCGGGTCGTACTCGCGCTTCAGCGCCGCCAGCCGCTCGTACGTCTCCGGGGCGTACGACGACCGCCCGGCTCCAGCGTCGCCGAGGAAGTTCACATAGGCGCGGCCGGTGGAGGCGCCGGCGGCCGCGTCGTTCACGGCCCGGGCCCAGGCGATGTGCTCCTCGGTGGCGGCTGCGTCGTGCCACCCGGCGACCGCGTTCAGCACGAAGGGCATCGAGCGCTCGGCGAAGGCGGTTGCGCCCTCGGGCACGCCGGCGACCGCGCCGCCCATCTGGTGGACGTGGATCTCGCACTGAGCACCCGGCGCGGACAGGTGCAGCTCGCAGAGCGCCTCGATCACGCCGTCGTCGAGCGAGGCCAGGTTCGTCGCCTTGAAGTAGGCATTGATGCCCTTGGGCCAGAGCGGGTCGATCAGCGACTGGATCATCGTGTACGGCATCGGCCCGAGCAGGTCGGCGATCGGCTCGGCGACCGTGCGGAAGTCGCCGACCATCGCCGCGCCGTCGTCCACCGGCCCCGCGGAGACGGCGATGAACCCGGCGACCTTCTTGCCGTGCCATTCCTCCGGGATCACCGGCAGCGGCGGTGCGGTCATCAGCGTGACGAAGCCGGTGACGTCGTCGGGCGTGTCCGCCGACCAGTCCCGGAAGAGCCGGAGCAGAGCTCCCGCATCGTCCGCCGGATAGAAGATCGGCCCGGCGTACACGATCGGCCCGACCGGGTGCAGTGCGAGCTCGAACTGCGTGACGATGCCGAAGTTCCCGCCGCCGCCCCGCAGGCCCCAGAAGAGCTCGGCGTTCTCCGACTCGGATGCGTGGACGATCCGGCCGTCGGCGGTGACGACCTCCGCGGCGAGGAGGTTGTCGCACGCGAGCCCGTGCTTGCGCATCAGCCAGCCGATCCCGCCGCCGAGCGTGAAGCCGCCGACGCCGGTGGTCGAGACGAGGCCGCCCGTTGTCGCGAGCCCGTGCGCCTGGGTCTCGTGGTCGACGTCGCCCCAGACCGCGCCGCCGCCGACGTACGCACGCCGCTCGGCGGGGTCGACCAGGACGCCGCGCATCCTGGACAGGTCGATCACGATCCCGTCGTTGCAGGTCGAGAAGCCGGCGATGCTGTGGCCGCCGCCCCGCACCGCAATCGGCAGGTCGTGGCTGCGCGCGAACCCGACGGCGGCGGCCACGTCCGCTGCGCCCGTCGGCTGGACGACGAGCGCGGGCCGTTCGTCGTGGAGGCCGTTCCACACCGCGCGTGCCTCGTCGTATCCCTCGTCCTCCGGAGTGACGATCGGGCCGCGGACCGCCTGCCGCAGCTCCTCGATGGTCGCCTCGCCGAGGACGGGTGAGAGTGTCTCGGTCATCTGTAGCTCCTTTCGAGCGTGTCGATGCCGCAGTTCTAGCCAGGCGCTCTTTGCAGCGACTTAGCGCGGCGCTGCAGGCTCACGCAGGCGGCTCTCGACCTCTGCGAGCTCCACGGCATCGCCCTTCGCGGCGTAGAGATCGCGCGCCTCGAGCAGCAGCGTCCTGGCCCGCTCGGGCTCGTCCTGCGCGAAGGCCACCTCGGCCAGGTGCGTGAGGGTCTGCGCGATCCACAGCCCTCTGCCCGCCTCCCGTTGGACGGCCAGCGCCTCCTCGAGTGCCTCGACCGCCCCATCCAGGTCGCCGCGGGTGACCGCGACGTCGGCGGTGTTCCACAACACACCGGTCAGTCCCCACCGGTCGCCCGCGCGCCGGAACAGGTCGCGGGTCTCGGCGAGCAGCTGCTCGGCCCGTTCGTAGTCGCCGGACGCTGCGTCGACCAGCCCGAGACCCGAGAGCGCCATGCCGATCCCGCGCCTGTCGCGGAGCCGCCGGCGCAGGTCGAGCGCCTCGATCGAACGCCGTGCGGGCGGCGTCGAGATCCCCGGCCCCCAGCTCCAGGTGCGCCTTGCGGATGAGAGCGTCCGACTCCCCGCGCCGGTCGCCCTCACGTCGGAACAGCGCGATGCTCTCGTCCAGGAGCTTCCTCGACCGGTCCGGGTGACCCCGCTCCCGCGCGATCTGCGCCTGATTCGCGAGGACGTACCCGACGGCGGCCTTGCACGAGATCTCCACGAACGGCTGGAGGGTGTCCTCGAACACCCTTCGCGGCCCGAGCCCGGACGCTCCCCTGCGCATGTCGACGACGCTGATCGGCGTCGGGATCAGTTCGGCGCTGTCTCCGAGCCGCTCGAACTCGTCGATGCTCTCCACGACGAGGTGTTCGACACCTTCGAGGTCTCCCAGTCGCAAATGCGCGACGCCGAGCGAATACACGCCCAGTGCGGCCGCTGCGGCAAAGCCTTCTCGCCGCGCGAGGTCCAGCGCCTGTCCGAAGCTCTCGACGGCGGCGGCGGAATCGTCCCGCGAGATCGCGATGCCGCCGATGAAGTGGAGTGCAAGCCAGTGCGACCATGGATCGCCGATCTCCTCCGCGATCGCCTTGCACTCGACCGCGGCGGCCTCGGCACGGTCGAGCCGTGCGGCCCGCAGGTCGAGGGCCGAGGCCGCCAGCAGGGCCGCGGCGCGTGTCTCGGTTCGCTCGGGGACGGCGGCGAGGGCCTCCTCCAGCCGCCGGTGGCCCTCCTCGAGGTCGATCCGGCGCAGCCAGAACGGCCAGAGGGCGACGCAGAAGCGCAGTGCCTGAGGCTTGTCGACCGCGAGGAGCGTGTCGAGCGCGGCCTGGAGGTTCGCCGCCTCGCGGTCGAGCCGCGGGTCGTCGCGTTCCCGCTGGGCGAGATCGAACGCCCAGTCCGCGTGGCATCCGGCAAGGCTCGCCGACTCACCCGCCTCATGGAGCCGTTCGCCGGCGTAGAGGCGGACCGTTTCGAGCAGCCGGTAGCGCCGGTCGCGCACGCGGTCGTCGCCCGTGACGAGCGATTTCTCGACCAGCCGGGCCAGGACGTCGGCGACCTCACGCCGTTCCAGGTCGTCACCGGAGCACACCGCCTCGACCGCGGGGAGGTCGAAGCCCCCGGCGAAGACGGCCAGGCGGCGAAAGAGCGTCCGCTCGTCGTCCGCGAGCAGCTCGTGGCTCCACTCGAGGGTCGCCTCGAGCGTCTGCTGGCGCGTCGGCGCCGAGCTGCTGCCCGCGCGCAGCAGCCGGAAGCGGTCGTCCAGCCGCTCTGCGATCGCGTCCGCCCCCAGCGCGCCGAGGCGGGCCGCGGCGAGCTCGATCGCGAGTGGGAGGCCGTCGAGCCGGTAGCAGATGCGAACCACCTCGCGGGCGTTGCGGTCCTCGAGGGCGAAGCCGGGGGCGGCGGCGCCCGCCCGCTCGACGAACAGGCGGATCGACTCGTAGCTGAGAAGTTCGGTCGGCTCGACCGGCCCCTCCGGGTCGGGAATCGCGAGCGACGGCACCCGGAAGACGGTCTCGCCCTGGACCCGCAGCGGCTCGCGGCTCGTCGCGACGACCGAGACGCCCGGAGCCGAGCGCAGCAGCACGTCGGCCACAGCCGCCGCGGCGACGAGGACGTGCTCGCAGTTGTCCAGCACGAGCAGGAACGACCGGCTGCCCAGGAACTCGGCGACCGCGGCATCGAGGTCGTGGCCGGGCAGCGCCCGCACGTCGAGCGCGGCCGCAACCGCCTCCTGGACGTGCGCCGGCTCGGCCACGGGCGCCAGCTCGACGAGCACGGCTCCGTCCCCGAACGAGGCCTCGACCCCCCGTGCCAGCTCGAGCGCGAGCCGGGTCTTGCCGGCGCCGCCCGCGCCGGTGAGCGTCAGGAGCCGCGTGCCGGCCAGGAGGGTTCCCAGCTGGTCGAGCTCGCGCTCGCGGCCGACGAACGACGTCGCGTCGATCGGCAGGCCGCGGACGCCCTCGACCGCGCCGAGCTCGCCCAGCTCGTCGGCGAGGGCCGCCGACAGCTCGGCCAGCTCGTCGCGCCGGGTCTCGACCCAGTCCTCATAGCGGTTCTCGGGGAGGAGCTCACCGCCGTACAGCGCGAGCGCCGCCCGGTAGGCGGCCGGAGTCCCCGCCCGGCGGGCGTCGACCGCCGACCGCTCGAACTCGTCGACGTCCACGACGACGTCGGCGGAGAGGTGGAGCAGCTCGTCGCGCAGCTCGATCGCGTCGGGGCCCAGCGCGCGGCGGGCGACGTGGAGGGCCTGGTGGAGGTTGTTCGCCGCGGCGTCAGGGCTCTTCTCACGCCAGAAGGTGTCCATCGCCTGCTCGCGATGGAGGCGATGCTGCGGAGCGAGCGCCAGCAGCTTCACCAGCTCGCGCGCCTTCTTCAGTCGCCACGCCCCGTCCGGGACGGGGTGACCGTCGGCCACGGCGCTGAAGCCTCCGAGCAGTTCGATCCTCGTTTCCGGCATCCGGACACAGGATGACGACTTGGGAAGCCTCCAACGGCTAAGCGGCGGCAAACGACGTGCAAAGAGTGCCCTCCTACCGTGGCGGCGACCCATCGACAAGGAGGACGCATGTGATGTGGAAGCTGAAGGTCGTCGCAACACTCGCGGCAGCGCTGGTCGTGGCCGGCGTCGCCTCGGCGTCGGGAGAGCCGCCGATCAAAGCCCAGGCTCTGGCTGCGGCCAGGCTCGCGCAGCCGATCAGCATCAAGACGTCGAAGCCCGGCAACGTCGTCTTCGTCCAGGTGAAGGTGATGCCCGGCGGAGACTTCGGCTGGCACTTTCACCGCTCGCCGGTGGTCGCCGCCGTCACGGCGGGGACGCTGACCCTGTACGACAGCAGCGACCCGAAGTGCACTCCGCGGCGCATCTCCGCGGGGAATGCCTTCACGGAGGCGGCGAACCACGTCCACCTGGCGCGCAACGAGGGCACGAAGCCGGTGCGCGTCATGGTCGCGTACCTGGGGGCGCCGAGCGGACAGAAGCCGGACGTCCCGGCCAAGGCGCCGGCGCAGTGCGCCTCGGTGAAGTAGCGCGAGCACACTTGGGGGCAGACCCGCGGGTCTGTCCCCGCCGCCGGCTACGGCGCCAGCGTCAGCGGGATCTCGACCTGGTGGATGCGCGAGCCGTCCGCGGCCGAGAGCTCGTACACCACGAGCTTCCCCGGGCCGCCCGGCGAAGTGAAGCGGATGGTGACGTCGTAGGTGCCGCGAGTCCCGCTCCCCGACGTGGCGGTGACGAAGTGGCGGGCGAGCGCCTTCCCGGCCGCGTCGAGGAGCTCGTACTCGAAGGTCGCCTCGAAGGTGTTCGCGGTGCCCCACACGCGGAGCGGCGAGGACACGGCTGCGAACGGGAGCGGCGACTCGACCAGGATCGCCGGCGTCAGGTCCTCGAAGTCGGCGCGGGTGTAGCTCTTGCCCGCGACCTCGACCGGCTTCTTCGGGTCGAACTGGGAGAGGGTGTAGACGTCCTCCGCCGTCCGCTCGGTCGCCTCCCCCTGCGTGAACCCGATCGCGCGCTCCGCGTCGTTCGGGCCTGCGGCGACCGCTGCGAGCAGCGACGCGCGGTCGACCTGTTCGAGTGCCCGGGCGACAGGCCCGACCTTGCCGTCGCGCATGAAGTACGCGCGCACCGTCTTCTTCGCAGCCGGCGTCGTCGTGGTCACCGTCCGGGTCACGGTGGTCGTCACGGTGACCGTTTCCGTCGAACCGCAGCCGGCCGCGACGATGGCGACGACCACCACCGCCGGTAGCCCCGCGCGATTCAACACGGCCGTCAGTCCAGCCACGTGATCCCGTACTCCTTCGACGCCTCGGCGTAGGCGTCCGCCCCGAGGGCTCCCGCCTCGTGGGCCGCCGCCAGCCTCTGGAAGAACCCGTCGAACCCTCCGGGCGCAGTCAGGACGATGGCGTCGCCGAAGACGAGGCGCTCTCCCGCGTCGGGCTCGAGGGCGTAACCGACGACACCTGCCACCACTCGGAGGATAGATGGACGCTCCGACCGTCTCGACCGCGGGCGCTCCGCTCATGCGTCGCTAGAGTCGGACGATGGTCACGGACCGCAACGGGATCGAAGTCGAGGGGCTCGTCCGCCGCTTCAAGGACGTCGTCGCGGTCGACGGCATCGACCTGACCGTCGCTCCCGGCGAGATCTACGGCTTCCTCGGCCCGAACGGTGCGGGCAAGTCGACGACCGTCCACATGCTGACCACGCTCCTGCCGCCGAGCGCCGGGAAGGCGACGGTCGCAGGCTTCGACGTGGTCGAAGAACGGCCCCGACGTGCGGCGGGCGATCGGCGCCGCCCTGCAGGAGGCAGCCCTCGACCCGCTCCTCACCGGGCGCGACCACATGCGCCTCCAGACCGCGCTGCACGGGATCCCGCGGCACGAGCGTGGGCAGCGCGGCGACGAGCTGCTCGAGCGCGTCGGTCTCTCGCTGGCGGCCGACCGCCGCGTCCGCACGTACTCCGGCGGGATGAAGCGCCGCCTCGACCTCGCCCTGGCGCTCGTCCATCGCCCGCGGATCCTCTTCCTCGACGAGCCGACCACCGGCCTCGACCCGCAGAGCCGCAACGCGCTCTGGGGCGAGGTCGGGCGGCTCGCGAAGGAAGATGGCGTGACCGTCTTCCTGACCACCCAGTACCTGGAGGAGGCCGACGTGCTCGCAGACCGCGTCGGGATCATCGACCACGGCCACATCGTCGCCGAGGGGACGCCGACCGACCTGAAGGCCGAGATCGGCCGGCCGACCGTCGAGATCACGCCCGCCGATCCCGAGCAGCGGGACCGGGTGGCCGACATCCTGCGCCGCTTCGGCGAGCTCGTGCAGGTCTCGCCCGGCAGCGTCGCCGTGCGCTGCGCCCACGGCGACCTCGACCTGGCGGAGATCGTCCGCGCGCTCGACTTCGAGGGCCTGCCGGTGGCGAACCTCCAGCTCCACGCCCCTTCGCTCGACGACGTGTTCCTCGAGAAGACCGGCCGGACGCTGGAGGGTGCCGCGGCCGAGGCGGAGGCGGACGCCGAACCGGAGCCGGCTCGCAGGTGAGCGCGACCGCGCTCCAGGTCTACCACCTCGCCCGCCGCTCGGTCGTCCGCCAGGCCCGGCAACCGGCGAACGTGGTCGCGCCGATCATCTTCCCGCTCGGCCTGCTGGCCGTGAACTCCGGCGGGCTCCAGGCGGCGACGTCGATCCCCGGCTTCCCGACCGACCGCTTCGTCGCTTTCGCGCTCGCGATCCCGTTCATGCAGGGCGCGCTGTTCGCGACGATGAACGCCGGCACCGACCTCGCCCGCGACATCCAGACCGGCTTCCTCAGCCGGTTGTCGCTGACCCCCGTGCGCGGCGTCGCGCTCGTGCTGGGGCAGCTGGCCGGCGTCGCGTTCGTCGCGACCGTCCAGGCGGTCGTCTACGTCGCAGTGGCGTACGCCGTCCACGTCCACCCGGCGTCGGGGGCGGCGGGCGTGGTCGTCCTGCTCGGCCTCGCGATCGCGATCGCGATCGGCTTCGGCGCCGCCGGGGTGTTCATGGCGCTCCGCACCGGTTCGGGCGAGTCCGTCCAGGGCCTCTTCCCGGTGCTGTTCGTCTTCCTGCTCGTCTCCTCGATGAACTTCCCGCGGAACCTGATCGAGGCGACCTGGTTCCGCTGGCTGGCGACCGCCAACCCGGTCTCGTACCTGATCGAGGGCCTGCGCAGCCTGATCATCGAGGGCTGGAACGGCGAGGCGCTCGGGCTCGCGTTCGCCGTCGCCGCCGGCCTGATCACGCTATCGCTACTCGCGTCCGGTCTCGCCCTGCGGACGAGGATGACGCGCACATGAGCGCCGTGCGCGACTTCCGCAACGTCGCGCTGGCGGTCGGCTGGCGGACGCTGCACAACGTCCTGCACAACCCGTCCCTGCTGATCCCTGGGCTGATGTTCCCGCTGCTGAACTTCGTCGCCTTCGCCGGCGGCCTCTCCCGGCTGCGGCACATCCCCGGGTTCGACTACCCGCCCGGCTACGCCGGCTTCCAGTTCTGCTTCGTCCTGCTCCAGTCGGCCGCCTTCGGCGGTGTCTTCACCGGGTTCGGGATCGCACGCGACTTCGAGTACGGCTTCTCGCGCCGGCTGATGCTCGCGCGCCTCCGCGGCGCAGCGGGCTCATCGCCGGCTACGCGATCGGCGCGCTCGATCCGCTGGCTGATCACGCCGGTCGTCGTCACCGCGCGTCGCGTTCGCGCCGGGCATGCAGATCAAGGGCTCGCCGGATCGACCTCGCCGGCCTCTACCTGCTCGCCGTCCTCGTCAACGTCGCCTTCCTCTTCTGGGCCTGCGGCGTCGCGATGCGCTTCCAGTCGGTGCAGGCCGGCCCGATCATGCAGACGCCCGTGTTCCTGATCCTCTTCTTCGCGCCGGTGTACGTCCCGCTGAAGCTGCTCCAGGGCTGGATCCACGGCGTCGCCACCGCGAACCCGATCACGCAGCTGCTCGAGGCGATCCGCGGGCTGCTCGCCGGCCAGCCGGCGGAGGTCGGCATCGCCTACCTGGTCGCCGCCGGGCTGATCTTCTTCCTCGGGCATGTGGGCGATCTTCAACCTGCGCCACGCCGAGGCGAAGGGCTGAGTCACCAGCCGCCCGAGCGCCTGGCCCAGAGCG
This sequence comes from uncultured Actinomycetes bacterium, assembly GCA_963808815.1. Classification (GTDB taxonomy): domain Bacteria; phylum Actinomycetota; class Thermoleophilia; order Gaiellales; family Gaiellaceae; genus DATBLE01. The sequence goes on along the minus strand of CAWEGI010000017.1, from coordinate 122,002 downwards.
ACGCCGCGACCCCGACGGCGCGCTCCCCGCGACGTTCGCGAGCGCGAGCCCCCAGCGGTTCACTCGGTCAGCTCGTAGGTCTCGGCGCCGAACGTCGAGTAGCGCGTGTAGCGCCGAGGAAGCCGACGATCAGCCCGCGCGCCGCCCACGAGGCGCCCGAGCGCGTCCACCACCAGCGCCACCAGCAGGCCGTTCAAAGCAGCCCAGAGTGACGCAACGTCACCACGAGAGCGTCGACGTGCGCTCATCAGCATCACCCGAACCAGGCGCCCCGCGCCCCGGAGCACCGCACAACCACCCATGAGTCTCCTTCGATCTAGCCATCAGCCGCCGCGGTCGAGGCGAGCCCCATCGCCCGCGACGCGATTTCGAATACGGCTTCTCGCGCCGGTTGATGCTCGGCGCCTCCCGGCGTAGCGGGGTGATCGCGGGCTACGCGATCGGCGCGCTGATCCGCTGGATGATCACGTCGGTGGTGGTCACGCTGGTCGCGATTCTCGCCGGCATGCGGATCAAGGGCTCGCCGATCGACCTCGTCGGCCTCTATCTGCTGGCGGTCATGGTCAACGTCGCCTTCCTCTTCTGGGCGTGCGGGATCGCGATGCGCTTCCAGTCGGTTCAGGCCGGCCCGATGATGCAGACGCCCGTGTTCCTGCTCCTTTTCTTCGCGCCGGTGTACGTGCCGCTGAAGCTGCTGCAGGGCTGGATCCACGGCGTCGCCGCCGCGAATCCGATCACACAGCTGCTGGAGGCGATCCGAGGGCTCCTCGCCGGACATCCGGTGGAGGTCGGCGTCGCCTACCTGGTCGCCGCCGGGCTGATCTTCTTCCTGGGCATGTGGGCGATCTTCAACCTGCGGCACGCGGAGGCGAGGGGCTGAGTCAGGCGAGCCGGCCGAGCGCCTGGCCGAGTGCGACCGCTGCTACCCCGACCCGTGCCGGGAGATGCTACCGGGTCACGACCCGAACGCCGTGCGCCGCTCCAGGTCGCGGTCGGGGTCGACGAGGTGGCCGTCGCGCTCGACGTAGCCGCCCTGCCCGCCGATCACGATCACGACCAGGTCGTCGTCGCCAACGTTCGAGAACTTCCGCGGCGTCGTCGACTCGACGTGCACGAGGCTGCCCGGGCCGAGCTCCCGTGACTCGCCGTCGACCTCGAACCGGGCGGTTCCCCGGTGGACGAAGTAGAGCTCGTCCTGGGTGTCGTGGTAGTGAAGGAAGCCGTCGAAGCCCGGTGCCATCACCAGCGCATTCGCGCCGAAGGCGCTGACGCCGAGCCCTCGACGGATCTTGCGGAAGCCGTAGCCCTCTCCGAGTTCGTCGAGCGAACTGAACACGTAGCCCATGGTGCTCCTTTCGGTTCCGGCGTTTGGAGGTAGCATCAGGTCCCGAAGTGCCGTACCGCAAGGTCATGATGCGGCCCTTCCGGACGGAGGAGGAGGGGCTGCTGTTCGCGGTCGCGAAGCTCGCTTTCGCGGAATGCGACGACGAACGCACGCTCGAGACGCTGACGCGGGATACCGTCTTCGTCGCCGAGCTGGCAGGCGAGACCGCCGGCTACGTCGCGATCGAGGAATCCACTGCCAGGCTTCGGATCGAACAGCTCTGTGTACACCCGGCTCACGAGAAGGAGGGCGTCGGCAAGCAGCTGCTCGAGTGGGCCGAGGGATACGCGATTGCGAACGGCGCGGGCCGGCTCGAGGTCGTCGTCGAGCGTGGGAACGACCGCGCCGAGTCCTTCTACCGCGGCCGTGGCTTCGTCCCGGCCGGGCCGGATCTGCTCGAGCTCGTCCTTCCGCAGGGCCAGTAGCCTCGTCGTTCTCCTGACGGCGCTCGCCTTTCCGGCGGCGGCCTCGGCCCACGCGCGGCTGGTCGGCTCGAAGCCCGCCGACGGCGCAGTGCTGGCCACTCCGCCGCAAGACGTCAAGCTGCTCTTCGACGACGAGATCCGCCCGGCAGGGGGCGACCGGGTGGTCGACGCCCAGGGACGCTCGGTGCTCGCCGGCCCGGCCCACCGGCTGGCCGGCAACGACCGCTCGCTCGTGCTGCCGCTGCTCCCGGGGCTGGCCCGCGGCGCCTACACCGTCCGCTGGCGCGTCGTCTCGGACGACGGCCATCTGGTCACCGGCGTTCTCGCGTTCGCCGTGGGCGCGGGGTCGCCGCGGCCGGTGCCCACGCTGTCCGCAGGCGGCGGCGTATCGGCCGCGTCCGTCGTACTCCGGTTCGTGTTCATCGCCGGCGTGCTGGTCGCCGGCGGGGCGGCGCTCACGGGGCGCGTCCTGCTCGAGCCCGGTCGGCGTCGGCTGGAGACCGCGGTCGTTGGCGCCGGCCTGATCCTGATCGCGGCCGGCGGGCTGGGGCTGCTGGCGATCGAGCCGGCCGCCGACGCGACCCGGTTCGGCCGGGTGACCGAGACCGCCGCAATCGTCGCTCTGGTCGGCGCTGCGGCCGCGCTCGTGTCGATCGCGGTCCCGACTGTCGCCGTCCTCGCCTCCGGGGCGGCGGTGCTCGAGCTCGTCGCGCCGACGCTGGCCGGGCATGCCCTCGACCCCCGAAACCACCGGAGCCTGATCGCACTGGCGGACTTCGTCCACGTCGCGGCTGCGGCGGTCTGGATCGGCGGGCTTGTCCTGCTCGTCGCGAGTGGGAGCCCGAGGGCACGCCGGCGCTTCCCCACGATCGCGATCGGTGCCGTCCTGGTACTCGGGGCGGCGTCGATCCCCCGTGCGATCGCGGCATTCCCCACGCTCGCCTCGGTCGTGCACACCTCGTACGGGCAGACGGTGCTGGTGAAGACGGGCGTGCTCCTCGCCGTGCTCGCCGTCGCCTGGACGAACCGGCACCGGATCGCGCGCGTCGGGCTCGGCGCGGAACTCGCGCTGCTCGGCGGCCTGATCGTTGCGATCGCGGTGCTGACGGAGCTCCCGCCGCCGCCGCGGGCGGCTGCCTCCGCCAGAGCCGTCGTGCCCGCCGTGCCTCGGCCGCCGCCCGCGGACGCGGTCGTGCTTGGAGGCGAGGACGACGACGTCGCCGTCGGGCTCGCCGCTTCCCCGCGCGGGCGCAACATCGCGGTGCGCGTCACCGCCCTCGGCCAGGACGGCAAGGGCATCGACGGGCTGACGGTGAGGATTGCCCGGGCAGGGGCCCGGCCGTGCGGGCCGGGCTGCTATGCCGCGACGATCCCGGTGCCGCCGCCGCCGCGGACCGTCACCGTCGCCCTCTCCGGCCCCGGCGCGAAGCCCGCGACCCTCCGCTTCGTCCTCCCGCGCCGCTGGCCCGCTCCGGCCGCGGCCGCGCTGGTCACACGCGCCGACCGCGTCTTCCGCTCATTGCGCTCGCTCGTCATCCACGAGCGCCTGGCCTCGAACGCCCGGAACGCGATCACCACCATCTACCGCGTAGCGGCGCCGGACAAGCTCGCCTACTCGATCACGAACGGGCCGAAGGCCGTGATCATCGGCGGCACCCGCTGGGACAGGCTCCCGGGCGGAAAATGGGAGCGGTCGCAGACGGAGCGGATCAGGCAGCCGGAGCCGTTCTGGGGCCCGGACCGGCGCACGAACGCCCATCTGCTGGGAACCGGGACGGTCGACGGTCGTCCGGTCCGGATCGCCTCCTTCTACGACCCGCACCTGCCGGCCTGGTTCGTGCTCTCGATCGAGCCGAGGACGGGCCGGCTGCTCGCGCTGCACATGACCGCCCAGGCGCACTTCATGCAGCACCGTTACACCGGCTTCGACGAACCGCTCAGGATCGTCCCGCCGACCGCAACACACCCTTAACGGAGGCGCTACCGGACCTCAACACGGCCGGGTCTATAACGGCCCTGGTGGGACGCACGCGCATTCTCGCAGGGGCCGGGCTGCTCGCGGCCGCGCTGCTCGGGGCGGGGCTGGCGCTCGGCGGCGCCGCCGCGCTCGGAGGTCTCGGCCGGAAGACGACCACCGTACGCGAGATCCAGGCGTCGGTCTCGCCCGCGGCCTCGTCGTCCTCGTCGCGCCCGGCCCTCTCGATCAACGACATCTACCGCCGTGCCGCTCCCGGGGTCGTGCAGGTGACCTCGACAACGGTCGTGACCGTCCAGGCCGACCCGTTCTTCGGCAACCAGTTCTTCCCCCAACACCAGGAGGAGCGGTCGCTCGGCTCCGGCTTCGTCGTCGACAAGGCCGGGCACGTGGTCACGAACTATCACGTGATCAGCGGCGCCAAGCAGGTGCGGGTCAGCTTCTCGAACGGCGCGAGCACGAAGGCGACGGTCGAGGGCACCGATGCCTCGAGCGACCTGGCGGTGCTGAAGATCGACGCCAGCTCTCGCGCCCTGACGCCCTTGCCGCTGGGGAACTCGGACGCCATGCAGGTCGGCGACCCTGTCGTCGCGATCGGGAACCCGTTCGGTCTCGACCGCACGGTCACCGCGGGCATCGTCAGCGCGATCCAGCGGGCGATCACCGCTCCGAACGGCTACACGATCGACCACGTCATCCAGACCGACGCGGCGATCAACCACGGCAACTCGGGCGGGCCGCTCCTGAACCGGCGCGGCCAGGTCATCGGCGTCAACTCGCAGATCGAGACCGGCAGCTCGAGCGACACCAGCGGCAACGTCGGCATCGGCTTCGCGATCCCGTCGAACACGGTCAAGACGGTGATCGCCCAGCTGATCCGCGTGGGCCACATCGACCGTGCGTTCCTCGGGATCAGCGCCACGCCGATCACCCGCGACCTGGCCCGGGTCTTCCGGCTCCCCGCGACCCGGGGTCTGCTCGTGCAGAGCGTGCAACCGGGCAGCGGTGCCGCCAAGGCCGGACTCGAGGCGGGAACGACCCAGGTGGTGCTCGCGGGCGAGAGCTACAAGCTCGGCGGCGACATCGTCGTCGCGGCGGCGGGCCAGCCGGTCGCGAGTCTGGACAAGCTCCGGGACATCGTCGCCGCAAAGAAGCCCGGCGACTCGATCCACGTCGTCGTCTATCGGGCAGGCAAGAGGAAGACCATCGACGTGAAGCTTGGACGGCAGCCCACGGCGCCCGGCTAGCCGTCCACGAGGAGAAGGCCCCCGACCGCCTGCCCGGGGGCCTCACAAGACGAAGGCCCCCGACCGCCTGCCCGGGGGCCTTCACAAGACGAAGGTCCCCGATCGCCTGCCCGGGGGCCTTCGCTTTATCTAGGGTGATCGCATGGCCAGCGAGGAACCGGGTCGCCTCGAGCTGGCGCTCGAGGACGTCGACTTCCTCGAGGAAGAGGACATCTGGGCCGACGACGACCAGGCCGATCACGCCGGGTGGTTCTGCGTCGCCACCGACCCGTTCCCGTGCCCCGCTGCGGGCTGTTCCTTCGTCGCCGAGTTCATGACCGCCGCCCACCTGATCCTGGTCTGGGAGGTTCGTGACGATCCGAATCTGCTTCGCCACGCCGAGCGCGCCAAGCAGGTCGGCCGCAACCCGCGGGTGACCGCTTACGAGCGCTCGTTCGGGCCGAGTGCGTCGTACTACGCCTGGGAGGCGGCCGGCCGCCCGGTGCACGCTGTTCGCGGCAAGTGAGAGACGAAGCCGAGCACCGGTTCGGCGAAGCTGAGCCGGGGACGCTGGGCGTCGAGGAGGAGCTCTTCTTCGTCGACGCCGACACGCTCGACGCCGCTGCAGGCTTCACCCGGGTGGTCGGCGAGGGAGACGCGCGCACCAAGGCGGAGGTGTTCGAGAGCCTGGTCGAGCTCGCGACTCCCGTGGTGCCGGACGCGACGGCCGCCCTCGCCGACCTGGCCCGGATGCGGGCGAAGATCGCCGAACGGGCAACCACCGCAGGTCTACGCGTCTATGCGGCCGGGGCGCACCCCCTGGCGTCGGGCGACGACCAGGAGATCGTTCCCTTGCCGCGGTACGAGCAGATGGCCGCGTCCCTGGGCGATGTTCTCAGCAGGCAGCTGGTCTGCGGGCTGCACGTCCACGTCTCCGTTCCCGACCCGGACTCGGCCCTGCGCGCCTTCGAGGCGGTGGTCCCGTGGCTCCCGGTCCTGCTGGCGCTCTCGGCCAACTCGCCGTTCGCCGAAGGCGGTGACACGGGCCGGCGGTCGGAGCGCGCGGAGCGGCTGCTGTCGATGCCGACCGGAGGAACCCCGCCGGTGCTGCGGAGCTGGGACGACTGGCGGACCGCCACCGGCCGCGACTCGACCCGCCGGCACTGGGACGCCTGGCCGCGGCCGGAGTACGGCACCGTCGAGGTGCGGGTGATGGATATGCAGACCGACGTGCGCAGGTCGGCCGGCTTCGCCGCGATCGCGGGCGCCCTCGTCTCGACGGCGCCGGACACGGTCGAGACGTACGACCGCGGCCTCTACGCGCGCCGCCGGGAGGATGCCTCGCGGCTTCCCCCGGATCCGACCGAGGTCGAGGCGCTCGCCGCGCAGGTCGAGCCGACCCTGGACGGAGAGGAGCTCGAGCTTGCGCGCCTCGTTCTCGACGGTCGGCCGGAGGCCGAGCGCCAGCTCGAGGTCGCTGCCTCCGCCGGGATCCTCGCCGTTGCACGGGACGTGGTCGAACGGACGCTAGGCTAGTGAGCGGCCATGGCGATCCAGACCGAGACGATCCAGGTCACCGGGATCCGCTGCGAGCGCTGCGTCATGCGCCTCGGCGCGACGCTCCGCGACCTCGACGGGCTGGAGGCCGCGAACGCGAATCTGATCGGCGAGGTCACTCTCTCCTGGGACGACGACCGGACGGACCGGCAGACGATCGTCGGCCGGCTGGCCCAGGGCGGCTTCCACCAGACCCCTCCGGTCTAGTCCTTCCGCAAGCGGCGGCTGTCGATCCTCCGGTCGCCCAGCAGGCGCTCGTCCGGAACCCGGCGCATGTGCCTGCGTATCGCGGCCTCGGTGCTCCGGCGCCGGCCGGCCGGCGGGGATCGAATCCCGATCCGCTCCCCAGGCCGAATCGTGCGCGAGCGACTCGCCTTCGCACTCGGTCGGAGGCCGGAGCTAGGACTCGGCGAGGCCGAAGTGCCCGGCCGCCGAAGCCCGGTCGAAGTTCCCGCGCCCGTCCACGCGCGGCGCGTCCATCAGCATGCGCCTCGGCACCGTCACGACGACCCTCGCCGCCTCGTCCACGGCGTGGACGAACTCCCGCGGGATGGGATGCCGCGATTTGCGGAGCCGGCCCGACTCGACGATCAGGAAGCCGTTCCGGACATCCACGACCCGGCCGACGGCCCGGTCGTCGCTGGTCACAACGTCGTATCCACGCATAATCCACGCATACCTGCCTCCTTCCGCTCGCCTGTCTCGGTCCTACCCCTCGACAGACCGCCTCTAACGGGGAATATCCCTGCTCCCGGGCTCGTTGGCTGTCTTCAGAAACGCGTTGCTAGGGTTGGCGGGTGAGCGAGATCACGCCGACCGAGCCCCAGCGACTGGCAACCGACGCGCGCGACCGCGTGCGGTTCGAGGAGGAAGCGCTTGAGCTCTCGGATCAGGTCTACCGCGTGGCGAGACGGCTCGTTGGCAGTCGCGAGGAGGCGGAGGACCTGATGCAGGAGACATATGCCCGCGCGTTCCGCAGCTGGCGCTCGTACACGCCCGGAACCAACCTGCGCGCGTGGCTGCTGCGCATCCTCACCAACCTCAACATCGACCGCGGCCGCCGCAAGCAGCGCTCCCCCGAGATGCAGCCGCTGGAGGAGGGCGACTACTTCCTCTACAACCGGCTGGAGGAATCGTCACGCGAGCCGAGGTCGGACCAGGACGCCGTCGTCGACCGGCTCTCGCAGGACGACGTGGTGGCAGCCCTGTCCGCGGTCCCGCACGACTTCCGGGACGTCCTCGTCCTCGTCGACATCGGCGACTTCACCTACCAGGACGCCGCGCAGATCCTCGACATCCCGATCGGCACGGTGATGTCGCGCCTGCACCGCGGACGTCGTATCCTGAAGACGGCACTCGCGGACGAGGCTGTCGGAGGCTGAGATGGAGTTCGACGAACTCTGCGACCAGTGCGAGGAGTGGATGCAGCCGTACCTCGACCGCGAGCTCGACGACGTCGAGCGCGCGGAGGCCGAGAAGCACCTCGAGGGCTGCGGGTATTGCCGGAAGCGCTACCGCTTCGAGGAGAGCCTGCGGAGCTTCGTCCGTCAGGTCTGCTCCGAGGAGATGCCCCCCGCACTGAAGCAGAAGCTCGCCGCGCTCCGGACCCCTCTCTAGACGAAGCGCTCGGGGAGGTCCTCCGGCCGGTCGACGTCGCCGGGCTCACCCAGGTCGTCGCACGGGACGAGCAGCGGCTCGAGCGCACGCGCGCCCTCGTCCGGTATCGAGGCCCAGACCGCCCGGTCGAGCACGACGGGATGGCCGCGCACGCCGCGGTAGGAGGCTGCCACCACGTCGCCGGCGCCCTGCCGCCAGGCGGTGACGACGCGATCGACGGCCGCCGGCGCCAGGTCGGGGCCGTCGGCGAGGATCACCGCCGCCGCGGACGTCTCGTCGGCGAGTTCGCGTAGTCCGCAACGCAGCGAGGCTCCGGGGCCGAGCTCCCAGTCGTCGCAGCGGACGAGACGCACGTCCGCCTCGAGCTCGTACGCGCCGATGACGACGACGATTTCGCCGATCTCGCCGCACTGCCCCAGTCGGGCGAGCACCTCGTCGAGAAGGAGCGCCTGCTTTGGGGCGCCGAAGCGCGTGGCCGCTCCGGCCGCGAGCACGACCGCGGCCACGGAGCCCGGTTCAGCATCTTCTGCCAGGTGAGCCATCCTACGGACGACTGCATGCTCTCATCGGGCTCTCAGGAACGCTGGCTACCGTCCCGTGGTGCTTCGTCTCGCCGTAGGGCTCATGTCGCTGTCGGTACTCGCATTCGGCGGGCCCGCGGCCGACGCGGCGCCAAATCGCGTCTTCGCCCCGCGCACCGTCGGCGAGGGCCAGGTGTCGTCGAACTGGGCCGGGTACGCGCTGACGGGAACGAACGCGTCCGGCACAGCGACGTCCTACTCGAACGTGGTCGGCTCCTGGGTGCAGCCGAAGGTGACCTGCACGGCCGGGCAGCCCTCGTACTCCGCCTTCTGGGTCGGGCTCGGCGGCTTCTCGACCGACGCCCAGGCGCTCGAGCAGATCGGCACAGAGTCCAACTGCGACTCGCGTGGTCGTCCCGTTTACGCGGCGTGGTACGAGATCGTCCCGGCGCCGTCGATCCCGATCGCGATGAAGATCGCGCCCGGCGACCGGCTCACCGCAGCCGTTCTCGTCCAGGGCACACAGGTGACGCTCCAGCTGACGAACACGACGCGCCGCGTGCGCGTCACCCGTCGCGTGACCGTGGCGCAGCCCGACCTGACCTCTGCAGAGTGGATCGCCGAGGCACCGTCTTCGTGCTTGTCGCCGGGCGGTTGCCGAACGCTGCCGCTTGCGAACTTCGGCTCGGTCTCGTTCACCCGAGCTGCCGCGACCGCCGACGGCCACGCCGGGACGATCACCGACCCGGCCTGGCAGGCGACGCCGATCGATCTGGCCGAGCTCGGCCCCGACGGCGGCGACCCGAGATTCACCGGCATGCTGTCGTCTCCGGGCTCCGGCGCCTTGCCGGGACCGTTGTCGGCCGACGGGCGCGGCTTCGCCGTTGCCTGGCATCCCGCGTCTGGCTAGGGAAACGCTAGTGGCGGACGCCGAAGTCCGCGGTCAGGATGGTGACGTCGTTTCCCCCGTAGACGCCTGGCGCCGACGACGCGTGCACCGCCGCGATCCCGACCTCGCGCCAGACAGCAGTGAGCAGGTTCTGCCGGTGTGGCGGGCTGTTCAGCCACAGCTCGAGCGCACGTCGTGCGCTCAGCCGGGGCGAGCTCCACACCAGGTTCTCTCCGACGCGCCATGAGCCGTCTGGCGGCTTCGGATACCTGGTTTCCACGCGCTTCCAGAACGGCGCGCCGCTGAACGATTCGTGCCCGAAGAACCCGTGCTCGGCCATCGAAAGGGATTGCTCGTGCGCCGCCGCCGAGAGCGCCGAACTGGCGCGTAGGGGCAGGAGTCCTGCCGAACGGCGGAACTCGTTGATCTGGGCCAGCAGGCCTGCCTCGAGCCGGGGGAGAACCGTCACCCGTTCCGCTCTGGTCGCCGCGGTCTGCCACCCGGAAGCGTCTCCCGCGTCGGCGGCGCTCGCGCCGAAGGCTGCCGCGACGAGCATCATCGCGACCGCAACCACGGGCGTCCGTCGAATCAACGATGTGGGTATCGGCAGCTTGGCCACGTCGGCAAGTCCGTGGTGAAACTTCGATACTGCTGTGCCTGCCCCTCCCCGGGGGCAACGACTGGACGATGGGGATGCGGCATCTTAATCGGATACCCGGTCGCCACGCATGACAACCGTCGATGGCCCACCTCGAGCGGCGATTGTGCTTCCGGCGGATTCCCCTACCCTGTGACAGAGATGGTCGATGTCACGGCTGCTCGGCCGCGGGTGCCCGCGGTCCGGGCCCCGCTCGCTCGTTCGCTGACGTACGCAGGCGTGCCCCTCGGTATCGCCGCCTGCCTCGCGGTCGGCGCGTTCGGCTTCGCGAACGGCGGGTACTTCCCGGTTTCCTGGGGCTGGGGCAGCCTGGCACTGCTCGCGCTCATGGCGCTTGCCCTCGCGGTGGGCGTGTCGGCCGAGCTGGGCGTCCTCGACGCCGTCTTTCTCGCCGGTTTCGCCGGGCTGGTCGGCTGGATCGCGCTCTCGCTGCTGTGGACGACGGTCGTGCCCGACACCGTCCTCGAGGTCGAGCGGGTGCTTGTGTACCTCGCCGCCGCGGCCGCGGGCGTCCTGTTGCTACGGCGACGATCGGTCGCGTCGGTCGTCGTCGGGCTCTGGGGTGCGCTGGTGGTCGTCGCGACGTATGCCCTCCTGACGCGCCTCTTCCCGGACCAGTTCGGCGCGTTCGACCCGATCTCGGGCTACCGCCTCTCCGATCCGCTCGGCTACTGGAACGCGCTCGGGATCCTCGCCGCCATGGGCTGGCTCCTCGCCCTCGGGCTGGCAGCGCGAAGCGGGCCGCTCGTCCGCTCCCTGTCGGCGGGATCGACCGTGATCTTCGCGCTCGCGCTCTATTTCACGTACAGCCGGGCCAGCTGGATCGCGCTCTTCGCCGGGCTCGCGGTCGCGGTCGCGCTCGACAAGCGCCGGCTCCAGCTGATCACCACGGCGCTCGTGCTCGCACCCTGGTCGATCACCGCGGTCGCGGTCGCCTCGACCTCTCCCGCGCTGACGCACCAGAGCGCCGCCCTCAGCGCCGCCAGCCGCGACGGCCACGGGCTCGCCGTGATCGCGATCGGCCTGGTCGTCGTCGCCTCGCTGACGATCCTGCTCGTCGACTGGCTCGCGTCCACCATCTCGGTGTCGTACGGCGTGCGGCGGGTGTACGCCGGCACCCTGCTCTTCCTGCTCGTGGCGTTCCTGATCGTCGTCTTCGGCCGGTACGGCTTCCCGCCGACGCTCGCACGCAAGGCCTATGACTCCTTCAACGTCACCGGTACCACCGGCGACGATCTCAACAGTCGCCTGTTCGACCTCTCGGGCAGCGGCCGGGCCGAAAACTGGCACACCGCGTGGCAGGAGGTCACGGCGCACCCCGTCCTCGGCGGCGGCGCCGGCAGTTACGCCCAGTTCTGGTTCCAGCACCGCCGCGTCGACTGGACCATGCACGACGCCCACAACCTCTACCTCGAGACGCTCGCGGAGGTCGGCCCAGTCGGGCTCGCCCTGCTCCTGCTGACCCTGTTGGTGCCGCTCTTCGCCGTCAGGCGGGCGCGATCCTCGCCGCTCGTCGCGGTGGCGTGTGGCGCGTATGTCGCGTTCCTCCTGCATGCCGCAGTCGACTGGGACTGGGAGATGCCGGCGGTCACCCTGACAGGCCTGTTCTGCGCGATCGTCCTGCTCGCAGCGGGCCGGCGCGATCGCGAGCCACGCGCGCTGCGCTCGGCCGTGCGAATCGGCGGGGTCGCGACCGTCGCGGGTCTCATAGCCTTCGCGCTGATCGCCTTGCTCGGGAACAGCGCGGTGTCCGCGAGCTCGAAGTCCGCCGACGGCGGCCACTATGCCCGGGCAGAGTCGCAGGCTCACGACGCCATGTCCTTCGTGCCCTGGTCCTCCGAGCCGTGGCGGCGACTCGGCGAGGCGCAGGCACTCTCGGGGAACCTCGCGGATGCGCGGGTCAGCTTCCGGCGGGCGATCGAGAAGGACCGCCGGGACTGGACGCTCTGGTACGAGCTCGCCCTGGCGAGCCGCGGCGTGGAGCGGCAGCGCGCGCTGGCCCAAGCATCCCGCCTCAACCCCCGCGACACCCGGCTCCAGGGCTGATGAAGGGCTTTCACAAAGACCCGCTCGCCCATCCCGAGGAGCTGATCCGCCACGTCTACGCGTACGCGGCGTACCGCCTCGGCGACGGCCACGACGCAGAGGACGTCACGAGCGAGGTCTTCGAACGGGCGATTCGCTACCGCAAGAGCTACGACCGCTCCAAAGGTGAGCCGCTCGGCTGGTTGCTCGGGATCGCCCGGCGCTGCGCCGACGACGCGCTCGCCAAGCGCCCGCGCGACGAGGCGGAGCCGGAGGAGATCGCAGCGGGCGGGAGCGTCGAGGACGACACCGTGCGCAGGATGACGCTCGACGCTGCGCTGGCGCAGCTGAGCGAGCGCGACCAGGAGCTGATCGCACTTCGCTACGGCGGCGAGTTGACCGCGCCTCAGATCGCCCAGGTGATGGACGCGCAGACGAACGCGATCGAGGTGGCGCTCCACCGCGCGCTCGCGCGGCTCCGCCGCATCCTCGAGGCCGAGGAGGCGGAGGCGGCGGGGCTGTTCGGTTCAGGCAGGGTGTAAGGATCGCGGCCTGACGCCGGTATTTATCTATGTAAGGCGAAAAATTCGAGTAGGGAGAGGGGAATTCATGAGCAACGAAAGATTCGACCTCGAGGGTGAGCTCAACGCGGGCCGTTCCCGGCCGCGCGCCGAGTTCGTCACGTCGCTTGCAGGCGACGTGCGAGGGCGCGTGCGCCGCACGCGGATCGGGATGACGCTGGCGCTCTGCGGGCTGATGATCGTCGCCGTGGCGTCGTTCGGCGGCATCGGCTACGCGGCGGGGAGCAAGCCCGCCAAGCAGAACAACTCGAGCGCATCGGCGCAGTACGCGCCGTACACGCCGAAGCAGACGGCGCAGTTCGCGCCGAAGGTGACGAAGGCGAAGGCCGCGGTGAAGGCCGAGGCGACGGCGGTGGCTCCGAAGGCGGCCGCCCCGGCGAACACCTCCGCGCAGCTGCCGTTCACCGGTCTCGCGCTGTGGGTCCCGCTGGCGATCGGCCTGCTGCTGATCGGTTCCGGCGTCCTCCTCAGGACGCGGGCCAAGCGGCACGGTTCGAGCGCTCACTAGCGAGCGCAGGCACCGAGGAATCCGACCGGGGGCTGTCCGCAGCCCCCGGTCGTTTCCGTTCTAGTCCACGCCCGGCGTGACCGCGAGGATGTCGGCGAGGTGGATCAACCGGAAGGTGCCGCGGATCGCCCGCATCCGGTCGCGTTCGTCCTCGATCTCCGGCGCGACCCGCCAGAGGTCCTGGGCGCAGAGCAGCAGCTCGCGGATGCGGTCGAGATCCGAGCCGGGATGGCCGTTCTCCTCGCACGCGTTCAGGGCCAGGCCGAGAACGCCGACCGTGTCCGCCTGACGCGTCCAGAGCAGCGGGCTGGCCATCGACAGGTACTGGTGGATGCGCGCCAGCACCATCGGTTGGCTGAAGATGGCGCTCCCCCTCGCCGGCGTCGTCTCGAGCGGCGGCTGTCCCTCCGCGATCCGACGTCGCATTGCCGGAGAGCATCCCGCGCACCTGCGCGTCGTCCAGCCCGGCCACCCGTGCGGTGCGGAGCGCGATCAGCACCGATGACGGCTGCTGGCCGTAGGGGTAGTCCGATGCGTACAGCACCTGCTCCGGCGAGATCTGGCGGAAGAAGTCGAGCAGGTCGATCGGGCTCCAGGCGGACGTGTCGAAGAAGACGCCGGGCTTGCCTGCGAAGTGGCCCATCAAGGCGCCCAGGTCGGCGATCCCGGCGTGGGCGATGATCAGCTGGGCGTCGGGATAGGTGTCGACGAGCCGCGCGAGGTCGTCGGCGATCGGCGGTAGGCCCCGCCCGCCGTGGATCAGGATCGGCACCTTCCGTTCGGCCGCGATCGCGAAGACCGGAGCGAGGCGCTCGTCGTTCAGCAGGAACTTCTGCGCTCTGGGGTGAAGCTTGATCCCTTTCGCGCCGAGATCGAGGCAGCGCTCGGCCTCCTCGATCGGGCGCTCGCCCAGGTCGAGGCGGACGAACGGGATGAGTCGTCCCTCGCTGCGGGCCGCGTGCTCGAGCGTCCGGTCGTTCGGAGCCCGGAACGCCGGATGCCGATCGGGCTCGTCCATGCAGAACATGAAAGCGCGCGCGATCCCGTACCGCTCCATCACGAGCGCGAGATCGTCGTAGTCGCCGACCATGCCGTCGATGTCGTGGCCCAGGTGAAGGTGGGCGTCGAAGATGTCGGCCCCCTCCGGGAGCTCGCGGCGCAACTCCGCGTCCCACTCCTCGATCAACCGCTGCGCGCGTACGACCGCTTCGTCCACGTCTCTGAGTCTAGGCATTTACGATCCCGATGCCGTGCCGGACGTCCTCATCTACGCCGACACCATCCGCTCGCCGGAGCTCAGGCATGAGCTGCCGCTCGGAATCCCCGACCCGTTCCTCTACGTCGAGCGCAACGGGCAGCGCCACGTCGTCCTGACGTCATTCGAGATCGCCCGCATCCTCGAGATCGCCGGTGCACCGGAGCCGCACGCGTACGAAGAGTTCGGCTATGACGACCTGATCGCGAAGGGGTTGCCGCGCGACGAGGTGCTGCTCGAGGTCGCGGTCAACGCCTGCGGAGCGCTCGGGGTGATCGAGGCGCTGGTGCCATGGACGTTCCCGACCAAGTTCGCCGACCGGCTGCGCGCGGCCGGGGTCGCGCTGACCCCGGAGCTCGACTTCTTCCAGGACCGCCGCCGGGTCAAGAGCGAGGCCGAGTTGGCCGGCATCCGGCGGGCACAGCGCGCAGCGGAGGCGGGGATGGACGCGGCGCGCGCGTTGTTGCGGCGCGCCGAGCCCAACGGCGCCGGTCTGGTCGTGGACGGCGAGCCGCTCACCTCCGAGCGGATCAAGCGCGCGATCCTGGAGGCGTTCACTGCGCGCGGGATGGTCGCCGACGAGTTCATCGTCTCGCACGGCGCCCAGAGCGCGGTCGGGCACGACATGGGGTCCGGGGCGATCGCCGCGGGCGAGCCGGTCGTGATCGACCTCTGGCCGAGGGACATCGAAACAGCGTGCTACGCGGACATGACCCGGACGTACGTGGTCGGTGAGCCGCCGGAGGAGATCGTGCGCTACCACACGCTCTGCAAAGAGGCGCTCGACAGGTCGTTGACCGCCATCCGGGCCGGCGTGCCGGGCGCAGACGTGTTCACGCTCGTCTGCGAGCTCTTCCACGAGGCCGGCCAGCCGACGCAGCTCTCGAAGCGACCGGGCGAGGTGCTCGAGGACGGCTTCTACCACGGGCTCGGGCACGGAGTGGGGCTCGAGGTGCACGAGGCGCCCTCACTCGGCCGTGCGCCCGGCGCGATGGTCGCCGGCGACGTTGTCACCGTCGAGCCGGGCCTCTACCGACACGGCTACGGTGGCGTCCGGCTCGAGGATCTCGTGCTCGTCACCCAGGACGGAGCGGAGAACCTGACCGAGTACCCGTACGACCTCGAGCCGTGATCGAGCCTTGAGCGACGCGGCGATCGAGACCCTGCTCGCGGAAGAGCGCCGTTACCCGCCGCCCGACGACTTCGCGGCCCAGGCGAATGCCCAGCCCGACCTCTACGAGCTCTCGTTCGAGGAGCTGTGGGAGCGGGAGGGGCGCGAGCGGGTCGCCTGGTTCGAGCCGTTCACCGAGCTCTACGAGTGGGAGCTGCCCTACGCGAAGTGGTACCTCGGCGGGAAGCTGAACGCGTGCTTCAACTGCGTCGACCGCCATGTCGACGCCGGGCGCGGCTCGAAGGTCGCGTACTACTGGGAGGGCGAGCCTGACGACGACCGGAGGATCGTCACGTTCGCGGATCTCCTGCGGGAGACCACGCGGCTTGCGAACGCGCTGCGGGAGCTGGGCGTCCGGAAGGGCACGCCGGTGGCGATCTACATGGGCATGGTCCCGGAGCTGCCGATCGCGATGCTCGCGTGCGCGCGGATCGGGGCGCCGCACACGGTCGTCTTCGGCGGTTTCTCGGCCGAGTCGCTCTCGGCGCGGATGAACGATATGGAGTGCGAGGTGCTGATCACGCAGGACGAGGCGTGGCGGCGCGGCACGACCGTCCCGCTGAAGGTGATCGCCGACGAGGCTCTCGCCGAGGTACCCGGCGCCCGGTCGTGCGTGGTGCTTCGCCGGACGGGCGGAGAGGTTCCGATGACCGAGGGCCGCGACGTCTGGTGGCACGAGGTCGCGGTCTCAGACCAGGCGTGCCCGTGCGAGCCGATGGACTCGGAGGATCTCCTGTTCCTCATGTACACGAGCGGCACGACCGCCAAGCCCAAGGGGATCGCGCACACCACCGCGGGCTATCTGGTCGGCGCCGTCTCGACGCACCACTACGTCCACGACGTGAAGCCGGACGCCGACGTCTACTGGTGCGCGGCCGACGTCGGCTGGATCACGGGCCACTCCTACATCGTCTACGGGCCGCTGGCGCACGGGACGACGGGAGTCCTGTATGAGGGCACGCCCGACTTCCCGGACAAGGATCGGTGGTGGGCGATCGTCGAACGGTACGGCGTGACGATCCTCTACACGGCGCCGACCGCGATCCGCGCGCACATGAAGTGGGGGACGGAGTACGCCGAGCGGCACGACCTCTCGTCGTTGCGGCTGCTCGGCTCGGTCGGCGAGCCGATCAACCCGGAGGCCTGGATCTGGTACCGGCTGCACATCGGCGGCGATCGGACGCCGGTTGTCGACACGTGGTGGCAGACGGAGACGGGGATGGCGATGATCACGCCGTTGCCGGGCGTGACCACCCTGAAGCCCGGCTCGGCGACCAAGCCCTTCCCTGGAGTCGACGCCGCCGTTGTCGACGAGTCGGGCCGCGAGGTCGGACCCGGGGGCGGCGGCTACCTGGTCCTGCGCAAGCCCTGGCCGGCGATGCTGCGCGGCATCTACAAGGATCCCGACCGGTACGCGGAGACGTACTGGTCGCGGTTCCCGGGCATGTACTTCGCGGGGGACGGTGCGCGGCGCGACCGCGACGGCGACTTCTGGCTCCTCGGGCGGGTGGACGACGTGATGAACGTGTCGGGGCATCGGATCTCGACCATCGAGGTCGAGTCGGCGCTGGTCGACCACCCCGCTGTGGCCGAAGCGGCAGTGTGTGGCCGGAACGACGCACTGACCGGACAGGCGATCGTCGCGTACGTCACCCTGAAGGGCGGCCAGGAGGCGTCGGTCGACATGATGGACGAGCTCCGCGACCATGTGGCGCACGTGATCGGGCCGATCGCGAAACCGGCCAACCTCGTGTTCACGCCGGAGCTGCCGAAGACGCGCTCGGGAAAGATCATGCGCAGACTGCTGCGCGACGTCGCCGAGAACCGGCCGCTGGGTGACACGACGACGCTGGCCGACCCGGCGGTCGTCTCGGAGATCAAGGCACGGGCCGAGGCGGAACCGACCGAGGAGTGAGCGCCGAGTCGCACTCGGAGGAGCGGCAGCGCGGTGTGGCGCTGTTCGACGGGACGTGGGAACTGCTCGGGTCTCGCGAGGACGACGACAGGATGCTCCACATGGCGCACGCCTCGCGGTACAACTGGGGCGAGGCGCCCGAGTGCCGCCCCGAGAACCTCGCGCGCGGGGAGTGGCTGATCTCCCGCGTGTACTGCGTGCTCGGCCGGGCGGAACCGGCGCTCTGGCACGGGCGGCGGTGCCTGGAGCGGGTCGAGGAGGCAGGGGTCGGCGACTGGGATCTCGCGTACGCGTACGAGGCGCTCGCGCGCGCGTCCGCGGTCGCGGGCGACGCGGCCGCTGCGGGTGAGTGGCGTGCACGTGCGCGACAGGCAGGCGATGCGATCGGTGACCCCGAGGACCGGGAGCATTTCGACGAGGACTTCGCGACGCTCTAGTAGACGCCGGCGCGGAGCCGGCTGTACGACCACGGCCACTCCTCGACCCGATCGCAGAGGCCGGCCTTGACCGGATTCCAGAGGACGTATCCGCACCGGTCGAAGACGCCGTCCTCGTCGACCGTTCGGCACTGAAAGCGCTCGGCGAAGACGCTGCCGAACCGTCCGTAGCGTCGGTTGAACGCGCGCGCGTAGCGCGAGTGGAACCACTGCATCGCCGGCGAGAGGCTCGCACGGGTCCCGACGACGACAGCGTGGTAGTGCGTGGTCATGACGCACGCAGCCTCGACGCGGAGCTCGAACCGGGCGGCCGCCTTCATGAGCATCCCGAGCGCGGCGCTCCGATCCTGAGGTGCGGGAAAGGGGTGGAATGCCGCAGACCCCGCGGATCCAGACGTGAAAGCACCCGTCGGGTAGCGAGCTTCTCAGTACGTATCCCATGAAGGCGACGCTATCGACGTCGAACGGCGCCAGTACCCCTGTGGATGAATCGTGGCGCAATCGTTTCAACCCAGTCTCAGAGGCTGGGTTGAAAACGTCACGACGTTAGCCAAGGCTGCTGGGGACCTGGCCAACCCGGGCGCCGGGCCGATCGACCGGGCTCCCGTGCTTCGGGCACGCGCCTTGACTGGTGGAGGCCCGCGGGCGCGGGCGGTTCAGCCGAGCAGCTGCTCGAACCGGTCTGCGTCGTCGAACGGGCCGATCACCGCGAGCCGGAGGGCGCCGTCGTCGATCAGGTCGCGCGCCACGCGCTGGACATCTTCTGCGGTCACGGCTTCGATTCCCGCTACCACCTCGTCCGGCTCCGGTGCCTGGCCTTCCAGCACTTCCCGCCTGAGGCCGAACATGATCAGCCCGTGCGGGCTCTCGATCTGGAGCGCGAAGCGGCCCTTGGCGAAGCTCTTCGCCTTCAGGAGCTCCTCATCGGGAACGGCTTCTGCCGCGATCTTGCGGAGTTCGGCCGCGACCGTCTCGACCGCGTCGTCGATCCGCTCGATGTCGACACCGGCCTGCGCGTACAGAGAACCGGCGTCGGTGTATGCGTGGTTCGTGGCGAAAACGTAGTAGGCGAGACCTCGGCGTTCGCGAACCTCCGTGAAGAGCCGGGACGACATCCCGCCGCCCAGCACGGTCGAGAGCACCATCAGCACGTAGCGGTCAGGATCGGCGATCGGCCGGCTGCGGACGCCGAGGCAGACATGGGCCTGGTCGGACGCCTTCGTATGCACCTTGACCCGCGAGCCGTTCGGTGAGATCAGCGCCGGCAGCGGCGCGCCTGTCGGTGCGTCCTCGAGGTCGCCGAAGAGCTCGGC
Source organism: uncultured Actinomycetes bacterium (assembly GCA_963808815.1). Classification (GTDB taxonomy): domain Bacteria; phylum Actinomycetota; class Thermoleophilia; order Gaiellales; family Gaiellaceae; genus DATBLE01. The sequence goes on along the minus strand of CAWEGI010000017.1, from coordinate 102,545 downwards.
GATCCGCCCCACCAGGTCGTCGCCGATCCGTCCGCCGACGCCGACCACCATCCGCGACGGCTTGTACCAGTGGCCGGTGTATTCGAGGAACGAGTCGCGGGTCGCTCCCTGCACCGTCTCCTTCCGGCCGATGATGTCCCAGCCGAGAGGGTGGTCCCCGTAGACGAGTTCCTCGTATACCCCGTCGACGAAGTCGCGGGGCGTGTCGAAGTACATGTTCATCTCCTCGATGATCACGCCCTTCTCGCGGTCGATCTCGCCGGCGTCGAACTTCGAGTTCCGGAGCATGTCCACGATCACGTCGAGCGCGACGTCGCGGTGCTCGGCCGCGCACCTGACGTAGTACGCCGTGTACTCCTTGCCGGTGAACGCGTTGAACTCGCCGCCGATCGAGTCGACCTCGCCGGCGAGGTCCCGTGCGGTGGGCCGCCGCTCCGTCCCCTTGAAGAACATGTGCTCGGCGAAGTGCGCGATCCCGCTCGACTCACGGGTCTCGTAGCGCGAGCCGGCCGCGAGCATCACGAAGCAGGAGACGGACTGGGCCGTGGGCATCGGAGCAGTCAAGACCCGTAGGCCGTTGTCCAGGGTCTGGCGCTCGAAGACGGACATGTCCCGGATCGTAGCCGTGGTCGCCCGCTCAGCCGCGGTGGAACTCGAACACGGTCGTGCCGGCCAGACCGGTGGGCTTGACCGTGAGCGTGCAGGTCCCGCCCGCCCGCTCGGGAACCGGCAGGTCGCCGTGCCAGGTCGTCGGCCCCGGGAACTCGAGGTGGCGGACGGGGTTGCCGTCGATCGAGATGTCCACGGTCTCCGCCTGTTTGATCAGCAGCGTGACGCTGAACGTCCCGGACTTGCAGTTGTAGGCGACCAGCCGGGCCTCACCCGAGATGTCGCCGTTCGGCTCCAGGCCGGAGATCCACGAACGGAGCCGGAGCGGCTGCTCGAGCTTCCAGAGGACGAGCCCGGTCTGGTTCAGCCCCTGTTGGGTCACTTCGCCCCTCCGCTCGCCGTGCAGCTTGATCCAGTTCGACACGATCGCGTACCTCGTCCTGGCCAGGTGCGACGGCGGCCCCACCACCGTCCCGTCCGGGCGCACCGTCACGTCGTCCTGCGGCAGCGGCCCGGGCACGGTCGCGACGTTGAGGTCGTAGACCCGGTCGATGTTGGTATTGAAGAAGACTGTCTCCCACACGCCCGGCCACGACGGCTCGCCGTCGTAGAGGTAGGCGATGCGCGACCCGCCGGCGTGGTCGGCCCACGACGGATCGTCCCCGAGGAACGCGCGTTGCTGGGCCCTCGCCTCGTCGACGACGAAGCGGCTCGAGACGACCGACGCAGCGACCAGCGCAACGATCAGCGCGAACGGCACCCACTGCAACCCGCGCCTTGGCACGAACGCGAACGCGGCGGCCGCCGCCACCGCCACGGCCCGGTACACCCAGGCCATCGTCGAGAGCGACGTCAGCGTTGAGAGCTTGAACATCGGGATCAGCGTCAGTGCGTCGTGCATGCCGTAGATGTCGACGTAGCGGCGGACCGGCAGGATCAGGAGCACGGCCAGGGCACCCGCCGCGACCGCGCCGCGGACCACGTACCCGCCGTCCGGGCCGCGGGCGAGCCACAGCACGAGCCCGATGAACAACACCGGCGCCAGCCCGATCAGGTTGCGCTCGACGATCCGGTCCGAATAGCGCGAGGCGAAGGCGCCGACCTCGAGGACAACCCATACGCAGAGCGAGGCCGTGACCGCCAGGTAGGCGCGCACTCTCTCGTCCTGCTCGCCCCGGCGAAGCCCCTCGACCAGCTTGACGGCGACGGCGGCGAGCGGGAAGAGACCGCAGAGGATCAGCAGCGAGGCTCCGTGGTAGAGGACGAAGCGGGCGGCGGCGCCGACGCTGTACGAGGTGCTGGCGACGACGTCGTAACCGCCGAGCGCCCCTTTCCCGGTCGCCAGTCGCCACACCGCCCACCCGGCCAACAGGACGGCGAGGCCGACCGCTGCGGGCAGCTGGCGCCTGAGGCGCCCCCACGAGCGGGCGAGAAAGGCGTCGAGCAGCGCCGCTGTGACGAGCGCCGGCACGAGCACGATCGCCTGGATGCGGGTTGCGCAGACGGCGACGAACGCGGCCAGGAGCAGGATCTGGTTGGCCCGGGTAGGGCGGGCGATCGCCGCCGCGCCCGCCCAGGCGGCAGTGACCAGCAGCGGATAGAAGAGCACCTCGGTCATCACCAGGCCCGAGTAGGCGAGCACCGGGGTCGCGAGTGTGAGGGCGGCCGCGGTCAGGGCGCTCCACCGGGGGACGAGCGTGCGTGCCCAGAGGAAGACCGGCACCGCCGCCAGCGACATCACGAGGGCCTGGAGCCCCTGCAGCAGGTCGTAGCCGGTGCCGAGCCCGAACGCGGCCAGCGGGAAACCGGCGAGCAGCGGTGTGAGCAGCGAGTAGTACGGCGTCGGCCCGCCGAGGATCGCCAGCGAGCCGTGCAGCCACAGACTGCGGCCGAGCATCCCGTACACCATCTCGTCCGGTGCGATCCAGGGGACGGGCACCTCGACTGCCGCCCAAGCCCGGAACGCGGTCGAGAGGAGGACGAGCGCGACCAGCGCCGCCCATTCGCTCCGGCGGGTCACTCCAGCCGGGCGAGCTCCGCGAGGAGCCGGTCGACCTCGTCGGGCGTGTTGTAGTGGACGAAGCCGACCCGGACGGCGCCGCCGTCGTCCTCGAGGCCGAGTCGTTTCATCACTTCGAGTGCGTAGTAGTTGCCGTGCCACACGGCAAAGCCGCGCTCGCCGAGCCTCGCCGCCGCCTCCTCGGCGGATATTCCGTCGACCGAGAAGGCGAACGTCGGCACGCGACCGTCCATCCCGGGCAGCCCGTGGAGCGTGATCGCCGGCGGGAGGCCGGCGAGGAACCGCTCGCCCAGCGACCGCTCCCAGGCGGTGATGTCCTCCCAGCCGAGCGACTGGACGTACTCGACTGCCGCGACGAAGCCGGCGAGCAGCTCGTACGGGAGCGTGCCGGTCTCGAAGCGCTTGCCCACCGGCTCGACCGGCGCCGGACGCACCTTGTAGGGGCGCCACGACTCGAGCAGGTCGCGACGGCCGAACGCGATCCCCAGATGCGGCCCGAAGAACTTGTACGGCGAGCAGATGAGCACGTCGACGCCGAACGCGGCGACATCGACCGGTCCGTGCGGGGCGTAGTGGACGGCGTCGGCCCAGGCGATCGCGCCGGCCCCGTGCGCGAGATCGGCGATGCGGCGGACCTCGGTCAGCGTGCCCACCGCGTTGGACGCGACCGGAAAGGCGACGACCCGCGTCCGGTCGGTGAGCTGCCGCTCCAGGTCGTCGAGGTCGAGCGTCGTGTCCTCGTTGATGTCGACGAAGCGGACGGTCAGGTCGCGGTCGTGCGCGAGCTCGAGCCAAGGCGAGACGTTCGCGTCGTGGTCGAGCTTCGTGCACAGGATCTCGTCGCCCGGGCGGAACTCCCGGCCGGCCGTGCGCGAGAGCGCGAAGCTGAGCGTCGTCATGTTCGGGCCGAAGACGGTCTCCTCGGGCGCACAGCCCAGGAAGCGCGCAGCCGTGGACCGTGCGCGCTCCTCCAGGGCCTCGGTGCGACGGCTCGTCTCGTAGGGGCCGCTGACATTCGCGTTCGACTCGCGCAGGTAGGCGGCGATCGCATCGATCACCTCGTCGGGGACCTGTGATCCACCGGGGGCGTCGAGGAGGACGAGGTCGCGTCGGAGGGCGGTGAACCGGGCGCGGGCGGCGGCGACGTCGAGACTCACGCCGCGCGATTCTCCCATGCCGCCAGGAGCTCGCCCTCGCGTTCTGGCGTCAGCCCCGCCTTGCCCGTCCAATCGGGGACGTCCCGGGCCGTCTCGGCGAGTGGGCGGAAGGTCAGGCCGGAGCCGACGGCCCGGTCGACGGGCACGAGCTGGAAGGCGGCAAGATCGGTGTCGGCGGGTGGAATCCAGCAGGGCAGGTCCATCCAGCCCTCGACGCCCTGCTCGGCCAGGAACTCCTCCGTCACGCGCACGACGTCCGTCGCGCCGCAGGCCTCGAGCATCGAGTCGAAGGTGATCGCGCCGGGCGGCGAGGTCGCGTTGTACGGTCCCGAGCCGCCGTCCTCGACCAGCCGAATCGTCCAGTCGGCGAGATCGCGGACGTCGACCATCTGCACGGGCTGGTCCGGAGGGGCGAGGATCGGCCCCCCGCGTTCGGACCGGCGCGGCCAGTAGGTGAAGCGGTCGGTGGGGTCGTTCGGGCCGACGATCAGCCCCGGGCGCACGAGGAGCGCGCGGTCGCCGAAAGCTCGTTCCGCCTCCTGCTCGCACAGCGCCTTGAGCGCACCGTAGTTGGAGTAGTCGGCGAGCAGCCGGTCGTCGGGCTTGTCCCCGAGCTGCTCCGGCGGGTCGGTCTCGGTGCGCGGCTCCCGGTAGTCGGCGTAGTAGGAGATCGAGGAGACGAACACGTACCGGTCTGCAGCCCCGGCGAGCAGCGCGGCCGAGTCGCGCACGTGCCGCGGGACGTAGCCGGAGGTGTCGAGCACGGCGTCCCACCTGCGGCCCTCGAGCGGCGCGAGCCCGCCGTCGCGGTCGCCGTGCAGCTTCTCGATTTGAGGAAAGAGTCCGGGGTTCGTCTGGCCGCGGTTGAAAGTGGTCACCTCGTGCCCGCGGGCGAGCGCGGCCTCGATCAGCGCGTAGCCGAGGAACTTCGGGCCGCCGATCAGGAGCAGCTTGAGGCCTCCGGCCTCACGACATCGCCTCACACCAAGACCGACAGCTTCGCTGTCGCCTTTGTGCTCGGCTTCGTCTCTCACGCCACGTTCCAGACGTAGCGCGGACGGGCGGTGAGGGACGCGCCGACGAAGCAGTCTCGCTCCGCCTTCTCGAGCAGCGCGCGCTGGTCGGGCGGCGTCGGCTCGAACCGCACGTCGAAGCGTGCCTCGACGTCGAGGAACGCGAATCGGCCGTCCTGCTCGCGCCGGGTCACCGTCCCCGATGCCTCGCCGCTCGCCGTCACGGCCACGTCCTCGCGTCCGGCGTGGTAGCGAAGGCTGGTCAGCGAGCAGTCGAGCAGCGCGGCGAGGACGAGGTGCTCCGGCGACCAGTTCCCGGGCACCTCGACGCTCGTGCCCTCCGCGGTGGCGACGGCCGTCCCGTCGTAGGCGACCTCGTACTCGAACACCCTCGGTCTTGGCTCAGCCATGCGGAAGAACCTAGCGGGTCCGTCCGGTCCGGAAGCTACGTTCGGACCGTGACGAGGCTCCGGCCCCTGAGCGAGTCCGAGTGCTACACCCGCCTCTACGGTGACCGCGACTCGAGGGTTGCGGTGATCAGGGAGTCCGATCCCGAACGCCGGAGCGGGGGGCTCCTCGGCGAGCAGCTGCTCCGGCTCTTCGAGAAACACCAGCAGGAGAGCTCGGAGGGCGACCTGCCCGAATTCGAAGCTGCGTAGTCGTTCATTCGAGCAGCTTCCGCAGGGTGGCGAACCAGCGCAGGCGCTCGGCGTAGGGAACGGCGGCATTCGCGGGCGACGTCGACGGAAGGACGAACAGGAGCGTCTGCCCCAACCGGCGTTCCTGCAGCCCGTGCTCGGGCCGCTCGCGGAACGGGCCGCGATACGCCTCCTTGCCGACAAAGCCGATCGCGCGCGGGCGCAACTCGGCCGCCAGCCGCTCCAGCCGCACGGCAGTGCCGGCGAAGTCGGCGGCACGCAGGTCCCCCGACCCGCGCGTGGTCCGTGGCGCTGCATTGGTCAGCCCGACTCCCCACTGAAGCACCTCGAACTGCTCGGACGGCTCGACCAGGCGGGGCGTGAACCCCGCCTCGTGGAGGAGTCGCCAGAAGTCGTTGCGCGGGTTGGCGAAGTGGGCCGCGGCCGCCGCGGATACGCGGCCCGGGTTGATCCCGCAGAAGATCACGTCGAGATCGGAAGCGAGAACGTCGGGGACGGCACTGTTCACGTTGTCCCAGTGCTACTACCGGCCGGCGGCGTACCCCTGCATGCCGCGGGGGTTCGCGCCCGCCTTGAGCACGCCGTCGTCGAGCGCGACGGCGCTGACCCGTCCGAGCGACCACGGATCGGTGACGGTCACGTCGTGGCCGCGCCGGCGGAGCTCCGCTGCCACGTCCTCGCCCCAGCGTGCCTCCAGCGCCAGCGAGCGCGGCGCGGTTTCGCGCGGGAAGAACGAGGACGGGAAGTGGTCGGTGTGGAACGACGGCGCGTCGATCGCCGCCTGCAGGTCGTCGCCGAAGACCACGTGGCGGAGGAACGCGTGCAGCACCCACTGGTCCTGCTGGTCGCCGCCGGGCGTCCCGATCGCGAGCGCCGGGCCGCCGTCGCGCAGCGCGATCGTCGGCGACAGCGTCGTCCGGGGCCGACGTCCCGGCGCGAGCGACGACGGCAGCCCTTCCTCGAGCCAGAACATCTGCGCCCTCGTTCCGAGCGGCCAGCCGAGTGCTGGGATCACCGGCGACGACTGGAGCCAGCCGCCGCTCGGCGTGGCGGAGACGAGGTTGCCGAAGCGGTCGGCGATGTCCAGGTGAACGGTGTCGCCGCGGGTCGGCTCGCCGGCGCCGACCGCCGCTGCCGCCGCGACCGGGCTGGGCATCCGCCCTCCGTCGCCGGGCCGCAGCTCGTCGGATGCCGTGTCCCCCACGAGCCGCCGCCGCTCGTCGGCGTACGCGCGCGACAGGAGCCGCTCGAGCGGGACCTCGGCGTCGCCGTAGAACGCGTCGCGGTCGGCGAAGGCGAGCTTCGCGCACTCGACCACCACATGGACGTACTCGGCGTCCGACAGCTCCGCGAGGTCGAAGCCGTCGAGCAGCGCGAGCTGCTGGAGCAAGACAGGGCCCTGGCCCCACGGGCCCGTCTTGCACACCTCGAGCCCGCGGAAGTCGAGCGTTGCCGGCGATTCGAGCGTCGCCTCCCAGGCGGCGAGGTCGGACCCGGTCAGCAACCCTCCCTGCTCGGCTGAGAAGCGGTCGATCTCGTCGGCGACGAAGCCCTCGTAGAACAGGTCGCGTGCACGCTCGAGCTCCTGCTCGCGCGACCCCCCACGTGAGTCGTCGACGATCCGCCGGTATGCCGCCGCGAGCGCGTGGTTGCGGAAGAGCGTTCCGGGGCGCGGGGCGGGGAGGTACAGCGCCGCCGATCCCTTCCAGGTGCGCAGCAGCTCCTCGGTGCGCTCGATCGTCAGTGTGATCCCGGGCACCACCGGATACCCCTCGTCGGCGTAGCCGATCGCGAACGCGAGGACGTCCTCGAGTCGCCAGGTGCCGAACTCGGCGAGCAACCGCACCCAGCCGGCGAAGGCCCCCGGCACGCAGGCGGCCAGAAGGCCGGTGCCGGGGACGAGCTCGTGCCCGAGCTCCCGGTACCGCTCGATCGTCGCGGCGGCGGGCGCCACCCCCTGCGCGCAGAGCACGAGCGGCTCGCTGCGCTCGGCCGACCAGAAGACGACGGGCAGATCGCCGCCCGGCCCGTTGAGGTGCGGCTCGACCACCTGGAGGGTGAATCCGGCCGCCACCGCCGCGTCGAACGCGTTGCCGCCGCGCTCGAGCACGGCCATCCCGGCGGCCGTGCCCAGCCAGTGCGTGGAGGCGACCATCCCGAACGTCCCACGCAGCTCCGGCCTGGTCGTGAAGGTCATGCCGGCTCGCTGGCGAGGTCGAGGAGCTGTGCCGACTCGCTGCGGCGGTGCACCAGGTGGCAGGCGACGCTGTGGCCCGCGGCGACCTCCTCGAGGGCCGGAAAAGCGCGAGTGCTTCTCATCCGTGCCCCCTCCTTGAGATCCGCGCTGCCTTCCCCGGTGAGATGGGAAGGAATGGTGAACCTTAGATTGGATCCACGATCGAGTCAACTGGATCCAAGGCGTGGTATCGTCGAACGGTGGCCGACGCTGCCGCAACAGCCTCGCCCGTTCGACATCGGCCGCACGCCCGGCGGCCGCTCGACCCGCAGCTCGTCGCGATCGGCGTCGCAGGCGGGCTCCTCTCGGGCCTGCTCGGGGTCGGCGGCGGCGTGGTCATGGTGCCGTTGCTGGTCCTGTGGGCGGGATACGACCAGCGGGACGCGCACGCGACCTCGATCGGCGCGATCGTGCCGATCTCGATCGCGGGGATCCTGACGTTCGGCCTCGCGGGGCGCGTCCACTGGCTCGACGCGGCCGCCCTCGCGGTCGGCGCCGTCGTCGGAGCGCGAATCGGCGCCGCCTGGCTCGCGCGCATCGACCAGCGGTTGCTCCGAATCGTGTTCGGGTGCTTCCTCCTGGTGGTGGCGGTGACGATGGGGATCCGGTCGTGACCGTCGCCCTGCTCGCGGCGCTCATACTCTTCGGTGTCGGCACCGGCGTCGCTGCCGGGCTCCTCGGGGTGGGCGGCGGCATCCTGATCGTGCCTTTCCTGACGCTGGCGCTCGGCCTCTCCCAGCACGCAGCCGAGGCGACGTCGCTCGTGGTCGTGCTACCGACGGCGGTGGTGGCCAGCCTCGAGCTCCGGCGCCGCGGCATCGGGGATCTCGGCGCGGCGCTGCGGTTCGGGACGGTCGGCGCGTTCGCGGCGGCAGGCGGCGTGCTGCTGGCGCTGCTGCTGCCGGCCTCGACGCTGAAGATCGTGTTCGCGGTGCTCCTCGGGCTCGTCGGCCTTCGCCTCGTGCACGACGGGGTTCGCGCCCGGGCATGACGCAGACAGACGCCGCACTCGTCGACGAGCTCGCGTCGGAGATCCAGTCGCGTGTGCTCAGCGGTGCCATTCCGACGGGCGCGCGGCTGCGACAGGAGTCGCTCGCAGCGGAGTTCGGCGTCAGCCGCACCCCCGTGCGGGAGGCCCTGCGCAAGCTCCAGGCCAACGGGCTCGTCGAGATGCTGCCGCGTCGCGGGGCGCTCGTCCGCGGGCCGAGCGCCCGTGAGGTGCGCGAGGCGTACGAGGTCCGCGCCGAGCTCGAGGGCCTGGCCGCGAGCCTCGCGGCGACCTGCATCCGAGACGACGAGCTGAGGCGGCTCCGGACGGCGCAGGCGCACTTCCGCCGGTCGGTCGCCTCGCTGCTCACGTGGCGCCGTCGGCGGGGCGACCAGCCGTTTGCGGATGCCGTGGAGGCGCACGAGGAGTGGATCGAGGGCAACGAGCTCTTCCACAGCGTCATCCAGGAGGCTTCGGGCAACAGGCGCCTGCAGGCGACCATCGCCCACCTCCACCGCAGCTTCCCGCGCGACCTGACCTGGATCGTCCTCGGCCAGAACGCGAGGCTGCTCGAAGACAATGTCGCCCAGCACGAGGCGATCCTCGAGGCGATCGAGCGCCACGACGCGGAGACCGCGCGGCTACGCATGATCGAGCACGTGACCCGGGCCGGCGAGCTCGTCACGCGCCGCTTCGAGGAGCGCGGCGACTCGGCCGAGCCCGTCTAGCCCCGCCAGCGGTTGGTGATCGGCGTCCGCCGGTCGCGACCGAAGGCCTTGGGGCGCAGCTTCACGCCGGGCGGCGCCTGCCGACGTTTGTACTCCGCCCGGTCGATCATCGCCAGCGCGCGGTCGACGACGTCGGGGTCGAACCCGTCGGCGAGCAGTTCGTCACGCGAGCGGTCGAGCTCGACGTAGGCCTCGAGCACCCGGTCGAGCTCGGGGTAGGGGGGCAGCGAGTCCTGGTCGAGCTGACCCTCTCGCAGCTCGGCGCTCGGCGGACGATCGATGATCGACCGCGGGATCAGCTCGCGGCCGGCGCGCTCGTTCAGGTGCGTGGCCAGCCGGAACACGTCCGTCTTGAAGACATCCTTGAGTAGGGCAAACCCGCCGGCCATGTCACCGTAGAGCGTTGCGTAGCCGACCGAGAGTTCCGACTTGTTGCCGGTGGCGACGACGAGCCAGCCGAACTTGTTCGACAGCGCCATCAGCAGCACGCCACGGACACGGGCCTGGATGTTCTCCTCGGTCAGGTCGCGATCGAGGTCGTCGAAGCTCGGTGCCAGCGACTGCTCGAGGGCGGCGACGATCTCGTCGATCGGCAGCTCGCGGAAGTCGATGCCGAGGCTCTCCGCGAGCCGCCGCGCATCGCCGCGGGTGTCCTCCGACGAGAACCGGGACGGCATCGAGACGCCGTGCACCCGGTCGGGGCCGAGTGCCTCGACGGCCAGGGCCGCGGTCAGCGCCGAGTCGATCCCGCCGGACAGGCCGACGACGACGTCGCGAAACCCGTTCTTCTCCACGTAGTCGTGCAGCCCGAGCTCGAGCGCGAGCCGCATCTGCTCGAGGTCGTCGCCGAGCGGCGCAACCGCTTCCGCGGGGACAGCTCCCGGCGGGGTCTCCCCCTGCCGATCGCCGAGCACGATGGTTTCGACCCGGGGCGGCTCCTCGCGCTCCCGCGCCAGCGCCCGCCGTCGCGTCTCGCTCAGCCGCCGTCCCATCGCCGCGGTCGGGTCGACGTCCACGACCAGCAGCGCCTCCTCGAACCCCGGGGCCCGGGCGAGGACCTCGCCCTCGTCGTCGAGGACGACGGAGTGGCCGTCGAAGACCAGCTCGTCCTGCCCGCCGACAGCGTTCACGAACGCGACGAAGCTGGCGGTGTCGCGGGCGCGCTGCTGAAACATCTCCTCGCGCTCGCGGTCCTTGCCGACGTGGAACGGCGAGGCCGAGACGTTGACCAGGAGCTGCGCGCCGGCAAGCGCGAGATCGGTTGCGGGGGGCCCCGGCTGCCACATGTCCTCGCAGATCGTCACGCCGACGAGCGACTCGCCCAGGCGGAGCAGGACGAGCTCTCGGCCCGACGCGAAGTACCGCTCCTCGTCGAAGACGCCGTAGTTCGGCAGAAACCGCTTGCGGTAGACCGCTCGCACGGCACCGTCCGCGCAGACTGCGCAAGCGTTGTACAGATCGCCGTCGAAGGACGGGAAGCCGACGAGAGCAGTGGTGCCTGTCGCCGCGGCCGCGATTTGGTCGAGCGAGCGCCGGGCTGCGCGGACGAATGCCGGGCGCAGGAGCAGGTCCTCGGGCGGATAGCCGGTGACCGCGAGCTCGGGGAAGAGGACGAGATCCGCACCCGCCTCGCGCGCCTGCGCGAGGCGCGACAGGATCAGCGACCGGTTCCCGTCCAGGTCGCCGACGACCGTGTTGATCTGCGCGAGCGCGAGTCTCATGGTTTTCGCCTATTAGTCTAAAACCTTTGACCGAGCGCAGCGGAGATCGCCTCGAGCGCCTCCGGGTTCTCGACCGACGAGAGGTCGCCGGGATCGGTCCCGAGCGCGGTCGCCCGGACCGCCCGCCGGACGATCTTGGCCGAGCGGGTTTTCGGCAGCGCGGGCACGAAGACGACCCGGTCGGGTGCGAATGCCTTGCCCAGATCGGCGGAGACCAGGTCGGCCACCTCCTCGGCCGACACCGACCTGCCCGGTGCGAGCACGCAGAAGACCCACGCGACCTCGCCCTTGACCTGGTGGGGGACGCCGACGGCTGCAGCCTCGATCACGGCCGGATGGGCGACCGCAGCCGACTCGATCTCGGCCGGCCCGATCCGCTTGCCGGCGATGTTCAGCGTGTCGTCGGAGCGGCCGTGCAGGAACCAGTAACCGTCGGCGTCGGCGGACGCCCAGTCGCCGTGCGTCCAGATGCCCGGGAAGCGGCGCCAGTACGTCTCCAGGTAGCGCTCCGGGTCGCCCCAGAACCCCCGGGTCATCCCGGGGAAGGGCTTGCGGCACACGAGCTCGCCCACCTCGCCCGTCCCGACGAGGGACTGCCCGTCTGGATCGACCACGTCCATCGCCATCCCGAGGGCAGGCCCGCCGACGGAGCATGCTTTGATCGGCTCCGCGATGCACGAGCCCAGGAAGACGGCCCCGACCTCGGTACCGCCGGTGATGTTGACGATCGGGACTCGCGAACCCCCCACCTGCTCGAACAGCCAGCGGTAGGGCTCCGGGTTCCACGGCTCACCCGTCGTCAGGAACACGCGCAGCGACGACATGTCCGCCGCCGGCTCGCCGTGCGGGATCAGCGCGCGCACCAGTGTCGGCGAGCAGCCGAGGATCGTCACGCGCTCCTCCTCGACCAGGCGCCACAGTCGGTCGGACGGCCAGTCGGGCGCCCCTTCGGCGAACACGAGGGTCGCGCCCATGGCACCGCAGCCGACCACGGTCCAGGGGCCCATGATCCAGCCCATGTCGGTGGAGAAGTGGACGACGTCGTCGGGGCGCGCGTCAGCCTGGTAGCACGCTTCGCGTGCGATCGAGACCAGGAAGCCGCCCTGGACGTGGAGCACTCCCTTGGGTTTCCCGGTCGTCCCGGATGTGTAGGTGAGGAGGTACGGATGCTCGGCTTCGACCGGGAGCGGCTCGAGCGTGCCGGGACAGCCGGCGACCTCGTCGTCCCACGGCGCCACGATCACATGCTCGAGCGCCGGCGACTCCCGGCGTGCCTCCTCGAGGATCTCGAGCATCGGCACGCTCCTGCCACGCCTCAACGACGATCGGGCGGTGATCGCCGCCCTCGCGCCGGAATCGACCAGGCGCTGCGCGACCGCCGGCGCCGCAAAGCCCGAGAAGACCGGCACCTGGACCGCCCCGATGTGCGCGCAGGCGTGCGAGGCGATCGCCGCCTCGGGCGACATCGGCAGGTAGGTCGCGACGCGGTCCCCCGACCTGACACCGAGCTCGACCAGCCGCTCCGCGAGCCGCGTGACCGCGTCCGAGAGCTCGGCGAAGGTCAGCTCGCGCCGCGCCCCGTCCTCGCCGCGGAAGACGGCCGCCAACCGGCCGCTCCGCCAGCGGTGAACGCAGTTCCAGGCGATGTTCAGCTTGGCGCCGTCGAACCAGGTCGCCCACTCGGGGCCGCGCGACAGGTCGACGACCTCGGACCAGGGCTCGTACAGCTCGATCCCTGTGTCCTCCACGGCCGCCGGCCAGAACCATTCCGGCTCCTCGATCGAGCGGGCGACGAGCTCGCGGTAGGAGGAGAAGCCGTGCCTGCGCATCAGCCGGACGACGTTCGCGTGCTCGAGCACGTCCTCGGACGGCGTCCAGACCACCTCTGCCACGGTCGCAACCCTACCTCTGTTAGTATCCACTAACCGTGCGCGCGAAGGTTCTCGCCAGCATCGTCGACGAGGAGCACCGGAAGTGGTGGACACTCGCGGCAGTCTCCTTCGGCCTGTTCATGATCATGCTCGACAACACGATCGTGAACGTGGCGCTTCCGACGATCCAGCGCTCGCTGGACCTGAAGATCTCGGAGCTCGAATGGGTCGTGACAGGCTACGCGCTGACGTTCGGCGCCTTCATGCTGACCGGCGGCAAGCTGGCCGACCTCATGGGCCGCCGCCGGATCTTCGTGATCGGGCTCATCGTCTTCACGGCCTCGTCGCTCGCCTGCGGGCTCGCGGGCGGGGCGACCGTGCTGATCGCCGCGCGGGTCGTCCAGGGTCTCGGCGCCGCCCTGATGAACCCGGCCACCCTCTCGATCATCGTCGCCACCTTCCCGGCGCGCCAGCGCGGGACGGCGATCGGGGTCTGGGCGGGGGTCTCCGCGCTCGCGCTCGCGATCGGCCCGCTCGTGGGCGGCATCATCACCGAGCGGATCAGCTGGAACTGGATCTTCTTCATCAACATCCCGGTCGGCGTGCTCGGCATCTTCGCCGCCTACCTCTTCATCGACGAGTCGCGGGACACCTCGCGGGAGCAACGTCCCGACGTCCCGGGGCTGGTCACGTCCACGGTCGGCCTCTTCGCGCTGATCTACGGCCTGATCGAGGCGAACAACTACGGCTGGACATCCCCGCGGATCCTGATCAGCTTCGGCATCGCCGTCGTAGCGCTCGTCGCGTTCGTCCTGCTCGAGCACTACCAGCGGCTGCCGATGCTCGAGCTGGAGCTCTTCCGGAACAAGGGGTTCTCGGGAGCGAACGCCGTGATGCTGCTGACCGGACTCGCGATGTTCGGCGTCTTCTTCTACGTCTCGCTGTACGTCCAGCAGGTGCTCGGCTACTCGGCGATCGAGGCCGGGGCCTCGTTCCTGCCCTGGACGGTCCTGATCATCCTGCTCGCGCCGCAGGCCGGCCGCCTGTCCGACCGGATCGGGCCGAGGCCGCTCGTGGTCGGCGGAATGATCGTGCTCACCGGGTCGCTGATCCTGTTCGCCCGCATGGGCGAGCACGAGACCTTCTGGGATCTCCTGCCCGCGATGCTGCTCGGCGGCGTCGGCATGTCCGCCGCTATGGCCCCGACCACGGCCGCGGCGATGCAGTCCGTTCGCGCGGACAAGGCGGGGGTCGGCTCGGCCGTCCTGAACAGCGCGCGCCAGGTGGGCGGTTCGCTCGGAATCGCGATCATGGGTGCGATCGTCGCCGCGTCGGCGACTCCCGGCGTTCGGAATCCGTCGGCGTTCATCGACGGGTTCCACCACGCGCTCCTGACGGCGGCCGGGCTGACCGTCGCCGGCGCCCTGGTCGCCGCCCTGACCCTCGGGGGCAGAGCGCGCCACGAGCCCGAGCGTGTCGTCGCCTTCGAAGCGGGATGAGCGGCGGACCCAGGCTCCCGGCCGTGGAGCGGCGCGCCGCCGTCCTCGATACCGCGTGCCATGTCTTCGCGCGCTGCTCGTATCGTGGCGCGACGACGGCCGAGATCGCCCGCGAGGCGGGCGTGACCGAACCCATCCTGTACCGGCACTTCGCCTCGAAGCAGGCGCTCTACCTGGCCTGCATCGAGACGGCCTGGCAGCGGGTCCGGGCAGCCTGGGACGAGGCGGTCGCGAACGAGCCCGACGCACGCGCCTGGATGCAGGCGATGGCCGAGGCGTTCTTCGAGTTCAAGGAGCAGCGGTCGGCGGTCGCGCAGCTCTGGCTGCAAGCGCTGACCGAGTCCGGGGACGACCCGGAGATCCGGCGCTACCTGCGTCGTCACCTGCGCGACGTGCACGCGTTCGTCGCCGAGGTCGTGACGCGCTGTCAGGCGGCCGGGGCGATCCCGGCCGAGCGCGACCCGCGGGCCGAGGCGTGGATCTTCGTCGCGGTCGGCCTGCTGACCGCAGTCGCAGGGCGCCTCGGCGGCCTGCCGGCGAACGATCTCGAGCGGATCCGGGCGGCCCGGCGCGCCTGGCTGACCGGCGCTTAGGCGCAGACCCAGTTAGCCCTCGTTCGGCCACGGTGTCGTCGTGTCCGAAACCGCTCTCCCCGAAAACCGCGAATGGCCAGGTATCGAGAAGCGGGCTAGGGTCGGTGTCGTGATGAGGCGGTCGGCCGTGGTCCTGGGCGTGGTTGTGGCATGCGCGGTTTCCGTCGCCTGGCGCTTCACGCAGTCGGCGACCGCCGCGTCCGCCGAGCGGCGTGCTGTCTCCGAGCAGGGCTATACGGATCCGGCCGGCGATGCGGATGGGGGGCTGGCGCCGGACCTCACGTACATCGCTGCCTTCAACAGCCCCGTCGGCGCTCTCGGCTTCAGGATCGGCTACGCCAACCGGGCATGCGGCGGCGCCGGTGACTCGCTCGCCGTCTTCCTGGACGTCGACCGGAACCCCTCGACGGGCTCCTCCACCGGCGGCTTCGAATATGCGCTCTTCCTCGACGGCTCGACGCGAACGGCGAGCGTGGGCCAGTGGAACGGCAGCTCGTTCGCGACCACGTCGATCCCGGCGGCCGGCGGCTGCTCCTCGGCCACGTCGCCGTCCGCCGATTCCGTCGCGGTGAGCGCACCGCGGCTGAGGATCGGCTCGAGTTTCGACTTCGTCGTCGAGACGGGCTGGTCCGCGGGCGACGGCGCCCAGCCCTACCACGACCACGCCGGGCCGTTCACCTACACGCTCAGCGCGCCGCCGCCAGCGCCATCCCCGCCCCCTCCGCGGCCGCGTCCTCCGCGACCCCCGGCGAAGACCTACGAGAGCGCACCGCTCCTCGCCTCGCAGGTTCGCTACGCCGGGAAGTCGATCAAGCACACGCGGCTGACGGAGACGGTCTACGCGACGATGAACTCACTGGGCATCCCGCGTCTCCTGCCCGTCGCCTGCTGGTCGAAGGAGGACTGGCCCTCGGTACTCGAGAGCGCCGGAGGCGGGAGCGAACCCGGCGTCGTCACCCTGGCGTTCTGGTTCGGCGGTCAGCCTCGGTGGCTGCACCTTTCACCGACCACCTGCGCCAACGTGCAGGCGTTGATCGACAGTCGCATCCCGAACAGCCGGCGAGCGCTGGCTCTGGTGACGGTGCTTCACGAGACGACGCACGCCTACGGCATCAGGAACGAAGCCCGCGCGAACTGCTACGGCGTACAACTCGTCTACCACTTCGCCCGGGCGCTGGCCTTCAGCCCGGCGCGCGCCTCGCGCCTCGAGAGCCTTGCCCTCGGGACGACGCGATCGACGGCGCCGCCCGGCTACTGGGATTCGGCTCGCTGCCGTGCGGGTGGGGCGTGGGACCTGAGCAGCTAGACCCGCGTGGACTGGCTCCGAAAAGGCCGAGAGCCCCGGCTGCGGCCAACGGCGCGTGGCCGGGGCTCTACTCCTCTGTTCGAGCGGTTTACCGGGTACCGGGTCGCTCGACCGGCCCGAGTTTGACCCTTCTGTTTACGCGGGTTCCCTGTGGATTAAGGCGCAGGATCGGTGGCTTGCGCCTACATTGGGTGCCTACGCTCGACGCACGAAATAGATGATCAGTACGACGAGAAGGATGATCACAAGTAGCCCGATCAGTCCGTACCCGGTTCCAGCGATGGCGAGCATTGGCTCTCTCCCTCTTTGTAGGACGCGGCTGTATATCCAGGCGACTGGAGAGAGAAACTCATGGGAGGGCCGCGCGCGCGGCGCGTGAAGCTGGCGCTCCGGTTTCCTTGACCACCGGCAGCGGGTATCCGGGTACGTCCGCAGGGAGGTAGCGCGGGAGCGCCACGTCGCGGGTGAGCGCGACGCTCCCGCTGCTCCTTCTCTAGTCCGCCAAGATGCACGTCACCCTCTCGGGGCATGCGGGGCCTCCGCTACGAGAGGACAGTGAGCGGACGATGGCAATTCTTCTTCAAGTCGTTTTCCCCGTGCAGTTCAGCCCGCCCGCCTGAACCCGTCCCGACGGATGGAAGGGCGCGGGGCGCGCTCTCGATGGCGACGCGCCCTGTGCGTCGCGAGAAGACGTGCCTGGTAGGCGAGGCTTCGTCTCTCTCCCTGCGCGCGCTCCGCGCCGGGAAGTTAATTCCCGGCGCAAGCTGCGGCGAAACGCCGCTGGGCCACTACGCAGCACCGTTGATGACCGCCGCCGCCGTCGCTGAGTACTTGCAGGTCGAGATCGGGTTTGTGTACGCGCACTGGCAGGAGCTGGGCGGCAGGAAGCTCCCGGGTGGGCCGAAGGCCGACTCCGTTTCGCCCTGGCCGACCTGGATGCCGGCATGAGCTCCGGCTCAGGTAGCGGGGGCTGCCGCAGGAGCCGAGTAGGCAAGCGAATTCCGGAAGCCGCTTCCGCAAACGATCGGGCGCACACGCCCAAATGGCCGTCGTGGAGCTTCTCCCGGTACGTGGCTCCAACCCGAAGGGTGAAGCGTGAACTCCCTGGAAAGCGAGCGGCTGTCACCGACCTCCTGCAATGTCCTCCACCGAAGCTTGACCTTGGGTTGAGGCCCGTCTCCCCCTGGAACCGTGCAGCGCTCCAGCGTTCCTACAGCGTCTGGCAGTCGCCGACCCGAACGCCGGTCGCTGCGGCGCTCAGGGACTAGCTGGCGTTGTGGCTTGATCGTTCGCCGTTCAAGGAGCCAACCGACCTCGTGTTCCCGACGCAACGAGGCCACCGCGACACCCGGCACAACGTGCGGTCACGCCTCCTGCTGAAAGCCATCAAGAAGGCCAACGAGAAGCTGGTCACGCTGGGAATCGACCCGATCCCGAAGGTGTCACCGCACGGCCTGCGACGGACGTTTGCATCGCTGCGATGCGTCTGTGGAGACGACCCCGTGTACGTCGCTAGTCAGCTCGGTCACACCGACCTGACGTTCACCCTGCGGGTGTAGGCGCAGGCGGTTCGCCACCGGTCGAAGCTGACTCCAGCGGAGCGGGACGCGTTCGACCGCGCGGTTGATTGGGCGCATTTGGGCGCAGCACCCGCTTTCGACGAGGTTGACCGCGCTTTGCTGGCAGCGCCGATGGTGAGAGAATCGCCTAATGTGCAGGCAGTTCGCCCGATTCAGACTGGCCCCTGAAAAGGCCGAGAGCCCCGGCTGCGGCCCCCGGGGCTCTCTTCTGTACAGACCTTCGCTCGACACTCGCCCTGGATGCTGCCTGCGGCGGGCGCTGTCGAAGTGGCTCGACTATAGAAGCGATGTCCAGTTCTGTCAAGTAGACCGGTGAAGCAAAAGTGCGCTAGGCTAGCTTCACCAAGGGGATGCGCATGAACAAGGCGATTCGAGGAGCATATTCTCCCGCGGCGGGCGGGAACGGTGAAGTCGGACAGCGGCTCCGCGCTCTCCGGATCGGCGCTGGCCTGACCCAGAGCCAACTGGCCGGAGGCCGCTTCTCGAAGGAGTACGTCAGCCAGATCGAGCTTGGCAAGACCCGGCCGAGTGTGGAGACGCTCGAGTGGCTCGCCGGACAGCTCGACGTCGAGCCGACCTACCTGATCGGAGGTGTCAGCGCCGAGGAGCGCGGGCGCGTGGAGGCGGCGTTGTCCAGGGCCGAGGCCTTGTCCGAACAAGGCGAGCACGCGGCCGCCGCCCGTGCCCTTGCGGCCGGCCGCCAGGCGGTCGCCGCGACCGGCGCCGCCGACCTCGAGCTGCGTTCCCTCCTCGGCGAGACGTGGGCACTCGCGCAGTCGGGCTCGGTACGGGAGGCGCTCCGCCTGCTCGAGCGGGCCCGCGACCTGGCCGAGAGCCCGTCTTGCTCGGACGTCGACCGGGCTGCAGTTCTGTTTCGTTTCGGCGTGTGCCGCTACCACCTCTCCAGCATCTCGACGGCGGTCTCTTTGTTCAGCTCGGCGCTCGAGCTCGCCGACCGCTCGGGCCTCCCCTGCGACCTCCTGCGGGGCGACATCCACGACTGGCGTTCCCGCTGCTACCGCCGGCAGCGCGACTGGCAGGCGGCCAGGGAGGACGTCGAACGTGCGCTCGAGCTGGCGGAGTCCAGCCGCGACCGGCGCTCGGCCGCCCGGGCGTACTTCCAGGCGTCGCTCGTGGCCGAGCGCGAAGGGCACTGGCTCCTCTCCCGGACCTACGCGGAGCGGGCGCGCGGATACTACGAGGAGCTCGAGGACCGGGCAAACGTCGGCCGTCTCCTGAACAACCTCGGCGGCCTGAACTTCACGCTCGGCAACCCCGAGCGGGCGGTCGAGCTGCTCACCAGCGCGCACGAGGTCGCGCTCGAGTCCGGCGACGAGCCCGAGGCCGGGCTCGCCATGTGCTCGCTGGCGCAGGTTCATCTCGACGTGTCCGAGCCGACCCTGGCCGAGGGCGAAGCGTCGAAGGCGCTCGAGCTCTTCGGTGAGCGGCCGGACTACCTGCAGGGAATCGGCACCGCGCAGCTCGTGCTGGGCCGTGCGCTGCTCGAGCAGGATCGCCTGAACGAGGCTGAAAAAATGCTTGGCGCTGCCGATAAGAGCTTCGAGCAGTTGTCCTCGGTCAGCCACCGGGCTGCGGCCTGGGTCGCGCAAGGCGATCTCGCACAGAAGCGCAATGCAGATCGCGAGGCGGCCCGCCTGTACCGGCGGGCAGCCGAGGCACTGCAGGATTTCCGCTTCTAGCCGAAAGGAGACATAGGCATGCTGGTCAAGGCCTATTCCGACGGCCCTCGTTAGTTCGCGCCACCGGCTGCGGCCGGCCGGGATCTAGACTCGAGGCGTGCGACACGCGCGCCTCCTCGTCGTGCTGGCCGCGGCGCTGGGCGTCGCGGGCTGTGGCAGCAGCACTAGCGGCAATGGAAGCGCCGAGCCGGGAACTCTCGGTGCAGAGCTCGCGCGGACCGGCCCCGACGTCGCGCTGATCCAGGGCACGTCCGACTACGCGGTCGGCCCGGTTCGGGTGACCTTCCTCGTGATCGACTCGAAGTCGAGGTCGATCGAGCGGCCGCACGCCCGTGTGTGGGTCGGGCCCTCGCTCGACGCGCCGCCGACCACTTCGACCGAGGCGGCGCTCGAGCCGATCGGCATCCCCGGGAAGTCCGAGTCGGCGACCGGCGGCGTCACCCGGATCTACGTCGCCCGCTTCAGCTTGGCCAGGCCGGGCAAGTACACGCTCGTCGCACAGCCCGAGGGGGCGAAGATCCAGGGGCTCGCCACCCTCGACGTGCGGCGGCGACCGCAGGCACCCGCGGTCGGCGAACGGGCGGTTCCGTCGCGGACGCCGACGCTCGCGTCGGCTCACGGCGATGTCGCCTCGTTGACGACGGCCAACCCGCCCGACCTGTCGCTGCTCCGGTACTCGGTCGGCGAATCGGTGAAGGCCCACGCGCCGTTCGTACTCGTGTTCGCGACCCCGAAGTTCTGCAGCTCGCGAACCTGTGGGCCGGTGGTCGACGTCGCCCAGGCCGTCCAGCGCCGCTTCGCCGGCAGCGGCGTCCGGTTCATCCACGTCGAGGTCTACACGGACAACAACCCCGCGCAGGGCTTCAACCGCTGGTTCCGTGAGTGGCGGCTGCCGAGCGAGCCGTGGGTCTTCCTGGTCGGCCGCGACGGGCGGATCAAGGCTCGTTTCGAAGGCTCGGTGTCGGCCGCCGAGCTGAGCGCGGCGGTTCAACGGTTGCTCAAGGTCTGACCTCGAAGGGTCTGACCCCGCCCGACCGACACGCGCTTCACCTCCGCACGGACCGTCCCCGTCGGGGGGCAAGTCCCTACCATCCAGGCATGGCCGTGAAGCTGACCGAGCTCGTCACCTCCGGCGGCTGCGCAGCCAAGTACCCCGCCGCCCGCCTCCAGGAGCTGCTCGCGGGGCTCGTCCCCGCGGAGGCGGAGGATCTGCTCGTCGGGCTCTCCCCGGCCGACGACGCCGCCGTCTATCGGCTCGACGACAGCACCGCGCTCGTGTTCACGCTCGACTTCTTCCCACCGCTCGTCGACGACCCTCGTGACTTCGGGACGATCGCGGCGACGAACGCCCTCAACGACGTGTTCGCGATGGGCGGACGCCCGCTGCTCGCCCTGTCGATCGCCGAGTTTCCGGAGGAGCTCCCACAGGAGACGGTGGCGGCGATTCTCGACGCCGCGGACACGCAGGTGCGCGAGGCGGGGGCGATCCTGGCCGGCGGGCACACGATCCGCGACCGGGAGCCGAAGTACGGACTGGCCGTCGTCGGGACGGTCCACCCCGACGGCATCTGGCCCAAATCCGGCGCCCGGCCCGGGGACGCCCTGTTCCTGACCAAGCCGCTCGGCACGGGGCTCGTGCTGCACGGGGCAGGGCGCGGGCTCGCCGGCGACGAGGACGTGCACTCCGCCGTCGGGTGGATGACCACGCTGAACAGGGACTGGGCCGACGTCCTGCGCGCCTTCCGGCCGAACGCGGTCACCGACGTCACCGGCTTCGGGCTGCTCGGCCACGCTTACGAGACGGCGGAGCGGAGCGGCGTGCGGCTGGTGCTGGAGTCGGACCGGTGGCCGGCCCTCGACGGGGCTCTCGAGGTCGCCCGCGCCGGCGAGAGGACGGGAGGCGACCGGCGGAACCGCGATTTCGCCGCCGCGCACGTGACCGTGGCGGACGGTGTCGCCGATGAGGCGGTTGCGTTGGGCTGGGATCCCCAGACGGCCGGGGGGCTGCTCGTCTCGCTCCCGGCGGACCGCGCTCCTGCTCTGCAGGCCGAGTGGGAGGCGCGTGGCCTCTTCGTGCGCCGTATCGGGCGTGTCGAGACAGGCGCCGGCGTCCACGTCGACTGACGCGGACTACACTCGGGCACGTGCACGTCGAGACCACGCGCCTCTCCCGGCTGCGCGCACTCGAGCTCTCTTCAGCCGCCTTCCGGCGGGTCGCGATCCTGTCGGTCGCGGCGCTGTGGCTGATCGTCTCGACGGGCGCCATCGTCCGCCTGACGAGCTCCGGGCTGGGCTGCGAGCACTGGCCCGGATGCCAGCCGGGCCAGCCGTTCCCGGAGAAGGGCTATCACTCGTACATCGAGTTCGGGAACCGGATGGTCGCGACCGTGACGATCGTCCTGACGCTCGCGCTCGCGGTCGGCGCCTGGTTGACGCGCGGGCTGCCGCGCTGGGCGCGGTGGGTGGCGGTGGCCACGTTCATCGGCACGGCCGCACAGGCGCCGTTGGGTGCGATCACCGTCTACGCACATCTCCATCCGGCGCTCGTCATCCCGCACCTCCTGCTCTCGGTCGCGGTGCTCGGCGCCGCCGTCGTCGTAGCGGTCGAGGCATTCGCCCTCGACCGGGGCCACTCCGCGCCGCTCGACCGCGAGCCGCGGCTCGCGGGCATGGGCGTGGCGATCGCCTGCTTCGCGCTGCTCGCGTCCGGGACGATCGCGACGGCTGCGGGACCCCATTCGGGCGGAAAGGACGTCTACCGTCTCTGGCGGCTGCACCCGGCTCTCCTGCTGCACGGCACCGCGGTCGCCGTCCTCGGCTGCAGCCTGATGTTCCTGATCGGCTACCTGCTCGCCCGGCGCTCGACGATCGGCGGGCGCTACGCGGTCGGCGCCGTCGGGCTCGCCGCGCTGGTGCTCGTGCAGATGGCGCTCGGCGACATCCAGTACCGGACGCATCTCCCGTGGGGGCTCGTGCTCGTCCATGTCGCGGTCGCGGCGACGGTGTGGGCGGCGACGGTCGCGTTCGTGACGCTCATGTGGCGCCCCGTTGCCGCCGTGCGTTCCGGTTCGACGTAGACTGGCTCGATGGCCGAGCTCCACGTGGCCCGCCGTCCCGCACTCGAGCGTCCGGTTCTCGTGGCTGCATTCCGCGGCTGGAACGACGGCGGTCAGGGTGCCTCGCTGGCCGCGGGCTACCTGGCGAAAGCGTGGGACGCGCGGAGGTTCGCCGAGATCGACCCGGAGGGGTTCTTCGACTTCCAGACGACTCGGCCCCAGGTGAGGCTCGAGGAGGGGCTCACGCGGAGGATCGACTGGCCGGAGACGGTCTTCTACCACGCTCGGCCCGAGGGGTTGGAGCGCGATGCCGTTCTCCTGCTCGGCATCGAGCCGAACCTCCGCTGGCGGACGTTCTCGGGGTTGATCGTCGACTTCGCCAAGGAGCTCGGGGTCGAGCTGATGGTCACGCTCGGCGCGTTGCTCGCCGACGTGCCGCACACCCGCGATGCCCCCGTCACCGGCAGCGCAACCGACCAGGCTCTCATCGAGCAGCTCGGCCTCCAGGCGTCGCGCTACGAGGGGCCGACCGGAATCGTCGGCGTCGTCCACGACGCCTGCAAGCGCTCGAACATCCCATCGGCGAGCCTCTGGGCCGCCGTCCCGCACTACGTCTCGCTGGCGCCGAGTCCGAAAGCGGCCGCTGCGCTGTGCAGCCGGCTGGCCGACCTGCTCGGCGCCGACATCGACACCGCCGAGCTCGATGAGGCGGCGGAGGCCTACGTCCGCCAGGTCAGCGAGGCGATCGCGACCGACGAGGAGACCGCTGCCTACGTCGAGGAGCTCGAGCGGCGCGCCGACGAGATCGACGAGTCCGACATCCCGTCGGGCGAGTCGCTGGCGGCGGAGCTCTCCCGCTTCCTGAAGGAGCGCGACGAGCAAGGCGGCAGCGGGCCGGCCGCAACCGATCAGTAGAGCTCCCCGCGGGGACGCGGTCTGTTAGCCGAACGTGAAGGCGTAGGCCGAGACGCCGGGTGAGAACCTGAGCTCGAGCACGGCGTCGTCGATCGAGCTGCCGTCGACCAGGGTGTAGAGGCGGTCCGAGGTGACCTGCACGACACCATGCGGCTTGCCGTCGACCAGCACCTGCACCGTGCCGTGGCCGCCGAGGACGAGGTAGACCTTGCGCGCGTAGTAACGGAGCTCCAGCCGAGCGTCCTTCCCCGCCACGATCCGCTGTACGCGCACCGTCCAGCGACCTCCGTAGGCGAAGTCGTCCTTGCCCAGCGCCGGCGGGAAGGAGTACGTCGCCTGCTTGTCCGGGTACAGCTTCGAGCCGGTGAAGCGGTCGATGCGGCCGAAGCCGAGATACGTCTCCGGCGTCAGCGGGCCGGTCGGGGTCAGGTCGCGGAGCCGGTCCGAGGCGGGCGAGGCGAGCTTCTCGCCGAGCAGGCTGCGGATGTTCTCCTCGGTGACGGAGTAGTTCCCTTCGCCGAAATGGGCGTAGCGGATATGGCCGTTCCGGTCGATGAGGTACTTGGCGGGCCAGTACTGGTTGCCGTACGCGGTCCAGGTGCCGTACTCGTTGTCGAGCGCGACCGGGTAGCGCACGCCGAGCCGCTTCACGGCTGCACGTACGTTCGACGGCACGTGCTCGAATGCGAACTCGGGTGTGTGCACGCCGACGACCACCAGGCCGTCCTTGTGGTACATGCGGTACCACGCCTCGACGTGCGGGAGCGTGCGCAGACAGTTGATGCACGAGTACGTCCAGAAGTCGATCAGGACGACCTTGCCGCGCAGCTCTTGCATGGTCAGCGGGCGGCTGTTCAGCCAGCCGTCGACTCCCGCGAAGTTCGGGGCAGGCCCGTAGTCGGGGAGCGCGGCCGACGCGGTCTTGGCGGGCACGCGATCGTCGACCACATTGGCGCCGCGCTTGAAGGAGTCCTTGCCGAGGTCGCTCAACAGCGAAGACGTCGGGAACGACACCTTCGCCAGGTCCTCGTCGACGTTGAAGAGGAGAACGACGGCCAGCGCCGCGATGACGGCGCCGAAGGCGATCCGGAAGCGCTGCATCCCGGAGCGCAACCGCTGGCTGGCGGCCCGTCCGCCGAGCGCGATCGCGAGCAGGACGACCGAGAAGCCGAGCGTGTAGGCGGCTGCGACGAGGAACGCCTTCAGGCCGAAGTCGCCGGACGCGGCCGAGGCGGTGACGTACGCGAGCGCAACGCCCGCGCACGGGACGAAGACGAACCCCAGCGCGCAGCCGAGCACGAAGCCTCCGCCGAGGTCGCCGGCCGGGCGGCGAGAGAGCCGCGTCAGTGGGCGCTCGATCCACTCACCGACCTTGGGGACGATCAGCACGATCGCAATCACGAACAGGAGCGCGATCGAAATGTTGCGCAGCAGATCCTTAGGCAGGCCCAGCCGGTCGAGAATCCAGGTCGCGAACAGAATCGAGACGAGGAAGGAGAGCGCGAGGCCGGCGATGATCGCGAACGGGCGGCGCCTGTTCTCGCCGACGCCCCCTGCCAGCACGATCGGCAGCACGGGCAGGACACACGGCGAAACCGCCGTGATCAGTCCCGCCACGAACGCGAAGACGATCGCGAGGACCATCGTTGGTTATTCGGACGCCGAAGCCTGCCCGGTTGTTACGGATTCGTTGGCCTTCGCGGAGGCCGGTTCGTTGCCGTTCGGCGTCGCGCCGCCCTGGACGGCCTGAGCCGCACCGGTCGGCTTCTTCTTCCGACGGCGGCGCCGACGGCGGCCCGGATGCGCCTTCGGCGCCGGAAGGTCGTCGCCGAGCGCGGTCGCGACCTCGCTGATGGTGCCGAGGCTCTCGCGTGCGGCCTCGAGGTGGTGGTTGGCGCGAGGCGTGTAGCCGTCGGCGGAGGCGAGCAGTGCGGCGGCGGTTCCGATCGGGAGCTCCCCGGCGGCTGTTGCCAGCTTGACGGCGTTCTCTTCGTGGCGCTGGCCGCGCGAGTTGGCGAGCGCGCCCAGGAGCCGCTTCGCCTCGGGGTACTCGGCGCTCGCCTTGCGGTCGAGCACCTTGCGCACCGCGCGGGCGAGGCGCCAGGTCCAGCGGGCGAGGATCTGGTCGGGCGCATCGGGCTTGCCCTCGCCGATCGCGCGCAGCAGGACCCGGACGCCCTGGACGCGGTCCTTCTCCCACGGCGGCGCCTGCGTGACGAGGGTGACGAGGTCGTCGAAGCTCATCCGGTCGACCGGCGTCGACACCCTGTCGGACAGCGCCATCAGCCGCAGCCGCCGGTTCGGGTTCTCGGCGGCGCAGGTGAAGAGGAACTGGTCGAGCGCAGCCTTGCTGGCGCGGGCGCTGAGCTTCTCGACCAGCGCCACGCGGTCGTCGAAGCGGGCCTGGCGGCCGGCGATCCGTGCCCAGAAGCGCTGCTCTTCCTCGTCGAGATAGCGCGGGTCGACGCGTTGCCATTCGCGCTGGATCACGGCGAGGCGCCGGTTGACGTCAGGCGTGACCGGTACGAGCCACGGCGCGGGCGACAGGCGACGGCGCGCCCGCCGTTGCACCCGACGGCGCGGCGCCGGCGTGACGCGGGCGCCCTCGCGGTAGAAGTCGGCGCCGAGCAGCGAGTGGAGCGTGACCACGCGGTCCGAATGGGTCGCGCCTTTCTGGACGAAGTCGACCACGACTCCAGCCTCCTTGCGCGGGTGAAGGCGCATGATGCGGCCGATCCGCTGCTGGTAGACGCGCCGGCTTGCGGTGGGGGCGAGGTGCATCACCACGGTCGCGCGCGGTGAGTTCCAACCCTCGGCGAGCAGCATCGCATTGACGAGCACGTCGATCTCGCCGCGCTCGTAGGCGGCCAGGATCTCGGCCAGCCGGACGGGCGGCGTGCGGCCGCTGACTGCCTCGGCCTTCAGCCCGGCTGCGCGGAACTCCTGGGCGAGGTTGTAAGCGTGATCGACGCCGGCGGCGTAGACGATGCCGGGCGTCGAGTCGAAGCGGTCGCGGTAGAGACTGGCAGCCGCCTGGTTGAGCGCGACATGGTCGAGCACCTTCGCCAGCGCTTCCTGGTCGAAGTCGCCGCCGATGATCGGCACCGAGTTGATGGCCGCGGCGGGCGGGACGCGGAGGCACCGGAGGGGCGCGATCAGGCCGCGGCGGGCGGCGTCGGCGAGCGGGAGGTCGTCGACCGAGGCAGGGAAGACGTCGGAGACCTGCTTCGCGATCAGCTGCTCGGTCGCAGTCATGCCGATGTAGATCGGTTCCGGGAAGCTGCGGATCGCGGCGCTCGTCTTCTCGCCGAGCGCCGTGTGCGCCTCGTCGCAGATCACGAGCTGGTACGCCTCGCGGTTCAGCTCCTTGACGTGCCGCGCGAACCAGGCGTAGGTCTGGATCGTGATCGGATCGCGTTTGGGCGGCTCGCTCTTCCCGGTGATCTCGGGCGTGATCCGGTCGCCGTAACCCTCGTCCTTCAGCTCGCGGTTGAACTGGGTGACCAGCAGGCGCCGGTGGGTGAGGATCAGGACGCCGATCGTGCGGGCGGCTTCGACGAAACCGGCGGCGGCGATCGTCTTCCCCGACGCCGTCGGATGCCGGAACCGGTAACGGCGGATGGCCCCCGGGTCGCTTTGCGGCGAGAGCTCGTCGGCCGTGTCGAGCTCCTCGAGGGACTCGTGCACGGCGTGGTCTCCGTTGTCCCCGTTCTCGCCGTTCTCGCCGTTCTCGTCCTCCTCTTCGTCGTACTCGTCCTCCGCCTCGTCGGCGACCACCTCAGGCTGGCGCTGCGCGGCCGCGATCAGCTCGGTCAACATCCCGGCGAGCGCGTCCACCTGGTGACGGCGCAGCTCCGTTCCGGACTTCAGGTGCGGCGGCTTCTCGCTCAGGACCCGCTCGAGTCCGAGCATCAGCGCGTAGCGGATCTTCCATTCGGGCGACGGCTCTGTCGCGCCTGCGTCCAGCTCGGACAGGGCGTCGTCGAGCGCGCGGCGGCGGGCGGTCCCCGGCGTGAGCACCTGGCCCGGATCCTCCTCCGGATGGAGGAACGGCTCGCCTGCCCACACGGCGGCGCGTTCGGCAGCAGCGACCAGCGAGCGTGTCGCCTCAGGAGCAGTCAAGACTTGAGCGGTGGTTTCCTGCATAGGGGCAGCAACGTGCGCTGCGGACGTTCTCAGAAGGCGCCCGACACCCCGGTGGGCGTCACTCCCCGAAGCATAGCGGGTCGGGCGGGGCGCGGCCAGCCTCGGAGGAGTGAACCGCGATACTTGCCGGATGGCCGACTGGGGAGTGCTGTTCGAGCACGAGACCCGGCGTTACCGGGACGGGGAGGAGCGGCTCGGCGAGCCCGGCGACGAGCGGCAGCGGCAGTTGACACGGATGGGAAACGCCGCCTGGGGGGCCGGGCTCTGCCTGCTGATGCACGGCGGCGATGCCCGTCCGTGGCTCGAGCTCGCGGCCGGGCGCTGGCGCGAGAGCTACGCCGACGCTCCTGCCGGGAGCTGGGGGCGGCCGATCGGCGCGATGAAGGCGCTCGTGCTGGCCGGCGACGGACCGGGAGCCGAGGAGGCGGCCCGCTGGGCGCTCGCCGAGCGTGCTGCCGAGTCGGAGTCGCCGGTCGGCCGCTACGCGGCGGCGCTTGCCTGCTCCGTCCTCGGCGACTGGGAGCACGCGCGAATCCACGCCGACGCGATCCGCATCCGCGACGACTTCCCGCGTGACGTGGGTGACGCGCTGGCGATGATCGCCGCCGAGGACGTCGTCGGCTACATCCAGGCGGTCGAGTCGGTGCTCGAGTCGTTCGAGAGGCGCGAGGACTACCTCGAGGACGTTCCGGTCGCCGACACCGTGCTCGTGCTGCAGGCATTCGCAGCGAAGCGCAACATGGCCGCGGATCTGACGTCTGATCTGTTGCCGTGAGCTTGAGGAGATGGCGCGAGGAGCGGCGGCAGCGCAAACGCCGCAAGGAGGCCGAGCGGCTCGGCCAGATCGATCCCGAGGAGGCCCAGCGCCTGCGGGACCTGGCGTCGCCGGTGAAGGCCAAGTGGGGCTACTACCCGAAATAGAAGGCCGAGCTCCCTGGGGTCTCGACCCCTAGAGCGCGGCCGCGGCGGCGCGGTCGAGGATCGCGACCGTCTCGACGCCCCGAACCAGGCTCGCAGGCGTGTCGGGTGACGGCTCCCCCGTGAACGCGCGGCCGACCGCCTCGGCCTTCCCCTCACCCGTGACGAGGTAGACCATCACGCGCGCGGAAGCGAGCGCCGGCAGCGTCAGCGTCACGCGCGAAACGAACGGCTCCATTCCCGCCTCGGCGGCAACCGCCCGCCGCTCGGTCTCGTCCAGCGCAGGCGCGTTCGGGAAGAGCGAGGCGGTGTGCCCGTCGGGGCCGATGCCCATGACCGCGAGGTCGAGGGTCACGCTCTGGAGCGCGGCGTCGTACTCGGCCGCCGCCTGCTCGGGATCGAGCTCGCCCCGGACGCGGTGCACCTCGGCCGGCGCCCGCGCGAGCCCGTCGAGCAGCGACTCGCGGACGATGCGGTAGTTCGACCGCCCGTCGGCGGGCGGGACACAGCGCTCGTCGATCCACCAGAGCTCGACCGCGCTCCAATCGGGACGCAGGATGCCGGCACGCTCGTAGGCCGGCCGCGGCCCCGAGCCCCCGGAGACGCCGATGTGCCCGCCCGCCCCCGCCGCCTCGGCGATCAGCTGCGCCGCGGCCTCGCCCGCCTCCTCGGAGGTGTCGACGATGCGGAGATCGACCGGGTTCAACCGTCGTCCTCGGCGAGCTCCCGCGAGCGCTCCATCGCCGCCTGGATCGCGTTCAGGAAGGCGGCGCGTACCCCGGCGGCCTCGAGCTCGCGGATCGCGCGGATAGTCGTCCCGCCCGGTGAGGTGACCGCCTCGCGCAGCTCGACCGGGTGGATGCGCTCGTCGCGGAGGAGCTTGGCGGTGCCGAGCATGGTCTGGACGACGAGCTGAGTGGTCACTTCGCGCGAGAGCCCGAGCAGGAGGCCGGCCTCGATCATCGCCTCGGCCACGAGCGCGAAGTACGCCGGACCGGAGCCGGAGACGGCCGTGACCGCGTCCATGTACGTCTCCGGAACTCGCACCACCGCCCCGAGATGCGAGAGGCACTCCTCGGCGAGCGCGAGGTTCTCCTCGCGGGCGTGAGCGCCGGAGCAGATGCCGGCGATCCCCTCGTGGACGATCGAAGGCGCGTTCGGCATCGCGCGGACGACCGGCACGCCGGCCGCGATCCGGCTTTCGATCCGCGCGGTGCGGATTGCGGCCGCGACGGAGAGGATGGTCTGTTCCGGCGAGAGCTGCGGCCCGATCTCGCCGAGCAACGACTCGATGTCCTGCGGCTTCACCGCGACGACGACCAGTCCGGCGCCGGCTGCCGCCTCGCCGTTCGAGACCGTGGCCTGGATCCCGTAGTGGCCGCGGAGCTCACCGGCGCGCTCGTCTCGACGGCACGAGGCCACGACCTCGGACGATTCCCGCCACCCGGCACTGAGCAGGCCGCCGAGCAATGACTCGCCGATCTTCCCGCACCCCAGGATCGCGACACGCCGACTCACGGGACGAGTCTACGCAGCCAGGTGTCCGCCGCCTCGAGCCGGTCGGCGTCGATCTCGCCGTTCGCGCCCACCGCGGACATCTCCAGAGTCAGGGTGCCGTCGTACGGCAGCCGGTCGAGGAAGCCGTCGATGTCGAGCGTGCCCTCCCCCGGGAGGAGATAGCGACGTGGCTTGGTGCCCCAGACCGCCGGGTCGAAGTCCTTCACGTGGACGTGCGCGATCAGCTCGCCCAGCTCGTCGGCTCGGTCGAGCTGGCCGTGGAGCGCGAGGAACTCGGTGTCGACCGTGACCCGGCAACGCGGGTCGCGCTCGCAGGCGCGGCGCACGTTGTCGAGCGGCGTGCCGAGGGTGCACGGGATCGTCTCGACCGCGAGAGTCAGTCCCTGTTCCTCTGCGGCGTCGGCGAGGCGTGGGAGCTGGGCGAGGTTTCGCTCGAGGTAGCGGTCGCCGTCGGGGAGCTCCCAGAGGTGGAGGACGATCGTGGTCGCTCCGAGCGCTCCCGCGATCCGGCAGTTCAGGTCGAACCGGTCGAGCTCCGGATGGTCGCCCGACAGCGTGGCGCCGATCGCCTTGTCGGCGTGGGCGACCACGATCGGGAGGCCGTGCAGGTCGTCGACCACCCGCTCGTCCCAGGCTCGGTAGATCGACAGTTCGAGGTCGGCGGGCGGGACGTGCCGAACGATCCGCAGGTGGTCGGTGAAGTCGGGGTTGCGGGTGACCGACCCCGTCGAGATCAGCGGCCTCACGCGGCTCGGGCGGCGGGGATCAGGCCGTGGGAGCAGCCGGCGAGGAGGTAGACGCTCGCGAGTCCTGCCCACTCGCCGTACGGCTCGAGCAGCTCGGCCGTCTCCCACCCCTCGACCCGGCGGCCGCGCATCGTGCCCAGCAGCTTCACGAGGCCGAGGTCGCCCTCGAGGCCGCGGTCGAATCGGCCGAGTCCCTCGAGGCAGACGACGCCGAGCGACCACGGGCCGAGACCGCGCTCGCGGAGGAGCCGGTCGGAGACCGCCGCCGTCGGCTCTTCCTTCAGCCGCTCGAGCTCGAGCGAGCGGGTCAGCCGCGCGAGCGTGGCACCGCGGCGGGCGTGGAGGCCGAGCCTGCGAAGCTCCGCCGGCGAAAAGCGGGCGAGGTCAGAGGTCGTCGGCGGGATGCTCAGCCCGTCACGCCGCTCCGTAGCGGCGCGGACGATCCGCCGCTCCATCGCCCGCGCCTCGCTCGCCAGGATCAGCTGGCCGCAGAGCGCGCGGAGCAGGGCCTGGGCGACGGTCGCCAGTCGCACGGGACGGAGCCCGCGCAGGCGACGCACGGTCGCGCCGAGCAGCGGGTCACGCTGGAAGCGCAGGACGAACGGAGTGTGGTCGTCGTCGAGCGCAAGGCAGAAGCGGAGCTGGTCGAGAGCCTCCTCGCCGGTCGCGCGCAGGCAGACGACGCCGTCGGGCCGCTGCCAGGCGACCCCGCGACCGGCAGGAACGACGGCGTTCAGGATCCCGTCGCGGAACGTGCGCGTCGCATCGGACGCTCGCCTCGCAGAGAGGGCGAGCGAATAGGGACCCCGAGGGCGCAGGTCGGCGGCGACCATGGAGGGTCGAGCATAGTGGCCGGTCCCGCCGGCGGCTACGCGCTCTTGTACGGGTCGAGGTAGACGTCGTCGATGTGCCATCCGCTGCTGTTGCCGAGCGGGGTGAAGCGGAAGCTGACGGTGCTCGAGACCGGTGCGAGCAGATTGGTGAGGAACGGCAGCGGGAGCGTCGGCTGCCAGTCCGATTCGGCGAGCAGCAGCCCGACCGGCAGCGTCAGCCGGATACCGGCCAGCTTGACGACTGCGTCGACCTCGAGGACGGAGGTGGGTGCCCCGCTGTTGACCGCGAAGAACCGCAGTGTCGGGTGCAGCAGGGTGATGCACATCGGAGGCGAGGTGGCCGAGCTCCGAGCGGGAAGCGAGAGCGACGTGCGGTCCCTGTTCGAGTTGACGGAGAGCGACTCGTTCCCGGCCACCAGCCTGGCTCCGCCCGACAACGACCATCCGTTCGCGTTCTCGAGCGAGCCGTTCTGGAGCAGCACGTAGTTCGCCGGGTCGAGCCAGCGCAGGAACGGGCGAGAAAGAAGCTGGTTGGCGCAGACGATCCCGACGGAGCGCGCCGCGCTTGCGCCCTGGGCGGAGGCGGCGCCGGCCAGCGCGGCGCCCACACGAGCGCGGCGAAAGCGCGGACGGCCTGACCCGGGAATTCGCGACCGAATGGACCTCTCACGCTTCCCAATGTGCGCCCCGGCGGGTCCGGCTCATCCCCCTTCTTGATTACGGCGGTCGAAGTACCCGATCGAGGGACGCTCAGGAGCGCAGAGCACGCGCCGATAAACACAAGACGCGTGTCCTCGTTGGCGACTTCTAGAGCGGCGGGCGTCGACTCGCCCGCCGGCCCCACGTCCGCCGACCTCGATCCGGAGGTCGACGGCCTCTACGAACGGACCCGTGAACGTCGCTCGACGCCCCTTGCTCGTACGGAGCGAGTCGCCTCTCTGGTGGTCGGAGGAAGCTTCTTCGCGGTTGCGGTGCCGCTGGCGCTGCTGCACGGCTCGAGCCGCCACCCATCGCTATGGACAGTGCTCCTGTTGCTCGTGGTCTACGCCGTCGCCTCGCAGGTCGAGTTCGAGGTGGGGGCGGGATCGGGCGTTCCGACCGAACTCGTGCTCGTGCCGATGCTCTTCGTGCTGCCGGCGTCCTGGGTGCCGCTCACGGTCGCGGCGGGGCTTGCTCTCGGCGAGCTCGCTGCCGGCGGTAGGCAGGCGCATCACCTGGGGCGGATCGCCGTCCTCCCGGGGAACGCGTGGCACGCCGTCGGGCCCGCGCTCGTGCTGGTGGCCGCGGGAGAGCCCGATCCGTCCTGGCACGAGTTGCCGGTCTTCGTCGCCGCGCTGGCCGCACAATTCGTCTTCGACTACGCCAGCTCGGCGGCACGCGAGTGGATTGCGTTCCGCCTGCGGCCGCGAAAGCATCTGCGCTTCATGGTCTGGGTCTGGACGCTCGATGCGGCGCTCGCCCCGATCGGCTTCGTGGTTGCGCTGGTGGCGGTGGGCGCGCCCGCGTCGGTGCTGCTCGTCCTTCCCCTGATCGGCCTGCTCGGGGTCTTCGCGCGCCAACGGCAGGTGGGCATAGACCGGGCCCTCGAGCTGGGCCATGCATATCGCGGGACCGCGTTCCTGCTGGGCGACGTCGTCGGGGCCGACGACACCTACACGGGGACGCACTGCCGCGACGTCGTCGATCTCGTGCTCGCCGTGGCGGAGAAGCTCGGGGTCGACGCCAGGGGCCGTCGGGACGCGGAGTTCGTCGCGCTGCTACACGACGTCGGCAAGATCCGCATCCCCAAGGAGCTGATCAACAAGCCGGGAGCGCTGACACCGGAGGAGCGCGCCCTGATCGAGACGCACGCGGCGGAGGGCGAAAAGATGCTCGCTCGGGTGGGCGGGCTGCTCGGCCAGGTCGGGAAGATCGTCCGCTCGCACCACGAGCACTTCGACGGCACGGGGTACCCGGACGGGCTGGCCGGTGAGGAGATCCCGCTGATCGCCCGGATCGTCGCCTGCTGCGACGCGTTCAACGCGATGACCACGGACCGCCCCTACCGCATGGCGCTGCCCGTCGAGACCGCCGTCGCCGAGCTCCGAGACCAGGCGGGCCGGCAGTTCGACCCGGCCGTGGTCGACGCGTTGATCACCGTGCTTCACGAGCCGCCGCCCGCCGCTCAGGCCTGACAGTACGCTTGGCCGATGCCCGACGCCGACGCCGTCGTCGTCGGCGCCGGCCCGAATGGGCTGGCGGCGGCGATCGTGCTTGCGCGGGCCGGCCGTTCGGTGCAGGTGCTCGAGGCCGCCGACACGGTCGGCGGAGGGATGCGGACGGCCGAGCTGACGCTGCCGGGCTTCCGCCACGACGTCTGCTCGGCGATCCACCCGGGGGCGGTCGGCTCGCCGTTCCTGCGCTCGCTGCCGCTCGAGGAGCACGGCCTGGAGTGGATCCACCCACCGGCGCCGCTCGCCCATCCGTTCGACGACGGAACGGCGGCTGTGCTCGAGAGCTCCGTCGCGGAGACCGCCGCCGGCCTCGGCGAGGACGGAGCAGCGTACCGGCACCTGTTCGAGCCCCTCGTCGAGGTCGCCGACGATCTGACCGACCTGCTGCTCGCGCCGCTCCGTCGCCCGCGGCACCTGCGCGCGGCGACGCGGTTCGCGGCGAGCGCGCTTCTTCCCGCGACCATGTTCGCCAGGCGGCGGTTCGCCGGCGAGCGTGCGCGGGCGCTCTTCGGCGGGCTCGCCGCGCATTCGATCCTCCCGCTCTCGAGGCCGCCCAGCGGCGCGGTCGGGCTCGCCCTGGGCCTCTTCGGGCACGCCTTCGGGTGGCCGCTGCCCCGCGGCGGCTCGCAGGCGATCGCCGATGCCCTCGCCTCGTACCTGCGTTCGCTCGGCGCCGAGATCCGTTGCGGCTGCCGGGTTGAGTCGCTCGCGGAGCTGCGCGGCGGGCGCGTCGTCCTGCTGGACGTCACGCCCCGCCAGTTCCTCGCCCTCGCCGGCCACGCGCTGCCCTCCCTCTACCGCCGGCGGCTGGCCGGCTACCGGTACGGCCCCGGCGCCTTCAAGCTCGACCTCGCGCTCGACGGGTCGATTCCCTGGGCGGCGGACGAGTGCAATCGGGCGGCGACCGTCCACCTCGGCGGAACGCTGGACGAGATCGCCGGTGCCGAGGCCCGGGTCGCGGGTGGGGAGCATCCGGAGCGCCCGTTCGTCCTGCTCGCCCAGCAAAGTCTGTTCGACGCCACTCGGGCTCCGAGCGGCAAGCACACCGTCTGGGCGTATTGCCACGTCCCCAACGGGTCGATCGTCGACATGGCCGACCGCGTCGAGGCGCAGATCGAGCGCTTCGCCCCCGGTTTCCGTGAGCGGATCCTCGCCCGTCACGCGCTCGGGCCGGCCGGGCTCGAGCGCTACAACGCCAACTACGTCGGCGGCGACATCGCCGGCGGGCTCCAGGACCTGCGGCAGCTGTTCACCCGGCCGGTCGCCCGGCTCGTCCCGTACTCGACCCCCGTCCGAGGCGTCTACCTCTGCTCGTCTTCCACGCCGCCCGGCGCCGGCGTGCACGGCATGTGCGGCTTCCACGCCGCCCGGGCCGCGCTTCGAGGCCGGTGATCGAGGAGGGCGGCCGCCCCGGCCCGGGATGGACATGGCCTTCCGAGTGCCGTTTGCCACCCAGTCTCTGAGACTGGAACTGAAACGATTGTGTGCCAGTTCCTCCACAGGGGTCCGCGGGAACGGCGGGATACCCTCTGCCGAGCTTGGAGATGCGCCGCACGTGGGACGCGCTCGCCGCCGGGGAGACCGCGGTGTACGTCGGCGACCCGGCGACCGGCGTCTCGGAGCTGGCGGGGCTGTTCGGGCGCCTCGACGGGGATCCGCGCGGGGGGACGTGCGTCGAGGTCGGCTGCGGGCCGGGCCGCATGACGGGCGCACTGGCGGAGCGGTTCGACCGGGTGGTCGCCGTCGACGTCTCGCCGGCGATGCTCGAGCGGGCGCGGGCGGCGGTCACCGCCCCGAACGTCCGTTTCGTCACGGTTTCCGGCGAGCGGCTGGACGGTGTCGAGGACGCGGTCGCCGACACGCTCGTCTGCTATCTGGTGCTCCAGCACCTCCCTGCGCGCGAGGTCGTCGACGGGTACTTCCGTGAGTTCGCGCGCGTGCTTGCTGCCCGACGGCGACGCCTACGTCCAGATCCCAGTGCTCGGCTCGGCCGGCCGGCTCTGGCGCGCCGTGCGCGGCCCGCTGATCGCGGTCGGGCGCCGGCCCGACACGGGCGCGGCCTTCCGAGGCTTCCGCCTGACTCGCGGCGAGCTCGACCAAGCGCTCGAAGACGCCGGACTGAAGGTCGTTGCCGAAGACGAGGGGCCGTCCGCGTACCGCTTCAGCCGCGACCGGTTCCTGCGGCTCGTGCGGCGATGACCGCTCTCGCACTCGCCGTCTACGGGCTGCTGATCGCGGCGACCGCGGTGGTCGTCTTCCGCCGGCCGATCGTCGCTCTCTATGTCTTCGTGCTCGGCTTGCCGCTGCACAACATCGTCATGTCGCTGCTCTACGGCGGAGGCATCCGCGGCCATGCGCTGGACGCGATCCAGGCGTGGAAGGAGATCGTGCTGGCGGCGGCGCTGGCGTCGGTGGCTGTCGCCGCCGTCCGAGCGCGGCGCCTGCCGTTCCGGCCGCAGCTCGTCGACTGGCTGGCGCTCGCGTACGCGGCCGTGGTCCTGCTCTACGCGGTCATCCCGCAGAGCGCGCTCGACGGCCACGCCGGTGCCAGGGCGATCGCGTACGGCCTTCGCCACGACCTCGTGCTGGTGGCGGCGTACTTCCTTGGCCGCTCGCTGCCGCTGGACGTGCCGCGCGTCCGCTGGCTGGTTGCGGGAGCGGCGGCGGCCGTCGCGGCGTGGGGGCTGATCGAGGTCTACTCGGTGCCGATCGAGTGGTGGCGTCACTCCGGCGCGGTCGGCTACTTCCACCGCGAGCTCGGCTACGACTACCACGGGCCGGGCGGTCTGCCGGAGAACTTCGCCTTCAACACGAGCGACGGGCTCTTTCGCCGGCTGGTCTCGACGTTCGTCTCGCCGCTCGCGACCGCCTACCTGCTCGTCGTCGCGCTGCTCCTGCTCGCCACCTTCCGGCGCGTGCGCCCCCTTGCGGTCGCGCTCGCGGTGGTCTGCGGCGCAGGGCTGCTGTGGACGTTTTCGCGATCGTCGATCGTCGCGCTCGCGATCGGACTGCTCGTGCTCGCCGCGGGCCGCCGCCGCTGGTGGCCGGCGGTCGCCGCGTGTCGCCGTCGTCGCCGTCGGCTTCGGCTTCGCGGCGATCTTCCACGACATCGCGCCCCGAACGCACTGGTTCGCGAGCGACCTTCCGTACCAGCAGGCGCAGGCGCAGGCGAAAGGGCCCTTGCCGGAGGGCAGCGGCCTGTCCGGAACGGTGAGCCTGGGCGAGCCCTCGATCAGGAGCCACCTCGACTCGCTGCGCGACGGGATCCGGACGGTGCTCCACCACCCGCAGGGCTACGGGCTCGGGAATGCCGGGACGACCGCGCAGCGCTTCGACGTGAAGCTGGAAGCCGGCGAGTCGAACTACACCGAGCTGGGAGCGGAGACCGGGCTGGCCGGCGCGCTGCTGTTCATCGCCTGGAGCCTCGCGCTGTTCGTCGGTCTCCTCCGCACCGCCTGGCAGGGCGACCTGTTCGCGGCCGGTGTGGCCGCCGCGCTCACCGCGACGCTGGCGCTCGCCGTCCAGACCGACGTCGTCGGCGTGCCCTGGCTCGCATACTGCCTCTGGTGGCTCGCCGGAGCCCTTGTCTTTCCACTCGAGCGAAAGGTGCAGAGACGGACGGCGCAACCATCCGGCGCGAGCTGACGTCGTGGGTGGGTGGCCCGCTCGCACGCGAGCCAAACCGAAAGCACGTCGCAGTCGAAGCTCGGGCAGACCGTGCTGTTCGGCATCTCACCCGGAGTAGGCGAACGCGCTCGCGTACGCGCAATTGCCGGCGAGCTCCCACTCGAACGGCTCGTCGGCGACGGCCAGCCGATCGGCGTAGTACTCGGTGCCGGCGATGTGGTGGCCGGGGATGCCGCAGCTGACGCGCTCGTCCGTCTCGACCGGGCGCGAGGCGCTCAGCTCGATCACGCGGCCGACCCGCAGCTCGTGGCCGTCCGGGCCGATGCGGAGATCGATCGCGGCAGGCCGCACGTCGACCAGGTCGCTCGGCTTGCGCACCCACGGCAGGCGCAAGACGTAGCTCGCCGCCGCGCCTGCCGGTGAGGATCTCGGCCAGCGCCGTCTGCTGCTCCTCGGTTCCGCGCTCGTCGACGTAGACGACGAAGCTCCAGGGCGAGCCCGCCTCGTCATCGTCATACCGGATCGCGAACGCGGCCGCGAGCCCGGACAGGTCGAGGCCGTCCGCCTGCCCCTCGCGCACGAGCCACGAGAGCACGCCGAAGCAGATGCCGTGAGTGGAGCGGCCGCCGGCAATCGCGCCGACAGTGCGGCAGGGGCAGATCGCCTCGCAGTTGCACGACTCGAAGTAGTCGCCCTGAATGTGCCAGCCCACCGTAAAACCGTAAACGAGGCCAATCCGCCGCGTCCGGCGGTGCGCTATACCTAGAACGGTATGGCCAAGACGGTCGAGCGCATCAGCCAGGTGACGATCCGTTTCGCGGGCGACTCCGGCGACGGGATGCAGCTCACCGGCGCCCGCTTCACCAGCGAGACGGCGTTGCTCGGCAACGACCTCTCGACGCTGCCGGACTTCCCGGCCGAGATCCGGGCGCCGGCCGGATCGCTGCCGGGCGTGTCCGGGTTCCAGATCCACTTCGCCGACCACGACATCCTCACGCCGGGCGACCGGCCGAACGTGCTCGTGGCGATGAACCCCGCGGCCCTGAAGACGAACATCAAGGACCTGCCGAAGGGCGGCACGCTGATCGTCAACTCTGACGCGTTCAGCGAGAAGAACCTCGACAAGGCGGGCTACGCGTCGAACCCGCTCGAGGACGGCTCGCTCGCCGACTACTGCGCTGCACGCGATCCCGCTGACGTCGATGACGCTCGAAGCGGTCAAAGACGCCGGCGTGACCAGCCGCGAGGCAGAGCGCGCCAAGAACATGTTCGCGCTCGGGCTCATGTCCTGGCTGTACACGCGGCCGACCGAGTCGACGGTCGGCGAGATCAGGACGAAGTTCGCGAAGCTACCGGAGATCGCAGAGGCGAACATCCGCGCGTTCCAGGCCGGCTACGCGTTCGGCGAGACCACCGAGTCGTTTGCGGTGCAGTACGAGGTCGCCCCGGCGAAGATGGCTCCGGGCGTCTACCGGAACGTCACCGGCAACCAGGCGCTGGCGCTCGGACTGGTCGCCGCAGGAGTCAAGAGCGGCTTGCCGCTCTTCCTCGGCGCCTACCCGATCACGCCGGCGTCGGGGATCCTCGAGGAACTCGCCGGCTACAAGCACTTCGGCGTTCGCACCTTCCAGGCCGAGGACGAGATCGCCGCCGTCGGCGCGGCCCTGGGCGCCTCCTTCGGCGGCTCGCTGGCCATCTCGACGTCGAGCGGCCCCGGGATCGTGCTCAAGCAGGAGGCGATCGGCCTGGCAGTCACGCTCGAGTTGCCGCTCGTCATCCTCGACATCCAGCGGGCAGGGCCTGCGACCGGGATGCCGACCAAGCCGGAGCAGGGCGACCTTCTCAACGTGATGTTCGGCCGGAACTCCGAGTCGCCCGTACCCGTGATCGCGGCGGCAACGCCCGGCGACTGCTTCGACGCGACGCTGGAGGCGTGCCGGATCGCGCTCACCTACCGGACGCCGGTGTTCATGCTCTCGGACGCGTACCTCGCCAACGGTTCGGAGCCCTGGCTGATCCCCGATCCCGACTCCATCCCCGAGATCGAGGTGGAGTTCGCCACCGCGCCGAACCAGGACGGGGCGTTCATGCCGTACCTGCGCGACCCGCAGACGCTCGCGCGCCCCTGGGCGGTCCCCGGGACGCCCGGGCTGGAGCATCGGATCGGCGGCCTGGAGAAGGCGGACGTGACCGGCAACGTCTCGTACGACCCGGACAACCACGACTACATGGTCCGGATCCGCGCGCAGAAGGTCGCTGGGATCGAAGTGCCCGGACCTCGAGGTCGACCACGTCGAGGGCGCGAAGCTGCTCGTCCTCGGCTGGGGCGGGACGTACGGGCCGATCACCGCCGCGGTGCAGAAGGTGCGGGCCGGCGGCGGCAAGGTCGCGCAGGCGCACCTGCGCCACCTGAACCCGTTCCCGCGCAACCTCGGCGACGTGCTGCGCTCGTACGACCGCGTGCTCGTGCCGGAGATGAACCTGGGCCAGCTGCTCAAGCTCGTCCGCGCCGAGTTCCTGGTCGACGCCGCCGGCTACAACCGCGTGCGCGGCCTGCCGTTCACCTCGTCCGAGCTGGCGGAGGCGATGGAGGCGATGCTGTGAGCGAGAACGGCAACGGCAACGGGCTCGTCCAGCTGACGGCGAAGGACTTCAAGACCGACCAGGAGGTTCGCTGGTGCCCGGGCTGCGGCGACTACGCGATCCTTGCGGCGA
The DNA here is from genome assembly GCA_963808815.1 of uncultured Actinomycetes bacterium. Classification (GTDB taxonomy): domain Bacteria; phylum Actinomycetota; class Thermoleophilia; order Gaiellales; family Gaiellaceae; genus DATBLE01. The sequence goes on along the minus strand of CAWEGI010000017.1, from coordinate 62,178 downwards.
TGCAGAGCTTCATGCCGGAGCTCGGCATCGAGCGCGAGCGGCTCGTCTTCGTCTCCGGGATCGGCTGCGCGGCGCGCTTTCCGTACTACATGCAGACGTACGGGATGCACTCGATCCACGGGCGCGCGCCGGCGATCGCCACCGGGCTGGCCTCGTCGCGGCCGGACCTGTCGGTCTGGGTCGTGACCGGCGACGGCGACGCGCTCTCGATCGGCGGCAACCATCTGATCCACGCGCTGCGCCGCAACGTCAACGTCAAGATCCTGCTCTTCAACAACCAGATCTACGGGCTGACCAAGGGGCAGTACTCGCCGACCAGCGAGCTCGGCAAGGTGACGAAGTCGACGCCGATGGGCTCGCTCGACTATCCGTTCAACCCGGTCTCGCTGGCGATCGGGGCCGAGGCGACGTTCGTCGCGCGCTCGATCGACACCGACCGCAAGCACCTGACCTCGGTGCTGCGCCGCGCGGCCGCCCACAAGGGCACGGCCTTCGTCGAGATCTACCAGAACTGCAACATCTTCAACGACGGCGCCTTCGACGCGGTCAAGGAGCACCCCGAGAACCAGATCCGCCTCGAGCACGGACAGCCGATCCGCTTCGGCGAGGACGCCGAGCGCGGCGTCGTCCAGCGTGCCGACGGCTCGTGCGAGCTCGTCGACGTGGCCGAAGCGGGCGACGGTGCGCTGCTCGTCCACGACGAGCACCACGAAGCGTCCAGCCTCGCGTTCGCGCTCTCGCGTATCGCGCACACGCCGCAGGGCCCGACGCCGATCGGCGTCTTCCGCGACGTCGAGCGCTCGGTCTACGACGAGCTGATGGGCGAACAGATCGCCGCGGCGAAGGAGAAGCGCGGGGCGGGCGACCTCCGTGAGCTGCTGCACGCGGGCGACACCTGGACGATCACCTAGCGCGACGTCCCTCGCGAGATCGATCGTCGTTCAGCCGGGTCGGGCAATGATGCCGTCGTGCGCGCAGATCTACCACGCGGCTATCTGACCTTTGTGTTCAGTGACATCGAGGGCTCGACGCGGCTGCTGCTGACGCTCGGCGCGGAGCTGTACGCCCGGGCGCTCGGGCGACACCGCGACCTCGTTCGTGCGGCGTGCCGGGCGAACGGCGGCGTCGAGGTGGACACCCAGGGGGACGCGTTCTTCCTCTCGTTCGAATCCGCAGCCGGCGCGCTCGCCGCCGCCTCCGAGATCGCAGGCATTCTCGACGGTGGTCCGCTCGAAGTCCGGATCGGCATCCACAGCGGCACGGCGCTGGTCACCGAGGACGGCTACGTCGGGAACGACGTGCACATCGCGGCGCGGATCGCGGCGGCGGGAAGCGGCGGGCAGATCCTGGTGTCGGGGGCGACCGCGAATGAGTTGACTCGGGAGGCGGCCGCGCAGCCGCGCTTCGCGCTGCACGGACTGGGCGCGCATCGGCTGAAGGATGTCGAGGAGCCGGTCGCCCTCTTCCAGCTGGGCGACAGGTCGTTCCCGCCGCTGCGCACGGTTGGCAACTCGAACCTCCCCAGCCCGCTCAGCACGTTCGTCGGCCGCGGGCGCGAGCTGGCGGCGATGCTGGCGAGGCTCGCCGACGGCGCCCGCCTACTCAGCGTGACCGGGCCGGGCGGCGCCGGCAAGACGCGGCTGGCCCTCGCGGCAGCACGCGCCTCGGTGCCTCGCTACCCCGGCGGCGTCTTCTGGGTCGATCTCGCAGACGTGTACGAGCCCGGGCGTCTCCGTGAGGCGATCGCGCAGTCGATCGGGGCGCGCGGGGAGCTCGCCGCCGAGATCGGCGTCCGGCAGATGCTGATCGTGCTCGACAACTTCGAGCACATCGCCGCGGCGGCGGTCGAGCTGCCCCGGCTACTGGCCTCGTGTCCCAACCTGACGCTCCTGGTCACCACCAGAGAGACGCTGCGCGTGCAGGGCGAACTCGAGCTGGAGGTGCCTCCACTCGCTGCCGCCGAGGCGATCGAGCTCTTCTGCGTGCGTTCTGGGGGCGAACCCTCGGACGACATCGCCGAGCTCTGCGCACGCCTCGATTCGCTGCCCCTGGCGATCGAGCTTGCCGCCGCCCGCACGAGGATCCTGACGCCGAGGCAGATGCTCGACCGGTTTCCCCAGCTGCTCGACATCGAAGGGGCCCGCGACGCCGATGCGCGGCAGCGAACGCTCCGAGCCTCGATCAGATGGTCGTATGACCTCCTTTCGGACGATGAGCAAGGAGCCTTCCGCCGGCTCGCCGTCCTCGAGGGAGCGACGCTGGAAACGGCGGAGGAGGCGGCTGCCACCGATCTCACCACCCTTCATGCGCTCGTCGAGAAGAGTCTGGTGCGGGTCGCCGACGAGCGCTATTCGCTGCTTGCAACGATCCGCGAGTTTGCGATCGACCAGGTCTCGGCCGACGAGTCGGACGTCGTCAAACGCCGCCTGCGCCGCCGCCTCGTACTGACAGGACGCTCGGTCGCCGCCGCGCTCCACTCCGCCGAGGAGGGCTCCGTCTCGGCCGCGCTCGCTCCCGACCTCGGAAGCATCCGGCTCGCGGTGGATCACGCCCTGGCGGCGGGTGAACCCGACGATGTCGGCTGGCTGCTCGGCGCGCTGTACCCGTTCCTCATCTCCCACGGATATGCGCGCGAGGCCTACGAGTGGACCGAGCTGACGCTGGCGCAGCGCGACCGGCTTTCCTCACGTGCGCTGGCGGAGGCACTGTCAGGCGGCGGCGAGATCGCCCGCTTCGTCGGCGAGCTCGACCGTGCTCTCGAGCTGAAGGAGGAGCTCGCCCGCTATGACGGCGACCTGCAGCGGCCGAACTGGCGGGTCGCGACCCTGGCCGACCTGTCGGAGGTTGCCCTGGACCAGTGCGACTTCGATCGAGCGCGAGCCTACGCCGAGGAGAGCGCGGCGGCCGGCGGCGGACCGCGGGCATCGCTCTGTCTCGCCGAGCTCGCTCTGCGGAGCGCCGACCCCGACGCGGCCGAGCTGCATGCACGTGTCGCGCTCGCCGGATTCCAGCAAGGGGCGTTCAACTACGCCTGCGCGCTGGAGATCTTCGCCGAAGCGGCGCGCAGGCGCGGAGACGGTGCGGCAGCACGGGAGCGATTCTGCGACGCGCTGTCGGCCTTCGTCGGGCTCGGCGACAGCGGCGGGATCGCCGACTGTCTCGACGGTCTGGCCCGACTGGCGGCCGACGCCGGCGACGCCGAGCGCGGCGGTCGGCTCGAGGGCGCGGCGGCGCAGCTTCGCGAGTCACGCGGCCGCCGGCCGATACGGCCCGCCGACGCCGCGCGAGAGCTCCCGCCGACCGCGCGCGCCGCGGGACGCGCGATGACGGTCGACGAAGCAGTGGCGTACGCGCTCGTGGCGGCGGGGTAGTCGCGTAACGCGCGGACCGGGCGCGAGACTACAAGGCATGACAGAAAGAGCGACATTCGCAGCCGGGTGCTTCTGGGGCGTCGAGTCGGCGTTCCGGGCGATTCCCGGCGTCACCGCCACGCGCGTCGGCTACACGGGCGGCCACACGGACAATCCGAGCTACTACGACGTCTGCTCCGACACCACGGGCCACGCCGAGGCCGTCGAGGTCGAGTTCGACCCCGAAGAGGTCCCCTACGAGCGGCTGCTCGACCTCTTCTGGCGCTTGCACGACCCGACCCAGGGCCACCGCCAGGGTCCGGACGTCGGCAGTCAGTACCGCTCCGCCGTGTTCTTCCACTCGCCCGAGCAGGAGGAGCAGGCGCTCGCCTCACGTGCGCGTGTCCAGGCGCAGCTGCCGGCCAGGGTCACGACCGAGGTCGTCCCGGCCGGTGAGTTCCACGAGGCCGAGGACTATCACCAGCAGTACTTCGAGAAGCAGGGCAGGGCGAGCTGTCACGCAGGTCTGCGGGCAGCGGTCGCGAGCTAGACCGTCCGCTGCTCCGCGGCGACGGCGACCACCGGTGCGCGCCCGCGCGGCGGCGCGACGCTGCGCAGGCGCGTCACCGCGAACGCCGTTGCCGCCAGGCCGCAGACCCCCGCGACCCCGAACGCCAGCTCGGTCCCGCCGACCTCGGCCAGCCAGCCGGCGAGCAGGCCGCCGATCGGGGTCAATCCTGCGAACGCGAACAGGTAGAGAGCGAGCACGCGACCGCGGAGATGGTCGGGCGCAGTCAGCTGGAGCACCGACTGGCTGTTTGCCGTCCAGGTCGAGAAGCAGAAGCCGATCACGATCAGCAGCGCGCCGGCGACGACCACGTTCCGCACGGGTGCGAGCAGAAGCATCGCCCCGCTGAAGCCGGCCGCCCCGAGGACGAGCGCGCGCCAGCTCGCCCGGCTCATCGCCGCCGAGAACAACGCTCCCACCAGCGCGCCCGCGCCGAAGCAGGCGAAGAGGACGCCGAAGACCGCGGCGCCCGAGTCGAGCGTCTTCGAGGTGAGCACCGGCAGCAGGACGCGGAAGTTGAATCCCGTCGCGCTGACGACGGTCACCATCACCAGGACGGTGAGCACCGCGGGCGTCCGCCGGGCGTAGCGCAGACCCTCGCGGATCGCAGCGCCTGTCTTCTCCTCCGCTGAGCTGCGCTCCACCGGGAAGAGATCCGAGACGTGCATGAGGAGCAACGCCGCGAGCACGGCGAGGAACGAGCCGGCGTTGATCGCGAAGCACCAGCCTGAGCCGACCACGGCGATCAGCACTCCGCCGACCGCGGGGCCGACCACTCGGCCGGCGTTGAAGAGCGACGAGTTCAGCGCGATCGCGTTCGGCAGTTCGCTGCGACCGACCAGTTGATAGGTGAGCGCGTGGCGGTTGGGCGCGTCGAAGACGAGGGCGGTGCCGCCGAGGAAGGCGAGCACGAAGTACGGCCACAGGTGCGAGACGCCGGCGAAGGCGAGCACCGCAAGCGCTGACGCCACTACCATCGACACCGTCTGCGTGGCGAGCACGACCCGGCGGTTGTCGAACCGGTCGGCGGCGACGCCCGAGAACAGCCCGAAAACCAGGAACGGCGCGTATCGCGCGAAGACGAGCGCGCCGACGTAGATCGGCGAGTGTGTGAGGCCGAGGATCAGCCACGGCAACGCCGTGTCCTGCATCCACGTGCCCGTCACCGAGACGATCTGGCCGGTGAAGTACAGCCGATAGTTCCGATGCCTGCGCAGGCTGGAGAACGTCCGCGAATTGAGAGCGACGAGGGCCGCGGTCACCGCTCGTCCTCTTCGAGCAGGCGCGTTAGCGGCTCGATCGCATCGGCGACCGCGCGCTGCTCGGTCGGAGGGAGGCCGTCGAGACGCTCGGCCAGCCAGGCGGTGCGCCGGCGGCGCACGGACCGCAGCACGCGGACGCCCTTCGGCGTCAGGGCGAGTCGGATGCGGCGCGCGTCCTGCGGCGACCGGGTGCGGACGATCAGCCCGGCCTTCTCGAGCCGGTCGAGGTAGCGCGTCATCGACGGCGCGGAGATGCCCTCGCGTGCGGCGAGCTCTCGAACTCCGAGTTGCGGATGGTTGCGAATCTGAGCGAGCAGCGCCGCCTGCCCGCCGGTGATCCCTTCGGCGTGCGCTTCCCGCCGCAGGTGCCGGTTGAGCAGCAGCAGGACGGGGCGCAGCCGATTCGCCAGCTCGACCGAATCTACGACAGATACCGACATTTCGTTACCTATGGTAACGAACTCGCGGGTGCTCCGAGGTGGCGCTCCCGGCTACCCGCGGCAGAGCCGGACGGCCTCGGCGTACGCGGCCTCGTCCGTCTCGCCGCCCCAGACGCGGCCGACCTTGAAGTCGGGCTCGCCGATCAGCACGCCGTCGGAGCGCTCGTAGAACTCCTTCACGTTCTCGAGCCCGATCCCGCTGCCGATCAGCACCGGCAGCTCCACTGCGTCCTTCACGGTGTCGAGCCGCTCCCACGTCGGTGGGATCGGGCTCCGCGGGCCCGAGACGATCACCGCGTCGACGCCGCCACGTTCGGCCAGGTCCTGCGCCGCGTACTCGATCGGGACGTCGAACAGCGGGTGCGCGTGCTTGACGTGGACGTCACCGAAGATCAGCACTTCGGAGCCGAGCTCTCGCCGGAGTCGGGCGAGCTCGGCAGCGCAGCCCTGGACGATCCCCTGGTCGGTGACATAGGCACCGATCACCACGTTGCAGCGGATGAAGTCGGCGCCGCACACGTGCGCGATCGACAGCGCCTCGGTGCAGGCATTGCGGAGGATGTTGACGCCGACGTGCATCGAGGTCGCCCGACGGACCTCGGTGACGAGCACCGCCATGGCGGCCACCGTCGCCGCGGGAACGTGGTCGCGGAAGAGCGGCACGTCGCCGACGTTCTCGACGATGCAGGCGTCGAGGCCGGCCGACTCGAGCTTCCGCGCCTCCGAAAGCGCGAAGGCGACGAGCTCGTCCATCGTCTTGTCGTTCTGTGGCGCGGAGGGCAACGCCGGCATGTGGATCATCCCCAGGATCGGCTTGCCGGCGAGCAGCTCGCGCACTCAGGTGATCCTATGGCAACTCTCAGGCTTGTCTCACGTGGCCGCTCTACGGTGCCGGGCATGCACGACCATGACGACGAAGGAGGAACCATGTCCACCGACGACCTGACGCTCAGCAGGCGCGGGCTGATCGGCGTCCTCGGCGGCGGTGTCGCCTCGGTCGCCTTCGGCGCGCGGGCGCTCGACGCCTTCGGCGCCGACAACGCCGACGTCGCCACCTGCGTCCTCACGCCGGAGGTGACCGAGGGCCCGTACTGGATCGACAACAGCCTCACTCGGTACGACGTCCGCGGGGGCAAGCCCGGCCTGCCGCTGGTGCTCCAGTTCACGATCGTGAACGCGAAGACCTGCAAGCCGATCAGGAACGCGGACGTCGAGATCTGGCACGCCGACGCGTCCGGAAACTACTCCGGCTTCGACGGCGGCTCGTCCGGAGGCGGACCGGGCGGCAGCTCGGGGCCGCAGACGAAGACGCGATACCTCCGCGGTCATCAACGGTCGGACGCGCTCGGCAAGGCGAGCTTCCTGACCGTCTTCCCCGGCTGGTACCGGGGCCGGACGCCCCACGTCCACATGAAGGTGCATGTCGGCGCGGCCGACCGAGTCGTCCATACAGGCCAGGTCTTCTTCAACGAGGCGATCCAGGCGTCGGTCTACCGGAGCGGCGTGTACAGAAGCCGCGGCGAGGCGGACACCTCCCACGCACAGGACATGATCTACGCGCAGGCGGGCGGTTCGCGCGCGGTGGTCAGGCTGGGCCGGAGGCCGGGCGGCGCGAGAGGCTACCTCGGCAAGATCATCATCGGGGTGGCGACCACGTAGTCCCTGCCGCTAAGGTCGGCCCATGGCGGTCACGCCCGAGACGGGACGGTGGGACGCGCTCTTCGCGGACAGGACGCGCGGCGACGTCGGTGAGGGCATCGCCTTCGTGCTCGGATTCCTCGGCCGGTCCGACCTGATCTCGTTCGCCGGCGGCTTCCCCGACCCGCTCACGTTCCCCCGCGGCCGGGCGGCGGCACTGCTCGCCGAGTTCGCCGAGAGCGGCGAGGCGACGGCATTCCAGTACACGCCTACGCAGGGGTTGGCGGGCACGCTCGACGCCGTCGCCGGACGTCTCGATGCCGTCCAGGACAGGCGGCCCGCCGACGACGAGCTGCTGATCACGAGCGGGGGGATCGAAGCGCTCGAGCTGGTCGGCAAGACGTTCCTCGACCGTGGTGACACGGTGGTCGTCGAGGGGCCGACGTATCTCGGCGCGATCATGGCCTTCCGGGGGTTCGAGGCCGAGATCGTGACCGTACCGATGGACGAGGACGGGCTCCAGGTGGACGAGCTCGAGCGGCGTCTGGCGGACGGCCTGCGGACGAAGCTGCTCTACACGATCCCCGACCACCAGAATCCCGCCGGCGTTTCCCTCTCGGCCGAGCGCCGCGAGGCGCTCGTCGAGCTTGCGCGCCGCTACGGCTTCCTTGTGGTCGAGGACGTTGCGTACCGCGAGCTGACCTTCGGCGACGAATCGCTGCCGAGCCTGTGGTCGCTCGCTCCGGACGTGGTCGTGCAGGCGGGGACGACCTCCAAGACTTTTCTGCCGGGTGTCCGGCTCGGCTGGGCAGCCGGGCCTGCGGAGATCGTCGCGCAGCTCGTTTCCGGCAAGCAGAACACCGACCAGTGCTCGGGCGCGCTCGGCCAGCGGATGCTGGAGGAGTACATACGGCGCGGCTGGATCGACGAGCAGCTGGTGAAGTCGCGTGCCCTTTACCGGCGGAAGGGCGAGCGGCTGCTCGCCGCCCTCGAGCGCGCCATGCCGGAGGGCGTCTCGTGGACCCGCGCGACCGGCGGTTTCTACTCCTGGCTGACGATCCCCGGCTGCGACACGACCGCGCTCACCGCGCGCGCGGCGGAGGCGGGGGTCGGCGTCGTCCCGGGAGCGCTCTTCTACGCCGACGGCCGCGGCGGCGAGAACGTCCGGCTCTCGTTCAGCATGGTCGACGAGTCCCTGATCCACGAGGGCGTCGACCGGCTCGCCTCGCTCCTCGCCGCCTGACAGCGCCCGCCCCGGCGGAGTTCGTCAGTTCCGTACCGCAACCAGGGCAACTGGCCCGGCATTCCTTGGCTAGGGTCTGGAGACGATGGGGCTCCGCCCGATGGTCGTCCGCTGCCGCCACCTGCTGGCGCTGGTCGCGACGCTCGTTCTCTTCACCACCGGTTGAACGGTCGATCGCGCCCCGGTCGGGGCCGCCTGCGCGGCGATCAGCCGCCCGGCCCGGCGCCCGCGCCGTTAGCCGCGCAGGTACGCGTCCGAGCCGTCGAACCAGTCCGCCCGCGCCGGAGAGAAGATGTCTACGTCGAGGGTGTCCTCGAGCGCCTCGGCGCGGTGGGGGATGTGCGCCGGGATGTGCAGCACCTCACCGGCGTGGACGTCCACGATCTCGCCCTCGTCCTCGCCGAGCCAGAAGCGAAGCGTGCCCGCGAGGATGTACGTCAGCTGCTCGTTCTCGTGCGAATGCTTCGGGACCACGCACCCCTTGTCGAGGTAGACGTGGCCGATTGTCATCCGCTCGGCGGGGATCAGCCGGCGGTGGAGATCCGGCTTCAGCTCCTCCTTCGGCAGCTCGTCCCAGCGGTAATGGGTCGCGCCCGATGCGGCCATCGCGATGCTCCTCTCGCTCGTTCCTGCGGAAGGCTGGGGACAGGCTAATGCCTGTCCCTTCTCTCTGCGCTCAGAGCGGCTCGCCGATCAGTGCAGCGGCTCGGGCAGCACCGCCCGGGTCGACCGGCCGGTAGCATCGCGTCGTGCGGGAACCGGGGCCTGGCCCGGACGAGCTCCACGTCTGGAGCCTGCGCTTTGCCGACGTCGCGTCGTTGCAGGATCGTTTCGAGCGGCAGCTCGAAGAAGCAGAGTGGGTACGGTCGCGACGGTTCGCGACCGACGAGCTGCGGCGCCGCTGGGCGATCGGCCGCGGCGCCGTGCGGGAGATCCTCGCGGGGTACCTCGGGGTCGCCGCACGCGACCTCGCGATCGTGCTGCGGCCCTGCGTGGCCTGCGGCGGGCCTCACGGCAAGCCTGCGCTCGCTCCGCCTGCCGACGGTCTTCGGTTCAACGTCGCCCACACCGGAGAGGTCCTCCTGGTCGCCGTCGCGTCCGGCCGCGAGGTCGGCATCGACGTTGAGCCGGTTGGTCGGGGGCGTCCGCTCGCGTCGATCGCACATTCCTGGCTCGCCGGCGCGGAGAGCCCGGCGCTCGAGCGCGTGCCGATCCAGGAGCGGGAACAGGCGCTACTTCGGCTCTGGACGCTCAAGGAGGCGTACCTGAAGGCCGCCGGCGTCGGGCTGAACGCCGAACTGCGCGACGTCGTGGTGCGGCTGGGAGGTGAGCCGGTGCTGCAGGCTGCGCCCGCGGAGCCTCACCCGGAGCGCTGGCTGCTGTTGCCCGTCGAGACGCCCGACGACACTGTTGCGTCGCTCGCCGTTCGCGCTCGGGCGGACGAGTCGCGCGACGCCGCAGGTCGTGGTGCGCGCGTTCGAGCCCTGAGGGCTCAGGCGGGCTTGCCGGCAACCACACTCACGTAGGCGACGTGCCCGAAGAACTCGCCCGCATCCGAACGGCGCCTCGCCTCCGCCTTCAGCGCCTCGGCGGTCTCGGTTCCGATCGCCCCGGAGGCGCTGAGAGTCGCGGCGCCCCGGTCGACGAGCGCGAGCATGTAGCCGGCGGAGGAAGGGGCCTCGACATAGCTGTGGCCCCGCAGTGGCTCGACGTCGAAGCCTGCGTCGAGCAGGAGGGCCGGCAACCGGCGAGCGAACCAGCGGTCGTAGACGTGCGACTCCATCATCGCCTGGACGCACGCCTGCAACGGGTCCGAGTCGCCGCACGCGCAGGTGACGGTCGCATAGTCGCCGTCGAACACCGCCAGCCTGCCGCCGGGCCGGAGCACCCGGAAAGCCTCGCGCAGAGCGACTGCGGGCTCGGGCACGTGGCACAGGGTCGTGTGGAAAACGACGGCGTCGAACGAACCGTCGTCGAGCGGGAGCGCGTGCGCGTCTCCCACGACGAACTCGAGGTTCTGGATCCCGTCCGACAGCTCGCGGGCGACGGCGAGGAAACCCGGCGAGGGATCGACGCCGACGACCGACGCGGTCTCGGGGAGCAAGGCCAGCGCGCGGGTTACCGGTCCCGTCCCGCAGCCCACCTCGAGCGCGCGTGCGCCGTCTGCGAGGCCGAGGTCCGAGAAGTACGCGTCCCGCATCGCCTGCTGCTCCGGGTCGGCCGCCCGCAGCTCCAGGACGCGGGCAAGCTCCTCGATGACCTCGGGCCCGGCCTCGCCGATCGTGAGGTAGACGTCGGGCACGGCGAAAGTGTAGGAAGCCACGACTCGGAGCGCCTCCCGTCGGGGGACGCCGCCCAACTCGGCCGCGACCAGCGGGTTAGCGATCGCAGCCCGACATGAGCCGTCTCGCGGCTCTTCATCCGGCGCGGGCAGCGGCATAGACTCGGGCCGTGCGGAATGCGTGGAATCGTCCGCTCGGCTCGAAGCTGATCCTGATCCTCAGCCTCGTATTGCTCGGCGTCTTCATCGTCGCCCCGTGGCAGCGTCCCTGTCAGGTACGCAACGACCCGGGCCAGCCGCTGCTCTGCGGCCGCACCTTCGCGTGGGAGGGGAGCGACGTCGGCCTCTACGCGATGGCGCTCGTCGCGATCATCCTGTTCTGGGAGCTGCTGCCGGTGTTCGTCGCCCGCCTCTCGATGCGCGGCTGGCCCGCAGCGATCGTCACCGCCGCGCTCTCGGCACTGCTCGTGCTCTGCACGCTGATCAAGCTGATCAAGGACAACGAGTTCCAGACGGGCTGGGCGTGGATTGCCCTCGGGGTGGCGGCTGCGATCCTGGTGATCGCCTGCTTACGCGTCCGCTACCGGTGGATGCATCGAGGTGAGCCGGAGAAGCCGGAGCCCAAGAAGGCGCCGCCGCCCCAGGTCGAGGCACCGCCGACCGGCGGGTCGAGCACGTAGCCCGCGCACGGCCGCCCGCGTCCAGCGGATCGCACGCCCTGGCCGATGATCTCGCGTGGCCCCTCACCGGCTATGCTTGGTTCCTGGCCAGCCTCCGCGTCCTTGTTGAGCGTAACGACGCCCGTGCGCTCGTCAGGTTCATCCCTGACTGCGTTGTGCTCGTGACGCGCCTTGCCCGAGACGCGCGTGTTCCACGCCGCCGGAAGCTGTTGCTGCTCGCGGCGATCGGCTATCTGGCCACGCCGTTCGACTTCGTGCCGGACTTCATCCCGATCCTCGGCCAGATGGACGACGTGATTGTCGTCGCCCTCGTTCTCCGGAGCTTCATCCGATCGAGCGGCGAGTCACTGGTCCGCGAGTTGTGGCCGGGATCGGAGGAGTCACTCGCGCTGATCCTCCGACTTGTCCAGTTGGACGCGAGCGCCGGTCCTGACCAAATGAGCTAGGCCCCTCACTCCCAGGGCTTCGGCTTCGAGCACTTGAGATGGCAGGACACGGCGGGCCCCAAGGGCTCGCCCGCTGCCGCACTCTCCTCGCCTTTCGACTAGGCGCGGGCGGGAGTACGTCGATCCCTGACGAGATAGGCGACGATCAGCGCCGCAGGGAAGAAGAACAGGCTGAAAATGAAGAAGAGAAAGAAGCTGTGCCCCTTGCGCCCGGCAACCCGTGCCGGCCAGAAAGCGAGCGCAATCCAGATGATGATCAGGATTATCCCGCCGATCCACCAACCACTTGACGCAAGAATCATCTCGACCTCCTTCTAGGGGACGTCCGCTCAGTCACACGCTCTACGGGACGTAAGCGTCGCACAGCCACGTCCAACAGGCGAGCTTGGGTGCGACGGCCGCGCCGCGAGAAGGCTCGGGCGCGGCCGTGCGCTAACGGGCTAACTCTCGAAGGGGACCGCGACGAGCCGTCTCGTCGAGACGCCGGCCAAGGGGTCCTCGCCGGGCTTCGTCGCGCGGACGAAGAGCGTCAGCTGCTGCTGTTTGCTGCTCGCAGGGAAGTTCGCGTCGCGGCGGAAGACCAGCGTCGCGGTGCCGTCGTTCCCGGTGAGCTCTTCCGCCGGGATGCTGAACTGGTTGTACGGCACTGCCGTCACGTAGACGCTCGCGCCGATGATGTCGCGGCTGCAGGTGCTCCCCACGCGGACCTTCAGCGTGAAGGTGTCCGTCCCCTTGTTGATCGGTCCGGACAGGACGTCGAACGCGACGATCTGCGTCCGCGCGGGCGGTGTGAGCTGGGCGATCGGGACGGGCTTCGTGCTCTTGTCGGTCGGACAGCCGTTCGGTGAAGCCGACGTCGCGGCCATGGCCACCGCGGCCAGTCCCGCCAGCGCAACCGCCGTGATGCCTGCGACCACCAGAGGTCTCGCGATCACGGCGTGCCGCAACCGCGGATACCAAGTAAACCGTTCCACTGTGTTCCCCCCGTTCTCAGTTGACTGGGCTACTTGCTCTTCGTCGGTCGACGTGCAAGGCCTCCCCGAACCTCGTCAACCGCTCGACCAGATCCTCACTCGGTGTCGAGCAACACCTCGAGCTTGATGGCGTGTTGTCCTCGAATAGGACGAGGCCGAGGGTTCGTCGGCCAATGCGAGCGCCTCCACCCTCCCAAGAACCGGCCCCCGAAGATTCGTGGGCCGGAGCTGCGCGTTCCCGTGGTGTACGCTTCGTGTTGCACGAACAGGCAACTAGAACTGCCCATTCGCAGGTTTTTCGTGCAAGCCCTCTGACGGACTCGAACCGTCGACCCCCTCCTTACCATGGACAATCCCACAACAAGCCAGGGTTGTGCCGCGTAGCCTGGGGTTGTCGAAAGGGGCCGGCGCCCGACTGTCTCTCGATCGCACATCCTCGGAAGAGAAGTGATCCCAGCTCCAGCCCGCTCCAGCTGCGGATTGACGGAGGGCGTGGCGAGCGCGTGGCGAGCAGTCCCAGCCGTGCGAGGGGCAACGACGAGGGCGCGCCTCAGTCCCATCCGGCCGAGGCCACCCCCCGAACGCATCGGAGTCCCGCCCGGTGGGTGGTACTGGCGCCCGTTCAGGCGACGAGTTCTTGGAAAGTACGCTCGTCGCGGATCGCGTCGAAGTCGTTGTCCTCGCGCGCCAAGTCGCGAGCCCCGTCCCAGCGCTCGATCGCCATGCCCAGGTGCCGGATCGCATCTTGCGGGTGTCCGCCGAGGCTCTCGGCGCAGGCGAGGTTGTAGAGCGGCATCCCATACTGCGGGTTCGCCTCGATCGATTCGCGGCCCTTCGCGATCACGCCCTCGTAGTCGCCCGCCTGGAACATCTCGTTTAGGGGGAACCAGAGCTCCCAGCCGTGATCCTCGTACGCCTTGCCTGTCGTGGCGCCGACCGCGAGCACGGTCGTCTCCGGCTCCTCGGCAAAGGCGGTTCGCACGGTCGCCCCGGCCGGGACGTATACGAGCGTGCCCTGCGGCGCGTCGACGGTGTCCCCGCCGACTTCGAAGCGCGCCCGCCCGCGCACGACGACGTAGAGCTCGTCGTGGTCGCCCTCCTGATCCTCGGCATGCTCGGGGATCACGCGGTCGCCGACGTTAGGCCCCACCCATGAGTTGACACCGAAGGCGGTGATCCCGAGCTCGTGCCGCACCCTGCCGGTGAGCGTCTCCCTCCACGGCTTCAGCTCGAAATCGTCGAGCTGCGCGACCCTGTATCCGTCGGCCACCTAGATCAGCTCCAGGTCACGGCGGACCTTCGCGAACGCTCCCAGTGCCTGCTCCATGTGCTCCTCCTCCGATCACTGCCGACATCTGAACCCGCACACGTGCCGTCCCCTGCCGGACAACGGGATACCCGAAACCGTTGACAAGACACCGTCGCTCGCGGTCAGTCGGCTAGACGTTCGCCACCACTTCGCGAACCTCGACTCTTTCGAGAGTGACCGACTCAGAAACCATCTGCGGCACTTGACCCGCCGCAGCCCGCGCAGCGTCCTCTGACTCGAACACGACCATCGACAAACCGTCTGGGCCGTCAGAGCGAGTCCAGTAGCCCGCTACGACGCCCGGAAGCTGCGAGACGCGTGGAACGGTCTCTTCTCGCAGTCTCTTCTCCGCTGCTTCGCGGTCATTGATCGTGACCTTCACCACTACCGCGTGCACGTCGCCTCCAATCGTCGGGAAGCCCAAGCCTAAGCGAACGTCCCGGAGACTGCGCGTAACCGCGTGACCGACGCTTGGCACCGGCGAAATCTCCTTGACGGTGGGCCTGCGGTCGCGTTGGGTTGACCGATGATGCTCAGGAGCTGGCGTCAGCGGCGTCTGTTCCGCCGGCTCGTAGCAACAGAGGTGTCGCGGAATCAGAAGGCTCTCGGACGCGCTCGCCTAGCAGTGGACTTCCTCCTTCACGTCTGATGAGTCTGGACGCTTCAACAAAGACCGGCGAAACGGCTGTCCCGCACCTGGCGATGTCCGAGGTTGATTGGAAGCCGCTTCTGATAGTCGCAGCTCTGTATTTCTTCTCGGCTGCTCTTCTGCTCGTCAAGCTCGGCGGCCATCCCGGATACACACAAAACTGGGAGGAATACACGACCTGGCGTCTCTTCCAGTGGTGGGATCACCCGTCGACACGGATCTTTCACATCAGCGACGGGGTCATGCTCACCTCCGGCAGCTCCCCGTTGCTGGCTCCGTTCATTTGGCTGAGCTTCAAGCTGTTCGGAGTCGGAATGTTCGCGCTTCGACTGCCGAGCGCACTCATCTCCGCCGCGGCAGCGCCGCTGATCTTCGTTCTCGGCCGACGGCTCTGCTCGGCTCGGGTCGGAATCCTCGCCGGACTGTTGCTTGCCTTGTTGCCGTCCTTTCTCGTCTATGGACGCACGGCCACCAATGCCGGATACTCGATCGTCCCGGCGCTGATCACGCTCTACGTGCTGCTGCGGGCGTTGAAGGAGCCGAAACGCTGGATGTGGTTTGCGCTCCTGCAGTTCATGTTGATCCTCGGCGCCTACGCCTACACCCCGATCCGCCTGCTTTGGCCGATCAGCGCGCTACTCATCGCCGTCGAGATCGTGGTTCGAAGAGACGCGCGGTGGCCACTGGCGCTCGGTCTTGCCGCGACGGTGATCGCCCTCCCGCTCTTCGTCGTCTTTGTCGACGACCTGCCTGGCCACGATCCCCTGAAAGCGGCGCGCAACTACTACGTCGCCCATGGCGAAACCATTCTGACGATCAGAAAGAACCGGGAGAATTACAAGTACTTTCTTCAACCCACGGCGAAAGAACGAGCAGCCGGCCACCTGCTGGGATCGAACAATCAACTCATGTGGCGGCTCATTGGGCAGAACGCGACGAACACCACTGATCTCTTTCTCGACCGCCACACGACGCGAGCTCTCGTCGACTTCTGGAACCCGCGCGGCCGCCTGTACTACTCGTTCCTGGTGCCGTTCTTTCTTGTCGGGCTGATCAGATCGCTTCTCGGGGTCGCGCGGCGGGTTGAGGACCGGATCCTGCAGACGTGCTTCTGGGTTTGGACGATCTCGCTCTTGGGCGTCTCGGTTGTCAACATCGGCCGGTTCGTCTATCTGTTTCCGCTGATCTGCTGGTTCGTCGGATCCGGGCTTTTCGCCATCGTCGATTTCGTCGTGGGCCGAGCCCACAGGGCGATACCGAGCTGGGTTTCGGTCGCGGCCGCCACCGGGGCGGCAGCGGCCCTGCTCATCGCGACGGCCAGAGCGACCTGGAACGACTACAAGGGCCCCCCGACGATCTACAGCGGTGCATCGATGGTCGCACGGCTGAATGCCGACGCAGGATTCAACGCGGTGAGCGGTCGTAGCGGCGTGCTGGTCCCGCCCCACGAGAGCCTGGAGGTCGAGTCGATCGAGGTCTCGAGCTATCGCGTCCTGCTCGACGACAAGTACCGCTTCGTCGACATAAGTGCGGGCGTCCCGGTCTCGCAAAGTACGTCGCGGAAGCCCGTTCTGCTCTACGGGCAGGCTCTCGATCTCCTCCATCAGCCACGGTCGTTCCCAACCTTCTGCCGCAACAACTACTACGTGCAGCAGGCTGCCCTCGAAGCCTTTAGGCACGTCACAGCCAGTGCCGCTGCCCGGTGTGAACATCGTTTGCGCGTTGTCGAGATCCCGACCTAGAGCGTCGTCCGGGCGCCCGTGGAAGTCACCTGCATGGAGATAGAACCACAGCGTCGGATGATTGAGCCAACCGGTCGTGAAGGGATCGCGCAGATCTCCGGCTAGCACGGCCCTGGCCTCCATGCCCATCTCGCCCTCGTCGCCGGAGAGATTGGACGGGAGGTGGCTCAACGCGATGAGCCGAACCAAGGCCGCAACCAGCGTGATCCCACCGACGGCGAGCAACTCCCAGCGCTGAAACGGATGGGTGTCTACTGCTGCTGGGGCGCCGAGCAGCCGGGCGCCGCAGAGTAGGAGCGCGATCGAGAGGAGCCAAAGCGCGAGCACCGGCCAGGGGCGCATGCTCGCCCGACCCTCCTCCCACCCCGCCAACGCGGCGGCGCCAGCAGAGGCAGACAAGGCCGTACGCAACAGCGCGCACCGGGGACGAAGCGTCGTTGCGCCGCGGTAGCGCAGCCGCCAGCTCGAGGCATGCATTAAGAGGCGGATCGCAAAGGTGGAGGGCCGCCTAGCAGCGGGCCCGCGAGGGTGCGTTCGCCTAGGCGCCCAGAGTTTCACTGCCCGGCGGCAGTCCGACCGTGACCGGGGACGCGTCAGCGATCGGAAGCCCACCAGGATGCGAAGCTGATTGGGCCGGCCCCGTAGACAGAGGCCGGCGAGCCGCGATCGCAATCCGGACTACATCCAGAGCCATCCGGCTCGAAGACGAGGCGATCCGCACCCGCGTGTCCGATTCGTTCGACCAATGCACCGGGACCTCGACGACGGAGAGCTTGAGCCTGCGGGCGTTGATGCACAGTTCGGCGTCAAAAGCGAACCCCTCGATCCGTTGCGCCTCGAACAGCGGCCGGGTGGTGGAGAGGCGGAAGAGCTTGAACCCGCACTGGGTATCCCTCCAGGGGATGTCTGTCGCAAGCCGGAGCAGAACGTTGAAGCCCTTGCCCATGAACTCCCGGACCGCCGGTTGATGAACGAGAACCTGCGATCGGTCAAGGGCTCGCGAGCCGAGGCCGATGTCGGCGCCGGCATCGAGAGCGGCCGACAAGCCGACGACATCGGAGAGCGGCGTCGACATGTCTGCGTCGGTCATCAGCGCTCGATCACCACGGGCGGCGAGCATGCCGGCGCGGACTGCGGCGCCCTTGCCGCGGTTCTCGGGCAGCCGGATCAGGTTCAGGCGGCCCGCCAGCCCGTCGAAGTCTTGAACGATCTCGGCGGTCCGATCGCTGGATCCGTCGTCGACGACGATGACCTCCCCCAGCTGCATCTCGGTCGGTCGCAGGATGGTGTCGAGTTCTCGATCGAGCGCCTGCAGCAATCGGGGCAGGCGATGCTCCTCGTTGTATGCGGGGACAACAACCGAGAGGGCGAGCGCCGCCACGAGGCTGCTCAGCGTAACACCGAGTCCTCCTGAGTGTAAGCCGTTTGCGGGGATTTTCTCCCGACGTGCGGTACCTTCTGCCGGTGCCGGGGGAGACCAAGCACTCCGAGCCGGCGGTCGGCAGCCCTGCGATCGTCGGCAGTAGTCGGTGGAGGGCAGCCTGGCTATCCCTGGGGTTACTCGCGTTGGCCCTCGCTGGCGTCGCGGCGCTGATCCTGGACCACGTTGGCTCCGGCGGGCAGCTGCTCCTGTCGCCGGCCGACCGCCGTCTATACGCGCTACACGGAACTTGGAACCAGATGTTCGACTGGGGTCTGGCGGATCGCGCTCCGGTGCTGGTGTGGGTGGCTGCGCTGCTTGTCTTTGGCCTCGTCGCGGTTCCCTACGTGTGGCTGGCCGCATCTTCGCTCCCAGATCGCGGCTTCGCCCTCGCCCGCCCAGTCGGTTTGCTGCTTGTCGGCTGGCTGGTCTGGCTGCTCGCCAGCGTCGGGCTAGCAGACTTCTCCCGGCTGACGATCACGCTTGCGCTGCTGATCGTCAGCGCCGGCGCGGCCGCCATTGCTCTTACCAACGGGCAGGAGCTGCTCGACTGGGTCAAGACCCACCGGCGGCTCCTCCTCATCGAAGAGGCGCTGTTCTGGGTTCTCTTCGCGGCGATGGTGCTGATCCGCTTCGCGAATCCAGATCTCTGGCACCCGGTCCGCGGAGGCGAGAAGCCGATGGACTTCGCATTCCTGAACGCGGTCACAAAGTCCACGCACTTTCCGCCCTACGACCCGTGGTTCGCCGGCGGCCAGCTCAACTACTACTACTTCGGCTTTGTCCTCGTCGCCGTGCTCGTGAAGCTGACGAGCGTCGCACCGGTCGTCGCCTACAACCTCGCAATCCCGACACTCTTCGCGTTTCTCGGAATCGCCGCCTTCGGGACCACATTGGGCCTGGTCGACGCACCGGGCGGACATCCGCGGCACAGACGGAGACCGGTCGCAGCCGCATTGCTCGGGACGCTGTTCGTGTCGATCGTCGGCAACCTCGGCGAGATCCGTGTGCTCGCCGATCGCGTCTCGGGAGCCGTCCCGAACGACTGGTGGTTCTGGAACGCGACCAGAGTGGTTCACCACCCGCCCACCGAGTCCGGAATCATCACCGAGTTCCCGTGGTTCACCTACCTGTTCGCGGACCTGCATGCGCATGCGATGGCACTGCCCTTTACCGTCGTGCTGCTCGGGCTCGCGGTCGCCTTGTTGCGGCCCGCACCGGACGCCCGGCTATTGGCTCGATGCCTCCATTTTCTGCTGTTTGCGCTAGCGCTCGGCGCGCTCTGGCCGATGAATACGTGGGACGTCCCCACCTACGCGCTGCTGGCGGTGCTCGCCCTCTTCGGGGCCTGGTGGGCTGGGCCTCGTCGGGGCCCGCTCTCCGGGCTCGCTGCATTCGGTCTGCGCTCGGCGCTTCTGCTCGCGCTCGCGTACCTGCTCTTCCTTCCCTTTCACCGCCACTACGCCGGCGTCTTCTCGGGAATCGAGCGCTGGCACGGCAGCCGGACGAGAATGAACGACTACCTGACGATCCATGGATTCTTCCTGTTCGTGATCGTCACCGCGGTGGTCATCGACCTCGCGACGTCGAAGGATCTGGGCGGAGTTGCACGCGCATATCGTGCGGGCCTGAGGAGCTGGGATAACTTCGGTCGTTTCCGCCAGCTGCACAGGGCGCTCGTCACGGGCTCGATCGTGTATCGAGCCGGTCTCTACTCGCCACCGGCCGCCGTCCTGCTCGTGGCCGTGCTGGCCGGGTTCCACCTCGGGGTCGAAGCGCTTGTCGCCGCGCTCCTCGTCCTGACCGGCCTCGCGATCTTCCGCCGGCGGCGCCGCTCGGTGGATGCGACCTCACAGCTTCTCTGGCGCGCCGTCCTCTCATGCTTCGCAGTCGGGCTGCTGATCACATTCGCAGTCGAGTTCGTCGTCGCCAAGAAGATCGACGTCGGTCGGACGAACACCGTGTTCAAGTTCTACGTCCAGGTCTGGGTGCTCTGGGGCATCGCTGCGGCGGTAAGCGTGCACGGGGTGCACGAGCGCTTGCCGCTCCTGCGTCCGTTCTGGCGCCGGACGTGGCGGCTGGCGTTCGTCGTGTTGCTCGCGATCGCCTGCCTGTACCCGGCGCTGGCCACTCCGGCCCGGATCAAGGATCGCTTCAACACCTCGGTCGGTCCGACCCTGAACGGACTCGCATTCGCGAACAAGGCCGTGCTTCAAGACCACGACAGCCGAATCCCGCTCAGCTACGACGCAGCGGCGATCCGCTGGATGTTGAAGACGGTGCCGGGCTCGCCGGTCGTCGCCGAGGTGAACACCTACCCCACGCTGTACGGGTGGGGCGACCGGTTCGCCATGTTCACTGGCAACCCCACGATCGTCGGCTGGGACTACCACGAGCGCCAGCAACGCTCGACGCAGAGCCTGCAGATCATGTCGCGCATCGCCGACGTGCAGCAGGCGTACTCGACGATCAGCGTCGACGTCGCCCACCAGATATTCCGCCGCTACGGCGTTTCCTACTTCGTGGTCGGCCAGCTCGAGCGCGCGTACTACCCGGGCGGGCAGAGCAAGTGGCCAGCTGGAGACGGCAGGTACTGGCACCGCGTGTACCACAATCCCGGAGTGGACATCTACAAGCTCGACTGACCAGGGATCAGACGCAGCCGGGCGGTGCGGGCGCAGGGTTGCAGAGCGCGGCACGAAAAGTCGGCCAGCTCAGAGCGTGCGTCTTCTCGTAGATGAGCACGCGCGGGTGGTCGTACACCGAGAACGCCTCCTCCGCCCCGATGTCGTCGAGGTGCACGCCGAGCAGCTCCGGCTCGGACGAGAAACGGGCGACGCGCGCGAATCCGAGCCGTCCGTCGAACAGTGCTTGGTAGTACCGGCTCATGATCGGGAACCGTCCGGGAAGGCGTCCGATGGTGCGCCACGCTCGGGGTGAGCTGAGGAAGTAGTAGTCCGACCTGGACAGGCCGTCGTACAGCTTCCTCAGCTTCGTGTCGTCGTCCGCGTCGAAGACCGGGAGGGTCATGCCTCTATAGCGCCGAGCGGCGTCGCTGCCGAGCGGGAGGGAGTCGTCCCAGTTCTCGTTCGCGACCGTGCTGCCCGCGGGGAGGTGATCGACGATCCAGTCCGTGGCGGCGACGCGGGTCGTTTTGACCGTGTAGATGTGGTGGTAGGCGAGCGCATAGAGCCCGGTCGCCGCGACGACGACAAGCGCGACCGGCATCGCTCCCCGCGTTCGACCGAGGGCGAGCAGCCCGTACGCGGCGGTGATCGCCGTCAGTGGCACGAGCGGTAGCAGGTAGCGGCCGAAGTGCTCGAAGTTCGATCCGAAGTAGAAGAAGACGAGCAGAACGAAGAGGGAGACCATTGCCAGGAGCGTGAGCTCGACGAGTCGGTCCGCCTGGAGCGCGTGCCGGATCTCGGGGCGGCGGAGCGGTGCAACTCCTCGCACGACCGCGACGACCACCAGCACGAGCCCGGCGATCGCCGCGACACCGAGGGCGATGCCGAGCTGCCAGAGGACGAGGTTCTTCAGCGGGTCCGCGACCCGGGGTGAGAGCAGCCATTGGTAGGAGGGCGGGATGAGCGCTTTCCCCGACAGCAGGTCCTGCTGCTCAGCGAGGGCGGCGCGGTAGGCGGAACTGATCCGCAGGTCGAGCCAGTTCGAGCTCGCGAACGCGTACGGAGACACGCCGCGGAAGGCGACGTAGCCGGCGACGAGGATCGTGAGCGCCCCGGATCCCGCGCGAAGCGACGCGTCGATCAGCCGATACCCGCCTCGCGGCGAGGCCAGCTTCGCCGACGAGTGCGATCAGGATCGGCACCGCGACCAGGGCGCCGCTCACCTTGCAGGCGACGGTCAGACCGAGACTTGCCCCCACCAGCAGGTGGATCGGGCGGAAGCGGCCGGGCGAACCTGCCGCAGCCGTCGTGAGCGCACGCGCGGCAAGCAGAAACGTGAGCAGACCGAAGAAGACGAGCCAGTTCTCCGTGGTGAAGAAGTGCGCCGCCTGGATCGCAGAGACTGTGAACGCGTACAGCGCCGCCGCGATCAGCCCCCCGACGGCTGCCGACCTCGTCCTGGCGAAGACCATCCTGGCCAGAAGAAAGACGAGCACGATCGAGCCGAGGTCGATCAGCGCGGAAAGCCGCCGACCGACCAGGTTGAGGTGGTCGTAGTCGTCCTTTCCGAGGACGGTGGAGACGAGTTTCACGCCGAAGAGCGGAAGCTGGCCGTACACGTAGTGCTTGCCCGTCTCGGTGTTGTACGGCGAGAGCGGAGAGGTGTGGACGTCGAGGTACTGGCCGATCGAGTCGGGCCAGCGAACCGTCGTCGCCACCTCCGTCATGTAGCGCTCGTCCGGATGAAGATGTTGGCCGCTATCCCAGTTTGCGCCCGAGAGGCGAAGCCACCCGCCGATCAGGAAGATCACGAGCAGCGTTGCCACGACCACGACCCGTCCGGTGACCAGGTCCGCGAACCGCCAGTGCGCGTGTGCCGCAGGGATGAGCTTCCACGGCGGGTCAGCCCTCTCGCTCGGCCGAGACATGACCGAACGGAGCCTAGACCAGCGGGCGATGCTGCCTAGCTCGGCCGAGCCGAGCTCGAGCGACCGCCGCTCTGGGGCACGCGGTAGACGACCGTGCCGTCGTGCGAGAAGACGGCTCTGCCCAGCCGGCGAAACTTGGCCAAGGCGTCGGGTGGATAGTCGTGCCGCTCGAGCGAGCCTACGAAGACGTAACGGACGCCGTAGCGCACCAATAGCCGCCGCGCCTGCGCGATGTCCTTCGTCCGGTACAGCCGCTGGACGTCCCGGATCCTCTGATCGGGCGTGTGCCCCCATTGGATCTCGTGCCCGGCCCAGCCCAGCACGCTTGCCAGACCGGTGAAGGTCGAAACGCGAGCTGCGCCGGACGCGTCGAAGTCGGGCCCGACGCTTTCGAGCAGGATCGAAGAAGCCGGAGCGTGGCTGCGCAGCCATCGGATCGAAGCGGCGTCACCGGGCGAGCTTCGCTCGAGCCACGCCATGCCGTCCAGCGTGGGCGACCGGCCGAACCCTCCGCTGCGTGCGTACGAGCCGACGACCGGATAGATCAGGACGAGGACAACCAGGCAGGCGAATCCCACTCGCCAGAACCGTCCGAGCCAGCCCCGCAACCAGGCGCGGTTCCACACGACCACGCACCCTGCAACGATCGAGAGCAGAAACCAGGCCTGGTAACCGGCCTTGAACACGGTGTTGAAGCGGAAGCTCGCCGTGCCGTCAAAGCTATCGCGGACGTAGACGAACTCGCCGATGCCGATCAAGGCGATTCCCGCTGCGACCAGCAGCCATACGAACCGCTCCGCCTGCGGACGCTCACCCGCAAGCGCGACGAACAGTGTGATCGCGGTGAGGCCGAGGCCGAGGAGGACGCTCGCGAGACGTGACGGAGAGAGAAGGACGAGAACCACGGCGGCGGCGATTCCGCCCCAGACCAGGTAGCGGACCGGCACCCGCCGGCGGGTGAGCAGCGTCCCCACGACCCACAGTAGGAGCCCGTAGATCAGAAACTCGTCTTTGAGGAACACGCTGAAGTGGGTTCGCTCGCCGACGAGCCCGACGCCGTTCGTCGTCGGATCAAAGTCCGTCCAGAACGGCAGGAAGAGGAGAACCGACCCTCCGATCCAAAGCGCCGTCCAGACCAAGGTGCTCAGCCAGGTACGTGGTTCGGCCAGGAGCCAGAGGACCACCGCGAGGATCGCGATGACGACCGCCGTCGGGTAGTCGAGGCTGTTGACCGCGTAGAGCACCCCCAAGACGAGTGCTGCGAGGAAGATCTCGCCGACAGCGAGGGCGTATGAGCTGGCTTGTCCTCGCTGGATGCGCCGGGGCCCACTGAGGCAGATCTGCATCGTGTAAGCCAGCGCGGTCAGAGCAAACGGCGGCGCGAGCACGTGGGCGTGGAGGTCGCCGAGCAGGAAGCTGAAGAAGGGAAACTCGTTAGCGGTGTTCGGAATCACCCGGGAAGGGCCGAACCAGTTGAAGGTGGCGAACCGGGCCGGGTGGTCGAGATAGTCGACCGCGCCTGCGAGGTTGCCCGCAACCGCGAATGCCGCGGCTGCCAGGCCGGGAACGGCGACCGCGACGGCGGGAGCGTGCGCCTGCTTGCGCAAGGCGAGATAAAGGGCGGAAGCGACGGCATAGGTCGCCGTCACCGAGAGGGCAAAGAAGAGTGCGGCGGCAAGGTTGTAACCGGCCGCCGAGTCGATCCCTGTCAGGCGGATCAGGAACGCGTTGACGTAATGGCCGAAGTAGTAGTAGTTGAGGTGCGTTCCGGCGAACCAGGGGTCATGAGGCGGGAACGATCCGCTCTTGTTGATCGCGTTCACAATTGCCATGTCCATCGGCTTCTCGGTCTGCAGCACATCTGGTGAGAAGCTGCGAAGCAACGCCCAGCCCGCGAAACACACGCTGAAGACGCACTCGCCCACCAGCCACAGCCGGATCGAAATCGACCTCCGGGGGCGTCCACGCAAGACGGGCAGACCGATCAGCAGCGAGACCCCGGCGACGAGCGCAGTCGTAAGGGCCGCGGCCGCGCGCCCATAGTCGACCGCATGCAAGCTGGCGAGCAGCCAGAGCGGATACGCGACCACGAGTAGACCCAATGGCCGAGCGAGGGCGAGCCCACCCCCTGGCAGGCGCTCGAACAGGATCGCCGCAAACGGCAGGCCGATGAGGCCAACGGCGAAAGCCAAGAGCCAGAAGACGAGCGCGTCAAGCACCAACGCCTCTCCGGGCCGCGCTCACCGAGCGATCGTAGAGCACTCTTGCGCCGCGATCGCTACTGGCGCTTTTCCGTGTCCGGGCCGACTTGACTTTGTCCGGCTCGATCGTGACGATACAAGATCGGGATGAGGCGATCTTCCGTCCGTGACGCGATCATCGCCGTCGTGCTGGCGGCTGTCGTGGGCGCAGCGATCGCTGTTTCCGCCTTCGCGAAGAGCTCCAGCCCGAGCACGGTTCTGCCGCAGCCGCTCCCGACCGCTACACCGGTTCCATGTGCCACCTCCACGCCGGCGCCGCCCACCCCTACGCCGGGCGCTGGCACTCTCTCGTTCCGAACTGGATTGAACGGCCCGTCTGATGTTCCGACCGACACACCGACGGATACGCCGACGAACACGCCCGTTGCGCCGACGAACACCCCGACCGATACGCCGACGAACACGCCTGTCGCGCCGACGAACACCCCGACCGATACGCCGACGAACACGCCTGTCGCGCCGACGAACACCCCGACCGATACGCCGACGAACACGCCTGTTCCGCCGACGAACACCCCGACCGATACGCCGACGAACACGCCTGTTCCGCCGACGAACACCCCGACCGCTACGCCGACGAACACGCCTAGCCCGACGGACACGCCCGGCCCGACCAGCACGCCGACGAACACGCCGACGAACACTCCCCGGCCGACCAACACCCCGACGAACACTCCGACGCCGACTCCGAGTGCCGGCAAGGTGACAGGCGGCGGAACCGGGACAGTCAACACGACCTGCGGGATCGCGAGCTTCGGCTTCGTCGTCCAGCGGAAGGTGGGCGGCGGCCCCGTCAGCGGGTCGCTGACCTACACGAGCCCGGGCGCCGGCATCAAGCTGAAGGCGACGTCCTTCACCTCACTGGTCGTCACGGGCACGAGCGCCGATTTCGGCGGCAATTGCAAGAACAACAACGTGTCTTGCACGTTCCAGGTGCACACCGAGGACAACGGTCAGGGTGGGTCGACCGACGTATTCATCATCTCGATCAACGGCGGCGCGCCTCAGGGCGGCATCCTCCGGAGCGGCAACATCCAGATCCACTAACCCGTCACGCGGAGAACTCCGCGGCGGCTGCTCAGATGGATCGAATCGCAATCATCGGCGCTGGGCCGTGCGGGCTGGCGTGTGCACGTGAATTCGACCGCCTCGGTTTCGACGGCTGGGTGGTCTTCGAGCGGGAGAGCACGCCTGGAGGGCTCGCCTCATCTGTCGTCGATCCTCAGGGCTACACCTGGGATCTCGGCGGTCATGTGGTCTTCAGCCACTTCGGGGAGTTCGACGCGCTACTCGAGGAAGTGCTCGGAGACGACATATGCGAGCACGAACGAGCGTCGTACATCCGGTTCGACGACCAGTGGGTCCCGTACCCGTTCCAGAACAACCTGCGGTATCTCCAGCCCGAGCTCGTGGTCGAGTGTCTCGTCGGCCTGATCGAAGCGCCCGGCGGCGATCCGACCATGGACTTCGCCGCCTGGATGAACGCCACCTTCGGGCCCGGAATCACGCGGCTCTTCATGCAACCGTACAACGCGAAGGTATGGACCACCTCCGCCGAGGAGATGGCATCCGCATGGATCGGCGAACGGGTGAGCGTCGTCGACTACCGGCGGGCGCTCGAGAACGTCCTCCTGCAACGCGACGACGTCGGCTGGGGGCCGAACAACACCTTCCGGTTCCCGCGCACGGGCGGTACCGGCGAGATCTACCGGAGGCTGGCAGAACGGCTCGGACCGCGGGTGCAGACCGACCGTGACGTGGTCGAGATCGACGCCGATCGGCGGGTCCTCCGCTTCGCCGACGGCGGCTCGGAGGAGTACGACGCCCTGGTCGCGAGCATGCCGCTCGACCGGCTCGTCGGCTCTCTGAGTGAGACTCCGAGCGAACTCGAAGCTGCTGCCAGGGAGCTGAGGAGGGCAAGCGTGTGCGTCGTCGGCATCGGCTACGAGCGCCCGCTCGACGACGACAAGTGCTGGATGTACTTCCCCGACGGCGACGTCCCCTTCTACCGGGTGACAAACTTCGCGAAATACGCCGCCGCCAACGTCCCTGCGGCCGACACCACCCGATTTTCGTCCTATCTCACAGAAACAGCCTTTCCGCCGGGAGACGGCCGACCGGATCGGCTGGCCGAGCGTGTCCTCGTGGGCCTTGTCAGCGGCGGCGTCGTCGAGGACGATCAGACGGTGGCCTCGGCGCACGCCATCGACGTCGACTACGCCTATCCGGTGCCGACCGTCGGTCGCGACCGCGCACTCGCCGTCATCCAGCCCTGGCTGATGAAGCGGAACATTTTCTCTCGCGGCCGCTTCGGGTCGTGGCGCTACGAGATGGGCAACATGGACCACGCGGTCAAGATGGGGATCGACGTCGCCCGTCACATCGTCGAGGGCCGCCCGGAGGAGCTGTGGACGCTGTGACCGACCTGTCTGTCGTCGTCCCCGTCTACAACGAGAGCGGCGTGATCGGCGAGCTCATCGACGACCTGGAACGCAAGGTCGTGTCGCAGCTACCGGCTGTCGAGGTGATCGTCGTGGACGACTGCTCGACCGACGGCACCGGCGCGATCCTCGAGGAGCTCTCGCGTGAACGTCCCTGGTTGACCGTCGACAGGGTGCATGAGAATGCCGGCCACGGCCCGAGCGTGCTGCGCGGTCTGCGCCGCGCTTCCGGAGAGTGGGTGTTCCAGGTCGACTCGGACGGTCAGTTCCTGATCGAGGAATTCGAGCCTCTCTGGTCGCGCCGCGCCGACGCGGATCTCGTGCTCGGGGTCCGGCTCTCGCGGCAGGACAGTGCACACCGCCTCGTCCTCAGCCGAGTGATCGCGAGGACGGTTTCGGTGCTCGCCGAACGAAGGCTCCGCGATTCGAACACTCCGTTCAGACTCGTGCGCCGCGAACTCTGGCACGATCTTCAGCCGCTCATTCCCCGCGACGCCAGGGCCCCGTCGATCATGGTCTCCCTTGGCGCCGCCCGTCGGGGTTGGCGTGTGGTCGAGGTTCCGGTCACCCATCTGCCCCGAGCCCAGGGTTCGTCGACGCTTCGCTCTCTCCGGCTCATCTCGTTCAGTCTCGGAGGGCTGCGCGAGTTGCTGGCTTTCCACCGCCGGCTTCGACGGGAGCCGGCGCGGGTGGCACTCGTCGCGCACGAGGTGGCGTGACTCGGTCTTTTCGCGAGGCTGTTGCTGGGGCACCCGCGGGTGTGGCGACCCGGGGCAGAGAACGGGTGCGAGTCGCGTTCGGTCGGTACGAGCTGGTCTTCGGGACCGTCGTGCTGGCGGCGCTTGTGCTGCGAGTCGTCGACCTAACCGCAAAGCCGCTTCCACCACGACGAGAGCGAGCACGCCTGGTTCACCTGGCTGCTCGTCTCCGGCAAGGGCTACCACTACGACCCCGTCTTCCACGGGCCCGTGCAGTTCTATGTGATGTCGCTGCTCTACCTGCTGATCGGAGCCGGCGACCTCGCGGCCCGGCTGGCGCCTGCGCTCGTCGGCACCATCGTCGCGGGCTTGCCGTACCTCCTGCGGCGTCAGCTCGGGCGGCCTGCGGCTCTCGCGGCCGCGGTCGTCATCTGCATCAGCCCCAGCTTCCTCTACTTCTCGCGGTTCGTCCGGGAGGACATCTACGTGGCCTGTCTGACGCTGGCGCTGATCATCGCCGTCTTTCGATTCCTCGACCGGCCGCGGCGTTGGCACCCGGCGGTGATCCTCGGACTGCTGGCCACAAGCTTCGCGACTAAGGAGACGACCTACATCACCGTCTTCATCGGCGGAATCTTCTTCGTCGGCGTGGCTGTCTGGGAGATCCGGTCAGGTCGCGGCGCCCGTGAGGGCTCGTTGATCCGCGCTGTCCGAGAGGTCGGTCGGGATGCGTGGATCTGGGGCGCCGCCGCCTTCGCAGGCGTCTTCACGCTCCTCTTCACGACGTTCCTGACCAATCCGCACGGCCTGCAGGACGGCGTCGTCGAGAGCATCCGATACTGGCTCTCGCAGCAGCCGGTCAACCGAGGCGGCCAGCCGTGGTTCTACTACCTCGTCGTCCTGCCCGCGTACGAGTGGCCGGTGCTTTTCTTCGCGGCGATCGGTGTGGTCACCGTCGTGCGCCGACCGACGGTGCTCGGGGTCTTTCTGATCTGGATGTTCGTGGCGAACCTCGTGGTCTTCTCGTGGGCGTCGGAGCGGATGCCGTGGCTCGTGCTCCACATCCTCCTCACGGCTGTTCTGCTTGCCGGGCTGGGTGTTCAGACGGCATGGAATCGCCGCCGATCGCTCGCGGGGAAGGCCGGGTCTGGCCGTGGGCGGGCTCTGTGTGCTCTTCGCGGCTCAGTCGGCGATCGCTCTCGCGTACATCAGGCCCGCCGATCCACGCGAACTTCTCGTGTACACGCAAACCTCGAACGACGTTCCGAAGGTGGTCGACCAGCTCGTGGCTCTGAGCCGAAACGTCTCGGCGCGTACCCACCGTCCGCCGACGATCGAAGTTGACTCCTGGGGCGGCACCGGCTGGCCGTGGAGCTGGTACCTGCGCGACCACCCTGTGTCGTATCCGGACATGAGTACACCGGACTTCACCCCGACCGGCGACGCGATCGTCGTAGCGGATCCCGACCGGCCGAGGCTTGTCGGCCGGTTCGGCAACTACATTGGCCGCCGGTTCAGGGAGCGTGTGTGGTGGGTGCCGGACTGGGGCGGGGCGAGTTTCGAGGACTGGGCGCGCTGGTTCGTTCTCCGTCGGCCATGGAGCCCGAAGGGCACGCTGGACGAATGGCTGTACGTGAAGCGGGGCCTGGCTACGGCGAAGAACTAGGGCCGCGTCGCCGGATCCCACGCCACACGCCAACCTCTGACGGCTGTCCCGCCGAGGACGAACGGCGTCAGCGCGAGGATTGGGACGACGCTGAGGGCGTGCAGCACCAGTGCGTAGGCGAGCGCCTGCGAGTCGGCGACGCCGTACAAACCGAGCACGACCACCGTTGCTCCCTCGAACACGCCGAGCGCTGCCGGTGACGAGGGCAGGATCATTGCCAGCCCGATCGCGATCACCACGAGCAGGCCGGCCAGCGGGCGGAGCTCGAGGTCGAAGGCGAGCATCACCAGCCAGTACCCGATTCCGAGGATGAGCCAGGACAGCGTCGTCCACCCGAAGGCGACCAGGGCCATGCGTGGCCGGAGGAGACCGGCGAGACCCTCGAGCACGTCCTCGGGCGCGCGATCGAGCGACTCTCGAGGAAGGAACCGAAGCTTCCGCAGCGGGACGACCATCCGTTTCAGGAGTTGACCTCTCGACCTCCGGAGCACGAGCCCCAACGCAGCGAGAACGACCAGCAGGCCGATCGCCAGGAACCCGGCTGTACGCAGCCACGAGAGATGCGGAAGCCAGGGCGCGACGACGAAGAGCAACACGATCAGTGAGAGCACGTCATAAGCACGCTCGATCACCACCGTCATCGTTGTCGTCGCTACCGGAACCGGTGCGAGCCGATTCAAAGCAACCACTCGGACCGCCTCTCCTGCCCGAACGGGCAGAAGGTTGTTGGCCAGGTATCCCGCGAACAGCGCCTTTGCGACGGGGGCGAATGCGGGGCGTCGAGTCGGGGCGAAGAGCGACTGCCAGCGGATCGCGCGGATCACGAAGGCGAACGTCAGCAGCATGAGCGCAGGAGCAAACCAACCGTAGTGCGTACTCCGGAGAGCACTCCAGGTCTCGCTCCACCTGACTCCACGAACCGCCAGGTAGCCGAAAGTGGCGCTGACCACGATCCCAGCGAGGATCAGCCCAGCTGTCACCCACCGCCGCCCACGGGGCCGGCGGCGTGGCGCGTGGTCGCGATGAACGGTTGCCTCTCTCCCGCTCTCGATAGCTAAGCGTACTGCGAGAAGAAGAATCGAGCTTGCGTCTAGGCCGCTACGGCGGCTGACCCGGGCGCGATCCTCCTTCGTCTCGGTCTAACCCATCCACGACTTCCACGGGCGTGCGCTTTGTTCGCTCGTACAGAAGGCGATCTTCGTCGTCGGTGCGCAGGTGATCCGAGGAACCGCACCATGCGCTCGATCTCTGGGCAGCGCGCAGAGAAGACGCGGTGCGTCTCGTGGGTCATGTGACCGGCACCGTCGGCGCGTTTCGTGAGGGGTCTCTTGGCCACTTCGGCCTCCTCTGGCCCAGCAGGCGCGCCCCCGACCGAGCGCTGTGGACGACAGGCCGAAGGCGCGGCTGCTAGGCGTCACTGAAAGGAGTGTTGTCGGCCACGCAGGCAACGTTGCCTCGCGCGGACAGGGTGCGTTGCCACATTAGACGACGCTCTTACAAAGTCGGCGTGCGATGGCACCTCCTCGAGGCGCTTAACGACACCCCCACGCCGCGGTCGAGAGGTACGCTCGGGTCGTGGAGGAGATCGTGCCCGGGCTCTGGCACTGGAAGGCGCTCCGTGAGAGCATCGGCAGCGAGGTCAGTTCGTACTACTTCGCCGCGGAGCGCGTGTTGATCGACCCGATGATCCCGCCGGAGGGCCTCGGGTGGTTCGACGACCACGGCCGACCCGAGCACCTCCTGCTCACGAACCGCCACCACGGCCGCGACGCGTGGAAGCTGCGCGACGCCTTCGGCTGCACGGTGCACTGCGTCCGCAACGGACTCCACGAGCTCGAGGGACGCGGGCCGGTCGAGCCGTTCGAGTTCGACGACGAGCTGCCGGGCGGCGTCGTGGTCTACGAGGTGGACGCGATCTGTGCGGACGAGTGCGCTCTCCACGTACCGGCGCACCGCGCGCTCGCTTGCGCGGACGGGGTCGTCCGCTGGCCTGACGACGGACCGCTGCGGTTTGTCCCCGACGAGCTCATGGATGACCCGGAGCGGACGAAGGCGGGCCTGCGCGACGCGTACCGCCGTCTGCTCGAGCTCGACTTCGACCGCCTCCTGCTCGCGCACGGCGACCCGATAGTCCATGGCGCGAAGGACGAGCTGCACGCGTTCGTCGCACGCGCCTAGTTCAAGACGCCAGCGAGCAGGCGGCGTCAGGAGCTGACGATCTGGACGAACCTCAAGCACCTCCTGGAAACGCCGCCGCCGCCGCCTCTTCCGAATGGCGGCAGGCTCGGATCGCCTAGGGCATCTGCTGGATGCCCGCCCACGACGAAGGGTCGGTCGAGCGGTCGCACCTGGCCATCGAGGCCTTGGTAGTCCTCGTGACGCGGGTGCTCAGCGCCTTCCGCTAACAAGCCAGACCCTTGCTGTAGCCGTCACCCGTGGCGGCCCTCGACTAGACGCATCGTCCCGAGCGCTCCGGCGTTCGTCACTCGCGCCATCTCGGTTCTGGCAATGGCGGCCGCACGTTCCTTCGCAATGTCGCGATCTGATGAACGAAGCCGCTGCCGGGATAGGGAGTCCTAGCTCGTGCGCCTTAGAGGTCGTTTCACACTGAGCCGTCTGAGGGGCGGCGAGGCTGGAGACGCAGCTCCAGTTCGAGTTCGTGGGCGATTGGAATGCCTTGCGCGCCGTGCTGCGGGATTGACGGCTTGAGGTGGCGACGCGCGTCGGTAACCGCGTGACGATAAGGCGACGATGTCCATGCCCCATCGCTAGTAGAGCTCCAGCGCGCGCAGGTTGTCGTTGGTGGTGATCAGCCAGAGCCGTGTGCAACCTGCGTCTATGGCGGCGTCGCGGACGGCATCGAGTAGCGCTCGTCCAACGCCTCGCCCCTCGCGCAGGCTCCGGATCGTCACCAGTTCGCACGCCTCACCGCGCACCGCGTAGGAGGCGAGTCCGGCTCGCTCCCCGTCCAAGAGTGCAATGAAGCGGGGCAGTTGGGTCGGGTCGACGAGTTCCCCGAGCCGTGCGACGACAGGCTCCGCCCAGCTCTCGCTATCGCCCTGGACAGCCCCAGGGCCGGTCGCTCTCGATCAGCGGTCGGACTTCGATCATCTGTGGCAAACATGCCTGTCGCCGTTACAGGCGGTTCTCGTTTGCCTCGAGGCGGAGACAAGCGCTACTTTGCGATTACGAACTGTTTCCGGTTGTCGACCTGAAGGATGCTGACGGGGACGTTCGTCCGGTAACCGGTCTTGGGGTCGATCGTGATCGTGCCGGTGGTGCCTCGGTAGCTCTTGGTCGCTCGGAGCTGACGCTCGACGGCTGCGAAGCCGTGGCTCTTGGCCCGGTCGATCGCTGCGAAGAGAATCCTGGCGGAGTCGTAGGTAAACGAGCCCCAGACCCCAGGAGTCTTGCTGAACGTCGCGCCGTACTGACGCACGTACGTCTTGGCGGACGGCATCTCGGTGGCCGCCGGCACGCCGCTGAAGACGCACCGCTGCGCCTCCGCAAGCGTGGCCTTCGCGACGAAGCCGTTGTCGACGTTCGCGAGCCCCATCAGGCATTGAGGGCTGCTTCCGGACGCTGTGAGCGCCTTGGCGATCTGGATTCCTGCCGGGAAATAGGTGCTGACGTAGACGAGATCCGGGTTCGACTTGAGCGCGTCCACCACCCGGTCGGCGTAGTACCTCTCCGTCGCCCCAGGATCAGTCGCCTCCAGAACCGAGGTCCAGGTCACGGACGCGCCGTCCCGCTGGAGCGCCGCCCGCAGCCGGTCCGCCATGCCCTTCGTGAAGGCGCCGTTGGGAGTGTCGTCCACGAGCATGGCGACGCGCTTCGCGCCCAAGCCCTTCACGTAGCGCTGCTCGATGGGAGCGATCTGCGTGTTCATCGGCTGGACGGTCGCGCCCACGCCCGCCGTCTCGTCCCGCGAGGTCATCCACAGCGGCAGGACCTTGGCTCGCCGATAAAGGGGCAGGTTCTCGATGCCGACCGACGAGTTGTAGGGGCCGATCACGAAGCCGATCCCCTTCGCGATCACGTGGCGTGCGACCGCCTTCGCGTTCGCCGCGTCGGCCTTGTCGTCGGCCGCGAAGACCGCCACCTTGCGGCCGTCCCAGAGCCCGCCGCGCGCGTTCAGCTGGTTCACAGCCAGGCGGACGCCACGGAGCTGGTCGACGCCGTTTGCCGCCTGCGCCCCGCTTTGCGGCCCCTCGACTGCGATGACAAGCGGCGCCGAGGAGCCAGAGCTAGCCGCGGCTATCGCGAGCGAAAGGCCGCTCGCGAGCGCGACGATCGCGCTTGTGACGAGCAGCGCGGGTCGCCGGTGCGCCATCACCCCGTCATTCCTTCCGGAGTGAGGCTAACCGCCGCTCTGCCGACATGCAACCCGCGGTCGCCCGCAAGGAACAGTGGAGCCGACGAGACTCGAACCCGGGCCGTCGCGCCCTCCTGCCCACTCGATCCCGGCCAATCTCGACGAGGGCGGCGGCGACTGGCGAGGACGGGATGGCAATCGCTCAGCTCTGGTGGTCGATTGCTCAGGACTCGATGCAAAGGACGTCGGACCGGCTCGAAGCTTCCAAGCTCCTGGCCGATAGGGGCTGGGGCAAGGCTGCTGCCTACCAACCGCAGGAGGGCGACCCGTTCGATTGGGGCAACGTCGAGGCGGCGGCGGAGGAGTTCCGGGCGAAGATTCTTCGGCTGGCGCGCGATCCCGAGCCGGACGGGACCCTTGGCCCGAACCGGCACAGTTAGCGAAACCCACCCGCCATGCGAAGCCAAGGAGACACCTTGAGCAACCTCGTCCTGCGTGCCACCGCGGGGCCTGACCCGCAGCGTCTACACCGCGCCGCGCCTCAAGCCGAGGCGCGGCGCCCCCTCGCGCCTGTGCGACCAGAAATCGGCTCGGCGAACCGGCGATCAGCGGTCTGACGAACGTCGGCACCTTGGCCGCACTGCGATCTCCCACGTGCGGGCATCGCCGAATCTACGCGGGCCAGTGATCGTGGGTAGTGGACGACATGAGCTGGGTAGACCGCTGCCATCTCGCTCGCTGGAGGTCGGACATGACGACGTCACTCATCACGGGAGCGAACAGGGGGTTGGAGAGAGAAGCTTGTCGTCCACAGAGACAACAACTTTACTCAAGACGGACAGGCTGCGTTGCCACGTGTGTATACAGACGAGCTGGTGGACGACTCCGTGGCGCCGCCAGCTCGATCTCGCCGGGACGCTATCGCGCCGCAACTCGGGAGAGATTCGCGAACACTGACCCATGCGAGCGTGTCGTCTGACTGAAACCAGCGGATCGTCTCAGCGACTACAGAGTTGTCTTTATCCCCGACTGGCTTCTCGAGAGAGAAACTCGGGCAATTCCGGCGCACCACCAACGGCTCGGCTGCCGGACAGCGGCACCGAGCCTCGGAGCCAGAGCCCCGAGTTTCGTTGCTAGTACAAGGAAAGAAGCCGGGCGCTACGCGCCCGGCCAACACTGCGACTCCTCCCGAGCGCCCTGCCCCGAACGTGCCGAACCCTGCCCGTCGTGCTCGCCCCGTCAACCCCTCCGCCGCGCTCCCGGGTCGGCGCTAGCGCGCCTTGACAGGTCTCCGTGCGGCCGGGCAGACGGCACGTATCGGGGCAGGGCAAGGCGGGATCACGACCGGATGGACTCCAGCGCACTCACTCGCCAAGGTTCCGGCAGGCCTTCGCGTGGCGAGTGCAACTGCCAGGTCCAAAGTGACCACCTGCCGGAAATCCTTAAGAGAGCCGAGACCACTGTGCTCGTCACCGCCTGAAGCTGCGCGAGGAGCTTCGTTGCTCCCGCGGTGTCACCGTTCGCGAGCTTCTTGGCATCTGCCGGGCTTCGATTAGGCGCGTTTCCGGGGAATTCCGTCGGGTTTGGGCACTAGATCGGGTCTAGTGCCCAAATCGCGTGTCGGAACTTTCGGGACACGGTGCTTCCCCCGATGGCGAGAACACCGCCGATGAGCGACCCGATCGCAACCCAGAGCAGGATAGACAGCTTGGCGCCGAGGTCGACTTCGGCAACGACGGCCACGATCGTCATGCGTGTACGAAGGCGAGGCTTGGGCCTTCGGCAGGGCCGATAAAGTCGCACTCGCTACATCGCGTCGTCGCGAACGACGATGCGGGTTCCTAACGCGGGGCTTTCTCGTCCTTGGACCTGCCTCCGACGTCAGGTGCGTCGGGACCAAGCGTCCACGCCCATCGCCAGGAGGATGATCGACCCTTCGACGATCTGTTGGTACGTCGGATTGATGTCGAGGAGATTGAAGCCATTCCCGATCATCGCCAGGAAGAAGACGCCGAGGACTGTCCGCCAGATCGTGCCCTCGCCTCCATAGATGCTCGAACCGCCGATCACGACGGCGGCGATGACGGAGAACTCGATTCCAATACCCGCGTCGGCTTGGCCCGTCGCCAGCCGGCTCGAGACGATGATTCCTGCGAGACCCGCGGAGAGGCCGGAAAGTGCGAACGTTGCCGCGCGGACGACATTCACGCGGACACCGGACACGCGGGCGGCAGCTGAATTCGCGCCGACCGCGTACACATATCGGCCGAAGATCGTCTGCGCGAGCAGGAAGGCGGTCGCGAGCGCGAACCCGGCAAAGATCCAGACAGGGTACGGAACTCCGAGCGCCTTCCCTGTGCCGAGGACCTGAAAGCTTGAATCGTCGACTGTGATGAGAAAGCCAGCCGAGAGCGTGAGCGCGACGCCGCGGATGATGAAGCCCGACGCGAGCGTCGCGACGAAGGAATTGATTCGGCCGACCGTGGTCACAAGGCCGTTGCCGATGCCAAGTGCGAGCCCAACGCCCACGCCCGCGAGAAAGCCCAGCTCGGGCGATGTGGCGTTGGCGAGCTTTGCCGCTGTGATGCCTGCGACGGCGAACACCGCTCCCACAGACAGATCGAACCCACCCGCGACGATGACCAAAGTGGCTGCGCAGGCCATGATCCCGACCGGCGCCCATTGATCGAGGATGTTGACGAGGTTCGTCCAGGTCAGGAATGCATCCGAGGCAATTGAAAGCGCTGCAAAGAGCGCCAAGACACTCGCAACGATGCCGAAGTCCCGGATCCAGTTCAGGCTCGACGCTAGGCCATCGGCTTCGCCTGTCGTTACGGGGTCAGCCGAACCGCTCAAACGGCGTGTCCTGCTGCGGGGTCCATGCCCAAGGCCGCTCGAACGACGTCCTGGTGGCGTGCCGTCCATCCATCCAGCTCGGCGATGAGTCGGCCCTCGCGCATGATCAGCACGCGATGGGCCAAGCCGAGCACTTCCTCTGCTTCGGAGCTAACTAGGAGCAACGACATGCCAGACGTAACGAGCGAGTGGAGGAGCTCGTAGATGGCCCTTCTCCCGCCAACATCGATGCCCCGCGTAGGCTCGTCGGCGATCAGTACACGCGGTTGCCGGAAGAGCCATTTTGCGAGCAGGACCTTCTGCTGGTTCCCCCCCGACAGGGTGGAGACAGGAGATCGCAGCCCCTGAGCGCGGATATCCACGTCCGCGATCAACTCGGTCGTGCGGGTGAGTTCGTAACGGCGGCGCAGCACACCTGCTCGGCTTGTTCGGCGGAGATGGGGAAGCGCCACGTTCTCGACCATCGACCGCTGCATCAATAGCCCCTCCTGCTCGCGAGACTCGGGAAGGAGCACGATCCCACGGCGAATGGCCTCGCGAGGCGAACGCCTTCGGATGGGCTCACCGTCGAAAAGGACGGTCCCTTGGTCGCTCCTCTCAGCACCAATGAGAAGCCTGACCAGCTCAGTGCACCCGCTGCCTACCGGCCCGGTCACACCAAGGATCTCTCCGCGTCGAAGGTCGAACGACACATCTTCGACGATGCCTGCCCGACCCAGATTCCGGGCGGAAAGGACGACCGGCGCATCCGGGGGGAGAGGTGACTTCTCCGGAAACGTCAAGTCGAGCGAACGTCCGAGCATTGCAGTGACGAGCGACTCGACAGTCGCTCTGGTGCGCGGAACGGTCTCCACAAGTTTTCCGGTGCGTAGGACACTGACGGTGTCCGCCAGCGAAAGAACCTCCTCGAGACTGTGCGAGACGTACAGGACCGATGCGCCCTCCGCCCTCAGCCCGCGAACGACCTCCAACAGCCGCATAGCTTCGTCCTGCGCCAGGCCGGCCGTTGGCTCGTCGATCACGAAAAGATCGGCGTCCCGTGCCAAGGCTCGCATGATCTCGACCTTGAGCCGATCTGCTCGACCGAGTCTCGTCACGGCAACGTTGAGGGGAACGATCGAACCCGACTCGTTGGCAAAGGATTCGGTAGCGCGCACCCAGTCGTCGACGACTGACGACGCCTGTGCGCGTGCGCTCCGCCCCGAGAAAGACGTTCTCCACCACGGAGCGTGTCGTGACGAGGATTCTCTCCTGCCCGATCAGGGTCACGCCGTCCCTGAGTGCATCGCGGGGTGAGCGGTATGAAACGGGTCGACCGTTGACCCTGAGCGTTCCGTGGTCAGGCCGAATCGAGCCGGCCAGTACGTTGCCCAGGGTCGATTTGCCCGCGCCGTTCTCGCCGACGAGGGCATGCACCTCGCCGCGGCGAAGCGCGAGTGTGACATCAGTGAGAGCCTCAAGACCGCCGAAGCGCTTCCCGATGCCCCGCATCTCGGCGTGTATGTCGGAGCTCACCCGGCGACGGGCGTTACAAAGAGGATCGCGGCGAGTGACGTCGTTAGCCGCGCCACTCCGGTTTGAAGCCTTTGACTGTCGCCTTCGTAGCCACAGGACCGATCGGAGAGAGCTTCTCGGTGTCGACCGAGCTCGGCAGTCCAGTCGCCCCGCGGGCGGCGCGAATCGCGTAGTCGGTGGCCGTCCGGCCCTCGGTGCGGGGAAGGAGAACGAGCGTCGCGTACCATCGGCCCGCCTTGACGGCGGCGATACCGACTGCACTGGCCCCGTTCCCGATGATCCTCACGTCCCGCGAGAGGCCAGCCGCCTTGACTGCTCGTTCGATGCCGAATGCCATCTGATCGCCGGTCGTCGCCGCGACGTTCAGATCCTTGTGTGCCTGAAGGATGTTCTGCATCGCGGCACGTGCGGACTCGGCAATGTACTTGCCCTCCTGCTCGGACACGATG
Organism: uncultured Actinomycetes bacterium; assembly: GCA_963808815.1. Taxonomy (GTDB): domain Bacteria; phylum Actinomycetota; class Thermoleophilia; order Gaiellales; family Gaiellaceae; genus DATBLE01. The sequence continues at coordinate 23,420 of CAWEGI010000017.1, read as the reverse complement.
TGGATCGACGGGTGATTGCGAAGGGTAGCGTGCAGCGACTGCGTTCGGATCTTGTCGGCCGGATAAGAGAACAGACCAGGGAGGAAGGCAACCTTGCAAGGATTCCGGTTGCCGCACGCAGCGATCATCTCCTCACCCAACTGCTGGCCGCTTCTCGCAAATGAGTGGCCAACGTGGATGGTCAATCCCTTCACCTGCGGCTTCAGCGTGGCGAGGTTGGGTCCGCAGGGTGCAGAGATGCACGCAACCTTGATTCCGGCCGCGATTGCCCTGCGGATCTGGGGGACGAGCGCGTTGCCGTCCACCGCACTGATCACGAAGACGTTGAACTTCTTCGACGTGATCGCATCCTGCACTTGGGCCACCTGCTTGGTGGCGTTATAGAGCGCATCGAAGGCGCTTACGGATCCTCCGTGTCGCTCGGCGGCGCTCTTGGCTCCCGCCAGCTGGGCGGGGACATACGTGTTCGCGAGCGAAGACGCAAAGAACGCGACGCGAACCGAGCTCGCCGCTCCCCTGGCGCCGCCCGCCTCAGTGGCTGACGTGAGGGTCGATGCCAGGAGCGCCGCGAGCACGAGGGCAAGGAGCGGGCGCCCAAGCGCTGGCATCGCACAAGCCTTCTTGAGATCCTCGCAGGAGTCAAGAAGCCGGAGCGGCGCGTTCCTAGCCAGGCGGGTCAGGGCGCACCGCCGCTGCCGATTCGCACGCTCGACCGCTCGGGCAAGCTCAACGCGCGTCGCCACGTTCAGTTTGCGGAACATGTTGCGCAGATGGGTTTCGACCGTCTTCTGACTCAAGAAGAGCTCGGCGGCGATCTCGGGGTTCGTCTTCCGGTCGACCACGAGACGAGCCACTTCCAGCTCGCGCTGAGTAAGGCCTTCGAGACCGTCCCAATCCGACCTCGCCGTACGGACGTGTCGTGACGCACGGTAGCCCAGGAGTCGCAACTCCTGCTCCGCCTGCTTCCTGTAGCGCAGGGCCCCGCACGCGTCGAGCTTCTCAGCCGCTTGCCGCAGCTGCGCTGCGGCGTCCTCTCGGCTCCCTGCCTGTGCAAGTGCACGGCCGGCCACGATGGCGGAACGTGCGGATTCGATTGGTGCGCCGGCTTTATCCGCAGCCGCGGCAGACCCGAGCGCCAGCCGTGCCGCCGCCGCCGGCTCGTGCGACGCGAGTGTGACCGCGGCCGTTGCGCGATCGGCAATCGCGGCCGCCAGCACAAGGCCAGTCGAACGGGCGGAGGCTTCGGCTTGACCAGCTGCGCGCCGGGCGTCGTCAACGCGGCCAAGCGCGAGCCAGCAGCGCGCAAGCAACTCGAACCAATGATGTCTCCAGGCCTTCGGCACGAGGGGCAGATCGTCCCCGCCGGCGGGGCCGACAAGAGTGTCTACGGCGCGAGCGGCATCGCCGGCCTCGAGGAGCGCCGCCGCGAGTGCGAGCCCAGCTGAGGCCGAGACCATGCTTCGCTCCATCTGCCGGGTCAGTTCTACGCTTTCTTCTGCGGCCGTGAGCGCCAACTCAAGGTCGCCCAAATCGAGGGCCGTTAGCGACAGGTTGATCAGGGCGCCCGCGAGGCTCTGTGTGTTGCCCGACAGGCGAGCTCCTTCGACCGCGCCTTCGAGGTACGTACGGCTTGCTTCCAGCTGTCCGAGACGTCTGCGAACCCAGCCAAGGGAATAGACCAGATGCGGAACGACGTCGGTCTTCTGGGTCGCCCGGGAGACCCCGACCGCCCGCTCCCCGTGGGCGGCAGCATCGGCGAAGTGCTCGAGGTTCAGCTCCGCGGCGGCGAGGTTGACAGCGGAGTCGAGGCGCAGAGCTAGCTCGTCGTCGGGGAGTGCGTCGACTAGAGCAGCGGCCTCCGCTCGACACAGGTTCGCCTGGTCGATTTCGCCCGCCAGCACGGAGCCGTACGCGAGCATGGCCGTCGCAGCTGCTTCAAGCGACGGACTGCTGAGATCCTTGGCGGCCGCGAGCGCCTGCATCGCCCACTGGCTCATCCGTTCGTAGTCCATCCGGTAGTAGCCGCCGACGGCGAGCTCGATGAGCAGCGAGACAGCCTCGCTCGATCCCGGGTCCTCGAGCTGGCCGAGAGCCTTTTCGAGCCGGCGATACGCCTGTCCGTGATGTCCGAGGAGGTGTTCGACGGCGGCGCAAGCGGTTACGACCCGCACCCGCAGCGACACCAGCTGATCCGGGATGAGGTTCAGGCATTCGAGGAATGCGGCGTGACCCGCAGCGAACTGCCCGGCGGCGACGAGTGATTGTGCCTGCGCCATGAGCAGCTCGACACGCTGCTCCGGCGGGGCGTCTGCCCGAAGAAGGTGGAGAGCGGCCTGGAACCATCGGGCGGCGGTCGATGGGGACCGGCGGGCCGTTGTCTCGCCGGCTTCTCGTAGAACGGCGATCGCCGCCGCGTCGCCCTCGCGGGCGGAGCGCTCGACGTGGTGGGCTCTCACGGCGGCGGGTGCGCCGCGACGCAACAGTGCCTCGGCTGCGCGTTCGTGCGCACCGAGCCGCCATCCCCCGAGCGTCGACTCGTAGACCGCACGGCGAATGAGGGGGTGGCGGAATCGATACCGTCTCGGAACGTCGGTCTCCCGAACGAGATCGAGCTGCAGAAGCTGGTCGAGTGCCTCGAGCGCGGAAGTCTCCGATACGCCAGCTGCCGCCGCGGCCAGGTCTGGGTCAAACGGATCTCCGGAAACCGCAGCGCCCTCCAGAACCAGGCGGTCGGAGAGAGTGAGAAGTCCGAGCTCCTCCCGCAACGCGGCCGCTACAGCGGCTGGGATCCGTATTCCGGCGAGGCTCGCGATATCCGATAGGGCGGGCTGGGTCCGAGGTCGATCGAAAGCCCGAGCGAGTTGCTCGAGATAAAACGGATTGCCGCCGCTTTCGGCATACAGAGCATTTGCTGAGGCAAGCTCGAACGTTTCGCCCAACAGGTGATGAGCTTCCTTGCGGTCCAAAGCCCCGAGCAGGATCTCGATCGAGGCCCCATCTCGCAGGGCGCGCGCGAGCCCGATTGCCAGCCGCTCAGGGAGTTGGCGTGGACGGAAAGCCAGCGCGATCAGTACCGGTCCGGCAGGCGGCCGCCTGAGGAGTGAGCCGAGCAGCTCAACTGATCCCGGGTCGGCCCAATGGAGGTCATCGAGGACGAGAACGAGCGGGGTTTCGATAGCTAGGAGCTGAAGCAGCTCGCGGACTGCGCGGTGGGTGCGGTAGCGCCCATCTAAGTGCGTGACGTCGGCAGAGCCGACCTCGGTCAGCGGAGGAAGGACCGCCGCAACCTCACCCCGCACATCTTCGTCGAGTGCATCCAATCGACTCGGCTCTATTCCCCGCGCGTATTCGGCGAGAGCGTCGACAAACACACCGAAAGGCATGTCCCGCTCCAGTTCGGACGCTGTTCCAGTGAGCACGAGGTGGCCGCGACCGTCCGCCATGTCGGCAGCTTCTGCCAGAAGGCGCGTCTTGCCGATGCCCGGCTCTCCGACCACCTGAAGAACCGCATTCCGGCCGTCCTCAAGGTCAGTTAGGACACGGTCGATCAGGGCAAGTTCCTCCGCTCGCCCCACGAGATGGGAGCCGACTGCCATGCGTCTCTGCGTACCCTTAGAACGGCCTTCGAAAAGATCAGGGTGCGAGATCAGGGTGGCCCCCCGATGACGGATGGGGTTTACGACGGCACTCTCGGCTCATGCCTCGTTACTTGCTTCACCACCACCATGAAGCACACGAGTGCGGTGTCGTCTTCACCGCATTCAAAGGGCATTCCAGTCCGTTGCGTCGCCGGGCGACCGTCGGTTCGTGTCGCTCCGGCGATCACTCGATCTGGTGGACGGTGGACGCGGCATCGGAAGAGGACGCGCTGGCCTTGCTCCCTCACTTCGTTGCTGCGCGAACGATCGCGACCTCAGTCACCGAGGTTGAAGTCCCGTGACTATCGGTGCCGAGAGCCGTGCCGCCGCTGTTTTCAAGCTGGTCGACAGCGGCCTCCGACATCTGAAGGCGGAATCGGAGCGCCGAACCACCCATCCGGCAGAGAGAAGGAGCTAACCATGGAAGCCGTCGCAATCCCTGCACCAGCGATCGTCGTCGAGGCGCCCACGCCGACCACGTCTGTCGTCTCCGCGGAAGGTCTCACCCGTCGCTACGGCGAGGGCGAGACCGCTGTCGATGCTCTCCGCGGCGTCTCCCTCGACGTTCCGACGGCCAAGCTCACCGCCGTCATGGGCCCATCCGGCTCCGGCAAGTCCACCCTGATGCACATCCTCGCGGGCCTGGACCAGGCCGACCGCCGGTGATGTGACGATCGCCGGAACGAACATCACGAAGCTCGGCGACACCGAGCTCACCAAGCTCAGGCGCAAGCACATCGGCTTCGTATTTCAGTTCTTCAACCTGCTGCCGATGCTGAACGCCGAGGAAAACGTCGTCCTCCCGCTCTCGATCGCCGGCGAGAAGCCGGACAAAGCCTGGGTCGAAGAGCTGTTGGGAAAGGTCGGCCTCACGGATCGCCGCAGCCACCGGCCGTCGGAGCTCTCCGGCGGCCAGCAGCAGCGAGTCGCGATCGGCCGCGCGCTGGTCAGCAAACCGACGATCGTCTTCGCGGACGAGCCGACCGGCAACCTCGACTCGCGAACGAGCGGCGAGATCCTCGAACTCATGCGCAGCTCCGTCGACGGCTACGGCCAGACGACCGTGATGGTCACGCACGACCCGCGGGCGGCTGCGATCGCCGACCGAATCCTCTTCCTCGCCGACGGCTTGATCGTGCGAGACCTTGGCCGCTCGGATGCCCGTGAGGTGATTTCCGTCATGGAAGAGCTCGCACAATGATCGGCGTCGCCCTCAAAGGCCTGCTCGGCCGCAAGCTCCGCACTGCCCTGACCGCGCTCGCGATCGTGCTCGGCGTCGCGATGATCAGCGGCACGTACGTCCTGACGGACACGATCACCTCGGCATACACGACGATCGTCAACGACTCGTTCGTGAACTCGGACGCCGTCATCAGCGGCAAGGTTGCGTTCAAGAACGACAACAGCAATACCGCCGAAACGCCGGCCTTTCCGGCCGCCGTGCTCGCGAAGGTGACTCAGCTACCCGACGTCGAAGAGGCCGCGGGAGCGATCGACGACCAGGCCAGGCTGATCGGCCACGACGGCAAGGTCATATCGACCGGCGCCGGCGAAGGTCTGGCTGGGAGCATCGACCCGCAACACCTGCGATTCAGCCCGCTCAAGCTCTCCTCGGGTCGCTGGCCCATCGGCAGCGGCCAGATCGCAATCGACAAGCGCACAGCAGACGGAAAGCACTTCGCGATCGGCGACACGATCGGCGTGGCCGCCGACGAGGGCGTTCGTCGTTTCAAGATCTCCGGCATCGCCACGCTACGGCGACGCCTCGTCCATCGGCGCGTCGACGATCGCGATCTTCGACGTCCCGACCGCGCAGCAACTGTTCGACAAGGTCGACAAGCTCGATGAGATCCAGGTCGCAGCAAGGGACGGCGTGACGGCGGAGAAGCTCGCCGGCGAGATCCGCCCTCTGTTGCCGGCGACCGCGAAGGTGAAGACCGCCGCGGCTCAGACGAAGCAGAGCGTCGACGACGTGAAGCAGTCGCTCGGAATCCTCCAGAAGTTCCTGCTCGCCTTCGGCATCCTCGCCCTGTTCGTCGGCGCCTTCGTGATCGCGAACACGCTCTCGATCACGATCGCCCAGCGTGTGCGTGAGTTCGCGACCCTGCGCACGCATTGGCAGCTCGCGGCGGCAGGTGCTGGGGAGCGTCATGCTCGAAGCGCTCGTAGTCGGGCTCCTCGCCTCGCTGGTCGGCCTCTTCCTCGGGCTGGCGATCGCGAAAGCCCTGAACGCGCTCTTCGTCGGAATCGGGCTCGAGTTCCCGAAGGGCGACACCGTGTTCGCCACGCGCACGATCATCGTCAGCGTCGTGGTCGGTGTCGTCGTCACCCTGATCGCGAGTCTCCGTCCCGCGATCAAGGCAACGCGCGTACCGCCGATTGCCGCGGTCCGCGAAGGTGCAACGCTGCCACCCTCCCGACACCGGCGGCTCGGGCCCATCGTCTCGCTCGTCACGCTCGCACTGGGAATCCTGCTGCTCGTCTACGGGATCTTCGGGAGTGGCCTGGCGATCGGCGCCCGGCTGGCCGCACTGGGGATAGGAACTCTCATCCTCTTCATCGGCGTCTCGCTGAATGCAAAGCGTGCGGTCCGGCCACTCGCCGGCCTGCTCGGAGCGCCGGGCGCACGCTTCGGCGGAACGGCCGGCACGCTCGCCCGTGAGAACGCGATGCGGAACCCGAGCCGCACGGCGTCGACCGCGTCGGCGCTGATGATCGGACTCGCCCTGATCACGTTCGTCGCGATCCTCGGCGCGGGCCTGCGCTCGTCCTACAGCGACGCGGTGAACAAGCTGTTCGCCGCTGACTACGCTCTGACCGCCGAGAACGGCTTCGATCCGTTCACGAAGAACGCCGACGCAGCGGTGGCCAAGACCCCGGGCGTGACCGCTGTCTCCGCGATCCGGGGCGGCGATGCCCGCATCTTCGGCCACAACATCGCAGGTCACCGCGGTCCCGCCGAACCTCGCCAAGACCGTCCGCATCGACTGGGTCAGTGGCGGTACCAGCGTTCCGGCAAAGCTCGGCCAGGACGGCGCCTTCGTCGACAAGGACTACGCGAAGGACCAGCACCTGACGATCGGCTCGCCGATCGCGGTCACGACCCCGACCGGCAAGATCCTCCACCTACGCCTCAAGGGCATCTTCGATCCCCCGAAGGGCGGCTCGCCGTTCGGCAACGTGACGATGTCGGCGGCAACCTTCGACGCCAACTACTCGCAGCCGCGGAACCTGATGACGTTGATCAACGTCAAAGGCGGCGTCAGCGACGCGAACACCGCACGGCTGGATGCGTCGCTCGCCGCGTTCCCCGATGCGCGGATCCAGACGGCGGACGAGTTCAAGAAGACGCAGGAGGACGACATCAACCTCACACTGAACGTCCTCTACGCTCTGCTCGGCCTCTCGGTGATCATCAGCCTCTTCGGCGTGGTCAACACACTCGTGCTGTCCGTATTCGAGCGGACACGCGAGATCGGGATGCTCCGGGCTGTCGGCATGACTCGCCGCCAGCTGCGCAACATGATCCGCCACGAGAGCGTCATCACGGCGCTGATCGGCGGGGCGCTGGGAATCGCCGTCGGCGGGTTCCTGGCCGTCCTTACCACCCAGGCGCTGTCCGACGAAGGCGTCGTGCTCGCGATTCCGTGGGGAACAATCGCGCTGCTGGTCGTAGCGGCAATCGCGGCGGGGGTGCTCGCAGCCGTATTCCCGGCCCGCAGGGCAGCCCGCCTCAACGTGCTCGAAGCGCTGCGGCACGAATGATCACTCGGTCCACGCGCCCCGCCGGCAGCACGTTCCGCCGGCGGGGCACTCCGGCCCCCACGAGGCACCCATGAGCACCTCAGCCGTCCCAGCCACCGCGACAGCGACTCCTCAGCCCGTGCAACTCGTCAAGGCTGCGAGCCTCGAAACGACGCTCACGCGCGTCGCGGCGGGGCTGATCGGCCTGCATCTCCTCGACGACAACTTCGTCCAGCCACAGCCCGGCACCTCGGCCGCGGATCACCTCGCCAGTGGTCTCGTGCCGCTCGCCCTGCTTGTGCTCTTCGCCCTGGCATATCCACGTCTACGCGGAGGCCTCCGTGGCACCCTGGCGATCGTCCTCGGCGTGTTCGCAACTGTCATGGGAGCCGGTGAAGCCGGCTACTACGCGCTGAAGATCGGGCCATCGGCCGACGACTACACAGGATTCCTTGCACTCGCAGCCGGCCTCTTGCTGATCGGTGTCGGCGCAACGACGCTATGGAGGACCAGAAGGCGGGAAGGCACGGCGCACGTCGCTACGTCCGGCGGCTGGTGCTGGCCGTCGGCGCGTTCGTCGGCGCGTACCTCGTCCTGATGCCGCTCTCGCTCTCGTACGTCTTCACGCATGCGGCGCGAGCGGTCGTTCCGCGAGCCGAGCTGGGCGCCGCCTACGAGCAGGTGGCATTCGAGACCGCCGACGGGCTGACCCTGAAGGGCTGGTACGTGCCTTCCAGAAACGGCGCCGCTGTGATCGCCGCCCCCGGGCGAGCCGGATCGCAGAGGCCGGCGCGGATGCTCGCACGGCACGGCTACGGCGTCTTGCTCTTCGATCGGCGCGGCGAGGGCGAAAGCCAGGGCGACCCGAACGCCTTCGGCTGGAACGCCTCGACCGACATGAGAGCCGCCGTCGCCTTCCTCCAGCGCCGGCCGGACGTCGAGCACGGCCGGATCGGCGGAATCGGCCTCTCCGTGGGAGGCGAGACGCTTCTGCAGACCGCAGCAGAGTCGAACGGCCTGAAAGCGATCGTCTCCGATGGTGCCGGAGCCCGCTCGATCCGCGAGGACGTCACCCTACCCGGATGGCGAAATTGGAGTGAGGTCCCGACCTCGTTCGTCGTCTCGGCGGGCACGGCAGTCTTCTCGAACCAGTTTCCCCCACCGAATCTCGAGGGACTCGTGAGACGAATGGCGCCGCGACCCCTGCTGTTCATCTACGGCCAGCACGACCAGCCGAACGTGCGCGCCCTCACCCCGAGCTACTACAAAGCCGCTCGCGGACCCAAAGCCCTCTGGCAAGTCGCAGGCGCCGGACACACAGGCGGCATCGACACTCAACCCAAAGACTACGAGCGGCGCGTGGTCGCCTTCTTCAACCGGGCACTGCTCAGCAAGTAGACGAGCCCGATCATAAAATGCCGAAGCCCGCACGAACTTCTTGCCATTCCCCACTCGTGCCGCCCAGACGAACCGACAGGCAATCTCGACTCGTCGACGAGCGCCGACATCCCCGAGCTACTAGGCAGCTCCGTCGAGGCCTACGGACAGACGACCGTGATGGTCACGCACGATCCGGGTGCGGCGGCTATCGCCGATCGCGTTCTCTTCCTCGCCGGTGGGCGAATCGTCAGAGACTTGGGCAGGTCGAGTTCTCGTGAAGTGGTCGAGGCGATGGAGGAGCTGAGCGGGCGATGATCGGCGTCACGCTCAAGGGTCTCCTCGGCCGCAAGTTCCGGGCGATTCTGACTGGTCTCGCCGTCGTTCTCGGCGTGGCGATGGTCAGCGGCACCTATGTCCTCACGGACACGATCTCGAAGGCGTTCGACAACATCTTTTCGGGCTCGTACAAGAACACGGCCGCGGTCATCTCCGGAAAGCAGATCGTCAAGTTCTCGAGCAGCGGGAACGCGACCGTGCCCGCCTCACTGCTCTCCCGGGTGAAACAGCTGCCCGACGTCGACGAGGCCTCGGGCCAGATCTTTGACCTGACCTCCGGCGCAAATTACGCCAAGCTGATCGACCGAAACGGCAAGACTATCGGCGGCCAGGCGCCAACCCTCGCATTTGGCTTCGACGGGGGCGCGTCCCGATTCAACCCCTTGACACTCACCGACGGGACGTGGGCATCCGGCAACGACGAAGTCGTGATCGACGCGGCCACAGGGAGGGACCACCATTTCGAGGTCGGCGACCGCATGGGGGTCTCAGCGCAGGGTCCGATCCGCAGCTACCGGGTCGCCGGGATCGCGAAGTTCGGCAACGTCGATTCGCTCGGGGGTGCCACTTTCGCCGTTTTCGACGTCCCGACAGCGCAGATGTTGCTGCACAAGGAGGGCGTCCTCGACGCGATCTCGGTCGCCTCGAAGCCCGGCGTCTCTCCGCAGCAGCTCAAGCGCGAGATCCAGCCGATCCTGCCGGCCTCGGCGGAGGTGAGGACCGGCGCCGAGCAGGCGCAGGCGAACGCGAAGGACACAAAGGAATTCACGAAGCTCATCCAACTCTTCCTGCTCGCCTTCGGGGGGATCGCCTTGTTCGTCGGCGCCTTCGTGATCTTCAACACCCTGTCGATCACGGTCGCCCAGCGGGCACGCGAATTCGCAACCCTCCGAACGCTCGGCGCCTCGCGCCGGCAGGTGTTGCGCTCTGTCCTGCTCGAGGGGATCGTGATCGGTGCGTTCGCCTCCGTCGCCGGGCTGTTCCTCGGTCTGGCGCTCGCCAAAGGGATGAGCTCGGCCTTCGCTGCGTTGGGCCTCGATCTTCCGAAGAGCGGAACGGTCTTCGCAACCAGGACGGTCGTCGTCTCACTCGCTCTCGGCATCGTGATCACGCTGATCGCGAGCCTTGCGCCCGCCCTTCGGGCAACGCGTGTGCCGCCCATCCTCGCTGTTCGCGAGGGTGCTCAACTCCCGCCTTCCCGCATCGCCCGGTTTGCACCCGCGATCTCCGCCGTAACTGTTATCGCCGGCCTCTTGTTCCTGGCCTACGCGATGTTCGTCAACGGAATCGCCACCAAACAGCGCCTCGCGGTGCTGGCGGTCGGCCTGGTCGTCCTCTTCGTCGGCGTCGCTCTCCTGTCGTCTCGCATCGTGCGACCGCTCGCTGCCCTCGTCGGCGTCCCCGCTGAACGCACAGGCGGCGTGGCAGGACGCCTCGCCCGCGAGAACTCAGTCCGAAACCCCGACAGAACGGCCTCGACAGCGGCGGCGCTGATGATCGGCCTCGCGCTCGTCACCGTTGTCGCCTCGCTCGGAGCAGGACTGAGACAGGCCGACAAGGACGCTCTGAATCAGCAAGTCCGCTCCGACTACGTGGTGACCTCAAAGAATGGCTTCGACCCCTTCCCCGTAGCGGCCGGGGAGGCGCTCGCAAGTGTGAAGGGGCTGGACGTCGTCTCCGACATCCGCAACGAGCATGCCCGCCTGTTCCGGAGCGACGTCACCGTCGACGGCGTCGACCCGAACACGATCACGCAGGTATTCCAGTTCAAATGGGTGAAGGGATCTGCCGACCCGTTCAACTACCTCAACTCCCCTCCCGGGCCTGCCGACCTATCTCGGACTCTCGAGCGCGATCGTCCGGAAGAAGTTCGCCGACAAGCACAAGCTCGAGCTCGGAGACCCGCTCCGGCTCACGACCCCGGACGGCAAGCACAAATCCTTCCAGGTCTTCGCGATCTACTCACCGCCCAAGATCGACAGCCTCGATCCCGTCCTGGGCTCGATCGTCGTCACGAAGGAGGCATTCGATCGAACCTTCGCCCGCCCGAAGAACATCTACACCCTCGTCAACGCAAAGGGCGGCGCCAACGACGCGACAACCCGCGCTCTGAAGCAGGCGCTGGCCGCATATCCCGACGCCAAGGTACAGACGAAATCGAAATGGGTGAACGAACGCGCGGCCGGAGTGAACAAGCTCCTCAACCTGCTTTACGTGCTCCTCGCCCTCTCGGTGGTCGTGAGCCTGTTCGGAATGGTGAACACGCTCGTGCTCTCCGTCTTCGAGCGAACCCGCGAACTAGGGATGCTCCGAGCGGTCGGCATGACCCGCCGGCAAACCCGGCGAATGGTTCGCCATGAGAGCGTCATTACCGCGCTGATCGGCGCAGCACTCGGCCTGCCACTCGGGATCGTATTGGCCGCGCTCGTCTCACAGGCGCTGTCCGACCAAGGACTCTCGTTCCGCCTGCCGATCGTCTCGCTGCTGCTCTTCGCGGCGGTCGCGGTAGCCGCCGGAATATTGGCGGCGATCGTGCCGGCACGGCGGGCCGCCCAACTCAACGTGCTTGAGGCACTGCAGTATGAGTAGTCCGGTCCTCTTCGACCCGGTCTGGCCATGAGGCGCTCGAGGATGTTTCCAAGCGAAGCTGAAGACCTCCGGTTTCGATGAGCGCCGGTCGCGTCATCCTCATTGTCCTTGGCGGCATCGGGGTCCTTGTCGGACTCGCGCTGGCGGCAGGGGGAGGCTTCCTGCTCTGGGCCGACCGCACGCAGCGCGAAGACGGCTACCTGACCACGCCGACCGAGCGCTTTGCGACGACGACCTACGCCCTGACGCGCACGCGGCTCGAGATCGATACTGACGGACCGGGCTGGCTCTTGAATGACAGTTGGTTCGGCAAGGTCCGGATCCGCGGTGAGAGTCCCGGCGCAAAGATGCTCTTCATCGGCATTGGCCCGGAGGCGGCTGTGGCCAAGTACCTGGGAAGCGTCGCCCACGCGAATGTCCAGGACATCGACTTCGATCCCTTCCGAGTCACGTACCTTCCAATCGCAGGAGGCGCGCCACAAGGGCCGCCGACGAAGCAGCGCTTCTGGGCGGTCTCCGCCTCCGGGGTGGGAACACAGACGGTGACGTGGAAGGTGCGCGAGGGCGACTGGTCGGTCGTGCTCATGAACGCCGACGGCTCGCGGGGCGTCGTTGCCGACGTCGACCTCGGCGCCAAGCTGTCTTTCCTGCTCTGGGTCGCGATCGGGTCGCTCATCGGCGGTGTGCTCGTCATCGGGGGAAGCACCGCCCTGATCGTTCTTGCCGCGCGGACGCGACAGCCATCGCCCGCCCCGCCGGCGCCGCCGGCCGCGGACAGCGGATCGGGAAGTACGCTGGCACCCGAGCCGGTCGACCAGTCACCAGAAGCGCCCCCGCCCCGTCGTTGAGTACGGCCTAGCCCAACAGGGTGGCTGACGGTGGGTGAAGAACTCTTTTCGAGGGCGTATGCTCTGGCTCCAGCGGCCCGGAAAACAGCCCAGTGACCCGGCGCGGTCGAACTCTCGCCCGCCGGTCGAGCGCTTCCCCCGCAGTGCCGGGCCGCTCACGAAGCTACCCTCGACCATCGCACTGGCGTCGTTCATCAACGAGCTCGACCTCGACCGGCCTGTGCTCGTGGGCTGGTCGTACTCGGCTGCTTTGGCAATAGCCGGTGGCCGTCGACTACGGCGGTTGCTACGTCGATCAGCCTGCGATTGGAGGCGCGGGAGTGGTCGCGCAACATCTCGAATGCGGACGCTTCGTCGACCGAATGACGTTCCATCAGAATGCCCTTGGCGCGCTCTGTGAGGGCGCGGCGCCCGAACGCGCCTTCGAGGTCGTGGTACTCGGCGAAGCGGCGCAGGACGATGTCAATCGAGCTTTGCCAGTCATCGACCTCGCTGTCGTTGATGTAGGCGAAGACGCCGCGCTTGGAGGCCTCCCTCACGAACGTCGGAATCGGGCGAGTGGATGAGCGCAATCACGGGGCACGCCGCTTCGTGCACGATTCGCTCGATCAACCCGAGCGCGTGCGGGGAACTCTCGCCGAGCCCGACGAACGCGACGTCGGGTCGCTCCCTGGCGGTTACGGCTCCGACTTCATCGACCTCGATCTCGCGCGCGATCACCTCATGTCCCAGGGCTGCGACTATCGAGGCCACGAGCGAGAGGCGTTCCTTCCGCTCGTTGGCGATCAGGACGCGCAGGTGCTCGGTCTCGCGGTGACTCATTCCCCGTCGAAGCTGCGGGCGCTCCGTTCGCTCCTTGCTCGCTTAGCTTTTGTCTAGTTCGGCGCGTTTCGAAACGTGCCGATGCCGGGGATCAAGCTTCCGCGCACGGCCACGCTCCCTGGGCTCGAGGGTGATCCCCGCTTGGTGGAAATGTGGATAACCGAACCGGCCGATTCCGGCAGACCCCTCGCGTACATCATGGAGGAAGTTGTCGCAATCTCTCGTGGACGCATTCAAGTGTCCACAGGCCCGCTGCGCTGCCCGCGCGCAGCCGATGTAAGTTAGCGTGCCCTCGACCCCGAGAACGGAGGATCAGTCATGAGCATCGTTGTCCGCTTTCATCCAACCGGCATGACCAGGCAGCAGTACGACGATGCAGACCGGCGGCTCCGGGAGGCCGGAGTCTGGCCTCCAGACGGCATGGATTACCACCTTTGTTTCGGCGAAGACGGTGACCTGCGCGTAAGCGAGATCTGGGACTCACGCGAACAGCTTGAGAGGTTCGGCGAGCGGCTCATGCCGATTCTTTCCGAAGTTGGGATCCAGCCTGGAGAGCCTGAGATCTACGAAGTTCAGAACATCGAAAGGCGCTAGGTTCCTGGCGGGCCTCGCGCGGGGGCTTTGTCTCCAGCGCCACGTGCCCGGCAACGGTTCAGTCACCCGTGCTCGTCGAGGCCGCTCATGCGCGCCTGCTCTCGCGCGAGCACTGCCCAGTCGCGGTCGCTGTCACCGTGGGCGATTGCGGACAGGAGGCGGTCACGGAGGACGTTCGCGCTTGGCAGCGGCACATGGGCGTCCCCAGCGGCGGCGAGCGTGAGGTCGACATCCTTCAACGCGAGTTCGGTCGTGAAGCCGACGCGATCGTAGTCCTCGTCGACGATGATCGTCCCGTAGACCTTGTACGCCGGCGCGGCGAAGAGGCCCTCGGTGAGGACCTCGTGGAAAAGCGCGGGCTCGACGGAGTAGCTGCGAACGAGCGCGAATGCCTCCGCCATCGCCTCGATCGCGGCGCCGAGGGCGAAGTTGTTGGCCAGCTTGATCGAGGTCGCCGACTCGGGGCGAGGGCCCGCCTCGAAGGTGCGGCGCCCGATCGCCTCGAACAGCGGCCGGCAGCGGTGGAGCGCATCCGCGGGGCCAGCGGCGACGATACCCAGCTGTCCCGCAGCGGCAACGTCGGGCCGCCCGAGGACCGGAGCGGCGACGAGGATCTGGCCCGCATCCGCGTGCTCGTCCGTCAACGTGCGAACGGCGCTCACCCCGTGCGTTCCCATGACGACGTGCGTCGCACCGTTGTCGAGCGACTCGACGATTCCCCCGGGCCCGAGCGCGATCTCGAGCAGCACCTCGTCGTTCGCGAGCATCGTCATCACGACCTCTGCTCCTGCGCACGCCTCGGCGACTGACGACGCCACCTGGGCGCCGCGTCGAGCAAGCTCCGCCGCTTTCTCCGGGGTTCGGTTCCAGACGGTGAGCGTGTTGCCGCCCGCGAGGACGCGCCCTGCGATCGCAGAGCCCATCCTGCCGATGCCGATGAAGCCGACGCGCATCGCCTGTCGTCCTACGTGACCTGCCGGGGATGCGTAGGATCGCCAAACATAGGCAGGTGTTGTGCAAAGTGCCTGAACATCGGGCGAGTGCCCACTGTAAGACACATCACGAATCAAGGAGAAGAGATCGATGTTGAAGGCAACGGCGGGGATGGTCCTGCCGACGACGATCACGGGCTCGCTGCCGCGTCCGAGCTGGTACACGGAGAACCTCGGTACCAAGTCGTTCCTGGACGCGATGGTGATCAGCGGCTTCCGCGAGCAGTACGTGGACGCGCTGTCGGTGTATCTGCGCGAGCAGGAAGTGGCGGGGCTCGACATCGTGACCGACGGCGACTGCCGGTTCGACCAGGACGTGGGCGGGCAGAGCTGGACGAGCTATCCGCCGCATCACATGGCCGGGTTCGACGCGACGCATCCGAAGCTGGCGAAGGTCGGGGCCGGCGGCATCGGGTTTCCGCGCGGCCACATCCTGCACGACTACCTCGAAGCGCGCGTGATGCCGAGGATCGTCGGGCCGCTCGGCCGCGGCGAGATGCAGTATGCGGAGATGTGGAAGGCGGCGCAGCGGCTGACGACGCAAGCCGGTGAAGTTCGGGACGGTGACGCCGGAGCTGGTCGCGTTTGCGGTGCAGGACGAGCACTACAAGGACCTGCCGTCGCGGATCATGGCGATGAGCGACGCGTTCAACGAGGAGCTGCACGACCTGGCGGATGCCGGCTGCCCGGTCATCCAGATGGAAGAGCCGCAGATCCACCTGCTGGCGGCGCGCGGGATCGTCGACGACGTGATCAACCCCGAGTTCATGCTGAAGGTGTTCAACAACACGGTGAAGGGGCTGCGCGCGAAGACCGAGGTGTGGTGCCACACGTGCTGGGGCAACCCGTCGCAGCAGCGCATGTTCGCGGCAGGTGCAGTCGTACAAGCCGGCGCTCGAGCTGCTGAACCAGGTCGACGCCGACGTGATCACGTTCGAGATGGCGAGCTCCGGCGCGGTCGACCTCGAGGACGTCGGCCAGGAGATCACGGAGAAGAAGGTCGGCATCGGCGTGATCGACCACCACACGCTGCAGGTCGAGTCGCCCGACGAAGTCGCGGACGCTCGTGCGGCGGGCGCTGAAGGTCATCCCGGCCGAGCGGCTGGTGCTCTCCTCGGACTGCGGGATGGGCCGCGAGGGCATGCCGCGCGGCACGCGTTCTACAAGATGGTGGCGCTGGTGCAGGGCGCGAACATCGTGCGCAAGGAGCTCGGGCCTGCCCGACGGCCGAATCGTCCTCGCTGCTCGAACCCGGAGCTAGCTCGTCTGATCCGCGACGGCTGACGCTGATGGCTCGCAGGCGCGGCGATCGTCGGGCTGGGCTGGTGGGGCAAGACGCTGGTCGAGTCGGTCGCAGGGGAGCGAGGCGATCCGCTTCGTGGCGGGCGCGTCGCGCACGCAGTCGCCCGACGCACGGGCGTTCGCCGACGACGCAGGGGCTGACGCTGCCGAGACCTATCGAGGCAGCTGCTCGCGGATCCGCGAGGTCGACGCGGTCGTGCTGGCGACGCCGCACTCGCTGCACAGCGCCGCAGGTCGATCGCGGCGGCGCAGGCCGGCAAGCACGTGTTCTGCGAGAAGCCGTTCGCGCTGACGAAGGCCGACGCCGAGGCCGCGGTCGAGGCGGCGACGCAGGCGCCGGCGTCACGCTCGGCCTCGGCTACAACCGCCGCTTCCATCCCGAGATGACCAAGCTGCGCGAGCAGGATCCGCTCGGGCGAGCTGGGGACGATTCTGCACGTCGAAGCGACGATGACGTTTCCCAACGCGCTGTTGCTGAAGCCGGACGCGTGGCGCGCGAGCCGAAGACGAGACGCCGTGCGGCGGGCTGACGCCGATGGGCGTGCACGCCGATCGACGGGATGATCGACCTCTGCGGGCCGATCGACCAGGTCTACTGCCAGAGCTTCCGGCGCGTCGTCGCGGTCGACAGCGACGACACGACGTCGATGCTGTTCCGGATGAAGGACGGCATGTCGGGCTATCTCGGCACGATGACGGCGACCGGGCCCGGGTTCAGCTTCCAGGTGTTCGGCTCGAAGGGCTCGGTGCGGCTCGAAGGGATGACGCACGTCGCGGGCGCCTCGTCGGAGGAGCGCCGCACGCGGCTGTTCGGGACGTGCAAGTTCCAGCCGATCAAGGGCGAGGCGGTGGTCTGGGAGGCGGAGCGGCTCGACGTCACGCGCGCGGCGCTCGAGGCCTTCGCGGCCGCCGCGAGCGGCGGGCCCGCTATCCCGATCCCGCTCGACGAGATGATTCACGGCGCGGCCGTGACCGAGGCGATCGTCCGCTCCGCCGCTCGGGAGCAGTCGAGCGTGTGCCCTGACCACGGAGAAGCCGAGGTAGACATGGATCTCGGCAACGGTCTCGGCCACCTGACGTACTCGACGCTCGTGCACCCGGGCGACACCTGGGACGAGATGTGGGCGAGCCTGACGACGTACGTGCCGCAGGTGAAGGCGCGCGTCTCGCCCGACGCGCCGTTCGGCGTCTCGCTCCGGCTCTCGCCGCCTCGGCCGAGACCCTCGCGGCCGACGCGGAGGAGCGCGAACGGCTGAAGGCGCTTCCTCGCCGACAACGACCTCTACCTCTACACGGCCAACGCGTTCCCGTACGGGCCGTTCAAGGGCACGCGGGTCAAGGAGCAGGTCTACGAGCCGGACTGGCGCACGCGAGGAGCGCACGCGCTACACGATGCAACGTCGCCGACGTCCTCGCCGACGTCGGTCGCCCGGGCATGGACGCCGTCGATCCAGACCGCGCCGCTCGGCTTCAAGCCGAACGTCACCGGGCCCGACGTCGTCGCGACGCTACACGGAGCACGTGCTGCGCGTCGCCGCGCATCTCGTCGAGCTCGAGCAGCGGACCGGCACGACCGTGACGCTCGCGCTCGAGCCCGAGCCGCACTGCTTCCTGGAGACGACCGACGAGACCGTCGGCTACTTCGAGCGAGCATCTCTACACCGGCCAGCGGCCACCCGGCTCGCCGAGCTCGCGCAGACCTCCCGATCTCACGAGGCGCACATGGCGCTGCGCCGCCACCTCGGCATCGTCTTCGACATCGGCCACCAGGCGGTCGAGTTCGAGGACATCCAGCGTCGCTGCAGAAGCTCGTCGACGCCGGCATCCCGATCTTCAAGCTGCAGGAAGCCGCGGCGCTGCACGATCCCGCAGGTCACCGACGAGACGGTCGAGGCCCTGCGCCGCTTCGCCGAGACGATCTACCTGACGCAGACGGTCGAGCTGCCGGGACGGCGAGCTCGACCCGCTACCTCAACCTCGAGGACGCCTTCGCGGCCTGGGAGGCGCGACCGGAGCCCGCGCGAGTGGCGCGCCCACTTCCACGTGCCGGTCTTCCTCGACGACCTCGGCCCGTTCCGCACGACGCGCTTCGCGATCGAGAGGCGCTCGCGCATGCACAAGGCGACGCCGCTCTCGCCGCCAGCTCGAGATCGAGACCTACACCTGGGACGTGCTCCCGGACGACCTCAAGACCGGCGACATCGTCGAGTACGTCTGCCGCGAGCTCGAGTGGGTCCGCGGCGAGCTCGTCCCCGCGGGCGAGGAGGAGTCGAGCCTCGTGCGTGCGCCCGCTAGATGACCGCGACGGCGTCGACCTGAAACCGCGCGCCACCGGGTCCCATCGCGCCGACTCCCATGAACGTGCTGGCGGCCGGTGTAGCGACTAGTTGCGGTGCGTGTTCGCGGTAGTAGGCGACTAGCGCGCTCTGCATCGTCGCGTACTCATCGACGTCGGGCTACCGGCCCCTCCAGATCGAGAGCTACTCCGCGTCCGACGGCGTCCGGTACGCCGCGATCTACGTCAAGACCCCGAGGACCGGCGTTTCTCGCCTATCACGCGCGCAGCGAGGCGGTCACCAAGCCCGGTTTAATCAACTGACGGCCGAGGGATGGGTCCCGGTGATCATCTCGGTCGCCCCGTGGGGCGGAGCGCGCTACTACACCGCGCTCTATGAGAAGAAGGCGGTCGGCAGCTTCGCGGCGTGGCAGATCCTCGACACCAACCAGTACCAGGCGAGATAAATCAACAAGCGGCTGCAGGACGAAAGCTGGTCTACCTCAACGCATACAATGACCCGGCTGGCCCGCGCTTTACGGCTATCTGGTGCTCGAACGCCGCTGTGCCGTACGTGCGCCACGGGATCGACCCCTACGACTACTACGCCCTCGCAAACGAACAAAGCAAGAATGGACTCCTGACCCGCGCGGTAACCGGCTACATGGTCGGCACGACCCCCCGGTACGCTGCCTTCTGGTCGAAGCAGACGCGAAGACGCGTTCGTTCCGTCGAATCCCGCGACACGCACCGTCCCACCCTACGCACCCGACCGACCTCCTGGCCAACTGTCAGGCGGTCGAAGTTTCTCCGGCGTGAGACGACGCGCGGCGCCGATGGTCGCGGTCGCCGAACGCAGCAGGCGGCGCCGAAAAATCAACCGGCGTTTGCCGGCCATGCTTGTTATGGTCGCGCCCTCGTCGAAGGAGGAAGGACGTGACCGTTCTCCCGCTCCGCCTCGTTCCGCTGGCCGCGACGATCGCCTTCGTCGGTCTGGCCGGGTCAGCACTCGCCTACGTCTGCCATCCGAACGGGAAGGGGACGCTGACGAAGACGGTGAACGGCGCCGTCTCCAGCGTCGTCCTCCATGGTCGAACGGCCGTCTATGTCTCCAAGGAGGGCGGCCATTGCGCGCGTGTCGGCTGGGACACGACGACCGGTGCCGCCCGATCGGTTCCCGTCAGCTGCGCCGAGTTTGCAAGAACGCGCCGGGCGTCCTCCACCGGGACGCCGTCGGCCTCAGCCGGCGGCTTCCGCCTGACTGTCGAGCCAGGGGCAGTCGGACGACCTCCGCTGCTACAGGTTCTCGGTCGCCACGGCGCGTTGCTCCACACGCTTGCGCTTCCCGCTACACCTCGGACCTTTGTCGCTTCGGGTGGACTCGCGGTCTTCTCGGCCGCTCGAGGCGAGGGGCTGTTCGTCGTCCGCCTCATTGACGGTCTCTACACCTACCTGGGACCGGACGGCGGCTCGTTCCAGGCGTTGCTCGGACCGCGCGGTGTGCTCTTCCACGACGGGGAGAGCCGACGTGCTGTGCGCGAGGGCAAGACGATCCTGAAGTTCGTCCCGCGCCGGGCGATCATCCACTCGATCGCGAAGACGGCCGCGCCGCTCGTAGTCGGCGGGCCGATCCACAGCATCTCGATGGACGGGCCGCGCGTGGCGCTTTCGGTCGGCGACGTCCGGAGTGTCTGCGACCGCGTCCTCTATTGGAACGTTGCTTGGCGGCCGGTTCAGCGGATCAGCGCACCGTCAGGCCCCACCTGCCGGCCGGGTCACACCGGCGTCGCCATCGGCAGACTCGCGATCGGCGGCTTCCGCACGGAGTGGCTGACATCGGAAAGGTGGTTGGTCGCGGGCTCGCCGCTCTGCCAAGAGTGGCTGGTAAGGCGTGGGGGCAAGGTGGGCGCGATGGCTGGCAACGGCGCGCACGCTCGCGTTCGCGGCCGGCCACACGGTCGCGATCGTCGACGGGCACTATCGGCCGCGCCCGATCGCTTCCGGCCCCGCGGCGCCTCTGGCGCTCTCAGCGGATACGCGTCGCGTCGCGATCCTCTGGCCGGGTGGCAGCGTCGAGGTACGGGGTCTGCAGGGACGGCTGCTGGCAACGATCGATGTCGGGGCGGACGCCCGCCGGATTGCTCTCGAGGGGAACACGCTCGTGGCATCCGGGCCTGATCACCTCGACCTGTACGCGATCAGCTCTACGCAGCGAACCGCGCATTGGCGGCTACCGGCCGGGACTACCGGTCTCGCGTACCGATTCGGAGTCGCTGCCTTCTCGCAGGGACGCAAGGCGCTGGTCGTCGACACCCGTACCGGGCGGACCGCGACCGTCGGCCAGGGCCTAACGCGCCTCGTAGGCGTCGACCTCGACACCGCGAGGCTTGCCTATGCATACGGCCGCATCGCCCGTTTCGTGCCCACGCAGCAGATTCGCCGGCTGCTCGGCTAGTAGGGGTTCCCCACGGGCGTCGCTCCGGCGACGCCCTGACCCGGGCCAGCAGTCCGCGGCCTCCTGGTCTGTCCCCAGAAGCGGCCTCCTGGTCGCCCGCCAAGAGACGCGGTAATGGCGGACGCGTTAGGCTCGCGCGAGCAAGGGATGAGGCGGCGAACGATGATCGAGGCGCACGTCGGACGGGGACGGTCGCATTGAGCGAGCACACCGTCGCGCCGGCCTGGCTCCAGCAGGATCTCCGCCGCCAGCTGCCGGAGGCGGTGCGCGCCGAGGGGATCCGCATCTGGGACAGTGACGGGCGCGAGTACATCGACGCCTGCTCGGGTGCGGTGTCGGTGATCAGCATCGGTCACGGAGTGGGGGAGGTCGCCGATGCGATCGCCGAACAGGCGCGGGCGGTCGCGTACGTGCAGAGCACGCAGTTCCGCCACGCGGTGGGCGAGGAGCTGGCCGACCGGATCGCCCGATTCGCGCCCGGCGCGCTCAACCACGTCTGCTTCTACTCGGGGGGCTCGGAGGCGATCGAGGCTGCCGTCAAGCTCGCCCGCCAGTTCCACCTGCTCCAGGGACAAGGCTCCAGGCACGTCGTGCTCTCACGCCGGCGCAGCTACCACGGCGCCACCCTGTTCGCGCTCGGCGTCGGCGGAGTCCCTGCACGCCAGGCCCCCTACACGCCCTATCTCACAACGACGCCGAAGCAGGTCGAGTGCTACCCATACAGATGCCCGTTCGGCGAGGGTCATCCGTGCTGTGATCTCGCTTGCGCCGACGACCTGGAACGGGTGATCGGCGAGGTGGGCGCAGACTCGGTCTCCTGCTACATCGCGGAGCCGATCGTTGCGGCGGCCGGTCCGGGACTGACGCCCCCGCCGGGCTACTACGAGCGGATCCGCGAGATCTGCCGTACGCACGAGATCCTGTTCATCTCGGACGAGGTGGTCACCGGCTGGGGCCGCACAGGCAAGAAGTTCGGCATCGAGCACTGGGATGCGGAGCCGGACATGATCGTCACCGCGAAGGGGCTCTCCGGCGGCTACGTCCCGCTGTCGGCGGTGATCTTCTCCGACCAGGTCGCGGCCGTCTTCGCGGATGCCAACACCCCGTTCCTCCACAACCTCACCTACGAGGCGCACCCGCTCGCCGCCGCTGCCGCTCTGGCGGTGCTCGAGATCATCGAGCGCGACGGCCTCGTCGAGAACGCCGCCCGCCAGGGCGAGCACCTGCTCGAGCGGCTCCGGCTGCTCGCCGAGACCGAGCCGCTGATCGGCGACGTTCGCGGCAAGGGCCTGCTCACGGCGATCGAGCTCGTCGCCGACCGCGAGACGAAACGACCGCTCGACGCGGCGCTCGGCGTGACCAAACGCCTGCACGCGCTGGCCCGGGCGCGCGGGCTGATGATCTATCCCGGCGCGGGCGGTGACGGCGCCGGCGACCAGTTCCTGATCACCCCGCCGCTGATCGTCAGTCGCGACGATGTCGATCTCATCGTCGACCTCCTCGCGCTCGCACTGACCGATCTCCACTTGACTCCCCGATGAGTGAGGACGCGCCCGCAATGGCTAGACGCGGCAAGGTGATCATCAGCTGCGCCGTGACGGGGTCGATCCACGTCCCCTCGCAGAGCCCGCATCTTCCCCTCACACCTGAGCAGATCGCCGAAAGCGCGATCGGGGCGGCCGAAGCGGGGGCCGCGATCGTCCATCTGCACGCGCGCGACCCCGAGACCGGCCGGCCGACGCCCGACCCCGAGGTCTTCGCACAATTTCTGCCGCAGATCAAAGAGAGCTCCGATGTCGTGATCAACATCACCACGGGCGGCGGTCACGGAATGACGGTCGAGGAGCGCACACGGGCGGCGAACAGGTTCGAGCCGGAGCTCTGCTCGCTGAACATGGGCAGCATGAACTTCGGGTTGTTCCCGTGCTCGACCGTGTGAGCACGTTCCAGCACGCCTGGGAGCCGGAGTATCTGGAGATGACGCGCGACTTCATCTTCCGGAACACGTACAAGGACATCGAAACGATCGTGCGAGAGCTCGGCGCCGAGGGCACCCGCTTCGAGTTCGAGTGCTATGACGTCGGCCACCTCTACAACCTTGCCCACTTCCTGGAGCAGGGCATTGTCCAGCCGCCGCTGTTCGTTCAGACGATCTTCGGCATCCTCGGCGGATCGGCCCGACCCCGAGAACCTGCTGCACTGAAGGCGACGGCCGACCGGCTCTTCGGCGACGACTACTACTGGTCGATCCTCGGCGCCGGCCGCCACCAGACCAACCTCGTCACGATCGGCGCGATCCTCGGCGGCAGCGTGCGTGTCGGGCTCGAAGACTCGATCTACCTGGCGAAGGGCCAGCTCGCCGAGTCGAACGCCGATCAGGTCGCGAAGATCGCACGGATTCTGGGCGAGCTCTCGCTCGAGATCGCAACGTCGACGAGGCGCGGC
>CAWEGI010000016.1:0-291092 GCA_963808815.1 uncultured Actinomycetes bacterium | reverse complement strand
AAGACTTACCCGCCGCGAACGAGGCGCTCGAACAACTTGTGAAGTTAGCCGAGACCAGTCCCGACAATGCAGCCGCCTCGTTCGCCGAGCTGGCCGCGGGACGCGTGCGGGCCGCCGAGCGCGATAGGGGCGCTCCGGGCCATCTCCAGGCGGCGCTACGCGGATTCATGGCGTTGCGGCTGCCGCTTGAGGCAGCGCGCGCGCAGCACGAGCTGGCACGGGCGCTGGCCCAGGACAAGCCCGAAGCCGCCGTGACCGAGGCGCGACTTGCGCTCGAGGGCGTTCGAGCGGCTCGGCGCGGCAGCCGACGCAGATGCCACGGCGGCACTGCTGCGCCGCCTCGGCGCTGGCGGGCGTGCATTCCCCAAGCACTACGGAGAGCTGAGCAAGCGCGAGACCGAGGTACTCGCACTGTTGGCCGACGGATGTTCGAACCAGGAGATCGCGCAGCGCCTCGTCATCAGCCGCCGCACCGCCGAGCACCACGTCGCTCACATCCTCTCCAAGCTCGACCTGCGCAGTCGCGCTGAGGCCGCCGCCCACGCGGTGCGCGAGCGCTCCAAAGAGCAGTAGCCCGATAGGTACTCCCACCGTTGCTCGCCGGTCCCTTTTCGAGGCGATCCTCCTCTGGCTAGGTCAAACGACCCGAGGAGGCAGGAGATGAACGGCAACGAGAAGAACAAAGCGGCCGTCCGGGCATGCTTCGAGAACGCGGCGCAGGGAAACTTCGACGCGCTCGACGACATCGTCACGGCCGAATACGTTCTCCACCCCGTAGAGGTCCGTGGGGCAGAGGGCCTCAAACAGATGGTGCAAGGCTATCGCGATGCCCTCGGCGGGCTGAGGGTCGCGATCGACCAACAGTTCGTCGACGGCGACTATGTCGCGACCCGCTACACGATCACCGGCACCCATGACGGCGAGCTCATGGGAACACCGCCGAGCGGCAAGGACGTTGCGTTCACCGGTTCACGATCAGTCGCTGTGAAGACGGGCGCATCGCCGAAGAGTGGGAGATCACGGACACGGTCGCGCTCCTGAGCCAGGTCGGCGCGCTGCCCGCAGTCGCACAGCGCTGAGCCACAGGCGAGCACGGCGCCGACGGGGCTCCGTCGCTCGTGGAATAAGCCTGATACCTGCGCGAGCGCGGGAGTCTCTCGGGGCAGGCCACTTGATCCAAAAGGCCTCGAGCCGTCGCGCTGGTCGGGTTAGGCTGATCGGTCTGGATGAGGTCCACGATGAGGCTCCCGAACACCGCGCACACCTCCCGGCCCTGGCGGATCCACGAGCTCACCCGCGACTTCCGGCTCGAGGACGTGTGGGCGCTGCCGACGCCGGGCGGCCCGGACGACTTCCCTCGGCTGGTGCGAGCGGTTCGCCTCGGCCGACCCGTCGCAGAGCTCCTCCCGCGCCGTCCGCACGCTCTTCGCGATCCGGTGGAAGCTCGGGGAGCTGCTCGGTTGGGACGGCCCGGACGCCGGCCTCGGCTCCAGGGTGCCGACGCTCCGCGACCGGTTGCCGGCGGATCTGCGCGACGCCCCATCCGGCCCGGACTTCGACGCGCTCCCCTTCACCTCGCTGTACCTGATCGACGACGAGTGGGCCGCGGAGATCGCCAACCGGACCATGCACGGGGTCATGCACATCGGCTGGGTCCCGGACGGGACCGGCGGCTACCGCGGCCAGATGGCCGTCCTGGTGAAGCCGAACGGACTGCTCGGGACCGCCTACATGGCCGCGATCAGGCCGTTCCGGCACCTGATCGTCTACCCGCCGATGCTGCGAGAGATCGAGCGGGAGTGGCGGGCGCGCCCCGGCGAGCCGACACCGGCGCACGCGTAGCCCCCTGGTGCGGCTGGCAGCCCATAGCCATTTCACCCACAGCCGACTCGCTGTCGGCGGATCGTGACAAAAGAAACGAGGCGATCTAGCGGAGGATCAGGACGCTCGGGCCTCGTCGGTCGAGCGACTCACGCTAGGTATCGAGTTGTGGAACTGCGCGGGTGAAACAGGCAGGTTAGGAGTCAGGCGGAAACGGCTGGGACGCGAACAGACGCGATGACCTTCTTGGCGCTCCGGGAGGAACGCCCTGAGCTGGGCTGTGCCGGCCACTTCGATTACGGCCACGAACAGATGCTGTTTGCCGCCGTAACGAACATCGGCCAGGTAGAAACGGCTGATCCATTTCCCGGCAATCCCGTATGGCTCGTCCCACCCCGGGTACCCGAGGAAGTTGGCGCACGGCTTCGCTGGACAGGTGGGGTCATCGTTCACTGCGTCGTCCGCGACGCCGATGTCCACGACGCGGGCACGTATCGTCCCGATCCTGCCGCTGGTCGGCTTGGACACCGTGAGATTGGGGTTCCCTTGGAGCCAGGTGAGAAGACTCGCCGCTGTTCGGCGTGGCGGGCCGACCCGCTGCAAAGACCCAGGCTTCGTCGTGTACACGTCTTCCCAGAAGACGACACGCGATTTTGGGTTCTTCTTGGCATAGGCGGCGAACTCACCGGTGCTGTCTTCTTCCGAGAACCAGCCCCGTGCGAACGACAGCTTCATTTGCTTGGCGAAGAAGTACTGCGTCTGATAGGTGCCGGTCGTCAAGTTCCCAGGCTCGGTCCCGCCCGGCGGCAGGCATTGCGGTGCGCAGCCAGGGATATTGCTTGTCGGTCAACCCAGTCGAGACTCATGGCAGTCGAGGTGCTCGATCAGCAGATGGGAGGGGTGGCTCCTCCGGGGATACTTTCCCTCCGGGGTGACCGGCGTGGTGGGCTGCGCCGGGAGCGCGGCCCACGGCTCAGGCGGACTTGCGAAGTACGTAGAGCGTCGGAACGAGCTTGCCGAGGAACTGGTAGACGAGCCAGTGAAGATTCGATTCGACGTGCCGGTAGATGTCCCTCGCCGGCTTGCTCGATGATCTGGTCTCGCTGGCGGCGGAGCCGCGCAAGTCGGAGGAGATCGCGTGAGGCGGGGTGCGTTCGTTCCTCGGCGTACTCTCGCCACTCGGTACCGACCACGTCTGTGACAGTTACGGCCAGTCCGGCACGGTCGAAGACGTGCTCGACATGGGTCTCGTCCAGGTTCACGCGTACCAGCGCGAGATTCCCTCCGAATAACAGCTCGGCCTCTTTCGGCTCCAGCCGGTCGGATGCGAACACGGTGAACACGATCAGGTGGCCGCCCGGACGAAGGACACGCACGATCTCGGCGATCCCACTTTCGAGGTCCTGGACGATCTCGATCACGTCACGGCACCAGACGAGATCAAAGGACGAGTCGGGAAAGGGAATGTCCTGCGTCACGCCCTCGATGATCTGCACCCGCCCATCCAGGTGCGCTTCGCTGACCGCCGCCCGCGCCCGCTCGACGAGGCGGCTGACCGGATCAAGCCCGACGCCGCGCGAGCCGGTCGCTCGCACCAGTTCGATCAGATGAGAGGCATCGCGGCAGCCCACATCGAGGACGACCGACGCAGCAGTCATCCGCTCGACAGCCAGCGCCAGCAGCGTGTCCGGCCGACGTGGATCGAGACTCCCGTCCAGCCGGTCATAGATCTCCCAGGACTCCGGGCCATACACCCGCGAAATCGCCCTCAGATGGTCGCGATCAGGGGCGTCCGCCACGCAGGCAACCTAGCGGGCCGCTCCTAGACCAACCAAACGCCATCGATACGTTGGAAAAAGCCGGGCTACATGAATCTGTGACGGCTACCCTGCGGACGTGGTTCTCTTCCCGATTGCGTTCGCTTGGATCCTGTTTGTGGTGCTGTGGGCGGTGCGGCAAACCGTGGATCCCAGTGACGGGCCGTGGCGCCCATGGCGCAAGCGCACGCCGGGTCGGCCGGACGGCCCGCACGGCCATCGCTCGCGGAGTGGCACGGTCACTCGAAACGGCACAGGGTCGAGGGCGGTTCGGGACTCCGCTCGCCGTTAGCCGGACGACTGGCTAAGCGGCGCCCGCGACGGAGCATGCGGTCTGCGGTGCTGAGGCCAAACAGGCAGGCTGGCGCAAGGTATCGCCCGCGCGCAGGCGGGCGGTGCTGCTGAGGCCTCTCCTGTTCGGAGGCACTCCAGCACACAACCGGCTCCGCAGAGTTGCCGGGCTTCCGTCTAGGGTTTGTGCGAGCGCACGATCGATACATTGCAGAGCCATGCCTGAGCCCAGCGAGGAAGCAATCCGCAAAGAGATCGCCTCCGAGCGGCAGGCCCTTGCCGACGATCTCGCCACGCTGCGTTACAAGTTGCGCTGGTTCGTGCTCTTTCCAGTCGCGACCGCAGTCGTGAGACGCAAGAGCAAAGGGGCCGTTGTCCTAGCCGGTTTCAGAGCAATCCGGAAGCTCGTCTAGTCGGCTGGGCACTCGCCTCGAGGCGTTCCCAGCCCGCACGTTGGGTTCGCCGTTATCGTCCTGCAGATGCCGCACTACGAGATGCTCATCCACCACGACCGGTGCTCGAGGATCGGCGACGCCTTCCGTCTGGGTCGTGAGGATCGAGAGCCTGAAGCCACGTGACTGAGGATCAGGTGGCTGTGGGCCAGGCCGTTCCGGTTCGTCCTGTCGCGTCCGCACGCCGGCTGATCCTTCCGCTCGCGCTGGCGCAGTTCATCTGCAGCTTCGCGGGCTCGAACATGAACGTGATGATCAACGACATCAGCGAGGACCTGGACACGACGGTGAAGGGCGTGCAGACCACGATCACGCTGTTCCTGCTGATCATGGCGATCCTCATGATCCCGTGCAGCAAGCTGACCGACCGCTGGGGCCGCAAGCGGTGCTTCATCGGCGGCCTCGCGCTCTACGGGATCGGCGCGCTGCTGAGCGCGGTTTCGCCGGGTCTCGGCGTGCTGATCCTCGGCAACTCGGTCTTCGAGGGCGTCGGCACGGCGCTCCTGATCCCGCCCGTCTACATCCTCGCGACGATCTGGTTCACCGATCTACACGTCGCGTGCCTGGGCGTTCGGCGTGATCAGCGGGCTGGGTGGCATCGGCGCCGCGGCCGGGCCGCTGATCGGCGGCGTGATCACCACCGCGATCAGCTGGCGGGCCGCGTTCATCTTCCAGGCCCTGGTCATCGTGATCGATCATCCTGCTCGAGCCGCCGGCTCGTCGATCCGCTGCCGGCCGACCCGACGCGTCCCTTCGACGCGGTCGGCGCGGTGCTGTCGGCGGTCGGCATGTTCTGTCGTGGTGTTCGGGATCCTGCAGGCCGGCACCAACAACGTGCTCCTGACGGTGTTCCTCGTGATCGGAGCCGCCTTCCTGGCCGGGTTCTTCCTCTACATCCGCGCTCGCGAGCGGGCGGGGAAGGAGCCGCTGCTGTCCACCGGACTCTTCAAGAACCGCACGTCCGATCTCGCGCCTCGTGACCCAGAACATCCAGTGGCTGCTCCTCATGGGCACGTCGTTCGTCGTCTCCGTCTTCCTCCAGACCGTTCGCGGGTACAACGCGATCCAGACGGGCGTCATCTTCACCGCGGCGACGGTCGGCATCCTGATCTCGTCGCTCGCCGCGGAGCGACTCGCCAAGCGGCGCTCGCAGAAGACCCTGATCGTGGCCGGCTTCGTCGTCACCGCTGGCCGGGATCGGGCTCCTGCTCGGCCTGGTCGTCGGCGCTCGTCGAGAGTCGTGGCTTTCGTGCCCGGGCTGTTCCTGATCGGCCTCGGCCTCGGCGTGATGCTGACGCCCTCGGTCAACGTCGTGCAGTCGAGCTTCCCCGAGGAGCAGCAGGGCGAGATCTCGGGCCTCTCGCGCAGCGTGTCCAACCTCGGCTCGTCCTTCGGCACGGCGATCGCCGGCACGATCCTGGTCTCCGCGTCGTCACCGGGAACCGCTCCTACGCCTGGGCGATGGTCTCCCTCGCGTGATCGGGCTGATCGGCCTTGCGGCGGCCCTGTTCCTTCCAGCCAAGCTCGAGCCGCAGGAGACTTGATCCTCATGACGTGGCCAGCGTAGGCGGGGGATCTTGCCCCAGCGTCCTCTCGCCTGAGCACCCCCGTTGTCGCGGCGTGAATCCTCCGCGGGTTCGAGGCCGCCCAGACGGAACAGCGGCACCCCGTGAACCTAGGGGCGCGAGTTGGGCCGCATCGGCCGCGTGGAACGCCTCGGACGCTTCAAAATGCTTATCGCGGTCCTCGCCAACCTGGCGCTCGGCATCTCCCGCAGGAGGCTTCACGTGGCCGATCTGCTCCGAGTTCGGCTACGAGCCGTCGAGCGTCTCGTTCAACACCCCCTGAAACGGCGGGGCCCGCTCCCCTCTCGTCTAGTACCGCCTCATTCAGCCCGTTTCGTCCTGTTCGTTTGCAAGCGTGTTTGCAATGGACTGGCTCTTCATCGCCGGCGTCTCCATGGACCTGGCGGGGGCGATCGTGATCGTCGCGGCCGTGCTCTCGCAGACACGCCCCGAGAGCAATCGAGGAGCTGGCGGCGTCTTCGGCACGAACCTAATGGGTTGTTCTTCTTCATGACCCGAGCAGGCGCAGGCGCGGTTCGGTGTCGTACTTCTTGTAGTCGGGTTCGTCCTTCAGCTTCTCGCCCATCTCGGGAACTTCGCCGGATGGACGCTAGTCGGTGCGATCGCGCTATCGGTGGCAATCATCGTGGGCGGGTATTTGGCCGGTAAGTGGCGCGGCTGGCGCACGATGCCCCTCACCTACCGCGAGTATCCCCAGCGTCCGGACGCGATCGGGGACGAGCGCCACGGCTACTACCTTGGCAGTCTCGACGAGTGCGAACGTGGAGACGGCTGTACGCGGAGCTGATCGTTGGAGCCCCGCCCCGGCCTCAGACCACTCCGATCACGGCGACGATCAACGGCGGGCGCTGGATGGCCGATTGCCGAACTGCCGAGGTTCGCACATGGTCGTGACGCCGGGGATCGACACGGTCGTCTGTGCCTCGGACTGCAACGGCGAGTACCCAGTGGTCTTTCCCGAGGACCGCGAGGAGATCGAGCGGCTGGTGCTAGAGCTGCCCCGGAAGAGCGGTTCTGGAACGGCGAGACTCTCGACCAGCTCCGCGAGAAGCTAGCCGGAGCCTAGCCATCTAGGAGCTAGATGCTCCTCCCGGGATCAGCGTCAGCGCTGACGGCGGGAATCGAACCCGCGAAAGATTCCCGCCGGGGGGTTCAGGTTCCAGGCGAGGGCACACTGGGGCACGTCACGCGGTTATCGCCTGAACGCGCGGCCGGATACTCGACCACGCCGGACGTCTGTCGCACTTCGCTTCGGCCGGGCGGCGGCTGAGCGACGTCAGATCTCGTCGAGGTGGGTGCCGACGGGTTCAGGCGTGAGCTGGCCCGCCTGGATGCTTTCGGTCAGCTTCTTGACGGAGCTACCTCGCCGGAATCGCTTGGTCACGGTCCACAGGCGATGATCGACTGGCGGTCCGAGCGTGTCCGCGGAAACGGTCACGCGGAAGCTGGAGGAGACGAACCCGAAGAGCCAGAGCGCGAGGACGAGCGGGATGAGGATCTCCAGGATCCGGCTCCCGTCGGCCCTGAGCACCACGACGAACAGCATCACCATGATCGCCGTCACGACCACGTGCGCCCAGAAGAACGCGGTCTGGCGTGACTCCTTCCAGGAGCGGTGCGTACGCGCGGTCGAGACGACCCAATGGCGGCCGTCGGGCGACGACACCTGCACCGAGTTCATGACCGGCCACCGGCACGGTTGGCACTCAGCGTGTTCTTTCGGGCCGTAAGCGTGGTCGGTGAAGGCATTGGGTTCCTTTCGGGATCGACGGACGGAGGGAGGCGGCTGGTCAGCCGCCTCCCGTGAGCTATAGACGCTGTGCTCGTTACGCTTTTGTCGTCTTGCCTTCGATCGGGGCCTTGCCGTTGCCGATCGCGGCCTTGCCGTTGCCGATCTGGATGCGGTGCGGCAGCTCGACCTCGGGCTTCTTGACGTGGATTTCGAGCTCGCCGTTGTCGTAGCGAGCCGAGATCTGATCCTCGGACACGCCCTGTGGCAGCCCGATCGACCGCGAGAAATCTCCGTACCGGCGCTCGGAGCGGTACATCCGGTCGGTCGAGACTTCCTGTGAGCGCTCGCGCTCGGCGCTGACGGTCAGGACACCCTGGTCGAACTCGATCGAGACCGTGTCCTTGGGGATGCCGGGCAGATCGAACGCGTAGACGATCTCGTCGTCTGTCTCCCAGACATCCATCGGTGGAGCCCATACGCCCGCCGGCGTGGTGCCGGTTCCCCCGGCGAACAAGCTCAGGAAGCGGGCCATCTCGCCTTGCAGAGCGGTCGCCTCGCGGAAGGGATCAAAACGAACCAGAGTGGTCAAGGTGTACTCCTCTCAGAAGCAGGCAGTCCCTGGAGGCGATTGCCTCCAAGGGGCTGGCTCAGCGAAATGCTGAGACACGATTCATCGAGGAAGAAGAAGCTGGCGGCTCGACGGCTGAATCTGATGCCGTCAGCGCGACTGGCTCGGCGTTTCGAATGTGAAGTTTAGCACAAACCCCTCGAGTAGTAAGCGGAGTAGCGAGCGGACACCAGGCGGGAGCGCCGCTCGGAAGCACACTGAGCAACGAGCGCGAAAAGCGCGACGCGCTCAACTGCGTGTCATCCTTCAGGGAACATCCTGAACACTCGGGCAGTCCAGGCTCTTCCCCTCCGCGGCATGCCCTCGACTTCGCTCGACCGCGATGGCTTACCAGCCGTCGCCGGACAGCTATGGTCGGTTAGTGACGACGCAAGAGAGCAACCCATCGGGCGTGGTCGCCCCGCTGGATGTGAAGACGCTGCTCGCTTCCGTGGAAGCGGCTCCGCCGATCGATGCGGCAGAAGTCGTCGCCGCCGCCTTGACGGATGCTCTCGGGGCGCGCGATGTCAGCTTTCTGATTGCTGACTACAGCGGCCGGGCTTTGATCCGGTTGAGCCACGTCCGTCGTGCCAGACCTCGAAGACGAGGACATCAACCGCGAACGCAGCCATTCGGTCGCGCTCGCAGGTACACCGCATGGTCGTGCGCTCGCCGAGCAGGAGGTGCAGACCGTACCGGACTTCGATGGCTTCCGGGTCTTCGCTCCCGTCACGAGCCGCGGCGAGGCGGTCGGCGTCCTGGAGCTGGGAGTCGATGACGAGCCTGACCCGCAGACGCTGGCAACAGTCTCGGCGGGGGCGCACGCCCTTGCCTACATCGTGATCGCCAACCGCCGCTTCACGGACGTGTTCGACTGGGGCCAGCGTTCGGTGCCTCTCTCGTTGGAGGCGGAGATCCAGCACCGACTCCTTCCCGCGTCGTACACGTGCGAGGGGGGCCATTTCACGCTGGCCGGATGGCTGGAACCATCGGGCGACATCGGTGGAGACACGTTCGACTTCAGCGTCGAACGAGACACGCTCCACCTCTCGATGACCGACGCGATGGGCCATACGCTGAACGCGGCGGTGCTGGCAACAGTGCTGGTCGGGGCATTGCGAAACGCTCGCCGCCGCGGCGTCGATCTCGCGGAACAGAGCCGGCTGGCCAACGAGGCGCTCTGCGGATTCTCAGATGATGGCGACTTCGTGACCGGACAGGTCGTTCGGATCGACAATATCTCGGGTACCGCACGGATCGTGAACGCCGGGCATCCCTTGCCGATCCTGATCCGTGACGGCCGTGCAGAGAACGTGCCCTTGGCCCCTGGCTTGCCGTTCGGTATAGCGGTCGACGCCGAATACCACGTCCAGGAACTGGAGTTGCAAGCCGGAGACCGGCTCGTATTCCTGACCGACGGAATCCTCGAGCGCAACGCCGCCGATGTGAACGCGATGGAGATCCTCACGGAGACGCGACACCTTCATCCACGCGAAGCAGTACAGGCGCTGACACAGGCCGTGGTCAAAGCCTGCGGTGGGGAGCTCCGCGATGACGCAACAGTGCTGTGTGTGGACTGGCACGGCGGCCCAACAGGAGAACGGGACGCCAGCTCGGGAGCGGATCAGTAGGAGCAAGCCCGAGGCCCGTGCCGCCCCGCTCTCGCGACATTCGCGAACTCTGGCGCAAGCGGCGCTCCTCTCCTTCGATGCGAGGGGAGCGAACTACAATGGTGGCGGCCAGTGGATGCGAGATCCAGGAGGCGGGGACAGTGACCGAGCACCAGGAGAACGCGCATTGGAACGTCGCGGAATGGCACGGGAAGGTGTTGGTCGATCGCGACGGCGAGAGGATCGGCAAGCTACAGGACGTTTACGTCGACGTGGAGAACGACGAGCCGCAGTTCGCCACCGTCAAGGAGGGCTTCATCGGCCGTCACCTGACCTTCGTGCCGCTCGGCGGCATCAAGGTCGGCCCCGACGAACTCCAGGTGACCGTGACTAAGGAGCAGATCAAGTCCGCGCCGAACATCGAACAACACGGCGAGGAACTTTCCCAGGCAGACGAATCTGCCCTCTACCACCACTACGAACTCAACTACACGCCGCCGGATACCGAGAGCGGTCGCCGCCTCGCCCGCCGTTGATTGCACCGCTCCGTTGCCTGTTCTTGTGACGCAGTAAGGGCGAGGGACATTTCCCCTCGCGCTCAGGGGACATTCGCGAACACTGGCCCACCGCAGCTTGCGTAGCATCTGTGCGCGTGGAGGCAGGAGTACGGACCGGCGGATGTCTTTGCGGAGCGGTCCGCTATAGCGTTCGCGGTGACCCTGTGCATGTCCGGCGTTGCCACTGCGCGGGGTGCAGAAAGGAGTCGGGCAGTGCGTTCAGCGTGTATGCGCTGTGGCCCGTCGAGGTGTTTGAGGTGAGCGGCGAAATCTCAAGCTATGACGGTCGCGGCTTCTGTTCCCGCTGTGGGTCTCGGCTCCTTGACACAGCCGACCCCGGCGACACGCTCATCGAGATTCGGATCGGAAGCCTTGATGAGGCGCCCTTCGAGCTGAAGCCCGACGACGAGATCTGGGTGAAGCGGCGCGAGAGCTGGATACCGCCGGTCGAGGGCGCAGCGCAGCACGACGAGGGCGCCGTGCCGTAGCGGTATCGGTCTCAGGGACATTCCCGAACGCTGGACTACGACAGGGCTCGCCTTCCGCCGGCTAGCGGCTCACCACCGACTGCCGTGAGAGCGTGAATGCCGGCGGCGAAGCCGTCCGGCAGAGCGGGGGAAGGGGCCCGCGGGGGAACCGGCCGGTTCCCCCGTGTAAGCGACGACGGGGCGGCCGAAGGCCGCCCCGAGGAGCGTTGGAGGCGGCGGGAATCGAACCCGCGTCCGCAGCCGCACCGGACTGAACGTCTACAGGTGTAGCTCACCATTTGGTCTCGCCCGAGCGGCCGGTGGGTGAGCGACCTACCGCCGGGCCAGCCATCCTGTTTTCTCACCCCTCCGGCGATTGGCGTTCCTTCGGGGCCAGCCCGTTTATGACGCCGCTACCCGAACCACGGGCCGAATCCGGAGCGACGCGTCACCTAATTACTTAGGCGGCGAGTGCGAGTTCGTTATCCGCACTTACGTTGGTTCCCGGTTGTTTTACGAGGCCGACCGGGGACCTCGACCTGCAGCTCAGCCGGAGAACCGACCACGTCGAGACCTGGTCGCCCCCGTATGTCTTCCGGAACAGTGTAGCCGCGCGGCTCGATCAATCCGACTTGCCGCCTCCGGCGAACACCCTCCCAGAGAGCACACCGAGACGGGAGGAAAGTCGTGAAGAAGCTCACATTGCTCGTCGCCGCAACGGCGACGGTCGCCCTGGTCGTCGTCGCCTTCGCCGGCGCCGCCGAGACCTACACGGTCAGCGCGACGCTGAAGAACAACACCGAGGTTCCGAAGCCGAAAGGCGCACGGCTCGCGAAGGGCGCCTTCAGCGCCAAGTACGTCGAGAACAAGACCGGCGCCACGCTGACCTGGAAGCTCACCTACTCGCGCCTGTCCGGCAACGCGCTCGCCGCCCACATCCACATGGGCAAGCCGGGCGTCGCCGGCCCGGTCGTCGTCCCGCTCTGCGGCCCGTGCAAGAACGGCCAGACGGGCAAGGTCCACATCTCGAAGGCCGTGGTTTCGGCCCTCGAGGGCGGCAAGGCGTACATCAACGTCCACACGAAGAAGAACGCGGCCGGCGAGATCCGCGGCCAGGCGAAGGTCGCCGAGTAGCGACCGACGAGGCTCGGGCGGGCCGGCCCACGGCCCGCCCGACTCCCCTGCGAGCGGTGTCAGCTGGCGCTCATCGCGGCCATCGCTTCCTTGGCTCGCTCTGCCATCTCCTCGGGAGGGACGTCCTCGACGTGGGTGGCGATCGACCACGAGTGGCCGAACGGGTCCGTGAGTGAGCCGAAGCGATCGCCCCAGAACTGGTCGGCGATCTCCATCGTGACGGTCGCCCCCGCGTCGACTGCCCGCTGTGCAACGGCATCGACGTCCTCGACGTACAGGAACACGCCTGCGGTGGTGCCGCCGAGCTCGCTGGGCGACCTCGTCGTCGACTGCGGGAACGAGTCGGAGAGCATCACCATCGAGTCGCCGATCTCGATCTCCGCGTGCCCGATCTTGCCTCCGGGCGCCTCCATGCGCATGCGCTCCTTCGCGCCGAACGCGGTCTTGTAGAACTCGATCGCGGAAGCCGCGTCGTCGAACACGAGGTACGGCGTAACGGTGCGATATCCCTCCGGAATCGGCTTCGCCATGATCCTCCTTTCGGTCGAGCGGCAGTAGCGCCGCCAGTCTAGGACCTGACATGCCCCTTTCTCGGCTGGGGAAACCGTCGTCTCCGAATGCTCACCAGATGGTCGCCGAACGGCCGCTCTACCGGCGCGCCTTGAGCGCACGCTGCATCGCACGGTCGGCCTCCCGCTTGGCGATGTCGCGACGCTTGTCGATCGTCTGCTTGCCGCGGGCGAGCGCGATCTCGACCTTCGCTCGGCCGTCCTTCCAGTACATCCGCGTCGGCACCAGCGTCAGCCCCTTCTCGCGCACCTTGCCGTAGAGCGAGGCGATCTCGCCACGGTGCAGGAGGAGCTTGCGGTCGCGCGTCGGGACGTGGTTGGCGATGTTGCCCTGGTCGTAGGTGGCGATCTCGGCGCCGACGAGCCAGACCTCGCCGTCGCGGACGTCCGCGAATGCCTGCGCGAGGGAGGCCCGGCCGTCGCGCAGCGACTTCACCTCGGTCCCCGTCAGTACGAGACCCGCCTCGAAACGCTCGAGCAGCTCGTAGTCGTGGCGCGCACGGCGATTGTCCGCGATCAGCTTCTCTCCGGCCATGCCGAAGACAAGTCTAGGCGCGGGTCAACCGCAGAAGCCCGAAGCCGAGCATGAGGAACGGCGCGAAGCAGACGGCGTAGGCGATTGCGACGGGCATGGCTCCACCATAGGTTCCTCGGGCGGCGGCGTCGCTACGGCGGGCAGGTGTACGGGGGTACGGCAGGCCGTACCCTCACGCCTCGACCGGCGGCCCGGTGGAGCCGACCGGAACGGTCGGGATCCGCCTCGCTCCGAACAGCGCGATCACGGTGATCAGAGCGAGGATCGCCAGGGCGGTCTGTAGACCGTCGATACGGGCGTTCTGGTACGCGGCGAGCGCGTCGTCGGCCGCCCGGTTGCTGACGTGGGCGTCGTCGAGCGCCTTCTGGAGATCTTCGTCCGAGATGAACGGCACTCCGCTCGCCAGCTCCGTGCTCGCCTTCGACTTCACCGGCGAGGGGATAGCGTCGCTCGACTGGATGTTCGCGATGAACGCGGCGGTCAACGCAGCGATCATCACCGAGCCGGCGAGCGCCGTCCCCAGCGACGCGCCGAGGTTCGTCATCGTGTTCTGGAGCCCGCCCACCTCCGGGCTCTCGTCGTCGGGGACCGCGGACACCGTGATCGCGCCGAGCTGCGATGCGAGTGCTCCGATGCCGAGGCCGATCAGGAGCATCGGGACGAAGACCACCTCGGCCCCGGAGTTCACGTCGAGCCCACCGAGCAGGATCAGCCCGCCGGCGAGGAGCGAGAGCAGGCCCGAGCGCACGATGCGGCGCGGCGAGACCTTCGGCCAGATCTTGGGGACGCCGATCGCCGCGGCAAGCAGGGTGACCGACAGCGGCAGCAGCTTGACGCCGGTCTCCAGCGCCGACAGGCCGAGGCAGATCGAGAGGTAGAGGGGGACGACGAAGAAGACCCCCGCCTGGATCATGAACTGCGAGAAGAACATGACGAGCCCGCCGACCAGCTGGTTGTTGCGGAGCATGTCGGGGCGGATGAGAGGCTCCTTGCCACGATCGGCCTGGCGGTGCAGCCACGCGAAGAAGAGCCAGATCACGAACAATCCGGCGATCATCAGCCAGATGCTCGGAGACAGCCCCGCCCAGGACGGGCCGCCGGGCTTCGACCGGATCCACCCCCACGTGCCGGTCTTCAGCACGCCGAAGACGAACAACCCGAGCCCGGCCGCCGAGAGCACGGCCCCGACCACGTCCAGGTGCGGCCGCTTCTCGACGGGCGCGTCCGCGATCCTCCGGGTGAACAGGAGGATGATCGCCACGATCACGACCTCGCCCGCGAACACCCAGCGCCACGAGAAATACGTCGTGCAGAAGCCGCCGATCAGCGGGCCGACGGCGACGGCGATCGCACCTGCCGCGGCGACGAGCCCGTAGGCGGCTGGCCGTTTCGCGGCGGCGAAGTTTCCGGCGACGAGCGCGACGATCGCAGGCAGGATCAGACAGGCGCCGACGCCTTCGAGGAACGACCAGCCGAACAGGAGCACGGGGTAGTTCGGCGCGATCGACGTCGTGAAGGAGCCGCACCCGTAGATGACGCAGCCGATCGCGAACGCCCTCTTCCGCCCGATCATCGCGCCCACCTTCGCGCCGGTGATCATCAGCGCCGCCATCACGAGGGTGTAGAGCGTGATCGCGGTCTGGATGCCGGTCACGGTCGTTCCGACGTCCTTCGCCACCTCCTCGATCGAGACGTTCATCACCGAGCTGTCGAGCGTCATCAGGAACTGACCGGCGGCGAGCGTGAACAGGACGAGCTGTGAGCCCGATGCGGCCTTGGTCGCCGGCGCGGCGTTCGCGGTCGCCATCCTGGCGTCGACCCTAACGGTCGGTGTGACCCCGCGCAGCCGGAGAGAGCTCTACCTTCCCTTCCCAGCGGCGGATCTCCTCGACCACGACCTCGATCGGGTCGCCGAGCCGGAAGACACCGCCGCCGCGTCTGCCGGCAAGCGCAGTGCCCAGCTCGTTCAGCTCGAAGTAGTCGCCCTGGAGCCGGCGCGCCGGCAGGTAGCCCTCGAAGACATCCCCGAAGCGGACGAACAAGCCGGACGGGATCACGCCGATGATCTCCCCCGGCCACGGCGTCGTTCCAGCCGCGGTCGAAGAGCTGCGACTCGAGCAGCCACGCGAGGCAGATGTCGTCGGCGAGGTACTCCAGCCCGGCCGCCCCGCGCTCCCGGGCGGAGGTGTGCTCGGCCAGGTCGCCCAGGTGCTCGGGCAGCGGCTCGTCGGAGACGCCGAGCTCGCGGAGGAGCGCGCGGTGGACGACCAGGTCCGGGTAACGGCGGATCGGGCTCGTGAAATGGCAGTAGGCCGGGCTCGCGAGGCCGGAGTGACCGAGGTTGCGCGGGTCGTAGCGGGCCTGCTTGAGCGAGCGGAGTACGAGCGCCGGGAACGCCTCTCGCCCACGGCCGGACTGGCCGACGTAGTCGGTCACGCGTTCGCTCACGTCGGCCACGGCGCGGGCGGCGTCGCCGGCCGTCAGTCGATCCGGCACCGGCGGGGTCGGCACGTCGAGGTCGGCCAGCTTGGCGACGAGGAGAGACACGGATTGCGGATCGGGCCGTTCGTGAACGCGGAACAGCGCCTCCCGGTTGCGGCCGGCGAGCAGCCCGGCCACCGCCTCGTTCGCGATGATCATCAGCTCCTCGACGAGCGCGTGTGCGTCCGGCTCTCCCTCCCATCGGGCAGCTGCGACGCCGCCCTCACCGTCGAAGTCGAATGCGATCTCGGGCCGCTCGACCCGCAGCGCCCCGCGCGCGAACCGCCGTCGGCGCAGCTCGGCAGAGTACGCGGCCGCGAGCTCGAGCTCCTCCGAAACCTCGGCCGGAACGTCGCGGCGCTGCGCCTGGCCGTAGGTCAGCCGGGCGTCGCTGCAGATCGTCGAGCGGTAGAAGAGCGGCTCGCCGCTCGGGGCGAACTCGACGGTCACGCACGACCGGTCGACGTGCGGCCGCAGGGAGCACGCGTCGTCCGAGAGCTCGGGCGGGAGCATCGGCGCGACCAGGCCGGGCACGTAGGTCGAGAACGCCCTGGCGGCCGCCCCTCGATCGAGCGCCGAGCCTGCCGGGACGAACGCCGAGACGTCGGCGATGTGCACCCAGGCACGGACGCCGTCCGGCTCGCGCACCACCGAGATCGCGTCGTCGAAGTCCTTCGCCGTGTCGGGGTCGATCGTGAACGTCGTCAGGTCGCGGAGATCGACTCGACCCTCGCCGGTCGGCTCCCCCAGGTCGACGGGCTCCAACGCCACCCGCGCGCCGCGCTCGACCAGGAGACCCTCGAGCACGGCCTCGATCCGGCTCGCCGGCCCGAGCACGCGCTCGACCTTCGCTCGCCCCCGACCACTCGAGACCACGGCCAGGTCGCCTCGTTCTGCCCCGTGCAACGACTTGCGATCGAGGGCGATCGGCGTCCCCGGCGCGAAGTAGGGCTCGCCCACCACGAGCTTGCCGCGACTCGCGACCTCCACCACTGTCCGGACCGGCTCCAATCCTCGGCCGACTCTAACGCCCAGCTCCCGGGGCACCCCATCCCACCACCCGCTGCGAGCGTAGCGAGAAAAGCGTCACGGGTCTGTCACGTTTCGTGCCGAAACGGTGAACTCGATGCTGGGCCGCGGGGCCGCTAGACCTGGAGGAAGCGCCTGAGCGTCAGCCCGGTGCCAGAGACGCCCAGCGCGAGCCCTATGCCGATCAGGATCAGGGCATTCAGCTCGAAGGCCAACGCGTGTGCGTCCTTCGAGTGGTGGAGGCCGATCGATGGCAACACGACCGACTTGCCGATCACCAGGAGCACGACAGCGGCAATCGAGCCGGCCAACCCGCAGATCAGGCCTTCGACCATGAACGGTCCTCGGACGAACCAGTTGGTCGCACCGACGAGTTTCATCACCTCGATCTCGCGCCGGCGGGCGAAGATCGAGAGCCGGATCGTGTTGGCGATCAGCAGCGTGGAGGCGATCAGGAGCAAGAGCACGCCGATCAGGCACACGACCGAGATGATCCCGCCGACCTTCAGCACGCGATGCGAGGTAGTGCCCCCGTCGTTGATCCTGTCGACGCCGGCGGGAATCGGCCGCAACTGGGCGCGGATGTCATTGATGTACTCGCCCTTCGTCGGGCGGATCTCGTACGCATCGGGATACGGGTTGTAGGCCAACCCCTTGTTCAGCTGTGGCAGGCGTTTCTGCATGATCCTCAGGGCCTGTTCCTTCGGGACGAAGGTCAGCTTCTGGACTAGCGGGTTGACCTTCGGGTCGAAACGCCTGCCGATCGCGTTGATCTGCTTCGGGGTGCGGTCGTTCGTGAAGTAGACCTTCACCAGCAGCTGCTGCTTGAGGTGATCGCTGTAGGACAGCACCCAGGTACCGAGCCCGATCGTCGTCCCGAGCACGAGCATCGCGACGAGGACGGTCATGGTCGCCGCGACCGTCGTCGACATGCTGGCCGTGATCGACCGCCAGGCCTCACCCACGATCATCCGCAGGCGCATCATTCGGTCGTGTACCCCCCGCGGCGCTCGTCGCGAGCGAGCCGGCCGCTGTCGAGCGCGATCACGCGCTTGCGCATCTTGTCGACCATCTCGCGGTCGTGGGTGACCATCAACACGGTCGTGCCGGCGCGGTTGATCCGGTAGAGCAGCTGCATGATCCCGACCGAGGTATCGGGGTCGAGGTTCCCGGTCGGCTCGTCGCAGATCAGGAGCGGCGGGTGATTGACGACGGCGCGCGCGATCGAGACGCGCTGCTGCTCGCCGCCGGAGAGCTCGCCGGGAAGCGAGGTCGCCTTGTGGGCGAGGCCGACGAGGGACAGGGCCTCGGGCACCTTCTTGCGAATCGACTCGGGTCGGTTGCCCTGGACCTTCAGCGCGTAGGCGACGTTCTCGGCGGCGGTTCGGTTGGGCAACAGCTTGAAGTCCTGGAAAACGCACCCGAGGTTCCGGCGCAGGAGCGGCACCTTCGAGTGCTTGAGCCGCCCGAGGTCACGACCGCCGACGAGGATCCGACCCCGGGTCGGCTCGATCTCCTTGAGCAAAAGGCGGATGATCGTCGACTTGCCGGATCCCGAGGCGCCGACGACGAAGACGAAGTCGCCCTTCTCGATCACGAACGAGACGTCGCTGAGGGCGACCACGTCCGGGTCGTAGACCTTCGTCACCGACTCGAACACGATCATGGCAGCCGCAGCCGTCTCGGCCGGACGCGGCTCGGCCTCGGCGAGGGCTACCGGAGTCTCGATGTGAAGTTCGTCTGCTTGCTGCACTGGAAGTGTGTGCGGCACGTCGCCGTTCGAGCGCACGGACGTGCCCGGGGCCGCACCGGTCGGGGGAGGGTCAATTCTAGCCGAGTCCACCGCTAGACGGCCCTTCCGGCCGCTCGAGCGAGAAGGTAGGCGTGCACGAACTCGTCGAGGTCGCCGTCGAGGACGCCCTGGGCGTTGCCGGCCTCGACGTTGGTGCGGTGATCCTTGACGAGCTGGTACGGGTGCAGCACATAGCTGCGAATTTGACTTCCGAAGTCCGCCTCCTGCACCGCCCCGCGTTCCTTGGCCAGCTCCGCCTCCCGCTGCTCCTGCTCGAGTTCGGCGAGCCGGGAGCGCAGAATTCGCATGGCCGTCTGCTTGTTCGACGTCTGGGAGCGCTCGTTCTGACACTGGACGACGATCCCGGTCGGCAGGTGGGTGATCCGGACGGCCGAGTCGGTCTTGTTGACATGCTGCCCGCCGGCGCCGCTCGCGCGGTACGTGTCGATCCGCAGGTCGGCCTCGTCGATCTCCGCCACGGCGTCGTCGGGCAGGAGCGGACTGACGATCACCTGCGCGAACGATGTATGACGCCGATGCGCCGAGTCGAAAGGCGACAGGCGGACGAGCCGATGAACTCCGCGCTCGGCCTTGAAGACCCCGTAGGCGTTCTCGCCGCGCACAGTGAACGTCGCGGACTTGAGCCCCGCCTCCTCGCCGGGGCTGGCCTCGAGTAGCTCCGTCTGGAAGCTGCGCCCCTCCGCCCAGCGCAGATACATGCGCAGGAGGATCTCCGCCCAGTCCTGGGAGTCGGTCCCGCCGGCCCCGGCGTGGATGGTCACGACCGCGTCCCCCCCGTCGTACTCGCCGTTGAACAGCGCGTCCTCTTCGAGCCGCGCCAGCTCGGCGCGGAGCGGGCGCAGGCTGGCCGCGATCTCGCCGGCCATCTCGCCGTCCATTTCTGCCAGCTCGCGGGCGTCGCGGTATTCCTGGTCGAGCCGCCGAAAGCGTTCGAGCCGCTTCGTCGCGCGCGAGTGCTCGGTGCTGATCTCGGCCGCGCGCTGCTGATCGTCCCAGAAGCCGGGACCGCCCATGGCTTCCTCGAGCTCGGCGGCGCGTGCAGTCAGGCGATCGGGGTCAAAGGTAATCACGGACCCAGGCGAGCTGGGTCCCGATCTCCTCGAGCTGCTGGTCGAGCGGTTGCTCCTGTGCCTCGGGCATGGCGTAAGGCTAGCCGAGGGACCAGCCGTGCTCCGCGAAGGCCCAAATCGACACGGATCCGACACAAAGGCGTGAGCGTCGAGCCGGTAGCCTCGCCGGCAGGGGAAAGGGGCAAGCCCCCACCCTGGGTGGGGGTCTGGTGTGTGAGACCGCGAGACCGGCGGGCCGAAACCGCCGCTACCGCGGGTCGGCGCGCAGCAGTGAATAGATCACGGTGTTCGCGCGGATGTCTTCCTTGAAGTGGAGCGAGCGCAGCAGGCCCTCGCGGACGTAGGCACAGCGTTCTGCGACACGGATCGAGGCGGTGTTCTCGGGATCGATGTGCAGCTCGACGCGCTCGAGCCCCAGCTCGTCGAGCGCCCAGTTGGTGATCAGCCGGAGCGCGCGTCCCGCGACCCCGCGGCCGCGCGCCTCCGGAGCGACGACGTATCCGATCTCACCCTGCCGCGCGTCCAGATCGAGGTCGACCACGCCGCCGAAGCCCAGAAACGCCGCCTCGGGCGATAGGATCGCGAACCCGGCCCGGGAGCCGTCCCGCCAGCCCTCGACGTAGCGGCCGATCCACATCGAGGCGAAGTCGGGCGGCGGGGACGAGGGAACCCGCGTGTTGCGGACCACCTCCGGGTCCTCGAGCAGCCGCCGGAAGTCCGGGACGTAGCGATCGTCGAGGGGCTCGAGGCGGATGGCGTCGTCTGCGAGGGGCCGCGTAGGCGGCCTCAGGCCCCGTGGCACTTCTTGTACTTCTTGCCGGAGCCGCACCAGCACGGTTCGTTCCGGCCGAGCTTCTCGTGCTCGTCGACCTTCCGCTGCTGGGGCCGGGACAGCGTACTGACGCTGCCGGCCTCGCCCCCGAGGGCGCCGGCGATCACGGCTGCGCCCGCCTCCGACTCGTGCTCGTACGAGAGCCCGCCGTTCCCGACAGCCGATGCCTCCTGCACGGTCCGGAGCTCCTCGGCGTCCTCGGCCTGGAGCTGCGCGTGGAACAGGAGCGTAAGCACCTCCTCGCGGATCTGCGCGTTCAGCTCCCCGAACATCCCGTGCCCC
Organism: uncultured Actinomycetes bacterium; assembly: GCA_963808815.1. Taxonomy (GTDB): domain Bacteria; phylum Actinomycetota; class Thermoleophilia; order Gaiellales; family Gaiellaceae; genus DATBLE01. Next base: position 270,407 of record CAWEGI010000016.1, on the reverse strand, counting down.
TCGGTCGTGTACTCGACCAGCGGGTCCTTCTGGGCCATTGCGCGGAGGTGCACGCCCTCGCGAAGGTAGTCCATGTTCTCGAGATGCTCGCGCCAGCGCTGGTCGACCACCTGGAGAATCACGAACCGCTCGAGCTCACGCATCAGCTCCGACCCGAGCTCCTCCTCCTTCGCGGCGTACTCCTCCTGCGCGTCCTCGATGAACTCGGGGACGAGCGAGCCGGGATCGGTCACCCCGTCTTCGCGCAGCTCGTCGGCCGTGATCTCGCTGTTGTAGAGCTGCTGCATCGCCTGGGCAAGCGCGTCCAGGTCGGGATCGCCGCTCTCGGGGTCGACGAACGTCTCGACCGAACGCCCGATCACCTCTTCGATCCAGCCCTTGATCTCCTCGGAGAAGTCCTCGCCCTCCAGCACTCGCCGGCGCTGCTCGTAGATGACGACCCGCTGCTTGTTCATGACATCGTCGTACTTGAGGACGTTCTTGCGCGAAACGAAGTTCTGCTCCTCCACCTTCTTCTGCGCGTTCTCGATCTGCTTCGAGAGGAGCTTCGCCTCCATCGGCTGGTCATCCGGGATCTTGAAGCGCTCGATGATCCTGTAGATCCGGTCCCCGGCGAACAGGCGCACCAGGTCGTCCTGGGCGGACAGATAGAAGCGCGACTCGCCCGGGTCGCCCTGGCGGCCGGAACGGCCGCGGAGCTGGTTGTCGATGCGCCGCGCCTCGTGCCGCTCGGTGCCGAGCACGTAGAGGCCGCCGAGGTCGACGACGCCCTCGGCGAGCTTGATGTCGACGCCGCGGCCGGCCATGTTCGTTGCGATCGTGACCGCGCCGACCTGGCCGGCGTCCTTGATGATCTCCGCCTCGCGCGCGTGCTCCTTCGCGTTCAGGACGTTGTGCGGGATCCCGGCACGGGTCAGACGCTCCGACAGATGCTCGGAAGTCTCGACCGCGATCGTGCCGACGAGGATGGGCTGCCCCTGCTCGTGCCGCTCCTTGATGTCCTCGATCACAGCCATGAACTTGCCGTCGACGGTCTTGTAGATGAAGTCGTTCTGGTCATCGCGCGCTACCGCCTGGTTGGTCGGGATCTCGACCACGTGCATGCCGTAGATCTCGACGAACTCCTTCTCCTCGGTCTTCGCGGTGCCGGTCATCCCGGCCAGCTTCTCGTAGAGTCGGAAGTAGTTCTGAAGCGTGATCGTCGCCAGGGTGACGTGCTCCTCCTGGATGCGGACGCCCTCCTTGGCCTCGACCGCCTGGTGAAGGCCCTCCGACCAGCGCCGCCCTTCCATGATCCGGCCGGTGAACTCGTCGACGATCTTCACCTCGCCGTCCTGAACGACGTAGTCGTCGTCGCGCTGGTAGAGCGCCTGCGCCTTCAGCGCCTGGTTCAGGTGGTTGACGAGCTGGACGTTGCGAGGGTCGTAGAGGTTGTCGATGCGCAGCGCTCGCTCGAACTTCTCGATCGCGGCCTCGAGCGGCGCCACCGTCTTGAACTTCTCGTCGTAGAGGAAGTCGGTTCCCTCCGGGATGTCCGCCTCGACGGGGCCGCCGCCGGGCTTCGCCTTCGGCTGTGGGTAGCCGTTCATGGTGCGGGCGATGCGTGCGAAGTCGACGTAGACCTCCGCGGCAGTCTCGGGCTCGCCGGAGATGATCAGCGGCGTCCGAGCCTCGTCGACGAGGATCGAGTCGACCTCGTCGACGATCGCGTAGGCGTGGCTGCGCTGCACGCACTGTTCGAGCGCGACGGCCATGTTGTCGCGTAGGTAGTCGAAGCCGAACTCCGAGTTCGTCCCGTATGTGATGTCGCAGTCGTAGGCTGCCTTCCGCTCCGAGAAGGGGAGCATGTTCTCGATCGCTCCGACCGTCATCCCCAGCCGCTCGAACACGCCGCGGTTCCACTCCGCGTCGCGCTTCGCCAGGTAGTCGTTGACCGTGACGAGGTGCACGCCGGTGCCGGCGAGCGCGTTCAGGTAGAGCGGCGCGCTGGCGACGAACGTCTTCCCCTCGCCGGTCTTCATCTCGGCGATGTCGCCCTCGTGCAGGACGATGCCGCCCATCAGCTGCACGTCGAACATGCGCTGATCCGACTCCCGGAGGCGCGCCTCGCGCACGGCCGCGAATGACTCGAAGAGCAGGTCCTCGAGCGTCTCGCCGTTCTCCAACCGCTGTCGGAACTCGGCCGTCTTGGCGCGCAGCTCGTCGTCAGACAGCTTCTGGAAGTCCGGCTCGAGCGACGTGATGTAGGCGGCCTGTCCAGCCAGCCGCTTGACCCGCCGGCCCTCGCCGGTGCGCAGGATTCTCTCGAACCCGCCGAGATCTTGACCGGCCACGAGTACAGGGTAGCCGTCGCGGAGGGCACCATTCGCACGAGTGAGAGCGCTCGCTGCTCTGGGGGCCCTGGTCGCGACCGCATCGATCGCCGCGGCGGCGGGAGCGGACCGCACCGTCACGAGCCCGGGAAGGGTGCAGATCCTCGCGCGGAGCGGCTTCTCGGTGGCCTTTCTCTCCGGCCCGTACACCGGACACTGCGGCCCACACGTCGAGCTGTGGAGCCTGGTCACCCGCGGCGTGTACCGGCTCGGCCGCCACACCGACGCGCTCTGCAGCGAGGGCCCTTCCACCGGGAGCGGCGTGACCGACATCGCCGTCGCAGGGAACCGCGCGCTCTGGCTGGCGTTCGCCGGCGGCAACCTCCGCGACTGGCTGCTGGAGACGGCGACGACGACCCGGCCGACCGAGCGACAGCTCGAGTTCCGGGAGGTCGACGTGGACGCACCGCCGCCGATCGTGCTCGGGGTCGCCTCCGAGCAGGTGATGCCGTATTCGATCGGCTCGACCGTGAAGGTACTGAAGGCGAGCGGGGCGAGGGCGTATACGTGGCGGGCGCCGGGCCGGGTCACGAACACGACCGCGTACGGCGCCACGGTCGCCGCCTTCGTCGTCGGCGGGCGGTGCATCGTGCTCTCGCCGGCGGGCGTCGTGCAGCAGACGTACACCTTCGCTCCGGGCTCGGTACACGAGTTCGCCCTCGCCGGAGTGGGGCTCGTCGTCCAGCTGACCGGCGGGCAGGTCGAGATCCGCCGGGGCGCCTCCGTGGTGCGGACGCTACGGCTCCCGGCGGGCGCGCGCATGCTCGACTACGCCGAGGGCATCCTCCTGTACAAGCGCGGGACGCAGATCCGGGCCCGGCGCGTCTCCACCGGCAAGGACGTCCTCCTGCGCCGCGCAGCGTACGCCGTCCTGGAGCACAACGGGCTGAGCTACGCGATCGGCCGTCGTGTTTCGTCCGTGGCGATGGTGAACGTGCAGGCGGCGCTCGCTCGTTAGAGCGGTATCGCCTCGACTTCCCAGACGGAGCCGTCGATCCGCTTCGCCCGCACGACGTACGACGGTCCTCTCGCCTCGCCGAAGCGCTCGAGCGCCGGCAGCGAGCCGAAGGCATGGGCTCCGTCGACGAGCAGCTCCCGACCCCCGTCATTGACCGTCAGCGTGATCTCGTCGCCGCCGGGATCTTCGGGCAACTCGACGACGTCGAGCTCGCGGATGCCCACCGCCCACTGGGACTCTCCGCGCCGCGCCGCCTCGGCGCGGTACGGGACGGCCGCGACCTGGTCGACGGCGTTGGCAAGCGGCTCGATGTGCTCTCCCTCCTCGACCACCAGGACACCGGGAAGCGCGACGAAGCGGGCATGCTCACCCTCGACGCCCTCCGCCTCGACCGTGACGACCGCGTCCCACTCGCGCGCCCGCGGCACGCCGTGGATGCCGGTCTCCATCCACCCGGGCGGCCCCGGCCCCTGGATCGGATCGGCAGCGAGGCCACCCTGGCGGGCAAGCTGCTCGTGGAGCGGCTCGCGCCGCCGGAAGAGCCCCACTGCTAGCTCGGCTCGATCAGACCGTAGTCGCCGTCGCGCCGCCGGTAGACGACGTTGATCTCGCCGGTGTCCTGGTGGCGGAAGACGAAGAAGTCGTGGCCGACCAGCTCCAGCTGCAGGACCGCCTCCTCCGCGCTCATCGGGTGCATCGTGAACTGCTTCGTCTTGACGATCACAGGCCCGCCCTCCTCGTCGGTTGCCGTCGGAGCATGTGTCTCGAGGCCTTGCCCATCGTGCTCGCGATGGCGTTGCCGGCGCTTCTCGCGGTAGCGGGTGACCTGGCGTTCGAGCTTGTCGGTGAGCAGGTCGATCGACGCGCGCATATCCGTGGAGCGCTCCTTGGCGCGCAACGTCGGCCCCTTCGTCCAGATCGTCGCCTCGGCGACGATCTTGTCCGCGATCGACGGATTCCGCTCGACCGCGAGCTCGAGCTCGACCACGGTCGGATCGGCGAGCTGGCGCTCGAGCTTCCCGAGCTTCTCCTCCGCATAGGACCGAATCGCGTCGCTGATCTCGACGTTCTTGCCTTTGACCTGAAGGCGCATCGCGATTCCCCCTTTCACAGGGTCGTCAGCTCGCACCCTAGACGATCTCAGCGTCTCACCGTCCGCGCGAACGTGACCACGTCGATCGAGCTCGCGCCTGCCCCGCGGAGCGCGCTCGCCGCCGCCGATACGGTTGCGCCGGTCGTGTACACGTCGTCGACGAGGATCACGCGCCCGCGGACCGCCGCCCTGGCACGGAAGGCGGCCCGGACGTTGCGGCGGCGCTCGTCGCGTCCGAGACCACGCTGCGGCCGGAGTGGTCGCGTGCGCTCCAGCATCGCCCTCACCGGCAGCTCCCAGCGGCGTCCGAGCTCACGGGCCAGCCGCGCCGGCGGGTGATGACCCCGCCTGAGGCTGCGGTCGCCGTCCGGCGGCACGAACGTGACCACGCGGCCGGACGGCCGCGGCACGACCTCGACGATCAGCGCCGCTGCGAGGTCGCCGACATCGCGGAGGCCACGCTCCTTCCAGGCGGAGACGAGCAGCCGCACGCCGACCTCGTACTCGACGGCCGCCCGCGCGGAGGCGAAGGCGATCCGCCGGCCCGAGCACTCGCGGCAGCGTTCGACCGGCCATGCGGTGGGCGCACCGCAGCGGCCGCAGAGCGGGGCGGCGAGCCGCGGCAAGGCGGTCGCACACGCTGCGCAGAGGGTCGGCGCCCGGGAAGGAACAGACCACACAGCGTCGAGGAAACACGAGATCGAGCAGCACATGCGGACACGCTAGGCCGCAAGCCGTGACGTGTCTTTGCCAGAACCGCGACAAGCGTGTAACTTCGACGCGTGGCAACGCCCCCGCCGCAGCCGCCCAGGAAGAAGCCGTTTCGCTGGGGGTCGAACGACCCGGATCACCCCGGCCTGAGCTGGTGGGGGCGGTGGGTGGTTCGGCGCAAGCCTCCGGCGCCCGGCCCGCCGCCGGCCCAGAAGCCGCCTGGGCCTAGCTGAGCGTCGAGTAGGTCTCGCGCGGCGGCAAGCCCGCGCGCTCGCGCCAATGGTTGTCCGCCTCGAGCAGCTGCTCGGGATTCCCGATGTCGAACCAGAGCCCGGGAAACCGGTAGGCATAGACGGGCTCACGGGGATAGAGCCACGCGATCAGACGCCCCGGCTGGTCCGGGGGATTGCCCTCGTCGAGGTAGCGCGCGACGAGCGGGACGTGCTCCCGCGGGTAGATGTAGGCCGCGGTCGCGACCAGCGTGCTGCGCGGCTCGGACGGCTTCTCCTCGAACCCGACGACGCGGTCGTCCTCGTCCGATCGACGACGCCGTAGTGGGTGGCCAGCTCGAGGTCGCCGCAGTCGTAGACCGCGACCGCGCTGGCCGACGCCCTTCCCGCGGCGAAGGCGACGAAGTCACCGAGCGCGAAGTCGAACAGGTTGTCGCCGGCGATCACGAGCAGGTCGTCGCCGGCACCGATCCGCTCCAGGACGAACGCGATGTCGCCGATCGCCCCGAGCCGGTCCTCGTTCGACACCGTGCCGTCGTCGTGCACGGTCACGCCGCCGCGCCGCTTCGCCCACTCGCGGAAATCGTCGGCGAAGCGCGCGTTCGTGACCAGCTCGACATTGTCGGTGACCTCCGCGACCCGGTCGCAGACCCAGTCGAGCATCGGCCGCCCGCCGACGGGCAGGAGCTGCTTGGGGATCGAGTCGGTCAGCGGGCGCAGCCGCGTCGCGTACCCGGCGGCCAGGATGATTGCCCTCATGCCGCCACGAGGCCTGCGAGCGAGGCCGCGTACGGCGCGCGGTGGACGCCGGCCTCGGTGACGATCGCGGCGATCAGGCCGGCGGGGGTGACGTCGAAGGCCGGGTTGCGCGCCGGCGAACCGCGCGGTCACCTCGTCGCCGGCGCGCTCCTCGATCGGGATCCCGGCGCCCGTCGCGGTCGCGAGGTCGACGGTCGAGCTCGGCGCGACGACGTAGAACGGGATGCCGTGGTGCGCCGCGAGCACGGCCAGCGAGTAGGTGCCGATCTTGTTCGCGGTGTCGCCGTTCGCCGCGATCCGGTCGGCGCCGGTGACGACCACGTCGACCTCGCCGCGGGCCATCATCGACGCCGCTGCGGAGTCCGCGATCACGGAGTGCGGGATACCCGCCTCCTCCAGCTCCCATGCAGTCAGGCGCGCGCCCTGGAGCAACGGCCGCGTCTCGTCGACGAAGACGTGCTCGAGCAGCCCCCGCTCCCATGCGGCGCGGAGCGCGCCGACGGCCGTCCCGTAGCCGCCGGTTGCGAGCCCGCCGGCGTTGCAGTGCGTCAGCGCGCGGGTGCCCGGCTCGAACAGAGCAGCGGCGTGCACCGACATTTCGCGGCAGCGCTCGACCTCCTCGGCGTGGATCTGCCGCGCCCGCTCGGCGGGATCGCCGTCCCAGCGCCGCATCTCCTCCAGCGCCCAGGCGAGGTTGACGGCGGTCGGCCGTGAGCCGGCGAGCGTCGACACCGCCGCGTCCAGGTCCTCCCCGCTCCGTGCCGCGAGTGCGTAGCCATACGCGGCCGCGATCCCGATCGCCGGCGCGCCGCGAACGGCCAACGTCCGGATCGCCTCGGCCACCTCGGCCGAAGAGCGGCAGACGAGATCGACGTCCTCGTCGGGAAGCCGGCGCTGGTCGAGGAGGACGACGGCGCCGTCCTCCAGGCGGATGATCCGCTCGGGCTCGAGCATGCCCGGCAGTCTAGGCGTGAGCGATCAGCACGAGCCTCCTTCGACCGGGATCGCACGGCGGTAGGGCGCCGGGCGAAGCATCGACGCCCCGACCGCCGCCCCCAGGACGCCGACGATCACCACCAGCGATGCCCAGATCGGCAGCTCGTAGAGGTCGGCTGCGGCCATCTTCGCCCCGACGAACACCAGCACCATGCCCAGGCCGACGTTCAGGTAGTGAAAGCGCCCGAGCAGCTCGGCGAGGACGAAGTAGAGCGAGGCGAGGCCGAGGAGTGAGAACGCGTTCGCCGCACAGACGAGAAACGTCTCGCGCGTGACGGCGAAGATCGCCGGGATCGAGTCGACTGCGAAGACGAGGTCGAACGTCGCGACCAGCACGAACGCGGCTGTGAGCGGAGTCGCGAACACGCGTCCCCGCTCCCGGACGACGAAGCGGTCGCCCTCGTATCGGTTCGACGAGTGGGACGATGCGCCCGAGCAGCTTCAGCGCCGGATTCCGCTCGGGATGGATCTCGACGTCGGAATGCCTGGCCATGCGCAGCCCCGTGAGGACGAGGAACCCACCGAAGAGGTAGATCGTGTAGTGGAACGCGTCGAGGAGGGCGGCGCCGGCGAAGATGAAGATCGCCCGCAGGACGATCGCGCCGACGATGCCCCAGAACAGGACGCGGCGCTGCGAGGCGGCCGGGACGCCGAAGTAGGTGAAGACGAGAGCGAAGACGAACAGGTTGTCGATCGAGAGCGATTTCTCGATCACGAACCCCGTCAGATACTCGCTCGCGGCCCCGCCGCCCTGCCAGAAGAAGATCAGCCCGCCGAACGCCGACCCCGAGCGCGGTCCAGCCGATGCTCCATCCGACGACGCGCCGGAAAGGAGATCTCCTGGTCCCGGCGCGCGAACGCCACGAGATCGATCGCGAGCAGGGCGACCACCAGCGCGGCGAACGCCCCCCAATGCCACAACGCCAAGCTCATGCGGATACCTCCTTCGTCGCCCGATTCCGGGTGGAACGAAGGTCTCTCCCGCCGCTTGCGTGGCCGGTGCCGCCGGGCGATGGACGCCGGGGTGACGACGGCAACCCGTTGGGGATACTCCCCTTGAGGACCGAGGGTAGCGAACTGAGTGAGGCGCCGCCGGTCGACCGTCGTCGTCGTCTCGGGACGCCGGCCGTCAGGCCGCGGCGATCACGACGTGGAACTCGTTCTCGAGGCGGTAACCGCCCTCGCGCGTCTGGAACGAGCGCAAGCGCCTCGACGATCCGCCTCCGGACCTCGTCCTCGCGCTCCGGCCCGACCAGCGTCGGCGAGACCGGCGGGCGAGAGCATGGCGCGCGCTGAGCTCGTCCTCGTCCGCGTACTCGTAGGCCCAGCTGAGGTCGAAGGTGCTCCGCGGTAGGAGGCCGGCCTCGGCGACGATCGCCTCCGAGCACGCCCGAGCGCTCAGGTCGGGCTCCGGCGGCGCGTCCGGGGGACGCGGCGGCATGAACGGCCGGGCCACCTCCTTCATCGCCTCCAGGTCGCACCGGTCGTGCCGCCCCAGACCTGGATCACGACCGGCGCCTCGGGCTTCGCGACCCGGCCGGCCTCGCGCAGCGCCCCGACGAGGTCGTGCGCGAAGAAGAACGAGTTGAAGCCGGCGACGACGTCGAACCGGTCGTCCTCATACGGCAGCGCCTCGAGATCGCCCAGGTGCAGGTCGGCCTCGGGCACCGGCGTGCGGGCCAGAGCGAGCAGCGCCTCGGAGGCGTCGAGCCCGTACACCTCGCGCGCCACGATCGGCCACGAGCGCGCAGGAACACGCCGGTGCCGCAGCCGACCTCGAGCACGCGCTTACCCCGGATCGAGCCCGACGCGACCGTATCGTCTCCTCGTAGGTCGGGAGCTGCTGGTGCTCGCTCAGCCTCCCAGTCCTCGGGCGCGTGCTCCCCACAGCGGTCCCCACTGGGCTGCGCTGCCCGGCTATCGCGGACGCGTCGTGGCCATCGTCCGCTCCTTCCTCTAGACTATGATTCATAGTTATAAACTATGAATCATAGCTAAGTCAAGCAACGAGCTGACGCCTCTTCTCCTACGAGATCCTCGGGCTCGTCGGCCGCACCGGAGCGGGCGCCCACGACCTCCTGCGCCTCGCCCGGCGAGGCCGGATGCTCGCCTGGGCCGGCGAGAGCCAGTACTACGTCGAGCCGAAGCGGCTCGCGCAAGCTCGGGTATCTCGACCGCTCGCAAGGAGCCGGGCAAGACGCGCGAGCGGACCGTCTACACGCTCACCGACAAAGGGCTGCGGGCGCTGACGGACTACGCGCGCACGCCGGTCACCTTCACGCCGCTGAAGAGCGAGCCGCTGCTCAGACTGCTGATCGCCGATCTGGTCGGAGAGCAGCCGACTCGCGAGAGCCTGGCCACCCTGCGCGCGGACATCGCCGACCTCGAGCGGCAACTCGACGACGCCGAACAGAGCGCGCGGAGCTGCTCCCGCACCGGCGAGAAGTACCTGCTGATGGTGATCGGCTTCCTGCGCCGGCTGTTCGAGCTCCATCTGGAGCTGGTGGACGAGGTCGAGCGCGAGCTCGCCTGGAGGCGCCGGGCAGCCGGGCTTTGCCCGGCTGCGCTCACCACGGCGACTCCTCAGCCCACAGGAAGGGAGGCCCACGGGGGGAAACCGTGGGTTTCCCCCGTGCGGCTACGTACCCTCGTCCCACGAGGCCAGGTACTTCTGCTGCTCCTCGGTGAGTTGGTCGATGTCGATGCCCATCGTCGCGAGCTTGAGGCGGGCGATCTCGCGGTCGATGTCGTCCGGGACCGGGTAGACCTTCCGCTCGAGCGAGGCGGCGTTCTGCACCGCGTACTCCGCCCCGAGCGCCTGGTTCGCGAACGACATGTCCATGACGAGCGCCGGATGGCCCTCGGCCGCGCCGAGATTGACGAGCCGGCCCTCGGCGACGAGGTAGATCCGCCGGCCGTCCGCCATCGTGAACTCCTCGACGAACTCGCGTGCGTGCCGCGTCTCGGAGGCGAGCGAGCGCAGGGCGCCCTTGTCGATCTCGACGTCGAAGTGCCCCGTGTTGGAGAGGATCGCCCCGTCCTTCATCCGCCCCATGTGCTCGGCGGTGATCACGCCCTTGTCTCCGGTCGCGGTGCAGAAGATGTCGCCGATCTCGGCCGCCCTCGCCATCGGCAGGACCTCGAAGCCGTCCATCGCCGCCTCGAGCGCCCGCATCGGATCGACCTCGGTGACGATCACGTGGGCACCCATGCCGCGGGCCCGCGAGGCAACGCCCCGCCCGACCCAGCCGTACCCGCCGACGACGAAGCGCTTGCCGGCGAGCAGGACGTTGGTCGCGCGGATGATCCCGTCGATCGTCGACTGGCCGGTGCCGTAGCGGTTGTCGAACAGGTGCTTGGTCTTGGCCTCGTTGACGGCGATGATCGGGAAGCCGAGCTTGCCGTCGGCCTCCAGCGCCTTCAGGCGGATGACGCCGGTGGTCGTCTCCTCGGTGCCGGCGATGATGTCGCCGAGCTGCTCGCGGCGGGCGGAGTGGAGCACGCCGATCACGTCGGCGCCGTCGTCCATCGTCAGCTGCGGCTTGTGGTCGACGGCCGCCTCGATGTGCGAGTAGTACGTGTCGTTGTCCTCGCCCTTGATCGCGAAGACGGCGATGTCGTACTCGTCGACGAGCGCCGCGGCGACGTCGTCCTGCGTGGACAGGGGATTGGACGCGCAGAGGACCACGTCCGCCCCGCCCGCCTTCAGCGTCCGCGCGAGGTTCGCCGTCTCGGTGGTCACGTGCAGGCAGGCAGAGATCCGGTACCCGGAGAGCGGCTGCTCGCGCTCGAAGCGCTCGCGGATCGCGGCCAGCACCGGCATCTGCCGGTCTGCCCACTGGATGCGCCGGACGCCCTCGGGCGCCAGCGCCAGGTCCTTCACGTCGTATCGCTTCGTCGTCGCCATGCAGTCCTACTCCTTTCAGCATCGGTGCCTGACCCTTGGTCTGGCACCGATTCGGTTTCATGCGGCCAGAAGACGTTCGTGCTTGCGCTGCTCCCATTCGAGCGCGCTCTCGCTGCCGGCGAGCCAGGTGTGGACGGCGTCCCGCAGCCCCGGCTCGCGCCGGAGCCTGGCGGCGAACGCGACGTCCGAGAGCTCGACCCCGAACCGCGAGCGCAGCTCGCGCAGCGACCGGAGCTGGTTCAGCTCGCGGATGCCGTACACGCGGTAGCCGCTCGGCCGCCGCGCGGGAACGACGAGTTCTGCATCCTCGAGATAGCGGAGCATCCGGGCCGACCAGCCCGTCTGCCGTGACGCCGCGCCGATGGTCAGCTCCATCGGCGCAACCTTACCACATTTACGTCAAGGTTCGCTCGTGCCCTCGCGGCCGTAGGCGTCTTCGAGCCGGACCACGTCGTCGAGGTGGGCGGTGGAGACCTCGAGAATCCTCGTGTCCTCGATGCCGGTCACGCGGTGGACGGTGCCCGGCCGGAAGCGGAACGCCTGGCCCGGCGCGATCTCGACCTCCTTCACGCCTTCCTCCCCGGCGCGGCCCAATTCCAGCTTCGCCCGCCCCTCGAGCACGTACCACGACTCGTCCTTGACCTCGTGGTACTGGAGGCTGAGGGATTCGCCCGCCTTGACGAACAGGACCTTGCCCGCGTAGTGCTCGCTCTCGGCCCAGATCAGCTCCGACCCCCACGGCTTGTCCACGGTCCGCGGCTCGAAGGTGTACTCGCTCATCGGGCTATCTCCCCGGTATGGACGGTTTCCGCCGCCGCGACCGACCTGGCGGGCGCGGAACGGACCCGTACGCCACCGGACGAAATCGCGAACGCCGCCGGCGAGCCGGCGGCGGAGCTCGGAAAGGGGCCCACGGAGGAAACCTGCCCGCCCGCGGAGCGGGCCAGCCGGCAGAGCCCCCATGGGGGGCACCGAAGGTGTCCCCGTGTCAGGAGAGCCACTCCGGGTGGGCGGCGACGTGCTCCTGGGCTCGGCGCAGCTCCTTCGGGGTGTTCACCGTCAGCCACAGGCCCTCGTGACGGAAGGCGCGGAGCCGCCCCTCGGCGGCCAGTTCAGGAAACGCCGTCGACTCGTGGTCGCCCCGGTCGGGGAACCGCTCGATCGCCTCCTGGGAGAGGACGTAGACGCCGCAGTTGACCCAGTACGGGATCCGGCCGCCCTCGCTGAATCCGGAGACGACGTCGTCGTCGTCGAGCTCGACCACGCCGAACGGCGACGCCGGCCGTGCGACCGAGACGGTGGCGGCGGCGCCCGTCTCGCGGTGGCGGGTCAGTACCGCCTCGAAGCCCACGTCGACCAGCTCGTCGCCGTTCATGGCGAAGACATCGCCGCTCTCGGAGCGCTCCTGCGCGGCGAACTTGATCCCGCCGCCCCGGCCGAGCCGCTCGGGCTCCTCGGCGCAGACGATCTCGACCTCGAGCTCACCGAGCTCGTCGCGGAAGACCTCGCCCTGGCCGGCGGCACACGAGACGATCACGCGGCCCACGCCGGCGTTCGCGAGCCGGCCGATCTGATACGCGATCAGCGGTTTTCCGGCGACGTCGACGAGCGCCTTCGGCCGGCCGCCCGTCGCGTCGCCCATGCGCTCGGCCTTTCCGCCCGCGAGGACGATCGCCTCCATCGTCGTCCTCCTCTAGTCCCGGGAGAGCGTGGGCGTCGGCTCGGGCGTCTCCGGCAACGTCGCGAACGGAGAGGCAGCGCGCCCCATCCCCTCGTACACGTAGCCGGCGGCGCGCATCGCCGGCGGCGTCCAGGTGGTTGCGCCCGTCGACCACCACCGGTGAGCGCATCGTGATCTTGAGCTCCGCCCACGGCAGGTCGCGCAGCTCCGGCCACTCCGTGACGACGACCGCGGCATCGGCGCCGGCCAGCGCATTCGCAACCGAGTCGACGAAGGTCACCCCGTGCAGGAGGTCTCCGAGCGTCGGCGACCGGGTCCCAGGCGACGACCTCGGCGCCCTCGGCCAGCAGCCGCGCGGCGAGGACGATGCTGGGCGCCTCGCGCATGTCGTCGGTGTTGGCCTTGAACGCGAGCCCGAGGAGGGCGATGCGCTTGCCGCGCAGAGAGCCGAGGTGCTTCTGCAGCTTTGCCACCGGCCGGCGCATCTGGAGATCGTTCACCTCGATGACGGCCGTCACCAGCTGGAAGTGGTAGCCGGAGTTGCCTGCGAGCAGCTTCAGGAAGGAGATGTCCTTCGGGAAACAGCTGCCCCCGTAGCCGAGCCCGGCGCGGAGGTAGTGCGTGCCGATGCGCCGGTCGAGGCCCATGCCGCGCGCGACGTCCTCGACGTCGGCGCCGACCAACTCGCAGACGTTGGCGATCTCGTTGATGAAGCTGATGCGGGTGGCCAGGTAGGCGTTGGCCGCGAGCTTGACCATCTCGGCCGAGGCGATGTCGGTGCGGACGACCTCGGCATCGAGACCGTCGTGCAGCGCCGCGACCGCGTCGCCGTCCTGCTGGTCGAACGACCCGACCACCACCCGATCGGTCTCCATGAAGTCGCGCACGGCCGTGCCCTCGGCCAGGAACTCCGGGCACGAGGCGTAGCCGACGCGTTCGAGGCCCCGGGCGTCGAGCGCGGCACGCACCCTCTCCCCCGTCCCGACCGGGACGGTGCTCTTCATCACCAGCACCGGCGAGCCGATGTCGGCCGGCAAATCTTCGATCACCGACCACACCGACGCTAGGTTGGCGTCTCCCGACGGCGTGGGTGGGGTGCCGACGCATACGAACAGGAACTCGCTGCCGTCGACAGCCTCCTCCATCGACAACGTGAAGCTCAAGCGCCCGCGGTTCGCGGCGATCAGCTCCACGAGACCGGGCTCGTGGAACGGGACGCGGCCGGCGGTGAGCTCCTCGATCCGCTCGGGCGCGACGTCCCGGATCACCACCGTGTGGCCGAGCTCGGCCAGGCAGGCGCCGCTGACGAGGCCGGCGTAGCCGGCGCCGAAGAACGCGATCCGCGCCACGGCTATCTTGCCTTCAGGGGTTTCAGCCCCTTTGCGATTGCGATCATCGTCTCGTTGGTGATGTTGTCGAGGAGCGTGTTGACCACCCAGTAGGTGGACCCCTTCTCATGTAACACGATCATGTGGAGCTTGGCGCCGTTGTAGTAGAAGTCGTACGGCCGACCGCCGAGCACGTGCCGGAAGCTCCGGTCCGACAGCACCGGCGCATCGGGCCAGTTCGTCTCCTGGATCCCCCAGTAGGCGCCGCTCGACGTCCGGAAGACGAGCCGCACCGCGTGGTGCCGGCCCTCGATCAGGTAGCCGTGTACGGGCTTCGTCGAGTCGGGTGCCGAAGAGCTGTCCAGGACCGTCGGCACCATCAGACCGAAGCCGACCTTCTTCCGCAGCGGGCGCAGGAGCCCCGAGGTGTCGTACGGGTTTGACTGCACGTGCGCCGGCTCCCTGGTCACGGGTGCGCGCACCGGTGGGGCGGGCGCGACGGTTCCGTGGAACGTGCGCCCGACGACGACGGTGAGCATCGCCCCATTCTGGAGCGGAGCGATCGTCCGCGGCACCTTCTTGACGTCGGCCGGCGCGAACAGCTTGGCCACGGAGTTGGCGGCCGCCGCCGACCGCTTCACGCGCGGGTTCCAGAGCACGGTCGTGTGGAAGTAGTCGAAGCTCGGCGCGTTGCCGGTGGCGTTCGGCGGCAACGGCAGGATGTGGTAGCCCTGCTGCGAAAGTCCGGTCGCCGCTTCGCCCGCCGCGCCCGCGACGCCGTTGCCGTTCAGGACGGTGATCGTCGTCTGCGCCCGGGTCGGCGTCCGCAGCTTGACCTTGCGGCCCAGCGCGACCGCGGTCGCGACCTGTGCGGAGTCGACGTCGGGCGTCTCCCAGTCCTGGACGGCGGCGGCGATGTTCGCCGACGACGTGGTCAGGTCGGAGTAACCGCTCAGCCCCTGGATCTGCGTCTGGAAGAAGTGGCCCGGCGGCAGGTGGTACGCGAAGAACGCATAGCTGAGGATGGTGCGGCCCGAGACCCCGCTTCCGCGGCCCGCGCCGACCTCGATGTTCTTGGTCAGCGTCCCGACGATCTTCGGCACCTTCAGCACGCTGAAGTTGTGCTTGAACTGGTACTTCATCGCCTTCACGAACTGCTGCTGGCGGGCGACGCGGAACAGGTCGGAGTCGGTGTGGCGATAGCGGACGTAGTCGAGGGCGCTGCCGCCGCTGAGCAGCTGGTAGCCGGGCTGCAGGTTGATCTTCGCGTAGCCGAACGTCGGCGAAAGACCGGCATTGTCGTTGAAGTACCGGCGATCGACGTCGATCCAGACGCCCCCGAGCCTGTTGACGATCTGCTTGAACCCCCGGAAGTTGACCGTGATCAGGTAGTTGATCGGCAGGCCGATCATGTCGCTGACCGTCTGGACGGTCCCCTTCGCCCCGCACGCCGCGTAGGCCGAATTGATCTTCCCCGAGAAGACCGGCTGTCCCGGGCAATGCACGTTGACCAGCAGGTCGCGGGGGAAGGACATCATCGAGACCGTCTTCGTCGCCGGGTCCGTGCGGATCAGCATCACCGTGTCCGACCGAGAAGGCGTGTTCGCTGCCTCGTTGGCACGGTGGTCGTAGCCGATCACCAGGCCGATCGCGGCATGACCGGGCGCGGGTGGCTCGCCGAGGAACTTCTGGGCGCTCTTCACGTCCTGCGAGTGCGCCTGGATCGCCGCGACGCTCTCGTGGAACCAGAGATAGAGGCCCGCCACGAACGAGATGACCAGCATCGCGACCGCGATCGCGATCCAGAGCAGGATCCGGCCGACCGTGCGGAGGCCCGACCGGTGGGGAGGCCCCTCCGACCGGTACCGGGTCATCGCGGTCAGCGCCGACGGCGGGAGAACGGAGTGTCCGTTCCCCTCGAGGACGCCGCCACGCCCGATTCCTCGTTTCAAGGTCGTCTTCAAGCGGGCACCGGATCGAAAGAAGGCGCGCCCCAGATCGGCACGCCGCCGCCGGTCAGGATAGCGAAGGCTGCCGCCGACTCCCCGCGCTACCTGGTGACGCGCGAGAGCACGCGCGCAACCGCCGTCTGCTCCAGGGAGGCCGGCAACGGCCTCGCGATCCCGAGGAAGATCATCGCCACGTCAGTGCGGCCCTTGTTGAAGAGCACGATGTCGGCCGTGACCGGCAACGTGACGGTCGGTGTCTTCACCGACGCGACCAGCCGGTACGCGTTCGAGCGGTCGCCCGCCTTCGGGAAGTCGATCGGGCCGGCGGAGACGACCTTCGCAGCGCTCGGCTTCGTGATCCCCTTTGAGAACAGCTCGCCGAAGCAGGCAGGCAAGTGCCGAACGGCGACCCGCGCGTAGCCGCGCTTCGCCATCGCCGCCGTCCTGAACACGCCCGTCGAGACGGAGACGAACGAGTTGTCGGCGCTGCGCGTGAAGTCCGGCGAGTCGTACTTGCCGGTCTCGACCAGATCCGACTGGTCGGGGTGGTAGTTCGAGCAGCGCGGCTGGGCACCCGAGGTGGCGCCGGCGGACCGCGACGCCTTCCAGCCCGGCGCGAAGTCCGTGAGCCTCAGCGAGGCGGCCCGCGCCCGCGCCTGATCGGCCTTCGTGAACGCGTGCTCCGGCTCGCCGCTTGCTGCCCACGCGGCCGGGACGAGAACAGCGGCGATCGCCGCTGTCAGGAGCGCCCGCCTCACGCGTCCATCATCGCACGGCCTCGACCGCGACCTCGTAGCCGAGGTTCGGCCGTAGCCAGCGTTCCGCCTCGGCGAGCGGCACGCCCTTCCGGACCGCATAGTCGTCGACCTGGTCGAGCCCGATCCGGCCCACTGCGAAGTAACGCGACTCGGGGTGCGCGAAGTAGATGCCGCTGACGCTCGCGGCGGGGGTGGTCGCGAACGTCTCGGTCAGCTCGAGCCCGGCGTCCGCGGCGCCGAGCAGCGCGAACAGCTTCTCCTTCTCGCTGTGGTCGGGACACGCCGGGTAGCCGAACGCCGGCCGGATTCCCCGGTAGCGCTCGCCCACCAGCTCCTCCTTCGAGAGCGCCTCGTCGGGCGCATACCACGCCTTCCTGGCCTCGGCGTGCAGCCACTCGGCAAAAGCCTCCGCGAGCCGGTCGGCGAGCGCCTTGACCATGATCGAGCGGTAGTCGTCGTGCTCGGCCTCGTAGCGCGCTGACAGTGTGCCGGCGCCGTGGATGCCGACCGCGAACGCGCCGAGGGCATCGCCGTGCGGAGCGACGTAGTCGGCGAGACAACGGTTCGGCCGCGAATCGCCGTAGTCGGACTGCTGGCGCAGGAAACAGAATCGCGTCCCCTCCTCGAGCACGACGTCGTCACCGTCCGAGCGGGCGGGCCAGAAGCCGTACACGCCGCGGGGACGCAGCGACCGTGCAACCGTGATCTCCTCGAGCAGCGCGAGCGCGTCGTCGTACAGCTCCTTCGCCTCGGGACGGTCGAGGATCGCCGGGAACTTGCCCTTCAGCTCCCAGGCGTGGAAGAAGAACTGCCAGTCGACGAAGCGCATCAGCGACTCGAGGTCGGGCTCCACGATCCGCGTGCCCGTGAACGGCGGCGCGGGCAGGTCGGCGAAGGAGACGCGTTGCGGGTTGGCACGCGCGGCGACGATCGGCAGCAGCGGCTTGCGGACGCGTTCGGCGTGCTGCACGCGCAGACGCTCCTGGAGCTCGCGGTTCTCCTGGTCGAACTCCCCGACCCGCCCCGGGTCCAGCAGGCTGGCGACCGTCGCGACCACCCGCGAGGCGTCCAGCACGTGCACGGTCGGCTGCGTGTAGGCGGGCGCGATCCGGACGGCGGTGTGCTGCTTCGACGTCGTCGCGCCGCCGATCAGGAGCGGCAGGACGATCCCGCGGCGCTCCATCTCC
The DNA here is from genome assembly GCA_963808815.1 of uncultured Actinomycetes bacterium. GTDB lineage: Bacteria > Actinomycetota > Thermoleophilia > Gaiellales > Gaiellaceae > DATBLE01. Next base: position 252,478 of record CAWEGI010000016.1, on the reverse strand, counting down.
TGGGCGACGTGCACCATCTCGTCGAGCGAGGGCGTGATCAGGCCTGAGAGGCCGACCGCGCTCGCATGCTTCTCGAGCGCGGTGTCGAGGATCTTCTCCGCCGGGACCATCACGCCGAGGTCGATGACCTCGTAGTTGTTGCAACCGAGCACGACGCCGACGATGTTCTTGCCGATGTCGTGCACGTCGCCCTTGACAGTGGCGAGCACGACCGTCGCCTGGGCGCGGCTACCGCCGTCCTTCTCCGCTTCCATGAACGGCTCCAGGTAGGCGACGGCCCGCTTCATCGCCCGGGCGCTCTTCACCACCTGCGGCAGGAACATCCGTCCCGAGCCGAACAGGTCGCCGACGATCTTCATCCCGTCCATCAGCGGGCCTTCGATCACGTCGAGCGGCCTCGGGAGCGCCTGCCTCGCCTCCTCCGCGTCCTCCTCGATGAACTCGACGATCCCGTGGACGAGCGCGAACGAGAGCCGCTCCTCCACCCCGCGCTCGCGCCAGGACAGGTCGACCTCGCGCCTGGTCGCCTCGCCGGAAACCGTGCCTGCGTGCTCGACCAGCCGCTCGGTGGCGTCCGGCCTGCGGTCGAAGAGCACGTCCTCGACGCGCTCGAGCAGCTCCGGCTCGATGTCCTCGTAGACGGTCAGCTGGCCCGCGTTGACGATGCCCATGTCGAGGCCGTTGCGGATGGCGTGGTAGAGGAACGCCGAGTGCATCGCCTCGCGGACGACCTCGTTGCCGCGGAAGGCGAACGAGAGGTTCGAGATCCCGCCCGAGGTACGCGCGCCGGGACAACGCGCCTTGATCAGCGGCAGCGACTCGATGAACGCCATCGCGTAGCCGTTGTGCTCCTCGATCCCCGTCGCCACGGCGAGGACGTTGGGGTCGAAGACGATGTCCTCGGGGTGGAATCCCTCGGCGAGCAGCAGCCGGTAGGCGCGTTCGCAGATCTCCGCCTTCCGCTCGACGGTGACCGCCTGGCCCTCCTCGTCGAAGGCCATCACGACGGCGGCGGCCCCGAGTCGCCGGATCGCGCGGGCCTGGGCGAGGAACGCCTCCTCGCCCTCCTTCAGGCTGATCGAGTTGGCGATTCCCTTCCCCTGGATGCACTTCAGCCCCGCCTCGATCGCCGAGAAGCGGGAGCTGTCGACCATGATCGGCACCCTGCGCGATCTCCGGCTCGGTCGCGATCACGTTCAGGAACGTCGTCATCGCCTCCTCGGCGTCGAGCAGGTCGGCGTCCATGTTCACGTCGACCAGGTTCGCGCCACCCTGGACCTGCTCGAGCGCGACCGCGACCGCGCCGGTGTAGTCGTCCGCCTCGATCAACCGCCGGAAGCGCGCCGATCCGGTCACGTTCGTGCGCTCGCCGATCATCACGAAGCCGGTCTCCCGCTCGATCTCGAACGGCTCCAGGCCGCTGAAGCGTGGAAGGGCATGCCGCTCGGGAACGCGTCTGGGGGACAACCCCTCGCTCAGGTCACGAATCGCCGCGACGTGATCGGGCGTCGTCCCGCAGCAGCCGCCGACGACGTTGACGAGGCCGGAGGCGGCGAACTCGGACAGGTACCGGCTGGTGTCCGCGGGAAGCTCGTCGTGCTCGCCGAAGGCGTTCGGCAGCCCGGCGTTCGGATGGCAGGAGACGTAGGTGTCGGCGATCCGTGCGAGATCCTCGACGTAGGGACGCATCTGCTCCGCCCCGAGCGAGCAGTTCACGCCGACGATCAGCGGCTCGGCGTGCTCGATCGACGCCCAGAACGCCTCGACCGTCTGGCCCGACAGGTTGCGGCCGCTCGCGTCGATCGCCGTGAAGGAGACCCACCGCGGTAGCTCCGGCGCGACGTCGAGCGCCGCGGCGAGCGCCGCCTTCGCATTGAGCGTGTCGAAGATCGTCTCGAACATCAACAGGTCGACCCCGCCGTCGCGGAGCGCTGTGATCTGCTCTGCGTACGTTTCCTGGACCTGGTCGAACGTCACCGGGCGGAAGCCCGCGTCGTCCACCTTCGGGGACACGGAGAGCGAGACGTTCAGCGGGCCGAGCGACCCGGCGACGAAGCCGCCGACCTCGTCGGCCGCCTGCCGCGCGAGCCGCGCGCCCTCGAGGCTCATCTCGGCGGCGACGGCCTCGAGCCCGTAGTCGGCCTGGCCGATCCGGGTGGCGGTGAAGGTGTTGGTGGTCGCGATGTCCGCGCCCGCGGCGAAGTAGCGCCGGTGGATGTCGAGGATCACCTCGGGCCGCGTGAGGTTGAGAAGGTCGGGATCGCCGGCGACGTCGTGCGGGTGGTCGCGGAACCGTTCGCCCCGGTACGCCTCCTCACCGCGTACGTCCCGCTGGATCAGCACGCCCCACGACCCGTCCAGCAGGACGATCCGCTCGTCGAGCAGTCGCTTCAGGTGTTCGATCCGGTCGGTCATCTCGCGCCGTCTGCCGAAAGAGCTGCGAGGCCAGGCGCCACGGGCTCTTTAGGCGTTTGGTAACCCGGTCGCCAAGCTGCCTTCAAAGCTCTCCGGGGGCGTTTCTCAGTTTAGCGGAGGTGTCCGGAGAGGGACAGGCTTCAGCCAGGCCGAAGCCTGACCTCGACTAGCCCGGGACCGGCGCCGAAGTGTGGATCGGCGGCGAGGTGGTGCCGTTGGCCACTGCGAGCTGGTTCTCGGCGTGCTTGACGCGCTGCTCGAGCTGCCAGCGGTCGGCGTCCGACTCGCCCGCCTCGACCCGGGCCAGCTCTGCCTGCGCGGCCTCGAGCTGGGCGTGCGCACGGTCGGCGTCGATCTCGTCGACGTCGACGGCGTCGTCCACCAGGGCGAGCGCGCGGTCCTGCTCGACCTTGAAGAAGCCCGGGCCGGTGGCGAACTCACGTACCTCCTGCCCGCGCCGGATGTGCACGCGGGTCGAGCCCGCCTTCAGCATCGCCACGAGCGGCGCGTGGCGCGCCAGCACGCCGATCTCCCCGTCGGCACCTGGAACGATCAGCATCTCCGCCTCTCCCTCGAACGCCGATCCGTCCGGCGTCACGAGGGAGACCTCGATCACGTGGGCGTCGTCCGCCACTGGATCAGACCGCCGCCGGCTCCGCCTCGGTTTCCGTCTCGACCTCGGCGTCGGCCTCGGCCTCGGCCTGCGCCTCCGGCGCCGGCTCGTCCTCCGCAGCGAGCGTCTTCGCCTTCGCGACGGCGTCGTCGATCGTGCCGACCATGTAGAACGCCTGCTCGGGCAGTGCGTCGTGCTTGCCGTCGAGGATCTCGACGAAGCCCTTGACCGTGTCCTCGAGCTTCACGTACGCCCCCGGCGTCCCGGTGAAGACCTCGGCGACGAACATCGGCTGCGACAGGAAGCGCTCGATCTTGCGGGCGCGCTGGACGACCAGCTTGTCCTCGTCCGAGAGCTCGTCCATGCCGAGGATGGCGATGATGTCCTGGAGGTCGCGGTAGCGCTGGAGGACCTCCTGCACCCGCGTCGCCGTGTCGTAGTGCTCGTCGCTGACCACGCCGCGCGACAGCGCCCGCGAGTTCGAGCCGAGCGGGTCGATCGCCGGGTAGATGCCCTTCTCCGAGATCGACCGGGCGAGCGTGATGAAGGCGTCGAGGTGGGCGAACGTGTTCGCCGGGGCGGGATCGGTCAAATCGTCGGCCGGCACGTAGATCGCCTGCACGGAGGTGACCGAGCCCACGCGGGTCGACGTGATCCGCTCCTGGAGCTGGCCCATCTCGGTCGCGAGTGTCGGCTGGTACCCGACGGCGCTGGGCATGCGGCCCAGGAGCGCCGACACTTCGGACCCCGCCTGCACGAAGCGGAAGATGTTGTCGATGAAGAAGAGGACGTCCTGACCTTCGTCGCGGAAGTGCTCCGCCATCGTCAGGCCGGAGAGCGCGACGCGCAGGCGCGCGCCCGGCGGCTCGTTCATCTGGCCGTAGACGAGCGCGACGCGGTCGATCACTCCGGACTCCTCCATCTCCAGCCAGAGGTCGTTCCCCTCGCGGGTCCGCTCGCCGACACCGGCGAACACGGACACGCCGCCGTGCTGCTCCGCGACGTTGTGGATCAGCTCCTGGATCAGCACCGTCTTGCCGAGCCCGGCGCCGCCGAACAGGCCGATCTTGCCGCCGCGCACGAACGGTGCGATCAGATCGATGACCTTGATCCCCGTCTCGAAGATCTCCGCCTTCGGCGACAGCTCGCGGAACTCGGGTGGATCGCGGTGGATCGGTGACCGCTCGCCGGAGGAGGGCTCGCCGTTGTCGACCGGCTCGCCGAGGACGTTCCAGAGGCGGCCGAGCGTCTCCTTGCCGACCGGGACGCTGATCGGCGCGCCGGTGTCGACCACGTCGACTCCGCGCGGCAGGCCGTCGGTCGAATCCATGGCGACCGCGCGGACGCGGTCGTCGCCCAGATGCTGCTGGACCTCGGCGATCAGGTCGCGACCCGGGGAGCCGTCCTGGCCCGGGACGGTGATGCGCAACGCGTTGTAGATCCCGGGCAGCGCCCCGGTGAAGACCGCGTCGACGACGACGCCCTTGACCTCGACGACCTTGCCCACATTGTTTTCAGAGAGATTGCGCTCAGCCATGTGACTCCTGAAGAGGCGATTGCACGAGAGGATGCCCGCCCCGCCGCGCACGGCGGGCGAGCGATCGGAGTCTAGCGAAGCCGGGACGCTCGGGAACGCCGCTCGGTAGCGGCCGGCGCTCCTGCATCAGCGTGGCCACACGGGCCTCGTGGTCGAGCGATCAGCAGTACGACGTGACGAGCGAGGGCATCATCCCCCGAAAGACTACTCCGCGTCGCCGCTAGGGCGTTGCCGGGGCGCCGGCGTTCACACCGTACGAGCCGATCCCGGTGCCGTGCGGCGGCCTCCCGCCGAGCTGAAGCATCCGGAGCGTGCGCAGCTGCTTCAGGTCCTGGTCGTCGGGCACGGATGCGACCGGGATCGAGCTGGAACCGTGCGCGAGCCGGCCCCTTGGCGGCCTGGGTACTGAGCACGGTCGTCACCCCGACCACTGCGGCCACGACCGCTGCGACCCTCGCGACGGCCGCGGGGCGAAGCATTGGCCGCCGCCGGCCTGCGACGACGATCGGCTCGTTCATCCGCTCCAGCGGCCGGGCGCGCATCGCCAGCACGGCACCACGCACGGTCGCCTCGTACTCGCGGCAGGCGCCGCAGCGGTGCAGGTGCGCCTCGAGCAGCGCGTCCTCGAGTTCCGAGATCTCGTCGTCGAGGCGCAGCGAGACCCACTCGCGCGCGCGGTCACAGGTGTGCGGCTGCGGTCGCAGTGCCATACCGCTTACGACGTCCCGGCGTACCCGTTGTTAGCCGGGAAAGCGATCACACCAATCGGTAACGCGAATCGATCGCGAGCCCGATGACGATCAGGACGATCCCGAGGACGAGGAAGATCGCCGACTCGGCGATCGTCGACTGATGCTCCTCCGGGGTCGCCCAGCGCAGGAACCGAGGGCCGATGAACGGCGCCGCCTCGCCCTTGGTCCGCACCGGGCCTCGATTGCCGACGAAGAACGCGAACAGGAGCAGCAGGCAGCCGAACGCCTCGAAGGCGACCGCGATCGACCGGTTCAGCGACGTGCCGAGGAGGAGCCCGACCGACACCGCGCACAGGAAGACGGCGCCGACGAGCACGCCGAGGAGCGTGAAGAAGCGGCGTGCGGCCGCGAGCCACACGGGGACTACTCGTCGCTGTTGGCCGCCGGCGGAAGCTGGGAGCCGGTGCCGCGGAACTCCTCCTCCGTCAGGGGCCAGCCCTCGAGCGGGTAGTGGCAGGCGGCGACATGACCCTCGGCGCCCAGGGGCCTGAGCTCCGGCGTCTCGACGTCGCAATGCCCGGCGTGGAAGCGCGGGCAGCGCGGGTGGAACCAGCAGGCGGACGGCGGGTTGATCGGGCTCGGCACGTCGCCCTGGAGCACGACGGGCTTGCGGGCGCGGCCCACGTCGGGATCCGGGAGCGGCACCGCGGACATGAGGGCCCCCGTGTAGGGATGCTTCGGCTCGGCGTAGAGGGCGTCCCGGTCGGCGATCTCGACGGCGTGGCCGAGGTACATCACCATGACGCGGTCCGAGATGTGGCGGACGACATTGAGGTCGTGCGCGATGAAGACGTAGGTGAGGCCGAAGTCGCGCTGGAGGTCCTTGAGCAGGTTGAGGATCTGCGCCTGCACCGACACGTCGAGAGCGGACACCGGCTCGTCGCAGACGATCAGCTTCGGGTTGATCGCGAGCGCGCGGGCGACGCCGATCCGCTGCCGCTGGCCGCCGGAGAACTCGTGCGGGAAGCGGTTGTAGTGCTCCGGGTTGAGGCCGACGATCTCGAGCAGCTCCTGGACCCGGCGCTTGATCTCCGAGTCGGTGCCGATGCCGTGCACCTGGAGCGGCTCGCCGATGATGAAGCCGACGCGCTTGCGCGGGTTCAGCGATGCGTACGGGTCCTGGAAGATCATCATCATCTCGCGGCGGACCGGGCGCATCTCGGCACGCGAGAGGTTCGTGATGTCGCGCCCCTCGAAGACGATGCGGCCGCCCGACGGCTCGAGCAGCTTCATGATGCAGCGGGCGAGCGTCGACTTCCCGCAGCCCGACTCGCCGACGATGCCGAGCGTCTCGCCTTCCTTGATCGTGAAGCTGACACCGTCGACCGCCTTCACCGAGGCGATCTCCTTCTGGAAGATGATTCCGCGCGTGACGGGGAAGTGCTTCTTGACCTCGTCGACGACGAGGAGCTCGTCGCCCGCCAGCTCGAGCGGAGCCTTCTCGACGGCGGGTGCCGTCTGCTCGGGCTTGGTCGTGCTCAACTGACCTCCGCCAGCGTGCCCTCGATCAGCTTGGCCGCTTCGTGGTCCTTGGTCTCCTGGTCGAGGTGGCAGCGAACACGGTGGGTTCCGGCCGCCTCGGGCACGGCCGCGAGCTCGGGCTCGGTCTGGCTGCAGATCGGCATGACGTATGAACAGCGCGGATGGAAGCGGCACCCGTTCGGCGGGAAGAGCAGCGAGGGAGGCTGGCCGGAGATCTGCACCAGCCGTTCGACGTCCTGGTGGAGGCGCGGCAGCGATCCGAGCAGGCCCCACGTGTACGGGTGGTTGGGCCGCCGGAAGAGGTTGCGGACCTCGCCCTCCTCCTGCACGCGGGCCGCGTACATGACGACGACGTCGTCCGCGACTTCCGCGACCACGCCGAGGTCGTGGGTGATCATGATGATCGCGCTGCCGAACTCGTCCTGGAGGCGCTTCATCAGGTCGAGGATCTGCGCCTGCGTGGTCACGTCGAGCGCCGTCGTCGGCTCGTCGGCGATCAGCAGGTCCGGGTTGTTGACCAGTGCCATCGCGATCATCACGCGCTGGCGCATGCCGCCGGAGAACTGATGGGGGTAGTCGTCGATCCTGGCGTCGGCGCGCGGGATCCCGACCGCTTTCAGCAGGTCGAGGGCACGTCTGCGGGCGGCGGCCTTCGTGATGTCCTGGTGGAGCAGGATCGCCTCGGTCAACTGCGACCCGATCTTGTGCACCGGGTTCAGCGACGTCATCGGGTCCTGGAAGATCATCGCGATCTCGTCGCCGCGGATCGCGCGCAGCTTCTTGGGACTCATCCCGATCAGGTTCTCGCCCTTCCAGAGCGCCTCGCCGCTCGAGATCGTGGTCTTGCGGTTGTTCAGGCCCATGATCGTCAGGCAGGTGACGCTCTTGCCGCAGCCCGACTCGCCGACGATGCCGAGCGTCTTGCCCTTCTCGACCGAGAAGCTGACCCCGTCGACGGCCTTGACGATCCCGTCGTCCGTCCGGAAGTAGGTCTTCAGATCGTTGACGTCGAGAAGGGCCATGCGATCAGGGTACGGACGACACCGGGGTTGAGGATGACACCGCGGTTAAGGATGACACCGGATCGGGGTTGTTGGGGAGTCGGGCCGGAACTATGCCAGCCGGATCCGGGGGTCGATCACTGCGTAGAGCAGGTCGACGATGAGGTTGAAGACGATGATCACGATCGTCGCGAAGACGATCACGCCCATGATGGTCGGCGTGTCGTAGTTCTGGAGCGCCTGGACCGCGGTGCGGCCGAGCCCCGGTAAGCCGTAGACCGATTCGGTGAAGATGGCGCCTCCGAGGGCCAGTCCGATGTCCATGCCGAGCATGGTCACGACCGGCAGCATCGCGTTCCGCAGCACGTGCGAGCGCAGCACCACGGACTCCGGGGCGCCCTTGGCACGTGCGGTCCGAACGTAGTCCTCGTTGAGCGTCTCCATCACGTTTGCCCGGATCATCCGCACGTAGAGGGCGGCGAAGAGGATCATGAACGTGGTCCAGGGCAGGATCAGGTGATAGGCCCATTGCACCGGGCCTCCCGGCTGCCCCGGAGGTGGGTTGAAGAAGTCGGCGTAGTTCGATATCGGGAAGTAGATCGGCGATCCGTGTTCGTGCGCGTAGAAGCCGAACAACCACGCGAAGATCAGGCCGATCCACACCGGGTGCGCCGAGATCCCGATCAGGACGAACATCATCGCTCCTCGATCCAACAGCGACCGTGGCCGCAGGGCCGAGAGGACGCCGATCGGAATTGCGATCAGCATCCAGAAGAGCGCTCCGCCGATCACGAGCGACGCGGTCACCGGAGCGGCGTCGGCGATGATGTGGTTGACGCTCTCGCGGTTGTAGTAGGAGTGGCCCAGGTCGTGGTGGTACACGAGCCGCCACACGAAGCGGCCGTACTGCTGGTAGATCGGCTCGTCCAGGTGGAGGTAGTGCCTGGCCTTCGCGATCGTCGCCGCCGTCGCTCCCTTGCCGGCGAATTGCCGGGCGGGATCGGCCGGGATCACGAAGAAGAGGATGTAGCTGACGACGGTGACCGCGAAGAACAGCAGCACCGCCCAGAGAAGTCGTCTGATCAGGTAGCGCGTCACGTCTCGTCAGCTGGTTGTCGATTCACCTTTCGGGTCTGACTCGTAAACCAGGTGGGCGCCGGGGTTGTACCCGGCGCCCACCCATTTCGAACTGTCCTACGTTCCTCTGCTCTTCTCCTTACTTGAGGAAGAAGGTGTTGAGGTTGGCCTGGCCATGGGCTGCCTGGAACAGGTAGCCGCCGGTGCGGGCCGAGATGAACTCACGCGTGTTGCGGTTCTCGTACGCCGCCCACGGTGCGTAGTTGTTGGTGATGTTCTTGTCGAGCGCTGCGTAGGCAGCACCCCGCTTGTCGCCGGTCAGGGCGTTCGCGGCCTTCATCTGCTCGCTCCACGCCGGCGTTGTTGAAGTAGGCGAGGTTGTTGTTGTTCGCCTCGTGGATGTTCTGACCGTTCAGCAGGATGTCGACGAAGTCGTACGGATCCGCGTAGTCCGCGAACCAGCCGGCGAAGACCGCGTCGAACGGCTCACCCTTCGTGCCGGCGGCGATGTAGATCTGGAAGCCCTGGAACAGCTTCACGTTCACGTTGCAGCCGATCTGGCTCAGGTTGTACTTGAACACCTGCGCCAGGTTCTGGCCCACCGCGGTAGTGGCGCTGTACAGGGTGACGTCCTTGCAGCCGCCCGCCTGGGAGGCGAGCGTCTTCGCCTTGGGGTAGTTCGCCCCCTTGTACGGGTAGGTCACGATCGGCTTGTAGCCGTCGATACCCGGAGGCAGGACCTGCTGCGAGCGCTTGCCCGCGAGGAAGCCGCGGACCCGGACGAGAGCCGGGCGGTCGACCGCGTAGTTCGCAGCCTTCCGCATGCTCAGGTTCGAGAACGCCGGCCGCGTCGTGTTCAGCGCGATGTAGTCGACGTTCAGACCGCCGTTCACGAAGTAGCGGTAGGGGCCGCCCTTGTGGACACCGTACTGCTGCGCGAGGCCGGCGTTTGCCGTCGCCGGAAGACCGCCGGCGTCGTAGTCCGCCTGCCCCGACTTCACCTGCAGCAGGCTCTGGTCGAGGTTCGTGTTCATCGTGAACACGAACGTGCTGATGTTGTGCGGGCGGGAGCCCTTGTAGTTCGGGTTCGTCTTCGTGATCAGCTGCCGGCCGACCTGGCGGCTGGCGACGTAGTACGGGCCGAACGACGCGAACGTGTTGATCCCGTCGGCGTTGATCGGCGTCCCCTTCGGGATCGGGCAGAAGAAGTTCATCGCCAGTTTCGACAGGAGCGAGCCGTCCGGCTGCATCAGCCTGATGGTCAGCTTCTGACCCTTGGCGACGACGCCGCTGGCGGCTCGCTGCCTTGCCGTCGGCGACGGCCTGCGCACCGACGATGCCGTTGGCGCCCGTCATGAACGGAACGGACGGCGACTGCATCTTCGGGTTCAGGTCACGGTTGATCGCCGCGGCGTAGTTCGCAGCGGTGAGCGTTTCGCCCGTGTTCGACTTGATGCCGGACTTGACGGTGAACACGTACGTCTTGCCGTCCTTGGAGACGGACGGGAAGCCGACAGCACCGTCGGGAGCGAGCTTGGCCCCGACCGGATCGGGCTTGTCGGGGTAGTACATGAGCTTGGTGCAGACCGAATCCAGGATCTGCCACGAAAGGGTGCCGTACGCGAGCGAGGGGTCGATGTAATCGACGTCGGTTCCCGACGCGTTGACGTTCATCGTCCCGCCCTTTTTCTGCCCGGAGGCGGACGGCTGGTTCGACTTGCTCGACGCCGGACCGGCAAACGCGGCCGCGACCAGCATCGCGGCTCCGAGCGCGGTCATAGCGCCGGAAAGCCAGATTTTCTTCTGCATCGATCTCCTTTCGATGACGCACGAGACCGGCCCTCGGCCGGACTCAATGGTGGACGCATCCTCGACCCGTAAGACGAGCCGCGCGGAGTTTAGTTGGCGTATGTCGAAAATGTGAAGAGGGGCCGTGGGCGGCTACGCTTGGGTCGGATGACCGGGGTCCGGACTCTCCGACTGGCAGCGTTCGCGGTCGCGTCGGTGGCCGTCCTCGCGGCGACCGCCGGCGGCTCGCGGAGTGCCTCGCCTCCGCTCCGCGGCGTCAACTTCATCAGCGTCTGCAGCTTCAGCCACCGCGGCCCGGACGATCCGATCGTGCTGCCGCGCCAGCCCGGCTTCTCGCACGACCACACGTTCGTGGGCAACGACTCGACGAACGCGTTCTCGACCCCGGCCCAGCTCCGCACCGCGAGCACCACCTGCCGCCGGCCGGGCGACAAGGCCGCCTACTGGATGCCGACCCTCTTCGTCGCCGGGGAGGCGGCGACGCCGACGACCGCGATCGCGTACTACCGGCGGCTCGTGAGGACGCCGTTGCGCCCGTTCCCGGCCGGCCTCCAGATCGTCGCCGGGAACTCGCACGCGACTGCGCCGCAGCGCCTCAACGTCACCTACTGGGACTGCGGCGATCTGGTGAACATCCCCCCGTCCGCCAACATCCCCAACTGCGTCGACGGCCAGCTCAGCCAGCACGTGAACTTCCCCGACTGCTGGGACGGCAAGAACCTTCTCTACGACAACCAGAAGAACACTGCGTACTCGCTGAACGGGCGCTGCCCGAAGGGGTATCCGGTTGCGATGCCTGCGCTGCAGCTCGTCTACCGCTACCCGAAGGCACTGAGCGGCAGCCTCGAGCTCGCCTCCGGAGGCCAGTACTCGGGGCACGCCGACTTCATCAACGCGTGGGACCAGCGCGCGCTGACCACCCTCGTCGCCAACTGCCTGAACAAGTACCGGCACTGCGGCACCGGGAGCTAGCGGCTAGGAGCAGAGCTGCCGGCGCAGCGCCCGGGTCTCGCCGACCACGCGTTGCGCGCTCATCAGGATCGTCGCGGTCGGACTCATCGTCCGCGAGCGGAGCGGGTCTCCCGTAAAGGAACGGAGCGCCTGCTCGGCCCTCGCCTTGGCCCCGCGGAAGCGGGCGGCCAGGGGATCGGCGGCGTCGAGCACGTCGAGGGCCGCGTGGTCGGCCGCAATGGCTTGCTGGAGTGCGCCGGCCGCCTCAGCCCGAGAGGCGGGCGCGACAACACGTGCGGAACAGGCCTCCGATCGTGATTGGCCGCCTCCGCAGCCGGCGAGCATCACTGCCGCTGCGAGCGCCGCTAGAGCGCGCGAATGGTGACGGCGCCGTTCCAGATCAGGGTGTCTTCGCAGTCGTAGAGGTACTCGACGCCGTCGTAGAGGTGCGGGAAGTGCGAGCAGTTCCGGGTCGGCACGTACGCGACGCCCGCGGCGGGGTGACGGGTGCCGATCGGGATCGTGAGCGCGCGACCCGCCGCCAGCCGGGCGAGTGCAGTGGTCTCGAGTGCGACCGAGGTGACCAGCTGGTCGTTCCGTATGTCGAGCTCGCACGGGTGGCCGGGGCTCTTGTACTTCGGGCCCCGCAGCTCGAGGCGCACGCCTCCTACCGCCCTCCTCAACGAGAGCTCACCGTTGGTGTGCAGGTCGAGGTCGCTCTTGCACACCGACGTCCCGGCCCACCCGGGCTCCTCCTCGGCCGAGTCGCAGTTGTCCTGGACGGCAGTCCCGTCGACGGAGCCGGCGATCGCGTCGTTCCGGCGGGCGGGCGCCCGCAGGACGTACCCTTTCGCGCCCGGAACGAGCCGGGCCGTCCATTCGATCCGCCAGCGCACCGAGAGCGTCTCGTCCGCCAGTCTGCTCGCGTAGCACTGGCGCGTGACCTCGTGCAGCCAGCGCGTGTGGTCGAGGTAGCGGCCGCCGCCCTTGCCGGTGAAGACGATCTGGACCGTGCGCGCCTTGGCGACGTCGCTCCCCGCGCCGGCTCCGGCGACCGGCCAGGCACACAGGGCAGCGGCCGCCGCGACCAACAGGACGGCAGTCCGACCCCCGAGCACGGCGTTCGCTAGCCGGACGACCGCGGGTCGAAGGAGTCGCGCAGGCCGTCGCCGAGCAGGTTGAATGCGAGCGTCGCGAGCAGCACTGCGACGCCGGGCCAGACCATCAGCCATGGCTGCGTCAAGTAGTAGTCCGGCGCGGTCGCCAGCAGGTTGCCCCAGCTCGCTGTCGGCTGCTGGATCCCGAGGCCGAGGAACGACAGACCCGCCTCCGCCAGGATGTTCGTGGCGATCACCAGAGTCGAGTAGACGATGATCGGGGCGACCAGGTGCGGCAGGATGTGCGACCGGATGATCTTCCAGTCGTTCGTGCCGATCATCCGCGCCGCCTCGACGAATTCCTTCTCGCGTAACGACAGGACCTGGGCTCGAACGATTCGGGCTGGATAGAACCATCCGAAGATGCCGAGAACGAAGATGAGGGTCACGACCCCGGGCGAGAGGAACCCGAAAGTGACGCCGTTGAGCCGCTCACCCGCCGTGCTCGCCAGAGCGATCACGAACAGCAGCACAGGGAAGGCCATCACGATCTCGGTCATCCGGCTGATCACCGTGTCGGTCATGCCGCTGTAGAAGCCGGCGAGGGCGCCCATCAGGACGCCGACCACCATGGCCAGCAGCGTCGCGCCGACGGCGACCTCGAGCGAGGTCTGGGTGCCGTACAGCAGGCGCAGGAACTCGTCGCGCCCGAGCTGGCCGTCCGCGCCGAGGACGAAGAAGGTGTGCTGGAAATTGCCCACCGCCCCTGGATAGGGCTGCGTCGACACTTCCGACAGCGGGCCGACCGGGAGCACCGTCTTGCGGGTCGAGCCCGCCGGCGAACTGGTCGTTGGGCCCGTGGCCGAGAAAGTGCGCGGCGATCGGGGCGCCGATGAACCCGACCAGGACCAGCAGGACGCAGTAGATCCCGCCGACGATCGCGAACTTGTCGCGGCGGAATCGTATGAACACGCCCTCCCAGTAGCCACGTGCGCGTACCGCGCCTTCGGTACCGATCGCGCCGTGCGTCTCGGCGGCGACGGTCGAGGCGAGGCCTGCGCCGGAGGAGACGAGCTCGGGGCGTTCGGTAGTGGCCACTGGCGGGTCTAGAGCATAACGGGCATCACGCCCGCGTTACCGGAGTGAGACCGTCCGGTGACCAGAAAGTTAGCGAGATCGTGCAATCGGAAACCTGCCGCCGCCGGCTTCCCACCTAGCTTCTACGCGGTCAGTGCATCCGCGCCTGCGACGACCTCCAGGATCTCCTGGGTGATCTCCGCCTGCCTCGCACGGTTCATCGCCAGCGTCAAGCTGTCGATCAGCTCGCCGGCGTTCTTCGAGGCATTGCGCATCGCCGTCATCCGTGCGCCCTGCTCCGAGGCGGCCGACTCGAGCAGCGCGCGGTAGAGCTCGGTCTCGATGTACACCGGGAGCAGCCGCTCGAGAATCTGCTCGGGCTCCGGCTCGTAGATGAAGTCGCCGAGCAAGGCCGAGTGCCGGTCCTCGTCCTGGCCCGCCTCGAGCATCTGCTCCGGGATCGGCAGGACGTCCTGCTCGACCACCTGCTGAACGAGCGGCGACACGAAGTGGTTGTAGACGATCACGACCCGGTCGACCTCCTCGGCCACGTAGAGCTCGGAGATCCGATGGGCGATCGCCTGTGCGTCCACGTAGGCGGGCCGGTCGCTGAAGCCCGTCCAGGCCTGCAGGACCTCGAACCGGCGGAAGCGAAGCGTGGAGGAGCCCTTGCGGCCGGACACGAGCCAGCGCACGCGCTTCCCCTCGCCGCGGAGCTGCCGCTCGAGTGCGAGAGCGTGCCGCAGCACCTGCGCGTTGAAGGCACCCGCCAGGCCGCGGTCGCCGGTCAACGGCATGATCGCCACCGCCCGCTCCTCGTCCCGGCGCTGGAGCAGCGGCAGGCCGCGAACGGACGAGCTCGCGCGCGCCGTGCCCACCATCAGCTCCATCATCCGGTCGGCGTAGGGGCGCATCGCTTCGATCCTTGCCTGCGCCCGCCTGAGCCGTGCGGAGGCGACCAGCTCCATGGCTTTGGTGATCTTCCGCGTGTTGCGGATGGACCTGATTCTCCGCTTCAGGTCTTGGACAGAGGCCATGCCGTTTTTCTCTCGCTCGTTTCCGTCAGGAAACGAGCGACCCTTCCTCTTGCACGTTGAACATGCCCGCGAAGCGCTTGAGCTCGGCGTTCAGCTTCCCCTCGAGCTCGTCGGAGATCTCCTTCTGCTCGCGGATCGCGTCGAGGATCGACTTCTCCGTCCGCATGTGCTCGCGCAGCTCGTCCTGGAAGCGCGGCACCTGCGGGACGGGCACGTCGCCGAGGTAACCGTTGATTCCGGCGAAGATCGCGACCACCTGCTCCTCCATCGGCCACGGGCTGTACTGCGGCTGGTTGAGGGTGGCGACCATCCGCTCACCGCGGGCGAGCGTGCGCTGCGTCGCCTGGTCGAGCTCCGAGCCGAACTGGGCGAACGCCTCCAGCTCGCGGTACTGGGCGAGCTCGAGCTTCAGGCGGCCGGCGACCTGGCGCATCGCCTTCACCTGGGCGTTGCCGCCCACGCGCGAGACGGAGATGCCGACGTTGATCGCCGGGCGGACGCCCGAGTAGAACAGGTCGCTCTCAAGGAAGATCTGCCCGTCCGTGATCGAGATCACGTTCGTCGGGATGTACGCCGACACGTCGCCGGCCTGCGTCTCGATGATCGGCAGGGCGGTCAGCGATCCGGCCCCCAGCTCGTCGTTCAGCTTGCACGCGCGCTCGAGCAGCCGCGAGTGCAGGTAGAAGACATCGCCCGGGTACGCCTCGCGGCCCGGAGGGCGGCGGAGGAGCAGCGACATCTGCCGGTACGCATCGGCGTGCTTCGAGAGGTCGTCGTAGATGCAGAGCGCGTGCTTGCCCTGGAACATGAAGTACTCGCCCATCGCGCAACCGGCGTACGGTGCCATCCACTTGATGGGCGCGGCCTCGGCGGCCGAGGCGTTGACGATGATCGTGTAGTCCATCGCGCCCTCCTCCTTCAGGCGCTCGTACACCTGAGCGACGGTGGAGGCCTTCTGGCCGATGGCGACGTAGATGCAGATCACATCCTGGCCGCGCTGGTTGAGGATCGTGTCGACGCAGATCGCCGTCTTGCCGGTCGTACGGTCGCCGATGATCAGCTCGCGCTGGCCGCGGCCGATCGGGATCATCGAGTCGATCGCCTTCAGGCCCGTCTGGAGCGGCTCCTTCACCGGCTGGCGCTGGACGACTCCGGGCGCCTTGAACTCGAGCGGCCGGCGCTCGGAGGCCTCGATCGGCCCACTGCCGTCGACCGGGTTGCCGAGCGGGTCGACGATCCGGCCGACCAGCGCGTCGCCGACGGGAACGCTGGCGACGCGGCCGGTACGGCGGACCGGCTCGCCCTCCTTGACCTTGTCCCACTCGCCGAGCAGGGCGGCGCCGACATTGTCCTCTTCGAGGTTCAGCGCGACGCCGGTGACCCCGTGCTCCAGCTCGAGCATCTCGAGGGCGACCGCGCTCTCCAGGCCGTAGATGCGGGCGATGCCGTCGCCGACCTGCAGCACCTGCCCCACCTCGGCCAGGTCGGTCTCGACGTCGAAGTCCTTGATCCGCTCCTTCAGGAGAGCGGTGATCTCTTCCGGGCGTAGCTTCAACTCAGGGCTCCTTCGGTATCAGACACGGGTACGGAGGTCTCGGCCGAGCTGCTCGAGCCGGCCGCGGATGCTGGCGTCGACCCGGCGCGAGCCGACCTGGAGGACCACGCCGCCGATCAGGTCGGGGTCGACGGTCCGGCTGGCCTCGACCTTCCGGCCGGAGCGCTGTTCGATCTGGCCGACGATCGTACGCGCCTCCTCGTCGGAGAGCTCGTAGGCGGTGGTCAATTCGACGGACAGCTCGCCCTCCTCGGCGGCGGCCATCCGCTCGAACTCGTCGGCGACCTGCGCCACCTCTCCCCCGCGGCCCTTCTCCACGAGCAGGCGCAGGAGGTTGAGGACGAGCGGATCGCCCCCTCCGGCGACGGCGTCGACGGCGGCGGCCTTCGCCCGCTCGTCGAGCTGCGGGTTGCGGAGCAGCTCGTCGAGCTCGGGCACCTGCCGGCCTGCCTCGACGAAGTCGGCTAGGTCCCGGCGGACGGCGGGCAAGCGCCCGGCCTCGTTCGCGGCCTCGAAGAGGGACCGCGCGTACGTACGGTGGACGACGCTCAGACCGTTTCCTTCTCGAGTACGGAGAAGTCGAGGTCGCCGATCGCGTCCTCGATCAGCTTGCGGTGGTCGTCGCGGTCGAGAACCTTGCCGGTCACCTTCGCGGTGGCGATCAGCGTGAGGTCGGCGACTTCGGCGCGGATCTGCTCGAGCGCACGATGCGTCTCGGCATCGATCTGCTTCTTGGTCTCCTCGAGCCGCCGCTGGCGGTCGGCCTCGGTCTCCTCGCGGACCCGCTCGCGCTGGGCATCTGACTGCTTGCGCGCCTCGGCGAGGATCTCCTCGGCGTCGGACTTCGCCCTGCCGAGCAGCTTGCGGTGCTCCTCGAGCAGGTTGCGCGCCTCCTCGCGGGCGCGGTCGGCCTCGTCGATCGACTGGCGGATGCGCTCGCGCCGGTCGTCGATCGCCTTCTGGATCGGGCCGAATGCAAACCGCTTGAGCACGAAGAGGGCGATCAGGAAGCAGACGATCGTCCAGATCATCAGCCCCGGCGTGACCTTGATCAGCGCGTTCGCGCCGAGCACCAGCGTTGCGGCCATCAGACGAGGACGAAGGCGAGAATCGAGCCCAGCAGGCCGTAGAAGACGACAGCCTCGGTCAGCGCGAAGCCGAGCCACTGGATGCCCTGGAGCTCGCCGCGGAGCTCCGGCTGGCGGGCGACGGACTGGATCATCGAGCCGAAGATGTTGCCGATGCCGACGCCGGCGCCGAGCGCGCCGAGGCCGACGCCGAGCGCGAGGCCGATCGCCTTGCCGGCCTTGGTGACGTCGCCTGTGGTTGCGGCGATGAGAGCAGCAAGCATGTGGTTCTTCCCTCCTAGTGTTCCGGCTCGATCGCCGAGCCGATGTAGATGGCTGACAGGGCGGAGAAGATGAAGGCCTGGATCGAGACGACGATCACGACCTCGAAGAGGTAGAAGACCGTCGCGATCGGCACCACGAAGACGGCCAGGATGACCGACTCGAGGATGAACATCAGGCCGAGGAACGTGAGGATCAGGATGTGGCCGGCGAGCATGTTCGCGAAGAGGCGGACGCTCAGCGAGATCAGGCGCATGAACTGGCCGAGGATCTCGAGCGGCACGATCAGGAAGAGCAGCGCCTTCGGCGCCTCCGGGATCCAGCTCTTGAAGTAGCGCCGCGGCCCGTTCCACCTGATCCCCTCGTAGTGCGTGAAGACGAAAGTGAGGAGGGCGAGCGCGAGGGTCACGGACAGCGACGAGGTGGCGGCGTAGATCCCCCAGGTCGGGACGCCGTGCCACTTCTCGCCGGTGAGCGGCAGCGGGATGAAGCCGATCATGTTCACGACCCAGATGAAGAGCATCAGCGTCGCCACGTAGGGGAACCAGCGGCCGATCGCCTTCGTCGGTAGCCCCTGTTCGGCGATCTGCACCTGCGCGACCTCGTAGATCTGCTCCCCGACGGACTGGCGGCGACCGACGTCCTTTCCCGAAACCACCTTCCACGCGCATCAGCCCGAGCCCCATCAGGATCGTCAACAGCGTCCCGATCATCAGGTAGACGACCGCCTTCGTGATCGACAGATCTAGCCCGCCGATGTGGATGGAGATCCACTC
This sequence comes from uncultured Actinomycetes bacterium, assembly GCA_963808815.1. Classification (GTDB taxonomy): domain Bacteria; phylum Actinomycetota; class Thermoleophilia; order Gaiellales; family Gaiellaceae; genus DATBLE01. The sequence goes on along the minus strand of CAWEGI010000016.1, from coordinate 233,950 downwards.
GTGCTGCTCGAACTCGGTGGTCGGGTCGAACTTGCCGCGGGCGAAGGCCGCGGTCGGGAAGACCAGTGCGGCGGTCGAAGCGAGGAAGAGCCAGCGCTTCATTTGCCGATCGGCTCCCGGCCGTAGTAGGAGGCGAGGGACAGCCCGAACTCGGCCGTGTAGGCGAGTGCATAGGTGAGCACGGCCGCGATCGCGAGCTCCTTGTCCGAGGACGCGGTGGCGATGAGCACGACCAGCAGGCCGAGAGCCTTGAAGAGGACGCCGAAGACCTTCGCACCGTTCCCCAGCCGGGTGACGACGAGGTCGAGCGCGTGGACCGCGACGTAGAGCACGGTCGCCGAGCGCCCAGCCGCCGATCGGCCAGCCGGCCAGGAGGAAGACGGGCAGTGCGATCAGCAGCACGATGCCGCCGGCGAGCGCCGGCAGCAGGTGATTCGGCTCCGGGCGCGGGCTGAACATGGCCGACGGCATCAGAGCGACTTCCCGTAGCGGCGGTACACCGCGTAGATGCCCAGAGGCACGCCGACGGCCGCCCCTGCGAGGAGGCCGTATGCGAGCGACCCGGTAGCCCAGCCGATCAGGGCGCCACCCGCAGTGCCTGCCGCGGTACCCGTGACCAGCAAGGCGCCCGCGCCGGCGGGATCGAACGTCTGGCGCGCAGGCTCCATCTGCGACGGCGAGCATATCAGGCGAGTTTGTGACACGCGAATATCGCTTGACCACTTCGATCGGCCGATAGCTTGTAACTCGATCGTACCTGGGGGCGACAAAGCTGCGATTTCCGGTCGTGCGATACTGCCGCACTGGTGGCAGGCCTGCAAAGCTTGGCCGTTCTCGTCGCCGGAGGAGCCGTCGCCGGGCTCGGAGCGGGGGCGCAGCCCGGCCAGCTCGTCCAGCTCGCGGGGCCTGGCGCCTGCGTGAGCCAGCTGGTGACGGAGGGGATCTGCGCCGACGCGCGTGCCCTGAACGGACCAGACGCGGTCGCCGTCTCGCCGGACGGGCGCAGCGTCTACGCGGCCAGCTCGGGCGTCGCCCCGAACGTCTCGGGCAACTCCGGGTCGATCGCCGTCTTCGCGCGCGACCGTGCGACCGGCCGGATCACGCAGCCGGCCGGTCCGGCGGGCTGCGTCGGCGACCTCGACGACGGCTGCGGCGAAGGCCGGGCGATCCAGGGCGCGTCTGCAGTCGCGGTATCGGCCAACGGCCGCCACGTCTACGCCGCCGGTTTCGCCTCGGGTTCGGTCGCGACCTTCGGCCGCTCGCCCGGCGGTGTCCTCACGCAGCTTCCCGGAGCCGGGGGGTGCGCCGGCACAGACGCCCTGGAGGGCTGCTCCGTGGGTATCGGACTGCGCGGTGCGGCCGACATCGCGATCACTCGCGACGGCACGAACCTCTACGTCGCCTCGGCCCGGAGCAACGCCGTCGCGGCCTTCACCCGCAGCGCCGGCTCCGGACAGCTCCAGCAGCTCGCCGGAGAAGCGGCGTGCACCGCTGAGCAGGAGGCCGACGAGGACGTCGGCGACGACGAGGGCCCGGGCCTACCTGCCGAAGGCTGCCGCCGCGGCAGGGGGTTGATCGCGTCGATCGCGGTGGCGGCGAGCCCGGACGGGAAGAACGTCTACGTGCTGGCCCGTGACGCGATCGCCGCCTTCCGGCGGGGGCCTGGCGGAGCGCTGACCCAGCTGCCCGGGCTCCAGGGCTGCCTGGCCGTCGACGGCCGCGGCGGCGCGTGTACCACGCTCCCGCAGCTCGAGAACGGACTCGACCTCTCGATCAGCCCGGACGGTCTCACGCTCTACGTGCCCTCGTACTACCCGGGGGCGATCGTCCTCCTACGTCGAGACCCGGCGACCGGGTCGCTCCGGCTGTTGACGACGCGCGCATCGGCCGATCTCGAGGGAGTCGCCGAGATCACGATCAGCCCCGACGGGGAGGGTCTCTACGCCGTGTCGCCCTTCCAGAACGCCGTGCTCGCGTTCAGGCGCCACGCCGACGGCCGGATCGACCGGCTGCCCGGCGCCGCAGGCTGTGTCAGCGACGTCGAGAACAGCGACGCGTGCGCGCGCGGGCAGGTGCTCTCCAGGGCGAGCGCGTCGGCGATCAGCCCGGACGGGCGTCACCTCTACGTCTCGGCCGTCGAGCCGATCGGTTTCAGTTGCGCCTGCGGCCGCGAACTCGGCTCGCTCAGCGTCTTCACGCGGAGCACAGCGTCGGTCTCACTCGCGGGCCTGAGAACGGCGGCCGTCGTGCGGGCCGGCAGGGCGTTCCGGATCACGGCGCAGGTTCGGACGAGCGCGTCCGCAGTGAAGGTCTCCTGCACCGCCTCGGCCGGCGGACGGGCGGTCCGCGCGACCGGAACGTATGCGGCCGGCGCGGCCGTCTGCGCGGGCATCGTCCCGAAGGGCGCCGCCGGGAGGCTGGTCGGAACGCTGAGCGTGACGGCCGGAGGCGCGACCGGCAAGGCGGGCTTCTCGTTCCCGATCCGCTAGGCGACCGAGCGATGAGATACGTGCGCGACCTCGGTCCGTACGTCATGTTCCGCCGCATCCCCCGCTGACCAAGACAGATGTCCATCCTCCCTCCCGTCCGGCACCTGCTCCGCGCGAAGGATCTCGCCGATTCGCGCTACGGCGAGTCTCTGGACGTCCCGGCCCTTGCCCGGGCCGCATATCTCTCGCCGGCGCACTTCAGCCGCGAGTTCCGGCGGACATTCGGTGAGACACCGCACCAGTACCTGCTGACCCGACGGCTCGAGCGCGCCGCCGCCCTGCTTCGCACGACTGACCGCTCGGTTGCGGACATCTGCCTCACGGTGGGGCTGCGCAGCGTCGGGTCGTTCACGACGAGCTTCGGCAAGCTGTTCGGGCTCTCCCCGACCGCCTACCGCGACTCCTTTCCGCCCGCGATCACCCGGGCCCGGATCCCGACCTGTATCCAGCGGGCGTACGCGCGCCCGCAGTCCCGCAGTTTTCGAGAAGACAGAGGCGAGGAGCGCGGCTAACGTCGCCGCGACCTGTCCGACTCGAGGAGGAACTCATGCTCAAGCAACTGACGACCGTCCAGGTCTGGGTCCACGACCAGGACGAGGCACTGGCCTTCTACACCGAGAAGCTCGGCTTCGAGCTCCGCGAGGACGTCACCGTTCCGGAGCTGGGGAACTTCCGCTGGCTCACCGTCGGCGTCCCCGGTCAGGAGGTCGCCATCGTGCTGATGGCGGTGCCCGGCCCGCCCGTCTTCGACGAGGAGACGCGAGACCAGATCAAGGCTCTGGTCGCCAAGGGAGCCGCAACCGGCCTCTTCTTCTCCACCGACGACATCGATGCGACCTACGGGGAGCTCACGCGCCGCGGCGTGGAGTTCCAGCAGGAGCCGACCCAGCAGCCGTACGGGATCGACGCCGGGTTCCGCGATCCGTCTGGCAACCAGATGCGGGTGGCTCAGCTGAGCCAGTAACGGCGGGACTAGGCGGAGCGGCGCTCCCGCTCCGCCTCCTCCCGGCGGCGACGCCGGATGCGCGGGTTCGCCAACTTGACGATCTCGAGCAGGTAGACCATGTAAACCGACGCGGCCACCGCGAGCAGGCCGAGCGCAGCGGCGCCGACCGTCGGCCACAGGTGCCAAGCGCCGTCCTCGCGGAACGGGATGTAGCGGGTGCCGAGCGCGGCCACGGCCAGGGTCGCGACCCAGAAGTAGATGTAGGCGACCGCCCGCGGCTGCGAGAAGCCGATGTTGACGAAGCGGTGGTGCAGATGCGTCTTGTCGGGAGCCGTGATCGGCATTCGGTACTTGAGCCGCCGGGCGACGACGAAGCCGGTGTCGAGGATCGGCACGGCGAGCACGAGCAGCGGGAAGAACAGGGCGACGGTGGCCGCGGTCTTCAGCAGTCCCTCGACCGAGACGGCGGCGAGCGAGAAGCCGAGCAGCATCGCGCCCGAGTCGCCCATGAAGATGCGGGCCGGGAAGAAGTTGTGGCGCAGGAAGCCGAGTGTGGCTCCGAAGACGATGGCGGTAAAGGCGGCCGCCGTCGGCTTGCCGAGCGAGAGCTCGATCGCGGTGAAGGCGAGCGCGGCGATTGCGCAGACTCCCGCCGCGAGCCCGTCCAGACCGTCGAGGAAGTTGACCATGTTCATCACGGCGACGATCCAGAGCACGGTCAACGGGCCGCCCACCCACGGCGAGAGGTCGTAGACGCCGAGGAACGGGAACGTGAAGTGGTCGATCCAGACGCCGAAGATCGGCGGAATCGAGGCGGCGACGACCTGTCCGCCGAGCTTCTCCCACCAGCGCAGGCCGCGGAAGTCGTCGATCGCGCCGACCGCGGTCGCGACCGTCGCGCCGAGCAGGAGCCCCCGCACCGACCGGCTCAGGTCGAGGAACGCCAGCGAGGGCACGATGATCCCGAAGAAGAGCGCAAGACCGCCGAGGCGCGGGATCGGGATCCGGTGGACCCGCCGCTCGTCTGGCTGGTCGACTGCGCCGAGCCGCCGCGCCATCCCCGCCACCGCCGGCGTCAGCAAAATCACGATCAGAAACGCCAGCGCAGCGCCGTAGATCACCTCGAGGTGGTCGCCAAGCTCGTGCAGCGTCACGGCGGCCTACACGGTACTCCGGAAGTCGGCGCGAGGCCCGTAGGGCTGACCTCCGGGTCAGGCCCCGAAACTACTTCGTGCCGTACAGACGGTCTCCCGCGTCGCCGAGTCCCGGGACGATGAAGCCGTGCTCGTTCAGGCCGCGGTCCCGCGAGGCGCAGACGATGTGGACGTCCGGGTACACCGAGTGCACCCTCTCGATCCCCTCCGGAGCGGCGACCAGGCACACGAGCGTCACCGAGCGTGCGCCGGCGTCCTTCACCTGGCCGATCGCCGCGACGCTCGAGTTGCCCGTCGCCAGCATCGGGTCGAGGACGATCGCGTCGCGCTCGCCGAGATCCTCCGGCAGCTTCACGTAGTACTGGATCGCCTCCAACGTCTCCTCGTCGCGATACATGCCGATGAAACCGACCCGGGCGCTCGAGATCAGCGAGAGCGTCCCCTCGAGCATGCCGACCCCGGCCCGTAGGACCGGGCAGACGGCAACCTTCTTGCCTGAGATCCGCTGCGCCTCCATCCGCTCGAGCGGCGTCTCGATCTCGAACGGCTCGGTCGGGAAGTCCTTCGTCGCCTCGTAGGTGAGCAGCAGGGTCACCTCGTTGACGAGCTTGCGGAAGTGGACGGTGGGCGTGTCCCTGTCGCGCAGGTACGAGAGCTTGTGCTGGACCAGCGGATGGGCGACGACGGTGAGACGCCGATCGCCCACTCAGTCCTCGTATGTGGTCCAGCCGCGAAAGCCGGGATAGAGCGGATTCCGTTCGCACAGGGCGACGCTCCGCTCCGAGAGCGCCTCGACGTCCGCGTCGTCCTGAAGGGCCGCGGCCACGATCTGCCCGACCTCGCGGAAGTCGCCCTCGTCGAAGCCGCGCATGGTGCAGGCGGGCGTGCCCATCCGCACGCCGGAGGCGACCGTCGGCGGCCGTTCGTCGAAGGGAACGGTGTTCCGGTTGGCGGTGATGTTCACGTCGGCCAGCCGCTCCTCCGCGTCCTTGCCCGTCCACTCGGACGCCCGCAGGTCGACCTGGAGCAGATGCGTGTCGGTGCCCCCGGTGAGGACGTCGAGCCCGCCCGCCTGGAGCTCGTCGGCCAGCGCGTCGGCATTCGCGCGCACCTGCGTCTGGTACTCGCGGAAGGCGGGCGTGCCTGCGATCCGGAAGCAGGTCGCCTTCGCCGCGATCACGTGCTCCATCGGACCGCCCTGCATCCCCGGGAACACGGCCCGGTCGAGCGCCTGTGCGTGCTCCTCGCGGCAGAGGACGAAGCCGGAGCGCGGGCCGGACAGCGTCTTGTGCGTAGTGGACGAGACGAAGTCGCAGTGCGGAACCGGGTTCGGATGCAGGCCCGCCGCGACCAGCCCCGAGAAGTGCGCCATGTCGCAGAGCAGGTAGGCACCGACCTCGTCGGCGATCGCGCGGAAGCGGTCGGCCTCGACCGTGCGCGGATAGGCGGATCCGCCGCAGATGATCAGGTTCGGCCGGTGCTGCTTCGCCAGGGCGAGCACCTCGTCGTAGTCGACTCTCATCGTCTCGCGGCTGACGCCGTAGTGGACGATCGAGTAGAGCCGGCCGGAGAAGTTCACCTTCAGGCCGTGGGTGAGATGGCCGCCGTGGTCGAGGCGCAGCGAAAGGATCGTGTCCCCGGGCTCGAGCACGGCCGAGTAGACGGCCATGTTCGTCGGCGCACCCGCATGCGGCTGGACGTTGGCGTGCTCGGCGCCGAACAGCTCCTTCGCCCGGTCGATCGCCAGCTGCTCGATCTCGTCGACGACCTCGCAGCCGCCGTAGTAGCGTCGGCCGGGGTAGCCCTCGGCGTACTTGTTGGTGGGGACGCTCGAGACCGCCTCCAGCACGCTCGGCCAGGTGAAGTTCTCGGAGGCGATCAGCTCGATCTGCCCGCGTTGGCGCTCGAGCTCCTCGCCGATCAGCTCCGCGATCGCGGGGTCGACCTCGGCGAGCCGCGCGCGGCGGAGGTCCTCGAAGGTCTCCTTCTTCTTGCGGGCGGCGACGGAGCGGGGCACCGCTCCGATCCTACTCGGCCTTCCAGCCGAGACGTCTCAGCGCCTCGGCCGCGGGAACGGCCCCCTCGCGCAGGACGCGGGGCTCCGGCCCGGTCAGGTCGACCACGGTCGAGGCGATGCCCGGCAGCTCGCCACCGTCCACCACGGCGGCACACGCGTCGCGCAGCTCGGCGGGGACGTCCTCGAGGCGACGCGGATCCGCCCCGTGGTGGTGATTGGCGCTCGTCGCCGCCACCGCGCCGACCTGTGCGACGATGGCCGCGGCGGCGCCCGGGAGCACGGGCACGCGCACACCGATCGTCCCGCCGCCGCCAAGCTCGGGGAACCGCTCCGCCGGATTCGGGAGGACGAGGGTGTACGGCCCGGGCAACGCCGCCTCGTACGCCGCCGCCTCGGGCACGAGCTCGAGCAGCCGTTCGACGTCAGCGCAGAGCAGCGTGACCGGGGTCGACGCCGGCCGTCCCTTCAGCTCGGCCAGTCGGGCGGCCCGCTCGGGCGCGGCGCAGAGCCCATAGACCGTGTCGGTCGGCAGAATCACCGTCTCGCCCGCGTGCAGCGCCGCTACCGCGCGCTCGACCATCGTCCCTCGACGACGCGGTCGCGGCCGGCGAGGTCCTCGCCACTGCGCACGTTGTCGTAGCCGAGCCGGCGCAGTACCTCCGAGACCTCCGCAGCCCGGCCGTCGGCGACCTCGAGCACCAGGTGGCCGGCTGGGAGGAGCACCCGCGCGGACGCCGTCGCGATCGCCTCCGTGTGCTCCTCGCCGACCGTGGCGATCCGCGGCTCCCAGTCACGCACCTCGGGCTCGAGCGTCTCGATCTCCTCGGCGGTGACGTACGGTGGGTTCGAGACGACGAGGTCATAAGCGCCTTCGAGACCGTCGTGGACGTCCTGCTCGGCGAAGGCGACCCTCAGCTCAGCGGTTCGAGCGTTCTCGCGCGCGACCTCCAGGGCACCGACCGAGACGTCGATCGCGGTGACACGCGCGCCAGGGTGCTCGTCGGCGATTGCAAGCGCGATCGCGCCCGAGCCGGTGCCGACGTCGAGCACCGCCGGCCGGTCGAGCCCGCGCAGGAGCTCGAGGCACCGCTCGACCACCACCTCCGTTTCGGGACGCGGGACGAGCACGCGCCGGTCGACCTTCAGCGTCAGGCGGCGGAAACCCCATTCGCCGAGTACGTACGCGAGCGGCTCCCGCGCCTCGCGCCGCGCGACCCGGCGCTCGAGCCCGGCCGACTCCTGGGCCGAGAGCTCACGCCCGGAGTCGGCGTAGAGCGCCGTGCGGGTTGTTCCGAGCGCGTTGCCGACGAGCAGTTCGGCGTCCACACGCGGCGAGGCCACGCCGGCAGCGGCCAGCCGGCGCTCGGCGCCCGCGAGCGCCTCCGCAACGGTGACGCCTTCGGCATCACGACATCGCCTTGCGCCAACCTCGACAGCTTCACTGTCGGCTTTGCGCTCGGCTTCGTCTCTCACGCCTCGAGCGCGCGGCGTCGGTCCTCGGCGACGAGCGCCTCGGTGAACTCGTCCAGCTCGCCTTGCAGGATCCGGTCGAGCTGGTGCACGGTCAGCTTGATCCGGTGGTCGGTGAGCCGATTCTCGGGGAAGTTGTAGGTGCGGATCTTCTCGGCGCGCTCGCCGCCGCCGATCTGCGAGCGGCGGGTGGCGGCCAGCTCCGCCTGCTGCCGCTCACGCTCCTGCTCGTAGAGCCGAGCGCGTAGCACCCGCATCGCCTTCTGCTTGTTCTGGAGCTGCGACTTCTCGTCCTGCATCGCCACCACCAGGCCGGTGGGCAGGTGCGTGATCCGCACCGCGGAGTCGGTGGTGTTGACGCTCTGGCCGCCGGGACCTGTCGACCGATAGACATCGATTTTCAGATCATTTGCGTCGATCTCGACCTCGACCTCCTCGGCCTCGGGCATGACCGCGACGGTGGCGGTCGAGGTGTGGATCCGGCCCTGGGACTCCGTCTCGGGGACACGCTGCACGCGATGGGTGCCGGCCTCGTACTTGAACACGGAGTACGCGCCGTCGCCCTTGACCGCGAACACGAGCTCCTTGAAGCCCCCGCCGTCGTTCGGGCTGGCCGAGAGCTCTTCCGGCCTGAACCCGCGCCGCTCTGCGTACCGGGTCAGCATCCGATGGAGGTCGCCCGCCCAGAGCGCCGCTTCGTCGCCGCCGACCCCTTGCCGGATCTCGACGATCACGTCCTTGCGATCGGCCGGGTCGGTCTCGACGAGCGCCAGCTTGAGCTCCTCCTCGAGCTCGCTCACGCGCTGCTCGAGCTCGGGGACGAGCTCCTTGAGGTCGCCGTCGGCGCGGGCGTCCTCGAGGTCGGTGCTGGCCGCGCGCCACTCGACCGCGAGCCGGTGCGGCCCCTCGAGCTCCTTCAGCCTGCGACCCACCTCCGCCGCCTCGCGGTGGTCGTTGTAGACGGCAGGGTCCGACATCCGCTCCTGCGTCTCGCGAAAGGAGCGGTCCAGATCATCGACGAGATCCGCGATGCCGGCCATGCGCTAAGGGTAGACGGGGGCGCCACGGAACCGAACCGCCCCGGTCTCCCAGGCCGGTCGCGGCCTACTCGAGCGCCTAGAAGTCGCCGTCGGCACCCAGCGCCTGCAGTTCTTCGACCCCCGAGGCCGGGGGATCTGCCGGCGGGTTACCACCAGCAGCTCACCCCCGTGCCCGCGGCAAGGACGAAGCCCGTCTGGTTCCATGAGCAGAGGCGGGCGGCGAGGAGTGTTCGCGAGCCCTGCTCGATCGTGACGCCCAGGTGGAACGGTGCCGCGTTGCCCTGGGGGTTGCGGAACCCTCCCCTGAGCGTCATGAGCAGGAAACCGTCACCGGCCGGCACGTTGCCGCTTGCCCGCACCTTCAGCCTCGCGGTCTGCGGCAGTGCCTTCTGGAGTCTGACCTGCTTGTGGACTTCGCAGGGAGTAGCGAGCCTGACGATGAAGGACTTCGCTCGCGAGGTGAACCTGAACGGAGCGCTCCCGCCTTTCGAGTACGCGGGCAGCGGCCGCGGGTCGACTTCCCAGCGGACGGTGACGTTCAGAGGTGACGTGTCCGAGTCGCCTTGCATCGCCACATCCATGTGACCGGGCTGTCGTACTGGGTCGACTTGACACCTGGAAACTTCGGGGCCACCGGAGGCTTGATGACCAGCGGTGAACCGCCTGCAGTCCGCGACGAGTCGGCGGTCGCCCCGTCCGAGGGAAGCGCGAGCGCAGTCGCCCCGGCGAGCAGAGCGACGAGGCCGACGAGCAGGACCAAAGGACGACGGAGAGGAGCACCGCGGCCTGGGTGGAGAAGAGACCGCCTACGGTGGTCCGGGGGCTGCACGGTGTCTCCTTCTGTTGAGGCACGCTGGCCTTCGCCCACCCTACAGCGGGGAAGCCTGCGTGACCGTCGCAGATCCGCTAGGTCTGCAGGCGCGCGTCGAGCGTGATCTCGGGGACGCCGGTCAGCGCCTTCGAGACCGGGCAGTTCGCCTTCGCGCCCTCGGCCGCCGCCTTGAACCCGTCCTCGTCGAGGCCGGGGACGCGGCCCTCGACAGCCAGCGCGATCTTCGTGATGCCCTCGCCGGGCTGGAAGCTCACCGTCGCTGATGTGTTCAGCTGCTCGGGCGGAGTGCCCGCGTTGGCGAGCCCGAAGGAGAGCGCCATCGAGAAACACGTGGCGTGTGCGGCCGCGATCAGCTCCTCCGGGCTCGTCCGGCCAGACTCGTCGGGCTCCGAGCGCGACGCCCAGGTCACGTCGAGCCCCGAGAAGGCGCCGCTGCCCGTCGAGTCGATCCGGCCCGACCCGTCCATCAGCCCGCCGTTCCACGTCACCTCAGCATGCCGGTCGACCGCCATCGCTCCTCCTCGTTTCGGGACTGGGCCGCTGACTCTATCGAGGCAGAGGAGGCCGGGCCTGCGGCCGAAGACCTCGGACTGCCTGCCGTTCCATCGGCGCGTTCTCCCTGAGCCGAGTCTCGAAGACTCCCGCCGGGAGAAAGACGCCGTTAGGCCATTACTTCGACCCGCTGCGCGCCGGGAGCGGCGGCGCGCTCGCGGTCCAGCACCTGCTGGAGCGCCTGGATCGACACCTCGAGCTGGTCGAGGCTCGGCTGACGCGTGGTCAGACGCTGGAGCCAGAGCCCGGGCGCAAGCAGCCAGCGCACCACACGGTTGTTTGCGTGCTTGCCGGCGAAACGGATCAGCTCGTAGGCGAGGCCGGCGATCACGGGCAGCAGCAGGATCCGCGTGCCGATCAGCCAGTACCAGACCGGGTGGCCGAAGAAGGCGAAGACGAAGATCGCGAGCACCATCACCCAGAGCAGGAAGGCGGTCCCGCAGCGGACGTGGATGAGGCTGTGCCGCTGGACGTTCTCCGGCGTCAGCTCGTCGCCGGCCTCGTAGCAGTTGATCGCCTTGTGCTCGGCCGCGTGGTACTGGAAGACGCGCCGTAGGTCAGGGAGCAGCGAGATCAACGCCAGGTAGCCGATGAAGAGGGTGACCCTGATCGCGCCCTCGACGACGACGAAGCCGCTCGTCCCGTGCACCGGCAGCCAGTTCGTGATCAGCGCCGGCGAGACCTTGAAGAGCAACACCGCGAAGCCGATCGCGATCGCGAAGGCGAAGATCAGCTGCCCCCGCGAGAGCTCCGTGATGATCTCCTTCTCCTCCTCGCCCTCCTTGGTCTCCTCCTGAGCCGCGTAGTTCGCGCTGATCGCGAGGGCGCGGAAGCCGATCGCCAGCGACTCGCCGAGCGCGATCACGCCGCGGATGACGGGCAGCCGCCAGATGCGCCGCTTGGCCATCGGCGACGCGATCTCGTTGACGACCTGGGCGATCTTCCCGTCGGGCTTGCGGACGGCCACCGCCCATGACGACGGCGAGCGCATCATCACGCCCTCGAGGACGGCCTGCCCGCCGATCGCGGTACTCATGCCGACCTAGCTTTTCTTGGAGGCGGCGGCCTTTTCCAGCTTGCGCTGGAAGCGCTCCACGCGGCCGCCGGTGTCGACGAGCTTCTGCTTGCCGGTATAGAAGGGATGGCAGGCCGAGCAGATCTCGACGTGCAGCTCGGACTTCGTCGAGCGCGTCTGGAACGTGTTCCCACACGCGCAGTGCACGGTCGCGAGCACATAGTCCGGATGGATGCCAGCCTTCATCGCGAAGCCAGGATAGCAGAGGCCGTTTCGGGGGCCACGTTGCCACCCGAGACGACGGTGACCACGTGCGCGCCCGGCTCGAGCGCGACTTTCCCGGCTAGAAGCGCCGCCGTCGCAGCCGCGCCGGCAGGCTCGCAGGCGAGCTTGGCGCGGGTGTAGAGGAGCCGGAAGGCCTCCTCGATCTCGGCGTCGCGCACGACCACGACCTCGTCGACGAGCTCACGGCAGACGGCCAGCGTGCCCTCGCCGACGAAAGGCGCGGCCAGGCCGTCGGCGACGGACTTCGGCGCGATCTCCACCACCTCGCCGGCAGCCAGGGCAGCGGTCATCGTGGCCGCGCCCTCGGGTTCGACTCCGATCACGCGCGCTTCCGGTCGGAGGCCCTTGACGGCCACGGCGACCCCGGAGATCAGGCCCCCACCGGCGATCGGGACGAGGACGGCGGTGACATCCGGGACGTCCTCGAGCACCTCCAGCCCAACCGACCCGTGCCCCGCGTGCAGGACGGGGTCGTCGAAGGGGTGGACGAAGACGGCGCCCGTCCGCTCGACGTGCGCTAGCAGGCGCTCATACGACTCCGAGGCGTTCTCGGCCTCCAGGTCGACCTCGGCACCGTAGCCGCGCGTCGCGGCGACCTTCAGCGGGCTGGCCGTGCGCCACATGAAGACGCGGCAGCCGACGCCTGCGGCAGAGGCCGCCCACGCGACCGCCTGCGCCGCGTTTCCCGCCGACCAGGTGACCACGCCCCGCTTCCGCTCGCCCGGCGTGAGCGACTCGACCTTCGCCACCACGCCTCGCGGCTTGAACGAGCCGGTGCGCTGGAAGAGCTCGGCCTTGAGGTGGACGCTAGCGCCGGTGCGCTCGGACAGCGCGCGCGAGCTCAGCGTCGGCGTGCGCACCAGGCGCCCGGCCGTGCGATCGCGCGCGCGGAGGACGTCGTCGAGAGTGAGGTCAGGCAGGGTCGAGACGGTACACGCCGCCGTCGGTGGCGGTCACGTAGACGCGGCCGACGCCGTCGACGCCGAACGAGTCGAGAGTCGGGACGGTGAGGCCGAGGTCGGTGACGTCCGTCGCCTTGCCCCCGTCGACCAGCATGCTGTGCAGCTTGCCGTCGCAGTAGTCGCCGAAGAGATAGCGGCCGGCCAGGGTCGGCAGGCGCGGGTCGCGCACGACCACACCTCCGATCACCGCGCAGCGGCCGCCGCCGTGGTCGTAGTCGTAGACCGGTCCGACCGGATCGGTGCAGGTCTGCGTGGTGGGAGCCGTGACCGTCCCTTCGAAGCAGGGCCAGCCGAAGTTCAGGCCGCCCTTGTTGCCGGCGACGTGGTCGATCTCCTCGCGCTCGCCTTCCCCCGCGTCACCTATGTAGAGGTCGCCGTTCGCGGGGTCGATCGAGAACCGCCAGGGGTTGCGCAGCCCGTAGTCCCACACCTCGGGCCGCGCGCCGTTCCGGGCGACGAACGGATTGGAGGCCGGAACGGAGTACGGCAACTGCCCGTCGGGATGCAGAGGGTCGATGCGCAGGATGTTGCCGAGCAGGTCGTCGAGCGTCTGGGCAAACGCACCCGGCGGGTTGATCACCCCCGAGTCGCCGTCGCCGACCGCGACGTAGAGGTATCCGTCGGGCCCGAACTGGAGCATCCCGGCGTTGTGGTTCTCATAGGGCTTGTCGATCTCGAGGATCTGCCTCGCCGAGTACGGATCCAGCCGGTCGGGATACCGTTCGGTGCGCCGGAACTCGACCACGTTCACGTTTCCGTTGCCCGTCCGGTCGGTGTAGTCGACGTAGACGCGGCCGCTGGTCGCGTAGTCGGGCGCGAATGCGATTCCCAGGAACCCACGCTCGCTCACCTCGAGCACGTGGTCGGTGACATCGAGGAACGGCGTCGGCTGCACCTGGCCGTCGACCACCTGCTGCACCGTGCCCCGTTGCTCGGCGACGAACAGATGGTTCGGATCGCCTGCCGGCGCGGTCACGAACACCGGGCGCGCGAAGTCCCCGATCTTGGTCAGCTGCAGCCGGACGGGAGCGCCGGTCGACGGCGGCGGCGCCGTCGTGGTCGGGGGCTTCGTTGTCGTCGCCGGCGGCCGGGGCGCCTGTCCGACGGTCAGCGTGCCGCGCATCCCGAGCGCCGCGTGGCCGGGGACGGTGCAGCGAAACGCAACCCTGCCGCCACGGGCGAAGGTGACCAGGAGCACCGCCGACCGGCCGGGTTGGAGGAGACGCGTTTTCCGGGTGCCGATCGCGAAGTCGTGTGCGACGGCGCCGCGGTTCACCACCGTGAACCGGACACGCCCGGCCGGGACCGCCGTCCGCGAGAGGACGTACGAGAAGTCGCGCGCGACGACGCGCACTGCCACCGTCGGGTTGACCTTCGGTCTGGGCTTCGGTTTCGCCGGGCCGGTCGCCAGCGTCGAGCCGGCCCACGCTCCTGCGGCGCCGAGGACGAGGACGACCGCGACGGCCCCGGCCCCGCGGGAGCGGTGGTCAGACATGCGCGGGCTCGGCCGACACGGCACTGACCGGAAGCCGGACGGTGAACACCGTCAACCGGCCGGGCTCGCTCGTCACCTCCACCGTGCCCCCCATCGCCTGCGTCAGCTCCTTGACGATCGCCAGGCCGAGGCCGGTGCCGACCGGCCGCTCCCGGCCGTAGCGCGAGTGCAGGTAGAAGCGCTCGAAGGCGTGCTCGCGGTCGTCGCCGGCAAGGCCGGGCCCGGTGTCCTCGACGCACAGGCGACCCGGCTCGCTGACCACCCGGACCTCGCCGCCGGGAGGAGTGAGGCGCAACGCGTTCTCGACGAGGTTCGAGACGACCTGGAGCACCCGATCGGCGTCGGCAACGGCCGGCGCCGAGCCGTCCGAGATCGCCGAGAGCGAGACGCCGAAGGCAACCGCTTGCTGCTCGTACCGCCGCACGGCGTCACCGGCGATCTCCGTGAGGTCGACCTCGGTCGGGTGGACGGCAAAATCGGTGCGGTTCATCCGAGCGAGATCGAGCAGGTCGCCGACCAGCCGACCGAGCCGCTCGGCCTCCGCGACGATCGTCTCGGCGGCGTCGTCCGGCGTGACCGCGCCCTCGCGCAGCGCCTCGGCGTACCCCGAGATCGCGGTCAGCGGCGTCTTCAGCTCGTGGCTGACCGAGAGCAGGAACGAGCGCTCCGCCTCGCGCGCACGCACGAGCTGCTCTGCGAGATCGTTGAAGGCGACCGCGAGGGTCTCCAGCTCCGCCGCTCCCTCCACAGGCACGGGCTCCGGATGACGGCCCGCCGCCAGGCTCCGGCTCGCCGCAGCCACGCGGGCGACCGGCCGGACGATCCGCCGGGCCAGGAAGAACGCGGCCGCAGCGGCGAGCAGGCCGCCGACCAGCGCGGCGATCACGATCGCCTCCACGAACGGCGTCCAGCGCGGGGTGGTCAGGCTCTTCGGGCGGAGCAGGATGAACGCACGCCGTCCCACCGGCTCAGCCGCGTAGTAATAGGCGGTCCCGTCGAGGGAGACGGTGCCTGTCACCGGCCGGCCGGCCGAGAGCTCGCGCCTCGCGCCCTCCGACAGCACGCTGGTGTCGAGGAGATACCGCTCGTGCTGTCGCGCCAGGTAGGGCCGGAGCTGCGGCAGGTGGGTGAGCGGGGACAGCGCGTTCCGCTCCTCGCCGACGATCAGCGCCGCCTGGTGGCCAAGGTCTTTCAAGGTCGCGTCCTCCACGGCCCGGCGGGTGAGGACGAGCCCGAGGACGAGCGTGACCGCGACCGACAGCGCCACGATCAGCCCGATCGCGGCGAAGAGGCGCGCCCGCAAGCTGTGGAGCAGGCTCATCGAGCCAGAAGCTTGTACCCGGCTCCGCGGACGGTGTGGATCGCCTCCGCGTCGCCGAGCTTGCGGCGCAGCTGGGCGACGTGCATGTCGACCGTCCGTGTTCCGCCGGGGTAGGACATCCCCCAGACGATGTCGAGCAGGCGCTCCCGCGAGAGCACGATGCCCTGGTGCTCGAGGAAGCAGGTGAGCAGGTCGAACTCCTTCGCCGTCAGCTGCACGGCCTCTCCGTCGACCGTGACGTCGTGCGAGTCGCGGCGGAGCACGATCTCGCCGGCAGAGAGCACGGCGTCCTGGGACGACCCCGGCTCGGCCCGGCGCAGAATCGCGCGGATGCGCGCATCCAGCTCGCGGGGCGAGAACGGCTTCGGGACGTAGTCGTCGGCGCCGAGCTCGAAACCGACGACGCGGTCCGGCTCCTCGTCGCGGGCGGTCAGCATCACGATCGGCACGTTCGACTGGCCACGGACCCGGCGGCAGACCTCGAAGCCGTCGATGCCGGGCAGGCCTACGTCCAGCACGATCAGCCGCACGGGGTGACGGCGGAGCTCTGCGACCGCCTCCTCGCCGGTCCGGAGCCAGAGGACACGCCAGCCAGCCTGCTGCTCCAGGTACTGCTTGACGAGGCGGCCGATCGCGTCGTCGTCCTCGACGAGCATGAGCACGCTGCCGGTCGCCTTCCCCCCCACGCTCTACCCGCCGGCTTCGACCTGGATCAGGTTGGCGCGGGCGTTGGCCTTGTGCACCACGAGGACACGCAGCCCCGGCCGCAGCTGCGCGACGTTCGTCACCGACGGCGAGCCGGCCACCCGTGCCCGGCGCGCGACCGGAATGGTGACGGTGCTGCCGTCGCGCTCGCGCAGGTCGATCGAGATCGGCGTCACGGCCGTGATCACGCCCCGGTCGAGCCGGAAGTCGTTCACGGCCCCGCCCGGCGCCTGGAGGATCACCTCCGCGCGGATCATCCGTGGCCCGAAGAAGCGGTCGATCATCGCCCGCGGCAGCGCGAACGAACCCTGGGCGATCCAGAAGAAGGCGTTCACGGCGACGAGGGCAACGAGCAGGACGGCGAAGCGGCGGCGTGACATGGTTGACATGATCGCGAGGATTTCGGATCTCGGCGTAAGGAGAAGGTAAAACGCCGCCGGGCCGCTGGTAGCGGCCCGGCGATTCGCTCTTTCAGGCGGCGTCTCCCAACCGGCTTGGACTGCCTCAGTGACAGGCTTGAGCCTGTCACTGAGTCTCTTTCTATGCCGGCTCGTGCTCGGCCACCCTGGCCGCCGGCGTGGCCTCGACCTGGCCCAGCGTCGAGCCGGCCTGGGCGCGGACGTGGATCGCAACCTTGTCGCCGGCCTTCAGGTCGGCCAGCTGCGCCACAGTCGGAACCTTCCCCTGCCAGAGCAGGAAGATCGTCGAGTCGCCGACCGTGAAGGTCTGCGTCCGGGAGCTGCCGAGCAGGAGCCGCAACGCGCGCCGGTTGCCGCCGCGGATGTCCACCGAGACACTCGACGAGCCCACGGAGGCAACCGTGCCGCGGAACAGGTAGTCGGGCTTGTCGGGCCGGTTGAGCTCCGTGCCGTGGTCGCCGATCAGGCCCGCGGCCGTGCTCTCGAGCGTGGCGAGTGAGCTGCCACGCGGGGCGCGGACGTTGACACGGACGTAGTCGCCGGCCTGCAGGTCGCCGGCCCGGACGACCTTGGGCACGCCGTTCGTCCAGCGCAGGAACTCGGTCTTGTCGCCGTAGGTGAACGTCTGGGCGACGGACGAGCCGAGCAGCGCCCGCAGCGCGGGCCGGTTGCCGCCGTCGACCGTGATCGAGACGTGCCCGCCGGACGGCGTCGCCGAGAGCTTCCCGAGGAAGGAGTAGGCGATCCCGCCGCCGGCGGCACCGGCGGAGGCGGCCGCGACGGCCGCGAGCGCCGCGGTGGCCGCAGCGAGAACGAGTTTCATGCGCATTCGAAGACCTCCTGGAGCATTGGCAAGGTCGGGGCGGGGTCGTTCCCTGCCCCGACGCGGTTCCCACCAGCCTCGTCGCGGTCGGTCAAGCGTCCGTCTTCGGGGCGTAAAGCCGGGGTAAAGAGACGCGTTACGTGCGGGTGTACTCGGGCCCGGAGCCGCCCTCGGGCGGGGTGAGCCGCCCGCCCTTCGCCGTGATCGCGCCGCACTGGACGCAGTTGGACGGCGTCACCTGCACCTCGACCTTGCCGGCATCTTCCTTGCCCACCTCGTACACGTGGGCCGGACAGAGGCGCGCCCACATCTCGGCGACGTCACGCGGGACGCGCGTCTCGATCCGGATGTGGCTCGGCTGGTCGTCGCGCGTCTTGTTCCCGGACGCGAAGACGGACGACAGCTTGTCGAAGATCAGCCTGCCGTCCGGCGTGGGGTACGACGCCGCGCGGTCGGTCGTGATCAGCTCCTGCTCGGCGTCGCGCTCGAGCACCTCGTCCTTGGGCGGGAGCTTTCCGAACGAGCTGATCGCTCCACCGGCGAGCGCGCTGCCGAGCCAGAAGCCGCGCGAGAACGCCGGGCGGACGTTGCGAACCTTCTTCAGGTCCTTCCAGATGTAGCTGTCCCGCAGCGAGTCGTCGTAGCCCTGGAGCGCGCCGCGGCGGCCGACCGACTCGCCCTTTTGGAGCGCCTCGTACGCGGCCTCGGCCGCCAGCCGTCCCGACTCCAGCGCGTAGTGGATCCCCTTCAGCGCGGGCACATTGACCATCCCGACCCCGTCGCCGCACAGGAGCAGGCCCGGCGCGTGCAGACGCTTCGGCAACGAGAGGAACCCCCCCTCGGGGATCGTCTTCGCCCCCCACTCCAGCCGCTCGCCGCCGTCGACGATCCTGCCGATCTTCGGGTGCGTCTTCAGCTGCTGGAGCACGTCGTGGACGGACAGCTCGGCGTCGCGGTAGTCCAGGCCGACGACCATGCCGAGAGTGACCATGTCCTCGCCCATCGGGTAGATGAACGAGCCGCCGAACTCGCGGTACTTCTTGCCCGGGCGCAGCGGCCAGCCCATCGTGTGGACGATGCGGTCGAGCGGCTTCTCGACCCTCCAGACCTCCTTGACGCCGAGCGCCCAGACCTGCGGGCTCGCGCCCTGGAGGCCGAACCGCTCGATCGCCGCGCCGGTCAGGTGTCCCTGCGTGCCTTCCGCCAGGACAGTGACGCGGGCGAGCAGATCCGAGCCCGGCTCGAAATTGCCGAGCTCCTCGCCGTTCCGGCCGCGGCCGCGGTCGGCCGTGCGCACGCCGCGGACGCGGCCATCGCCGACGAGCAGCTTCGTCGCGGGCGTCTCGGCGAGGATCGTCGCTCCGGCAGCCTCAGCCTCGCCGGCGAGGAACCGCCCGAGCTGGGAAAGCGAGACGATGTAGTTCCCGTGGTTCCGCATCGGCGGCGGCGCCGGGATCCTGTACGCACGCTTCTCGGTGAGGAAGTAGACCGACTCGTGCGCGACCTCGTCGTAGTGCGGCATGTCGTCGAAGCGCTTGCTGCCGTTGAACAGCCGCCGCAATCCGCGCGGGTTGAGGACCGCGCCCGAGAGCAGATGCGACCCCGGCTGCTTCCCCTTCTCGACCACCGCGACCGGCACCTCGCCGAGGCGCTTCGCGGTCTCCGGGTCCTGCTCGAGCAGCTGTCCCAGCCGGATCGCGCAGGCGAGCCCGGCCGGCCCGGCGCCGACGATCAGGATCCCGACCTCGATCGGATCGGCATCGCTCGGCCGGCCGAGCGCTTCCTCGATCCGCCAGGGCGGCGGGAACCTCGCAGGGATCGATCCCACTACGCTCCTTTCCTCGCCCGGACGAGCTCGGTCAGCTTCGGCAGCACCTGGTGCAAGTCCCCGACCACGCCGAGGTCGCTGAACTCGAAGATCGGCGCGTTGGCGTCCTTGTTGATCGCCACGATCACGTTCGAGCCCTGCATCCCGACCTTGTGCTGGATCGCTCCCGAGATGCCGCACGCGACGTACAGCTTCGGCGAGACGTTCCTGCCGGTCTGGCCGACCTGGGCGGCGTACGGGTACCAGCCGGCATCGACGACCGCACGGGTCGCCGCGACCGCGCCGCCGAGCGCCTTGGCCAGGTCCTCGACCAGCGCGAAGTTCTCCGGCCCGCCGAGACCGCGGCCGCCGGCGACGATCACGTCCGCGTCCTCGATCGACGGCCCGGCCTGCTCCTCGTGCGCCTGCTCGACCATCGTCGCCCTGGTCGAGAAGTCCTCGAGCTCCACCGGGGCCCGCACGACCTCCGCCTCGCCGCCGCTCTCGGCGGGCTCGAACGTCCCGCTGCGGACGATCCCGATGGCGGGCGAACCCTTCCAGCCGACGTCGGCGACCACCGTGTCGCCGAGCGCCGGGCGTTTCCCGATGAGGCGGCCGTCCCTCCAGGGCGAGGTCGACGAGGTCCCAGTTCAACCCGGCATCGAGCCGCGCGGCCAGCCCGGCGGCGACGTCCGAGGCGAGCACGGAAGCAGCGAACAGCACCGTGTCGTAGCCGCCGGACTCGACGACCTTCGCCAGGACGTCCACCCGCGGCTGCGGCAGCGGCGCCTCGAGCGCCGGGTCCTCGGCCGCCCAGACCTTGGCGGCTCCGTGACGGCCGGCCTCCTCTGCGAGGCCTGCCGCGCCGGCGCCGACGATCGCGCCCGCGACCTCGCCGTCGCCCAGCGAGGCTGCCTTGGCGAGCACACCGAGCGGCCCCTTCTGGAGCTCGCCCTCGTGGTGCTCGAGGAAGACGAGTATCGGCATCTAGATCAGCTTCTTCTCCACGAGGAAGTCGAGGATCTGCTGCGCGCCCGTGCCGTCGTCCTCGAGCTTTCGGCTCTCGCCCCTTGCCGGAGGATCGCCGAGCGCGAGTACCTCCGTTCGCGATCCTTCGTCGCCCACGTCGCTTCCCGACAGGCCGATGTCGCCGAGGCCGATCGTCTCCTGCGGCTTCGACTTAGCGCCCATGATCCCCTTCAGCGACGGATACCGGGGCTCGTTGATCGCGTCGGAGACCGCCACGACGGCGGGGAGCGGCGCCTCGATCCGGTCGTAGCCGAACTCCGTCTGGCGTTTCACCGTCGCCTTCCCCTCCGCGACCGTCAACTCGGCCGCCTGCGAGATCAGCGGCAACCGCAGTCGGTCGGCGACCGCCGCCCACAGGACGGCGCCGTCGGAATCGGAGGACTGCTGTCCGAAGAGGACGAGATCGGCCTGCTCGCGCTCGAGCGCCTTCGCCAGCGCGCGGCTGGTGGCGACGAGGTCCGAGCCCGCCGCGCCGTCGTCGGCGACGAGAATCGCCCGGTCTGCGCCCATCGCGAGCGCCTTGCGCAGCGAGTCGAGCGCCCGGGCAGGGCCGAGCGAGACGACCACGACCTCTGCCTCTCCCTGCGACTCCTTGACGCGCAGCGCCTCCTCGACCGCGTTGACGTCGAAGGTGTTGAGCGCCGCCTCGCCGGAACGGTCGAGCCGCAGCGTCTGAGGATCGATGCGACGAGCCGCACCGGCCTCCGGCACCTCCTTCACGCAGACCGCGATCTTCACCGGGCCAGACTATTACCGAATCGGCCCGGGGGGCCGCGGGGGCACCTGCCGTGTTGGAGCGGGCCGGATGCCCTGGTACCCTCCCACCCTTCGAGGTCGGTCCGAGTCGATGCGCGATCGCCTGAGCACACTCCGTGGGGTCCTCGTGATCCTGGCAGCTGCCCTTCTCGCTG
This sequence comes from uncultured Actinomycetes bacterium, assembly GCA_963808815.1. GTDB lineage: Bacteria > Actinomycetota > Thermoleophilia > Gaiellales > Gaiellaceae > DATBLE01. The sequence goes on along the minus strand of CAWEGI010000016.1, from coordinate 212,678 downwards.
GGCCTGCTGCCGCATCGCCCGCAGGCGGCGTCCCGAGCCAGATCATCTTCCCGGTCGTCGGGCCTTACCGATACACGAACGACTTCGGCGACCCGCGAACGCAGGGCCGCCACGAGGGCAACGACATCCTGGCGCCCAAGAAGTCGCCCGTGGTCGCGGTCGAGGACGGCAAGATCAAGTTCTGGACGACCTCGTCCCGCGCCGGCTGCATGCTCTACCTCTACGGCGCGAGCGGCACGACCTACCTGTACATCCACCTGAACAACGACGTCACGATGGCGAACGACAACCGCGGGAAGTGCGTCGCGGGCGGGTCGTACTGGCCCGGCCTCAAGGACGGTGCCAGGGTGGTCGCCGGCCAGGCGATCGGCTTCGTCGGCGACTCCGGCGACGCCGACGGGACGCCGCACCTCCACTTCGAGGTCCATCCGCACGACGGCGGAGCCACCAACCCCTTCCCGTTCCTGAACAGGGCGACCCGGATCCTGTTCACGGCGGCGCCGGGCAGCGCCGTCACGCTGTCGCTGAAAGGGACGATCGTCGCAGCGAGCGACACGCAGCTGACGATGAAAGTGCAGACGGCGACCGTCTTCCCCTCGCGCCTCAAGCTGCTCGGGCTGCGGAAGCCGATGATGCTGACGCTCACTCCAACCGCCCTGGTGGACGTGCCGCGAGCGCCGTCCGACAGCGTCGCCGACCGAGCGGGAGCGCTCGTCGGCAAACCGGCGATCATCCTGACGTTGCCGGCCAGGACGACGCTTCAGGCGCAGGCGGCCCGCGACGGCGCCTTCTCGGCCGCCCGCGTGGTGCTCACGACGGCGTAGGGGCTACTTGCGGCGGAGCTTCTCGGCGCGCCGCGCGAGGTAACTGTCCCAGCGCGAGCGCGGGACACCGGGCTCGAGCTTCTCGAGATTCTCGTCGAGGGTCCGGCGCGGATCCTCCCGCGGGAGGATGTGCACCTGGTACGCGAGCCGGTCGCCGGTCGCCGCCTCGCCCTCCTTGATCCGGACGCCGTGGAGCGAGATCGGCGTGTTCAGGAACGCGACGAAGAGATTCCCGCTGATCGGAATCGACTCCACCAGCTCGACCCCGATCCCCTCCTCGCGCTCGGCGTAGTACGTACCCGCGTGCAGGAGCTCGGGCTCACGTTCGGGCCGGTAGAGGCAGAGCGCACCGGAGTTCACCTCACCGGCGGAGGTGAAGTACAGGAGGCAGGTGACGGCGAAGTGGGCGGAGTCGCTGTGCGGGCGCAGGTTGTATCCCGGCTTGCGGGCCATGATCCGGCCCGGGTTGGAGACGAGCCCGCCGGTCATGACGTCGTCGGCGAGCTCGGGCGTGAAGAGCTCGGCGTACTTCGCCCGGATGTCGTCCTCGAGGCGGCGGGTCAGCACGGGCGCCACGACCTCCTGAATCACCTCGTCGCGCAGCCGCCCCCAGACGGCGCGGAACTCCTCGGGGGCTCGGGCGAAGTACTTGTTCCGGTCCTCGATCCGGAGATTCGACTTGATGTCGTCGTCGGGCTGGAAGTCGGCGACCGGCGGCATCGTCTCCGCCAGGCGCGCGAAGAACCCCGACGGGAGGAAGTCCTCGACGACGAGGTGTGGAAACGGCTCGGCCTGGATCGGCGCGGCCTCGATCTTCTCGCGAACAGCCGCTTGCAGGTCGGTGTCGGCCATCGCGCCGATGCTAGCGACCCCTGAAGCGCGCCTCGCGCTTCTCGGAGAAGGCCATCATCCCTTCCTTCTGGTCCTCGGTGGCGAACAACGCCGAGAAGAGGATGGCCTCGTACGAGAGGCCGGCGCCGAGGTCGCCCTGCAAGGCCCGGTTGGCAGCGTCCTTTGCCGCCGAGAGCGCGACCGGGCTCTTCTTCGCGAGCGCCGACGCCGTCTCCAGCGAGCGCTCGAGCAGCTGCTCGTGTGGATGGACGGCACTGACGAGACCGATGCGGAGCGCTTCGGCGGCGTCGATCGTGCGCCCGGTGAGGATCAGGTCCTTGGCCAGCCCAGCGCCGATCGCCCGCGCGAGACGCTGGGTTCCGCCCCAGCCGGGGATCACCGCCAGGTTGACCTCGGGCTGGCCGAACTTGGCGTTCTCCGACGCGTAGCGGATGTCACAGGCGAGTGCGAGCTCGCACCCGCCGCCCACCGCGAAGCCGTTGACCGCGGCGATGGTCGGTTTCGGCATCGACTCGAGCAGCCGGCCGCACTCGTGGCCGAGGGAAGCCCAGGCATGGCTCTCGAGCACGCCCATGTGCACCATCTCCTTGATGTCGGCTCCGGCCGCGAACGCCTTGTCGCCGGCACCCGTGAGCACGACCACGCGCGCGTCCGAGTCGGTCGCGAGCTGCCGCAGCCGGTCTCGCAGCTCCGTGAGCGTCTCCCCGTTCAGCGCGTTGAGCGCGTCGGGGCGATCCATGGTGACGACGGTGACGCCGTCGTCGCGTTGCTCGACCTGAACCGCTATGCGGCGACCTTCGACCGCAGGAACTCGACGATCTCGCCCGTGGGAGCGCCGGGCGTGAAGACGGCCGCGACACCCTGCTCCTTCAGCTCCTCGGCGTCCTCGGCCGGAATCGTCCCGCCGAGCACCACCAGCACGTCCTCGGCACCGTTCTCGCGCAGCCCCTCGAGGATGCGCGGGACGAGCGTCATGTGCGCGCCCGAGAGGATCGAGATGCCGACCGCGTCCGCGTCCTCCTGGATCGCGGTCTCGACGATCTGCTCCGGTGTCTGGTGAAGGCCGGTGTAGATCACCTCCATGCCCGCGTCGCGGAGCGCCCTGGCGATGATCTTGGCGCCGCGGTCGTGTCCGTCGAGGCCGGCCTTGGCGATGACCACGCGAATCGGCTGCCCCATCAGGGCGGCAGTATACGGCGATGGCCCTTCCTCTCCCGCCGGGCGGTCGCCGGCGCCGGCACGCACCTCCCGCACCGCACGTCCCTAGTCCAGGTACGCTGCGGCGCGCCGCAGGCGGCACCCCCGTTGTCGCCCCCGCCGCAGGAGACCGAGAATGAAACTGACCGTCGTGGGCTGCTCACCGGCGTGGCCTAACCCCGGTGGGGCGCAATCCGGCTACCTCGTGGAGGGCTCCGGCAGGCTGCTGCTCGATTGCGGCCCCGGCGTGCTGTCGAAGCTGCGGCTGCGGGAGGGCTGGCCGCAGATCGACTCGATCGTGATCTCCCACTGGCACCTCGACCACTGGGGTGACCTCGTCCCCTGGGTGTGGGGCAGCATGTTCGGCCTCGGCCGGGACGCCGCGAAGCCCCAGCTCTGGCTTCCCCCGGACGGGAGCGACCTGCTGCGGACGTTCGGCGAGCGGATGGGGACGCCGACGATGTTCTGGAACGCGTTCGAGATCGAGGAGTACGCGGAGGCGCAGTCGTTCGATACCGCCGCCGGGCCGACGATCACGCCGATCAGGGTTCCGCACTACACGCTGCAGACCTTCGCCTTCCGGGTCGCAGACGGTGACAAGACCCTTGCGTACTCGGGAGACTCGGCACCGAGCGACGCGCTCGCCGAGGTCGCCCGCGACGCCGACCTCTTCGTCTGCGAGGCGACGCTGGTCGACGACGCTTCAGACGGCCAGCCTCGCGGTCACCTCTCCGCCGACGAGGCGGTCGCGGCCTTCATGGCTTCGGGCGCCAGGCGCCTGCTGATCACGCACCGGCCGGAAGAGCTCGATCTCTCGCCGGAGCTGGAACGCGCTCAGGACGGGCTCGAGCTCGACCTGTAGAGCCGGGCCGCCCGCACCGCACGCCGTTGCCGGAGCCGGCCGCGGATCGCGACGAACGCGATCACGCCGACCAGACCGCCGACGATCAGGCCGACCGGCACGAACAGCCAGACCGCTCCGAGCGCCGGCTTCGGCGGATCCGTGTCGACCGACGGCGCGCGCGGGTCGCCCCGTGAGAGCTGCACGCCGCCCTCGGGAGCCCAGTAGGAGACGAGCCAGTGGGGCGCTCCGGCCTTGCCGTGGTTCTGGAGCGTGATGTCGAAGACCTGCCGATCGACTCCCGACCGGGCCTTCGGGTAGAAGGCGACCTTGAGACCGACCTCGTTCGCGTAGGAGTAGTCGAGGCGCCAGCGGACCTCGTCCACGGCGTTCCCCGGGTAGGGGACGACCGGGATCGTGCCGGTCGCCCAGTCGGTGGGGGACAGCCCCTGATGCAGCTCGCTGGTCGTGAGGGCGAACGAATCGGCGACGTGCTTGCGGTAGACCGCGCTCGCGACGAAGCGGACCGCGACCGCGCGGACTTGCCGCTGCTCGGCGGGAGTGAACGTGTCGGCCTTGGGAGCCTTCGGGACGAGCTGCGGCTTCCCGGGCTCGAAGACCTGCTTCTCCGCGTGCCCCGTGTTCGAGAAGTGGATCCCGACGAACGCGACGACGCCCGCGACCGCCAGACAGACTGCGAGCCGTCCGGCGCGGCGCCGGAACCGGCTGGACCTCAGCAGCCTCATCGGCTCAGGATACGCCTGCGCGCCGGCGGCGGCATCTGCCGGATCTGGCTCCTAGCTGCTCGGGTTGTTCGGGATGGTCGGCGCCGAACGCGGCGCCCACGAGTTGACGACCCAGTGGGCGTCCTTCCCCTTCCCGACCTTGTTCACGTCGAGCGTGAAGATCTGCGGCTTCACGTTCTTCGACACCGGGATGAGGATCACCTCGAGGATCGCGTGGTTCTTCTCGGAGAGGTCGACCTTGATCGGCGCCAGCTTGATCGCGTCGAGGAACGGAACGACGGGGATCGTGCCCTTGAGCCACTCCTTGTAGGTCATCCCCTGGCGGATCCCCGGCCCGACGATCTTCCAGGCCTCGTCGAGATGCTTGCGCTGGACGGCGGTGAGGATGAACCGGCCGGCAACCAACCGCGCAGCGGGTTCGAGCGGCGTCTTCGTCGGCTTCTTGACGACGTCCACCGGTTTGTTCGTGATCGGGGCGACCTCGGAGTGCCCGGTGTTGCGGAGGAACACGATCAGCACCGCGGCGATGCCGGCGGCGAGGACGAACCCGGAAACCCAGAGCAGGTAACGCTGGTTCCGCGGTGACTTCAGGAAGGTCGAGGATTCCACCGGTTTCCCACTGAGACGGTCACGGTAGCGGCGAAGTTAGAAGACCGGCGTTTCCCGCCAGACACCCCAGACTTCACGGAAGGCGTCGCACATTTCGCCCATCGTCACGTAGGCCTTCGCGGCGGCGAGGATCGGCTCCATCAGGTTCACCGTTGGGGAAGCCGTGGTTCCCCCACGGGCCCCCTCCTTCAACTGCGCGAGCGTCGATTCGACCGCTCGTGAGTCGCGGCGTCCGCGGAGGGCCTGCACGCGCTCGACCTGCTCCAGCTCGAGCTTCGGGTCGATGCGCAGGATGGGGATCGGCTCGTCCTCTTCCAGCTCGTAGTGGTTGACGCCGACGACGATGCGCTCCTCCGCCTCGACCTCGGCCTGGTAGCGGAACGAGGCATCGGCGATCTCCCGCTGGAAGAAGTTGTCCCTGATCGCCGCGATCACCCCGCCGAGCTCGTCGATCCGGCGGAAGTAGTCGTAGGCCTCCGCCTCCAGCCGGTTGGTCAGCTCCTCGAGGAAGTAGCTGCCGCCGAGCGGGTCGATGGTCCGGGCGACGCCGGTCTCGTGGGCGATCACCTGCTGGGTGCGAAGCGCGAGCAGCACCGCGTCCTCGGTCGGCAGCGCCAGCGCCTCGTCGAACGAATTCGTGTGCAGCGACTGCGTCCCGCCCAGCACCGCGGCCAGCGCCTCGATCGCCGTGCGGACGATGTTCACGTGCGGCTGTTGCGCCGTCAGCGAGACGCCTGCCGTCTGCGTGTGGAAGCGCATCAGCCACGAGCGCGGATTCTTCGCGCCGTAGCGGCCGCGCAGCTCGCGCGCCCAGATCCGCCGCGCCGCGCGGTACTTGGCGATTTCCTCGAAGAAGTCGATGTGCGCGTTGAAGAAGAACGACAGACGCGGAGCGAACGCGTCCACGTCGAGGCCGCGCTCCAGCGCGGCGTCCACGTAGGCGAAGCCGTCGGCGAGCGTGAACGCGAGCTCCTGCGCCGCCGTCGAGCCCGCCTCGCGGATGTGATAGCCGGAGATCGAGACCGGATGCATGCGCGGCAGCTCGCCGGCACACCACTCGATCATGTCCACCACCAGCCGCATCGACGGCTCGGGCGGGAAGATGTACTCCTTCTGCGCGATGTACTCCTTGAGGATGTCGGTCTGCACCGTCCCTCTGAGCCGGTCGCGCGGGACGCCCTGCTCGTCCCCGACCGCAACGTAGAACGCGAGCAGGATCGCCGCCGGAGAGTTGATCGTCATCGAGGTCGAGACCTCGTCGAGCGGGATCCCCTCGAACAGGGTCTCCATGTCGTCGAGCGAGTCGATCGCCACCCCCTCGCGGCCGACCTCCCCCAGCGACCGCGGATGGTCCGAGTCGTAGCCCATCAGGGTCGGCATGTCGAACGCCGTCGACAGACCGGTCTGGCCGTGCTCGAGCAGATAGCGGAAGCGCTCGTTCGTCTCGGCCGCGGTGCCGAAGCCGGCGAACTGGCGCATCGTCCACATCCGCCCGCGGTACATCGACGGGTACACGCCCCGGGTGAAGGGGAACTCGCCCGGCGCTCCCAGGTCGCGCTCATGATCGATGTCGACGTTCTCGGGCGAGTACAGCGGCTCGACCGGGAGACCCGAGATCGTCGAGTGGAGCTCTTCGCGCTCCGGCCGGCTGTCGAGCCCGGCTGTGTCCTCCGCGGTTGCCATTGGCTGGAATTGTGCCCTACGAGCTGGCCCTCTCCGCGCGCGGCGGCGTCGATACACGGGCCGCGCCGAGCCCGATCGGCTCGACGCGGCTCCGTGGCGGCGGCGAATGCCGACGGCGCCCTTCAGTACCAGCCGTGAACCGCCACTCCTTCCAGGAGCTCTAGGGGCGTCCGCGGAGCAGGTACCACGCCTCCGCGGCCGCGACCGTGACCGCGGCGGCCACGATCTGGATGCCGATCAGCTCGCGCGGGCTTCCGTGCAGCACCGCGAAGGCGACCAGCTGCGCTACCTGGATCGCCACCAGCACGAGCGCGAAGCGTGTGCGGGCGAGCGAGAGGAAGTGGTACAGGTAGACGGTCGCCAGCGCGTACAGCGCCATCGCGAGCGCAAGCGGCCCGAGCCAGGGCACGGCGGCGTGGTACTTCTCGCCGAAGATGTCGTCGACGATCGGGCCTGCGAAGACCCACAGCAGTGCGGTCACGAGCGCGCCGAGAGTCGCCACCACTCCCAGGCCGGCCAGCAAGTGCCGCCGCTCCCGCTCGGGGTCGCGGAGCGTCGCCACGCGCGGGAACAGGACCGTGACGACGCCGATCGGAAGCAGCAGCTGGACGCGGGCGCAGACGGAGGCCACGCCGTAGGCGCCGGCGGTGTTCGACGAGAATGCGAGATTCGCGACGAGGACGTCCACGGTGGCGAGGGCCATCAGGACGGTCAGGCCGGTGGCCGCGGCGGCGTTGGGCAGCGTCGCCAGGCGCCGGCGGCGCGCCCGCTCGGCGGCGTGCCAGAGCTCGCGCAGCGGCAGGAAAGTCAGACCGAGCGTGACCGCCGTCGCAGCCGCGACGCCGGCCATCACCGCAGCCGCGTCGCCGCCGGCGAGGCCGATCCCCAGGCCCGCGGCGAACCGGGTGCCGGCGAACGCGAGCTGGGCGAGCCCGAAGACGAGAAAGAGGCGTGCTCCGAGCAGGCCGCCCCAGACGGCCGGGATCACCAGCGCGAAAGCGATCGTCGCCGTGGTCGCGAACGTGGCCGCCGCATTCCCGCTGCCGGCAAGAGCCATCACCGCCGAGACCACCCCACCGAGCAGGAGCACTCCCAGCGCCCATGGGACGAGCCCCCGCACGGTGTCGCGGAGCGCCGCACCTGCCCGGTTTCGCCGACCGCCGTCCAGCTCGAGCGCGACCTCGCGGGCGACGCTCGCCTGGAAGGCGAGCGGCGGCACGGCGGCGATCAGCGTGATCACGATCAGCGCGACGAGCACCGAGTACTCCGCCGGCGAGAGCACGCGGGCGAGCGCAATCTGGAACAGGGCGTTCAGGCCGTTGGCGGCGAACGTCGCAAGACCCACGAAGAGACCCGACCCGAGCAGCGCCCGCGAGGGGGTCGTCGGCTGTCTCACGCTCGTCCTCGTCGCCACGTCGTCATTCTCCGTGTCGCGGCGGCGCTCCTACGGCCCGACCAGGTCCCGACACCACGGGCCGGACGCGGCCGCTCCAGGGACAGTCCTTCTTCGGGGACGGTCCCTACGCCCGTGACGCGCCGGGCTGCCACAGCGGCTCGCCGCCACCGGCATTTGCAACTCGCGCGAGGATGAACAGGAGATCCGAGAGCCTGTTCAGGTACGTGAGAGCCGCCGGGTTGGCCGGCGAGACGGCGAGCGCCGCCAGCTCCGCCCGGCGGCAGACCGTCCGGGCGAGGTGCAGCCGTGCGCCTGCCTCGGTGCCGCCGGGGAGGACGAAGCTCTTGAGTGGCTCGATCTGCTCGTTGAACCGGTCGCAGAGCTCCTCGAGGCCCGCCACCTGCTGCACGACGATCCGGAGCCTCTCGTCGCCCTCTGCAAACGGCACGGCGAGGTCCGCGCCCAGGTCGAAGAGCTCGTTCTGGACTCTGGCGAGCGCCGCACGCAGCTCGTGGGAGACCTCCAACGCGAGCACGAGGCCGAGCTGGGCGTTGACCTCCTCGACCGCCCCCATGGCGGCGATCCGCGCGTCGGTCTTCGCCACCCGCGACCCGTCGCCGAGGCTGGTCTCGCCGGCGTCTCCCCCGCGCGTGTAGATCCGGGTGAGCCGGACGGGCTCGTCTCGACGGCGCGCCATCAGCCGGAGGCGAGCGCCTTCTGCTTCAGGCCGAGGATCGATCGGGCGATCACGAGGCGCTGGATCTCGCTCGTGCCCTCGTAGATCTCCGTGATCTTCGCGTCGCGGTAGTAGCGCTCGACCGGAAACTCCTTGGTGTAGCCGTACCCGCCGAAGACCTGGATCGCCTCGGCCGTCTGTCGGCGGGCCATCTCCGAGGCGAACAGCTTCGCCTTCGCTCCCGCCTCCGCATGGTCGCGTCCCGCCTGCTTGAGCCACGCCGCCCGCAGCACCAGCAGCCGGGCCGCGTCGATCTCCATCGACATGTTCGCGAGCTTGTGCTGGATCGCCTGGAAATCGCCGAGCCGCTTACCGAACTGCCTCCGCTCGAGGGCATAGTCGCGAGCCGCCTCGAAGGCGGCTCTGGCGATCCCGACCGCCTGCGCGGCGATCCCGATCCGCCCGGCGTCGAGCGTCGCCATCGCGACCGTGAAGCCCTTGCCCTCCTCGTGCAGCAGGCGGTCGCCGTCGACGACGGCGTCGACCGCAACGTCGCTGGTGGTCGACGAGTGCAGCCCGAGCTTCTCCTCGTCGCGCGTGACGGTGACGTGGCCCGCGTCCAGGACGAACGCGGAGACACCCTTGGCGTTGGAACTCGAGGGATCGGTGCGCGCGAAGAGCAGGAAGGTGCCCGCCTGGCGTGCGGTCGAGATGAAGCGCTTCGCTCCCGAGATCCGCCAGCCGCCGTCCTCGGCCGTCGCCGCCGTCCGAAGCGAGCCCGCGTCGGAGCCCGACTCGGGCTCGGTCAGCGCGAAGGCGCCGAGCGACTCGCCGCGGGCCAGCGCCGGGACGAATCGCGCCCGCTGCTCGTCGGTGCCGAACCGCAGGATCGGCAGCGTGACCGCGCTCGTGTGCACGGCGACGGTGACCCCGACCCCGGCGTCACCCCGGGAGAGCTCCTCCAGAACGAGCACGTACGCGACGAAGTCGGCGCCGGCGCCGCCGTACTCCTCGGGCACGCAGACTCCGAGCAGCCCGAGCTCGCCGAGCTTCGGGTACAGCTCGGCCGGAAACCGGTGCTCGCGGTCCCAGTCGGCGGCATGCGGCTCGATCTCGGCTCGGGCGAACTCCCGCGCCAGCGCCTGGATCTCGCGCTGCTCCGGCGTGAGCTCGAAGTCCACGCAGAAGACTGTATCCCGCCCCGGCCGCCCCCGAGCGAAGCTCGCGGCGCCGGAAAGGCGAGCGTCCTAGTAGCCGGAGAAACCGTCGGACAGGACTCGCTCCTCTACGATCCCCGCCCCCTTCAGCTCCTCGACCACGCCCTCCGTCATCGCCGGCGGCCCGGCGACGAGGTAGGTGTACGAGGCCGGGTCGCCGCCGAGCACGTCGGCGAGCATCGCGGCGTCGATCCGCCTCTGCTCACCCTCCCAGCCGGGATCCTGGGTCATCGTCGCCACGAGCCGGAACCAGTCGCTGCGCGCGGCGAGCTCCTCCAGCTCGTCGAGGAAGGCAGTCGACTCGCGGTCGCGGTTCGAGTACACGAGCGTGACCCGGTACGGCTCGCGGGTGTCGTCGATGTAGCGAAGCATGCTGCGGAACACGGTGATCCCGATCCCGCCGGCGACGAACGCGTAGGGCGTCGCCGTGTCGTCCGGCAGCGCGAAGTCGCCCTTCGGCTGCTCGACCTCGACCTCCGTGCCCGACCGGCAGCTCGACGAGCGACCGCTTGAAGGCCGAGTCGCGTAGCCGCGTGCACAGGCCGAGGACGCCGCGCTCCGTGGGCGACGTGACCACGGAGATGTGCCGCCGCGGCCCCTTCTCGTCGTCGTACGGCGGGTCGAGCAGCTCGACCCAGAAGTACTGGCCGGGCCGGAAGTCGACCTCCGCGCCCTGCAGGTCGAAGAGGACGAGCAGCGTCCCTTTCGCCACCTCCCGCTTCTCCTTGATCAGCGCACGCATGCCGGGTGCAGTCTACGAGTAGTCGTAGAAGCCGCGGCCGGATTTCCTGCCGAGGCGGCCTGCCGCGACGTGCTCCCGGAGGAGCGGGCAAGGCGCGTACTTCTCGTCGCCGAGCCCGGCTTGCAGCACCTCCATGATCGCCACGCATGTGTCGAGGCCGATCAGGTCGGCGAGCGCGAGCGGCCCGATCGGATGGTTGAAGCCGAGCTTCGCGATCGTGTCGATCGCCTCCGGGTCGGCGACGCCGTCGTGCAGAGCCCACGCCGCCTCGTTGATGAACGGCATCAGGATCCGGTTGGAGACGAAGCCCGGGAAGTCGTTCGCCTCGGCCGGCGTCTTCCCGAGCTCCCGCGCGAGCTCGACGATCGCGGCGGTGGTCGCGTCGGAGGTCGAGGGCGCACGCACGACCTCGACCAGCGCCATGACCGGCACGGGGTTGAAGAAGTGCATTCCGATCACGCGGTCGGGCCGGCCGGTGGCGGCGGCGAGTGTCGCGATCGGGATCGAGGACGTGTTCGACGCCAGGATCGCCTCGTCCGGCAGCGCGTCGTCTGCCCTACCGAAGATGTTTGCCTTGACGCCCACGTCTTCGACCACCGCCTCGACCATGAGCGTCGGCCGGCACGAGATCATCCACGGGCTCGATGCGGGAGAGCACCTCGGCCGGGTCGGCGCCGCCCTTCTCGGCCAGTCTGGCCAGGCTCTTCCGCATCGTCTCCAGCCCGCGCTCGACCGCCCCGGGCGCCGCGTCGTACAGCGAGACCCTCCGTCCGGAGGCGGCGAAGGTCTGGGCGATCCCGCCGCCCATCTGGCCGGCGCCGACGACGAGGATGTGCTCGAACACGATCGCCGGAGCCTAGACCTCGATCAGCAGCGCGTCGCCCTGGCCGCCGCCGGAGCAGATCGCTGCCAGCCCGAGCCCCCCGCCCTGGCGGCGGAGCTCGTAGATCATCGTCGAGAGGATCCTCGCGCCCGACGCTCCGATCGGATGGCCGAGCGCTACTGCGCCGCCGTTCACGTTCACCGTGTCCGGGTCGGCGTCCAGCATCCGCATCGAGTTGAGCGCGACGGAGCAGAACGCCTCGTTCACCTCCACGCGCCTCACGTCGGCGATCTTCTTGCCCGCCTTGTCCAGCGCCAGCTGTCCGGCACCGGCGGGCGTCCGCGCGAGATAGGCGAACTCGTCGGCGACGTAGCCCTGGGAGACGATCGTCGCCAGCACTTCGAGCCCCCGCTTCCTCGCGAACTCCTCGCTCGTGACGACGAGCGCGCCGGCGCCGTCGTTCACGCCCGGAGCGTTGCCCGCAGTCGTCGTCCCTTCAGCGTCGAAGACCGGCCTCAGCGACGCCAGCTTTTCGAGCGTCGTGTCTCGGCGCGGACCCTCGTCCGCCGTGACCTCGCCCACGGGCACGAGCTCGTCTGCGAAGCGCCCTTCGTCCTGCGCCGCGCCGCGCGCTCGTGCGAGCGGAGCGCCCACTCGTCCTGTGCTTCTCGCGTGATCCCGAGCTCCCGCGAGACGAACGACGCCTGCTCGACCATGTGCCGTCCGTCGAAGGTCGACGTCAGCCCGTCGTGGACCATCAGGTCGACCAGCGCGCCGTCGCCGAGCTTGTAGCCGAACCGCGCCTTCGGCAGCGCGTACGGCGCGTTCGACATCGACTCCATCCCCCCCGCGACGATCACGGTGTGGTCGCCGGAGCGGATCATCTGGTCGGCGATCTCGACCGCCCGGATGCTCGACGCGCAGACCTTGTTGATCGTGTCCGCCGGCAGCGAGATCGGCAGGCCGGCGCCGACCGCCGCCTGCCGCGCCGGAGCCTGGCCGGCCCCGCCTTGCAGCACCTGGCCGATGATCGCGTACTCGACCTCGTCGTCCTCGACGTCGACGCGGTCGAGCGCGGCGCGGATCGCGATCGCGCCGAGCTCGGTCGCCTGGTGACCGGCGAGGGAACCGCCCAGCTTGCCGAACGGCGTGCGAACGGCCGAGACGATCACGGAACGGGCCACACTCGAAATCTAGCTCCGGACGCGGTACGCTCCGCGTGGATGCAGTCGTCGTCCCGCACCTGGGCCTGGTTCCGGCGCCACGAGCGGGGCGGCCGCACGGTCTGACCGACGACCCCTTTCGACCCGCTCGCTCGACCTTCCGACCGGAGGGTCGTTTTCGTTGCATGAACGCTTCCACCGTCATCGCCGCTGACCTGATCACCCCCCTCGGGGCCTACGTCCGGCTGCGCCGCCACGGGGAGGCGTCGTTCCTGCTGGAGTCGGTCGAGCAGGGCCGCCTGGGCCGGTATTCCTTCGTCGGCTGCGGCCCACGCCTCGTGTCGCTCGAGGAGGCCGAGCGCCTGGAAGCCCCTGTGGTGGGCTACGTCTCGTACGACCACGCCGCGGTGCTCGAGCCGACCGTCCCGGTGCCGGCGCACGGGCCAGATCTTCCCGGAGAGCCGCTTCGTCGTCGCCGAAACACTCGTCCGCTTCGATCACCCCGGCGGGGTGGCGGAGGTGCTGAGCGGCGATGCCGAGGCGCTGGAATCGCTGCTCGAAGCACCCGCCCCCGCGCTTCCGCCCCCGGGAGGAGGAAAACGGGCCCCGACTCGGCGGCAGCCGGCGCGGCACGCGTACGAGCAGAGCGTGGTCGCGACGAAGGAGCACATTCGCGCGGGCGACATCTTCCAGGCGGTGCTCTCGCAGCGGGCCGAACGGGCCACGTCGGCGGGCGCGCTCGACCTCTACCGCACGCTGCGGCGCGTCAACCCGTCGCCGTATCTGTTCCTGCTCGAGCTCGGCGACCTCGCCCTGATCGGCTCCTCGCCCGAGACGCTGGTCAAGGTCGAAGGCCGCCGCGCCAGCCTGAACCCGATCGCCGGCACGACAACTCCCGGCCCCGACGACGCCGAGCGGCTGCTCGCCTCGGAGAAGGACCGCGCCGAGCACGTCATGTTGGTCGACCTCGGCCGCAACGACCTCTCCCGCGTCTGCCGCGCCGGGACCGTGCGGGTCGAGCGCTTCATGGAGACCGAGCGCTTCTCGCACGTCGCCCATCTCGTCTCGGAGGTGGTCGGAGAGTTGCGTGACGGCGTCCGGCCGTTCGACGTGCTCCGCGCGTGCTTCCCCGCCGGGACGGTGTCCGGCGCGCCGAAGGTGCGCGCGATGCAGCTGATCGCCGAGCTCGAGGGCCGCAGGCGCGGGCCCTACGGGGGCGCGGTCGGCTACGCGCTGCCGGGCGGTGACCTCGACACCTGCATCGCGATCCGGACGATCGTCCTCCACGACGGGGTCGCACACCTCCAGGCCGGGGCGGGGATCGTCGCCGACTCCGACCCGAGCGCCGAGCACGAGGAGTGCCTGCGGAAGCTGGCAGCCCTCGAAACCGCGATTACGCTTGCCGAGCGATGATCCTGCTCGTCGACAACTACGACTCGTTCACGTACAACCTCGTTCACCTGTTCGAGGAGCTCGGCGCCGAGGTGCTCGTGCGCCGAAACGACGAGGTCGACGCGGACGAGGCCGAGCAGCTGGCACCGTCGCATCTCGTGGTCTCACCCGGGCCGGGGAGACCGGGCGACTCCGGCGCGAGCGTCGAGATCGTCCGGCGACTGGCGCCGACAACGCCCATCCTCGGCGTGTGCCTCGGCCACCAGGCCATCGTCGAGGCCTTCGGCGGCGAGATCGGCCAGGCCCGCGAGCTCGTGCACGGCAAGGCGAGCGCGGTCGAGCACGACGGGCGCGGCCTCTTCGAGGGGCTGCCACAGGGGTTTCAGGCCGGCCGCTACCACTCACTCGCCGCGGTCGAGGTGCCGGCGGCGCTGGAGGTCTCGGCGACGACCGCCGACGGCGAGGTGATGGCTGTTCGCCACCGCGAGCTCCCCGTCGACGGCGTGCAGTTCCACCCCGAGAGCGTCCTCACGCCGGTGGGGCCCGATCTGTGCCGGAACTTCCTGGGCCGATGATCCAGGACGCGCTGACGGTTCTACTGGACGGACGCGATCTGGACCGGGCGCAGTCGCGCGCGGTCATGGACGAGATCATGGCCGGAGAGGCAACGCCGGCGCAGATCGGCGGCTTCCTCGTCGCTCTGCGCCTCAAGGGCGAGACGCCGGACGAGATCGCCGGCTTCGCCGAGGCGATCCGCGGACGGGGCGTGGCGGTGGCGCCGCAGCGGGCCGACCTCGTCGACACCGCCGGGACGGGCGGCGACGGGCAGGCGACCATCAACATCTCCACGGCGGCGGCGCTGGTGGCGGCAGCAGCCGGCGCCGGCGTCGCGAAACACGGCAACCGGGCGGTGTCGTCGGCATCGGGCTCGGCGGACGTCCTCGAGGCACTGGGCTTCGCCCTGGACCTACCGGCCCGACGGATCGAGGCCTCGATCGACGAGCTCGGCTTCGGCTTCCTGTTCGCCCCCACGCACAACCCGGGTTTCCGGCACGCTGCGCCTGTGCGCAAGGAACTGGCGGCTCGGACTGTCTTCAACGTTCTCGGTCCTCTCACCAACCCGGCCGGCGCGCGCGCCCAGCTCGTCGGGGTCTACGACCCGGCTCTCGTGCCCACCATCGCAGAGGTGCTGGCCCGGCTGGACGCGCGCCGGGCCTTCGTTGTCCACGGTGCATTTGGCGTGGACGAGCTCTCGCCCGCCGGCCCCAACCTCGTCTGCGAAGTGGTCGACGGCACGGTGCACGAGCGGACGATCGACCCGCTCGACCTGGGCGTCGCCCGCTGCGCGCCGGAGGAGCTGCGCGGCGGCTCGCCCGAGCAGAACGCCGCCGTCATCCGAGCCGTCTTCGCAGGCGAGGAACGAGGCGCCAAGCGCGACGCGATCCTGCTCAACGCCGCCGGCGCGATCGCCGCAGGTGGTCACGCCGACGATCTCCGCGAGGGGCTCGATGCAGCCCGCCAGGCCGTCGATTCCGGAGCCGCAGCCGAGCGGCTCGACGCACTCGTCGCCTTCTCCCATGGGTAGCTTCCGCGACGCGCTCGCCGGTCCAGGCCTGGCGGGAATCGCGGAGATCAAGCGGCGCTCCCCGTCGGCCGGCGAGCTCCGGCCCGACGCCGACCCGAGCGCGCTGGCGGCCGCGTTCGCCGGCGCGGGAGCGGCCGCCGTTTCGGTGCTCGTCGACGAGCGCTTCGCCGGCTCGCTCGCCGACCTCGTCGCCGCTCGATCGGCCAGCGGGGTGCCGCTCCTCGCAAAGGGCTTCTTCTCGACGGAGCAGGACCTCGACGACCTCCGCGCCGCGGGCGCCGACGCCGCCCTGCTCATCCTGCGCGACCTCGACGACCGCGCGGTCGCTCGTTTGATCGACCACGCGACGCGGATCGGGCTCGACACGCTGGTCGAGGCGCACGACGCGGCGGAGCTCGCGCGTGCGGTCGCGCTCGGCGCAGACCCGATCGGGGTCAACGCCCGCGACCTGGCGACGTTCGTGATCGACCGCGAGGCGCAGCTTCGGCTGGTCGCGGGGGCTCCGCGCGACCGCGTCGTGGTCGCGGAGAGCGCCGTCCACACGCGGGCACAGGGTGCAGCCGCCGAGCTCGCAGGCGCGGATGCCGTCCTGATCGGCAGCGCGCTGATGCGGGCCGCCGACCCGCCGGCCATGCTCCGGGAGATCCTCTCCCGTCCGCTCGTGAAGGTCTGCGGGCTGACCCGCGAGGACGACGTCGAGGTCGCCCTGGAGGCCGGCGCCGACCTGTGCGGGTTCATCCTCGAGCCCGCCAGTCCACGCGCGGCCGAGCGGGTGCTGCCGGTTCCGGACACGGCGCTGTCCGTGGCGGTCTTCGTCGGTGAGCCGGACGAGGCCGAGGCCGACCTCGTCCAGCTCTACGAGCGCGAGGAAGGAGCCGTCCGCGGCCGCGACGCGGTGCTGCTGCGCGAAGGCAGGCAGGTCGCGACGGTGGTCGACCTGCCCTGGGATGGCGACGACCCGACCCTCCTCGAGCGCGCCCGGGCGGTGGACGGCCGGGTCGTCCTGGCGGGCGGCCTGGGCCCGGACAACGTGGCGGGCGCGGTCGCTGCCGCGCGGCCGTGGGCCGTGGACGCGAGCTCGAGCCTGGAGGTCGAGCCCGGGATCAAGGATCACGACCGCGTGCGGGCGTTCGTGGCGGCGGCCAGATGAGCTACGGCGAGTACGGCGGACGGTACGTGCCGGAGACGCTGATCCCTGCGCTCGACGAGCTCGACGCGGGCTGGCGCGACGCCCAGGCCGACGCGACCTTCGCCGCCGAGCTCGACCGACTCGGCCGCGAGTACGGCGGCCGGCCGACCCCGCTGACGCTCGCCGAGCGCTTCGCCCCCGGCAAGCGCCTGTACCTCAAGCGCGAGGATCTGCTCCACACCGGGGCGCACAAGCTGAACAACGCCCTCGGGCAGGCGGTGCTGGCGCGGCGCCTGGGCAAGCAGCGCATCGTCGCCGAGACCGGAGCGGGGCAGCACGGCGTGGCGACCGCTACCGTCTGCGCGCGCTTCGGGCTCGAGTGTGTGGTCTACATGGGTGCCGAGGACATGCGGCGCCAGCGGCCGAACGTCGAGCGGATGGGCCTGCTGGGCGCCGAGGTTCGCCCCGTCGAGTTCGGGACGAAGACCCTGAAGGAAGCGACCAGCGAGGCGATCCGCGACTGGATCACTAACGTCGAGACGACCCACTATCTCATCGGCTCGTGCGTCGGACCGGAGCCGTACCCCGAGATCGTCCGCGAGCTACAGGCGGTGATCGGCCGCGAGGCGCGCGCGCAGATCCTCGAGGCCGAGAGCAGGCTGCCGGACGCCGCGATCGCCTGCGTCGGCGGTGGCTCGAATGCGATCGGGATGTTCGCCGGCTTCCTGGACGACGGGGACGTCCGCCTCTACGGCGTCGAGGCGGCCGGGGCGGCGAGCCTCGGCACGGGCCGAACGGGCGTCCTCCACGGCGCGCGCTCCTCTCTGCTCGCCGACGAGGACGGCCAGATCGTCGACGCGCACTCGATCTCGGCCGGACTCGACTACCCGGGCGTCGGGCCGGAGCACGCCCAGCTGCGCGACTCGGGCCGCGTCGAGTACCGCGCGGCGACCGACGACGAGGCGCTCGACGCCTTCCGCCGGCTGGCCGAGACGGAGGGGATCATCCCCGCGCTCGAGCCCGCCCACGCGCTCGCCCGAGCGGCCGAGCTGGAGGGCGACGTGATCGTCGTCTGCCTCTCCGGGCGCGGCGACAAGGACCTCGACGAGGCGCTCGCCCACCTTCCCCGCTCCGGCGACGGCAAAGCCGTCACCTCCGCTCATCGGTCGCCTCCGTCGAGCCTACGGCGATGAGCAAGGCACTCGTCGTCTACCTGATGGCCGGCACGGACACGCCGGAGCTGGCCGCGGCCGCCGAGGCGGGCGGCGCCGACCTGGTCGAGTTCGGCTTTCCCTTCTCCGATCCGCTCGCGGACGGGCCGGTGATCCGGCGGGCCGCGGAGCGCGCACTGGCGGCGGGCATGCGCACGAAGGCCTGTCTCGAGTGCCTGGCCGCGACGCGCGAGCGCGTCGCGGTGCCGCTCGTACCGATGACGTACTCGTCCCTGCTCGAGGCGTACGGCTGGGAGCGCTTCGCGGACGATGCCCGGAGCGCCGGGGCCGCGAGCATGATCGTCACCGACCTGCCCGCCGGAGAACGGCCCGAGCTCAGGCGTATCCAACTGGTCGCCCCGACCTCGACCGAGGAGCGCCTCGCCCTCGCCGCGGCCGAGACCGACGGCTGGCTCTATCTCGTCACCCTCACCGGGACGACGGGCGCCCGGTCGGATCTCTCCCCTGCCCTCGCCGTCCTGGTCGAGCGGGCGCGCCGCGTGACCGACCGCCCCCTCTACGCCGGTTTCGGAATCTCGACGCCCGAGCATGCCCGGGCCGCGGCCGCGCTGGCCGACGGCATCGTCGTCGGCTCGCGCGCAGTCGAGGTCGCAGAGGAAGGCCCGCGCGCGCTCGAGGCATACGTCACCTCGCTCAGGGAGGGAATCGACGCATGATCTCCGACCACTACCGCTTCGAGCAGATCGCACCGCATGCCTGGGCAGCCGTCGCCGTCGACTCCGGCGCCGGCGTCGGCAACGCGGGCATCGCCGACCTCGGCGGCCGCGCCCTCGTCGTCGACTGCGGCTTCACGCCCGGGGCAGCGAGAGACCTGCGCGCCGCGGCGGAGGAGCTCGCCGCCCCGGCCGAGCGGCTCTTCATCACCCACGCCGACTTCGACCACTACGGCGGCGCGCAGGCGTTTGCGGACGTCCCGATCCTGGCGGCGGAGACGACCGCGGCGACGATCGCCGAGGCCGGGCCCGGCCGCGTCGCCGGTATGCAGGAGGAGATGGAGACGTACCTGGCCGAACTGGAGGAACAGGACGCGCCCCAGTGGGAGCGCGAGCAGGGCCGCCGAATCGTCGCCGAGATCCCGGGCCTGGAGCTCGCGCTCCCGACGGAGACGTTCACCGGTGAGCGCGAGCTCGGGGGCGCTACGGCGATCGAGTGCGGTGCCGCCCACACGACGAGCGACTCGGTCGTGTGGTTGCCCGGCGACCGCGTGCTCTTCACCGGGGACCTCGTCGGCGTCGGCTCGCACCTGAACCTCACTCGAGGCCATCCGCCGGAGAGCTGGCTCGCGATCCTCGACCGCCTGGCCGCGCTCGAGCCCGACCACGTCGTCCCCGGCCACGGCCCGCCGGCCGGCGCGGAGTCGCTGAGCACAGTCCGGAGGTACATCGAGACGATCGTCGAGCTCGCCGCGAGGCCCGGCGACCACGAGATCCCGGCCGAGTACGCCGACTGGACCTTCGCCGAGGGCTTCCAGCAGAACATCGGCGCGTTGCGCGCGAGGTAGCGTTCGCGCATGGAGGCGTACGG
Organism: uncultured Actinomycetes bacterium; assembly: GCA_963808815.1. Taxonomy (GTDB): domain Bacteria; phylum Actinomycetota; class Thermoleophilia; order Gaiellales; family Gaiellaceae; genus DATBLE01. Next base: position 193,047 of record CAWEGI010000016.1, on the reverse strand, counting down.
GCCTGCGACCTACGGCGATCGGATCGCCGATGTCTACGACCAGCACGTAGTCGACCTCGGACTGGACACCGAGGGAGCGGTCGAGACACTAGCGTCGCTCGCCGGCGCGGGCCCGGTGCTCGAGCTCGCGATCGGCACAGGGCGGGTCGCCCTCCCGCTCGCCGAGCGCGGCTTCGAGGTGCACGGAATCGACGCGTCCGGGGCGATGGTCGCGAAGCTCCGCGAGAAGCCCGGCGGCGACAGCATTCCCGTGACGATGGGCGACTTCGCCGACGTCGGAGTCGACGGTACCTACTCGCTGATCTTCGTCGCCTTCAATACGTTCTTCGGCCTGTCGAGCCAGGAGCACCAGGTGCGGTGCTTCGCCAACGTCGCGACGCATCTGGCGGACCGAGGCGTGTTCCTGATCGAGGTCTTCCTCCCCGACCTCGGACGCTTCGACCGTGGCCAACGCACACAGGTGACGCAGCTCAACCCGGACGAGGTCTTCCTGGACGCATCGAGGCACGACCCCGTCGCACAGGTGATCGAGAGCAACCACGTCGTGATCACGGAGGCGGGCACGAAGCTCTACCCCGTCAATCTGCGCTACGCCTTTCCCGGCGAGCTCGATCTGATGGCGCGCCTCGCCGGCCTCGAGCTGAAGGAGCGCTGGGGCGACTGGAACCGACAGCCGTTCACCGCCTCCAGTCCCCGGCACGTCTCGGTGTACGGCCGATGAACGGGCCGGTCCGCGTCGCCTGCGTCCAGGCCGAGCCGGTCATCCTCGACCGGGAGGCCACACTCGACAAGCTGGCCGTGCTGACCGCCGAGGCGAAGGCCGCGGGCGCGTCCCTCGTCGTCTTCCCGGAGACCTTCCTCCCGGCCTACCCCAGCTCGGCCTGGGCGAAATACCTGGCCGGCTGGGCCGACCCACGCGCGAAGGGCTCGTTCGCGATGCTCGCACGTGAGTCGGTCGAGGTGCCCGGCCCCGCAGCGGACCGACTGGGCGAGATCGCTCGGGACAACGAGGTGTGGCTCGTCACCGGTGTCAACGAGCGCGATCCCGGGAAGCCGGGGACGCTCTACAACGCCCTCCTCTACCACTCACCGGAGGGAGAGCTCGCCGTCCACCACCGCAAGCTGGTTCCGACGAACCACGAGCGCCTGATCTGGGGCCAGGGTGACGGCGGCGGGCTCCGCGCACTGCAGACTCCGATCGGGCGGATCGGCGGGCTGATCTGCTGGGAGAACTACATGCCGCTCGCGCGCTTCTCCTTGTACGAATCCGGCGTCGAGATCTACATCGCCTCGACCGCCGACGACGGCGACGCGTGGCAGGCAACGCTCGTGCACATCGCGCGCGAGTCGCGCGCGTTCGTGGTGGCGCCGGCGCACTTCCAGCGGGCGGGCTCGTACCCCGACGAGTTTCCGCTCAAGGACGAGCTCGCCGGACTGGACGTGCTCGGCCGCGGTGGGTCGGCGATTCTCGCTCCGGACGGCTCGTACCTCGCCGGCCCTCTCTACGGCGAGGAGGGCGTCCTGTACGCCGACCTCGAGCCGCAGCGGCTCGACGAGGAGCGGCAGCGCTTCGACCCGGCGGGCCACTACCACCGGCCCGACGTGCTCGAGCTGAAGGTGACGCCCCGCAAGGGCGTCCGGTAGCGGCCTACCAGCGGTCCCAGTGCACGAAGGTGTCGAGCGGCGCCCGCACCGCCGGCTTGAACTCCGTACCGACCGTGTAGGCGACCGGGATCAGCGCCGCCTGCATAACCTGGTCGAACGGGATCCCCAGCAGCTCTGCCGCCTGCTCCTCGCGGAACAGATGGAACGTCGTCCAGACCGTGCCGAGCCCGCGTGAGCGCGCCGCCAGCATGAAGCTCCAGGCGGCCGGCATGATCGACCCCCACGTCGACGCCTGGGCGAAGACACCCTTGCCGTCGGTCCGGCCTTCGATGCACGGAATCACGTGGACCGGCACTTCGTGCAGGTGGTCGCGCAGGTGGAAGACGCCGCCGACGACGCGGCCCATCATCCCCGGGATCTCCTCCGGATCGCCGATCCCGGCGAGGTATTTCTCAGCGCCCTGCCGCCACAGCTCGGCCAGAGCGGCCCGCGGCTCGGGCTCGGTGACCGTGACGAAGTGCCAGTTCTGCCGGTAGCTGCCCGTCGGCGCCTGTTGCGCGAGCCGGAGGCACTCCTCGAGTACACCGCGCTCCACCGGCCGCTCGAGGTCGAGCCGTTTGCGCACGGCCCGGGTCGTCGACAGCAGCTCGTCGGGCGTCAGCTCCAGCACGCACGCATCTTGTCAGCCCGAGCGGTGTTTCATCTCCGACTCCCGTTGCTGCCCCTCGGCGAGCGTGATCTTCCCCGAGCAGATCTCGTCGTTGATCTCGTTCTCGATCCGGTCGACGTCGGACGCGTGCGGGTAGGGCTCGGGCCAGAGGTTGCGCGGATCGGTCGCGTGACCACCCATCTCGAGGCTGATCAGGTGGTCCTCCTGGTAGTCGGAGGGGCTTCCGCCCACGCCGTACTCGCGCATCTGCCGGATCTTCAGCTCATTCGTGTAACTCACGGGCGGACGGATCGTGCGCGTCCAGCCCGACTTGCAGATCGTCTGGCCGATCGTCGCCTGCGTGACGTCGGGATTGACGACACCGGGGGTCCGCACCGGATCGGCGACCAGCACCGGCCGGGCAGCCTTCGAGCCCTGCCAGAGCAACACCAGGCCGAGGACGAAGCCGAGCAACGCGAGGGCGGTCGCGATCCTGGGCACGTCGTCAGCATGGGCAACGGAAGCGCGACGCGCATCGGCTGTGGAGGGGTTCTTACCGCTTCGTCACACGGGCTCGCTCGAGCCTGGTCCGGACGGCGGCGCGAGCCTGGGCGAGGCCGCTGCGTCCTCCGTGGAGCACACGCAGCGAGTTGCCCATCTTCATGAACGCGTCGAGCTCGAACGCGAGCAGGGCCGGATCCTCGGCCGCGTCGAGCTCGCCGGCCTCCTGCGCCTCGCGGACGCGCCGCTCGATCAGCGCCAGCCATCCGTCCAGGGACTCGACCAGCCTCTCTTTCACCGGCCCGGGGTGCGTATCGAGCTCGGCCGTGGCCGAGGCGAAGAAGCAGCCGCCGGGGAACACCGGCCGCTCCAGGTAGCGAAAGAAGTTCTCGCAGAGCGCCTCCAGTCGGCCCAGCGCGGTGTCGGCCTCGCGCGCCGGCCGGATCACGGCGTCGGTGAAGATCTGCGTGGCGGTGTCGATAGCGGCGAGCTGGAGCTCCTCCTTCGACCCGAAGTGCGCATAGAGGCCGCTCTTGGACATGCCGATGTGGTCGGCCAGCCGCCCGATCGAGAGGCCGTCGAGCCCCTCGACCGTGGCGAGCTTCGTCGCCGCGTCGAGGATGTTCGCGCGGGTCTGCTCGCCGTCGGCGCGGCGCCTCCTCGTCGCGCTCACGCTTGACAAAATAGCACGACCGGTCGTATTCTCAAGAACGACCGATCGTGCTAAGTAGCGACGTACCCCGTTCACAGCAAGAACTCCACGCCGAGTGGTGCCGAAGCGAGCTGGCGTCGCCGTTCCTGGCGGTCCTCCGGAGATTCGTCGCTCAGCTGAAGAGCGTGAGCTCGGGCTCGCGCTCGCCGCGGAGCACGGCGAGGTCGACCTCCGCGCAGCGCACGCCGCGCGAGTCGGCCAGCGTCAGCGCCTGCGGCCGGAACCGCGTCGCCGCCAGCACGCCGCGGCAGTCCGCTCTTGCGGGATCGAGCCGGATCCGCTCCAAGTAGCGGACGAGCTGCTCCACCGCCTCGATCCCGGCGATCCGCTTCACCTCGACCGCCACCCAGCCGTCGTCGGGGTCACGGCACATCAGGTCGACGGGACCGATGTCCGTCGGCCACTCGCGGCGGACGAGGCGAAGCTCCTCGCCCAGCGCCTCCGGCCGGTCGGCCAGCAACTCCTGGAGGTCGCGCTCGACGCCGTCCTTCTCCAACCCGGCCGCCTCCCCCATCTCGTGGGACACGTCGCTCAGCACCTCGGCGAGCCGGATCTCGAGGCAGTCCTCGGCCCTGCCGGCGCGCTTGCGGACGACGATCAGGCCGTCCGACTCCTCGACCGTCGTCGGCGGCGTCATCCAGTTCAGGGGCTTGTAGCCGCCCGCGTCGGCATGGACGAGCACCGAGCCGTCCGATTTGAAGATCAGCAGCCGCGTCGACTCCGGCAGCATTGCGGTCAGGCGACCGGTGTAGCGGACCTCACAGCGAGCCACGAGCAGGCGCACCGGGGCACCGTACTGGCCCTTTCGGACGTGTCCGGGGACTGTCCCGGGACACGTCCGATCGGGCGGAGGGCTCAGTCCTCGGCCGGCTCCTCGTCGTGCTGCCGATGCCGCCTGCGCCGCATCGTCGCCCCCGCAGCCAGCCCGACGGCGCTCGCTGCGATCAGCGCCTGCTTCTTCCGGTTCCGCTTCGGCTGGGAGCGCCGGATCTTCAGCTGCATCTCGACCGTCCTTTCCAGGTCGCCTAACGGTGCGGTCGCTGGACCATATACGCGCCTGCGAGACTTGGGGCATGGCCGGCCGGATCGCCTGGATCAACGTCGCCCCCGTGAAGGGAATGGCGCTCGAGCAGTGCCACGCGGTCGAGCTCGAGCCGTTCGGCGTGCTCGAGAACCGGCGCTTCCACGTCATCGGCGACAGCGGCCGGCTGCTGAACGGCAAGCAGCTCGGCGAGCTCCAGCAGATCGCCGTGCGCTGGGACGAGACCGATTCGGCGCTCACGTTCCGCTTCCCCGACGGCAGCGTCGCCGAGGGCAAGGTCGAGCTCGGCGAGCCCGTGACCACCGTCTTCTACGGACGCGACGTCCACGGGCGCCTGGTCGTCGGCCCCTGGTCGGGCGCGCTCACCTCGTTCGTCGGGCGCGAGCTGCGGCTGGTCCAGTGCGTCGAGGCCGGGGCCGGCGTCGATCGCGGCCGCGCGCCGGTTTCGATTCTCTCCAGGGGCTCGCTCGAGGCGATGCGCGAGGCGGCCGGGATCTCCGAGCCGATCGACCCGCGCCGCTTCAGGATGCTGTTCGGGGTCGATGGAATCGGACCGCACGAGGAGGACGAGTGGATCGGCCGCCGCGTCCGCATCGGCGACGCGATCGTCGCCGTCGGAGGCCACACCGGCCGCTGCATCGTCACCAGCCGCCACCCCGAGACCGGCGTACGCAACCTGCCGACGCTCGACGTCCTCGCCGAGTACCGCGACGGCGTCGAGTCGACCGAGCCGCTGCCCTTCGGCGTCTGGGCCGAGGTGGTGGAGCCGGGGCGCGTGGCACTCGGTGACAGCGTCGAACCCGCGTAGCAGTCTCCCGATGCACCCCGAGCTCGAGTCGGAGCAGGCCTACGTCGACCATGCCTACGCCTGCCTGGAGGAGATGCGGCGGCAGGTGGAGCGGGCCGGCGAGGCCGGCATCGGCGAGGTCGAGGCGCTCGTGCTGGAGGCCTGGGCCGCGAAGCGGCTCGTCACCTTCGACGACGCCGAACGCGGCCTCTGCTTCGGCCGGCTCGACCTCGACGGCGTCGTCCGGCCACTGTACGTCGGCCGCCGCTGGGTGCACGAGGAGCAGACGCCGATCGTGGTCAACTGGCAGGCGCCGGCCGCAAGGGCGTTCTACACCGCGACGGTCGCGGAGCCTCACGGCGTCGTGCTCCGGCGCCGCTTCCGCGCCGAGGGCCGCAGGCTTCTCGACCTCTACGACGAGCCGCTCGACGGCTCCGCCGGGGACGTCGTCCACGGTGTCGCGGACATCCTGCTCGAGGATCTCGAGCGCAGCCGCGACGAGCGCATGCGCGACATCGTCGCCACGATCCAGGCCGACCAGTACCGCCTGATCACCCGCGAGCCGGACGGCGTCCTCGTCATCCAGGGGGGCCCGGGAACCGGCAAGACGGCCGTGGGCCTCCACCGTGCGTCCTGGCTGCTCTACACCTACCGGCGCGAGCTGGAGCGGAGCGGCGTGCTGGTCGTCGGGCCCAACCCGGTCTTCATGGACTACATCTCGCACGTCCTCCCCATGCTCGGCGAGGAGCGCGTCGAGCAGCGGGCGGTGAACGAGCTGGTCGACGGTATCGAGGCGGCTCGGTCCGACCCGGCCGAGGTCGCGCGCCTGAAGGGCGACGCCCGGCTGGCAAAGGTGATCGCCGCCGCCGTGCGGGCGCTGCCGCGGCCGCCCGAGGAATTGCTCGCGATCCGCCTCGAGGGAGTGGAGCTGCGACTCTCGCCGGAGGAGGTCGGCGGGCTGATCGAGGACGCGCAGGCGGAATCGGCCGACCATGCCGCCGGGCGGGAGCGCCTGCGCATGAAGCTCGTACGGGCGTTCTACGAGCGCTACACGGCGCGCCTCGGCAACGCCGCCTATCACTCGTTCGACGACATCGAAGCGACCCTACGGAGCGGCGGCTTCCTCAACCGCACACTCGGCGCGCTGTGGCCTCGTCCGAGGTGCGAACAGCTCGTCCGGCGCCTCATGACGAGCCCCGAACAGCTCGCAGCCGCCGCGGACGGCATCCTCGACGAGGACGAGCAACGCCTCCTCCGGTCGGGCCGCGGCCGGGGCTGGAGCGAAGCGGACCTGTCACTCCTGGACGAGGCGCGCGCCCTCCTCGAGGGGCCCGACCCTGCCCGCGGCCACCTGATCGTCGACGAGGCCCAGGACCTGACGCCGATGCAACTGCGCATGCTCGCACGGCGCTCGTCGGGAGCCGTGACGGTGCTCGGCGACATCGCCCAGTCGTCGGGGCCGATCTCGTACAGCGGCTGGGACGAGGTCGTCCAGTATCTGGCACCGGATGTGTCGCCGGCGGTCGAGGAGCTGCGACTTGCCTACCGCGTTCCGGCAGAGGTCATGGAGCTGGCGCTGCCTCTGCTCCCGCTGATCGCCCCCGACGTCGCTCCGCCGATCGCGTACCGCGCGGGAGACGAGCCGCCCCGTTTCGTCCGTGCCAAGCCCGACCACCTCGTCGCCGCCGCCGTGCGCGAGGCAGGGCGGGAGGCGGTCCGCGACGGGCGAACGGGCCTGATCGCCCCGGCGGCGATCCTCGACGAGATCGAGCCGCTCCTGCCTCACCCCGAGACGGCGTTCGACGAGCTCTCCTCGCCGATCCAGGCGCTGACGCCGCGCGCGGCGAAGGGGCTGGAGTTCGACCGCGTCGTGCTGGTCGAGCCCGCCCTGATCGCGGCCGGCGGCGTCGAGGGCCTGCGTGCGCTCTACGTCGCACTCACCCGCGCGACGAAGACGCTCGTGGTCGTGCACGCGCGCGGCTTGCCGGCCGAGCTGGCGGGATGATCTTCAGGGTCAGACCCGGCCGGGGTCCGACCCTGTCGGCTACCAGCGCGAACGACGGCCGCGCCGACCGGAATAGACGAGCTTCGCGCGGCCGGGACGCATGCCCTCGCGCGCGAACTGTTCGCCGTGGCCGAGGCGGCCCGCGACGCGGCCGACGTCGGCCTGCTGCTCGGGCAGGACGAACGTGATCCCACGCCCGCCGCGCCCGGCTCGGCCGGTGCGGCCGACCCGGTGGACGTAGCCCTTGTCGTCCTCGGGCGGGTCGTAGTTGATCACGTGCGTGATGTCCGACAGATCGAGGCCGCGGGCGGCGACGTCGGTCGCGACGAGCGTCTTCACCTTGCCCGCCCGGAACCGTGCGAGCGCGCGCTCGCGCTGCCCCTGGCTCATGTCGCCGTGCAACGCCAGGGTGGGCACGTCCCGAGCCTGCAGCTTGCGGGCGAGCCGGTCGGCGCCGCGCTTCGTGCGGACGAAGACGAGCGCCAGGTCGCGCTCCGCCTCGAGCTCCTCGACCAGCCGGTCGAGCTTCCCGTCTGCGGTCACGGCCACGAAGGTGTGCTCGATCTCGCCTTGCTCCTCGCTGTCGGGAAGCTGCGCCTCGACCCGGACGGGGTTGCTCGTGTACGCCCGGGCCAGATCGCCGACCTCGCCGTCGAGCGTCGCCGAGAACAGCATCGTCTGGCGGGCGCGCGGGAGCCGGCGGACGATCCGGTCGACCTGGGGCTTGAAGCCCATGTCGAGCATCCGGTCGGCCTCGTCGAGGATAAGCGTCCGGACGCGGTCGAGCGAGACCTGACGGCGCTCGATCAGATCCTGGAGGCGCCCCGGCGTCGCGATCAGGATGTGGGCGCCTCGCGCACGCTTGGCCTGGCTCGCGATCGGGGCGCCGCCGTAGACGGCTGCGGCGAGCAGACCTTTCTGCTTGCCGACGAGCTCGAGCTCACCTGCCACCTGGGCGGCGAGCTCGCGGGTCGGCACGAGCACGAGGACGGACGGCGTGCCGTCGCCCGCGGTCGCCCGCTCGACGATCGGCAGGGCGAAGGCGAGGGTCTTGCCCGACCCGGTGGGCGCCTTGGCCAGCACGTCGAGGCCGGCGAGCGCGTCCGGGAGGACGAGCGCCTGGATCGGAAACGGGGTGGCGATGCCGCGCCGCTCGAGCGCGTCTGCCACTGCGGCGCTGATGCCCAGCGCACGGAAAGACTGGTCTTGCATGTTCTGTTCGACTCCTTGGTTCGGGATTCGAGACGACCGACCCGAAACGCCCGAAGGAGGAACGAGAAGCTCTATCTCACGGGACGGCCCGTTGCCATCCGTGGACACACCGTAGCAGCAGCAGCGGTCAGCCGAAGAGAGCCGGCCGCGACGGAGTTGCGGTCGCGCGGCCGGTGCCCTCGATGCGCGGCGGAGCGCGCAAAAGGAAAAACATTCCGCTCTTTGCGGCAATCGGATCCGCGGGGGTCTTGTCGGAACGGGACCGATCCCCTAGGTTGCTGCTTGCACGGAGCACGGAGCGGGAGTAAGTCGAAGCCGCATCCGAGGGTTGTACGGGGAGGCCGCAAGGCCAAGTCGGAAAGCCAGCGGAAGCGGTGGATGAAACCGCCACCGGCTCCGTGAACCTATTTGGAGAGCCGGCCGCGGCGGGGTTGGCCGCTTGCGCGGCCGGTGCCTGCCTCACGCGCAAAGCGCGTGGGCAGAGCCCATGGATCTCCCAGTGGCCCTCTCCTTTTGCTCGCTTCGCTCGCGATGGGCGCGGCCTGTCGAGGATCGGTTGTGGCCGCTGCCGCCTGTCGGCAGCGCGGCGAGTGAAGGCTAGAGGCGAACGACGAACCAGCCGTTGACGTTGTCGCACCGGACCTCGCCCGGGCCCTCGTGGACGTACGAGTAGACCGGGAGGCGGTTGTAGGTGACCTGGAGCTTGCCGCCGGGGCGGCGGATCACGCCGAAGGTGCCCTTGATCCCGGTGACGTGCGCAGGCACCGCCGTCCGCGAGCGGACGATGAGCGGCGGCCACAGGGCGGCGCAGGTGCCCGTGCAGCGCACCTTCCCGCCTGCCTTCTTCTCGACCTGCCAGTAGTAGAGCGCCTGCCGGTCGGCCCGGGCGAGGACGGAGCCGAAGCCCGCGGCCTTCAGCTTCTTGACCGGAGCAGCGGGGACAGAGCCGGCCATTGCCGCCGATGCGAGCGCAAGGGCCGCGAACGCGGCGGCCGCGAGGGTGAGGGCTGAAAGCTTCATGTGACCTCCTCGGTCGGTGTTCCGCTTCCGTCTCGCGTAGCCGCTGTTCGTTTCAGCCTCGGGGGAACTCGCGAAACGCCTCGAGCAGCCCGGCGCGGAACTCCGGCGAGAGATCCTCTGCGCGGATCGTTCCGGCAATGCGGATGGCCGCTCCGATCTGCTCCAGGTAGTGCGTGCAGTGCGGGCACCCGGCAAGGTGCGCCTCGAAGGACGCCCGCAACGGGGCGTCCATCGCACCTTCGAGGTAGTCGGTGACCAACTCGACGATCTCCTGACAGGGAAGGTCCCTGGTGGCTGTTGCGCTCATGCTTCCTCCAGGTACCGCTCGAGCGCGGCCCGCACCTTTGCCCGGGCTCGGTGGAGCAGTACACGTTGATTGGTCTCGGAAAGGCCGAGGACGTTGCACGCCTCCTCGGCCGACAGGCCTTCCACGTCCCGCAGCGTGATCACCGCGCGCTGGTTCGGCGGCAGCGCTGCGATCGCCTCCTCGATGTGAGCGCGGGTCTCGGCGGCGAGCAGTCGCTCCTCGGGGACCCCACGCGGCGGTGTCGCCCAGGCCCCGCCCCGGGCGAACCGTTCGACCGGCACCGCGGTTTGATCCTCGTCGCCGTCCGCGGCGAGCGCCGAGAAGGGCAGGATCCGCGCTTCCCGCTGCCCACGCGTCTTCGCCTTGTTGGTCAAGATCCGGAACAGCCACGTCTTCAGGGACGAACGGCCCTCGAATCGCTCGACGCCGGCCAGGACCGCGAGCCACGTCTCCTGCACGACCTCCTCGGCGATTGCCCTCGACGGCACGTAGAGCTGCGCCAGGCGGAGAAGCGAGGGGCCGTACTTGTCCACGAGCGCGGCGAAGGCCCGCTCGTCGCCGGCGCGGAGGGCGTCGAGGAGCGGTGCGTCCTCGTCAGGGGGGAGCGACACCGTCACGCCCCGCGACCCTAACCGGCGCGCCGTCGGACCGCGCTGCGAGAATCGCGGCTCCGATGAGCGCGCTTCCTCAACGACTCGCCTCCGCGGCGCGGCCGCACGGGCAGCTCGAGCTGATCTGCGGCCCGATGTTCAGCGGCAAGAGCGAGGAGCTGATGCGGCGGCTGCGCCGCGTCGGCTACGCCCGCAAGTCGGCGATCCTGGTCAAGCCGGCGATCGACGACCGCTATTCCGTCGACGAGGTGGTCAGCCACGAGGGCCAGCGCATGGCCGCGCGCGTCGTGCGCACGCCCGAAGCGATCCTGCAGCTCGCCGCCGGCTGCGACGTGGTCGGCGTGGACGAGGGCCAGTTCCTCGACGACTCGCTGATCGACGTCTGCCAGGAGCTCGTCGACCGCGGCGTCCGCGTCGTGATCGCCGGGCTGGATCTCGACTACCGGCAGCAGCCGTTCGGCCCGATGCCGCGGTTGCTGGCGATGGCCGACGAGGTCGCCAAGCTGAAGGCGGTCTGCCACGCGTGCGGCGAGGCGGCGATGTACACGCAGCGGCTGGTCGACGGCGCGCCGGCGCCCTTCAGCGGCGAGACCGTGGTGATCGGCGGCCTCGACTCGTACGAGGCCCGGTGCCGCGGCTGCTTCGAGCCCGGTTAGGATGCCCGCCTTTGCGTCGGTGCCGGGCTCTGCCCGGCACCGACTGCGTGCTAGTAGGCCCGGCGGCGAACCCGGACGACGACCAGCAGACCGACCAGCACCAGCGGCACGCCGAGAGCAAGCGGGGCGATCCCACCTGGAGTTCAGGCTCCTGCGGTCTGTGATCGAGGCGTGGACCATCGGGCCGGTGGCAGGCCGGACGGAGCTTCCGCTCGCGGGGACAACGGCGACGTAGACGCCGATCGACCCGGCATTCACCGCCTTCACCCGCCACGTCACAGTGGTCGAGCCGTGCGGCGGGATCGGCGCGAGGTAACGCGTCCGATGCGACGACCAGTCCTCGGGATCGACGTAGACGCCGGGCCGCAGGCTGAGCACGTTCAGATGTGCGATCTGTCCGGCGGCGGGCGAGTTGCTGCGATTCGCGATCGTCGAGCGGAAAACGAAGGAGTGACCGAGGCGGGTCGAGACCTGCGTGCGGTCGACCGACAGCGTCAGCGGACCCGGAGCGGCAGCCGCCGGCCCGGCGAGGACCGCGGCGACGAACAGGGCGGCCGCCAGGCGCGTCATCTCCCGACCCCCACGGCGAGGCGCAGGCGCGATCCCGCTGCGAGCGCGGCGGTGGTGAGCACGACCGCGGCGATCGTCGGGGACAGAAGCCACGAGACGTCCTCGCTCCAGCCGCGGCCGTCGACGACGATCCTCCCGACGTAATGCTCGCCGGCGGTGATCGGGTCGAGTCGCAGCAACCCCTCGCCGAGCCGGCCCTTCTGCGCACCCGACGGGAGTTGCGTCGGCACGAACAACGCGAGCAGTGCGAACAGGCTGACCGAGAGGCTGACGCGGTTGGAGCCGGAGAAGACGCTGATCAGGACGCCGAGCGACGCGAGGAAGAGCGCGAGCAGCGTCCCCACCACCGCTCCCGTGACCACCGAATCGCCGACGATCCCCACACCCCGCCCCAGGAACCAGACGTACGGCAGCGTGATCGCGAAGGCCGCCGCCCACAACGACAGCGCCGCCAGCAGCTTGCCGGCGGTGAGCCCGAGTCGCGACGCAGGGCTCAAGAGCAGGCTCTCCAGCGTCCCGCGCTCGCGCTCGCCGCTGACCGCGTCGGCCCCTGCGAGCAGCGTCAGCAACGCCCCGACCGCGACCGCCACCTGCAACGTCAGATTGACTGTCTCCCGGTGCTCGAGGAAGTTGAGGCCTCGGTTCGCGGCGACCAGATAGGCCACGACGCTCATCAGGACGCCGAAGGCGACGCTCAGCGCGAGGCCGCGGCCGCCGATCCAGAGGTCGCGCAGCTCCTGCTCCACTACTGCGGGCCACGCCCGGCGAGACTCCTGCAAGGCGCTCATGCGGCTTCCGTCATCGCGAGGAATGCGTCGCTGAGCCGTGCTCTCTCCAGCTCGAACGAGACGATCGGCAGGCCGGGAGCCGCGAGCGCGACCAGCGCCTCGTTGACCGGCAGCTCGCCCGAGCCGTCGAACGTGACCACGAGCAGCCCTGGCCGGTCGTCCAGGATCTCCACCCGCTGGACGCCGGGGACGGATCGGAGCAGCTCGGCGGCGCGCTCTGCCTGGTCGGGGACGATCTGGAGCCGGGCGCTGCGCGGCGCCGCCGCACGCCGTGTGATCTCCGCCACCGTGCCGTCTGCGACCACACGCCCTCGATTGAGGATGAGGATTCGGGTGCAGGTTTCCTCGACCTCGGCCAGCAGATGCGTGCTGAGGAGGACGGTCGCGCCGCGCTCGGCCGCGATCTGCCGCACCGTCTGGAGCATCTGCCGCTGGCCGGCAGGGTCGAGGCCGAGCGTCGGCTCGTCGAGGAAGACCACGTCGGGCCGGTTGACGAGCGCGCGGGCGATCCCGAGCCGCTGGCGCATGCCCCGGCTGTAGGCGGCGATCAACGACCGACGCCGTTCGTCAAGACCGACCTCGACCAGCAGCTCGTCGGCAACCGCTCGGCCGTGGGCGCGGCTGTATCCGAACAGGCGCGCGTGATAGCGGAGGTACTCCTCGCCGGTCTGGCGATCCGGGTAGCCGCCGCTCTCCGGGAGGACGCCGATCCGACGGCGGATCTCGGCCGGGCGAGAGGAGGGGATTCCGGCGACATTGAACGTCCCCCGGGTCGGCGGCAGAATCGTCGTCAACACGCGGATGGCGGTCGTCTTGCCGGCCCCGTTCGGGCCGAGCACGCCGAGGATCTCGCCCGCTTCCACCGAGAAGGAGAGATCCTCGACGGCCGTCACGGGCCCGTACCGCCGCCCGACAGCCTCTGCCTCGACGGCCGCGCTCATGCTCCGTGCGTCACCGAGATCAGCTGGTTGCGCTCGTCGCCGCCCTTGACGGTCAGCTCCGTCACCGTGCCGACGCCGCGCACGTAAAGCTTGTTGTCGACCACGCCAGGCTCGAGCGGAGTCGTCTCCTCGGTGAGGACCGAGACCGGCGCCCCGGAGATCGAGCGGATCACGGCGGCAACGCGGAAGTGGTCCTCCGCATGCCCCTTGTAGTACTCCTGCCGCCCCGACTGACCGACGTGGGGACTCGCCGGCATGTAGATCCCGGGCTGGGCCCCGTCCCGGCCGGCAAGCCAGGTGCCTTCGGTACTCGTGACGTTGCCGTTCTTGTCGAGCTCGGCCGTGTCCTCGCCGAAGTACCAGACGTTGCCGCGGCGATCCTGCGTGTACCAGTCGGTCGTCCGCTCGTGGAGCTTGCCGTCGACGTAGAGCCGATCCGAGACGGCGACGCACGGCGCGCCCTGGATCGTGCGCACCTGATGCGTGACGACCACGACGTCGCGGGACGGTCGGCCGTCCTTGATACCGACGTACTCGTACCGAGTCCCGGGCTTCAGCGGGAACCAGGGATTGTCGACCTTCGCTGCGAAGCCTTGCGGGTTGCCTCCGGCTGCGCCGGCCGCCACGCCGAGCGCCGCAGCGATTCCCGCAGCTACGAGAACGATGTTCCGGTGCATTTCGATCCCTTCTGGCGACATGACGCCGGCCACGCTACGGACGGCGCATGAACCGAAGATGACTGCGGCTGTCATCTCCTTTTCATGACGATTCGTCACGATTGGGACATGCGCGTGCTGGTCGTCGAGGACGAGCTGCGGATGGCGAGCCTGATTCGTCGTGGCCTCGTCAAGGAGGGGCTCGCCGCCGACGTGGCACCCAGCGGCGAGGAGGCGCTCGTCTTCGCCGGCGCGCACCCCTACGACGCGATCGTGCTCGACGTGATGCTGCCGGGTCTGAACGGCTTCGAGACCTGCCGGCGACTGCGCGAGGCGGGGATCTGGTCGCCGGTGCTGATGCTGACCGCCCGCGACTCCGTCGAGGACCGCGTCGCCGGGCTCGACACCGGCGCCGACGACTACCTGGTCAAGCCGTTCGCGTTCGCGGAGCTGCTCGCCCGCCTGCGCGCGCTCGCCCGGCGCGGCGACGCGGAGCGGCCGATCGTCCTCGAGGTCGGCGACCTGAGCCTCGACCCCGGGACCCGCGAGGTACGGCGAGGCGGTACACGGCTTCCCCTGACCACCAAGGAATTCGCGCTGCTCGAGGTCTTCATGCGACGGGCCGGGCAGGTGCTCTCGCGGTACGAGCTGCTCGAGAACGCCTGGGATTTCGCCTACGAGAACCGCTCGAACGTTGTCGACGTCTACGTTCGCCGCCTGCGCGCCAAGATCGACGAGCCGTTCGGGCGGCACACGCTCGAGACGGTCCGCGGCGCGGGGTACCGGCTGCGCACCGACGACGGACGATGAGGCGAACACCGATCAGGCTGCGGGTCGCCGGCGCCTTCGCGCTGGCGATGACGGTCGTCCTGGCGGCGACGAGCTGGTTCCTCTACGCCCGCCTGGAGTCGCACCTGGCGCTCGCGCTCGACCGTGATCTCCGACTGCATGCGCAGGATCTGGCCGCGCTCGTGCGCGATCCCCGTTCCTCGATCGACGTCGCCGAGGCGGGCCACCTGATCGAGAGCGGCGAGAGCTACGCCCAGCTTCTCGACCGGCGCGGCCGGGTGCTCCAGGCGACACCTCCGCTCGGGTCCGCATCCGTGCTCACGCCGGACGAGCTGGCGGCTGCCCGCCGGGGGACGACGTTCGCGAACCGGCCGCGCACGCCGGGCCTCGACGAGCCCTCGCGGCTCCTCGCGACGCCGGTGGAGCGCGGCGGCCGCGACCTCGTGCTCGTCGTCGGCGCCACGCGCGAGAACAACCTGGAGACCCTCTCGAGCTTCCGAGACGAGCTGCTGATCGCGGGCCCCGTCGCGCTGATCCTCGCCACGCTGGCGGGCTACCTGCTCGCCGGCGCGGCCCTGCGGCCCGTCGAGCGAATGCGGCGGCAGGCGGCGCAGATCTCGGCCGAGACGCCGGGGGAGCGGCTGCCGGTGCCCGAGACGAGAGACGAGGTGCAGCGACTGGGCGAGACGCTGAACGAGATGCTCGGGCGCCTCGAGTCCGCGCTCGCCCGCGAGCGCGACTTCGTCGCCGACGCCGGCCACGAGCTCCGGACGCCGCTCGCGCTGCTGCGCACCGAGCTGGAGCTCGCGCTGCGGCATGCCGAGTCGGACGCCGAGCTCCGCGACGCGGTGCGCTGCTCGGCCGAGGAGGTCGACCGGCTGACCCAGCTCGCGGACGATCTCCTGCTGATCGCCCGTTCCGAGCGCGGGAAGCTGCCCCTCCGGCTCGAGCCGGTGCCGACGTCGGAGCTGCTCGCCTCCGTCGCCCGCCGCTTCGAGTGGCGCGCGGAAGAGGCCGGCCGGTCGGTGCAGGCAGTCGCAACCGACGGGATCAGGGTGCGAGGCGACCGGATCCGGCTCGAGCAGGCGCTCGGGAACCTGGTCGACAACTCATTGCGCCACGGCGGCGGACGCGTGCGGCTCGAGGCGATGCAGGTCGACGGCGTCGTCGAGCTTCACGTCGCCGACGAGGGCTCGGGCTTTCCGCCGGAGTTCCTCGAGACCGCCTTCGAGCGCTTCTCGCGACCGGACGCGGCGCGGGCAGGCGGCGGCGCAGGACTCGGGCTGGCGATCGTCCGGACGATCGCCGACGCCCACGGGGGTGAGACGCACGCCGCCAACCGCGAGCGCGGCGGCGCCGACGTGTGGCTCGTGCTGCCGGCGGGCTAGGCCGCTTCTTCCAGACCGAAGGTCTCGCCCGCCGTCTCCGCCGCGCCGGTCGTATGGCGGAGCGGCATCTCCCGGAGGAGCCAGGTGAGCAGGAAGGCGGCGACACCGACCGCGGCGCCGACGACGAAGACAGGCTGAAGCGATGCGGCGAACGCCGACACGTACGCGTCGTGAATCGCCGGCGGCAGGTGCTGGACCGCCTCGGGGTTGGCCGTCTTGGGCAGGCTGACGCCGGGTAGCCGCTCGGCCAGGTTCCCGCCCAGGCGATTGGCGAAGATCGCGCCGAAGAGCGCCACACCGATCGAGCCGCCGATCTGACGGAAGAGGATTGCACCGGAGGTGGCGACTCCCATCAGCCGGTGGTCGACCGAGTTCTGGACGGCCAGGACGAGCACCTGCATGACCATGCCGATCCCCAGCCCGACGACCAGCATGTACGCGGACGCGGTCCAGGTCGAGCTGCCGACCCCGAGCCGGGAGAGCAACAGCAGCCCGACCGTCATCACGGCCGTGCCCACGATCGGGAACACCTTGTAACGCCCGTAGCGCGAGATCAGCTGTCCTCCCGTGATCGACGCGACCAGGACGCCGAGCATCATCGGCGTCAACTGGAGGCCGGAGCCGGTCGGGCTCTCGGCCTTGACGATCTGCAGGAACACCGGCATGTAGACGATTGCGCCGAAGAGCGCCAGGCCGACCGCGAAGCCGATCGCGCTGGAGGCGACGAACACGCGGTTGCGGAACAGTGAGAGCGGCATGATCGGCTCGCTCGCGCGCGACTCCGCGAGCACGAACAACGGGAGCAGCAGCGCGGCCAGCACGGCCAGCACGACGATCGGCGTCGAGTCCCACGCGTACGTCGTGCCGCCGAGGCTGATCAGGAGGATCAGCGCCGAAAGCCCGCCGGTGAGGAGCGACGCGCCGAGCCAGTCGATCTTGTGCCGCACCCGCTCGACCGGCGCGTTGAAGACGGCGCCGATCACGACGAGCGCGACTGCCCCGATCGGCAGATTGACGTAGAAGATCCAGCGCCACGACAGGTGGTCGACGAAGAACCCGCCGAGCAGCGGCCCGATCACGGTCGCCACGCCGAAGACGGCGCCGATGAACCCCTGGTAGCGGCCGCGCTCGCGCGGCGCGACGACGTCGCCGATGACCGCGATCGTCGTGATGATCAGCCCGCCTGCCCCGATGCCCTGAAGCGCGCGGAAGGCGATCAGCTCGCCCATGTTCTGGCTCAGCCCGCAGAGTGCGGAGCCGATCAGGAAGATCACGATCGCAACCTGGAGGACGGGCTTGCGGCCGTAGAGGTCGCCGAGCTTGCCGTAGATCGGCCCGGAGACCGTCGAGGTCAGCAGGTACGCGGTCACCACCCACGAGAGGTGCTCGATCCCGCCCAGGTCGCCGACGATCGTCGGCAACGCAGTCGAGACGATCGTCTGGTCGAGCGCCGCGAGCATCAGGACGAGGACGAGCGCGCCGAAAATGACGCGGATGCGCTGCGGCTGCGGGGTCACGCGGCGATCCTGCCGCCGGTGGTAGCGCTCGCGGAGTGCGTCGATCGCACGCTCGAGCCGGCGCCCGGCGAGCGGAGCGACCTCCTGTTGCGTAGCGGCGTCGGGCCGCATGCCGTCGAGCAGGATGCGCAGGTGCCGGCGCCACACGTTCGGCGCGATTCCCGCCGTCGCCTCCAGCACCGGGGCGAATGACCACATCGCCAGCGAGAGGTCGCCGACGGTGAGGTCGTCCCGAACCACTCGCTGTTCGCGGGCACGCTCGACCAGTTGCTCGAGGAGAGGGAAGATCAGCCGCCGCCGCTCGGCGATGCCGGGGCCGCCGCCGTGCCGGAGGAAGAGGCCCCGCAACGGGAGGTTGCGGGCCTGCAGACCGAGCACGTGCTCGAGGAACGAGACCAGGCCGATCCACGCGTCCTCGGCGGCCGCGGCCGCCTCGGTCGCGGCGATCACCTCCTCGATGTGCTCGGCGAAGATCTCCTCGGCGAGGGCTTCGCGGGACGGGAAGTGGCGATAGAGCGTGCCGATCCCCACACCGGCACGGCGGGCGACCTCCTCGAGCGAGGCGTCGGGGCCCTGCTCGGCGAAGACGTCGCGCCCGGCGGCGGTCAGCTTGGCGCGGTTCCTGGCGGCATCGCGGCGCAGTTGCGTCATGTCCTCAAGCTAGCAGAACCGGAGGCCGCCTCCGTTTAGTTCGAGCCGAGAAACCATCTCGCCGGACCGCGCGTACCCACCGCTGATGAGAGGAGGTCTCATGCGGCACATCACCCTTGTGGCGATCGCCCTCGCGCTCCTGGCGACGCTCGTCCTCGCCGGCTGCGGCGGAGGCGGCGGCTACTAGGGACAGGCGTCAGCCTGTCTCCTGCCTTTCGAGGTGCCCCCGGAAAGCAGAGGTCTGGCTGAAGCCTGACCCTCGAACTAGTCGAGCTCGGTGGCGACCTCGCCGTGGGCGGCCGCGGGCTGCGGCGCCACGCCGGGGCGGAGCAACAGCCCAGCGATCGCTGCGGCACCCACCGCGAACACCGTGGAGACGACGAAGGCCAGCTGGTATCCGCCCGTGAGCGCGGCGAGCTCGCTCGACCCGGAATCGCGGAGGTCGCCCGTGCGCCAGTCTGCGAGGCTGGCGAGCACGGCGAGCCCGAGCGCTCCACCCATCATGAACGCGGTGTTGACGATCCCGGACGCGAGCCCGGACTGCTCGGGCCGAACGTCGCTCATTGCAGCCAGCAGCACAGGGTTGAACGCCATGCCGGCGCCGATCCCGAGCAGGATCATGCTGGGCAGGATGTTGACGACGAAGGTGCCGTCGGCCGGGGCGAACGAGAGCAGGAGCGAGCCCGCTGCGGCGAATCCGAGCCCGGTGACGAGCGGCGGCTTGATCCCGAAGCGCATCACGAGCCTCGCCGAGAGGCCGACCGAGAAGAGGCCCATGATCACGTTGGCCGGGAGGAACGCGAGGCCGACCTGCAGCGGGCTGTAGCCGAGCACCAGCTGCATGTAGAGCGCGGAGAGGAAGAACCAAGCGAACATCGACGCCGCCCAGAGGATCCCGACCAGATTCGAGGCCCAGATGTTGCGGAGCTTGAGGACGGCGAGCGGCATGAGCGGCTCGCGGACCCGGTTCTCGATCACGAAGAAACCGGCCACCAGCACGGCCGCGGCGGCAAGGAGGCCGAGCGTCTCGGCCGAGAGCCAGCCGTTCTTGTTCCCGTTCACGATCGCGTAGACCGCCAGCATCAGCGCGGCGGTCACGGTCACGGCACCCGCGATGTCGAGTCTGCCGCGCGTCTCGGGCGCCGCGGACGGCGGCAGCAGCCGCAGCGTCAGCACGTAGACGAGGACGCCGATGGGAACGTTGACGAGGAAGATCCAGTGCCAGCTCAGGGTGTCGGTCAGCACGCCCCCGAGCAGCACGCCGATGCTGCCACCCCCGGCCATGACGAACCCGAACACGCCCATTGCCTTCGTCCGCTCGGCCGCCTCGGTGAAGAGGGTCATGATCAGCGAGAGCGCGACCGCCGAGACGACTGCGCCGCCGACCCCCTGCACCGCCCGCGCTGCGACCAGCATGCCCTGGCTCGTCGAGAGCCCGCAAACGACGGAGGCGGCCGTGAAGAGCGCGATCCCGGCGAGGAACATCCGGCGCTGCCCGAACAGGTCGCCGAGACGTCCGCCGAGGAGCAGGAAGCCGCCGAACGTGAGCAGGTACGCGTTCACCACCCAGGCGAGCGAGGTCTCGGTGAAGCCCAGATCGTCGCGGATCGACGGCAGCGCGACGTTCACGATCGTCGTGTCGAGGACGATCATCAGGTCGCCGAGGCAGAGGACGATCAGGGCGAGCCAGCGGGTGCGGGTGTCGGAGATGGTCATTCGCGTCTTTCGTTTCTACAGGTCGGACGCACCCAGACGTCGAAATTCATCGGTCGCTCGAGCGTGCTGATCGCGATGAGTTTCGGGGCCTCGAGCGGTCCCACTGTCGATGGCTCAGCCGGATCCGGCCGGGATCGTGGTCGACGCTGCCGTGCTGAAGGCGGACGTCGCGACCCTCGACCTGCTCGCGCGGCGGCAGTTGGCCGCCCGCCGAATGGGTCGGCACGTCCTCCTGCGCGACCCCTCCCCCGCTCTTCGCCGGCTGATCGCCTTCGCCGGGCTCGAGCCGATGCTACGAGTCGATCCGCGGGGGTAGGCCGAACAGCGGGAAGAGCCGCTCGGTGTCGAGGAAGAAGGTCAGCTCCTCGATCCGCCCGTCCGAGAGCTCGAGAACGATCAGCGCCCACGGTTCGTGCCCTCCGTCCTCGCTCGGCTTGTACTGGCCGAACGCCGGCGAGCCGTTTGCGGAGACGGTCGGGATGACGCGTGAGCCCTTGCAGCCGATGCCGGGGCCGAACCACCAGGTGAAGATGTCGTCGCGGCCCGAGAGCCAGAGGTCGTACGGCGGCATCGACTGGGTCGCGTCCTCGTGGATCAACGCCGTCAGTCGGTCGATGTCGTAGGCCTCGAACGCCTCGACGAAGCGGGCGAGCAGCTCGCGCTCTTCATCGCCCAGCTCCGGCGCCGGGTCGTCGACGCTCACGGCTTCCGCCTCCAGCGTCGCGCGGGCCCGTTGGAGCGCGCTGTTCACCGAGGCAACGCTGGTCTCGAGCAGCTCGGCCGCCTCGCTCGCCTGCCAGCGCAGCACCTCGCAGAGGATCAGCACGGCGCGCTGCCGCGGCGGGAGATGCTGGAGTGCGGCGACGAAGGCGAGCCTGATCGACTCGCGCTCCACGACTGTGTCGGCCGGATCCGGCGTCGGCTCGATCCACGTCACCTCGGAGCGCTCGTTGAGGTTCTCGATGGCCGGGGCCACCGCCGGCCCGAGGTCCATCGGCCGCGCGCGCCGCTCGCGGCCCTTGAGCTGATCGAGGCAGACGTTGGTGGCGATCCGGTACAGCCACGAGCGCACCGCGGCCCGACCCTCGAACCGATCGGCGCCGCGCCATGCGCGGATCAGCGTCTCCTGCACGGCGTCCTCGGCCTCGAACGGCGACCCGAGCATCCGGTAGGAGTAGGCGAGCAGCTCGCGCCGGTAAGACTCGAGCTCCTCGAGCGCCGGCGTGACGGCGGTCGACTCCACCAGGGCATCGTATGCACTCGCCGCTGTCAGCCGTCGGCCCTCTTCCGGTCGGCGGCCATGCGCTTGCCGCTGGGATGCCTGCTCATCGTCGCTCCTCTCGTCTCGCGGGCCGTACGCCGGTAATGGACCGAGCCGGCGGACGAAACTCATCGCCCGCGCAGCACGAGCCGGCCGCCGAGGCCGGCCGCGAACACTCCGACGCCGGCGACGACCGCGGTCCACGGGAGCGTCACGACGAGGACGGCGCAGCCGACCAGCCCTGCCAGGTTCAGCGTGCGCGGCCAGCGGCGGTGCGCCCGGTCCTGCGTGAACGCCGACGCGTTCGCGATCGCGTAGTACGTGAGCACGCCGAACGACGAGAAGCCGATCGCCCCGCGCAGGTCCGTGGTCAGGACCAGCACCGAGACGACCGCGGCAACCACCAGCTCGGCGTGGTCGGGCACGCGGTAGGTCGGGTGGACGGAATCGAGCCACCGGGGTAGGTCGCCGTTCCGGGCCATCGCCAGGCCGGTGCGGCCGACGCCCGCGATCAGGGCGAGTAGCGCGCCCAGACTGGCGACGGCCGCTCCGACGCGGACGACCGGAAGTGCCCAGGCGGCTCCGACCACGTCCACCGCTGCGGCCAGCGGCCGGGGGCTGGCCGCCAGCGCGGAAGGCCCCAGGGCGACGAGCAGCGCAACGCCGACGAGGAGGTAGAGCCCGATCGTGACGCCGAGCGCGAGCGGGATCGCGCGCGGGATCGTCCGCTCCGGATCGCGGACCTCTTCGCCTAGCGTGGCGATGCGCGCGTAGCCGGCGAACGCGAAGAACAGCAGCCCGGCCGCCTGGAGCACGCCGTAGACGCCGCCGTGGCCGAAGGACGAGAACCCGTCTCCGCCGGCGCCCTCTCCGCCGTGCGCCGCAATCGCGCAGACGGCCACGAGGAGCGCCGCGATCGAGACGCCGACGAGGACGCGCGCGAGCGTGGCCGTCCGCGATATCCCGCGGTAGTTGGCCGCCGTCAGCGCGACCACCGCGGCGAAGGCGACCAGGCGAACGACCCATTCGGAGCCGTCGACGGCGTACGACGCGAAGGTGAGCGCCATCGCGGCGCACGAGGCGGTCTTGCCGACCACGAAGCCCCAGCCGGCGGTGAATCCCCACCATTCCCCGAGGCGCTCGCGGCCGTAGACGTACGTCCCGCCGGAGGTCGGATACTGCGCGGCGAGTTGGGCCGAGGCCACCGCGTTGCAGTAGGCGACCCCCGCCGCCAACGCGAGACCGATCAGGAGGGCGCTGCCTGCAGCCTGAGCCGCCGGTGCGAAGGCCGAGAAGACGCCGGCCCCGATCATCGAGCTGAGCCCGATGACCACGGCGTCACCCGTCCCGAGCCGGCGCGCGAGTGCCTGTGCCTGGGTCACATCGCTTCTGCGACGCGCCGGGCTGCGCCGGCGAGATCCTCGTCGGGCACGTTCGGAAGGACGTCCTCCCAGAGCGGGAGCATCATCCCCGACGCCTCGACCATCCCCAGCGGCCGCGGGAGGAACCACACGTGGAAGTGGGCCCCGCCGTCGCCCCACCGGTAGAGGTGGACACGGGCGTAGCCGCCCAGGGAGAGGACAGCCCGCTCGACACGCGCCGCGACCCGGCCGAAGTCGCCTGCGACGTCGTCGGGCAGATCGGCAAACGAGTCGGCGTGGACGCGGCTCGCGAGCCAGACGGCCCCCGGCAGGCTGCCTCCGACCGGCGGGTGCAACGTCCAGTTCTCGTCCGACCAGACGGGGCTCGTCGTAGCGCCCGTGCAGATCGCACACGGCGGGCCGCCGGGCTCGCCGCGCCGCGGCGGCTCGGGGATCTGTCGTTCGGCGGGCTCGCGCGGGACGAGCGGCTCCTGATACGGCAAGGTCATGGTCATCGTGCCTCCTTTCGGCGGGGTGGCGAGGGGACCGCCTGCGCGCCGGCGACGCCGTTCAGGACCAGGCCGACAACCCGTGCCCGCGCCCGCTCGGCCGTCCACTCGTGACGTCCCCGCAGGTGGACGTAGGGCCAGGCAGCCCCGTTGAACGCGATGTCCGCGGCCTCGACGACGTCGTCGAAGGCAGGCAGGGAGCCGTCCTCGGCACCCTCGCGAAAGAACCGGATGAAGGGGTGCAGGTAGTCGGGAGGCTCGTCGGCCCCCGTCGCCTGGTGAAACGCCTCGTCCGTCGCGAGCATCAGCGGCAGGTGACGGTCGAGCAGCTCGCAGAGCTGCTCGAGCCCCGCCTCGAGCCGCTCCCGGCCGGTGCCCCCCGACGTGAGTACCGGGTACATCGTTGCGCGGAAGTCGTCGGCGAGGTCGACCACGAGCCCGAGGATCAGGGCGTCCCGCGTCAACCCCTGCCGCCACAACGTGGAGCGGGCGCGGCCGGCGACCTCCGCCACGCGCTCGAGGGTCAGCCCGGCGAATCCGCGCTCGCGGAGCACCTCGATGGTGGCGCGACGAAGCTCCTCGTCGACCGCGGGAGCCTGCACCGGTCCGAGCTCGCTCATGCAACAGAAGTGTTGCAGCGATGCAGCAGGACTGCAACCTATTGCTTTTTACATAATGGCTTGAGGCATAATCAGGTGGTCGGACCCTCTCTATCTCGCTAGCCATAATGCCCACGTGGATAAGAACGTCACCAATCCCTTCACCTTCGGCGACCTCGCCCTCGACGAAGCGTTCACCGACCGGGACGACGAGCTCCGCGAGCTCGTGTCCGACATGCGCAACGGGCAGAACGTCCTCGTCTATGCCCCACGCCGGTACGGCAAGTCGTCGCTGGTACTGCGAGCCGCACAGGAGGCGATGCGTCGGAAGGTGCTGGTCGCTTACTGCGACCTGATGACGACGCCCACGAAGGAGCGACTGGCAGCGGCCCTGGCCAGGACCATCTACTCGGACATCGCGTCGCCCGTGGGTCAGGCGTTCGAGCGTGCGGCCGATCTCTTCCGCAGCCTGCGCGTGCGTCCGTCGATCGAGGTCGACCCCGGCGACGGCTCGCTGCGCTTCAGCTTCCAGGTCGGTCGCCGCAGGGCCGACATCGACGACACCATCGAGCGACTGCTCGAGCTACTCGGCGAGCTGGCCGCCGAGCGCAAGCGGCGCGTGGTGATCGTCTTCGACGAGTTCCAGGAGATCATCACCCTCGACAAGCGGTTCCCCAACCTGATGCGCGCCGTGTTCCAGGCCCAGCCCGACGTGGGCCACGTCTACCTGGGCAGCAAGCGGCACCTGCTCGAGCGGATCTTCAACGACCGGAACGAGCCGTTCTGGCGCAGTGCGAAACAGCTCGAGATCGGGACGATCGCGCCGGCGGTGTTCGCGCCCTTCCTCCGCGACCGCTTCGCCGCGACGGGCAAGGGCATCACCGACGAAGGACTCGACCGGCTCCTCGAGGTGACCGCCGGGCACCCGTATGGCACCCAGGAGCTGGCCTACTTCGTTTGGGAGCTCATGCCGGCCGGCGGCGAGGCCTCGGCGCCCGACGTCGAGGAGGGCGTCGCCCGGGTCGTCCGCTCCGAGCACAATCACTTCGCGCAGCTCTGGGACGACGCCCCCCGGGCCCAGCGGCTCGTCATGCTGGCCCTCGCCGACGAGCCCACCCGCAGCGTCTATGCGGCGGACTACCACGAGCGGCGCGACCTCCCGGCCACTCCGACGCTCCAGACCGCGCTCGCCGCCCTCGTCCGGAAGGAGATCGTCGGCCGGGGCGACGGTGGCGTGTACCGCATCATCGAGCCGTTCCTCGCCGAGTGGCTCCTGCGCGAGCAAGGCCCCGCCTAGGTGTTCACCTGCCACGCCTCGGAGTCGCGCAAGCCGACAGGCCGCACGTACGATCGAGCTCGTGGCGTACGACGAAGAGCTCGCCGCCCGCATCCGCGAGCTGGTCGGCGGCGAAAGCGGCCTGACAGAGCAGAAGATGTTCGGCGGCCTCGCCTTCCTGGTCGGCGGCAACATGGCCGTCGCGGCGAGCGGCCAGGGCGGGTTGCTCGTCCGCGTCGACCCCGCCGAGTCCGACCGGCTCGTCGCCGAGACCGACGCCCGCCCGATGGAGATGCGCGGTCGGGAGATGGCCGGCTGGCTCCGGGTCGCCTGGGACGACGTCCGGGCCGTGGATGCGCTGCAGACATGGGTCGAACTGGGCGTTGCGTACGCCCGCTCGTTGCCCGCGAAGCGGTGACGCGGCCACGTTCCTGACTACGGGCGCGAGCTTCAGTTCGCGCCGGGATCGTCTTCGAGATGTGACGTTCATCCCGACGATCGTCCGGCCGGTCGCGAACTGCCCTGGGCCGAACACGTAGTCGCCGAGGTGACGACCATCGTCACCGTCGACGCCGACTCCGGCTTGTTCGTCACCGACGCCGCCCCGGCAACCCGCAGGCTACGTCCAGATGAGGGCCGGCCACTCACAGGGTGCGATCACGGAGCGGTACATCCACGCGGCGCAGGTGCTCTTCCCCGGAGCGGACGAGAGGGCCGAGGCCCGCATGTTCGGGGCGGCCGGGTAGCAAAAGCGGTAGCAAACGCCGAGCGATGGGCCAGAACGAGAAAAGCCCCGTGCTTGCGGGGCTTTTCTAGTAGCGGGGGCAGGATTTGAACCTGCGACCTCCGGGTTATGAGCCCGGCGAGCTACCTGACTGCTCCACCCCGCGTCGCGAGCGGCAGTATACCACCGTGGACGTGCTTTTCTGGGCGGCGCTGGGCTTTCTGCTCGCTGCAATCCTCGTCGGCACGCCGTTCGTCGTCATTCGCGCCTGGCGAGCCTGGCGGGCCTTCGTCTCGCTCGCCCTCGTCGCTGCCGCAGGCACCGAGCTGCTCGCCGCCCGCGGCGAGCTGGTCGGGGCCAAGGCGGACCGCGTGACCCAGAAGCTGGACGAGCTACAGGCGGCACTGGCCAGGCTCGAGCGCGCGACCGCGCGAGCGCGCGTGCTGGTCGACGCCACGAACGAGGTGCTCGGAACGCTGCGGTCGGTCCTCGCGTACGTCCCCAGGACGTGACGTGCGCGTCGGCGCGGTCGACCTCGGCACCAACTCCACCCGACTGCTCGTGGCAGACGTGGAGGACGGCACCGTGCGCGAGCTCGAGCGCGGGTTGCGGATCACCCGCCTCGGCGAGGCGGTCGACACGCGGCGCAAGCTGCTCCCGGTTGCGATCGCACGTGTCCGGAATGTCCTCACCGATTACCGCCGCGAGCTCGAGCAGCTCGGCGTGGAGCGCACGCTCGCGGTCGCGACCAGCGCCGTGCGAGACGCCGACAACGGCGTGGCGTTCCTCGGCGAGGTCGAGTGGAGCTACGGGTTCACCACGCGCCTCCTCTCGGGCGACGAGGAGGCAGAGCTCACGTACCGCGGGGTCGCCTCCGACCGATCGCTCGACCCCGGGACGATGATCGTCGACATCGGCGGCGGCTCGACCGAGCTGATCCTTCCAGGCAGGCATACGAGCCTCGACGTGGGCTGCGTCCGGTTGACCGAACGCTTCGGCGAGGACGCCGACGCCGCCGGCGCCTTCGTCGGGGAGCTCCTCCCGCAGTGGCCCGTCGACGCCGCGATCGGCGTCGCCGGAACGGTCACCTCGCTGGCTGCGCTCGATCTCGGCCTGGTCGACTACGACCCCGAGCGCGTCCACGGCCATGTGCTCACGGCCGCCGCCGTGGACGAGCAGCTTCGGAGGCTGGCCTCGCTCCCGCTGGAGGAGCGGCGCCGCCTGCCCGGGCTCGAGCCCGAGCGCGCTCCGGTGATCGTCGCCGGGGCGGCGATCCTGCGGGAGGTCCTGCGCTGCTACGAGCTGAGCTCGATCGAGGCGAGCGAGCACGACCTCCTCCACGGCGTCGCGCTGGCCGCCGCCGAGCTTCCCGCTCCCGCCGAGGACGTGGTCCCGCCGGGCGCGTACACCTGCTGCTGACGAAGGTTCGGCCGGGGCCCTGTTTACAGTCCGGGCGATGCGCCGCGCCGGTCTCCTACTGGTTCTCCTCGTGCTTTTTCCGGCGTCGGGCGCGTCGGCGGCACCGGCTCCGGCGATCAGCGTCTCGGCCGCGAGCGGCCCCGCGCCGCTCACCGTCCGCTTCACTGCCGACGCGGCCGTCGTCGACCCGGCGCCGGCGATCGTGTCCTACGCCTGGTCGTTCGGCGACGGCACGACCGGTGGGGGACAGTCGGTGGCGCACCGGTTCCCGCGCGCCGGCAGCTTCACAGTCGTCCTCACCGTCACCGATGCGCTCGGCGGAACCGCAACGGCAACGACCCGGATCGAGGCGCAGGCGCTCCGGCTCAGGCTCGCGCCGGCTGCGGTCGTGTTCGGTCGGCGGACGATCGCCCGCGGCGCGCTCGTCCCTGCTCGGGCAGGAGCCGGCGTGGTCATCGAGCGGCGCTCGTCCGAGGGCTGGGTGAGGATCGCGGCGGCGAGAACCGACTCGGCAGGCCGTTTCAACGCTCGACTTCGTCCGGCCAGGACAGGCGTGCTGCGCGCGCGGATCGGCGTGATCCGCTCGGCGCCCGAGCGGCTGACGGTCGCGCCCGAGTTGAAGGCCCGGGCCGGCGCCGGCGTCGCATTCGTCGGCGCACCGCTGGTCGTCCGCGCCCGACCGGCGACGCCGTCGTCGTTCACGGTCATCGTCCGTCGCGCGGGCAGGGAGGTCGCCCGGACGCGCGGCCGTCCCGGCGTCAGGCTGATGGTGCCGACGCCCGGCGTCGGCGCGTTCGCCGCCAGGATCGAGCTGTCCGGCGGCACGCTCACCGTGCCGCTTCGGGCCACCGCCAGGACGCTTTCCTACGGGTCGACCGGCCCCGATGTCGCCGCGCTCCGCACGCGCCTCGCAGAGCTGCACGTCCACGTTCCGGCGCCGTCGGCCGCCTTCGACTCCGAACTCGTCGACAGCGTCGTCGCGTTCCAGAAGGCGCGCGGCCTCGACCGCACCGGCACCGTCGACGAGACGACGTGGCGCGCACTCGCCCAGGACGTGGTCCCCGCGCCCCGGTACCGCGGAACGGGCACTCACATCGAGGTCTCCAAGAGCCGCCAGATCCTGATGATCGTCAGGAACGGCGAGACCCTCTGGTACCTCCCGGTCTCTTCCGGCGCCGGCGGGATCACGCCGGTCGGCAACTACCGGATCCTGTGGAAGGCGCTGGCGACCACCACCTGGCTCGGCCCGGCCATTCTCTACCGGACGATGACCTTCCACACGAACTTCGCCATTCACGGTTTCCCGTCGGTGCCGGCCTATCCGGCCAGCCACGGCTGCGTGCGAGTGCCGATCTGGATCGCCGACTGGCTGTACCAGCAGTCGCCGGTCGGCGAGCGCGTCTACGTCTACGAGTAGTCGCCGTTCTCGGGCGGAGGCTCGTCCTCGGCCAACCGCCGCTGCACGACAGAGCGCGACAGCACCCCGACCAGTCTGCCCTGCTCCAGCACCGGGGCGCGCTCGACCTCGGCCTCCTCGAGCAGCCGGTAGCCGTCGTCGAGCGGGGCATCGGCGTCGAGCACGAGGAGCGGCTCCCGCGCGGCCGCGGAGACCGGAGTCGTGCGCGGGTCGAGGCCTGCCGCCACGACATCCTCGACGAGCGAGTCGGGCGTGACCACGCCGATCAGGGTCCCGTAGCCGTCGACGACGAGTACGGCGCGGACGTCGGGCCGCACGAGGTGCTCGGCGGCCTCCTGCGCGGACGCCTCGGCCGCGAGCGCGGTCGGGTCGGAGAGCATGCCGTCGCGGACGAGGGTCACGGTCAGGGATAGAGCCCGCGGTCGTTCAGCGCGGCGGCCACCTCGCGGATGCCCGTGACGAGCGCGGCCTGGCGCAGGGTCAGGCCGCGCGTCTGGGCGAGCTCCCAGACGCGGTCGAACGCGTCGCCCATCTTGTCCGCGAGCCTCGAACGGATGTCGTCGCGGTCCCAGAACAGACGGCCGAGGTCCTGGACCCATTCGAAGTACGAGACGGTCACGCCGCCGGCGTTCGTGAGGATGTCCGGAAGCACCGGGATGCCGCGCTCGGCGAACACGGCGTCGGCCTCGAGCGTCGTCGGGCCGTTCGCGCCCTCGGCGATCATCCGCGCGCTCACCCGCGGCGCATTCTCGCCGGTCACCTGCTCCTCGAGCGCAGCGAGGACGAGGATGTCGCAGGGCAGCTCGAGCAGCTCCTCGTTCGTCAGGTGCTCGCCCTCGTGCTCGGCGAGCGTCGCGTGGCCGCGCTCGAGCGTCGTCTCGTACAGGGACGGGATGTCCAGCCCGTGCTCGTTGTGGAGCCCACCCGACACGTCCGAGACTGCGATCACTTTCGCCCCGCGCTCGTGGAGCTCCTTGGCGGCGACGGCGCCGACCTTGCCGAATCCCTGCACGGCGCAGCGCAATCCGGCCAGGTTCCAGTCGAGCCGCCGACACGCCCGCTCGATGACCATCACCACGCCGGCGCCTGTCGCCTCGGTGCGGAAGACGGAGCCCCCGATCGAGATCGGCTTGCCCGTCACGATCTCGGGCACGGCATGGCCGACCTGCATCGAGTACGTGTCCATCATCCAGGCCATCGTCTGCTCGTCGGTGGCCATGTCCGGCGCGGGGATGTCCTCCTGCGGTCCGATGAAGGGCAACAACTCCGCCGTGAAGCGCCGGGTCACCGCCTGGAGCTCGCGGAGCGAGAGCGCGCGCGGGTCGCAGCGGATTCCGCCCTTCGCGCCACCGTACGGGAGCCGCAGCAGAGCGCACTTCCAGGTCATCCACATCGAGAGCGCGGCGCACTCGCCCAGCGAGACGTGCTCGTCGTAGCGGATGCCTCCCTTGGTCGGCCCCAGCACGCTCGAGTGCTGGACGCGATAGCCGGGGAAGACCGTCCGGCGCCCGTCGTCGAGCTTGATCGGCACGGAGACGATCACCGAGCGCTCCGGGAAGCTGAGCCGGTCGACGATCGCGTCACTCACCTCCGCGTGCGGAACGGCCTGCTCGAACTGGGCGATCGCCTGGTGGAAGAGCGGCGTCTCCCACTCGAGCGGCGCATGCGTCTCGCTCACCTGTTCGACTCCCGGCACGGGATGAGTGTAGGCGCTGAGGGCTGGATTGATCCTGTCCCCAAGACCGGTTCCCCGCTCAAGTGGTGCCCCGAAGAAGCCGATCCTCTGGCTGTCGAACGAAAGGTTCCCCCCATGACCAGATCTCTCAAGCTGAGCGCGATCGTCACGCTCGTCGCCTATGTGAGCGGCGCCACGGCGCTGCTCTGGCGCCGCTAGCGCTTCGACCAGCGCGCTTTCCCGAACAGCCGCCGAAAGCGGGCCGTGAGCGACTTGTCCTGCCACTGGGCCGGATCCGCCGCGTACACCGGCGGTCCATCGGTAGGCGGCGGAAGTGACTTGGCGTCCTCCAGGCTGAGCGTGGTCATGACGCAGCGCTCGTAGATGCGGTCCACCTGGTCCGAGTCGACGAAGCGCGGACCGCCGCTCGTCTGGATCACGATCCCGTCGAAGACGTCCTCTTCCTGGACGAAGAGAACGCGGTCGACGGTCCCGATCTGCTCTTTTCCCGACGTGTAGACCGCGGTTCCTGAGCGCAGCACGAGGTAGGCGATCGGCGATCCGCAGTCGAGGTGCTCGTCGGCCATCGCCACAGCCTAGTCATCGTCCCGACGACCGGCTTCGGAGACAGCTCCGAAAACCGCAGGGTCACAGCGCCTCGGGGTCAGACCTAGACCCGGCCTCTGGTTGACATGCCGGGGACGGGACTCGAACCCGTACGCCCCCGAGGGGACACCTGGTTTTAAGCCAGGCGCGTCTCACCAGTTTCGCCACCCCGGCCGGAGCAGGATAGCCCTCGCCGTCGCGGGCCGACATGGCGGCCGCGGCTCACTCGGCAACTGGGGTGCGAACGTGGTCAGGGAGGGGGCTCGTGGGGGGAACCGGCCGTTCCCCCCACGCGAGCGAGCGGAGCGAACGTCCTACGGTCCGCTTCCCTCCTGGTCTGCTTCGAGCGGGACGCCCTCCGGACCGTGGCCGCGGTAGGCATCGCGGAACACGGTGAAAGCCTGCTTGTCGAAACCGGGACAGACCGCGAGATGGCCGATCCCGTGGTAGCCGTTCCGGTAGTAGCGGGCCGGGTCTCCGGTCCAGGCCGAGACGGCGACCTTGTTGCCCAGTCCGGCGATCGGCGTCCCGAACATCCCGGTCGGGCTCTCGTTGTAGAACGACCGCAACTCGGAGATGGTCGACTCGGGGACGTCGGGGCCCCACCAGAGCACCACGCCTCCGTGCTCCAGGTTGTGCACGACCTGACGTGGGTTGACGGGTTGCGTGTAGAAGCCCCAGACCGCCCACAGCGGGTAGTGCGAGCCGCCCGACGGCGGGAACGTGCTCCATTTGACCTTGGTCGTGAGCGTCGGCACGTCGAGGTGGTACCCGCTCGGAACGTCCCGCTTAGGTGGTAGCGGCGCCTTGCTGACGAACGTGCAACCTGCCGCCGTCATCGCCTTGCGCACGGAGGCATCGCTTCCGCTCTCCGCGTCCTTGGTCGTGCCGCCGGTCGCGAAGATGACGACGAGGGCGATCACGAGGCCGGCCACGCCGAGGCCGGCGACCGTGAAGAGGATGTTCCTCTGACGGTCCCGGCCCATGGGCTTCCGCTGCGCCTGGCGCTGCTTCGGTGCCTGCACTTTGCGGGGCGGTTGGGGGGTACGCGGCTTCTTCTTGGCCACCGGCGAGACTAAGGTATCAGGCGCTCAGGAGCGCCCCCTGGGCCAAGAAGTCGGCGACGGCAGAGCGCTCCGTGGTGACCGGACACGGCGGAAGCGACTCGAGGAAGGCCCGTCCATACGGCCGGGATGAGAGGCGCGGATCGAGGATCGCGACCACCCCGCGGTCGGCCTGCGAGCGGATCAGGCGCCCGAAGCCCTGACGAAGCTGGAGGACCGCCGCGGGCAAGGCGTATTCGTGGAACCAGTCCCCACCGAGCTCGGCGATCCGCTCGCAGCGTGCTTCCACCAGTGGGTCGCCGGGGGCCGCGAACGGCAGCTTGTCGATCACGAGCAGGGAGAGCGACTCGCCCGGGACGTCGATCCCTTGCCAGAAAGTCGACGTGGCGACCAGAACGGAGTCGACCTCTTCGCGGAACCGCGCGAGCAGGCGCTCGCGGGGCGCCTCGCCCTGGACGAGGATCTCGTAGGGGACGCGGCCGCGGATGCCGTCGGCCAGGGCGTTCAGGACGCGGTACGAGCTGGTGAGCACGAGCGCTCGGCCGGCGGAGATCCGGCAGAGCGCGGCCACCTCCTCGACCAGGCGGTCCAGCGAGTCGGCCGCACGGGGGTCGGGGAGGCCACGGGGCAGATAGAGGAGCGCCTGCTCGCGGAAGTCGTACGGTGAGCCGACAGCGAGCTCCCTGGCCTCGCTCAGGCCGAGCCGTTCCCGGACGAAGCCGAACTCGTCACCCGCCGTGAGGGTCGCGGACACGAGGATCGACGTCGGCCCGTCGTCCCAGAGCAGCTCGCCGAGTGCCGCGCCGACGTCCACCGGCGCCCAGGCCAGCAGGTCGGGTTCGGACCACACGACTCGGTTGCCGTCGTCCTCGAGGCAGGCGACGGCGTCCGCAGCGAGCCGCTCCGCGCGGGCGGCAACCGCATCGAACTCGTCCCGCCCACCCTCCAGCGCCGCGGCGAGCTCGACGAGGCGCGTCGCGAGCTCGTGGACGGGCTCGGCCGGGGCCTCGCGGAGCCGCCGCCGACCGGCCGGCGGCGAGACGGCCGCCAGCAACCTGCGACCCGCTCCCTCGACCCGGTCGAGCGCACGCGCGGGCGCCGGTACTCCGGCCTCGCGACAGGCGCGGTCGGCATCGCGAAGCAGTCGGTGGATCACGGGGCCGCCCACGCGCCCGCCCAGCCACGAGGCCGCCGATTCCTCGAGCCGGTGAGCCTCGTCGAAGACGACGGCGTCGTGCTCCGGAAGGACCGCGGGCGCGTCGGTGCGACTGCGAAGCCCGAGATCGGCGAAGTACAGGGCGTGGTTGACGATGATCAGCTCGGCATGGGAGGCGCGCTCGCGCGCGGCCTCCGAGAAGCAGAGCGAGGTGAACACGCAGCGGCGACCGAGACAACGGTCCGCCCCGACGGCGATCTCTGCCCAGACCCCATCGGGCGGCTCGACCTCGAGCTCGGCGCGGTCGCCCGTCTCCGTCCCGTCGATCCAGCCGCGCATCCCGTCGAATGCGGCGGCGTCCTCGGCCCGCGGGAAGAGCTGTCCGCCGAGAAGTTCGAACCCATGGAGGGCGTGCCGGCACAGGTAGTTCTGGCGGCCCTTGAGCACCGCCACCTGCACCTCGCGGCCCAGCGCCTCGGCGGCGGTCGGGACGTCCTTGCCGAGGAGCTGCTCCTGGAGGGCCTTCGTCGCGGTCGAGACCACCACCCGCTGTCCCGAGTCGAGTGCGGGGATCAGGTACGCGAGGCTCTTGCCGGTGCCCGTGCCGGCCTCGGCGATGAGGTGCTGCCCGGATGCGAGCGCGACCTCGACCTCGGCCGCGAGCGCAGCCTGCTCCGGGCGGGCCTCGTAGCCGGGGAGGACACGCTCCAGGCGCCCGCCGGGCTCGAAGAACCACTCCACGCGCGACAGCGTACGGAGCGCTGCGGCCGGAGGAACGCCTGTTCGCCCCGGCGTGCGTCGAATGTTCGCAACGTGCGCATGTTTCGTGCTTGACAGCGCTGCCGAGCCCGTAATAAATTCATCCCGTCAGATCCGGTAGGCCTTCGGGCTCGCCGGATCTGGCATTTTTTATTGCCTCGATCGGGAATACTCCCGGGTTCAACCCGACGACAGGAGACTCGATGGGCTTCCTCGACAAACTCTTCGGCCGCAACAAGGACGACGCCGCCGAGGGGACGCAAACGGCACCGCCTCCGGCGACGCCGCCCGCAGACGCCCCACCGGCCGACGCCCCGCCGGCAGAGACCGAACCGCACGAGCACGGCGACCACGACCACGAGCACTGAGACGAATCGGTGACGGCCGTCTAGGGCCGCTCCGCGCTCGAAAAACCGGCTCCGTCCGACCGTGCCGCTACGTTCTTCGGCCCGATGCTGATCGGAGTCTTCGTCGTCGGTGCGTTCCTGGGCGGCCTCGCCGTCTGGCTATTCCTGCGCGAGCGCGCCGCAACCCACCGCCGCGCAGCCGACGAAGTCACCGCGACCTTCAGGTCGCTCTCGGCCGAGGCGCTGCAGCAGAACTCGGACTCGTTCCTCAGGCTCGCACAGTCGCAGCTGCAGCCGATCGCGGTGACCCTGAAGACCTTCGACGAGAAGACGCAGGCGCTGGACCGGGAGCGTCAGCGGGCCTACGGCTCCCTGACCGAGCAGGTGCGCTCGCTTGCGGAGGGCCAAGAGCGCCTGCGCTCCGAGACCGGGAATCTGCGCACGGCGCTGAGGGCGCCACATGTCCGCGGGCGGTGGGGCGAGATACAGCTCAAGCGCGTGGTCGAGCTCGCCGGAATGCTCCAGCACTGCGACTTCCAGGAGCAGGCGACGACACGCGACGGGGACGGCTCGCTGCTCATCCCCGATCTCGTCGTCAACTTGCCCGGTGGCAAGCGGGTCGTCGTCGACGCCAAGGCGCCGCTGGCGGCCTACCTCGATGCGCTCGAGGCAGAGGACGAGCCTGCCAGGAAGGCCCACCTCCAGCTCCACGCCCGCCAGGTGCGTGACCACATCGGCAGGCTCGCAGCCAAGCGGTATTGGCAGCAGTTCGAATCGACACCGGAGTTCGTGATCATGTTCCTGCCCGACGAGACCTTCTTCCGGGCCGCCTGCGAAGCCGACTCCGGCCTGCTCGAGCTCGGCCCCGAGTCGGGCGTCCTCCCATCGTCGCCGACGTCGCTGATCGGGCTGCTCAAGGTCTTCGCATACGCATGGCAGCAGGAGACGATCGCGCAGGATGCGCGGGACATCGCAGCTCTCGGGCGCGAGCTCTACGAGCGGCTGGGCGTGTTCGCCTCTCACTTCTCGAAGGTCGGCCGCGCGCTCGGGACGGCGGTGGGCGCCTACAACGAAGCAACCGGCTCGCTCGAACGTCGGCTGCTCGTCACCGCCCGGAAGTTCGAGGAGCACGGCGCGGCTTCGGGCGAGCTCGGTGAGGTCGAGCCGCTCGAGAAGGCGCCCGTGCCGCTCACGGCCGCGGAACTGACCCGCGCAGAGCTCACTCCGCCCGCTGCCGACGCGGCCTAGCGAACGGAATCACCGACCGGCGCGCTACGTTTACCTAGGTATGGACGAGATTCGTGAGGTGATCGTGATCGGCGGGGGGCCGGCCGGTTACACGGCAGCGTTGTACAGCGCGCGCGCCAACCTGCGCCCGCTGGTGATCGAGGGATTCCGGTGGGGCGGCCAGCTGATGATCACCAGCGATGTGGAGAACTACCCCGGCTACCCCGACGGCGTGCTGGGGCCCGAGATGATGCAGGAGTTCCGCTACCAGGCCGAGCGCTTCGGGGCCGAGTTCCTCACTGACGACGTCACCCGTGTCGACTTCTCCGAGCGCCCGTTCCGCGTGTGGGTCGGCGAGGACGAGTACCGCGCCGAGGCAGTGATCGTCGCGACCGGCGCGACCGCGCGTCAGCTCGGGCTCGAGTCCGAGCGCTCACTCCAGGGCCGGGGAGTCACCTACTGCGCGACGTGCGACGGAGCCTTCTACCGTGACCAGGACGTGCTCGTGGTCGGCGGCGGCGACTCGGCGATGGAGGAGGCGATCTTCCTGACCAAGTTCGCCTCGAAGGTCACGCTCGTCCACCGCCGCGACGAGTTCCGGGCGTCGCCGATCATGATCGACCGTGCTCGCGCGAACGAGAAGGTCGAGTTCCTCACGCCCTATGTCGTCGAGGAGGTGCTCGCGGGCGACGACGGGAAGATGCGCGCCGTCCTGATCCGCAACACGGACAGCGAGGAGACGCGCGAGCTGGCCGCGAGCGGCATGTTCGTCGCGATCGGCCACGACCCGACCACGGCGCTGTTCCTCGATCAGCTCGACCACGACGACGCCGGCTACCTCGTGACCAGACCCGGCACGACCGAGACCAACGTCGCCGGCGTGTTCGCGGCCGGCGACGTCCAGGACCACACGTATCGCCAGGCGGTCACGGCCGCCGGCTCGGGCTGTATGGCGGCGCTGGACGCCGAGCGTTTCCTGGCCGCTCATGAGGGCCACGAGCAGACGGCGCTCGCTGCCCCGCGCACCTAGTTCCAGCCGAGCGCCGCGGTAGCGTTGCCCGCTGATGGCCCGGGGTGCTCGCTGGATCGACCTGCTCGACCCGAGCCCCGACGAGCTGAAGGCGAAGCTCCCCGCCCCGGTGCACGAGCGGGCGCTGGAGCAGTTGCTCGCTCCGGCCGAGCACGACGACGAGCCGCGGCCCAAGCTCGAGCCACACGGCGATTACGTCTTCGGCGTGCTGCTCGTCCCGGTGCTCGCCCCCGCCCAAGAGGAGGTGTTCTACCAAGAGGTCGACCTGGTCGTCACCCGCGACGTGATCGTCACGGTCCGGAAGGCGCCGGAAGGGAGCCGGCCTCCGTGGGATCCCGCGCAGGCGCAGGCCTCGTGTCGCGACGAGGACAACGTGGCGATGATCGCCTACCACCTGATCGACGACGTCGCCGAGCACTTCCTCGACCTCATCGACGGGCTCAACGACCAGATCGACACCCTCGAGGACAATGTCGAGGTCTGGCCGTCGGAGAAGATCCGCGCCAGGCTGTCCGGTCTCCGCCACGACATGCTCCACATCCGGCGCACGCTCGGACCGACCCGTGACGCCGTCCGTGAGGTGATCGACAACCGGGTCGAGTTCGCGGGCGACGAGGTCTTCACGCACGAAGTCGAGCTCAATTTCGGCAACGCTTACGACAAGCTGCTGCGCGCGGCGGACAACGTCGAGCTCGCGCGCGACCTCCTCGCCGGCGTCCGCGACTACCACCAGGCCAAGATCGCGAACGAGCAGAACGACGTGATGAAGAAGCTGACCGCGATCGCGTCGATCCTGCTCCTCCCGACGCTGATCGTCGGCCTCTACGGGCAGAACTTCCGCAACATCCCGGAGCTGCACTGGGGCTGGGGCTATTACTGGTCGCTGGGACTGATCGCGGTCACCTCGCTCGCGCAGATCGTCTACTTCCGCCGCAAGAACTGGCTCTGAGAAGGAGCGCGTAGCTAAGCCCGTTACGCGCTCGCTCCTTTACCCCGATCTTCTACTCCTGCGACCTCAGCGCAGGCGAAACCCCGACCGGCGCCGCACCGTCGTCTGCTTCGGCCGGTCGCGCCAACACTTGCCGTGCCTCGTCGACGAGCCCGGACGCGACGAAGTCGCAGTCCGCGCAGCGCTCGACGACCGGCCGCTCGACCGGGAGCTCGTCCCAGCCCTGCCAACGGCGCCGCGCCGGGACTCCGTAATTTCGGGTTCGGCCACCACCGAGGTGGGCTACCCTGTGTCTGCAGCGAGACGCGCTTCCTTACTCGCCGAGCAAACCTCCGATGGTGAGCGAGGAAGGAAGTGGCAGCATGCGGATGATCACGCTAGAGGCGGCGACGCCTGAATCAGGGCGTGCTTTGTGCGGCGCTCTGTCACCGTTCGAACCCGAGTTCGTCAGCGGCGATGAGGGGAAGTGCTTCGTCTCGGTCTCAGTCAGCAGTCAGAAGGAGACGCTCGAAGTGCTCGACACCATTCAGCAGCATCTCGTAGGCGGAGCCGAATCGATCACGAGCTGGGTGACGACCACAGCACCGGCAAGTCCCTTGCCCCCATCGAGGGGAAACGGAGGTTCGGCATGAACCCAAGAGATCGCAGTTGGTGGAAGCCTCCACCGGAAACAGCGATCGAGCACTACGGGAAACTGGCGGAGAGAGCTCGATTGAGGTTGGGCGAGCAGCCTTCGCTACTAGCTGATCCTCCCCGGCGGGGGGACGGACGCTGCACGAACTGTCGCAGCGACCGCCCCGAGATCGCGGTCAAGGACGGCGATCCCTTCTGCTCGAATGAGTGTGCACGCACCTGGCACGACCAACTCGCAACAATCGGCGGCTGAATCCCGCTGCCATTCGAACCAGGCCCGGCCGGGGGTCGAACACTGCGCCGGCCGGATCGAGCGCTTCCCCGGCGATCGCCGGGCCGATCCATCACGCTACGCGGCCAGCCCGGCCCTGCTTAGGCGCTCTTTCGGCCATGGCCGCGAGCATCCCGTACACCTCTTCGTGCGACCGCCCGCCGAGCGCTGTGAGACACGAGACGCCGGCGAAACCCGGTGATATCGATGCGGAACCTGCCGCACTTTGCGGTCGTTTCGCGAACCGGTCCCGGTTTCGGGTCCCTCGAGCCCAGTTAGTCTGGGCGGCATCGCGACGCGGCGCTCCTCTCTCTCCCAGCGTCCGCACTGCCGCGACGAACCCTTCCGGGGGCGCCAGCCGCGCCCCCGGGAAGGGGCCTCGTGCGCTACAGGGGGTGTCCGCTCAGGAGAAACCGAGTAAGCGAGAAGAAGGACGAAGGGCTCCGGCGCACCTCTCCAGCGCGGAAGCCCTTCGCAGTTGGGGTATCCAAGATACCCCTGCCCGATCCGCTGCCTGGCCCTCTCTCCACTCTCTCCCGAGGCAGCTGACCAAGGTTCGCCGACACGATTGAGACGGCACTCCGCGCGCAGGACACACGCGATTGTGCGTGCGACGCCTAGGACGCCCCCTGACGGTATGACACTTAGTTCCAGCTTCCACACTCTCCCAGCGCTTCAGATCGGCCAGAGCCGTGCTCCAGCCCGCTTTGCTGAGGGTGGAAGAATCGCGGCACCAATTGCTATGGCCCCGCCAAAACGCTCGTCGCCTCACTCGCTGAGGCGCGGCGAGTTGACCCTATCACTGCATTTCGGAGCGAGCACTCCGCGTCTGGAGGGCGAGCACCGCCGCCTTTCGCAAACAGCGGGCTTTTCGGTTCCCGGGCGTCGCTAACGCGGCGCGGCGTGAAGGCATAGCTCCCGGCGCGGGGGTCGAACTCTCGCCGGCTGGACGATCGCAATGCGCGAGACGATGAATGGGAACCTGTGCCAGTGGCGAGAAGGGAGACCTGGGCAGGCGCTTCCTGCCGCCTGGCATTTGCCTCTCCCTGCCGGGCGGTTTGATCGACGGGCGTGCCCGCCCGCTCTTGCTGTCGTTCGGCTTGAGGCGGGCGCCCCAGGGTGCCGGGCTGGTGGCCGCAGGAGCCGAAACCAGCCACTCCCCTCTCTCTCTTCCGGAGCACCCGCCGCATCAGAGCTTTCCTCCCGCCGCGGGTAGCGAAACGCGCTTTGCGACATCAACTAGGAGCGGAGGCCCGGCGTGTAGCTTCGTCAGCGCCACGTACTCGGCGTCATAGGATTTCTCCCACCCCAGCTGTCTCGACCTTCCACGCCTGCCGCTGAAGCACCTCGTCTCCGAGGTGTCGTCGATCATTCGACCCAGTTCGTTTCAGGTTATTTCAGGCCTCCCTCATTCCGCTCGCGCGAACAGGGATCGTCGCGGGCCGGTTCCGTCAGCCTCCGCTGTCCGCTTCCGTCGGCGTTCATGACGTAGACCACGGCGTAGCGGCATTGACCACGCACGAAGGCGATCTTCTGCCCGTCGGGTGACCAGGCAGGACTGTTGTCGAACGCTGCATTGCGCGTCAGATTCCGCTGTCCGCTGCCGTCGGCGTTCATGACGTAGACCTCCCGGTTGCCGTCGCGGCGGCTGACGAAGGCGATCTTCCGCCCGTCGGGCGACCAGGCAGGGCCGGTGGCCGTCGCGTTGCGCGTCAGTCTGCGCTGCCCGCTCCCGTCGGCGTTCATGACGTAGACCTCCCAGTTGCCGTCGCGCTTGCTCACGAAGGAGATCCTTCGCCCGTCGGGCGACCAGGCAAAGGCGCTGTCGGATGCCGGGTTGTGCGTCAGGTCCCGCTGTGCATGGGCTTTCATCCGGATGACAGCCGCGAGCCGGCGTTGAACCGGGAACGCAAGCTCGCACGGGTGCGGGCAGGCAGGGCGCATGCGGCCCTTGTGTTCGATGGCGACGACTGTGTGGGTTGGTGCCAGTTCGGCGCGCCGGACGAGGTGCCGAAGATCAAGAACCGGGCTGCCTATGAGAAGAGCCTCGCGACCTTGCCGGACTGGCGGATCGCCTGCAACTTCGTCGGCAAAGGGCACCGGCGCCAGGGCGTCGCCACGGCGGCGCTCGCGGGGGCGCTCGATCTGATCGCACTTCTCGGCGGCGGCAAGGTAGAGGGCTATCCCGAAGCTGTGGGTTTGGTTCCTGCCGGCTTCCTCTTCAACGGCGCCCTGTCGACCTACGAGAAGCTGGGATTCGTCCGCGACCGCAAGATCGGAAAGCACCGCTGGGTCGTCACCAAGGTCGTCGAGCCAACGTCGTAGGCGATCTCGCGACGCTCAGGGGT
The DNA here is from genome assembly GCA_963808815.1 of uncultured Actinomycetes bacterium. Classification (GTDB taxonomy): domain Bacteria; phylum Actinomycetota; class Thermoleophilia; order Gaiellales; family Gaiellaceae; genus DATBLE01. Next base: position 152,293 of record CAWEGI010000016.1, on the reverse strand, counting down.
CATTCCGGAACACTGGCCCAGGCGAGAGGACTGTCGCCTGCGCGAGCGTGCCGAAATCTCCCCAGCGCGTAGATAGACCGGTGCGTGAGCTGTCCCTATGCTCTTCGTGCCCGTGATCGCTCCCGATCCTCATCTCGCCGCTGATGGCGTTGTTCTCCGCGTGCCGGACGATGGCGACGCGTCGTGGATCACGGAGGCGTGCAACGACCCGGAAATCGCCCAGTTCATCGTTGGGATGCCGCCGCCACGCCGCTGGGCGTCATCCACGGACGCCGAGTTCGTGATCGCCGATGCAGCTCAGGCCGAGCCGCTCGGCGTGGTCTCGCTGCGCATCGCGGAGCGAGATCCGGGTCTTGCCGCCGTGGGTTATTGGCTACGTCCGGAGGCTCGCGGTCGGGGTGCCGCTACCGTCGCGGTGCAGCTCATCGCACTCTGGGCATTCAACGAGTTGGGCGTGCAGAGGCTTGAGCTGACAACCGCACCGGAAAACGCCGCGTCGCAGCGTGTCGCTGAACGCGCCGGCTTCAGCCGCGAGGGCGTCCTTCGCGGGTTGGTGGCGACGAAGGACAACGGGCGCCGAGACAGCGTGATGTTCTCGCTCCTGCCAGCCGATCTCGGCTAGAGCCGCAGCGACGGCTGACCCTGGAGGCCGAAGTCGGCGATGCCCGATCCTAGTGCGCACAGGGGCGGGCGACCGCCAGTGCCAACCAAGAGACATTCCTGAACGCTCGCGCACCCAACGATTGCTTCACCCGCTCTACAGCTCAGCGCGTGAAACCGCCGAGGTGGAACGACTTGACCGTCAGCGGCACGCCGGCCCCGGCCTGACGCTCCAGCATCTTAAGGACGGCATTGCTCGGCGTCCCGAACACCTGGATGCTCGTAGTCGAGTCGACCGTCGCCGCATATGCGGCGGCGGCGCGTTCGGCAATGACCTCCATATGAAATGCCATCGACTCCGTGTCGGGGTGGATCTGGACAACCGCGACCTCAGTGCCGTCATCGTTGACGTACTCGTTGAACGCGATCAGCCGTGGTTCGTTCGCCTCGACGAAATCGACGAGGCCAGGCACTCGCTTCCTCTCGTCGGCGAGCTTCCCTGGCTTGAGCCGGTTGGTCGCGATGAAGATGAATGGACCTGACACGGCGCCTCCTTTGGCCACGGCGCTGCCCGCTGTGCTCGGGGTGTGCTGCGGAACACTGGCACAGGCGAGGGTTCTCTCTCGAACTACAGAGTTGTCTTTATCCCCGACTGGTTCTCGGGCGACAGTACACTCGCCCACTCCGGCGTGCTACCTGCGCTGGTTCTCTTTCTCGGCCGCTTTCAACTCGACACCGATGACGTGAATCTCGGGGAGAGGACAGGCCCAGGCCGTCGTCGCGTACGAGTCCGGTCTGGTCGTTCCGCGCGCCTGATGCGAACCCCTCCCGGCGCGGCGCGGCTAGTCGTCCACGACAGCGAGTGGCGCCCATGACGGGATAGCCAATACCTCGCCCGCCTGGCGCAGAATGAGTCTCGCGGCGGGATTCTCAGCCGTCGCCGCCCAGCGCCGGTGAGGCCCGGCGCGGGGTCGAACACATCGCCGTGGACGAGCGCTTCTCCCGCGATGCCGGGCCGGTCACGACACTACGCGGCGAGCTGCCAGCTGCCTAGCCGCTCTTTCGGCCAGGGCCGCGAGCATCCCGCACCCCTCCTCGTGGGACGGCGCGCTCAGCGCTGCGAGACACGACGCCGCCACCGCCGCCTCCTCGATCGTCAAGCTCTCGTCCTCTCGAGGAGCCGGCGCAGCCACCGAACAGCGAACCGCGACCGACGCTCAGGCTCTTTCTCCGCAACGAGCAGAGCCCGAACGCGACTTATCGCACCCGACAGGGTGGCGCGGGACTCCTAGGCAGCGGTCGCCGATCGGGGTGGCGGGAAGTCAGCGAGCGGGCCTGACGCGTCCACCTGGAAGAGATCAATCGGCTTGGGCAGGCCGTGAAACCGCCAGGCGCCAAGCGGCCTGAGCCTCACTCCGTCCGCGAGTGAGCCGATCACCGCCCGGCGGAAGGCGGAGGACGTCACGATCTGGGAGCCGTGCGCCGCGAAGCAGATGCGCGCGGCGGTGTGGACCGCGAGACCGACGTAGCCGGTATCGGTAAGGGCCGGACGCCCGCGATGCAGGCCGATTCGCAGCCGGACGTCGATCCCACCGGGCCAGGCGGCGTCGTGCATCGCCCGTTGGATCGCCAGCGCGGCCTCGAGTGCCGCCGGGGCGCGTTCGAAGACCGCGAACAGGTCGTCTGCGCGCGCGTCCACCTCGCGGCCGCCGGCCTGTCGCACCGCCGTGCGCACGAGGCGGCGCATATCCGCGAGTAGGGGCGGGTACCCCTCGTCGAGGTACCCGAGCAGCTCGGTCGAACCCTCGATATCGGTCAGCAGGAGGGTCACCTCGCCTTTCGGGAGTTTTCGCTGCGGTTGTAGCTGTGCCTTGACGAAGCCGATTGGCACGACACCATGCTTCACGGATGCCCTCAGCAAGCGCATCCGTGCTCTGTCCCGCGCGCCCTCGTCCTCGAACGCCACCTGGCTGAACCGTGCGAGGGCATTCCGGATGTGTGCCGCGTCGTGAATCGGCAAACGACGTTGGCCGCGCGAATCGATATATGCAAACGCTCTATCGGGAAGCTGCGCACGCTCCTTCGCACCAAGCGGTGGCATGCGACATGTTCGCACCAACCGACGTCACCCTCGCGTCCCTCTACCGCGCTTGGCTCCCTCCGCCAGAGGTCTTGAAACGCTCGCCGTCGCCCGCAGCCTCGAGCCGTGCAAGTAGATCCTGGGGCATAACCGTCCAGTCCCCCGCCCGCCAGCGGTCGAGCAGAAGTTCGGAGAACACAGGGGCAAACCGCTGACCAGCCTCATACTCGAGGCGCCTGCGCGATGCGAGCACCTCGTTGACCGACTCGCGGCGGCGGAGCGCGGCAAGCGTGCGCCACGCGGCAGCGCAGGGACGCGGACAGAGCGCATCCTCTGCGCTGGTGACGTCACGCAGGAGCGACTTCTTAAGCGTCACGTTTCCCGGACGCGGCGCTCGCCCTCGAGGGACGGCTGCTCGGGGGTAGAACCTTCTACCCATCTGAGAGAACCTCAGCCGATCTCGCCGCACCCGAACCCCCCAGGAAGCCAGGGTCTGGCCTTGCCGATCGGCTCCCCCAGAAGAACTGGCTCTGACGCCGCTACCCTGATCGGGTGCCGTACTACATCTGTCCGAACTGCAAGGACCGGTCGATCGACATCGACGGATTCGAAGGCATGACGGACGAGGCCGTCGCCTGCCATCGCTGCGGCTTCGGCTTCCTGTTCGAGCTGATGGACGACTACTACCCGGGACCGAACACCGGCCTCGTCGTCTGCGACCAGGAGGGGAGGATCCTCGCCTCCGGCCGCGGCGTGTTCGAACTCACCGGCTACAGCGAGAGCGAGCTGATGGGACGGGACGTCGTCGACCGGTTCGGGCTCAACGGGTTCGACGAGGCCAAGAATCCCGTTTCGCTCGCCCTCGAGTGGGGCGTGCGCCGGCTCGGCGAGCAGCTCGAGCTGCGCACGAAGGCGGGCGTCGCCAAGCCGGTGATCGCCGACCTGTTCCCGGCTTACGACGACGACGGCGGCCTGTTGGTCGCCCTCAGTCCGCGGGCCTGACCTTCACGAACCGGCGCACCTTGGGGGAAGGATCGTCCTCCTCGAAGCCGGCGCGGAGCAGGGCGCGGATCGACGCCTCGTTGTCGGGCAGTGTCTGGGCTCGGACACGGTCGACACCCGGCTGCGCAAGCGACCAGGCGGTGAGCACCGTGATCGCCTCGGTCGCGTACCCCTGCCGCCTAGCCGAGGGCACGATCGCGTACCCGATCGTGACCACGCCTCTGCTCGGCGGCGCGACGAAGCCGATCTCGCCGATCACGAGCTGGTCCTCGAGGCGGACGACGAAGTGGAAGCCGAACGCCTGGTCGCCGTGCCGCAGGAAGAGCCCGACGCCGTCGCGGGTGTCGGGCATCGGGAAGCCGGACGCGTAGGCCCAACCGGCAGGCGGCTCGCCGGCGCCGAGTGCCTCCGCCTCTTCGGCGGTGAGTGCGTGGAGGCGCAGGCGCGCCGTCTCCAGGTCGGGCATCGGCCGAGGCTATACCCGCGAGGACGGGCAGAGGTCGAGCAGCACGCAGTCGAGGCAGCGCGGTGCGCGCGCGATGCACACCCGCCTGCCGTGCCAGATCAGGAGGTGCGGGAAGATCCCCCAGTGCTCGCGAGGGACGAGCCGCTGGAGGTCCCGCTCGATCTTCACCGGGTCATCGTGCCGGGTCAGGCCGAGCCGCTGCGAGAGCCGCCGGACATGCGTGTCGACAACGACGCCCTGCGGCTCGCCGAGCTCGGCCGCGACGACATTGGCGGTCTTGCGGGCGACGCCCGGCAGGCGGACGAGCTCCTCGATCCGGCGCGGAACCCGCCCGTCGTACTCCTCGATCAGCATCGCCATCGTCCCGCGGATCGCCTTCGCCTTTTGGCGGAAGAATCCGGTGGCGTAGATGTCCTGCTCCAGCTCCTCCTTGGGCACAGCCAGGTAGTCCTCGGGGCGTCGGTACTTCTCGAACAGGTGCTCGGTGACACGGTTGACGTTCACGTCCGTCGTCTGCGCCGAGAGCATCACGGAGACCAGCAGCTCCACGTCGGTGCGGAAGCGGAGCGCGATGCCGGCGTCGGCGTGCTCGGCCCTCAGCCGCTCGATGATCGGCAGGATGCGCTCGCGCTTGGGCCCGACGCGCTTGCGGGCCTCGCCGACGAACGACCGGGCCATCAGACCAGCGATCGCCCGAGGAGCACGCTCGCGGGCGATGACTCGCCCTCGCCGTGGGCGGATCTCGCGCCGTGTCGACGAAAGCCGCGCGCCTCGTAGAAGGGGATCCCCTTGTCGTTCCCCTCGATCACGGTCACCCACTGCTCAGCCTCGCCCTGCGCCCGCTGCTGGTCGGTGATCGCGGCGGCATCGTCGACCGCAACCCACCAGCCGTCCCAGCCGTCAGCCGCATCGAGCTCTGATCGCACCCGCTCGGGCTGGTAGAAGGTCGCGATGGCGCGTTCGATCCGCTCTTCCGGAAGCAGCCCGCTGTACGTGTCCAGCCAGCCATCGGCGCAGATGCGGCAGATGGCGTCGACATCCTCCTCAGTCGCTCGTCGGGGGTACATGGCGGCGATGCTATTGGCTGTTCAGCGCAGGGCCGGCGCAGACAACGTCCAGGGCGGGACAGCCGGCGCACGCGAACTCGCTCGGCCGTGGCGGGAACATTCCAGACTGGATCTGCGCGATCACCGCGGAGAGCTCGGCCTCGAGCCCGGAGAGCTCGTCGCGGCGGAACGTCGCCGCCACCAGCTCGTCGGGACGCTCCAGGAACTGGTAGACGACCTCGACTTCCTCGACGTCCGCCCGGAAGCACGCAATCGCGTAAACGAGGCGTTGGAGGCGGTACTCGGCGTCGACGACCTCGGCCGGGGAGTGGTCGCCGAGGAAGTTGGACTTGAAGTCGGCGACGAGCGCGCGGCCGTTCTCCAGGTGCAGCACGTCGAGGACGCCGTGGAAGAGCACGCCGTCGTGCTCGAACGCGAACGGCCGCTCGGAGGACACACCGCCCAGTGCGGCCAGCCGCGCGGCCAGCGCCGAGCCGCAGTAGGCCTGGACCAGCGCGCCGATCCGCTCCAACTCCTCGGCGGTTGCGCCCGGATACCAGCCCAACACCTCGTCGAGCGAGGGCGGCGCCGGTGCGGCCAGATCGACCAGCTCGAGGAGGCGATGCACCGAGTCGCCGATCTCGCTCGCGGCCATCCCGACCTGGCCGACAAGGCGTCCGCTCCCGTCCACCGGCCTCATGCCGCCCAGCCGCTCGGCGTAGAAGCGGTAGGGACAGCGCTCGAACAGCGCGAGCGCGGAGTAGGACAGGCGGCGGACCGGGTCGACGGCAGGAGCGGCAACCGGCTCGAGCGGAGGCAGCGCCGGAACGGTCGATGTCGGTGCCGACACGGGGGCCTCGAACAGCGAGAGCTGGCCCTCGACCGGTGGTTCCTCCGGCTCGGGCACCGGGTCGTCCGTGAACCGGTCGACCCGGACACGAAGGCGGGCCTCCGCGCGAACGACCTCACCGTCCTCGACCTCGCCGAGCTCGAGTCGATCGAGGACCCAGCCGATCGGCGTCTTCGGGTCGGGCCGCGCCACTTCGATCGAGCCGGCGACGATCAGCTTGTCGATTGCGCGAGTCATCGCCACGTAGTACAGGCGCAGCCGCTCGGCCTCGGCCGCTGCCTCCTCGGCATTCCGCACCTCGTCGTATTCGAACGCGCCGACGCGCTGCCCGGTGAGCGGATCGACCACCTTGAAGCCGAAGCGCCCGTCCGGCAGGCAAATGATCTCCTCGCCCCTCGTCGACATGCGTTCGCGCCCGGCGTCGGCGACGACGACCACCTTGAACTCGAGGCCCTTGGCAGCGTGGATGGTCAGGAGGCGAACGGCGCCGGCTCCCTCCTCCTCCGCCACCGCCTCGAGCTCCTTCACCCCGGCAGCGTCCTGCTCGGAGACGAAGCGGACGAAGCCCTCGACGTCGGTTCCGCGCAGCTCCTCGTAGGAGCGGGCCAGGCGCGCGAGCTTGCGCAGGTTCGCGTAGCGGCGGCGCCCGTCCCACCGGGCGAGGACCGCGAGGTCGTAGTCGTGCTCGACCACGATCTGCTCGCAGAGGCGTTCGAGGCCCACGGTGCCCGCGAGCGCGGTCAGCCGGCCGTACCGCTGGCGAAAGGCCTGGAGCAGACGCCGGTCGCGCTCGGACAGGCCCTCCGGCAGGCCCTTCTCGACCGCCGTGTACAGCGGCCGGCGGGTCGCATTCCGGCGCAGGACGACGAGGGCGTCGTTCGAGAGGCCGACGAAGGGCGAGGCGAGCACGGTGACGAACGCTTCGTCGTCGTAGCGGTTGTGCAGGAGCCGCAGGTAGCCGAGCAGGTCGACCACCTGCTGCTGGCCGAAATAGCCCCGCCCGGTCGAGCGGTAGGTCGGCAGGTCGAGCTCGCGCAGCGCCTCCTCGTACTGCTCGGCATCCGTGCCGGCGGCGAAGAGCAGGACGATCTCGCCCGGCTCGGCCTCGCCGTCGTCGACGAGCTCCCGCACCCGGCGGGCGACAGCCCGCGCCTCGCCACGCCGCCAGGTGACGCCCGTGTCCTTGTAGCTCGCCTTGTCGGTGACCAGCAGCTCGACGGCGGCGCCCGAGGCCGGATCGGGGAAGCGGCCCGCCGCGACGAGCTTCTGGAACTCGTCCCCGAACGTTGCGCCGAACAGCTCGTTGACGACCGCGAGCACCTCCGGCCGCGACCGCCAGTTCTGGGTCAGCGGCAGCACCTCGCCGATCTGCTCGCGCCGCTCCTTGAACACCTCCACGTCGGCATGGCGGAAGCGGTAGATCGACTGGAACTCGTCCCCGACGAAGAACAGCTCGTCGCGCGCGATCAGGTCGATCAGCTCGCACTGCAACCGGTTCGTGTCCTGGAACTCGTCGACGCAGACCTGGCGGAAGCGGAGCTGCTCGCGTTCGCGGATGGCGGGGTCGTCACGAAGCAGGTTTCGCGCGCGGAGCTGCAGGTCCTCGAAGTCGAGCGCGGACTCCCGGTCCTTGGCCGCCTGGTAGGAGTGCTCGAACGACTGGAGCAGCCGCTCGAGCAGCGCGCGGTCCCGTGCGGCGACGGCGTTCAACGCCGCCTGCTCGAGCGCCTGGCGCGCCTGCTCGTAGTCATCGTCGCCCGTGACCGCGTAGCCGGAGAGGTCGAGCAGCGCCTCTGGCTGTGGCCGTCGGCCGAGCAGCTCGACGAGCCGGGCGGCCTCGTCGACGTCGCCGGCGGTGGCGACGACACGCGCCGCGGCCTCGTCGATTCCCGGCGCATCGCCGATCGGCAGCTCCAGGGTCCGGCCGGCAGCGCGGAGGGTCGCGTAGACGCTGGTCAGCATCCGCCGGAGGGCTGCTGAGCCGTAGGTGGCGAGCAGCGCCAGCCGATCTGGCTGCTCGTCCTCACAGAACGCTGCCAGCGCGTCGTCGAACGCCTCGGCCCGGAGGACGGCGGCCTGGCTCTCGTCGAGCACGCGGAACCGCGGGTCGAGCCCGGCCGCGAACGGGTGCTGCTTGAGCAGCCGAAGGCAGAAGCCGTGGATGGTCGAGATCCAGGCTCCGTCGAGCTCGCGGGTCAGTTCGCGCCGGCCGAGCTCTGCGAGCCGGGTGCGGATGCGCGACCGCAGCTCGGCGGCGGCCCGTTCCGTGTAGGTGATGACGAGGATCGAGCCGACGTCGACGCCGCTCTCGATCCCCCGAACGAAGCGCTCGACCAGGACCGCGGTCTTACCGGTGCCTGCGCCGGCGGAGACGAAGACGAGCCCCTCGGCCTGGATCGCAGCGTGCTGCTCGGGGGTCGGCGGGCGCTCGGCAGTCGCGGCCATCGCTACGCCCTGCCCACCCGACACATCGAGCCGAGCTTGCACCACGACGGGCACGAGCCCTCGCGCGGATCGTGCCTCACGTCACCCTCGCGAATGCGGGCGACCATCCGGCGGCCGACCTCCTGCGCCCTGTCGACCTTCCCCCAGAAGTCGTCCTCGTCGACGTAATCGCGGGCGGAGTAGCCCGGCACGCCGTCCGCGCGCGCGGACGCACGCAGCAGCCCACGCGCCTTGCGGTCGCCGGAGAGCGGCCGGTAGAGGCCGCCCAGGGGCTCGACGCCGACCAGGTCGCGGAGGACGAGCATGTACAGCGGGATCTGCAGTCGTAGCTCCCGCTCGATCTCGGCCGCCGAGTGCGCCTTCTTGCCGGACTTGTAGTCCCAGACGATGCCGCGGGCGGAGAACGGATCGAGGTCGACGCGGTCGATCTTCCCGGAGAGCCGGAACGTCTCGAGGTCGAGGCCGCGCTGGAGCTCGGGCGCGGACCGCTCCGAGCCGAACGACACCTCGAACTTGCGCGGGACGAGCGGAAGCTCGGACTCGGCCTCCGCGCGTACGAGCGCCTCCAGGTCGCGCCAGAGCGTCTCGCGCAGCTCGCTGCGCTGGAGGTCGGTCAGCTCGAGCCGATTCTCGGCGCCGCCCGCGATCGCCTCCGTCAGGCACTCACTCAGGAATGCGAGCGCATCGTCGAGCTGCTCCGGCGAGACCTGCTCGCAGCCCAGGCGCTTCGGCAGGCCGGAGAAGAACTTGAAGAGCGTCTGATGTGCGATTGAGCCGCGCATGCGCGGGTCGACCTCGGCATCCATCGACTTCGGGTCGAGCATCCGCTCGACGAACCAGATCGACGAGCAGCCCGCAAACGCCTCCAACTCGGTGACGCCGAACATTGTGCGCGACGCAAGCGACTCGAGCACCGCCGGGTCCGTGAGCCTGGTCGGCCGGCGGAAGGCGTCGAACGCGCGCGCGAGACGCCGTTCCCACCCGTTCGCCAGGGCGATCCCCTCGGCCCCGGAGCGGTCGGTGCTCGACAGCCAGGAGACGGCACGGAGTCGCTCGCGCTCGCTCGGGGCGCCCTCGAGCGGCCAGACCAGCTCGGAGAGCGCCCGTCTGCGGGTCACGCGCGGCAGGTCGTCCGGCCGCAGCACGGCCCGGACGTCCTCCCAGAACGGGCTCGGCTGCCGCGGCGCGCCGTCGTCGGTGGCCGCCTCGCGGACGAGGTAGAGCCGTCGCGACGGCCGTGTGCAGGCCGTGTAGAACAGGTAGCGGGCCCGCGAAACCGGGTCGGGTTTCGCGAGCCGCGCTCCGTCGCCGAGCTCGCGCCGCCGCTCGTCGTCCAGGAACGGCGAGCCCGGGGCGCGCTGCGGGAAGACGCCCTCCTCCAACCCGAGGACGAACACGACCTCCGCGCGGCGCGTGCGCGCGCGCAACAGGTCGAGCACGGTCACGTGCCCCGAGCGCGCGGGGCCGAGCCGGACCTGCGCCCGCTCCAGCGAGGCGGCCAGCTCCTCCGTCGAGAGCTCCGAGCCCAGCTCCACCCAGGCCTCGAGCTCGTCCAGCAGCGTGACGATCGTCTGGTACGTCCGCAGGTCGATCCACGCCTCGGGCGACGCGGGCGGAGCGTCGAGCCCGTATGCCGCGCGCAGCATCGAGGCGGCGAGGTCGCGCACGGCCGCGATCGAAGTCGGAGCCGAACGCAGGCGCTCCAGTGGCGCAAGGGGCTGCCCGCGAAGCTCGACGATCGTCGCCTCGAGGCGCGCCGGCGAGCGGATCCCTCGGCCGCGCAGCCGTCCTTCGAGGAAGTCGGCGTGGGCACGCGCGAGGCCGGAATAGGGCGACCGCAGGAACGCGAACAGGTCGCGCCGGCCGCCGCCGAGCCACGCGTAGCGGACGATCGCGAGCAGCGCACGACCGAAGGACGTATGCGCCGCCCTGAGCGTCCCGTCGAGCGCGTAGGGAACGCCGAGCGCACCGAAGGCCGCCTCCAGGGGCGCGCGCAGGCGCTCGACAGACGGGCAGACGACCAGGATCTCCTCCGGCGCCGTGCCGGAGCGGAGGAGCTGGAGGATCTCGTCGGCGACCAACTCGAGCGTGGCGCGGGTGCCGGCGCCCTCGAGCAGGCGGATCGCGCCCTCGGCCGGCGGCGCCGGCGGCGGCGCATCCTCGAACAGAGCCCGCTCGAGGTGGGCGAGGGCCGGGTGCGCGTAGTCGGCGTAGCGCGGCGGCAGCTCCTCGATCCGCCCGGCTGCGAGCCCCGCCAGGTCGGTTGCCGTACGCTCGAGCGACGAGAAGGCGAGCCGCCCGGGCTCGTACTGCAGCGACACGGTGACGTCCACCCGCCCCGCGAACGCCTCGAGCAGTCGCCATTGCGCGCCGCTCAGGTCCTCGAAGCCGTAGGCGTAGACCGGACGGCCGTCCCAGGCGGCGAGCTCGTTCGCGATCCGGCCCGCGGCGTGGCCGCGCCGAAGGTCGCGGTCCCAGAGACCGAGCCGGTCGAGCTGCTCGCGATATCGCCGGTAGAGCTCGGCGAGGTCGCCGTCGACGTCCTCGGGCTCCAACAACCCCGCTTCGAGCTCCGCAACCGCGGTGCCGAGCGCGTCGCCGAATCCCGCGAATCGCGCCGACGCGTCGAGCTCGCCGAGCGTCGCTCCCGACACCACTCGGCGCAGGATCAGCGAGCGCTGCGCGTCTCCGGCGACCGGCTTCGCAGCGCCGTTCCCGGCCGCGATCCTCTCGAAGACGTCGTCGAACGTCCCGATCGATCCGCCGAGCAATGCTCCCGCGCGGACGAGCAGATCGCGCTCGACCCGTTCGACGTCCGACCCGGTCGGCACGATCAGGACAGGCTCCCGCGCCAGATCGGCGAGGTAACGATCGAGGAGCAGAGCCACTTTGCCGGCGTTGGCCGGCCCGGCCAGCAACGTCAAGGCCATCGACCCATACTAGTCCCGCGCTCCGACGGTTCTGCTTACGCGGCCGGCCGCGAAACCGGGAAAGAGCGCGAAAAACGGGAGCAGAGCTCGGGGACGGGACGAACCCGTCCCCGAGGCTCGTTCAGGCTGCTACGGACTTGGGCTTGCGACCGCGGCGAGCGGTCGCGCGCCCGGGCATGCTCGTCGCGCACGAATCGCAGAGATCTGCTTCTTTTGCGCCGCGCCGAGCATCGGAAAAGGACAGGCGCATCGTCGCGCCCTTTCCTTCGTCCACTTCCCTGCTGCACTGGTCACAGACGAGAACGGTCTTTCGTGCCAATTCGATCCTCCGACTTCGCGGGTCTCGAGCCTCAAGAGTAACGGAACTCGACCGGAAAATGGCAGCTGGGATTCTCCGAGCAATGCGCGGCTGTCGACGGGTTTCCTCGTCCCCTCCACGCGGAGGATGCAAGTCCCTGCCGAGATTGCGACGCGTCGACGCTCCGGTCCGGGAATTCGCCGCCTCCGGCGCGGCCGCGGATTCTCGTCTCAGAGCAAGCAAGCCGGCGGTGCTCGACCTGCTCTCCGACGAGGACCTCCCGGCCGCCTGAGACAATCCCCCCGTGGACACCTCGACGATCGTCGTCCTCGAAGGGGACGAGACCGGCCAGGAGCTGCTCGAGGAGGCGCTGCGGGTGCTCGCCCCCGACGTGATCGCCGTCGAGCTCGACTTCTCCCGGTTCGACCTCTCGCTCGAGCGGCGGCGGGCGACCCAGAACCAGGTCGTGCACGAGGCGGCCGCGGCGCTCAGCGAGGCGGGCCTCGGCCTGAAAGCGGCGACGATCACACCGGAGGGCAGGGACGACGTCGGATCGCCGAACCGGATCATCCGCGAGGAGATCGGCGGCAAGGTGATCGTGCGGACCGGCCGCCGGATTCCCGGCGTCGTCCCGTTCGGCGGCGTCCACGCGCCCATCTCGGTCGTGCGGATGGCGGTCGGCGACGCGTACGGGGCGAAGGAGTGGCGCGAGGGCAAGGGCGACGACGAAGTCGCCTTCCGGACGGAGCGCATCGAGCGCCGCATCTGCCGTGCTGTCGCCGAGTTCGCGTTCCGCGAGGCCGAGCGCGCGGGCGCGAAGGTCTTCGGCGGCCCGAAATACACCGTCAGCCCCACCTACGAGGGGATGCTGAAGGAGGAGATGGACGCGGCCGCCGCCCGCCACCCGGACGTGCCGTACGAGCCGCAGCTGATCGACGCGACGTTCGCGTTGCTGATCGCCGCCGCAGGCGATCCGCTGATCATCCCGGCCCTGAACCGCGACGGGGACATCCTCTCCGACCTGGTGCTGCCGCTGTTCGGCTCGATCGCCGGCGCCGAGTCGCTGCTCGTCGCCTTCGACGACGACTTCGAGCCGGACGCGGTCATGGCCGAGGCGGCCCACGGCACCGCTCCGTCGCTGCAGGGCAAGAACGTCGCGAACCCGATGGCGATGATCCTGGCCGGCGCCGCGTTGCTGGGCTACACGGAGAGAACCGCCGTGGCGGGACGTGCGATCCGCGAGGCCTGCCTCGAGACCGTCGCCGACGGCGTGCGCACGGCCGACCTCGGCGGCCACGCAGGAACGAGCGAGTTCACGGACGACGTCATCCGCCGCGTTCGGACCAAGCTGGAGGTCTGGGCGGCGCTTTGACGTCGGGGCAACCCCTGGGTCTGCCCTCGCTCGGAACGATGAAGGCTCGGCTCTCGGTGCCGCTACGTCGCGACGGCCGCCGGCCGTCGCCCGGACGCGCCCGGCGGCGTGGAACGCCCCGGATTCCCATGCGTCCAGAAACGCCTCGGCGACCTCCGGATCGAACTGTGTGCCGGCGCACCGCTCGACCTCCTCCGCGGCCCGGGTCTCCGGGCGCGCACGACGATACGGCCGGTCCGACGTCATCGCGTCGTAGCTGTCGACGACGCCGAGGATGCGCGCGACGAGCGGGATCGCGGACCCTGAACAACCGCTCGGATAGCCGGCCCCGTCCCATCGCTCGTGGTGGTAGAGGACGGCGGGGAGCGCGGCGCGAAGCGCGCGGTCGAGCGCGACCATCCGGGCGCCGATCTCCGGGTGGGCGCGCACCTCACGCAGCTCGTCGGCGGTCAGCGGGCCGGGCTTGTTGAGTACCTCGTCGCGCACCCCGAGCTTGCCGACATCATGGAGCGCCCCGCCGAGTGTGAGCAGGGCCAGTTCCGACTCGTCGCAGTCGAGTCGCAGGCCGACCTCGTAGGCCATGCGCGCGACCCGCGCCGAGTGGCCGCGGGTGTACGGGTCGCAGTTCTCGACCGCTTCGGACAGAGCGAGGAGAGCGCTCACGGACCGACGGGATTCGACCCGGCCGCGCGTATCCCTCCAAAGGGTGACACGACGCGATGGGCACAATGGCGGCGTGTTCCAGTCGATCATCGACGCGATCTCGGGCTCGGCCTGGAGTTACGGGATCGTCTTCGCCGTCTCCGCGATCGACGCGTTCTTCCCGATCGTCCCCAGCGAGGCGACCGTGATCGCCGCGGGTGTCCTCGCCGGCAGCGGCGACCTCAGTATCGGCCTCGTCATCCTGGCGGCTGCGGCCGGGGCGGTCTGCGGCGACAACGTCTCGTACTGGATCGGGCGCATCTTCGGCGAACGGATCGCGGGACGACTCTTCAAGGGCGACCGCCGCCGACACCTCGATCGGGCCCACCGGCTCCTCGAGGAACGAGGCGGCTACCTGATCATCATCGGCCGGTTCATCCCCGGAGGCCGGACGGCGGCCACCTTCGCCGCCGGCAGCCTCGACTGGCCGTGGCGGCGGTTCATCTTCTACGACGTCATCGCCGGCATCATCTGGGCGTCATACGCCGCACTGCTCGGCTACTTCGGGGGCAAGGCCTTCGAGACCGCCCCTTGGAAGGGCCTCCTGGTCGCGTTTGCGGTCGCGGCGTCCGTCGCCGGCCTGATCGAGCTGGTCCGCTGGTACCGCAAGCGGTCGGCGCAGGCTTCCTGAGACCCGGTCTGCCCGCGCCGAATAGCATTGGCGCGTGCGAATCGGGGTCCCGAGGGAGACCGCGCAGGGCGAGCGCCGTGTGGCGCTCGTCCCGGAGGTGGTCGCCAGGCTTGTGGAAGCGGGTCACGAGGTGCTGGTCGAGCGCGGCGCCGGAAGCGCCGCGTCGTTCGAGGACGACGCGTACACCGAGGCGGGAGCAACCGTCGCCGACAGCGCGTGGGACGCCGACGTGGTCGTCAAGGTGCAGAAGCCGACCGTGGAGGAGGCGGGAAAGCTCCGGACCGGCGCCGTCCTGATCGGCTTCCTGCAGCCGCTCACCGACCAGGCAGGGATCGACCGGCTCGCCGCCCAGGGGGTGGTCGCGTTTGCGATGGAGTCCATCCCACGGATCACCCGGGCGCAGTCGATGGACGCGCTGTCGTCGCAGGCCACCGTCGGGGGATACAAGGCGGCGCTGATCGCCGCCGACCGACTGCCCCGCTTCATGCCGATGCTGACCACCGCGGCGGGCACGGTGCAGCCGGCGAAGGTGCTCGTGATCGGAGCCGGCGTCGCCGGGCTCCAGGCGATTGCGACTGCCCGTCGCCTCGGCGGGGTCGTGTTCGGCTTCGACGTCCGTGCAGCCGTCAGGGAGCAGATCGAGTCTCTGGGGGCGAAGTTCCTCGACCTCGGCGTTCAGGGCGAGGAGACCGCCGGCGGCTACGCGACCGAGCTCACGCCCGAGCAGCAGGCACAGCAGCAGGCCGAGCTGGAGAAGCGGCTCCCGGACTTCGACGCGGTGATCACCACGGCCGCGATCCCCGGCCGGCCGGCGCCGAAGTTGATCCCGGCCTCGGCAGTGGAAGCGATGCGTCCCGGCTCGGTGATCGTCGACCTCGCCGCCGAGACCGGCGGCAACTGCGAGCTGACCGAACCGGGCGAGGAGGTCGTGCGCGAGGGGGTTACGATCGTCGGCCTGCTCAACCTGCCCAGCGAGATGCCGTACCACGCGAGCCAGCTCTACGCCCGCAACGTCCAGGCGCTGCTCAACCACCTCGCGCCCGAGGGCGCGCTCGTCCTCGACTTCGACGACGAGATCACCGCTGGGGCGTGCGTGACCAGGAAGGAGCCGGCTGCCGGGTGAACACGAGCTTCCTGATCGAGCTGACCGTCCTGATCCTCGCCGCCTTCCTCGGCGTGCAGGTGATCTCGAAGGTGCCGACGCTGCTCCACACGCCGTTGATGTCGGGGACGAACGCGATCCACGGAATCGTGATCGTGGGCGCGATCATCGTCGCCGGCGCGCACGGCCAGCCCACCTGGCTGCGGATCGTCTCGCTGGCCGCGGTCGCGCTGGCGACCGGCAACGTCGTCGGCGGCTTCGTCGTCACCGATCGGATGCTGGAGATGTTCAAGCCGAAGAAGAAGGCACCTGCGGAGGACGCGGGAGAGGAATGAGCCGGACCGACTGGATCTACCTCGCGTACCTGGTCACGATCGTCTGCTTCATCGTCGCACTCCAGTTCCTGTCGCATCCGGCGCGGGCGAGGCACGGCAACTGGATCGGCGCGGTCGGGATGGCGTTCGCGATCGTCGCCACCTTCTTCACGCCTGGGCTGACGAACTATGCGTCGATCCTGGTCGTGATGGCGGTCTCGGCGCCCGTCGGGGCATACGCCGCGCGCGCCGTGAGGATGACCGCGATTCCGGAGATGGTGGCGCTGTTCAACGGCGTCGGCGGCGGCGCGGCGGCGCTGGTCGCGCTGGCGGACTTCCACAACTCGATCCCGGAGCCTGGGAAGCTCGACTACGACGCCTCGGTTGCGATCGTCCTCTCGGCCCTCATCGGGAGCGTCTCGTTCGCAGGCAGCCTGATCGCCTTCGCCAAGCTGCGCGAGCTGATCGGCGGGCGGCCGATCGTGTATCCGGGCCAGCAGATCGGCAACCTGGCGTTGCTCGCCGCGCTGGTCGCGCTCGGCTTCGTGATCGTCTTCGGGCCGCAGAAGACGTTCCTGCTCGTACTGGTCATCCTCGGGGCGCTCGCCTTCGGCGTCCTGTTCGTGCTGCCGATCGGCGGCGCCGACATGCCCGTCGTCATCTCGCTGCTGAACGCCTTCACCGGCGTCGCCGCCGCCGCGACCGGGTTCGTCCTCCACCAGAACGTCCTGATCGTCAGCGGCATGCTCGTCGGGGCGTCGGGCACCTTGCTGACGCTGATGATGGCCCGCGCGATGGGCCGCTCGGTGTCGAACGTCTTCTTCGGCGCGTTCGGCCAGCTGCAGACGACCGCCGGAGCGGAGGGTGCGGCCGCCGACGGTGGGACGGTGCGCTCGACCACCGCCGAGGACGTGGCCGTGATGCTCGCCTACGCGGACCGGGTGATCATCATCCCGGGCTACGGCCTGGCGGTCGCGCAGGCGCAGCACGCTGTCCGGGAGCTCGCCGACGAGCTCGAGAAGCGTGGTGTCGACGTCAAGTACGCAATCCACCCGGTCGCCGGCCGCATGCCCGGCCACATGAACGTCCTCCTCGCCGAGGCCAATGTGCCGTACGAGCAGCTCGTCGAGATGGACGAGATCAACCCGGAGTTCGAGCGCACCGACGTCGCGCTCGTGATCGGCGCGAACGACGTCAC
This sequence comes from uncultured Actinomycetes bacterium, assembly GCA_963808815.1. Lineage (GTDB taxonomy): Bacteria > Actinomycetota > Thermoleophilia > Gaiellales > Gaiellaceae > DATBLE01. Next base: position 135,257 of record CAWEGI010000016.1, on the reverse strand, counting down.
CAACCCCGACGCACGCGCGAACTCGGGCAGTCCGATCTACGGCATGCCGATCCTCGACGTCGACAAGGCGCAGACCGTGGTCGTGCTCAAGCGCAGCATGCGCCCGGGCTTCGCCGGCGTCGACAACCCGCTGTACACGCTGCCGAACACGCAGATGCTCTTCGGCGACGCGCGTGAGTCGGTCGTGAAGCTCGCCGCCGCAGTCAAGGCGCTGTGATCCCGCTCTTCCGGGCGCGCGACGTCGAGGCCGCGGTCTCGCCGGAGCGGGCGGTGGAGGCGGTGCGCGAGGCGTTCGTCGCCTACGCGCGCGGCGAGTGGTCGATGCCGCCGAAGGTCTACGTGCCCGCGTACCCGGCCGGGGACTTCCGCGCGATGCCGGCGCTCGGGGGCGGCCACGCGCTGCTGAAGTGGGTCACGTCCTATCCGGGCAACCCGGCGCGAGGGCTGCCGACCGTGACAGGGTTGGTCCTGCTGTCCGACGTCTCGGACGGACGGCTGGTCGCGGTGTTCGACGCCGGGGCGGTCACCGCGCTCCGCACCGGCGCCGCGGCGGTCCTGGCTGCCGAGACGCTCGGGCGACCCGGCTCGGCGGCCGTCGTGGGCGCGGGTGTGAACGGCAGGGCTGCGGCGCGGACGTTCGTCTCCCGAGGTCAGGATGTACTCGTCTGGGACGTCGACCCGGTGCGGGCCCGGGCGGCGGCCGATGAGCTCGGCGCACGGCTCGCGGCGTCCCGGGAGGAGGCACTCGCAGCTGACCGGCTCGTGACCGTGACGCCGGGGAACGAGGTGCTGCTCCCGGAGGGCTCGCTACGGCCGGGCCAGCACGTCTCCCTGATGGGCGCCGACGGCCCGGGAAAGGCCGAGATCGCCGTGGCCGAACTCGCACGCGCCCGGGTCTTCTGCGACGACTGGGAGCAGGCCAGCCACGGCGGCGAGCTGGCGGCAGCCGTGGCGGCAGATCGCCTGAGCCGGGAGGAAATCACCACGCTCGGCGCAGTCCTCGCCGGCGAGGCGCCGGGCCGCGAGTCCGATTCGGACGTGACGGTCTTCGACTCGACCGGCCTTGCGATCCAGGACCTCGCCATCGCGCTCGCGGCGATCGAGCAGGCAGAGAAATTGGATCTGCAGACCGTGGATCTATGAGCTGCCGCGCTAGGCGTCCCAGCCGAAGTCGTCGCCGGTCTCGAGCTTCGTCCAGAAGGTGATCTCGGGTTCGCCGGCCGCCACCTGCTGCATGATCGGCCCGATCGTCGGCTCCTGCTCTGCGAAGAACCGCTGGAAGCTCTCCGCGTCCGGCCACTCGTCGATCGCCATCAGCTTTTCCCCGGAGCCGTAGAAGCGGTGGGCGATCAGGCCGTGGCTCTTCGCGGCATCGACGATCGCCTGCAGCCGGGCTGGATCCTCCGCGGCGATTCGCTCCATCGCCTTTGGATCGCCGGGCGCGACGAGAGTGACGATCACGGACACGAGCAGCTCCTTCCATCGGGAACGTTCGCCCGATTGTCCCATGTAGGCTGCCGTCCATGGCCACCATCGTGCACTTCGAGCTGCCTTCGGCCGACACAGATCGGGCGAAGGCCTTCTGGAGCGGCGTGTTCGGCTGGACGTTCGGCGGGATGACGGAGCCGTTCGTGTACCTGATGACCGAGGGCGAGCAGCCCGTCGGCGCGATCTTCCAGTCCGACGAAGCCGGCAGCGGCCCGATCGTCTACATGGCGACCGACGACATCGACGCGACGATCGCCAAAGTCCGCGACGCCGGCGGCTCGGCCGACGACAAGCAGCCGATCCCGCAGACCGGCTGGTTCGCCAGGTGCAAGGACACCGAAGGCAACGCGTTCTCGCTCTTCCAGACGGACGAGAGCGTCCCCGGCGACTTCAGCCAGGGCTAAGTAGCCGCGCCGGATCGAACAGGGCGAGCTCGGGCGCCGGGCGCCCGAGCATCGCCTCCGCGACCAGCTCGCCGCAGAGGAAGCCGAGCACGTTCCCGTGGCCCGAGTAGCCGCCGGCGACCCACGCGTGGCCGGCGCCGGGGAGGCGCCCGACAACGGGCAGGAAGTCGAGGACGAGCCCGAACAGCCCGGCCCAGCGGTAGTCGACCCGCAACGGGCGGCCGACGAGATCGGCAACGAAGCCTTCGAGCGCGCTCTGGATGCCCGACGTCGTCACCTCATCCGTCGTGAACTCGTCCTGGAGCGCAGAGTCACGGAACCCTCCAGCCAGGATGCGGCCGTCCGGCGCCTGCTGCCAGTAGTCGAAGCCGTGCCGGCCGTAGTGGGGGCAGTCGAAGACGCGTTCTGTGAGCGGCTCGGTGGCGATCATCTGGCCGCGCGTGGGCACGATCAGCCCCTCGAGCTCGCCGAGGAGGCCACTGGGGTAGCCGTCGGTCGCGACGAGCACATGCTCGGCCTCGAGCCCGTGGAGCGACTCGACGCGGCTGTGCTCGCGGATCTCGACGCCCGCCTCGGCGGCGCGAACGGCAATCCGTCGCACCAGGCGGGCGGGCTGGAGGGCGGCATCCGGCGGATGGAAGATGGCCGCGCGGAAGCGCCCCTGGAGCGGCTCCTCGATCCACTCGGCGGCGAAGTCGTCCGCGCGGAGCCCCTCGAGCTCGACGGCGAGCGCGTTGCGCTCCTCCTCGTCGGCGGCGAGGCGGAGACTTCCCGTCCGCACCAGCGCGTCCCCTGCCAGAGCCTCGAGCCGGTCGAGCGTCTGCTCGGTCCGGCGCCACAGCCAGACGGTGGCATCGCGGCCGACGGTCTCGACCGTGACGTCGTACGGGGCTGCGCCCCCGCGCAGGGCGAAGCCGCCGTTCCGACCACTCGCGCCGCCCGCGATCTCGCGGGCCTCGTGAAGTCGCACCTTCAGGCCCGCCTCGGCTAGGCGCAGGGCGGCAGCGCAACCGGTCACCCCACCGCCCACGACGACCGCATCGGGCAAGCCGCGGAGGCGCCGCTTCGGGATCGGCGGCGCCGGCTCGTCCAGCCAGTAGCTGGTCAGGTCAGCAGGGAGGTCGCGCGGCGCATCGGCACGAAGGCGAGGTTACCGACGTCCCTGGTTCCCCTGACGGTGTTGAAGGCGTAGGCGATCCCGGGACCTTCGATCTGGAGCGCAGCGATCGCGCGCGGGGCGGTCGCCAGAACGGCATCCTTCCCGTCGGCGAGCCGGAGGACGTGCACGGTGCGCCCGACGGCGTAGGCGGCGATGCCCGAGTGGGCATCGAGCTTCGCCGCCCCAGCCGCGACGCGGAGGGCCCGCACGGGCGCACCGGTTCTCGCGTTGAAGATCTCGATCGTCCGGGTCCTGGTGAGGACGACGATGTAGTCCTTCCGCAGTGCGACCTCGCGCGCCGAGCTCGGCGTCACCGTCAGCAGCAGCCGTCCGGTCTCGGTGTCGTAGAGCACGATCTTCCCGTCGGAGCGGAGCACCGCGATCCGGTGAAGGTCGAGCGAGGCAGGGCTGAGCGTCCCCTTGCCCGCGACGATAGTGGTCGGCTCCGGGTCGAGGCGCCTGAGAGCTGCGGTCGCGATCGTTCCGGTGGCGTTCGTGGTGAACTGGTCGACCGCGATTCGGTCGCCGCTTCCGACGAGACCGCCGAGCCACCCTCCCGTCAGCGAGCCGTCGACGTCTCCGGTGCGAAGCACATTGGCGACCAGCTTCTCCCGTGGCCGCGGGACCGAGGCCGTGTACAGGAGGTCGGCGCTCTCCGTGTTCCCGCCCATGTTGACGATCCAGGCGAGGCGTGTCCCCGCGACGGCGATCTCCGTGACGCCGCCGCCGGTGCTGGTCGAATCGGCCGCGCACGTGCCCCGGCCGCTGACGCTCGCTGCGCTGCCGTTCAGGACGTTCCAGGCGAAGACCCGCGTGCACGTCGAGCCGCCCTTCACCGCGTAGGCGAGCCGTGACCCGTCCATCGCGATCGCCTCGATCCAACCATTCGTGTTCTTGACGTGCGCGGCGGGACCAGGCGCGGCCGCCGCCGGGACCGAGACGGCGAGGAGCAGGGCAGCGATCGCGACGGCGCGCATGACCTCATGGTCGCGACGTCGCTCGATAGATCCCTGAAGTTTCCGTAAGGAGTTCGTGTAGATCGAGCTCCGCCAGAGCGGCCGCCACGGTGCCGGCGTCGAGCCCGAGCGCACGCGCCAGCTCGTCGGCGGAGGCCGGGCCGTCGCCGACGCGCGCGAGCACCGCCTCGGCGGCCGGGGAGAGGGCCTGTGTCGCGCAGTCCCTGCCCACCAGGCCGAAGGACTCGAGCACGTCGGCGGCGGAGGTTGCCGCAGTCGCGCCGAGCCGAAGCAGCGCATTCGTCCCGGCAGACAGCGCCGACGAGATCTCGCCGGGAACCGTGAACACCTCGCGCCCTTCCTCGAGTGCGAGATCGGCGGTGATCAGCGCGCCACTCTTCTCGCGCGCTTCGACCACCACGGTCGCCTGGGCGAGACCGGCGACGATTCTGTTCCGTGCCGGGAACCGCCACGGCGACGGCTCCACTCCGGGCGCATACTCGGAGACGACCAGCCCGCTGCCGCAGATCCGCCGGGCGAGCTCCGCGTGCGCGGCCGGGTAGTTGCAGTCGACCCCGCAGCCGAGGACGGCGACGGTGACACCGCCGGCGTCGAGGGCGCCGCGGTGCGCCTCCCCGTCCACCCCACGCGCCATGCCGCTGACGACCACCAGACCTGCGGCCGCGAGCTCCCGGCCGAAGGTGCGCGCGACATGTGAGCCGTACGGCGAGCAGGCGCGGGCGCCGACGATGGCGACCGCGGGTCGCTCGAGCAGCGCGGCATCCCCGCCTCCGCGGAGGAAGAGGCCGACGGGCGGGTCGAAGATCGAGCGGAGCGACGACGGGAAGGCAGGATCCGAGCGGCCGAGCCAGCGCATTCCCGCCGCGGCCAGCCTGACCCGAAACGCCTCCTCGTCGAAGCGCCTGCAGAAGCGTGCGTATCGGACGTCGCTCGGCTCGGAGAGGACGTGGCGGCCGGTTTCGGCGGCGAACGCCGCGAGGGCGAGCTCGCCCGCGACTGCCGCTTCGTCACTGACGCCTTCGGCGTCACGACGTCGCCTCGCATCAAGGCCTACAGCTTCGCTGTCGCCTTCGTACTCGGCTTTGTCTCTCACATCGGCTCCAGCTCGCGCGGCGAGCGATAGGCGAGCGACTCGGCGACATGCTCGGGCTTTACCGCGTCGGAGCCGGCGAGAGCTGCCACCGTTCGGGCAACCCGGCCGACGCGGGCCCGGCCCCGGCCCGAGAGCGGCAGGCGCTCGACTGCACGAGAGAGCAGCTCCTCGGCCTCCTCCGTCCGTCTGGGCGAGTGGACGGCAAGGAGCTCACGGGCGGCATCCACCCGCTCGGCAACCACCGCGGACGCCTCCGACGGGCCGGCGGCGAGCTCGCCGGCCCGCGGACGCGGGACCGTGACGACGAGGTCGAAGCGGTCGAGGAGCGCCCTCGAGAGCTTGTCGCGGAACGACGCGAGCCGTTGTGGAGAGCACGAGCACTCGATCGCCGGATCGCCTCGCGCCCCGCAGGGGCAGAGGTTCATGGTGCCGACGAGCTGGAACCTGGCCGGATAGACCGCCCGACCCTCTGCCCGCGCCACGCTGACCACCCCGTCCTCGAGGGGCTGACGAAGCGCCTCGAGAGCCGGGCGTATGAATTCCGGCAGCTCGTCGAGCAGCAGCACGCCCCGGTGAGCCAGGCTGACCTCGCCGGGGCGGGCCGAGCGGCCGCCCCCGACGATCGCCGCCATCGAGGCGCTGTGATGCGGCGCCCTGAACGGCGGGTCGCGCACGAGCGGCCGCTCGGGCGCCAGAAGCCCCGCGACGGAGTGGATCCTCGTCACCTCGAGCGCCTCGTCGGGGCCGAGCGGCGGCAGGAGGCCGGGGAGGCGGCGGGCCAGCATCGTCTTGCCGGTCCCCGGCGGGCCGGCGAGGAGCAGGTTGTGGCCGCCGGCGGCCGCCAGCTCGAGCGCCCGACGGGCGCGTTCCTGCCCGCGGACGTCGGCGAGGTCCGGCTGGGCCGGAGAGGCCGTGTCGCCGAAGGCGCGGGGCTCGTACGGCGCCGGCTCGGCCTCGCCCCGAAGGTACGCCGCCGCCTCGGCGAGATGCTCGACTGGTACCGGCTCGATGCCGGCGAGAGCGGCCTCGGGCGCCGACTCGACGGCGCAGAGCATCCGCTCGAGGCCCGCCCGCCTCGCTCCCTCGGCGGCTGCGAGGACTCCACCCACCGGCCGAATCCGGCCGTCGAGGGCGAGCTCGCCGACTGCCGCGTGGGTCGCCAGGAGCTCGGACGCGACCTGGTGCGAGGCACCGAGGACGGCGAGCGCGATCGGAAGGTCGAAGCCGGAGCCCTCCTTGCGGAGGTCGGCAGGCGCGAGGTTCACCGTGATGCGGCGCGCCGGCCAGAAGAGCTCCGCCGAGGCGATGCCGCTGCGCACGCGATGCTTCGCCTCCTGGCAGGCCCGGTCGGCGAGGCCGACGATCGTGAACACCGGTTGGCCGAGCTCGACGTGCGCCTCCACCTCCACGCGCCGCGAGTCGAGGCCGACGAGCGTGTGGGTGAGCATGCGGGCGAGCACAAACGCATCGAAGCGGCGAACCCGTCTCACGTCTGTGTCGGAACCGCGACGATTCGTGCGGTGCATGCGGACGACGAAGCTCTACACCCTGGTTCTCACGATGATCGCGTTCCCATGTCAGCAGCTCTTGCCAAGGGGGCCGGACCAGGCCGCGCCTGCACGCGGAAGGCAAGGCGGCTTCGCACGCCTGATCCGTGGACTGACGCCCTTCGCAGCGCCGCGCGCCTGGCAGCGCTAGGTCCGCGCGACCAGCACGTCCTCGAAGTACTCGCCGGCGCGGCGGCCCGTGCGCCGGTTGACGTGGCGACGCAGACGCCGGTCGAGGCGTAGTCCCGCCCGCTCGAGGATCTCGGGATAGAGATCGCGCCGGTCGTTGACGACGATCGCGACCGGGGAGCGTGGGCGAAGCGAGGCTTTCACGTTGAGCAGCACGTCGACGATGCCGTCGGTGTAGGCGGCGAGCGCCCGCTTGCTCGTGCCGGCCGCTGCGGCGCCCACCTCGAGCTCGCGTCTGTCGTCCAGGCCGAGCAGCTCGTAGGCGTAGCGATGCTGTTCGTGGTAGTCGATCAGGCCCGGGTAGGGCGGCGAGGTGACGACCGCGTCGAACGCGCCCTCGAGCGCGCAGCCCACGGGCGTCGCCGTGGATCACCGCCGCCTCCACCCCACGCGAGCGGACACGGGCGAAGGCCTTCAGCCTGGCGAGCGTGTCGAGGGCGTAACGGCGGAGGAAGTGGTCGGCGCGATCGACCGGCCGGCACTCGCGCTTGTGCTTGTGGCACCAGTACGGCTCGGCCTGCGGCTCCTTCGGAAAGTCGAGGTCGTAGTGCGCCGTCAGCCGCGCGGAGCGAGCCGCCCGCGCGAGCACGACGCTCAGGACGTCCGCATGCGCGTAGTCGGCGACGATGTCCCGGAACGCCAGCAGCTCCGCAGCTGTTCTCGGAGCGAACCAGTGGCCGACGTAACCCGGTTCGCGGCGTCGGTCCCGGGAACGTGCCGACGGCATCCTCGAAGCGGCTCAACGCGTCCCTGATCTCGCGCTCGAGCACGAACTCGTTGTAGCGCGCAGTCTTGACCCGCATCAGCAGGCAATTGAAGGCCGCGACGTCGATCCCCGTCGCCTCGCGTCCACTCTCCAGCGACTGGACGAGCGTCGTCCCCGAGCCCGCGAACGGATCGAGGACGCGGCAGCCCGCCGGCACGTACCGCGCCAGCAGTGTCTCGACGAGCTGCGGGATGAACTTCCCCAGGTAGGGATGCAGCCGGTGGACGTGCTTCGTCCGCTCGCGCTCGGGCAGATCGCGCTCGGACCACGAGAGCTCGAGGTCGATGTCGGCGTAGAGGGCGTCCTGCGTCCGCGCCACACACCGGTTTCGTTCGACGGATCCGCGCCGACTCCTGGTCCAGCGAGCTCCGCCGCCGCGCCCGACATGCGCGGGGCGCGGCGCAGAGCGATCTGGGGTGCGAGCTCTTGGGGAAGGGGGCCCACGGGGGAAACCGGCCGTTTCCCCCGTGCATGCTAGGCGAGCCCGCGGTTTCGGTCGTACTCGCGCAACCGCGCGACCCGCTCCTCGAGCGGCGGGTGGGTCGAGAACAGCGCCGTCACGCCCTTGCCGCTGAGCGGATTGACGATGTAGAGCGCCTCGGTCGCGGGGTTCACCTGCATCGGGATCGCCTCCCGGCCGCGCTCGAGGGTCTCGAGCGCCTGGGCGAGCGGCTCGCCCGTGCCGAGCTTGCGCGCAGCGGTGGCGTCCGCGAGGTACTCCCGCTGGCGCGACACCGCGAGCTGGAGCAGCGAGGCGGCGATCGGCGCGATGATGATCAGCAGCAGCCAGCCGATCGCACCCAGCGGATTGTCGTCGTCGTCTCCGAAGATGCTCATGAAGAAGAAGATGTTCCCGATCGCCGAGATCGCGCCGGCGATCATCGCGGCGATCGAGGACACGAGGATGTCGCGGTTCTTGATGTGCGAGAACTCGTGGGCGAGGACGCCGCGAACCTGGTCACGGGGCATGAGCTGGAGCAGCCCCTGGGTGACCGCCACCGCCGCATGCTCGGGGTTCCGCCCCGTCGCGAAGGCGTTCGGCTGGTCTGACGGGATCATGTAGACGCGCGGCTTCGGCACGTCGTACAGCTGCGCCAGCTCGCCGACCAGGTTGTGCAGGTCTGGAGCCTCCGCCTCGGAGACCTCCTGGGCCCGGGCGGCGCGGATCGCGAACTTGTCCGACCAGAAGTACGCCGCCACGTTCATGAAGACGGAGAAGAGGACGAAGAACCAGAGCGCGGCTCCCCCGATCGCGTAGCCCACGCCGATGAACAGTGCGGTGAGCCCCGCGAGGAGGACCCATGTACGGGCTTTCGTGCTGAAACTTGCTCGGGTGACGTTCACGGGACTCCTTTCGGCTGACGCAATATGCGCTTGTCAGCCGAAGGTTTCTCCCGCCGCCTGCCACGGCCGGCGCACCCGGGTCTTGCGACCGTTCTGACGAGTGACGCCCGTTCGGGGATAGTGCCCCTCGGCAGGGTCAGAGTACCAGAGGGACCCGTTGTAATCGACGTCCGCAGCGCAACGCCACGGCCTCGTATGCGATTTCGAGCGCGGCCGCCTCGGGATGAGTTGCGAGCCAGCTCTCGCCCGCCTGCGCGAGCCGCCGGAGCTTCTCGGAGGTGATCATCTCCAGCGGATCGCCGAAGCCCGGCCCGCCTTTCGCCTTCACCTCGCAGAACACGAGCCGGCGGCCCCGGCGCAGCACGAGATCGAGCTCGTAGCCGCCCGCCCAGACGTTCGAGCCGATCAGCCGGTAGCCGCGCAGGCGGTAGTGCAGCCGGGCACGCCGCTCGGCGGAGCGCCCCTTACTCCGGGTCGACGGCGGCGAGCGCGTCGGCGTCGGGGAGGTAGCAGAGGGCCTGGAACGAGCGCCGGTGGATCTCGCAGGGACCGAGGTCGCGGACCACCGCCGAGTGCGCCGGGGTGATGTAGCCGACGTGGGAGACGAAGCCGTAGTGCGGAAAGAGCGCATCCATCCTCCGCATCAGCCGGTCACGCGTCACCTTCGCGATCACCGACGCCGCGGCGATCGCGGCGCTCCGCTCGTCGCCGTCGACGACCGCAGTGTGGGTGGGGGCGGCAGGCCCCAGCCGGAAGCCGTCCACGAGACACGCCTCCGCCGGCGGACTCAGCTCCCAGAGCACCGAGCGCAGCCCGGCGAGGTTGGAGCGGTGCAGGCCGACGCGGTCGATCTCCCCGTTCGAGATCACGCGGACCGCGACGCGGTCGGCGCATCCGAGGATCGCCCGGAAGAGCTCCTCGCGGCGCTCGGCGGGGACCTGCTTGGAGTCGTTCAGGAGCGCGAGCGGCCGGACCCGGTGGTCGCGCAGACGTCCGTAGTCGAGCAGCACCCCGGCGACCACGAGCGGCCCGGCAAGCGAGCCACGCCCTGCCTCGTCGGCGCCGGCGACGAACCGGGCGCCGAGCCGACGGTCGAAGCTAAGAAGCCTCTTTCCCGGTCTCTGCTTCTGCCTCTGGCTCGGCGGCCGCGTCCGGCTCGCCTTCAGCTTCGACGGCAGACTCGGCAGCTTCGGCGACAGACTCGTCCGTACCGGGCTCGGCGGTGTCGTCGGTGGACTCGGCGACGGGCTCGTCCGGCTCGGCTGCAGCCTCTTCGAGCTCCTCGCCGGCCTCCGCGACCCCATCGGGCGAGCTTAGCTTGTCCCTCCGCTGAACAGCCCTGACGCGCGCCTTCTTCCCCACTTTCTCGCGCAAGTAGTAGAGCTTCGCGCGGTTCACGTCGCCGATCTGGGTGACCTCGATCTTCTCGATCTTGGGCGAGTGCAGCGGGAACGTCCGCTCGACCCCGACGCCGAACGACTGTTTGCGCACGGTGAAGGTCTCGCGCACGCCGGCGCCCTGCCGCTTGATCACGATCCCCTCGAACACCTGGATACGTCGACGCTGACCCTCGATCACCTGGAAATGGACGCGGACGGAATCGCCGGCCTTGAACCGGGGCCGGTCTTTGCGCAGCTGACGCTGCTCGAGGAGCTCGATCGTCTTGCTCATAGGAGGACGGCCCGAGAGCCGACGCGGAATGGTAGCGAAAGTCAGCCGTACGAGATGAGCTCGAGGAGCGTCCCGTCCGGGTCCCGGAAGTAGACGCTCGTCCCGGTTCCGCGCGCGCCGGTTCGCTCGACGGGGCCGAGCTCGACCTCCACCAGCTCGTGGCGCAGATGTTCCACTGCTTCTTCGATCGGCCCCTCCCAGAGAAAGCAGAGGTCGCTGTTCCCCGGGCGCACAGGGTCGGCCGCGCGCGGGTGCGGCTCGCTTCCCGGACCATGGACGTTCAACTGCTGTGCCCCGAAACGGTAGGCATACCGCCCCTTGTCCAGCTCGACGAGCTCGGCACCGAGGATGTCGTGATAGAAGCGGTTCGACCGCTCCCAGTCGGAGACGGCGATGACGCAGTGGTCGAGCCGGATCGCGACCATTACGCCGCAGCGACCGACCGGTGCGGGCGCGGCCGGCTGCCGCGCCCGGTCAGCCACCGATGCGCGCGCAGCGAGCGAGCGGAGGAGAGGGCCGGCGGGGGAACCACGGGTTCCCCCGCTATCTGAAGCCGAGGCGATTGGGCGGCCAGTAGACGGCGAAGACCTCGCCGATCAGGTTCCCGCGTGGGACCGGGCCCCACTCCCGCGAGTCGCAGGACTGCGACCGGTTGTCGCCCATCATGAAGTACTCCCCGGCCGGGATCTTCCGAGCCGGGTAGGACGTGCCCGTGTCGCGCCGGTCGGGCTTGATGTACGGCTCGATCAGCTTCTTGCCGTCGATGTAGATGAGCCCGTTCTTCTCTTGCCACGTTTCCCCGGGAAGGGCGATCAGCCGCTTGACGAACGTGCCGCCGGCCCCGCACTTCTCCTCGGCGAGGGGCGGCGTCTTGAAGACGATGATGTCGCCACGGTGCGGCTTGCGGAAGTGGTAGATGAACCGGTTCGCCAGCACCCGGTCCGAGAAGCGGGCTTCGCAGCCGCTGCCCGGCCTGGCGCAGTGGAGCGTCGGCTCCATCGACGACGAGGGGATGCGATACGGGTTGACCACCCACGCCTTGATCGCCAGCACGATTGCGATCGCGCCGACGATGGTCACCACCCAGTCGATGGCGATCCGCCAGCCTCGCGGCAGTCCGCTGGTCGCGCGCGTGATCGGGTTGTAAGACCGGTGATGATCGAGCTCGGTCGGGACCGGCTCCTCGAACGGCGCCCCGTCGAACCGGTCGGGCTCGGGCTCCGTCACCGGCCTCGGCTCGGACACCTGCCCCCACCCGTCGTGGGCGGCGTCGTAGGTGCGGCGCTTTTCGGGGTCGGAGAGCACCTCGTAGGCCTCGCGCAGCTCACGCATCCGCCGGTTCCCCTCCGGCGTCTCGACGGCGTCGAACCGGAGCCGCCGGTGGTAGGCCGAGCGGATTTCGTCCTCCGAGGCGCTCGGGGCGACCCCGAGCAGGGCGTACAGATCGGTCAACGGACGCTCCGGGTGCGGCTCTGCTCGCGGCGCCAGTCCTCGATCCGGCCGTGGTCGCCGGAGACGAGGACGTCGGGCACGCGCCAACCGCGGAACTCGACCGGGCGCGTGTAGTGCGGGAACTCGATCCCGCCCTCGAGCTCGGCCGAAAACGTCTCGTGCCGAACCGACTCCTCGGCGAGCGCACCCGGCTGCAATCTGGCGATCGCATCGACCATGACCATCGCCGGCAGCTCGCCCCCGGAGAGCACGTACGGCCCGATCGAGATCGCGTCGGAGCAGAGGTGGGCGAGGATCCGCTCGTCGAAGCCCTCGAACCGGGCGGACAGCAAGGTCAGGTTCTCCTCGCCCGCGAGCTCCTCGACGACGTGCTGGTCCAGCTGCCGCCCCTGCGGCGTCAGCGCGATCACCCGGTGCTCGGGCACGCCGCCGTACACCGCATCGAGCGCGGCAGCGACGACGTCGACCCGCAGGACCATGCCCGGCCCGCCCCCGTAGGGCGCGTCGTCGACCTGGCCGTTCGGGAGCGGTGTCGTATCGCGGTAGCCGAACAGCCGCAGGTCGATCTCGGTGCCGAGCACGTTTGCGAGTGGACGCTGCTCGGTCAGCCAGGCAAAGGCGTGCGGAACCAGCGTGAAGACATCGATCTGCAAGGGCGCTTGAGGTTATCGGTCGTCGACGAAGCCGACTGCAACGACAATTGTGCCCGCCGCGACGTCAACTCGGCGGATGCACTCCTCGACCATCGGCAGCGCGAGCCCCGAGTCGAGCTCGAGAACGTCGTTCGCGACCCCCGGAGCGACCTCCCGCACCGCCCCGAGACGGCGACCGCCCTCCTCGACCACGTCCAGGCCTTGGAGCTGGAAGACGTAGAAGCTGTCGGGCTGGGGCTCGGGAAGCGCCGAGCGTCGTACCGCGAGCTCCGTCCCCCGCTCCGCCGGCGGGTCGAGCTTGATCACCAGGCGGCCCCCCGACCGCTTCCGCGCGGCCACGGTCGCGGGCTCGCCGCCGGCGATCAGCGTGGCGCCGGGGTCGAACAGCCGCTCGTTCTCGCTCGGCCGCTCGACCACGAACGACCCGTCCAGCCCGTGCGGACGGCCGACGCGGCCGACCGACACCAGCTCGTCGTCGTCCGTCACTCGACGATCTCGAGCAGGACCCGCCGGTCGCCGTGAGCGCCGGCCGCCCGCACGAGCGTGCGCAGCGCCCGCGCGATGCGGCCGCCGCGCCCGATAACGCGACCGAGGTCGTCGGGCGCGACCCGGAGCCGGATCACGAGCGCGCCGTCCTCCTCGACCTCCTCGACACTGACCTCGTCGGCGTGCTCGACCAGCCTGCGCGCCAGGAACTCGACGAGATCGGCGGTTGCAGTGTCCGTCAAACGATGTTCTCGTCTCGGTCGGTGCCTTCGGCACCGCCTTCGCCGAGACATCTTCGCCTCGGGCCAAGGTGCTCAGCTACCGCCGGCACCTTTTCCCTCGGCTTCGATGTTCTTGGCCTTCAGGAGCCGCGAGACCGTGTCCGACGGTTGCGCCCCCTTCGAGAGCCAGTCCTTGACCTTGGCCTCGTCGAACTCGATCAGCGACGGGTCGGTCTGCGGGTTGTATCGGCCGACGATCTCGATGAACTTCCCGTCCCGCGGCGACCGCGAGTCCGCGACCACGACCCGGTAGATCGGGTTCTTCTTCGACCCGACGCGGGTCAGCCTCATCCGTACTGCCATCTGTCTCCTCTCCTGCTCTCTAGCGCCTGCCGGCCATGCCCGGAAGCGCCGGCATCTTGCCCTTGCCCATCTGTTTCATCAGCTTCTGCATCTCCTTGCGCGCGTTCAGGAGCCGTGAGACCTCCTGGACGGTCGTGCCGCTGCCCCGCGCGATGCGCTGGCGCCGCGACCCGTCGATAGTGTGCGGGAAACCGCGCTCGCGCGGCGTCATCGACAGGATGATCGCCTCGACGCGGGCCAGCTCGCGCTCGTCGATCTCGAGCCCTTTCAGCTGGTTGCCGACACCCGGGATCATCGAGAGGACGCCCTTCAGCGGGCCCATCTTGCGCAGCATCTTGTAGCTGGCCAGGAAGTCGTCGAAGGTGAACTCGCCGGCGCGGAGGCGAGCCTCCATCTCCGCCTGCTCGTCGGCCTCGACCGCCGCCTCCGCCTTCTCGATCAGGGTCATGACGTCGCCCATGCCGAGGATGCGCGAGGCCATCCGGTCTGGGTGGAACCACTCGAGCTGGTCGAGCTTCTCGCCGGTGGAGGCGAGCTTGATCGGCCGGCCGGTGACCGCGCGCACGGACAGCGCCGCGCCCCCGCGGGCGTCGCCGTCCAGCTTCGTCAGGACGATGCCGTCGAACGCGACCTGCTCCTGGAACGCCTCCGCGACGTTCACGGCCTCCTGGCCGGTCATCGCGTCGAGGACGAGCAGCACGTTCGTCGGACGAATTGCCGACGCAATTCGTCCGAGCTCTTGCATGAGATCCACATCCACTTGATGGCGGCCGGCCGAGTCGACGATCACGACGTCCGCCCCCTGATCGACGGCCCAGGCGACGCCGCGTTCCGCGGCCGCCACTGGATCCTTGCGCTCCTCGCTGAAGACAGGTACCTGGATCTGGCGGCCGAGCTGCTCGAGCTGGTCGATTGCCGCCGGGCGCTGAAGGTCGGCCGCGACGAGCGCGGGCGTCTTCCCCTCCTTGCGCAGCATCAGCGCGAGCTTGGCGGCGGCCGTCGTCTTGCCCGAGCCCTGGAGACCGGCGAGCAGGATCGTGGTCGGGCCGCGTGGTGCAAAGGCGATCCGCGAGTCGCCGCCGCCCATCACCTCGGTCAGCTCCTCGTGGACGATCTTCACCACCTGCTGGCCCGGCGTCAGACTCTTCGTCACCTCCTCGCCGACCGCACGCTCCTTCACGCGCGCGACGAAGTCCTTCACGACCTGCAGGTTCACGTCGGCCTCGAGCAAGGCGAGGCGGATCTCGCGCATCGCCTTCGAGACCGATTCCTCGTCGAGCCGCCCGCGTCCGCGGAGGTCACCGAGGGCGTGCTGGAGCTTGTCGGAGAGCGTGTCGAACACGGCCGGGGAAGGGTACCTGGCCCCCGGCCGCAGGCCCGGAAGCGCCGATCGTGGCCGCGAGCAGGGCTCGCCAAGAGACTGGTAGAGCGCTCGAGCGCGCGGCGAAGGGTGATTCCCGGCCCAGACAGGGGGTATGGGGAGCCCGGCAGGGGCAGTCCGGGGGGTAACTGTCCCTGCCTCTGCGGCCGATGAGTGAACGGGCCGGGTCCGCGGTGGCCCGGCCCGTTTCTCGCTCTCTACGGCGCCGGCGCGCAGACGGCGAAGACGGTCACGTCG
The DNA here is from genome assembly GCA_963808815.1 of uncultured Actinomycetes bacterium. Taxonomy (GTDB): domain Bacteria; phylum Actinomycetota; class Thermoleophilia; order Gaiellales; family Gaiellaceae; genus DATBLE01. The sequence goes on along the minus strand of CAWEGI010000016.1, from coordinate 119,826 downwards.
TGATCGTCCGTGTCCTGGTTGACCGCGCCGATCACCTTCCAGCCCGTCGGCACCTCACCCGCGCTCGGCTCGGGGCTGGAGCTCTGCGGGACGTCTCCCTGCGTGGTGATCCAGACCGTCCCGGGTGGGAAGATCGGCACCGGGCCGACGAGCCGCCAGCCGCCCCCCGTCGCCACCTCACCGGCGTTGCAGTGAGCCGTGAAGGTGTGCCCTTCGCCGGGGTGGATCGTATGCGTCTCGGTACGGATCACCGGGCGGACCGCGCCAGGGTCGACCGCGAGGGGCGTCTCGCTCGATTTGCACGACTCGGCGGGGGCGTCGATCACCCGCCAGCCCGAGTTCTTGTAGCAGGTGTGGAGCACGCCGTTCGCGTCGGGGATGCTCGCCCATGCGATGCCCGCCCCGACGGCGATAACAAGGGCGGCGATCGCCGCCACAGCCGTCCAGCGTCTCATCGTTGCCTCCTTCGAGAGAACCGGTCGCGGGACCCTACCTCGGCCCCGCGGGCCTCACGACTCGCCGGAGACGAGCGCTTGCGCGAAGTCCGTGGGGTCGAACGGGCGGAGGTCGTCGAGCCCCTCCCCCACGCCCACGAGCGTCACCGGCAGGCCGACCTCGTACGCGATCGCAACGGCGATCCCGCCCTTGGCGGAGCCGTCCAGCTTCGTCAGCACGACCCCGGTGACCTCGACGGCCTCGCCGAACAGGCGCGCCTGCTGGAGTCCGTTCTGGCCAGTGGTGGCGTCGACGACGAGCAGCGTCTCGTGCGGTGCGCCCTCGAGCCGCCCGGCGATTACACGGCGCACCTTGGCGAGCTCTTCCATCAGGTTCGTCTGCGTGTGCAGCCGGCCCGCCGTGTCGACGATCACCGTGTCGCGGCCGCGTGAGGTGGCCGCCGCGATCGCGTCGTACGCAACGGCGGCCGGATCGCCGCCGCGGGGCGAGCCGACGAAGTCGGCGCCCGCACGCTGCGCCCAGATCTCGAGTTGCTCTTCGGCGGCCGCCCGGAACGTGTCGGCTGCCGCGAGCAGGACCGAGCGGTCGTGGGCTGCCAGCTTGGCGGCCAGCTTTCCGATCGTGGTCGTCTTGCCGGTGCCGTTGACGCCGACGACGAGCACCACGGTCGGTCGAGCAGAGAGGTCGAGCGACCCCGGCTCCCCGAGCAGCGCGGCGATCTCCTCGGCGAGAGGCTGGTCGAGCGTGGTCAGACCGCCGCGCGCCTCGAGCCGCCGGACGATCTCCGCGGTCGCCGGAACGCCGACGTCGGCCGCGATCAACGCCTCTTCGAGCCGCTCCCAGGCCTCCTCGTCCGCGGGGTCGAACGCCGCGACCGCCAGCTGCTGCGTCAGCGCGCGCCGGGACTTCGAGAGCGAGTCGCGGAGCCGGCCGAGGAAGCCCGCCCGCTCCTCGGGCGTCTCGTCCGTCGAGTCGTCGCCGAGCAGTTCGCCCCAGGTCCGCGTCATCGCGGCAGCGTAGTCAGGCTGCGGAGACCGCGGCGGCGTCCTCGCGGGGCAGGCGCCGCGAGACGATCTGGGAGACGCCGTCCCCGCCCATGGTCACACCGTAGAGCGCGTCCGCCGCCTCCATCGTGCGCTTCTGGTGCGTGACGACGATGAACTGCGCCCGGTCGGCGAACTGCCGCAGGAGCGCACAGAAGCGGCCGATGTTCGTGTCGTCCAGAGCGGCCTCGACCTCGTCCAGCAGGTAGAACGGACACGGCCGAGCAAGGAACAGCGCGAACAGGAACGAGATCGCCCCGAGTGCCTTCTCGCCGCCGGAGAGCAGCGAGAGGCGCGTGACGCGCTTGCCTGCGGGCGAGAGCTCCACTTCGATACCTGCCTCGACGTCCTCTTCTCCTTCCGTCAGCCGGAGCCGCCCGTGCCCACCGGGGAAGAGCGTCGAAGCCACCTCGGCGAAATTGCGCTGGACGGCGTCGAAGGTCTCGGCGAAGCGGCGCTCGACCGTCTCGGTCAACTCGTCGCGCAGGGCGCGCAGCTCGTCGAGCGCGCGGTCGAGGTCCTCGCGCTGGGTGCGCAGCTCCGCAAGGCGCTCCTTCTCCGCGGCGTATTCCTCCTTCGCGAACGGGTTGACGCCGCCGAGCTGCTCGCGGCGCCGCTCGAGCCGCTCCAGCTTCTCGGCGAGCTCCTCTCGTGCGCCCTCTGCCGGAGCGGCGCCGGCGGCGTCGAGACGGCGCTGGGCCTCGTCCCGCTCGGCCTCGAACCGGGCGACCTCGACGTCGACGGCCGCCACCCGCTCCGCCGCCTCCGAGTGCGCGCCGCGGAGCTCCACCTCGCGGCCACCGAGAGCGCGCAGCTCGGCGGCGAGCCCGGAAGCGCGGACGGCGCCGCGATCGGCCTCGGCGAGCATCGGCGCCTGGAGCCGCTCGATCGCGCGGAGCGCTCCACAGAGCGACTCGAGCAGCGTCGCGCCCGCGGCGACGAGCGCCGGATCGGCCAGCCGCGGCACGGCCCGCGCGGCCTCCGCCCTCAGCTCCGCCGCCTCGTCCAGCAGCCGCCGGCGCTGAGCCTCCAGCTCGAGCAGCACCGCCTCGGCCGTGTCGCCCGTGAACGTGAGTACGCCGCGCCCCGGGTCGTAGGAGTGGCCCTCGACGGTGACGGCGGGACGCGTCGCGGCGAGTAAGCGCTCGCTCGGGACGACGTCGATCCCGGCGAGCGGCTCGAACCGCCCGGGCCGGACGAGCACGGTCAGGTTGCCGAGGCCGCGCTCCCGCGCCTCCTCGAGCAGACGCAGCCCGTCCTCCGGCGTCGAGGCGACAAGCGCGGCGCCGACGGCGGCCGCCACCGCGCGCTCACGGCCCTCCTCGACCTCGGCCAGGGACAGGGCCAGGGACGCACCCTCCTCGGCGAGCGCGCGGGCGGCCGGAGGCAGCCCCTCGCGCTCGGCGATCGCGCGCTCCAGCACCGCCGCCCGGGCCTCGGCGACGCGCGCCCGCTCGACGAGCCCGGCGTCGAGCGCAGGCGGCGCCTCGCGCACGCGGGTCAGCAGCGACTCCGCGGTCTCCCGGCGGAGGTCGAGCCGCTCGCAGGCGCTCCGCAGCCTGTAGAGCGTCGAAGCTGCACCTTCGCGTCCGCCGGCCGCCTCGGCCAGCGCCTCCTCCGCCCGACGGCGCTCCGCCAGCAGGCCTTCCAGCGCTTCCTCGGCCGCCCGCCGCTCGGCCGTGTAGCCGGACCGGCGGCTCGCTGCCTCCTGGATCTGCGCTCCGAGCGCCAGCACGTCGAGCGTCGCGATCCCGGCGCGCAGGCCGGCGATCTCGACGCCGAGCTTCTCGGCGCGCTCGGCGGCGGTCGCCTGCAGCGCCAGCGGCCGCAGCCGCTTCGTCACCTCGGCCTCGACGTCGCGAGCCCGCTCGACCTGCGTCGCCACCCGTGCGAACTTCAGCTCCGCGCGGTGACGCCGCCGCTTGAACTTCCCGAGGCCCGCCGCCTCCTCGACGAGTGTCCGCCGCTCCTCGGGTTTCGAAGCCAGGATCGCCTCCACCCGCCCCTGCGAGACGATCGAGCCCATCGCCGAGCCGAGGCCGACGTCGGAGAGGAGCTCGACGACGTCCGTGCGGCGCACGTGGGCGCCGTTGACGATGTACTGGCCCTCGCCGCCGCGGTGCAGGCGACGCACGATCGAGACCTCGGAGAAATCGATCTCGGGTAGGCCGCCGTCCTCGTTCTCGAACAGCAGCTCGACCTCGCAATGGTCGGCGGCCGCACGCGAGGCGGAGCCGTTGAAGAGCACGTCGTCCGGCTTCTCGGCACGCAGCTCGCTCGGGGCGAGCGAGCCCGCCGCCCAGATCAGCGCGTCGGCGATGTTGGACTTGCCCGATCCGTTCGGGCCGACGACGACGGCGACGCCCGGCTCCAGCCGGACTTCGACCGGATCGGGAAACGACTTGAAGCCGCGCAGATTGATCGCCCGCAGGTGCACGCGTGCGGGAGGCTAGCGACCGGTCAGGACGCCAGGAGCCCGGTGACGTACATGATCGCGATGCCGGCGAGGAAGCCGCCGACGACGTGGCCCGAGACGAGCGTCCCCCGCGCCGTCCGGGAGAGGTGCCGGCCGACCTCGACGACCACCTGGAGGGCCGCACCGGCCGCGCCCGCGAAGAAGAGCACGCCCAGGAAGTCGGAGGTGAGGTATCCGCCGATCCAGGCGCCGACGATCGCGGGGGCTCCGGCGATCAGGGCAAGGCCCGCCAGCCGGGCGACGGCGACCGGCGCGCTCCCCTGTTCGGCGATCGGCGCGGCGATGCCGAGCCCCTCGGTGATGTTGTGGATCATGAAGCCGACGATCAGGAACGAGCCGAGCGCGAGCTCGCCGAGCGAGAAGGACGAGCCGATCGCGAGTCCCTCGCCGAGGTTGTGCAGGCCGATGCCGAGTGCGACCAGCAGGGCGAGCGCCGCGCCGCTGACCGCGCCGCCGCCACCGCCGGCCATGCGGTGGGACACGTACGTCATGGTCAGGAAGCTGGTGGCGATCCCGAGCAGCACGAGGCCCGGGCCGCCGAGCGGGCCGGGAAGCGCGGCCTGGAGGTCGAGCGCCTCCGAGAGCGCCTCGATCCCGAGGAAGGTGAGCAGGCCGGCGGTCAGCGCCATGAACGCGGCGATCCACCGCGGACGCGCGGTGCGGAGCGACGGCAGCCAGAGGAGCCCGAGCGCAATCGGCACCACCCCCACCAGGACGCCGATCAGGGCGTAGCCGAGGAAACCGCCCGGAGAAGGCTTCGGGGTCTCCACGGCGGCCGCCAGCTCCTCGGTCACCTGGATCCCGGTCGAACTCGTCACGCCGACGGTCAGGGGCTCGTCCTCGACCCAGTCGTAGCCGGCGACGATCGTGCTCGAGCGTAGGCGACCCAACGTCCGCGGTCCGTCGAGGTGGAAGGGGACGATCGCGTCGTCGATCGCCACCGAGCCGATCGTCAATTGCTCGCGCTGCGGGTTCGTCACGCGGATACGAACCTCGCCCTTGGAGAGCTGCACCCGGCGGATCTGGAATTCGTCCTTCGGCGGGGGCTTGGAGCCGACGAGATCGACGAGCGAGCCCCCCGTCGACGAGAACAGGGCCACCACGGCGGCGAGCACCAGGAGCGGCAGCAGCGGCCACAGCCGGCGGATCATCTGACCTCGAAGAAACCCATCCAGCCGAGCTCGGTGAACTCGGACTGATGGGCGTGGAACATGAACCGGCCGCGATTGTGGAAGTCGATCTCGATGATGCAGCGCTCGCCCTGGCACAACATCACCGTGTCCGTGTACTCGAACTGGTCGGTCGATCCGGTGCGGTAGACCCGGAAGAACTCCCCGTGGAGGTGGAAGGAGTTGATCAGGTCGAACTCGGTCAGGTTGGCCAGGTAGAGGCGGACGAGCCTCCCGCGTCTGACGACGATCGGGTACTTCGCGTAGTAGAACGCCAGCCCGTTGACCGTGTAGAAGTTGTTCTCGCCGTCGCCGTCCGTGTCGTAGCCGTTCATCACCATCACGAGCTCCTGAGCGGGCGCGCGCGGCTCCGGCGGATCGATGATGAATGCGCCGTAGAGGCCCTTGTGGATGTGCTTCTTCAGGGGCGTCGAGTGGCAGTGGTAGAGCTGCATCCCGTACGGCTTCGCGGGGAACTCGTACGTGTAGGAGCCGCCCGGCTCCACCACCTCGAAGACGCCGTCCATGTTCGCGGGGTGGATCCCGTGGAAGTGGATCGTGTGCGGATGAGCGCCGCCGTTGACGAACCGAACGCGCAGGAGATCGTCCTGGGTGGCCCGGATCACGGGCCCCGGAACCGTCCCGTTGTACGTCCACGCCTCGAAGAAGACGCCCTGCGCGACCTCGATCGTCCTGTCGACCGCCGTCAGGGTGTACTCGCGGACACGGCCAGGCGCGTGCGGAAGCGGGGGCGGCGGCGTCAGCAGCGAGTCGAGCGCGTTCGGGCCGCCCGGAGCCGGCGTGTCCATCCCCACCATCGCCGCATGGCCAAGGGCCGTGTCGTGGTGGTGGTGATGCTGGTGCGAGGCGGCGGTCGCACGCGAGCCGAGCAGGGCGAACGGGCCGGCCGCGACGACCGGCGGCAGCGCGCAGAGCAACGACCGGCGCGAGATCTTTTTAGCCAAGGCTAAGATCTATCTTAACCGATGAAAAAAAGAAGCAAGTCGAGAGAGGACTACCTGAAGGCGATCTACGTCCTCGAGCACGAGGAGCGCACGCGCGTTTCGACGTCGGCGGTGGCGGAGCGGCTGGGCGTGTCGGCGCCGGCGGCGACGACGATGCTGAAGAGGTTGGCCGCCGAAGGGCTCGTCCGGCGCGAGCGCTATCGCGACGTCGAGCTGACCGCGGCAGGCAGGCGCGCCGCGGTCGAGGTGCTCCGCCACCATCGCCTGCTCGAGCAGTACCTCTCACAGCGACTCGGGGTGGCGATCGACGAGTTGCACGACGAGGCGGAGCAGCTCGAGCATGCGCTCTCGGAGAACCTCGAGGCCCGCATCGACCGCGACCTCGGCTTTCCCACGCACGACCCGCACGGGGATCCCATTCCCGGTGCCGACCTCGCCGTGGCCGATGCGCCGCTCCGCACGCTGGCCGAGCTCGGAGCGGGCGAGCGGGGGATCATCCGGCGTGTCCCCGACCGCGACCGTGAGCTGCTGCGCTACCTGTCGAGCGTCGGCCTGCTCCCCGGGGAGACGGTGAGGGTTCTGTCGCTCGAGCCGTCCGGTGGACCGCTGCTCGTCGAGGCGGGCGGCGACCGGTGTGCGATCTCGCGCGATCTCGCCGCGCTGATCGGAATCGGCTAGGTCTCGTCCTCCAGCGTGGCCAGCGCCTCCCGCGCGGCTTCCTGCTCGGCTTCCTTCTTGGTGCGACCCGAGCCGGTTCCGGCCTCGGCGCCGTCGATCACGGCCGCACAGGTAAAGCGGCGGTCGTGCGCCGGGCCTTCGGCATCAACGACCACGTAGACGACCTGCCGCCTGCGGCGGGCGAGCGTCTCCTGGAGCTCCGTCTTGTGGTCGACGTGCTGGGTGGCGGCGTAGTCGATCTGCGCCGAGAACGCAGCGACGACGGCCGGCTCCACCTGTTCGAATCCCCACTCGAGAAAGGCGGCGGCGAGCGCTGCCTCCAGCAGGGCGGCGAGGACGTTGCGGTTGGCAACGAGCCGCGCGAGCTCCTCGTCGGGCAGGGAGTCCCCGCGGCTCGCGAGCATCGGCCCCAGGTCGAGTGCCTTCGCGACCTTCGCGCAGCTCATCCGCGAGACGACGTGCGAGCGGATCTTGGCCAGCCGGCCCTCGGAGAACTCGGGATATCGCTCGTACAGCGCCCGGGCGACGGCCAGCTCCAGGACGCTGTCCCCGAGGAACTCGAGCCGTTCGTACGACGCCGACCGGTCCAGCGCCCAGGAGGCATGGGTGAAGACGTGCTCGAGCCTTGCGGCCGGAAGCGCGTCGATCAGCTTGCGTAGGGCAGCGGGCCCGTCGCCCGCGTCCGTCTTCTTCCTACTGGTGCGAGAAGACGTAGTCGACGGCTTGCCCGACGGTCGTGATCTTCTGGGCGTCCTCGTCCGAGATCTTGATCCCGAACTGGTCCTCGAGCTCCATGATCAGCTCGACCAGGTCGAGAGAGTCAGCGTCGAGGTCTTCCTGGAACGAAGCCTCATCAGTGATCTGGTCCTCGTCGATGCCGAGCTGCTCGACGAGAACGGCCTTCACCTGCTCGGAGACTTCTTCTCTCGACGCTGCCATGTCACCTCTTCTTTCGGGGCCGATTTCAGCGGTTGAAGCCGGCCGATCATACACACGTCAAGCGGGTGTTTCCGCCTTGCGGGGCAACCGCGCGGCGAGGCGTCCTGTCACGTCGTGCTCGACGCCGCGGGCAGCGAGGCGGATCGCGTTGGCGATCGCCGTGCCCGAGGAGTTCCCGTGCGCGATCACGGCCAGGCCGCGGAGGCCGAGGAGGTAGGCGCCGCCGTACGTATCGGGGTCGAGGCGGCGGCGCAGGCCGCGCACGGCGGGGCGGATGAGCAGGCCGCCGAGCTTGCCGCGCGACGACGACCCGATCTCGGCACGAAGCCCCTCGACCACCGTGCGGATCGTCCCCTCCATCGTCTTCAGCGCGACGTTTCCGGTGAACCCGTCGGTGACGACCACGTCGGCTGCCTTGGCGAGCAGGTCGCGACCCTCGGTGTTCCCGCGGAAGTCGAGCTCGCTCTCCGCCAGCAGGGCGTGCGCCTCCAGCGTCAGCTGGTTTCCTTTCTCCGCCTCCTCGCCGATCGAGAGGAGCCGCACCTGGGGCCGGGCGACGCCGAGGATCTCCTCCGCGAAGATCGCGCCCATGTGCCCGAACTGGAGCAGGTGCTCCGGGCGGGCGTCGGCGTTCGCGCCGCAGTCGAGCAAGACGGAGGGGCCGTCGCGGGCGGGGATCGGGACCGCGATCGCAGGCCTGGCGACACCCGGGACCCTGCGGATCTCCAGCAGACCGGCTGCCAGCATCGCGCCCGTGTTCCCGGCCGACACGACGGCGTCGGCAGTCCCTGCTGCGATGGCGCGGCACGAGGCGACCAGCGAGCTGTCCGGCTTCGAGCGCACCGCTTCGGCGGGCTTCTCGTCCATCGCCACGACCTGCTCCGCGACGACGTGCTCGAGCCCGCGCGTGTCCAACGTGGCCGGGCCGAAGACGACCGGCGAGATCCCGTCCCGCGCGGCCGCGAGCGCGCCCTGGACGACCTCGTCCGGGCCCCGGTCGCCGCCCATCGCGTCGACGGCCACACGGATGGTCATGCGCGTCTAGAGGTGTGTGGAGAGAGGCTCGACGTCGCGGCCCTTGTACGTCTTGCAGGTCGGGCACACGCGATGCGGGCGCTTCGGCTGTCCGCAGGTCGGGCAGACGTTGATGCGCGGCGCCTCGATGCCGTGCTGGGCGCGCCGTTTGTCGCGGCGGGACTTCGACGTTTTCTTCTTGGGGACTGCCATGGAAGCCGCGGCAGTATAGCTCGGCCCGCCTAGAGCTCGTTCCTCAGCCGCTCGAGCACGGCCCAGCGCGGGTCGGCGTTCTCGTCCTCGTGACCATGCGGTTCGTCGTTGAGGTTCTTGCCGCACGTCGGGCAGAGTCCGGCGCAGTCGGGGCGGCAGAGGATCTTGTCCGGCAGCGCGAGGACGAGCGCATCGCGGGCCCAGGCCGACAGGTCGAGCCGGTCGTCGACCAGGTAGGGCGTCGTCAGCTCGTCGGTGTCGGGGCTCGTCGCCTGGTACTCGCGCAGGCTCAGCGTCTCCTCGACGACCGCGTCGCCGAGGCAGCGCACGCACGCGCCGTGCAGCCGCACCGACAGGCGCAGCTCGAAGACCCAGCCGGTCGAGGCCCGGGTGACCGCCAGCGCGGCGGGAACAGCCTCCGGGACGGAGATGTAGCGTTCGCCGCCGAGCACGAGCGGCGCGACCGTCACGTCGATCGCCTCGCGGTGCTCCTCGCCGGAACGAACCCGGACGTTGCGTAGGTCGAACATCGTCATGGATCCAGGGTAGCGCCCTCCTCGCCGCCGAAAGTCCGGAGGATTTCGGCGGACTGGTTCACCTCCCGCGTGCGGGCACGGCGGCCGGTCCGGGCTCGCGCTGGGCCGGAGCCGGTTCCTTCGGCGCGCGCACGATCAACGCGACTGCGGCGATCACGATGCCGCCGCCGACGAGCGTGCGCCAACCGAGCGGCTCGCCGAGGACGAGAGTCCCGAGCAGCACGGCGACGAACGGGTTGACATAGGCGTAGGTGCCGACGAGCGTCGTGGGCGCGTTCCGCAGCAGCCACATGTACGCGGTGAACGCGAGCAGCGATCCGGCCGCAACGAGGTAGGCCAGCCCGAGCCAGGACTCGAGCGAGATCGAGCCCGGATGGACCTCGCCCAGCTCCCCGCTGACACCGGCGACGACCGTCAGGATCAGCCCGCCGGCGAGCATCTGCATCCCCGCCGAGACCAGCGGCCGGCTGGGCTGCGGCGCCTGCCGTGAGTACAGCGAGCCGATCGCCCACGCGAGCGAACTGAAGACGAGCACGACCGCAGCCCGGCTGACGCCGCCCGAGCCACCCGGAGCGACCAGGAGGCCGACGCCGGCGAAGCCGACGACCAACCCCGCGACGACCACGCGGGCGAGTCGTTGGCCGTAGAAGAGACGGTCGAGCAGCGCCATCCAGAGCGGGACCGACGCGATGATCAGGGAGGCGGTGCCGGTGTCGAGCGTCTGCTCCGCCCAGCCGACGGCCGCGTTCCCGACCGCGAGCATCGGCGCCGCGATCAGGAACGCCGAGAGCCAGTGTCTCGGAGTCGGGCGATCCTCACGGTCGCCGCGCCGGATCGCCCAGGCGTAGAGAAGGCCGCCCGCGATCAGGAACCGGACGGCCGCCATCAGGAACGGCGGAATCGTCCGGACGGCGAGGTCGATGCCGAGGTAGGTGGAGCCCCAGACGACGTAGACGACCGCCAGGGCCAGCCAGACCCGGCTGCCTACCTCCTGCCGGGCCACCAGCCCCGCCGGTCGTTCACGTCGTAGTCGTGGGTATCGGGGCCCACCACCGAGAGGACGCCGGCGAGGATCAGTATCGTGAGGACGATCACGATCTCCACGACCCAAGCGTGCCTGTCCGTGATGATTAGCACCAGTCGCGTAATCTGTTGTATTCATTATGGCGCCTGATACCTGGCTCGGTCTGGAACTGCGGCACCTGATCGCCCTGAAGGCGATCGCCGAGGAGGGAACCTTCGGCCGCGCCGCGAAGCGCCTCGGATACACCCAGTCCGCGATCAGTCAGCAGATCGCGATGCTCGAGCGGATCGTCGGGAGGCGCCTGATCGACCGCCCGGGTGGCCCACGCCCGGTGTCGCTGACGGAGGCGGGCGACCTCCTGCTCCGCCACGCCGACGCGATCGCCGCACGCCTGCAGGCGGCACAGGCCGACCTTGCAGCGCTCGACGCCGGCGACGCCGGCCCGCTGCGGATCGGGACCTACCAGAGCGTCGGCGCCCGCGTCCTGCCCGAGCTGTTGCGGGAGTTCTCCGCCGGATGGCCGCAGGTCGATGTCACGCTCCAGGAGTCCGCCGACGACCGCGACCTGATCGCGCTGGTCGAGCGCGGCGAGCTCGATCTGAGCTTCGTCGTCCTGCCGCTCGACCCGGGGCCGTACGAGGTGGCCGAGCTGTTCCGCGACCCCTATGTGCTCGTCGTCCCCGCGGGCTCCCAGCTGGCGTCGCGCGACCGGCCGCCGAGCCTACGCGAGCTGCTCGACCACCCGCTGATCTCGAACCGCACTTGCCGCACCAACCAGCGGGTCGAGGACCGGCTGCGCCAGGCCGGCCGCGAGCCGCACATCGCGTTCCGCTCGGACGACAACGGGACCGTTCAGGGCCTCGTCGCCGCCGGTGTCGGCGTCGCCGTCGTTCCCCGTCTCACCGTCGACGAGACCGATCCCGCGATTCACGTCGTCGATCTCGGCGACCGCGTGCCGCCGCGCCTGGTCGGAATCGCCTGGCACCGCGACCGGCGCCGCACCCGTGCGGCGGAGGCGTTCGTCCAGCTGTCGCAGAAGCTGACGTCGAGCGTCGGCGCGTCGGCCGAAGCAGCGTAGTCCGCTCGTCGCGCGGCGGCGGCTTTGCCGTCGCCGCTGCGGGCCGGCTCAGTACGCGGCTTCGTCGCCGTCGTTCGCCGCGACCCCGGCGACGACGTTCTCCTGCGAGCGCTCGTGCAACCGCTCGCGACCGCGCTTGACGGCGCTGAGGAACTTGTCGAGGTTGACCTCGAGCGTGGAGAGGATGCCGTCGGCCCAGTCCTCCATCTCGAGGCGCGTCTCGCGGGCCTGCCGCCGAGCGTCGTCGATGATCTCCTGCGCCTGGCGCTCCGCGAGCTTGACGATCTCGGTCTGGGAGGCCTCGCGCGCCGCCTGCTCGCGCGCCTCGCCGAGGATCCGGTCGCACTCCCGCTTCGCCTCGGCCAGCATCTCCTGCCGTTCCTTGACGATCCAACGGGCCTGCTTGATCTCTTCGGGGATGGTCGCGCGCATCTGATCGAGGATGTCGTAGATCTCCTCGCGGTCGATGCGGACCTGGTCGGTGAGCGGCACGGCCTTCGCGTTGTGCACGAGGTCGTCGAGCTTGTCGATGAGTACGAGGACATCCATGGCGTTGCAGTCTACCCGGCAGCCCCCCAGGCGAAGCCTGGTTGGCGCCAGGAGCGAGCATTGCTACTCCTGCGGGCTCGTGGGAGCGCCGCCCCGCCCTTCCGGGAAGAGCTCCCGGAACCTCGCGGCCACGGCAGGCGGGACCAGCTCGTCGACGTTTCCGCCGAAGGCGGCGATCTCCTTCACGCCGCTGGAGGAGATGAACGAGTAGAGCGGGCTGGCCATCACGTAGACGGTTTCGATCTCGGGGGCGAGGTGGCGGTTCAGCTGGTTCATCTGGAACTCCCACTCGAAGTCGGAGATGACCCGCAGTCCCTTCACGATCGCCTTCGCCTCCCAGCGGCGGGCGAAGTCGACGACCAGCTCGGCGAACACGTCCACCTCGACGTTCGACACGTCGGCGAGGGCCTCGCGGACGAAGACGACCCGCTCGTCGATCGAGAACGTCGGCTCCTTGTGCACCGGCTGACGGACCACGCCGACGACGACGCGGTCGAAGATCGCCGCCGCGCGGCGGATGACGTCGACGTGCCCGAGGGTCACCGGGTCGTACGTGCCGGGGGAGATCGCGGTGATCAATGCTCGAACAGCGTAAGGCGAGCCGAGCCGTACGTGCGCGAGGTGCGGATGCGAAGGCCGTCGAGGGCCGGCTCGCGGCGCGACGTCGTCTCGTAGACGACCAGGCCGTCGGGGGCCAGGGCACGGGCGAGGTAGGGGGCGATCCTCGAATCCTGGTCGAAGCCGTACGGCGGGTCGCAGAGAATCAGGTCGTAGCTGCGGCGGTCGGCGGCGAGCGCCTGGAACACGTCGCGCTGGAGGACGGTGGCACCGGTCACGCGAAGCTTCTCGACGTTCCGGTCGATCGTCCGGCACGCGTCGCGGTCGCTCTCGACGAACGTCGCGGTGGACGCGCCACGCGAGAGCGCCTCGAGACCCATCGCCCCGGAGCCCGCGAAGAGATCGAGCACGGAGGCCCCGTCGACGGGGCCGATCAGGTTGAACGCGGCCTCGCGGACGCGGTCCGAGGTGGGTCGCGTCGCATCGCCCTTCGGCGCGTAGATGCGGGCTCCTCGGTGCTCGCCGGCGACGATGCGCACGCGCGGGAGGCTATGCGACGAGGGGACGCTCCTACTTCGAGCCTGCGCAAAGCACTGCGCCGGCCATGAGGTCCGCAGCCTCGGCTGCATCGAGGCCGCTCTGCCGCAGGCGTCGCCAGGCGTGGAAGTCGAGCGCGAGTGCGAATGCCGCCCGCAACCGCGTGTCCTTCTCCAGCCCGCGGGAGAGCACGCCGGCGATCCGGGCCATCGGCTCCGCGGCTCGCAGGTCGAAGAGCTCGCGGGTCAGCGGATCGACCTCGGCGTCCCGCAGCACGCAGCCGAACATGTCCTCGTTGCGCTCGAACCACGAATAGAGTGCCCCTAGCCCGGCGCGCAGCCGCTCGCCCGGGTCCGTGATCCCCTCCCACTCGGCCGGGTCCGGCGGCGGGTTGAGCTCGAAATGATGCCCCGAGCAGGCGAGCCCCATCTGGCGCTCGTCCGGGAAGTACCGGTAGAGCGTGTGGCGCTGGACGCCCGCGAGCGCCGCGATGTCGCTGAACGTCGTCCGCGCGGGCCCCTTCGTCCGGTGCAGCTCGACCGCGGCTTCGACGATGCGCCGCCGGGTCCCCTCCTGCCGCTCGGCGCGCTTCTTCAACTCGTATTTTCGGGTCATGAAAGAAATTGTTGCACAAACCCGTGCAGTGATTTATAGTCGTTCGCTACACACCGCTGTACAACGAAATGGAGGAGCCATGGAGACCAGAATCGACCACATCGTCGGCGGCATCTACCGAATCTCGACGATGACCGAGACGTACGGGATCACCTTCAACCAGTTCCTGATCGACGACGAGCGCCCCACGCTCGTCCACACGGGCGACGACTTCCTCTACGAGAACATCCGCAACGCGATCCGCGAGGTGCTGGACCCGGCCACGCTCGCGAACCTCGTGCTCCTCCACTGGGAGGGCGACGAGAACGGCGGTATGGGCCGCTTCATGGGCGAGGCGCCCGGCCGCTGAGCTCGTCGGGTCAGCGCTCTCGATCCAGCTGAACGCGGCGAGCTTCGGCGTCGACACCGGGCGCGTGCGCAGCTTCATGGACGGCGAGCGGCTCGAGCTCGGCCGCCACACGCTCCGCGTCCTCGAGACCCCGCACGTCCACCACTGGGACTCGATGATGCTCTTCGAGGAGACGACCGGCAGCCTCTTCCCGTCCGACCTGTACCTGCAGCCGGGCGACCAGCCGCCGGTCACGAGCGACAACCTGTCCGCGGCGATGATCGAGGTCTACCGAGGAATCGGCATCTTCGCGCACGAGAACCCGGTGCGCACGGTCGTCGACCGGATCGAGGAGCTCGACCCGGCCTGGATCCATGCGATGCACGGCGCCTCGCTGAAGGGCGAAGCGCTCCACTACTACAACCGGGCACTGCGGGCGGAGGAGTTCGCCTACAACGGCCTCCTGCTCGGCCGCGACATCAACGCCGTCGCCGCCGCAGCGGCCTAGGCGGCGAGACCCTCGTCCGGGAAGCGCGCAGCGAGCTGGTCGTCGAGCGGGCCCGCGACGTCGACCAGTTCCTGCGCCGCCGCGCGGGCCTTCTCCAGCAGCGGCCGGTCGGCTCGCAGCTTCGTGAAGCGCAGGTCGGAGAGGCCTGCCTGGCGCGTGCCGAGCAGCTGACCCTCGCCGCGGAGCTCCAGGTCGACCTCGGCGAGCTCGAACCCGTCGGTCGTGTCCACCAGCGCCTGGAGTCGGCGAGACGCGGCCTCGGTCAGCTCCTCCTTCGGCCGCGACACCAGCAGGCAGTACGACTGCTCCGCACCGCGCCCGACCCGGCCGCGGAGCTGGTGCAGCTGGGCGAGGCCGAAGCGGTCGGCCTCCTGGACGATCATCACCGTCGCGTTCGGGACGTCGACGCCGACCTCGATCACGGTCGTCGCGACGAGAACGTCGAGCTCCCCTGCCTTGAACCGCGCCATCAGGTCCCGCCGGTCGGCGGGCTTGAGCCGGCCGTGCATGCACCCGACCCGGAACCCGCGCAGCTCCGCCCGCTGCAACCGCGCCGCCTCCTGCTCCGCCGCGCGCGCCCTCGACGTCTCGGATTCCTCGATCAGCGGGCAGACCACGTATGCCTGGCGTCCTTCGCGCAGCAGGCGCGTTAGCCGCCGGTAGGCCTCCGGCGCACGCCGCTCCTCGATCCAGCTGGTCACCACCGGCCGCCGCGAGGCCGGCGGCCTGGCGATCTCGCTGACGGCCAGGTCGCCGTAGACGGTGAGCGCGAGCGTGCGAGGAATCGGCGTGGCGGTCATGTGCAGCACGTGCGGGGTCCGGCCCTCGACCAGCGCCTTGCGCTGCTCGACGCCGAAGCGGTGCTGCTCGTCGACGACCGCGACAGCGACGTTCGCCAGGTCGACCCCTTCCTGGATCAGCGCATGCGTGCCGACCAGGATCGACGCGCCCGCGGCGGCGTCGCGAGCCCGCTTGCCGGCCGAGCTGGTCAGCAGGCCGCAGGTGACCCCGAGCTCGCGGCACAGCTCCTCGACGGTCAGGTAGTGCTGCTCGGCGAGCGTCTCGGTCGGGGCCATCAGCGCGCCCTGGTAGCCGCGCTCGACCCCACGCAGGAGCGCGTACAGCGCGACTGCTGTCTTCCCCGACCCCACGTCGCCCTGGAGCAGCCGCTGCATCGGCGTCGCCCGCGCGAGATCGCGGTCGAGGTCGGCGATCGCCTGCTCCTGGTGCTCGGTGAGCTCGAAAGGCAGCGCGGCCCGGTAGCTCTCGAGCAGCTCTCCGGGCTCTCCGAGCGCCGGCGCGACCTCGTGCTCGCGCTCGCGCGTACGGCGCGCGATGCCGAGCTGGAGCAGGAGCAGCTCGTCGAACGCGAGCCGGCGTCTCCCCTCCTCCGCCTCCTCGAGCGTTTTCGGGCGATGGAGCGCGTACAGCGCGTCGGCGCGGCGCGGCAGGCGTTCCCGCTGTTTCAGCGTCGCCGGAAGAGGGTCGGGCTCGTTCGGAACGAGCTCGAGGGCGCGGTCGGCAAGGGCGCGGAGCCGCGGCGGCGTGATCTCCTCGCCGGCCGGGTAGATCGGCGCCAGGTCGGCGGTGGCGGTCGCACCGTTCAGGTCGTACGACTTGACGTTGAACGCGTTCCGGCGGAGCTGCCCGCGGAGGCGCACACGCGTCCCGGGCTGGAGCTTGTCCTTCAGCCAGTCCTGGTTGAACCAGACGGCCGGGATTGCGCCGCTGTCGTCCGCGACGGTCGCGGTCAGGATCGTCAACCGGCGGCGCGCGCGTCGCAGCGAGACGCTGCGGATCTCACCGACGATCACCGCCTCCTGCTCACCGAAGAGGTCGACGATGCGGCTCTCTCCGACGGAGCGCTGGTAGTCGCGGGGGCGATGTTCGAGCAGGTCGCGAACGGTGGCGAGGCCGAGCTTCCGCAGCCTGCCGGCGATCCCCGGGCCGACCCCCTGGAGCGAGTCGAGCGGCTCCTCCAGCCGCTCCGGCCGCGGCTCCCCGCGCAGGCGAGGCCACGCCTCCGGTTGGTCCACGGTTGCAAACGCCGTCGGGCGCGTCACTCGGCCGAGTATAGGTGCCGGTCCGGCGGGCTCAGCCGGATTGCCGGAAGTAGACCTCGAACCGGTTTCCGCACGGATCGGAGAAGTACAGGGCGTAGTAGTCCGGCCCGTAGGGCATCGACTTCGGCCCGCTGATATCGCGGCCTCCCGCCGCCTCGACCGCCTCAGCCACGCGGTCGACCTCGGCCGGCTCGGCAACCCAGAAGGCGACGCGGTTCTCGTTCGTTACGTGCTTAGGGCTCTCGCTGATCGCGAAGTACTCCGTCGCGGGAAGCGCAGGCTCGGTCGCTCCCCACACCTTCCACTCCGGGCCGTCGTAGCGCTCGGTGAACCCCAGGACAGGCAGCAGCGCGTCGTAGAACGGCAGCGCCTCCTCGAGCGAGGTCACCCGCAGGTCGACGTGGCCGAAACCGCTCATGCCTCGTCGAACCAGAAGAAGCCGACCGTACCCGGCCCGGCATGCGTCCCGACGACCGCGCCGAGCGTCGTCTCGACCTCGATCTGCGCCTCGGGGCGGGTGCGGCCGACGAGCTCGCGGATCGCCTCGACGCCGGTCGGGCGCTTCAGCGTCCGCGATCCCCACCCGCAAGGACGGCCGATCGACGCTCCCCTGCTCGAAGGTCTCGACGAACTCGAGGAAGGCCTTGTGGGCGCCGCGGACGCGCTTCACCGGGATGACCTCGCCGTCCTCGATCGTCAGGATCGGCTTGATGTTCAGCAACGTGCCTGCCATCGCCGCTGCCTTCCCGATCCGGCCGCCCCGGGCGAGGTACTCCAGCGTGTCGACGGTGAAGACGATCCGGCTCTCGCGCCGGAACCTCTCGACGTAGGCGTCGACCTCCTCGTCGGTCGTGCCGCGCTGGAGGCGCTCCTGGAGGCCGAGCGCGAGCAGTGCCAGGCCGGCGGACACCGTGCCGCTGTCGATCGCACGCACCTTGCCGCCTCCCAGCTCCCCGCCCGCGAGCCGCGCACTCTCGACGGTGCCGGAGAGGGTTGCCGGGATGTGCAGCGAGAGGATTCGCTCGTACTGCTCCAGCCCGCGGTAGGTCTCGAGGAAGTCGCCGGGCGTCGGCTGCGAGGTGGTCGGCAGGTCGGAGGCGGTGCGCAGCCGCTCGTAGAACTCGTGCGGGCCGAGCTCGACGTAGTCGCGGAAGCTCTCGGCGCCGAAGCGCACGTACAGCGGGACGACCCGCCAGTTCGGGAAACGCGTCGGACCGTCGGGGTAGTCGGCGGTCGAGTCGAGGACGACGGCCGTGTTCTTCGCCGTCAGCTGCATCAGCCTGCCGCCTCGAGCCGCGCCGCCCCGCGAACCGCCTCGACGATCTCGTCGAGGGGTCTGTCCTTGCCGATGCAGGAGACGGCACCGGCTTCGAGCAACGCCTCGACCTCGCGCTCGCCGGCCGCCGCGGTGAGAGCGACGACGGCGACGCCCGGCGCCTTCTCCCGGACGAGCCGCGTCACCTGGACGCCGTCCAGCCCCGGCAGCCGGTAGTCGACGAGCACGACGTCCGGCTCGACCTCCCGACAACGGTCGACGACCGCGTTCCCGTCGGGCTCCGAGCCGACGATCTCGATGTCGTCGCCCAGTGTCAGCAGCACCTCCAGCGCGGTGCGGAAGACGTCGTTGTCCTCGATCAGCAGGACCCGAACGGCCATACGTCGATGCTAGCCCGGCGCGCCGCCGGGCGAAGCCCCGGGGCGCGCGAAGGGCGGCCATCCTATTCGGCTCTATTCGGCCGACAGGAGCAGGTGGTAGTGCGGCTGTCCGCCGTCCTGGACTTCGACCTCGACCTCCGGGTGCGACGCGGCGATCCGGTCGAGCAGGCCGTTCACCGCGGGCGCCCCCTCGCCCGTCAGCAGCGTGAGCACCTCGCGCGGCTCCGCCAGCAGCCGCTCGACGACGGCGGCGGCGACCTCCTCGAACGCCGGCCCGCCGGCGACCGGCTGGCCCTCGAGAAGGCCGAGGAACGCTCCTTCGTGGACGGCCAGGCCGTCGAGTTGCACCGCGCGCGACGCGGTGGTCACGGCTCCGGTGGCGACGGCGGCGACCGCGTCCTCCATTTCGGCCGCGTTGTCCGCCGCCGTACGGGTGCCGTCGTAGGCGACCATCGCCGCGATCCCCGCCGGGATCGAGCGCGTGCCCACGACCAGCACCGGCTTGGGGGCGTGGGCGGCAGCCTGCTCCGACGAGAGGATGACGTTCGGGTTGTTCGGCAGCAGGACGACCTCCGGCGCGGAGGTCGCGTCCACGGCGGCGAGGATATCGGCGGTCGACGGGTTCATCGACTGTCCCCCCTCGACGACGCTCGTCACCCCGAGGCTACGGAAGAGGCGCGCGTTGCCTTCGCCGGCGACAACCGCGACGACCTCGGTCGCGCGCGGATCCGGCACGAGCTCGAGCAAGCGGGTCTCGCGCTGCTCGGTCTGGCGGTGCATGTTCGCGATCTCGACTCCTTCGAGCACCCCGCGGGCGGCGCCGAGCGTGAGCGCCGCTCCCGGATCGTCGGTGTGCACGTGCACCTTCAGCGCGGACTCGTCGCCCACGACCATCAGCGAGTCGCCGAGCGGTTCGAGCGCGCGCTCGAGAGCGTCCCGGTCGAGCCTCTCGCCCTCGACGACGAACACGGTGCAGTAGCGGTACCGCGAGAGCTCCTGGTGGATCGCGTCGAGCCCGACGTCCTCGAGACCGGCAGGCGGCTCGGGCATTTCCTCGCCGGTCACGGCCGCGGTCAGGCCGCGGACCAGTTCGAGCAGCCCGGCACCGCCGGCATCGACGACTCCCGCCTGGCGAAGGATCTCGAGGTGCTGCGGCGTGCGGGCGAGCGCGTCCTCGCCGCGCCGCACGAGAGCGCGCAGCAGGTCGGCGACGGGCAGGTCGGGTCGTGCCTGCGCCTCGGCCTCCTCGGCCAGCTCGCGGATCACCGTCAGCATCGTCCCCTCGACCGGCTTGCGCACGGCTCGGTAGGCCGCGTCGCTCGCCGAGCGGAACGCCCGCGCGAGCGTGAGCGAGTCGATCACGGACGCGTCGCCCACGACCTCGGCGAAGCCGCGGATGATCTGGGAGAGGATCACGCCCGAGTTGCCGCGCGCTCCCATCAGAGCCGCGCGCGCGATCTCGTGGGCGAGGCGGTCGCGGTCTGCATCGTCGAGCCGCTCGAGCGCCTCCTGCACGGCGCGGACGGTCAGGGTCAGGTTCGTGCCCGTGTCCCCGTCGGGAACCGGGTAGACATTCAGGTCGTCGATGCGGCTGCGGCTGGCCTCCAGAGCGGCGGCGGTCGGACCGGCGAGGCGGCGGATCGCGTCGAGATCCCCGCTGCCGCTCATGCTGATGCCTTCACCGCGTCGATGTGCACCTCGACGGCCGAGATCTCGAGGCCGGTCATGCGCCCGACCTCGTAGGCGACGCGGCTGCGGACCGTCGACGCGACCTCGGCGAGGTTGAGGCCGTGCTCGACGACCACGTGCAGAGCGATCGACAGCCCGTGCTCGTCGCCGGAGATCTCGACACCGCGTGTCGTTCGGTCGCGCGTCAGCAGCCGGCCGAGCCGGCCCGTCGTGGTGCCGACGATGCCGTAGCACTCGGCCGCCGTCAGTCCGACGATCTGGGCGACGGCGTCGCCCGTGATCGCGACCCGACCGAGATCGGACGAGGCAACGATGAAATCCACTGCGCGAGATTAGACCCCGAAGGAGTCGCTCGCGGTTGCTAGGCCTTGGTGACCTTTCCGGCCTTCAGGCAGCGCGTGCAGACGTAGGCACGCTTCGGCGTGCCGTCCACGACGATGCGGACGCGCTGGAGATTCGGGTTGAAGCGGCGCTTCGTCGCCACCATCGAGTGGCTCCGGTTGTGGCCGAACGAGGGCTTCTTCCCGCAGACGGAGCAGATCTTCGACATGCGGCCGGGAAGTGTAGCGTCGACGCCGCCCTAGCCGCGCGCCACTGCCGTGCGCAGCTGCGCGAACGCGTCGGCCATCTCGAGCGCGGTGCGCGCCGCCCAGGCGCCGCGCTCGACGCGCTCCTCGGCCTGTTCGGCCGTGTCGCACGTGAGCAGGCCGAACGAGACCGGCACGCCGGTCTCGATCCCGGCCAGCTGGAGCCCACTTGCCGCCTCGCCCGCGACGAAGTCGAAGTGCGGCGTCTCGCCGCGGATCACGCAGCCGAGCGCGACGACGCAGGAATAGCGGCGTGTCTTCGCGAGCGCCATCGCCGCTATCGGCAGCTCGAATGCGCCCGGAACCGGCATGACCAGTACAGCGTCGCGCGCGACCCCGGCCTCGTCGAGCGCGAGCATCGCCGAGTCGAGCAGCTTGCCGGAGATCTCGCCGTTGAACTTGCTGACGACGATCGCGACGGTGCGTCGATTGCCGTTCGGCGAGCCCTCGAGCACCGAGGTGCCGTCGGGAAT
Organism: uncultured Actinomycetes bacterium; assembly: GCA_963808815.1. Classification (GTDB taxonomy): domain Bacteria; phylum Actinomycetota; class Thermoleophilia; order Gaiellales; family Gaiellaceae; genus DATBLE01. The sequence goes on along the minus strand of CAWEGI010000016.1, from coordinate 98,672 downwards.
CCGCAGGTCGCCCTCGGCGTGCTGCAGCTCCGCGGCCTCGGGCGCGGGAGCCTGCACCGCTGCTTCCTCGGCCACGGGCGCAGCTGCGGCGCCCGGCTCGTCCGCTGCCGGCTCCTCCACGGCGGGCTCCTCCACGGCAGGTTCCTCCGGCTCGGGCGTCGGCTCCGGCTCGGGCGTCGGCTCCGGCTCGACCGCCTCCTCCGGCTACCGCAGCGCCTCGTCCTGCACCGCCGGAGCGGCCGCCTGCTCCTCGTCCTCGTCGTAGAGCACCTCGACACCGGCGGAGGAGGTGGGCGGCGGCTCATAGGCAGGTTCGGGCTCGGGCTCCTGCTCGCCCGCGAACGGCTGCTCCTCCTGCTCGGCCTCGGCCGGCTCCTCTGCAGGCCGGGGCGGGCGCAGGCGCGCGGAGTAGTCGCGCAGCGGCCAGTCCTGGGATTCGTCGAGGTTGTCGCTCACGCTTTACGAGTCCGATTCTGGCTCGAACTTGAGATCCTGGTGGTGGAGCCGGTGCCCGAGCTTCTCACGTTTCGCGCGCAGGTAGCGCAGGTTCTCCCCGTTCGGCGCAACCTCGATCGGCACCTGCTCGGTGACGCGCAGGCCGTACGCCTCCAGCCCGGAGACCTTCTTCGGGTTGTTGGTCAGGAGCCGGATCGTGCCGAGGCCGAGATCGGCCAGGATCTGGTTGCCGATCCCCCACTCCCGCTCGTCGGCGGCGAAGCCGAAGGCGAGGTTGGCGTCGACCGTGTCCATTCCCTGCTCCTGGAGCTCGTACGCCTTGAGCTTGTTCAGCAGACCGATGCCACGCCCTTCCTGGGCCATGTACAGCAGGACGCCGCAGGACTCGGCGGTGATGCGCCGCAGGGCGGTGTCGAGCTGGTCGCCGCAGTCGCAGCGGAGCGAGTGGAAGACGTCGCCGGTCAGGCACTCCGAATGGACGCGGACGAGGACGTCGTCGGCGCCCTCGACGTCGCCGTGCACGAGGGCGATGTGGTGCTTGCCCGTCAGCTTCTCGCGGAAGGCGATCGCCTGGAACTCGCCGTACTCCGTCGGCAGGCGGACGGCGATCTCGCGCGTGACCAGCTTCTCGTGTCGGCGCCGGTACTCGACGAGGTCGGCGACGCTGACGAGCTTCAGCTCGTGGCGCGCGCAGTACGTCACCAGGTCGGGGACACGGGCCATCGTTCCGTCCTCGTTCATGATCTCGCAGACGACGCCGGCGGGGTACAGGCCGGCCAGGTGCGCGAGGTCGACGGACGCCTCGGTCTGGCCCGCACGGCGCAGGACACCGCCGTCCCGGGCGCGCAGCGGGAAGACGTGGCCGGGCGTGACGAGGTCGTGCGGCGTCGACTTCGGGTCGATCGCCACCTGGATCGTCCGCGAGCGGTCGGCGGCCGAGATCCCCGTCGTCACGCCTTCGCGGGCCTCCACCGACACCGTGAATGCGGTGCCGAGCGGAGCCTCGTTGTGGTCGGTCATCTGCTGCAGGCCGAGCTCGTCGCAGCGCTCCTCGGTGAGGCAGAGGCAGATCAGCCCGCGCGCATGCGTGGCCATGAAGTTGATCGCCTCCGGCGTGGCGAACTGGGCGGCGATGACGAGGTCGCCTTCGTTCTCGCGGTTCGGGTCGTCGACGACGACCACGAACTTCCCGTTGCGAACGTCCTCGATCGCATCCTCGATCGACGCGAAGGTGCGCCGTTCAGCTGCCGTCGCCATCGTCAGATCGTAGCCCCGCGAGCCTCTCCACGTACTTGGCGAGGACATCCGTCTCGAGGTTGACCTCGTCGCCGGGGGCGGCTTCGCCGAGTGTGGTCACCTCGAGCGTATGGGGCACGAGTGCGACGGCGAACCCTGCGTCGTCGAGATCGGCGACCGTGAGCGACACGCCGTCGACGGCGATCGAGCCCTTCTCCACGCAGTAGCGCCGAAGCGCCTCGGGCGCATCGATCCACACGCGTTGCCCGTTCCCCTCGGCCTCGACGGAGCGGATACGGCCGACCCCGTCGACGTGACCCTGGACGTAGTGGCCGCCGAGCGCCTCCCCGGCGCGAAGCGCCGGCTCGAGGTTGACCGGCATCCCCGGGCCGAGCCGACCGAGCGTCGTGCGGGCGAGGGTCTCCGGGACGGCGTCGAACGCCAGCGTCTTGCGGTCGCCGTCGGTGACGGTGAGGCAGACGCCGTCGATCGCGACCGAATCGCCGACCGCCGCCGCGATCGAGGACTCCACTCGGAGCCGCCCGTCCTCGAACGAAACGACCGTTCCGACCTCGCGCACGAGCCCGGTGAACATGACCCCAACGCTAGCCGAGGGCCAGCGCCTCGAGCGTCTCGCGCACGACCATCTCGAGATCGCCGCGACCGTTGGGGCCTGTGCGTTCGAGCTCTGCAAGCAGCTCGTCCAATGCTTCCGCCTGCTCCGGCGAGAGCCCCTCCCGGCCGGCTGTCTCGATCTCGGAGTGCAGCTCGGCGTTCCCGATGTGCCGGGCGAGCCAGCGCGACAGAAGGCCGACGAGCCGGTCCTCAGGGCTCATGGACGTAGGCATCGAGGAGGACATCGGCGCCGACGCGGCTCGGCCCGGAGGTGACGCAGCTCGACCGGGCCGGGGAGCGCTCCGAGCATGACCTGCCCCTCGCCGGCGATCGTCGGGGCGACGAAGACCAGCAGCCGGTCGACCAGGTCGTGCTCGAGGAAGGCAGTGGCCAGCTTCGGCCCGCCCTCGATCAGCAGCGACTGCACGCCTTCGCCGCCGAGGCGGCGCAGCTCGTCCTCCAGCGGCCCGGAGAGCAGCTCCAGCTCGGAGTCTTCGGGCAGTGGGCCGCCGCCGAAGGCGATCCGGCGCGGCTGACGCGTTGCGTCGACGTCGCGCGCGTCGAGCCGCGGATCGTCAGCACGAACGGTGCCCATGCCCACGGCCACCGCATCGGAGGCGGCGCGGAGCTCGTGCACCCGACGACGGCTGTCCTCGCCTGTCACCCAGCGGGCGCCGGGCACGGTCACGCGTCCGTCGAGGGTGACGGCGAGCTTGAGCGTCACGAACGGCCGCCCCATCACGATCCAGGCACGCCAGGCGGCGTTCTGCGCCCGCGCCTCGAAGGAGTCGACGTGCTCGACCTCGACACCGGCTGAGGAGAGCAGGTCGAGACCGCCGCGAGCCTCAGGGTTCGGGTCGAGCGAGCCGGTGACCACTTTCGCCACGCCCGCACGCAGCACGGCCTCCGTGCACGGCGGCGTCGTGCCGTGGTGGGCGCAGGGCTCCATCGTCACGTAGAGCGTCGCGCCGCGGGCGCGCTCGCCGGCCGCCTCGAGCGCGACCACCTCGGCGTGCGGGCCGCCCTTGCGCTCGTGCCAGCCCTCGCCGACGACGTCGCCGCCGGCGACCACGACCGCGCCGACGACCGGATTCGGCCGAGTCGTGCCGCGCCCGCGCTCGGCGAGCTCGATCGCCCGCTCGAGATGAGTGACGCCTTCGGCGTCACGACATCGCCTCGTACCGAGGTCGACAGCTCCGCTGTCGCCTCGTTCCTCGGCTTCGTCTCTCATGCGAGGGCCTGGACCAGGCGCCGGTACGCACGCGGCAGGTCCTCCCTGCCGAAGATCGCCGAACCGGCGACGATCAGGTCGGCCCCTGCGTCGTAGACGCTGCGGATGTTCTCGTGGGAGATCCCGCCGTCGACCTGGACGTGGACGTGCGCCGGGACGAGCGAGCGCAACTGCTCGATCCGGCCGACGGCCTCTGGCATGAACTCCTGGCCCGAATAGCCGGGATGGATGCTCATGCAGAGGACGAGGTCGAAGGCGTCCGCGAGCGGAGCGACCCGGTCGACCGGCGTCTCGGGGTTGAACGCAAGACCCACCTGAAAGCCGTGGTCACGTGCCTTGGCCGCGACCGCGGCCGGATCGTCGGCGGCCTCGACGTGGAAGGTGACGCTGTCGGCGCCCGCTGCCTCGAAGGCGGCGAAGTGGTGCGCGGGGTCGTCGACCATCAGGTGACAGTCGACGACGCCGCCGGCCTCGTGGACGAGTGGAGCGATCGACTGGAGCACGATCGGGCCCATCGTGACCGGCTCGACGAAGTGCGCGTCGCCGACGTCGAAGTGGACGACGCGAGCGCCCGCCCGCAGGAGCACGTCGAGGTCGTGGCCGAGTTGCGAGAAGTCGGCTGCGTACAGCGACGGCTCCACCTCGACTGTACGGATCCAGTCGTCCCAGGCCACACTGCCGATCTTACGGCTGCGGCGCTCGTGACGTTTGCCACCCAGTCTCTGAGACTGGGGTGTGACAATTGCGTGTCGATTCCTCAACAGGGCTCAGACCCGAAGCCGTGCGACGAAGAACCCGGAGGTCCCGTGGCGATGGGGTGTCGTGAGCAGGAACTCCGGTCGCTTCGGGTGGCGGAAGGCGGGCCACTCCACGCCCAGGTCCTCGACGGCGAGGCCGGACGCCTGGACGACCGCCTCGTTCTCGTCGATGTTCAGTGTGCAGACCGAGAAGGTGACCGTGCCGCCGGGCTTCACGCGTGCTGCCGCTGCCTGCAGCAAGGCGAGCTGGAGCTCCGGCAGGGCCCGTGCACGCCAGCGCAGGTCCGGCCGCGCGGCCAGCACGCCCAGGCCGGAGCACGGCGCATCGACCAGAGCGCGGTCGAAGCCGTCGAGCTCGGCCGGCAGCGCAAGGCCGTCGGCGTTGACGACCCGGACGTTCGTCGCGCCGAGCCGGTGGACGTTCTCCTCCAGCTCGCGGGCGCGGCCCTCGTGCAGCTCCACGGCGACCACCTCGCCGGCAAGCATTGTCGCCTTCCCGCCCGGGGCGGCGCACAGGTCGAGCACGCGCTCGCCGGGGCGGGAGCCGACGGCGAGCCCGGCGAGCTGTGAGCCGCGGCTCTGCGGCCAGATCCGCCCCTCCGCGAGCGCCTCCTCGTCGACGCGAGCCACACGCCACGCACCCGGCACGTCCGTCGGCTCGCCCTCGATCTCGCCGCGCACGAGCCGAACGACGGTCTCCGGCCCCTCGTTCTGCGCCCGCATCAGCGCGAGCGTCTCGTCCTCGCCCCAGTCGCGGCGCCACGTCTCGTAGATCCAGTCGGGGTAGGAGTGCTTCAGCGGCCCCTCGGGCAGCGAGGCGAGCAGCGCCGGGAGCCCGTCTGTCAGCCGCCGCAGGACCGCGTTCGTGAACGGCACTGCCCGCTCCAGACGGGCCGCGCGCACCAGCTCGACCGACTCGTTGACCGCCGCGTGCGCCGGGACGCCGTCGAGGTAGCCGAGCTGGTAGGCGCCGAGGCGAAGCGCAGCCCTGACCGGAGGGTCGAGCTTGCGCACCGGACGGCGGCCGAGCGCCTCGATCGCGTGGTCGAGTGTCCGGACGCGCTGCACCGTCCCATACGCGATCTGCTGGGCAAGCGCCCGGTCACGCGCGTCGAGCCCGCCGGCCGCGGTGGTGAAGGCGCGGTCGGCGTAGGCGTCGTCCTCGAAGACCCGGAGAACGACCTCGTAGGCCGCGCGCCGGGCAGGGGCTACCGCAGCCCGCGCAGCCATGCGTCGTAGTCCATGCGCCGGCCCCCGGGCGGTTGCACCTCGACCGGGACGAATCGGCCACCCTCGACGCGGGCCCGCCACACCACCACCGGCCGCCCTTCGAGCTCGGCGCGGGCGCCGATGTGCGGCGAGAGGGCGCGCACGCGGTTCACCGCATCCTCCGGCTTCGAGAGGTCGAGGTTCCGGTCCTCCGGTCCGATCTTCGCGGCGTAGGTGACTCCCTCGTCGGGCTGCGGACTGAACGCCGGATCCGGAAGCGTCCGCTCGAGCAGCTCCACCGCCAGCGGGACCGCCCGGTCGTAGACGGCTCCCGCGTCGTCCTCGGGATGGATCGCAAACCGCTCCTGCGCCGCGACCGGCCCCGCGTCGAGCTCCTCGACGAGCTTGATCACCGTCACGCCGGTCTCCGTGTCGCCGGCCATGATCGCCCGCTCGACCGGGGCTGCCCCGCGCCAGCGCGGCAGCAGCGACGGGTGCACGTTGAGCCAGAGATGCCGCTCCAGCAGGTCGTTCGGGATCAGGCGGCCGTAGGCGACCAGCACGATCAAGGGTTCGTCGAGAGTCACGTCGAGACTCTCGACGACGGGAATCCCCAGCTTCAGGGCCGTCAGCTTGGCCGGCGCGGGTCGGAGGCCTCGTCCTCTGCCTGCGGGGGAATCGGGCTGCGTCAGGCAGAAGGCGATCTCGTGGCGAGCGGCCAGACGCTCGAGCACGTCGGCCCCGAACGGCGCGCTGGCCGCGAAGCCGATCCTCATCCCTACCCCAGGATCGGCTGAGGCCGCAGTGCAGCCATCGCCTCGCGCCGGGCCTCGGGTGTCGTGCGCTCCAGGATCAGGACGCCGTCGAGGTGGTCGAGCTCGTGCTGGACGACCCGGGCGGTCAGCCCTTCCAGCTCGAGACGGAAGGGCGTGCCCTCGGCGTCGTGCGCCTCGAGCGTCACCGCCCTGGGCCGCTCGACCGGTACGAGCACACCCTGGAGCGAGAGGCAGCCCTCGTCGGCCGTCTCCAGCTCCTCACTCGCATCGACGATCGCCGGGTTCACGGCGGCCCGCGCCTCGTCCTCGCCCTCGATCCGGAACACGAACAGGCGGCGAAGCACGCCCGCCTGGTTGCCGGCGAGGCCGACCCCATGCGCGTCCGCCATCAGCGCCTGCATGCGCGCGACGAGGCGGCGAAGGTCGTCGTCGAAGTCCTCCACCTCCTCGGCTCTCAGCTTCAGCACCGGGTCGGGCCATTGCCGGATCTGGGCCAGGGCAAGCCGCCGCCTCGCCTCGTTCTCGGCGCTCAGCTCCTCGTCGATGACCTGGCCGTGCTCCTCGCTCACACCGAGATCAGTGTATTCAGAGGCTCTGCGGATCGACGTCGACCACGGCGGCAAGGCCCGCCTTCCGCATCGCCGGAGCGGCCGCAGCAAGCGCCTGGGCAGCACGGGCCGCGAGGGCTCCCGGCCGGTCGGTCTTGGCGACGAGCTGCGCGCGATGGCGTCCTCGCAGCCGCAGGAGCGGCGCCGGCCCGAGCAGATCGGCGTCGCCCACTGCCTGTCGCCCGGGGCGGCGGGCTTCGCCCGGTGCCCCGGGAAAAGTCAGCGCCGCCTTCAGCTCCTGCAACGCCTGCATCGGCGCGTCGGCCTCCGGCCCGGAGACGACGATGCGAATCAGGTGACGGAAGGGCGGATAGCCCAGTGCCTCGCGGCGTTCCAGCTCGCCGGCCAGGAAGCGCCCGACGTCGTGCCTGGCGGCGAGCTCGACCGGCCGCGCGTCGGGCTGGAACGTCTGGATCAGGACGCGGCCGGGGGCGTCGCGGCCGCTGCGGCCCGCGAGCTGGGTGAGCAGCTGGAACGTACGCTCCTCGGCCCGGAAGTCCGGAAGCGCGAGGCCCGTGTCCGCGTCGACGACCGCCGCCAGCGAGACCCCTTTGAAGTGGTGGCCCTTCGCGACCATCTGCGTGCCGAGCAGCACCGCCCGGTCCGTCGCGGCGAACCGCTCGAGCGCCGCTGACGGGTCGCGGGAGTCCGCATCCAGCCGAACGAGCTCCAGCTCGGGCAGGCGCGCCGCCAGTTCGCGCTCGAGCCGCTGCGTGCCGGCCCCGAGCCGGGCGAGCTCGGCCGATCCACACTCGGGGCAGAGCTCGGGTGCCGGTTCGCCGTGGCCGCAGTGATGACAGCGCAGTTCTCCTGAGCCGTGGAGGACCAGGGCGACGTCGCAGTTCGGACAGCGGCGGGTGACGCCGCACGTGCGGCAGTGGATCGCCGGGATCAGTCCGCGTCGATTCAACAGCAGGATCGCCTTGCCGCCCTTCTCGGCGATGTCGCCGAGTTCGGCGAGCAGGGGAGCGGACAGCGGGTAACCGCGCTCGCGCCGCAGATCGACGACCCGCACCGGCGGCAGCTTCCCGCCCAGCCGGCCGCCCAGCTCGAGCCGCTCGAGCGCGGCCCAGCTCTCGGGTCTCGGCGTCGCGCTTCCGAAGACGGCGACGGCCCCCTCGAGAGACGCCCGCTTGGCCGCGACCGTGCGGGCGTCGTAGCGGGGATCGGACTCCTGCTTGTACGACGCGTCGTGCTCCTCGTCGACGCAGACGAGCCCGAGGCCACGCACCGGTGCGAAGACCGCGGAACGCGCACCGACGACGACGCGGGCTTCCCCGGATGCGATCCGCTCGCGCTCGTCGCGGCGCGCGGCCTCCGTCAGCCCCGAGTGGAGCAGTGCGATTCGCATGCCGAAGCGGGCCCGGAAGCGGCCCACCGCCTGCGGGGTGAGTGCGATCTCGGGCACCAGGACGATCGCGCCGAGGCCACGCTCGAGTGCGGCGGCGCAGGCCTGGAGGTAGACCTCGGTCTTACCGCTGCCGGTCGCGCCGTAGAGCAGGTAGCGGCCGCCACCGGCGTCCATCGCCGCGACGATCGAGGCCACCGCCGCCGACTGCTCCGGCGTCAGCTCGGCGGGCGCGGGCTCGCCGACCAGTCCCGCAGGCGTCTCTCGGGGCTCGCCGCGCCTGGCGCGCCTGCGCGGCGCGACGAGCTCGAGCGCGCGAGCCGGCGTCGAGCCGTAATACCGGGCGAGCCACAGCGCCAGCTCGACGAGCGCAGGCGGCAGCTCGTCGAGGACGGCGGCGATGGGCGCCGCCTCTACGCCCGCCGGCGGCGGCTCCCCGGTGGAGACGACGACGCCGCGGACGCGCGACCGGCCGAACGGGACAGAGACGACCGCTCCACAGCCCACGTCGTCCGGCACCTCGTAGGTGAAGGGCCGGGCGACCGCCCGGGCCGAGACGAGCGGATAGACGGTGGCGAAGCCCACCGGGTGAGCCTAGCCCCGGGCCTGGCTGCTACCCGAGGAGCGTCTCGCCGACGTAGCCGCCCGGCCGCACTCCCGGCGGGCAGGCGAAGAGCGCGCTGCCCGTGTGCTTGATGTACTCGTTGAGCGCGTCCGACGCGGCCAGGCGCCGCTGCAGCTCGACGAAGCCCACCGGGTCGTTCTGGTAGCTGATGAAGAAAAGACCCGCGTCGAGCTGTCCGAGTTCGGCGTCCATCCCGTCGGTGAACGAGTAGCCGCGGCGGAGGATGCGGCGATCGCCGTTCCCACTCGGCGCCGCCAGGCGGACGTGCGCGTCGACGGGCGTTCGCGAGAGGTTGACGGGGTCGAACTCGTCCTCCCGGCCGAACGGAGCGCCGCTTTCCTTGCGGCGGCCGATCGTCTGCTCCTGATCGTCGAGGCTCGCCCGGTCCCAGACCTCGATCAACATGCGGATGCGGCGCGTGACCATGTAGGTGCCGCCGCGCAGCCAGGGCGGATCGGAGTTCGCCGCTACCCACACATGCTCGGCCAGCGCCCGACCGTCCTCGAGCTTGATGTTGTTCGTTCCGTCCTTGAAGCCCATCAGGTTGCGCGGCGTCTCCTGCGCGCGGCTCGTGGAGGACGTGCGGCCGAATCCGAGCTGCGACCAGCGCATCACCACCGCGCCGCGGCCGATCCGGGCGAGGTTGCGGACTGCGTGGAAGGCGACCTGCGGGTCGTCTGCGCAGGCCTGGACAGCGATGTCGCCGCCGCAGCGCTCCGGGTCGAGCTCGTCCCCGGCGAACACCGGCAGCGCGGCGAGCGCCGCCGGCCGCGACCGCTCGAGGCCGAAGCGGTCGAACAGCGTGGGGCCGAAGCCGAACGTGACCGTCAGCCGCGCAGGCGGCAACCCGGCCGCCTCGCCGGTGTCGATCGGCGGCGCCAGATGCAGCCTCGTCTCGCCGACGGGCTCGCCCCGTGACATCCGCGAGGCCGCCTCTGTCCACACGCGCATCAGGCCGCGCAGCTCGGACTTCGACGTCGTGACGACGTCGAATGCAGCGAAGTGCAGGCGATCCTGTGCCGGCGTCGCGATCCCGGCCTGGCGCTCGCCGTGGAACGGGATCGGCTCTGCAGCGTTGTCGCCGTCGCCGCCGGCGGCCAGCCGTTCGACGCCGACGCCCCCGAGCGCGACTCCGGCACCGACCGCGCCGGCCGCCAGCAGCCGCCCCCGTGTGAGCCTCGTGCTCACTGCCCCGCGACGACCGCCCCCACCTCGGATAGTGGTTCGGCGAGCGCGTCGATCGAGCGGCTCAGGACGCGTGTGTCGGCCTTCGTCAACGCCGTGTACGCGACGAACCCGCTGCCCTCACGGTATGGCTGGAGCGCCGACTCGACGTCCGCGAAGCGATCGTCGATCTCCTTCGCGAGCGCGGGCCGCCGGGCCTGGACCAGGTCTCGAACGGATTGGTACGCGGCCTTCGCGCCCTCGACGTTGGCTTCGAAGTCGACGAGGTCGATGTGCGAGTAGCGCTCCTCCTCGCCGGTGATCTTCGACCTGGACACCTCGCCGAGGAGCTCGACGGAACCGTTCGCGACCTGGGCCGGCTCGAGCTCGATCGTCTGCACGCGCCGCTGCAGGTCGACGACGTCGTCCATCAGCTTCGTCCGGAGCGTCTCCGGCCCGGTCTTGCCTCGAACCCAGAGGAACTGCTCGATCGGGTGGAAGCCCGTCCACTTCGCCTTCGGGACGTCGCCGGCGCGGGCGTCGATCGCCGGATCGAGGTCGCCGAAGCTCTCGGCGACGGGCTCGATCCGCTCGTAGGGGACGCGCGCGTCCGCGTACGCGGCCTTCGCGCCTTCGATGTCCCCGGCCTGCAGCTCCTGGACGAACCGGCGGGTCTTGGTGACCAGCAGCGCAGTCTGGCCCTCGACATAGCGCCGGTACTGTGCGACCGCGGCGGCCGCGGCCTCGCTCGTCCCGGAGGCCTTGCCCGTGACGACGAGCGGGCCGCGCTCGGCGCTCGTGCCGCCGGGGCAGTACATGGTGAAGCGGCCGGGCCTCAGCGTCAGCGAGAAGTGCCCCGAGAGGCCGGACGCGACGTTCTCGACCTCGCCGAGGATGCGGTCGCCGTCGAGGATCTCGAACTCCGTGACCGCGTCCGCGCCGTCGTTGGCGACCTCGAAGGTGGTCGGCCCCGACGCGAGCCGAAGCTCCGGCGGGACTACAGCCGGCATCGGTGAGTGTGACGTCGACGGAGCGCCCGCCGGCCGCCTTCTGCTTGTCGCCGCCGCCGCAACCGGCCAGCGCAAGCGCCGTCGCGACGGTGGTCGCGACCAGGAACGGGATGCGCACGGTCATGCCGTACGCCCGGCGGGAAGCGGTTGCGTCGCGCGGTGGCGGCGGAGTCGGAGCCCCGACGGCCAGAGGACGTAGATCGCCACCGGGATCGCGTAGACGAGGTAGCCGATCGCCTCTGCGGTCACCGGGCGCGGCTGGAAGCCGAGCAGGCCGGTCAGGAGTGACGAGCGCACGGTGCCGGGCGCGACGAGCCAGCGCAGGTCGACGGTCTGGCGCCTGCAGGCTGTTGAGCCAGCCGGCCTCGTGCGCGGTGTGCAGGGCGGTCGCGACGAGGCCCGCCGCGACCAGCACCAGGACGATCCCGGTGACCCGGAAGAACCGGGCCAGGTTGAGCCGGATGCCGCCGCGGTAGATCCCGTAGCCGATCCCGACGGCGAGCACGACGCCGAGTAGCGCCCCGCCTCCGGCCGCGAGCGGGTCGCTCGACGAGTCGAAGGCCGCGAGCAGGAAGACCGAGGTCTCGAAGCCCTCGCGGATCACGGCGAAGAACGCCATCGCAACGAGCGCGATCACCGAGCCCTCCGCGAGCGCGTCGGACGCGCGACCCTCGAGCGCCCGCCGCAGCCCGCGCGCGTTGCGACGCATCCAGACGATCATGAACGTGACCGCCGCGACCGCGATCGCGCCGACCACGGTCTCCAGCATCTCCTGCTGGCGCTGAGGCAGGTCGCGGCTGACGAGCTCGAGCGTGACACCGGCGGCAACGCAGATGGCGGCCGCGATCGCGACCCCGGCCCACATCCACCGCAGCGCGTCGCGCCGGCCCTCCTGGCGGAGGAAAGCGGCGATGATCCCGACGATCAACGCCGCCTCGACGCCCTCCCGTAGGCCGATGACGAAGGTCGGCAGCACGGGCCTAGACCCCGGCGGCCTCGACCACGAACTCGGTTGCGAAGCCGAGGAACAGACCGAGCAGGACGAACCACGCGATGAACTGCTTGGACGCCATCCGCCGGTTGACGTTGACGAGCTCGAGGACGACGTACAGGATCGACCCGGCCGCCAGCGCGAGGAACAGGATCGAGAGGGCCTCGCTGACCCACGCCTGCCCGATCAGGGTGCCGACGAACGTCGGGCCGCCGCCGATCAGGCCGAGCAGGAGCAGGAAGCGCCAGCTGGGACGCACCGGCTCGCCGGACAGTGGAGCGACGATGCCGAAGCCCTCGGTGGCGTTGTGGAGGCCGAAGCCCACGATCAGGACGACGGCAAGGCTGATCTCGCCGGAGGCGCCCGCCTGGCCGATGGCGAGCCCTTCGGAGAAGTTGTGCAGGCCGATGCCGGTGGCGATCAACACGGAGAGCCACGCCGGAGCCGACAGCGACGCGACCCACGACTGCTCGAACTCGGCGGCGGACGCCGCACCAGGCCCGAGCGCCGCCTCGTCCCGCTTCCGCTTCATCCAGCCGTCGTAGTAGACGAGGCCCATCAGCCCGACGGCGAAGCCGACCGCGAACAGGGCCGTGTACCAGGCGAAGTGCGCCCAGCTCCCGCCGTCCACCGCACCGGTGAGCGCCTCGTCCACCGGCTCGATCGAGCCGTGGATCACGTCGTAGAGCAGGAAGAGGAGGATGCCCGTGGCGAGCGCGCTCAGCGCCGCCTTCAGGCGGATGTTCGGTGTCGACAACCGCCCCAGCGGGAGACCGATGAAGATCGTCGCTCCGGCGACGGCTCCGAGGACCAGGATCTGGGCGGAAGACAAGTCAGGCGTTCCTTCGGGCTGTTGTAAGGCGTACCTTACAAGCGGCCGCGACTATAGTCTCGACCCCGGACGCACGTCAAGCGCGAACCGTCATGGCCCAACGGCACTCGGTCGACGAATACCTCGAGACGATCTGGTTCCTCGCCTTTCCGATCGGCGAGTACCGGCCCACGACCACGGGCACGCCCACCCTCGCGTCTCGTGTGGCGGAGATGCTCGGCGTCTCACGGGCCTCCGCGGGCGAGATGCTGAAGCGCCTCGAGAAGGAGGGCCTGGTCGAGCGGGGAGAGCACAAGGAGGCGATCCTGACCGAGACCGGGCGCGAGCGGGCCGAGCGGGTCGTCCGCCGCCACCGGATCATCGAGCGGCTGCTGACCGACTTCATGGGGTACACCGCCGCCGAGGCCCACGTCCACGCCGACGAGCTCGGCGACACGTTCACCGACGACATGATCGAGCGCATGGACGAGAAGCTCGGCCGTCCCGAGCGCTGCCCCCATGGGTGGCCGGTGGACACGGAGCTCGAGCAGCGCGAGAACCGGGAGCTGACGCCGCTGTCGGCGCTCGACGAGGGCGACCGGGCGACGATCGTCCGCCTCGCCGAGCACGACGGCGAGCTCTTGCACTGGTTCTACGACCAGGGACTCGTCCCGGGTACGAAGCTGGAGGTGACCTCGGCCCAGCCGGCCGCCGGACAGGTGACGGTGAGGCTGAACGGCGAGGGAACCCGCCTTGGTGACAGGATCAATCCTGTCACCAAGACTGTTTTCATCGGCGAGAAGGCCGCGGGCGGGTTGTTCGTCAGGCCGGCGTAACGCTCAGGCCGGCGTCGCCGTCGCCGATCGAAGCCCGGCGGCCTCACGGAGCGCCTCGGCCTTGTCGACGCGCTCCCAGGTGAAGTCGTGGTCGTCGCGGCCGAAGTGGCCGTACGCGGCGGTTTTCGCGTAGATCGGGCGGCGCAGATCGAGGTCCTTGATGATCGCCGCCGGCCTGAGGTCGAAGGTCGCCCGGACGAGCTCCTCGATCCGGCCGGTCGTGATCCCGTCGCGCTCGGTGCCGAAGCAGTCCACCTCGAGCGACACCGGGTGCGCGACGCCGATGGCGTAGGCGACCTGGAGCTCGCAGCGGCTCGCGAGACCGGCCGCGACCACGTTCTTCGCGACGTAGCGGGCGGCATAGGCGGCAGACCGGTCGACCTTGGTCGGATCCTTTCCGGAGAACGCACCGCCTCCGTGCCGGGCGGCGCCGCCGTAGGTATCGACGATGATCTTGCGGCCGGTGAGGCCGGTGTCGCCCATCGGCCCGCCGACGACGAACTTGCCGGTCGGGTTGCAGTAGAAGAAGTCCTTGTCCGAGAGCAGCCGCTTCTCGTCGTACATGTGCCCCGGGAGGATCGGGTGCAGGACGTGCTCCGCGAGGTCCGGCTTGATCAGCGCGTCTGCGTCGAGACCCTCACGGTGCTGCGTCGAGATCAGGACGCGGACGATCTCGACCGGGCGGACGCGGCCGTTCTCGTCGGCCTCGTAGCGGACGGTCACCTGGGCCTTGCCGTCCGGGCGCAGATACGGCAGGACGTCGGCCTTGCGGACCTCGGCGAGCCGACGGCAGATGAGATGAGCGAGCGTGATCGGCATCGGCATCAGCTCTTCCGTCTCGTCGGTCGCGTAGCCGAACATCATCCCCTGGTCGCCGGCGCCCTCACGGTCGAGCGGATCCGACTCGCCCGGGTCGTGCTGCGTCTCGTACGAGGCGTCGACGCCCTGCGCGATGTCGGGCGACTGCTCGTCCAGCGCCACGATCACGCCGCAGGTCTCCGCGTCGAAGCCGTACTTGGCGCGGTCGTAGCCGATCTCGTGGACCTTCCGGCGGACCAGGCGTGGGATGTCGACGTAGGTCTGCGTCGTGATCTCGCCGGCCACGACCACGAGCCCTGTCGTGATCAACGTCTCGCAGGCGACGCGCCCGAGCGGATCCTCCGTCAGGACGGCGTCGAGGATCGCGTCCGAGATCTGGTCGGCCATCTTGTCCGGATGGCCCTCGGTGACGGATTCGGACGTGAACAGGAACGAGCGCGGCGCCATGAGGAGGCGAAGGCTACCGGACTGCGCGGCGCGTCTCCGCTTTACTCCCCGCGCGGACGCCTGCCCATCAGCGAAGCGGCGAGCTCGCCGAGATCGTCGCCGGCGAGGACTCGGCAGACGCCCTCGGTGATCGGCAGCTCGATCTCGAGCCGGCGGGCGAGATCGCGGAGCACCGGGGCCGTCGTCAAGCCTTCGACGACGTGGCCGATCTCGGCGATCGCCTCCTCCGGCGAAGTTCCCTGGGCGATCAGCTCGCCGGCCCGGCGGTTCCGGCCGAGCCGGCTCCAGCAGGTGACGATCAGGTCGCCCATCCCGGCCAGCCCCGCGAACGTCTCCGGCCGTGCACCACACGCCTCCCCCAGCCGTGCCATCTCCGCGAGGCCGCGGGTGATCAGCGCCGCCTTGGCGTTGTCGCCCGCGCCGAGGCCGTCGACGCCGCCCGCGGCGAGGCCGATGACGTTCTTCGCCGCGGCGCAGAGCTCGACCCCGACGACATCGGAGTTGACGTAGACGCGGAACACGGTGGAGTTGATCCCGTGCTGGAGCTCCACGGCGAGCTCTTCGTCCTCGCTCGCGATCACGGCCGCGCTCGGAAGCCCGGCGGCGACCTCCTCGGCCATGTTCGGCCCGGAGAGCACGGCGACCGGCCGGTCGCGCACGAGCGTCGAGAGCCTCCCGCCGGTGGCGGGGTCGAGGCCCTTGGTCAGCGACAGGACCGGACCTCCGTCGGGCAGCCGGGCGACCACCTCGGAGAAGGACGCGCTCGGAACGGCGAGGACGTAGAGGTCTGCTCCGGACGGCGCCTCGGAGACGGCGTCGACACCGTCGAGGTCGACGTCGCCCACCGCGCGTGGATTCCGGCCGGTCTCGGCGATGGCCTCCGCCTGGGCGGGGTCGCGGCAGACGAGCGTGACCTCGTGGCCGCGGTCGGCGAGCAGACGCGAGAATCCCGTGCCCCACGAGCCGGCGCCGACGACGGCCGCCCTCACCCCGCGCACCCCTGTGCGCTCGATGTTCGAGTCTTGGCACTCCCGTCGTGCCAGGCATTGGTCGTGGACAACGCGCGCGCGGGCCGAGCGGACATGGCCGGGCGAGTCTAAAGCGGCTCAGGACCGGCGGACGAAGTCGATCGAGACCGGAACGCCCTCCAGCTCGAAGCGGTCGCGCACCTGGTTCTCGACCCAGTAGCCGTAGTCGCGCGTGACCAGCGACGGGTCGTTGACGAAGAAGCGGAAGCGCGGCGGCCGCGTCGTCGTCTGCGTTCCGTACAGGAGGTTCAGCCGCCGCCGGTCGCGTGACGGCGGTTCGCGGGCGGCGCGCAGCTCGGCGAGGAACGTGTTCAGCGCCGGCGTAGGGATCCGGCTGGTGTGTTTCGCGAACAGCGACTCGACGCGGTCGAGCAGGCGGGCGACGCCTCGGCCCGTCGTCGCCGACACGGTCACGATCCCCGGACGCTGGCGCAGCCGGTGCTCGACGCGTGGCCGCACGTCCTCGACCTTGGTCTGCCCGATGTCCCACTTGGACAAGACGACGATCGTCGAGCAGTTCGCCTTGCGGGCGACGTCTGCGACGGCGAGGTCCTGGTCGACGAGCCCCTCGCTCGCGTCGACGAGGACGAGCGCGACATCGGCGCGGTCCGCGGCGTCGAGCGTGCGCAGCTCGGAGTAGTAATCGATCCCCTGCCGCTGACGGCGCTTCCGCCGGAGTCCGGCGGTGTCGACCAGGACGAAACGCGAGCCGTCGCGCTCGAACAACGTGTCGATCGCGTCGCGCGTCGTGCCCGGGACGTCGGACACGATCACGCGGTCCTCGCCCAGAATCGCGTTCAACAGGCTCGACTTGCCGACGTTCGGCCGCCCGAGGATCGCGACCCGGATCGCTTCCTCACCGACCTGCGATGGGCCCGCTCCCGGCAACCGGGCGACCACTGCGTCGAGCAGGTCGCCGGTCCCATGGCCGTGCAGCGCCGACAGCGGGATCGGATCTCCGAGGCCCAGCCGATGGAACTCCAGCGCCTCCGTGTCCCGGGCCGGATCGTCGATCTTGTTCGCGAGCAGGAAGACCTGTTTGTGGGCCGAGCGGAGGATCTCGGCCACCTCCTCGTCGCCGGGCGTGATTCCGGCCTTCGCGTCGACTACGAAGAGCACGAGGTCGGCCTCGGCGACCGCAGCACGCGCCTGGTCGGCGATCGACCGCGTGATCGGCGAGCGGTCGGCGACGTCGACGCCGCCGGTGTCGATCAGGCGGAACTCGGTGCCCGCCCACTCGCAGACGAGCTCCTTGCGGTCGCGCGTCACTCCGGGCGTCTCGTGGACGACCGCCGCGCGCGTTCCCGTCAGCCGGTTGACGAGCGTGGACTTGCCGACGTTGGGAAATCCCACGACGGCGACGGTGCCCGCGAGGTCGGGCACGTCCGCCTAGGCGAGCGCGCGCTCGCGGACGAGCCGCTCGACGCGGTCGACGACCTCATCGGCCGTCAGGTCAGTCGTATCGATCAACTCGGCGTCCTCGGCGGGCTGCATCCGCGCGGCGTCGCTCTGGTCACGGGCCCGCAAATCGGTGGCCAGCGCATCGGCAGAGAGCTCGGGACGCTCGGCGAGGCGCCTGCCCGCCCGGACCGACGCGTCGGCCTGTAGGTAGATCTTCACAGGCGCGTCGGGGACGACGACCGTGCCGATGTCGCGGCCCTCGATCACGACGTCGCCGTCGGCCGCCAGCTCCCGCTGGCGCTCGCGCATGATCGTCCGCACCGCTGCATGTCGAGCCACCACGGGCACCAGCCGGTCGATCTCGGCACGCCGGATGGCCGAGGTCACGTCGGTGCCGGCGATGAAGCACCGCCCTTGCGTGTCGAAGTCGACCGGGTTGGCGGCGGCCAGCTCGCCGAGCAGCTCGCCCTTGTCGAGCGCGACCCCGTCCCGCCGGGCCAACCAGGTCAGCGCCCGGTACATCGCACCGGTGTCGAGGTAACGGAAGCCGAGGCGCTGCGCCAGTCCGCGCGCCACGGTGCTCTTCCCGGCCCCCGCGGGGCCGTCTATCGAGACAATCATCGTTGGGACACAGACTCGAGCAGGTCGAAGAATCCGGGGAAGGATATCGACACGGCCTCCGCGCCCTCGACCTGCACGCCCTCGCGCGAGACGAGCCCCGCGACCGCTCCCAGGATGGCGATCCGGTGGTCGCCGGCGGATTCCATGACACCGCCGCGTGGACGCGCCGGTACACCCCGGACGGTGAAGCCGTCGGGCGTGGCGGTGATGCGCGCCCCCAGCCGCCGGAGTGCGTCCGTCATCGTCTCGATCCGGTCCGTCTCCTTCTGCCGCAGCTCCGCCGCTCCGCGCACGGCGCTGTCGCCCCGGGCCATCGAGGCCGCGAGGGCGAACAGCGGCAACTCGTCGATCAGCTTCGGCACCTCGTCCGGCTCGACCTCGGTGGCGACGAGGTCGGCGTGCTCGATCTCGACGTCGGCGACCGGCTCGCCGCCGGACGACGATCGGTTGTAGAGGGAGATGCGTGCGCCCATCCGCTCGAGCACGTTCAGCAGCCCCGTGCGGGTCGGATTGACACCGACCCGGGCGAGCCGAAGACGCGATCCGGGGAGCAGGGTGGCGGCGACGACGAACGGCGCGGCCGCCGAGAAGTCGCCGGGCACGTCGAGCCGGAGCGGCTCCAGCCGCGCCGCCGGCCACACCTCGACACCGCCCAGCTCGGAGCGCAGGCGCGCTCCCGCCGCCCGGAGGATCCGCTCCGTGTGGTCGCGGGTCGGGACCCGCTCGACGACAGTGGTCGGCCCGTCCGCGGTGTACAGCCCGGCGAGCACGACGCACGACTTCACCTGCGCGCTTGCGACGGGCGGCTCGTACCGGATCGCGCGCAGCCCTCTGGCGTCGATCGCGAGCGGGAGCCGGCCGCCCTCGGTCTCCACCCTGGCCCCCATCCGCATCAGCGGATCGGCGATCCGCCGCATGGGACGCGAGCTGAGCGACTCGTCGCCGATGAGCTCGAACCGGCGGCCGCGCTGGCCCGCGAGAATCCCGGGGAGCAACCGCGCGAGCGTGCCGGCGTTGCCGCAGTCGATCGGCCCTTCCGGCGCCTGCAGGTTGCGCAGCCCGGCACCGGCGATCCGCAAGGTGTCACCGTCCTCGTCGACCCGGACGCCGAGCGTCCGCACCGCGGCGATCGTCGACTCGGTGTCGCCGGAGCGACCGAAACCCGTGACCACGGACTCGCCCTCGGCGACGGCGCCGACGAGGACCGCGCGATGTGAGATCGACTTGTCGCCCGGCAGGGCGACACCGCCCTGGACGGAAGCGGCGGGCTCGATCCTCACTGCAGCACCGGGGAGACCGAAACGCCGTAGCCCTGCGCCTCGAGCAGTGTCGCGGCGCGGGCCGCCTCGTCCGCCCCCGACACGAGCATGGTCAGGATGCCCCCGCGTTCGGGCGAGAAGTGGCGCAGCTCGAAGTCCTCGATGTTGATCCGCTCGGCACCGAGCGCCTGCGTGATCCCGGCGAGCACCCCCGGCCGGTCGGGGACGTGGACGGTCACCTGCTGGAGCTCGCCCGGGTCGGGGTAGGCCTCGGCGAGCATTCGGCGGCGGTTCTCCGACGCTTCCGCGACCCAGCGGGCGAGGTATCCGCCGTTGCCGTCGGCAAGCGCCTGCTCGAGCTGCTCGACCCGGCGACGGTGCTCGGCCAGCGCCTCGCGCAGCTCCGGCGCGTTGTCGAGGAAGATGTCCACCCAGATTCGCGGGTTCGCACCGGCCACCCGGGTCATGTCCCGGAGCGACCCGCCGGCAGCGGCGAGCGGGTCGTGACCCTCGATGCGTCCCGAGCCGGCCTGGTTGACCAGCAGGTTCGCGAGGGCGTGCGGAAGGTGGCTGGTGAGCGCGACCAGACGGTCGTGGGCCTTCGGGTCGATCGCCACCGGTACGGCCCCGAGCGAAGCGACGAAGCCGTGCACGAGCCGGTACCGCTCGGGATCGGTGGCCGCGACCGGCGTCAGGAACCAGGTGGCGCCGTCGAAGAGGTCAGCGGTCGCGTGCATCGGGCCATGCGCCTCCCGGCCGCACACTGGATGGCCGCCGACGAACCGCTCCGGGAAGCGCAGCGACCAGTCCTTCGTCGAGCCGACGTCCGTCACGGTGCAACGGCTCGGCGCGGTCGCGATCACCTCCTCGACCAGGCCGGGCAGCACGGTGACCGGGGCGGCGACCACCGCGAGATCCGCCTCGGCGAGCAGGCGGTCGAGCGGGCCGACCTCGTCGACCGCGCCGCGCTCGAGCGCGACGCCCGCGGCTGCCCCGTCGGCATCGTGACCGCCGACCCAGTCGACGCCGGCCCGCTTCGCGGCCAGGCCGACCGATGCGCCCATCAGGCCCGTTCCGACGACTGCCAGGCGCATCTCAGGCGGTGGCGCGCATCAGCTCGGCGACATGGAAGGCGAGGTCGAGCGACTGGCGTGCGTTCAACCGCGGGTCGCAGAGCGTCGTATAGGCGTCGTCGAGCTGCTCCTCGGAGAGGCTGTCGCCCCCGCCGAGACACTCGGTGACGTCGTCGCCGGTGATCTCGAGGTGGACGCCGCCGGGCCAGGTTCCCTCCGCGTGGTGGGCGGCGAAGAACCCTTCGATCTCGGCCATGATGTGGCCGAAATCGCGCGTCTTCCGGCCCGTGGCGGTCCGGAACGTGTTCGCGTGCATCGGGTCGCAGACCCAGACCACCGGGTGACCGGCGTCGCGTACGGCGCGGACGAGCGGGGGCAGCGCCTCCCCCACGCGGTCGGCGCCCATGCGCGCGACCAGCGTCAGCCGGCCGGGTGTCCGGTCCGGGTTGAGGGCCTCGCACAGGCGAAGCGCGTCCTCCGGGGTCGCGGCCGGCCCGAGCTTGACGCCGACGGGGTTGTGGACGCCGGCGAGGAACTCGACGTGCGCGCCGTCGGGCCGGCGGGTCCGTTCCCCGATCCACAGGAAGTGGGCCGAGCAGTCGTACCAGTCGCCGGTCAGGGAGTCGCGCCGCGTTAGCGCCTCCTCGAAGTCGAGCAGCAGCGCCTCGTGGCTCGTCCAGATGTCGGTCTGGTGCAGCGCAGGGTTCCGCATGTCGATACCGATCGCCGTCATGAAGCTCATCGCCCTCTGGATCTCGGTCGCCAGCTGCTCGTACCGCCGCCCCTCCGGGGAGTTGGCCACGAACTCCTGCGTCCAGATGTGGACCTGGCCGAGATCTGCGAAGCCGCCCTTCGTGAACGCCCGCAGCAGGTTGAGCGTGGAGGCGGCCTGGTGGTAGCCCCGGAGCATCCGCCCGGGGTCGGGCGTCCGCGCCTCCAGGGTCGGCTCGTCGCCGTGGACGATGTGGCCACGGAACGTCGGCAGAACGAGGTCGCCGACGGTCTCGGTGGGCTCGGAGCGGGGCTTGACGAACTGGCCGGCGATCCGGCCCACCTTCACCACCGGCAGGCTGGCCGCGTACGTGAGCACGGCCGACATCTGCAGGATGATTTTCAGCTTCTCCCGCAGGTTGGGCGCGTTCCAGTCGTAGAACGACTCGGCGCAGTCGCCGGCCTGGAGCAGGAACGCCCTGCCCTCCACCACGTCCGCGAGCCGATCGAGCAGGCTTCGGGCCTCGCCGGCGAAGACGAGCGGCGGCATCCCCCCGATCTCCGCGCGGACCTCTTCCAGCCGCGCCTGGTCGGGCCAGTCGGGCTGCTGGAGCGCCGGGAAGCCGCGCCACGACGACGGCGACCAGGATGCGGAGGTCACGGCCACTTTCCGCAGTGTAGTGAGTGGCCGAAACGGGTCTCGGAGCCTAGTCCGTCTCGACCGCAGGCTTGGGCGGACGCACGAACAGGGCGCGGCGTACCGGCTCGGGGAACCACCAGTTGTACTTCCCCAGCAACATCATCAGCGACGGGACCAGGAGCGCACGGATCAGGGTGGCGTCGATCAGCACACCGGCGGCCAGGCCGATGCCGAACTGCTTGATGTCCGGGCCCGGGCCGGTGGAGAGCGAGAAGAACGCGAACACGAGCACGAGCGCCGCACTCGTCACCAGCTTCCCGGTGCGGGCGATCCCCAGCGAGATCGCCTGGGTGGTGTCCTTCGTCTCGTCGTAGGACTCGCGGATACGCGTGACGATGAAGACCTCGTAGTCCATCGACAGGCCGAAGAGGAACGCGAAGATCATCAGGGGTATCCAGGCGATCACCGCCTGGGTGGCCTGGATCCCCCAGATCGCTTCGCTTCCGTGGCCCTGCTGGAAGATGAAGACGACCACGCCGAGAGCGCAGCCCAGCGAGATCAGGTTCAGGATCACCGCCTTCACCGACAGCACGACCGACCGGAACGCGCGCATCAGGAGCAGGAACGTCAGCAGGACGACGAAGCCGAGGACGTACGGGAAGTTGCCGTAGACCGCATGGACGAAGTCGCGGTCCTCCGGCGCGACGCCCCCGAGCGTGAGCTTCACGTCCCCGCCGATCTGTTGCTGCAGGTCGGGGAGCACGTTGTGCTGGAGGTCGGTGATCACCTTCCTCGCAGGCTTGGCGGCGCCGTCGGTCGAAGGGATGGCCTCGACGAGTCCGGTGTCGCCTTTCTGCCAGCTCGGAGGCGCAGACGCGCCGTCGACTCCATCGGTCTGGTCGAGCCGCTTCACGACCAGTGCGCGCTTCTGATCCGTGGAGCCGTGCTCGACGAGCACCACGTACGGCTTCAGCGCACCGGCGCTGATGCCGGCAGCGGCCAGCGCGTCGCGCCCCTGGAAGGCGTCGCCGCTGCCTGGGAGGTTCTTCGCCTCGGCCTCGGACGGGTTGATCTTGAAAGCCGGAATCAGCAGCAGGATCACGAGCGCCATGCCGGCCAGGGCGATCCGGCCCGGCCGCTTGACGACGTAGCCGGCCCAGCGGTGCCAGAAGCCCTTCTCACCGGGATCGGCCGAGACGATCCGCTCCGGAATCACCCGCAGCTTGTCGATCCGGTCGCCCATCCAGTAGAGCAGCACCGGGGTCAGCGTCAGGGTCGACAGAACCGCGACCGCCGGGATCAGCATGCCGCCGATCCCGATCGAGCGGATGAACGGCAGCGGCAGCAGCACCATGCTGAGCAGGCCGATCGCGACCGTCGAGCCGGAGACGACGACCGAGCGGCCGGCGTGCGTCATGGTCTCGACGAGCGCCTCCTCGACGTTCCCGCGGTGATGGAGCTCCTCGCGGAACCGGAAGATCATCAGCAGCGAGTAGTCGACCGCCACGCCTAGACCGACCAGCGCGACGAGGAACTCGACGACGATCGAGACATTGGTGACATACGTCAGCGCAAAGACAGCGCTGAAGGTGGTCAGGATCGACGCCGCGGCCGTCACCAGCGGGACACTCACTGCGGTCAACGTGCCGAAGACGAACAGTAGGACGAGCAGCGCCCCGAGGCCGCCGAACAACACCTCGACCAGGACGCTCGGCCCGCCGCTGCCGCCGATGTCCTCCTGGAGGGGGTCGCGGCCCGTCAGATGAGCCGTGATCCCGGGCGGCGCGTTCGCCCGGAGTGCGGCGCGGACCTGCTTGATGTTCACGTTCGAGTTGAACCCGGGGGTGCCCGGGGGATAGATCGTCGCAAAGGTCGTGTGCCGGTCCTTCGACACGTAGGCATCCGAGCCCGTGGAGAAGTACGAGGCCGTCCGCGATCCGGGGTTGACGGCCGCGGCAGCGATGATCGCCTGGGCGATCCCGCGCTCTCCGGTGACGTCGCCGTTCGAGCGGAAGACGGCGACGAGCGGGGCCTGCTCACCGCTCCCGAACGTCTTCAGCGTGCGCTGGTTGGCCTCGTAGGCGGAGTAGCCGGGGATCGAGAACGACTCGAACCAGCGGCTGCCGATCTTGCTGGTCGTGAACAGCCCCAGGACGAAGAGCAGAATCCACGCGCAGACCACCCAGCGGCGACGGCGGATGACGAAATGGGCGAGTCGTTCGAAGAACACTCGCTCTGCACGTTATGGAAACCCGACGAGGCTGCGCAAGCCAGGCCCGCGGATATCATGAACCCGAATGGTGACGATCTCGTATCGGTCCTGGGGCTGGCGCCGGGGGCGAGGCGGGAGCGCGCGCGCGTAAGCGCCGAGACAGCCGCCGTCGCCCGTTTCCGGCCTCGATCAGAGGCCTTTTTCATGCCCAGACCAAGCAGAATGGAGCGAACGATGAGGATCTTCTCCGGCATCCAGCCGACCGGCAGCAAGCACCTCGGCAACCTGATCGGCGGCTTCCGCCAGTACGCGGCCACGCAGGAACAGGGCGACGGGTTCTTCTGCGTCGTCGACCTGCACTCGATCTCCGTGGCCTACGACCCCGGCGAGCTTCGGGCGTCGACGCTCGATCTCGCGGCGATGCTCTTCGCGACGGGGCTCGACCCCGACCGCTCGACCGTGTTCGCGCAGAGCCACGTGACCGCGCACGCGGAGGCGAATTGGCTGCTGTCGGCGGTGACGAGCTTCGGCGAGCTGCGCCGGATGACCCAGTTCAAGGACAAGGTCGAGAAGCAGGACTTCGTCTCGGCGGCGCTCTTCACCTACCCCGTGCTCCAGGCGGGGGACATCCTCCTCTACCAGGCCGACGTCGTCCCGGTCGGCGACGACCAGCGGCAGCACATCGAGCTCGCCCGCGACGTCGCGGAGCGGTTCAACTCGCGCTTCGGCGAGACCTTCACGCTGCCGCGCGTGGAGACACCGCAGGTCGGCGGCCGCGTGATGGACCTTCAGGAGCCGTCCGGCAAGATGTCCACCACCGGCGGCACGCCGCAGGGAACGGTGCTGATCGTCGATCCGCCCGACGTGATCAGGAAGAAGTTCAAATCGGCCGTGACCGACTCCGGCTCGGAGGTACGCCGCGCGCCGGACAAGCCCGGGATCACGAACCTGATCGAGATCATGTCCGTCGCAGCCGGCGAGTCGCCCGAGGCCGTGGAGGCGCAGTTCGACGGCGGCGGCTACGGCCGGTTCAAGGAGGCGGTCGGCGAGGCGGTGGTCGCGCTCGTCGCTCCGATCCAGGAGCGCTACCGGGAACTGCGCGCCGACGAGCCCGAGCTGCGCCGCCTGCTCGCGATCGGGGCCGACAAGGCGCGGGCAGCGTCGGCGCCGACGCTTGCGGCGATGTACGAGCGGATGGGATTCACCCGCTAGGGAACGCCGGTGCGTCGCACGGTCGTTGTCTGCGCGGCGGTTGCCGCGGTCTGCGCGGTAGCAGGCGCTCTTCACTACGCGAACGCGTCGCCGACGGCGGTCTTCATCGTCTCGGGCATGGCCCTCGGCGGGCTCGCATGGCTGATCGGCGTCGCCACGGAATCGGTCGGCGCCCGCTTCGGCCCAGCAGTCACCGGGGCGCTCCAGTCGACGCTCGGCAATCTCCCCGAGCTCTTCATCGTCCTGTTCGCGCTGTCCGCGGGTGAGATCGTCGTCGCCCAGACCTCGATCCTCGGCTCGCTCTTCGCGAACGCCCTGCTCGTTCTCGGTCTGGCGATCGTCGCCGGGGCAACCTCCGCCGACGGCGAGACGATGCAGTTCCGGAAACGATTGCCGAACGACACGGCCACGCTCCTGCTGCTCGCGCTCTCCGTGATCGCCCTGCTCGGCCTGTCGGATCGCCTCGGCGACGGCGCGAGCCATCACGAGGTCGCGATCTCGGTCGTCGGCGCGATCTGCCTCCTGGCCGTCTACGGGGCCTGGCTCTGGTCGTACCTGAGATCCGACCGCGACGTCGAGCCGGCGCTCCAGGAGGCCAAGCATCCGTCGCTGCCGTTCGCGTGGGGAATCGGCGTGCTGGCCTGCGCCGGGGCCGCCGCCGCCTTCGTGTCGGCCTGGTTCGTCGATGCGCTCGACCCGGCCGTCGAGGCGCTCGGCATCTCGAAGGCGTTCACAGGCATCGTGATCGTGGGCATCGCGGGCAACGCCGTCGAGAACGTCGTCGGCATCACGCTCGCGGCCAAAGGGCAGAGCGACCTTGCCGTCTCGGTCGTCAAGAACTCCGTCGCCCAGATCGCCTGCTTCCTCTTCCCCGCGCTCGTCCTGCTGTCGCTCTTCTTCACGGACCGCCTGACGTTCGTGCTGAACCCGGTCTACGTGGCGGCGCTGGCCGTGACCGCAGTCGCGGTCTGGCAGATAACCGGCGACGGCGAGGCGTACGCCTACGAGGGGCTCGCGCTCGTCGCGATGTACGTGGTGCTCGCCACCGTCACGTTCTACGAGTAGTCAGAGCCCGACGAGGCGGCGGAGCGCAGCGACTTCCTCACGGGTGAGATCCCGCCACGCGCCCGGCGCGAGGCCTCCCACGCCCAGGCCGGCGTAGCCGCTCCGATGGAGCCTTCGCACCGGATGGCCGACCGCCTCGCACATCCGCTTCACCTGGTGCTTGCGGCCCTCGTGGACCGTCAACTCGATCCGGCCCGGCGCGAGTCGACTGGCACGCGCCGGAGCGGTCCGGCCGTCGTCGAGCTCGACGCCCTCGGCGAGGCGGCGCAGCGCGTCGGGGCCGGGGTCGCCCTCCACGTCGGCCTCGTAGACCTTGTCGACCTCGTAGCGCGGATGGGCGAGCCGGTGGGCGAGCCGGCCGTCGTTGGTGAGCAGGAGCGCTCCCGTCGTGTCGGCGTCGAGCCGGCCGACCGGCAACGACACGCGGCTCGCCGGGCACGAGCTCGACCACCGTCGGCCGCCCGTGGGGGTCACGCGCGGTCGTGACCGTCCCGGCCGGCTTGTGCAGCAACCGGTAGGCCAGCTCCTGCTTCGCGACCGGCCGGCCGTCGACCTCGACCGCGTCGCCCGCGCCGACGAAGGTGTTGAGCTGCCCCGGCTGCCCGTTCACGCGGACCCGGCCGGCCGTGATCAGCTCGTCGGCACGGCGCCGCGAGGCGACGCCGGCCCGTGCGAGATAGGCGTTGAGCCGCATGACGCAATCCTTACGCCTTTCTCAGGCCGCTCTCAGACGTGACCGGGACGATCCGCGTGACCTCGAACAAGGACGGACCAGCATGAACACAAGATCGAAGAAGGCGCTCGCCGCCGCCGGCGCCACCCTTGCCGTGGCAGCGGGTGCGGGCGGCGCGCTCGCGGCCGGCGGCAAGGGCACGCGAGGCCCGGCGGGCCACCCCGGCCCGGTAGCCATCGCCTCCTACCTGGGCCTGACGCCCGCACAACTACGCCAGCAGCTTCGTTCGGGCAAGACGCTTGCCCAGATCGCCGTCGCGCAGGGCAAGACGGTCGCCGGGCTCGAGAATGCGATCTACGCCGACGTCCAGACCCACCTCGACCGCGCGGTCGCCAACGGCAGGCTGACCAAGGCGCAGGAGCAGACGCTCCTGACCCGGCTGAAGAGCCGCCTCGACGACCTCGTCAACCACGCGTTCCCGAAGATGGGAGACGCCCGCCTCGGCCTGCGCGGCCCGCGTCTCGGCGCCGCGGTCACCGCCTACCTCGACATCACGCCGGCGCAGCTCCGCACCGAACTCCGGGCGGGCAAGTCACTCGCCCAGATCGCCACCGGCCACGGGAAAACCGTTGCCGGCCTGAAAGCGGCGATCCTCGACGCAGTCGAGGCGAGACTCGACAGGGCAGTGGCGGGCAAGCGGCTGACCGCAGCCCAGGAAACAGCCCTACTCGTTCGGCTGTCGGCCCACCTCGACGAGCTGCTGAACCTGTCCCGGCGCTAGGCCGGGCGGCGCTCGGCGATCGCCTCCAGCCGGTCGCGGATCTCGTCTGTGCTCCCGCCAAGGTCGTCCAGCCGGGGAAGCGCCGACAGGCTCTCGAGGCCGAAGACCCGCTCGAACAGCGGCGTCGTCCGGTAGCGGACGGCGCCGCCCTCGTCGCGGCCCGACTCCGAGATCAGTCCGCGCTCGACCAGGCCGGCGACGACGGAGTCCGCGGCCACACCGCGGATCCGCGCGATGTCCGGCCGGCTGCAGGGGCCCAGGTACCCGATCACGGCGAGGGTCTCGAACGCCGCCTGCGAGAGACCACGTTCGACGGGACGCTCGAAGAGGCGCGCGCATGCCTCGGCCGCCGCCCGGGAGGCGCGGAACGCGTAGCCCCCGGCGACGTGCTCGAGGACGATGCCGCTCCGGCCCTCGGAGAACCGCTCGCCGAGGAGCTCCAGAGCCTGCTCGACGCGGGCGAGATCGTCGTCGGCGGCGACGGCGAGATCCTCCACCGTCAGCGGTTGCGATGCCACCACGAGCAGCGCCTCCAGCGTGTGCGCCAACTCGTCGACGGGATTCGTGCTGATCAGGCGGAGCGGAGGTTCCACGAACTGTCTCCTTCCTCGGCGTCTGACTGGGTTCCTGCTCGGGAAACGGAGCCCGAGCCGGCCTGAAGCCCGGCCCCGGCGCTGACTCTGATCGGCGCGAAAGGCCCGGCCTGCTCGATCCGTATCTCCCCCGCCTTGCGCAACTCCAGCAGCGCCAGGAATGCGACCGCCTGCTCGAGCCGGGTGAGCTCCGCCGCCTCCTGGTCGAAGTCGAAGCGCCGGCGCCGGCGCAGCAGGGCCCGGAAGCGCTCCAGGAACTGGACGACCGGCGGGAAGCGGAGGCCCATGTGGCCGAGCGACACCTCCGGCGGTTCGGCCGCCAGCCCACGCAGGGCCTCGGCCAGTGCCTCCGGCTGCTGCGGCGCGATGCCGGGCTCGGCACGCGGCGCGAGCGGCGCCGGGCCGAGCCGGAAGTAGCGGTCGTTCTCTCTCTCCAGCCGCTCCAGCAACCACCCGGCCGCCTCCTTGATCCGGCGGAACTCCTCCAGCCGCCGGGCCAGCTCCTCTGCAGCCTCCTCCGGGTCGAGGTCGGCGAGCTCGACCTGCTCCTCCGGGAAGAGCTCGCGCGCCTTCAGCTCCAGCAGCGCGCCGACGAGCACGAGGAACTCGCCACAGGCGTCGAGATCGAGCCACTCGCGTTCGGCGAGACGCTCGACGAAGGTGACCACGACGTCGGCGACGTCGACGTCCCGCGGCTCCAGCTCCTCGCGCAGGACGAGGGTGAGCAGCAGGTCGAACGGCCCCTCGAACGCGTCGAGGTCGAGCTCGAGCTCCCGAACGTGCACGCGCCGAGGCTAGCGGCGCGGGCGGACGCGGCCCTTGGGGACTGCCATGGCCGGGCCCTTGGGGATCTCCCGGGGCTTGCGTTTCACGGTCGGCTGGCCGCTCTCGTGGAAGAACTGCCACCAGACGAAGAACGCCACCGAGCACACGCAGAGGACAGCCGAGACCCAGAAGTTCAGCCGCTCGCCGGCGAAGTGGTGCGACGGGTCGACCCGCAGAAGCTCCTCGAACGTGCGCCCGAACGTGTAGAAGGCGACGTAGAGCGCGAAGAGGCCGGGCGGCTTGATCCGGAACCGCCACCCGATGAGGATCAGCACGCCTGCCATCCCCAGGTCGTAGAGGAACTCGTAGAGGAAGGTCGGGTGGAAGGTGTCCGACAGGACGTACTGCGGCAGCCGGTGGCGCTCGTCGATCTCCAGCCCCCACGGCAGGTTCGTCGGCTTGCCGTAGAGCTCCTGGTTGAACCAGTTGCCCCAGCGGCCGATGCCCTGCGCGATCAGCAGCCCCGGCGCGACCGCGTCCGCGAACAGCCGTACGCTCTCGCCGGAGCGGTGGATGACGACGGCGCCGGCGATGCAGCCGAACAGGATCCCGCCCCAGACGCCCAGGCCGCCCTGCCAGACGGCGAACGGGCCCCACCAGTGGTCGGGCACCTCGTCCCAGCTGGTGATGTCGTGGTAGACGCGCGCGCCGACGATCCCGAAGGCGACACCCCAGACGGCGACGCGCAGGACGAGGTCCCAGTCGCCGCCGAGCCGCGTCCAGCGGACGCCCGTGAGCCCCACGCACGCCGCGATGGCGACGAGCAGCATGAGCCCGTACATGTGGATGTGCAGCGGACCGATGTCGACGACGCCGCTGCTCGGCGAGGGGATCGAGGCGACAGTCGGCACCGGCAGGATTCTGCCCGCGCCGTCGGATCGCCGCTAGCGAGAAACGCTAGAGAAGGATTCGAAGCGCGGTGTCCGCCGGGCAGCCGCGCTCGAGGAGGCCGACCGCGAGGTGCAGGTCGACGTCGTGGCGGGCGGCGAGCTCGCCGGCGTCGACAGGGTCGTATCCGGCCCGCTCGAGCTCCTCGGCCCGCCAGCGCTCGATGCGCTCGGCCTCGGTCTCGACGTGGATATCGAGCTCAGCAGCTGACATGGGATTCATCGCTCGTCATGTGTACCCGGTAGTTCGGCGCGAAACTGCAATCGGATTAGGGCCGGATGGCCTATTCCGTACCCACCCGGTACCCACCGCTCAACCGATCAACGAAAAGAGCCCGCGATCCGGAGCGCCTGCGCCAGGGTGAGATCGCCTTCCAGCCTGAGCGTGAGCGGCCCGTGCTGCCAGAGCAAGACCTGGCGGCCGAGTCGGACGGGTTCCTCCCGGACGACGCCGTCCGGCGCCAAGTAGAGGAAATGCGTGCCACCGGTGATGAAGTAGCCGGGCTCGGCCGTGGACCGTGACCGGGATGACCATCGTGTCGCGCTCGACGACCTTCTTGACGAGGTCGATGCGCTCGCGGGCCCGGAACTGCGAGACGAGCAGCCGCGTGCTGCCGTACCGGTACCAGAGCAGCCCTCCGTCCCAGGTCACCTCGTCCGGCCGGCCGAGCAGGTCGGAGGCGAGCGGTCTGAAGCCCGCGGTGCGCCCGACATCCGCGAGCGCGACCGGGACGCCGAGGTCGAGGGGTGCGGTCCGGACGTCGGGAAGGCGGTCGACGTACTCGATACGGGCGCCCCGGAGGTGGAAGAACCGGAGGATCGCGGAGCGCGCGGGCGGCACCGCGAACGCGATCGCGACGGCGGCGAGCGCTGCCGCAACGACGACCAGCACCGTGCGCCGCCGCTGCGGACGGCCGCGGAGGCGGGCGTGGACGGCAGGCGCGAGCTCGCGCTCGTCGGGGAGGTCGACGAACGGCGCCAGCGCTCTCAGCTCGTGCTCGGTCACGGCTCCTCCTCCCCCAGCTCTGCACGCAGCCGCTCGAGCGCGCGCGAGAGGCGCGACTTGACCGTTCCCGGCCGGACGCCGAGCGCGGCGGCGGTCTCGGCCTCCGACAGGTCGAGGAAGTACCGGCAGGCGATCGCCTCCCGGTCCTGCTCGCCGAGCCGGTTGAGCGCATCGATCAGCTGCTCTCGGCGCTCGGCTCCGAGGAGAGTCGCCTCCGGGGAGGGGGCCGCCTCCCCGGAAGGCTCCTGTGCCGCCCGCAGCGCGAGTGCCGACCGGCGGCCGGCCGACCGTCGCCGGTTGCGCGCCTCGTTGGCGACGATTCGCAGCAGCCACGGCTTGAAGTCCGCACCGGCCCGGAAGCGCCAGAGGGCCCGGTAGGCCTTGACGAAGCCGTCCTGAGCCGCCTCTTCGGCGTCGGCGGCGTTGCCGGCGACGACATAGGCAGTGCGAAAGGCGATCCCCTGGTATGCGTGCACGAGCTCCTCGTAGGCGTCGCGGTCGCCCCGCCGCGCGCGGGCGACGATCTCCGACTCGTCCTGTGGCCGGCCCACCACTGCGGCATATACACCTACCGGCGCCCGCCGGTTCCGGAGACGAGGCGGTGCTATGGTCTCTCCGCTTCGGGCCTGGCGGTGCGGGGGCACAGGTGGTCGAGTGGCAAGCAGGCGAGCGAGGTGAGGCCGACGGCGCCGGGGGCGTCTCTTCGGTTCAGACGCCGGCGGCCAAGCTGCACGTCCCCGAGACCCGCCGCCGAGCTGACCGCCGGCCACGGCTAGCCTGTCCCCGATGACGCGCGCGGTCGGGATCAACCACGTCGCGCTCGAGGTCGGCGACCTCGACGAGGCGCTCGCCTTCTACGGACGGATCTTCGACCTCTCCCTGCGCGGGCGCCACGGCAGCTCGATGGCGTTCATCGATCTGGGCGACCAGTTCATTGCGCTGTCGGCAGGCAGGGAGCAGCCGCCGGACGGCCCGCGGCACGTCGGCCTCGTCGTCGACGACCGGGCCGCGGCGCTTGCCTCGGCGCGCGAAGCAGGCGCGGACATGCTCGGCGACAACGACTTCCTCGACCCCTGGGGGAACCACATCCAGGTCGTCGACTACCGCGACGTCCAGTTCACGAAGACGGACCGGATCATGGAAGGGATGGGGCTCGCAGGTCTCGAGAAGCGGCCGCAGGCGGTCGCCGAGCTGCGCGCGAAGGGGCTCGCCGACTAGAGCGGCCGTGCCGGTCCCGTTCCTCGACCTCGGCGCCGCGTACGTCGAGGTGGGCGGAGAGATCGACGCGGCCGTGGAGCGGGTGCTCGCGAGCGGCCGTTACGTCTTCGGCCCGAGGTCGCTGCCGGTCGCTGACGGGCTCCAGCACGAGGTGCTCAGCCTTCCGATAGGCCCTCACCTCCCCGACGACCAGATCGACTACGTGGTCGACCGCGTTCGGGCGTTCGACGGCTGAGGCGGCCGGCCCCGGGCAGTCCCGGGGCCGGCACTGCAGTCGTCCTATGTGACCCGGAGCACGCCCTTCATGATCGTCGCGTGCGGGTCGCAGATGAAGCGGTACGTGCCGCGCTCGAGCGCGACCGTCCAGATGTACGTCCGCACCGCCGCGACACTCGTCTTGCGGTTCACGCCCGGCCCGATCAGGTGGAAGTCGTGGATCGCCGAGCGGTCGTGAACCGTGATCACGTACCGGCCAGGCTTGACCGTTTTCGCACTCATCGTGATCGTGAACCCGGGCCCGTCGGTCGCGGTCAGGCGCTTGACCGCCGCCGACGACGTGCCTCCGGAGGCGAGCACGCCGACGGTTACCGCGGCGGCGATCGATACGAGCAGACGCATGCGGATCACCCCCTTTTCAGCTCAGCTCGTAGGCGACGAGCTGGTACTTGGGCTTCGGGTTCGTACCCAGACCGGGCGTTCCCGCGCCCACGAGCAGCGTCCTCTGCGTCACCGCAGGGAAGGCGTTGATGCCCGCGGGCGCCTGGGCCGTCCAGAGCTGCTTCCCGCTCGCGGTCGAGAACGCGTAGATCTTCCCGGTGAAGTCGGAGGTGAAGACGACGTCGTTGGCGACGGTCGCAGCTCCGAAGTCGGGATGCGGCAGCGCCTTCTGCCACCTCACCTTTCCTGTTGCCGCGTCGAACGCGGTCAGGCCGCCGGTCGCCTTGCCGAAGGCGGTCTGCGGCACCGAGAACGAGGTCGCCGAGGCCTGCGCGCACAGGTTCAGCCACGGGACGAAGACGGTTCCGCCGGCCTGGGCCATGGGCGTCTCCACGCCGCCGAAGTCACCTGGGCAGACTGTGACGGGCTTCTTGGGCAGCGGTCCGGTGTCGTTCACGTGCCGGCCGACGTTCGCCTGCCAGACCGCCGCACCGGTCGCGGCGTTCCAGGCGTAGACCTTGCCCATCTTCCCGGCGCCGATCACGAGCTGTGGTCCGCTCGCCGGCTTGTAGAGGACGGGCGAGATCATCAGATCGTAATCGCGGATGTCGTGCGCGATCGCCTGGCGATACCACTCGAGCTTGCCCGTGTCGCCGTTCAGCACGACCAGCGAGTCGGTGTAGAGGTTCGGGCCCGGCCGCAGTGCACCGTTCGGATTCTTCGGCGTGAGCGGCCACAGCCCCGGGTTCGCGACGCCGAGGTAGACGTCGCCGTTCGCGCCCACGGCGGGCGGATACCAGAGCCCACCGCCCGAGAACTCGCCCTTCTTCGGCTTCGGCACCGTGTTGAAGCGCCAGAGCGTCTTCCCGGTCGCAGCGTCGAGCGAGTAGACGACGCCGACCGCGCCCGCCTCGTAGAAGTGCTTGACCCCGCTTCCCGGCACGGTCGAGATCAGCACCTTGTTGTCGTAGAGCTGAGGCGCCATGTCGATGCCAACGTGGTCCGAGGGCGCCAGGCGGTGCTTCCAGAGCAGCGCGCCGGTCTTCGGATTCAGCGCGAACGCGGTGGTGACGGTCGCGCCGTACAGGCGCCCGTAGCCGAGCGAGACGCCGTTCGGGCCGATCGACGGACTCCTGAACGCGTGCTTCCACATCAGCTTGCCCGTCTGCTCGCTGACGGCGTAGACGTTCGAGTTCAGATCCTGGAAGTAGACGACGCCCTGGAAGACGATCGGCGTCGTCGCGAAGTTCCCGAACGGCCCGCTCCCCGGGATCGTGAAGCTCCACTTCCGCTTCAGCGTCGACACGTTCGCCGCGGTGATCGCGGAGTTCGTGGTCGCGCGGGAGTTCGAGAGGTCGTAGTTGTGTGCGGGCCATGCGTCCCCTCCCTCCGCGACCTCGGGCGGGGGCTGCCCCGCGGAGGAAGCGGCAACGGAGGTCAGCGCGAAGGCGGACGCAAGCACGAGAGCCGAGGCAACGGCGCCGACGAGGCGCCAACGTCCTGCTGTCATGGGTATCCTCCTATCTAACCAACCAGTTGGTTAGAACCTTACCGACAGACGCACTCCCTACGCTGACCTACCGCATGGCCCGCGATCCGGAAGCGACCAGACGACGCATCTTCGACGCCGCCGCCGCCGAGTTCGCACGCCACGGCATCGCCGGTGCGCGGATCGATCGCATCGCCCGAAGCGCGCGCGCGAACAAGCAGCTGATCTACGCGTACTTCGGCGGCAAGCAGGACCTCTTCGACCGGGTGGTGACCGAGCTGGTCGCGAGCTTCCACCGAGAGGTCCATTTCGACGCCGAGCATCTACCCGAATTCGCCGGCGAGGCGTACGACTTCTTCACCGCGCACCCCGACCTCGTCCGGCTCGGCCAGTGGCACTCCCTGGAGCCGTCCGGCGGGCCGCGACCGATTCCCGCGATCGAGCGGTCGATCGACCGCCGTGTCCGGGCGATCCGCGCAGCGCAGGCCGCCGGAAGGGTGGATTCAACCCTGGCGGCGGACGACCTTTTCGCCCTGATCGTGTCGACCACCAGGACCTGGGCTGCGGGGGCCCCCGAGTTCCGGCTCTCCCCGGCACAGGAGCGCCGCCGTCGCCTCCGCAGGCGGCGGGCTGTCGTCGAGAGCACGCGCCGCCTGGTCGAGCCGCAGCGGCCAGGCGGGCGCTGAGGGTCAGAGGTGCGGGCCGCTTACGCTGCCCGCACCGTCACGCGCTTGAACTCGTAGGACCGGCCGCTGTAGCGGTCGACTGCGATCAACCGCCACGAGCCGGCGGTCGGGAAGACGATCCGGGCGAGGTAGATCCCCGCCTTCGCGGTCGGCCTCGCGGCGACGTAGACGGTTCTGCCGGCCCGGTTGACGATCCGGACCATCGGCCCGATGCCGGGCGCCGGCGTCCCGTCGATGGCGACCCTGAGCGTGGCCGTCCAGGGCTGGCCGGCCTTCGGCGCCACATCCGCGGCGGTCATCGTGATGTTCCGCTCCTTCGCCAGCGCGGCGGGGGCCGCCACGAGGGCTGCGAGCACTGCGAGACACGCTGAGCTTGCGCATCCTTCCTCCTTGGTCGGCCTGTATACACCGCCCGCGCGGATCAGGTTCCACACGCCGCGCTCGAGGGACAGCGGCGGAGGATCCTCGCGCGCCCGCCGGCCAGCTCGAGGAGCACGGAGGCGGCGTTGTTCGCATACGAACGCTCACGCAGCACGCGGTCCGGGTTGGCGCGGTGCACGAGCACGAACCGGCCGCCGAGGCCGGTGACGTCGATCGATTGGCCCTCCTTCAGCGGGACGTAGTCGTCGCCGAAGCCCGGAGAGATTCCCTGCCGGACCGCAACGGCTCGCGGCCGGCCTCGCGCGCACTCGCTCGTCCACACCGGCGGACGGTTCAGGGCCCGCGTCTCGTAGGCGTCGCGGAGGCAGAAACCGGTCTTGCGATCGCGACCGACGAGGCCGCCGTCGAGACGCCGCAGCTCGTACCGCTCGAAGCCCGGGAAGTGCCAGTGCCGATGTGTCTCGGAATGGACGTAGCGGAGCCGGACGGGGAGCGCCCTTCGCCGCCCGCCGATCACCTGCCAGGTCCGCATCTCGCCCCCGACGCGATGCGCCTCGACGACGAGCGGCCCGCCACCGACGTTGTCCACCGCCGACCCGAAGACGAGCAGCGACCGGCCGTCTCGACGCACGACCGAGACGCCGAACGGCGTCGCCTGGTCGAGGTCGGGCAGCGGCGCCGCGAGCGCGAGGGCGGTCAGGGCGAGTGCGAGCACGCCCTAGCTCTACACCCGTCGGGCCGCGGATGTTCCGGCGTCGGGCCGGTCAGCTTCGAGGCGCCCGGGGCGTCACGACACTGCGGCTTCGCCGAGCAGCGCCTTCACCTCGGCGTAGAAGTCCGGCACGGGCGCGACGCGGTACTCGGGGCCGAACTCGAGCGTGCGCGGGCCCTCGGAGGTGTCGAGCGCGAGCACGACCTTCGCCTCGCCGGGGTAGTCGCGTACGACGTGGCCGAGCTCGCGCAGCACGCCCGCCGGTGCCTTGCGCGCGTCGACCTTGAGACGCACCTCGGTGGGCGGCACGTAGGCCGAGAACTCGGCGACCTCGATCGCGATCAGCTTCGACTCGCCCTCCTTGTGGTCGACCCGACCCTTGAGGACGAGCACGCGGTCGGCCTCGCACAGCTCACGGGAGGCGGCGTAGACGGAGTTGAAGACGACCGCCTCGGCGCTTCCCGGACAGGTCGTCGAGCCGAAGGAACACCATCGGGTCGCCCTTCTTCGTGGTCAGCTGCTTGACCGAGGAGACGATCCCGCCCACCGTGACGATCTCGCCGTCGCGACAGCGCTCCAGGTCTGCGAGCGTACGGTCACACTTGCGTTTGAGCTCGCCGGCAACCTCGGCCAGCGGGTGCTCGGAGA
The DNA here is from genome assembly GCA_963808815.1 of uncultured Actinomycetes bacterium. GTDB lineage: Bacteria > Actinomycetota > Thermoleophilia > Gaiellales > Gaiellaceae > DATBLE01. The sequence continues at coordinate 61,954 of CAWEGI010000016.1, read as the reverse complement.
TCCACAGACCCAGCGTTTCCTTCTCCAGGCGCAGCAGCTCGCCCTTCTCGTATTCGTCCGATGGGACGGGCGCGTGGTGGCGCGGCCGCTCGGTTCCCTCGTCGACGAGATCGAAGATCGAGCCCTGGCCCGAGCTGCGGGCCTCGTGCTCGCTGCCGCCCCACGAGAGCGCCTGGTCGAGCACCTCCGTCATCCCCTTGCGCGAGGCGCCGGTCGAGTCGAGCGCGCCGCAGCGGACGAGCGACTCGAGCGCGCGCCGGTTCACGATCTGCGGGTCGACCCGCTCGGTGAAGTCCCAGATCGACTCGAACGCGCCGCCGGTCTCCCGGGCGGAGACGATCGCCACGCAGGCCGCCTCGCCCACGTTCTTGACCGCGTTCAGTCCGAAGCGGATCTTGCCCTCGACGACGGCGAAGTCGACCTGGGACGTGTTCACGTCCGGCGGCAGCACCTCGATCCCGAGCTCCTGGCAGGCGTTGACGTAGAACGGCACGCGGTCCTTCGTGCTCATCACCGAGGAGATCAGTGCCGCCATGTACTCGTGCGGGTGGTTCGCGCGCAGCCACGCCGTTCGGTAGGCGATCAGCGCGTAGCAGGCCGCATGAGCCTTGTTGAAGGAGTAGTCCTGCGACTGCTCCATGTCCTTCCACAGCTGCTGGGCGACTTCCGGCTCGGTGCCGGTGGCCACGCAGCCCTCGAGGAACTTGCCCTTGAGGGACGCCATCAGCTCGTGGATCTTCTTGCCGATCGCCTTGCGGAGCGTCTCCGCCTCGGCGGGTGTGAAGCCGGCGAGCTGCTTCGCGATCTGCATGTACTGCTCCTGGTAGATGCAGATGCCGTAGGTCCCCCCGGTGATCTCCTCGAGGCGCGGGTCGATGAAGCTGACCGTCTCCTGGCCGTTCTTGCGGCGCGCGTAGACCGGGATGTAGCCCATCGGCCCGGGTCGGTAGAGCGCGACGAGCGCGATCAGGTCCTCGAACTCCGTCGGCTTCACCTGCCTGAGCGCCTCGCGCATGCCCGACGACTCGAACTGGAAGACGCCGACGGCGTCGCCCTTCGCCAGCATCGCGTAGGTCCTGGGGTCGTCGAGCGGGAGCTCCTCGAGGTCGATGCCGCCGACCAGGCGGATCGCCTCGTCGATCACGTCGAGGTTGCGGAGGCCGAGGAAGTCGATCTTCAGCAGGCCGAGATCGACGACGTCCCACATGCCGAGCTGGGTGACGACCTCCTGGTCGGGCCCCTTCTGCTGGACGGGGACGATGTCGGTGAGCGGCCGGTCGGCGATGACGACGCCGGCCGCGTGGATCGAGTCGGCCCGGACGAGCCCCTCGAGCGGCCTGGCCAGGTCGACGATCTCCTTGACGACCGGATCGGCGTCGTACGCCGAGCGAAGCTCCTGGCCCGGCTTGAGGTTGTCCTCGAGGTAGACCTTCGGCCCCTCGGGAATCATCTTCGCGACCTTGTCGACCGCGCCGTAGGGCACCTCGAGCACGCGCCCGGCGTCGCGCACGGCCGCGCGCGCCATCATCGTCGAGAACGTGATGATCTGCGCCACCCGGTCGCGGCCGTATTTCTCGGTGACGTAGTTGATCACTCGGTCCCGGCCCGCGACCGAGAAGTCGATGTCCATGTCCGGCAGGTCTTTTCGGGCCGGGTTGAGGAAACGTTCGAACAGCAGCCCGTACCGCATCGGGTCGACGTCGGTGATGCGCAGGCAGTAGGCGGCGAGGGAGCCGGCCGCGGAGCCTCGGCCCGGCCCGACGCTGACGCCGTTCTCGCGGGCGAAGCGGATGAAGTCCCAGACGATGAGGAAGTAGTCGGCGAAGCCCATCTCGCGGACCGTCTTCAGCTCGAACTGGAGGCGCTCGCGCAGCTCGGCCGTGACCTGCTCGTAGCGCTCGGCGAGGCCGGCCTCGCACAGCCCGGCGAGGTAGTCGAACGCATCGCGACCGTCCGGCACCGGGTAGCGCGGCAGCAGGATCCGTCCGAGCTCGATCTCGACGTTGCAGCGCTCGGCCACCTCGAGCGTCCGGCGTAGCGCGTCCGGGTACGCGGCGAAGTCCTCCGCCATCTCGGCCGGCGTCTTGAAGTAGAACTGGTCGGTGTCGAAGCGCCAGTGATTCGGATTCTTCAGCGAGTCGCCGGACTGGATGCAGAGCAGGGCCTCGTGGGCGCGCGCGTCGTCGTGCAGCAGGTAGTGGACGTCGCCGGTGGCCACGAGCGGCAGGCCGGTGGTCTCGGCGAGCCTGGCCAGCTGCGGGTTGATCCGCTGCTGCGGCTCGAGGCCGGCGTTCTGGATCTCGACGTACGTCGAGTCCCTTCCGAAGATCTGGACGAGCCGGTCGAGATCGGCTGCGGCGTCCTGCGGCCTCGCCTCCTCCAGCGCCTTCGAGACGCGGCCGGACAGGCAGCCCGAGAGCACGACCAGGCCGCGCGCGTGGCGCTCGAGCAGCTCCCAGTCGACGCGCGGCTTGTAGTAGTAGCCCTCCAGGTAGCCGAGCGACGAGAGCTTGATCAGGTTCGCATAGCCCTCGTTCGACTCGGCCAGGACGGTCAGGTGGGCGTAGCCCTTCTCCTGCCGCGTGCGGTCGTCGGTGACGTACAGCTCGCAGCCGACGACCGGCTTGATCCCCTGATTCTTCGCCTCGCGATGCAGCTCGACCGCGCCGGCGAGGGAGCCGTGGTCGGTGAGCGTGACCGCCGGCATCTCCAGCTCGGCCGCCCGCGCGGCCAGTGCCGGGATCCGGCAGGCCCCGTCCAGGATCGAGTACTCGGAGTGGACGTGCAGATGGACGAAGGGCGCCTCGGACACCGGAGGGCCATCGTACAACCCGTCCAAGATGTCGCCCGGAGCCGCGTCCCACCGGCCGAGGCAGTCCCCGGGGAGCCTCCGCCGAGGTCAGGCCCTAGTCGAGGGGAGCGTCGAGCTCCTCGCCGGCGAGGCTGTCGTGGTCGGTGCTGTCGCGGTGCTGCGCGCGCCAGAACGCGACCGCGCCGGCGGCGGCGGCGAGAGCGACTCCTACCTTCACGGCCCGCTTCCCGGAACCGGAGCCGCCGCCCTTCGAGGGGACGACGCCTTTCGCCTTCAGCCTCATCGCCTGCTTGCCGACCGACCAGGCCGCCCAGCCGATCATGGCGTTGCGCCGATTGAAGATGGTCATCGCACCTCCCTTTCCCGCTCAGGCGTTCGCCGGAACCTTGCGCTTCGGCGGCATGTGGATCGGGCGGCCGAGCGCGACCAGCCCGGCTTCCTTGATCGCCTCGGACAGGGTCGGGTGCGCCGCGATCCCGTCGGCGACGGTCTCGACGGTCGCCTCGGCATCGAGGGCGACGACGCCGGCCTCGATCAGGTCGGTGACGTGCGGGCCGACCATGACCAGGCCGAGCAGCTCGCCGTAGCGGGTCTCGTGGATCGACTTCACCCAGCCGACGGTGGCGTCCTGCATGACCGCGCGGGCGTTCGCCACCCACGGGAACGTCCCGACGGCGACCTCGTCGCCGTACTGCTCGCGCGCCTGCGCCTCGGTCAGACCGACGGCGGCCACTTCCGGGTCGGTGTAGATCGGGCGCGGCACGCCGCGCGGGTCGACAACCGCGTCGTGACCGAGCGCGTTCTCTGCCGCCACCTCGCCCTCGCGGAAGGCGGTGTGGGCGAGCTGCCAGTAGCCGGCGCAGTCGCCGACCGCGTAGATGTGCGGGACCGCGGTCCGGCGGTGCTCGTCGGTGCCGATCCCCGCTCTGCGGTCGACCTGCACGCCCAGCTCCTCGAGGCCGAGCCCCTCGACCAGCGGTGCGCGCCCGACCGCGACGAGCATCAGGTCGGCCTCGACCTTCTTGCCGTCGCCGTAGTGGACGTTCAGCAGCGCCGTCCTTGTCCTTGACCTTCGTGCACTGCTGCTCGAGCTCGAGCACGATCCCGCGCTTGCCGAACTGCTTCGCCAGCTCCTTCGCGGCATCGGCATCCTCCATCGGGATCAGGCTCGGGAGCATCTCGACGATCGTCACCTCGGAGCCGAAGCGCTGGAAGATCGAGGCGAACTCGCAGCCGATGATCCCGCCGCCGAGCACCACCAGGCGCTTCGGCACCTTCTCCTGGGCGAGCAGCCCCGTCGAGTCGACGCAGAGCGGCGAGTCGAGCCCCTCGATCGGAGGCCTGATCGGGTACGAGCCGGTGGCGACGATCCCGCTCTTGAAGGTGACGTCCTCGCCGCCCTCGACCGCGATCGTGTTCGCGTCGGCGAAGCGCCCTCGGCCCTTCACCCACTCGACCCCGTTCGCCTTGAACAGGGAAGCCACGCCGCTCGTCATCTGCTTGACGACCGCGGCCTTCCACTCGTTCGCCTTCGCCAGGTCGAGCCTGGCTTCGCCGACCTGGACACCGAACTTGGCGAAGCTCTCCTCCGCCTCTCTCAGCGCGAACGCGGTCTGCACCCACGCCTTGGTCGGGATGCAGCCGATGCGCAGACACGTGCCGCCCAACTCGGGCTCCTGCTCGATGCAGACCGTCTTCGCTCCGAGCTGCGCGGCGCGAATCGCGGCGGTGTAGCCGCCCGGGCCGCCTCCCAGGACGGCGACGTCGCATTCCATGGCTCGATCCTAGACGCTGGCGGTCTCGGCACGAGCGGGTGCCAGCGCGTCGCAGCGCGCGAGCCACGGTGTGGCTTCGAGCCGAGCGAAGATCTCGCGCGCTTCGTCGACGAGCGGCGCTGATCCGGCCGCCTCGCCGTGCTCCAGCAGCGTGACCGCGAGCCAGAACGGCGTCTCCAGCTCGCGGAAGAGCGCGGCGGCGGCGCGGAAGCCCGCTTCGTCGCCGTTCAGCTTCGACCGGAACCGATGAGCTTGGGCCTCGAGCAGCAGCGGGCGCTCACCCGGTCGTAGCCCTTCGATCATCTCGAGCCGGCGCTCGACCTCCGCCTGGTCTCCGACCGCGAAGGCGGCCTCGAGCACCTCCACGAGACAGAGCTTCACGTTGATGAAGGTGGTCCCCAGCTCCAGACCGAGCGCGAGCGCAGAGTCGGCTGCGGCGAGCGCCTCGCGGGGCCGCCCCTCCAGCCGAAGAACGTGGGCCTCGGCAAAGCCATAGCCGAGCTGCTCCTGCAGGTCCTCCGATTCCCGCAAGGCCACGTCGGTGTCCAGTCGGTCTCGAGCCATGTGCAGGTCGCCGCGCGCGCACTCGACGAGGACGACGGGAAGGAGGAGCCCGCGAAAGGACAACCCTGTCTCGTCCGCACCCGCGGCACAAACGAGCACCTCGTCCCACTCCCCCAGCAGGACGAGGCTACTGAGGGGGCCGTACACGAAGTCCTCCTCGGAAAGACGGTCGCCGACCCGCCGGGCGAGCTCGAGCCCCTGGGCGGTGACCTTGACAGCCTCTCGGTAACGGTCGGCGGACTCGTGGTCGACCGCCAGGTTGTTGATGGTGCGAGTCGCAGCTGTGTGCAGATCGTTGGCCAGGGCGCGTTCGAGCGCCCCCTCGAGGAGGATGCGGCCCTCCTCGAGCCGGTTCTGATTCACGTATGAGATTGCCTTGCTCGTCAGGGCCTGGCAGAAGACCTCGGGCAGACGCAGCGCCTCGGCCAGCTCCAGCGCCAGCTCGAGCCGCGGGGCTCCCTCCTCGGACTGGTTGTTGAGCACGAGGAACCGTCCGAGCTGCGCGGCGGCGTACGCGAGGTCCTCGTCCGGCTCTTCGTCCGCGAGCGTGGCGAGCGCCGTCTCGAGTCGGGCAACCGCCTCGGAGAGGTGTCCTTCGCGGTAGTCGATCTCGGCCACGGTGGCCGAGACCCGCGCCGACCGTCGCCCCAAACCAGCCGCCTCGAAGGCGGCCAACGCCCGGCCGAGGTACACCCGGGCCTCGACCGGCCGAAGCCCGCGCCACGCGATCCGACCCGCCTGCTCTTCCAGCGTCGCCTTGGCAAGTGGGTCGTCGGCGAGCTCGGCTGCCTGGGCGAAGTACCGTTCGGCCTCCTCGTTCGCTCCGAGGGAGGCCGCACGCACTCCGGCACCGGCAAGCCGCTCGCCGGCCGTTGCACGAATCTCCCCGGCGTCCGCGGCGTCGGGGGCCACCCTGTAGGCATCGAGGTAGTGCGAGGCAACGACCTCGACGACCTCCTGCTCTCCGAGTGTCCGCTCGAGATACGCCGCGGCGGCCAGGTGTCGCGCCTTCCGGTCGGCCTTGGCCAACGTCTCATAGGCCACCTTGCGGAGCAGGTCCTGCAGAAAGCCGTACTGGCCGTGCTCGGGCGAGCGCGGGTCGACCTGGACACCGAAGATCTCCTTGCGTGTGAGTGAGGACAGCAGCGGTTCGAGATCCGCCTCGGGAAGCTCTGTCAGCGCAGCGACCGACTGCTTCGTGAACGTCTTGCCGAGGACGGAGGCGTCCTGGACGACGCGGCGCTCGGCCTGCGGCAGTCCGTCCAGCCGGGCGGCGATCAATGCGTGGAGCGTCTCCGGGACCTCGAGCGACTCGATCGTTCCCGCCGGCCGATAGACGGCGCCCTCCTGCACGAGCGCGCCCCGGTCGAGCAGCATGCGCACGGTTTCGACCGCGTACAGCGGGATGCCCTCCGCCCTGGCGAGGATCTGCGCGCGCAGCTCCTCCGGGAGGCCGGGGACGAGGCCGGTGAGCAACTGCTCCATCGCGTGCTCGGGAAGCGGCTCCAGGTAGATCGAACTGAAGTTTCGGTGGCCGGCTCCCCAGGTTGGCCGCTGTTCGAGCAGCTCGGGCCGCGCCTGCGTGACGACGAGGATCGGCGAGTTGCGTCCCCACTCGAGCAGGTGCTCGATGAAGTCGAGGAGCGAAGCATCCGCCCACTGCATGTCCTCGAAGAGCATGACTACGGGGTAGACGGCGGCGAGCCGCTCGAAGAACAGCCGCCACGCCGCGAACAGGTCTTCGCGCTCGTACCGCCCGCTCTCGTCCTCGAGTCCGAGGAGATGCGCGAGCCTGGGCTCGACGAAGCGGCGCTCTGCCGGGTCGGCGAGGTGCTCCTCGACGACCGCCGCCAGCTTGGCCAGGGCCGAAGCCTCGTCCTCGTCCTCCGCGATCCGCGCGCGCATGCGGACCATGTCGGCGAGAGCCCAGTACGTCACACCCTCGCCGTAGGAGAGGCAGCGTCCGCGGTGCCAGTACGTGATCTGGGCGATCCCGTCGAAGTACTTGTAGAACTCCCAGCCCAGCCGCGACTTGCCGATCCCGGCGATGCCGGTGACCGAGACGAGGTGCGCCCTGCCCTCGTCCGCGCAGGCGTGGAAGAGCTCCTTGATCTGGCGGAGCTCGCGGTCGCGCCCGACGAACGGCGCCTCGAGCCCGGCCGACTTCAGCGAGCCGCGCGCACCGGACACGATCCGCAGCGCTCGCCAGAGCGGCGTGAGCCCGACCTTCCCCTTCAGCTCGTGTGAGCCCGCCTCCTCGTAGACGACCGTCTGGTCGGTTGCGCGGCGCGTCGCCTCCCCGACGAGAACGGAGCCCGGGTCGGCGAGGGACTGCACGCGGGAAGCGGTGTTGACGAGGTCGCCCGCGACCATGCCCTGCCCCTCCGCGCCGATCGTCACTGCCGCCTCGCCGGTCATCACGGCCGCCCGGGCACGGAGCTCCGAGACGCCCCCCTCGTCGCCGAGCGCTGTCACCGCAGCGACGAGGTCGAGCGCGGCGCGGACCGCCCGTTCGGCGTCGTCCTCGGTCGCCGTCGGCGTCCCCCAGACGGCCATCACGGCGTCGCCGATGAACTTCTCGACCGTACCGCCGTAGAGCTCGATCAGCCGCCGGCACGTGTCGAAGTACCGGGAGAGCAGCTCACGCGTGTCCTCGGCGTCGCGCGCCTCGGAGGCCGACGTGAAGCCGACCAGGTCGGCGAACAGCACCGAGACGAGCTTGCGCTCGGCGACGGGCTCGGCCGGCGACGGGAGCGACGGGGCTGCGGCCTCGACTCCGAGCTGCGCCCCGCACTCGCCGCAGAACTTGACCCCCGGCGTGTTCGCGCTACCGCACGCTGGGCAGACGGCGGCGAGCGCGTTGCCGCACTCGCCACAGAACTTCCGACCCGCCTCGTTGTCGGTTTCGCATGCGGAGCAGTACATCACGACCCTTCCTCGGGGGGCTACAGAGTACTCCTGAGCAGGAAGAACAGTGAGGGCTTGGTTACAGCGCCGCGCTCATCACCAGTGCGCCCGCGCGCTCGCCGACCCTCGCGAAGCCGTGCTGCTCGTACAGTCGGATCGCGGGGTTGTCCGGCTCCACGCTGAGGCTGATCCGCGGGCGCCCCTCTTCCCGCGCCCGGTCGAGCAGGACGGAGAGGAGCTCCTCGCCCAGGCCCCGCCCGCGCATGCTCGGGACGATCGCGATCGTCAGTTCCGGCGTCTGCTCGTCGACGAATCCGTACCCTGGTTCGTCCGCCTCGAACAGCCGGTACCACGCCGCGCCGACCGGCTGGAACTCGTCGATCGCGACCAGCGCGTTGTCGCCCGGCCGTCCCCAGCCGGCCACGTAGCGCTCGAGCGGGACGTCGGCTTCCGACCCCCAGCGGGCGTAGTAGGCGTGGCGGAGCATGTCCCTGAGGAACGGCAGGTCCTGCGCCCCGGCCGGCCTGATCATGTCTGTTGTTCGACTTCCTCCGTGAGTTGGATTCGGTTGCCGTCCGGGTCGAAGACGTCGACGATCCGCACCTGGCCGTGCAGCTCGAGGATCACGCCGACCTCCACCCCCCGAGCACGCAGCCGGTCGACCTCCGCGCGCAGGTCGGGAACGGTGACGGAGGCAACTCCGCCCTCGTCGCCCTGTGCCTCCCAGAGCGCGATCTCCATGTCCTCGCGCCGCAGCCGCGCCCAGCGGCCGTCCTCGTCCGAGTAGCGCTCCTCGAACCCGAGCACGTCCTGGTAGAACGCCCGCGCTGCGGCCATGTCCCGCACGCGGTACCAGACGCTCATACGGTCACCTTTCTAGAGCGCCAGGCCCGGCTCCTCCAGGAACTCCTTGACCGTCCGGAGGAAGTCGGCCGCGGTCGCGCCGTCGATCGTGCGGTGGTCGCAGGTGAGGGTCAGCGTCAACATCGGCCGGGCGACGAGCGCCCCGTCTCGCGCGACCGGTCGGTCCTCGATCGCCCCGACGGCGAGGATCGCGGCCTGAGGCGGGTTGAGCACGGCGACGAACTGCTCCACGCCGTACATGCCGAGGTTGGAGATGGTGAACGTGCCGCCCTCGAGATCGGCGGCCTGCAGCTTGCCGTCGCGCGCCCGGGCGACGAGGTCGGCGCGGGCGGCGGCGATCTCCGCGACCGTCAGGGCCTCGCAGCGGGGGATGACCGGCACGAGCAGGCCGCGGTCGGTGGCGACGGCGATGCCGACGTTCGCGGAGGGATACAGCTCGACGGCGTCGCCCGCGTAGAGCGCGTTGACGGCCCGGTGGCGCATCAGCGCCGCGGCGCAGATCTTGGTGAGCACATCCGTCACCGTCGGGCGCTCGTCCGGGTGCCGCTCGACCAGCCGCGCCCGCAGCTGCTGGGCACGGGTCATGTCCGCGGACATGACGATCTGGAAGGCGGGCGCTGCCCACGCCTCGGTCATCCGCCGCCCGACCGTCCTGCGCAGCGAGGTCAGCTCGACGCGCTCGACCTCGCCCGCCGCGGCTGCCCGCGCCGGCGCCCGCCCCGTGCCGGCGACGTCCGCCCGCTCGACGTCCTCGGCGACGATGCGGCCCTCGGGCCCGGTGCCGCTCACGGAGGCCAGGTCGATCCCTCGCTCGCGGGCGATCCGGCGAGCCAAGGGCGAGGCCTTGATGCGGCCGCTGTCGGAAGGAACCGCTTCGGGCGCCGCAGCCTCGACCTCCGCAGGGGCAGACTCGTCGGGCCGCTCCGGAGCGCGCTGCGCCTGCTCGGCGCCTGTCCCCGCAGACACTGCCTCCGGCTCTGCAGGCGCCTCGACCTCCGGCAGGTTCTCCCCGGCCTCCCCCAGGAAAGCGACGGGCGTCCCGACCGGCACCTCGCCGTCGTTGACGAGGATCTTCAGGAGGACGCCGCCGACGTCCGCCTCGACTTCCTGCGTGACCTTGTCGGTGTCGAGCTCGTAGAGCGGCTCGCCCTTTTTCACCTGGTCGCCCTCCGACTTCAGCCAGCGGACGATCGTCCCCGACTCCATGCCCTGGCCGAGCCGGGGCAGCGTGACCTGCTCAGCCACCGCGCTGCACCGTCCTCTGGATCGCCTCCAGCACGTCGGCGGCGTCCGGGACGACGAAGTTCTCCATGACCGGCGCGAACGGGATCGGCGTGAACTTGGCGCCGACGCGCTCGATCGGCGCGTCCAGCCAGTCGAACGCCTGGTACTGGACCACCGCCGCCACCTCTGCGCCGAACCCGCCGCGGACGACGGCCTCGTGCGCGACCACGCAACGGTTCGTCTTCTTCACGGAGGCGACGAGCGTGTCCTCGTCCAGGGGCTGGAGCGTGCGCGGGTCGACGACCTCGACCGAGACGCCCTCCTTCTCGGCCTCCGTCGCGGCGGTGAGCGCCTCGTGCACCAGCCTGCCGGTGGCGATGACGGTCACGTCCTCGCCCTCGCGGTGCACGCGGGCGCGGCCGAGCGGGATCGGCTCGAGCTCCTCGGACACCTCCTCCTTGATCGGGTACAGCGTCCGGTGCTCGAAGAAGAGGACGGTGTTGTCGTCGTAGATCGACGACCAGAGCAGGCCGCGGACGTCGGACGGCGTCGAGGGGAAGACGACCTTCAGCCCCGGGACGTGGACGAACCAAGCCTCGACCTGCTGCGCGTGCTGCGCGCCGGGCGACCACCCGGCGCCTCCCTGCGTCCGGACCGTCAGCGGCACCTTCACCTGCCCGCCCGACATGTATCGGTGCTTGGCCGCCTGGTTGACGATCTGCTCCATCGCGAGGGTGGTGAAGTCCTCGTACATGATCTCGACCACCGGCCTCATCCCCTGCATCGCGGCGCCGATCCCGGCGCCGACGAGCGCCATCTCGGAGATCGGTGTGTTGCGCACGCGGTCGGGCCCGAACTCGGCGAGCATTCCCTGGGTGACGCCCATCGAGCCGCCCATCTCGGCGATGTCCTCGCCCATGATGAAGACGTCGTCGTCGTCGCGCATCGCCCGACTCAACGCGTCCCTGACGGCTTCCCGGTAGGTGAGCTCAGGCATCTTCCACACTCCCGAGCGAAGCGATGGGAGAGACGTTCCCCGCGGAAAATGCGCAGCATTTTTCGCAGTTGAGCATCAGGCGTACACGTTCTTCAATGCGTCCTCGGGCTTGGGGTCGGTGCCCGCTTTCGCGAACTCGACCGCCGCCTCCGCGATCCCGAGCGCCTCGGCGTCCATCCCCTCGAACTCGTCGTCCGACGAGACCCAGCTTCTCGCGCAGCTTCGTGATCGGGTCCTGCGTCTCCCGGAGCTCGGCTTGCTCGCCCTTCGGCCGGTACACCTGCGCGTCGCCGACGAAGTGTCCGACGAGGCGGTACGTCTCGCAGACGAGGAAGACCGGGCCCTTCCCGCTGCGGGCGTAGTCGAGAGCGCGCCGGGCTGCCTTGAACACGGCCTCGACGTCCTGGCCGTCGACCTTGGCCGAGTGCATTCCGTAGGCGACCGCGCGCTTCTCCAGGTCGGAGATCGGCAGCTGCTGCTTGGCAGGCGTCGACTCTGCCCAGTGGTTGTTCTCGAGGACGAAGACGGCGGGCACCTTCCACAGCGACGCGAGGTTGAGCGACTCGTGGAACGTGCCGATGTTGGTGGCGCCGTCGCCGAAGAAGGCGACGGAGACGCGGGGCTCGCCGCGCAGCTTGAACGCCAGCGCGGCCCCGGTGATCGCCGGGAGGCCGCCGCCGACGACCGCGTTCGCGCCGAGGTTGCCGCGCTCCACGTCGTAGAGGTGCATCGAGCCGCCGTAGCCGTGCGAGCAGCCCTCGATCTTCCCGTAGAGCTCCGCCATCAGCTCGTTCGGATGAGTTCCGCGCGCGAGCGTGTGCGCATGGGCGCGGTGCGTCGAAGCGAAGACGTCGCCGTCCTCCATCGCCTGGCAGACGCCGACCGCGACCGCCTCCTGGCCGATCGCGACGTGGAGGAAGCCCGGCAGCTCGCCGGCGCGAAACCGCTCCTCGACTTTCTCCTCGACGTGCCTGATGAGGAGCATCTCCCGGAGGAAGTCGCGCAGGCGTTCCTCGGAGAGCGTTCCCCGCTTGCTCTCGACCTTGGCCACTGTGACCTGAGTCTATGCTGCGCGGCGTGCCCGTCGTCTCCCTCGGCCGCCAGTGGCGGATCATCCAGGCGAAGCTGCCGAGCGACTGGGCGCACGTCCGCTTGGGACTGACGCCGACGAACCCGCAGCGGCTCGACAGGGCCGCGGCACTGCTCGGTCCACTTGCTCCTGGACGCGCCGGCGAGACGCTCAGGCTCGAGGCTGGGCGCGGGGGCGACGGGAGCTCGCCTGCGGCGGTCACACGTGCCCTCCGCCGTCTCGACCTCGAGCGGATCCGCGGCACGCTCGAGCTGGTCGGGGCCGACGAAGTCGCTCCCGCCGCCCACCTGCGCGCCGCCCTGCCGGCGGAGGAGGTGCCGCTCGCGGAGTCCTGGGACGCCCTGACCGCGAGCCTGCCTGAGGACTGGAGCGACCTGTACGCGCAGCTCGACCTGACCTCGAGCGACCACCTGGATCCCGCGGCACTGGCCCTCGCGCCGATCAATCCCCTCCGCTACGGCCCCGCGAACGGGTTCCGGTTCCGCTGCGCCCGGACGTTCGGCTACGGGGCGTCGCCGGGGATGACCCGGAGAAGCCTGGCGCGCCTCGACGAGCGCGGCATCGGTGGGACCCTGAGCATCCTGCGCGTGCTGTCCGACAGCAAGCCGGTCGGCACCCAGGGCCCGGTCTGGTACGTCGGCGGCAAAGCCGTCTGAGCGCGGCGCCAGATCGTGGAGGTTTGGGGAACCAGACCTACGGTAAGGTCCCGAGCGTGTCTGCTACACAGGCAAAGCGCGGCCTCGTTCGGGAGTGCCAAGGAGGTCGTCAGGCGGACGAAGTCGGTGGCGCGCCTCCAGGCGCAGCTGGCCCAGCTCGAGATCAAGCGCAAGCTGGTCAAGATCGGCGTCGGCGTCGGTCTCGCAGCCGGCGCGCTTCTCCTCGCGCTCTACGCGGTCGGCTTCCTGCTTGCGGGTGGCGCTGCAGCTCTCGCGCTCGTGGTGCCGTGGTGGGCATCGCTGCTGATCGTCGGCGGCGTCCTGCTCCTGGTGATCGCCGTTTTGCTCCTGCTCGCAAAGCGCTCGATCAATGCCGGCACACCGCCGCTGCCGGAGGCCGCAATCGAGGAGGCGCGGCTGACCAGCGAGACCGTGAGGGCGAGTGTTGCCGAGTAGCACCCCGGAGGACGTACAGAAGGAGCTCGCCGCCGAGCGCGAGCAGTTGGGCGAGGCCGTGCGCGGACGTGCGCTCCGGGCTCGACGACCTGAAGCGGAAGCTGCCCTACGTGGCTGCCGCCGTGCTTGCGGCCGGCGCGCTGGTCGTGATCGCCCGCAGGCGCTTCTCGCGCTAGAAAGGTCCTACCGCACGCGGACCGAGCCCTTGAGGCTCGGGGTCGTGTCCGAGCGATAGGCGTAGAGCCCGCGCTTGAGCGTCAGCCGCCATGTCGGGGTCGTCTTGCCCAGCCGGGTCGTGGCGCGGTTGACCCCCGGCCCGATCAGGTGGAAGTTGTCGGTCGCCGAGCGGTCGCTGACGCGGATGACGACGGCACCCGCGGAGAGGGAGGCGACCCGCAGCTTGGCCCCGGGGCGGGTGAGCGCGATGCGCTTGCCCGGCCCGACCGAAGCCGCGAGCTGCACCGGTTTGGCCGCCGGCGGCTTGGGCGCCGGCGGCGGCGGTGCGTTGCCGACGGTGAAGTTCCCGAACATCGTCGTCTGGTGCGGGTCGCACTGGAAGTGGTAGGAGCCGTTGGTGAAGGTCACCGTCCAGGTGACCGTGCCGGTCGTCTCGACGTCGGTGGCCTGGTCGACGCCGGGCCCGGTCAGGTGGAAGTTGTGCTGGTCGGACAGGTCTTGGACCTGGATCGTGTAGGTGCCGGGGTCGAGATGCTTGACTGCGGCACCCGTCGAGTCGGTCAGCCTGATCGAGAACCCGGGGCCGACGATGCCCGTGAGCGTCTGGCTCTGCGCGCCTGCACCGCCCGCCAGGCCGAGCATGGCAACAACGGCGGCAGCGGCGAGTGCGGCTCTCATCCCCATTGTCCGATCGATACGCGGCTCCCGCCGGACCGGATTCATCCTCCGCGCAGCTCCGCGCCGAATCGCTCCGCGAGCGCCCGCACGATCAGGGCGCGCAGCCGGGCCGCGTCCTCGTCGGAGAGCGTCCGCTCGGCCGACTGGAACGTGACGCCGAAGGCGATCGACTTGCGGCCGGCGCCCACCTGCTCGCCTCGGTAGACGTCGAACGGACGCATCTCACGCAGCTCGGGGCCGACGGCTGCGCGCGCTGCCTCGACGAGCTCGCCGGCGCTCACCGCCTCGGGCACGGCGAACGCGAGATCCTCCCGAGCCGGCGGGTAGCTGATCACGTCCTCGTAGACCGGCTCGCGCGCCGCTTCGAGCAATACGTCCAGGTCGAGCTCGAACACGCCCCACGCCCCGGCGAGCAGCGCCGGATGCAGTTCGCCCACGATGCCGGCGACGGTCGAGGCCGCTTTCCCGGGGTGCAGCAGACCATCCGAGGCCGGCTCGAACGCCGCCTCCACGCGCAATGCCGAATCGAGCGCCTCGACCACGCCTCTGGCCCGGCTCCACCCGCCCTCGACGATCGCGGCGACGTGCCGCCGCTCGTCGGGCAACGGCTCACCCGGCAGGTATACGTGCGCGAGCTCGAACAGCCCGAACGAGTGAACGCCGTGCTCGACGTTGCGGCGGACGGCGTCGACGAGGCTCGGGAGCAGGCGCGTGCGCAGGACGGCGAGCTCCACCGAGATCGGCTCGGGCAGGCGCCAGGCGTTCGGGTCGGGGTCGTCCGGCCTCAGCGAGGGCGTGTACGTCTCGGCGAGCCCGAGCCCTGCGAGCACGTCCGCGACCCTGCGCGAGAGGCGCTGGAGCGGGGTGAGCGCCCCGAACATCGCACGCCGGGCGGGAAGCGTGAACGGGACGTCGTCCATCCGGAATCGTGCGATCTCCTCGACCACGTCGATCTCGCGAACGACGTCGCGGGCGCGCCAGGTCGGCGACACCACGTCCCCGCCGCGCGATTCGAAGCCGAGCCGACCGAGGAGCGCGAGCTGGTCGTCAGGCGGCGTCTCGAGTCCGGTGACCTCGTCGGCACGGGGCGGCCGGAAGGAAACCACCGGCCGGTCGGGCAGGTCGCCCTGCACGTCGCTGTGCCCCACCCAGCGGGCTCCGGCGGTCTCGACCATCAGCTGTGTGGCGAGCACGGCGGCCGGCTCCGCAAGGTGGGGATCGACACCCTTCTCCCACCGGTTCGAGCCCTCCGTGCGGAGTCGCAGCCGCTCGGAGCTCCGGAAGATCCCTGTCGGCTCGAAATTCGCGGCCTCCAGCAGGACGGTGGTGGTCCCCTCGCCGATCTCCGTCTCTTCGCCGCCCATGATCCCGGCGAGCGCCACCGCCCGGCCGGCGTCGGCGATCACGAGATCGCCGGTCTCGAGCGTGCGGTCGACGCCGTCCAGCGTCCGCAGCCGCTCCCCGGCCGGCGCCCGCCGCACGATGACCTTGCCGCCGTGCAGCCGGTCGAAGTCGAAGGCATGCAAGGGGTTCCCGAGCGCGGCCATCACGTAGTTGGTCACGTCGACGACGTTCGAAATCGGCCGCATCCCGGCCGCCGCCAGCCGCGCCTTCAGCCAGAGCGGCGAGGGGCCGATCTTCACCTCGCGGAAGAGCCGGCCGATGTAGCGCGGGCACCCTTCGAGGTCGGCGATCTCGATGTCGACCGGCTCGTCTCCTTCGCGAGCAGGCTCGCGGCCGGGGAACGGCGCCAGCGCGAGGTCGTAGAGCGCTGCGACCTCCCGGGCGAGCCCGTACACGGCGAGCAGATCGGGGCGGTTCCCGGTCGGCTCCACCAGGAGCACGTCGTCGCGCAGCGGGAGGACGTCGCCGAGCGGCGTCCCCGGCTCGCTCTCCGGGAGGAGCATGATCCCGGAGTGGTCGGGGCCGAGCTCGACCTCGTCCTCGGCGAGGATCATGCCGTCGGAGAGCTCGCCGCGTACCTTGCGGCGCTCGAGCTCCAGCCCGTTCGGAAGCACGGCACCTGGAAGAGCCACACCGACCGTCGCGCCGGCGCCGAAGTTCCAGGCCCCGCAGACGATCTGCCGCGGCTCCGGCTCGCCGATGTCGACGCGGCAGAGCTGGAGCCGGTCGGCGTTCGGGTGCTTGGCCGCCTCCACCACCCTCCCGACGAGGAAGCGGCCCAGGTTGCCGTCGGTGTCGGGCACGCCGCGACGCTCGATCCCCTCGACCTCCGCGGCCGAGATCGAAAGCCGAGAGACGAGCTCGTCGAGCGGCATGTCGAGCGCGACATAGTCGGCGAGCCAGGAGACCGGAACGCGCATCAGAACTGCGTCAGCACGCGCAGGTCGCCGTCCCAGAGCGGCCTGATGTCCGGGATGTCGTACTCGAGCTGGGCGACTCGCTCGATGCCGCATCCGAAGGCGAATCCGGACCAGGCGTCCGGGTCGACCCCGACGTTCGCGAAGACGCGCGGGTCGACCATCCCGGAGCCGCCCATCTCGATCCAGCCGGAGTACCTGCAGGTGCGACAGCCGGCGCCGTCGCAGATCCCGCACGAGACGTCGGGCTCCATCGACGGCTCCGTGAAGGGGAAGTAGTGCGTGCGGAACCGAACCCGCCGGTCCGGGCCGAAGATCGCCCGCATCACGTGCAGGAGCGTGCCCTTCAGGTCGGCGAGCGTCAGTCCCCGGTCGACGGCGAGGCCCTCGAACTGGTGGAAGATCGGGTAGTGCGTCGCGTCGATGGCGTCGCGCCGGTAGCAGCGGCCGATCGAGACCATGTAGATCGGAGGCTCCCGCTCCTCCAGCGCGTGGATCTGGGACGGCGAGGTCTCCGTGCGCAGCAGCCGCTCGGCGTCGAAGAAGAAGGTTGCCCTCGGCGACCGGGCGGGGTGCCACTGGTCGAACGCGAGCTTGTCGAAGTTGTACTCGACCGTCTCGATCTCGCGGTCGTCGCGCACCTCGTAGCCCAGGCCGACGAACGCGTCCTCGATCTGGCGGCGGGTCTGGGTGATCGGGTGCAGGTGGCCGAGGGGGAGCTCGTCGCCCGGGAGTGTGACGTCGACGGCGTCCTCGGTCAGCGCCCGCTCGAGTTCGGCGCGCTCGAGCGCGTCACGCCGCTCTGTGACGGCGGCTTCCAGCGCGTCGCGGACACCGTTCAAGGTGATGCCCGTCTCGCGGTCGCGGACCGCTCGGAGCGCCTGTGCCAGCTCGCTCTTCCGGCCGAGGTAGTGAACGCGGGCCTTCTCCAACTCGACGGCGCTCGAGGCGCCCGAGATCGCGGCCAGCGCCTCGGTTTCGAGCGACGTCGCGTCCATCGAGCGACTGTATCACCGGGTTCTGCCCGGTCTTTTCCGCCGTCCTCGCACCGACGTGGCCGTCCGAATCGGCCCTGCCTCCATGCCGCGTAGGTGCTCCCGGCCTCCTCCCCACTGCGAGCATAGGGGTCGAGATGAAACGTGTGTGTCACCGGATCGCGGCGGATGCGTGACGATCTGCCCCCGGCCGGTGAGGACTCGGCCGAGGAAGCGGGCGAGCCTCCCAGGGGGCACGCGCATGAGTCGGCCGCGACGAGCGAGTACGACCGGATCGCGGCGCTGTACGACCCCTGGAGCCGCAGCGTGGTCGAGGACGTCGCCTTCTACGTCGAGGAAGCGCGGAAGGCGGCGGGCCGCGCCGGCGTCGACCCGGCCACGCCGGTCGTCGAGCTCGGCGTCGGGACCGGCAGGATCGCCGTCCCCGTCGCCGAGGCCGGAGTCGGCGTGATCGGCGTCGACCGTTCGGAGGGCATGCTCGACGTCTGCCGCGCGCGCGCAGAGGCGGCCGGCGTCTCCGAGCGCCTCGACCTCCGAGTCGGCGACTTCAGGCGGCCGCCCGTGACCGAGCGCGTCGCGCTCGTCATGTGCCCCTTCCGCGCGTACCTGCACCTGCCCGACGACGATGGTGAGCGGGTGGCCGCACTGCGCGCCGCGCACGACCTGCTCGTGCCGGGTGGCCGGCTCGCTTTCGACGTCTTCGCACCGTCGCCGGACGACATCGAAGAAACGCACGGCCGGTGGATCGAGCGGGAGCCGGGAATCTGGGAGCGTGCGACCTGGGACGGCGGCGCGCGGCGCCTGACGCTCGACGTGCGCGGCCACGGAGTGGAGACGACGCTGCGCCTGAGGTGGCTCTCGACCGCCGAGTGGCCCGGCCTGCTCGAGCGGGCCGGCTTCGAAATCGACGCCTGCTACGGCTGGTTCGACCGCCGTCCGTACACCGGCGGCGAGGACTCGGTCTGGCTCGCGCGGCGACCGTGACGGTGTAGTGTGATCCCGTGGTCTGGGTCGTCATCGTCGTCGTCGCGATCGTCGTCCTCCTGCTCCTTTTCCTGGTCGGGATGTTCAACAAGCTCGTGCGGCTGCGGAACCGCGCCGAGAACGCCTGGGCCCAGGTCGACGTGCAGCTCCGCAAGCGCTACGACCTGATTCCGAACCTCGTGGAGACGGTGAAGGGCTACGCCGCCCACGAGCGCGGGACGTTCGAGGCGGTGACCAACGCCAGGGTCGCTGCGCAGCAGGCCCAGGGGGTCGCGCAGCAGGCCGAGGCCGAGAACATGCTCACCGCCGCGCTCGGCAGGCTCTTCGCCGTCGCCGAGGCCTACCCGCAGCTGCGCGCGACAGAGAATTTCCAGCAGCTACAGGCGCAGCTCTCGGAGGTCGAGCAGAGCATCGCGGTGTCGCGCCAGGTCTACAACGACACGGTGCTGAGCTACGATAACGCGCTCGAGACCGTGCCGACGAACGTCATCGCGGGCATCTTCCACTTCAATCCCGCGCGAGTACTTCCAGACCGAGGATGCGACTCGGGCGGCACCGCAGGTCTCCTTCACCGATGCGCCCCCGCCGCCCGCGGCGGCACCGCCTCCGCCGGAGACCCCGGCTCCCACGCCGCCCGCCCAGACGAGCTAGAAGCCGCATGAACCTTCGTCGGGCGCTGCTCGCGGCATTCGCGCTCGCCGCGCTTGCCCTGCTGATACCGGCGCTTGCGCATGCGTACTACCTCCAGAACGCCGATGTGGCCGTCAAGGTGGCGCCGACCGGCGCGCTCCTCGTCACCGAGAAGATCACGATCGGAGGCGCCTACCACGGCGCCTACCGCGACATCCCACTTCGGCGGGGCGAGTCGATCGACCGGATCTCCGTCGCGGAGGGGGACCGACGCTACACCCGCGGCGGCAGCACGAAGCTCGGCAGCATCGACCGCTCCGACACCTTCAACTACGAGACGAACGAAAAGCGGGTGCGGATCGTCTGGCACTTCCTGGCCGCCGGCGAACCGCGCACGTACACGATCTCCTACCGCTTCGAGGGCCTGACCGTCGCCTACGACGATGTCGCCGACGTGAATCTGAAGGTCTGGGGGCCGAGCTGGTCCGAGCCGCTCCCGAACCTGACCGCAGCCGTCCAGCTGCCCCGCCCGGTCGCGCTCGGGCCGAGCTACCGCGTGTACGGGCATCCGGCGTGGGTGAACGGCGTCGTCGCGCGCACGCCCAGGGCGGCGACGCTACGGGCCGTCAACGTGCCCAGCCACCAGTGGGTGGAGATGCGAGTCGTTTTCCCGCGCCGCGTGCTGACCTCGACCGCGGGCGCAAAGGTCGTCCGCGGGAACGGCCTGGCGTCGATCGTGAAGGAGGAGGCCGACGCGCAGGCGAGCTACCGGCACGACCGCGATCGCATCGACGACGCGAAGAACCACCCCGGGCGAACGCTTCTCTATCTGGCACTCTTCGCGCTCGGCCCCGCCCTCGCCGTTCTACTCCTCGTCTGGTTCTTCTACGGCCGCGAGCGCGGCACCGACTACGACCGCGAGTACGAGCAGGAGCCGCCCACGGACACGGAGCCGGCGCTCGTCCCGCCGCTCCTGCGCCAGTCGACCGACGTGGGCTCACAGGAGTTCACCGCCACGCTCTTCGACCTGATCCGGCGCGGCCGCTACAAGTCGTCGCCGGCCAGCACCGAGAAGAAGCTCTGGGGCGGGGTCAGGCATGAGACGGTCTCCGACCTGCTCGTCACCCCCGGCGACGAGTCCGTCTCGCTCGCCGACTTCGAGGAGCCGGTCGCCGCAGTGATCGACTCGGTGGTGGACGCCGACGGGGAGCGGCTGAGCGAGTTCCGCGAGAGGATCGAGAAGCACCGCTCCTCGAACGCGACGCGCTTCACCAGCTTCAAGTCCAAAGCTTCCGGGGCGATCAAGGCGCGGAAGTGGTTCACGGACGCCGGCGCGGGCCTGCTCGGCCTGGGCCTGGCGGCCTGCGTGGTCGCCGCGGTCATCCTGCTCTGGATCGGCATCGACGGCTGGCGGCCCGGCACGCCGCGCTGGAGCGACGTCGTGCTGGTGGCGATCGGCGGCTGCGCGATCGTGAACGCGGTCGTGCTCCTGCTCGCGCTCACGCGGGCTCGGCTCTGGCGGCGACGTACGAAGGCCGGCCAGACCGAGGCCGAGCGCTGGGACGCGTTCCGACGCTACCTGACCGACTTCCCGCGGCTGCAGGATGCGCCCCC
This sequence comes from uncultured Actinomycetes bacterium, assembly GCA_963808815.1. Classification (GTDB taxonomy): domain Bacteria; phylum Actinomycetota; class Thermoleophilia; order Gaiellales; family Gaiellaceae; genus DATBLE01. The sequence goes on along the minus strand of CAWEGI010000016.1, from coordinate 41,210 downwards.
GGCGACACTCGAGCTGTGGGAGCGCTTCCTGGTCTACGGGATCGCGTTCGGGATCGCCGAGCGGGTGCTCCAGGGCGCGCAGCTCCACATGCCGCAGGAGCTGCACGACCAGAGCTCGATCTACTGGATCACCCCGTACGGCGACCTCGGCTCCGGCGCGACGTCACTCGGAATCGGCGACCTGTCCGCGGGCTTCGGCTCGGCACTCACCCCGCCCTCCTCCTCGGGCTCGGGCGGCGGCTTCTCCGGCGGAGGCGGCGGTGGCGGGGGAGGCGGCGGAGGCGGCGCCTGGTAGACGCCACGCTCGCCGCCGCGCCCGACCTGTGCGGGCGCGGCACGCAGACACTTCTCAGGTGCGACCGGTTAGGGAGGGGGGCTCACGCGGGGAACCGGCTGTTCCCCCCGTGAAGCGAGCGGAGCGAGCGTCTTAAGCCCAGCCCATGTCGGTGTAGCCCGACGTGGTCGGCGCGGAGACGATCAGGAGCGTCACCGGGATCTCCGCGTCGTTCCGGACGGTCCGCGTCAGCGAGGGTGCCACCCGAACGAAAGTCCCCGCAGGCGCCGGGTGGTCCTCGCCGTCGACCACCATTACGGCCTCGCCCTCGAGGACGACGAAGACCTCCTCCTGGTCGCGCTCGGTCTCGTCGTGCTCCGGGATCGAGTAGCCCTGCTCGATCTCGACGACGTTCAGGCCGAACGACTGGACCTCGAGCCCTCGGCGGACGAGCTGCCAGCGGCCGTTCGTCTCGAACTCCCCCAACCGCCCGATCGTGAAGCCCTCGGCCACGCGCGGACTCTACAACAGCGTTTCGCGCGGAGAACGTCGACGCCGCGCCCGACCTGCGCGGGCGCGGCACGCCAAGGTCAGTGAGGTCCGAGGTTAGGGAGGGGGGCTCGCGGGGGGAACCGGCCGTTCCCCCGCGCGAGCGAGCCACGCGGCCGCGAAGCGGCCGCGGCGAGCGTTAGGCGAGCCCGTTCGCCTGCAGGAACGCCTTGGCGACGGAGGCGGGCGTCTTCTTGTCGACCGCAACCGCCTTGTTCATCGCGATCATTGCCTTGTTCGTCAGCTTCGCACTGACAGCGTTCACCGCATTGGTGAACTTGGCGCCGTAGGCCGAGACGACCTTCTTCGACACCACGGGCGCCACGTTCTGGAACCCGTAGATGTGCTTGTTGTCGATCAGCGCCGTGTACTTCGGGTTGGCCAGTGCCGGCTCGGTCGTGAAGATGTCGCCGCCGGTGACCTTCCCCGAGTCGATCAGCTTGGTGACCGGAATCGTCCCGAGCTGGACGAACTTGATGTCCTTCAGCCCGTAAATCTGCTTCAGCCCGAGGAGACACGTGATGCGCTTGTCGCACTCGGGATAGCCGCCGTACGACAGGTTCGGCACCTTCTTCAGGTCGGAGATCGTCTTCAGGCCGTACTTCTTCGCCGTCTTCGTCAGGACCGTGAAGGAGTCCGCGTCGAAGAACGGCGTCTGCCTGAGCATGGTGTAGCCGCGCTTCTCCTCGAACGCCTTCGCCGCCACGTACGTCGCCGCGGCCGTCTTCAACGGCGTCTTCACGTGGGCGATGTTGAGGGCGAGGACGCCGGTGTACTCCGGATAGAAGTTGATCTTCCCGCTCGTCAGCGCCGTGTCGATCAGCTCGGAGCTGCCGATGTTCTCCTTGTAGGCGACCTTGAAGCCCTTCGCCTCGAGCGCCTGCTTGTAGAGCTGGCCGAGGACGAACGCCTCGGTGAAGTTCTTCGTGCCGACGGTGATCGTCGGCGTCGCGGTCGTCTGCGCGTTCGCCGTCCCGCCTAAGACGATCGGGATTGCCAACGCCACTGCGAAGGCGGCCTTGACGGCGCGCCGAGCATGCTTGCGGACCACAGCTGACTCCTTTCTGGACGAGGACCCGGGCACCCTACGCCACTTCGCTACCCGGGCTGCAGGGCAGTTAGTCCGCCGAAACGTACGGGCGTGTCAAAAGCTTCCGTACGAGCCCGAGGATCAGGGCGACGCCGAAAGCGAGCAGCGAAACGACGAGCGATGCGCCGACGACGCCCGAAAGCTGGTACGTCGCCTGATTGACGATCACGTCGCCGAGCCCGCCGCCGCCCGCGACCGCGGCGATCGTCGCCGTCGCGATGATGAAGACGGCCGCGATTCGGATGCCGGCGATGATCAGCGGCAGCGCCAGCGGGAGCTCGATGCGGAACAGGATGTCGCGGCCGCTCATCCCCATGCCCCGCGCCGCCTCGACGACGTTTCGGTCGACACCCTCGATCCCGAAGTACGCGTTCGTCAGGATCGGCGGGACGCCCAGGACGATCAGCGCGGCCATGTTGTTCACGAAGAAATGGCCCGAGACGAACAGCGCGAACGCGATCAGGACGAGGCTCGGGAGCGCCCGGCCGATGTTGGACACGCTGATCGCGACGAAGGAGCCGCGGCGCAGGTGTCCGAGCACGACGCCGAGCGGCAGGGCCAGGAGCAGCGCGATCCCGATGGCGGCGCCCGAGAGCTCCATGTGCTGCACGGACTTGTGCCAGAGCAGGCCGGGGTTGTCGCCGATGAACCTGATCGCGTCGGGGAACGTCCCCCAGCTGAAGGAGTCGGCGAGAAGGCGGATCACGCGTTCCTCCACGGGGTCAGCGCGCGGCCGAGCAGGACGAGAAGAGCGTCGGCGGACAGCGCGAGGAGGATCGCGAGCCCGCCCGCGGCGATGATCTCCGTCTTGAAGACGTCCTGCCCGATCCCGATGAAGATCGGCCTGCCCAAGCCCTTCCGGGATCACGAACGCGGCGATGGTGGCGATCGAGATCGTCGACACGGTCGCGATCCGCAGGCCGGCCATGATCGACGGCACCGCGAGCGGCAGCTCGACGCGGACCAACGACTGCAGGCGGGTCAGCCCCATGCCCCGGGCCGCCTCCCTGACCTCGGCAGGCACGCCGCGCAACCCCTCGAGGATGTTCCGGTACAGGATCAGCAGCGTGTAGCTGACGAGCGCGATCTCGACCGTCGTCACCGTCAGGCCGCTGAGCGGGACGAGCAGCTGGAACAACGCGAGGCTCGGGATCGTGTAGAGGAAGTCGGAGAGTAGGCCGATCGGCTGGTCGGCCCGCCGGTACCGGTACGCGACCAGGGCGGCGGCGAACGCGAGCACGAACCCGATCGCCACGGCGATCACGGCCAGCTTGATGTGCTGGAGCAGCGCGGGCTGCAGCGTGTCGGACCAGTGGTCCGCGACCCAGCCGGTACAGAAGATGTGGTTCTCGGTCTCGCACGTCGAGCCCTTGCCGAAGTTCGGGATCACCGGGGCCTGCGCGAGGAGCGGCGAACGCGGTCACAGCTCGCTGAGGACGCGGCCGACGCGGGCGACCGAGAGCAGGCCGATCGGCGTGCCGCCGGCGTCGACGACGACGAGCGGGTCGGCGCCCTCGGACATCATCAGCGAGAGGGCGTCGCGGAGAGTGGTCGAGCCGGGCGCCCGCGGCGCGTCGGCCGGCGGCGTGCCGTTCAGCGGCTCGAGCTCGATCTCCTCGAGGCGGCGCAGGGCGAGGCGCTTGAGGCCGCGGTCGGCGCCGACGAAGCGCTCCACGAACTCGTCGGCGGGGTGCGCGAGGATCGCGGTCGGGCGTGTCGTACTGGGCCAGGTGGCCGCCCTCGCGGAGGATCGCGATCCGGTCGCCCAGCTTGATCGCCTCGTCGATGTCGTGGGTCACGAAGATGACCGTCTTCCGCACCTCCTCGTGCAGGCGCAGGAACTCGAGCTGGAGCCGGTCGCGGGTGATCGGGTCGAGCGCGCCGAACGGCTCGTCCATCAGCATCAGCGGCGGGTCGACGGCCAGCGCGCGGGCCAGGCCGACGCGCTGGCGCTGGCCGCCCGAGAGCTGCGCCGGGTAGCGGTCGGCGTAGTCCGGCGTCGAGGCCGACGAGCTCGAGCAGCTCGGCGGTGCGCTCCTTGGTCCGCGCCTTCGGCCAGCCGAGCAGCCGCGGCACGGTGGCGATGTTCTCGGCGATCGTCATGTGCGGGAACAGCCCGACCTGCTGGATCACGTAGCCGATGCCGCGGCGCAGCTCGACCGCGTCCTGGTCGCGGATCGCTCGTCCCGTCGATCGTGATGTCGCCCTCGTCGAGCTCGATCAGCCGGTTGACGAGCTTCATCGCGGTCGTCTTGCCGCCGCCGGACGGCCCGACGAGGACGCAGATCTCGCCCGCGGGGATGGTCAGCGACAGGTTCTCGACCGCCGCCTGGTCGCGCCCCTCGTAGCGCTTGGTCACGCGGTCGAAGACGATCTCGGCGGCGGCGCCCGTGCTCATCGCGGAACCCTAGACTCCTCCCACCAGGCCGTGGCCTCCTCGGGCGTGGGCGGACGAAGCAATGTCTCGGCGACCTCCTCCGCATTGGGCTGTCCCGAGGCGAGAACCGCCTCGGCCGCTGCCTCGACGTCGTAGTCGGTGCGCACGAGCTCGACGTCCGGCCGAGCATCGCCCAGTAGGCGCCCGGGCGGCCCTCGTACGGCCGGCCGACCGCGCCGACGTTCACGTAGCGCCACGGCCGACGCGACGGTCGAACTGGACGTGCGTGTGGCCGCCGACCACGACTCGCCTCCTCGATGCCCTCGAGTTCGCCAGCGAAGTCGGCTTCGGGCGTGACCCGGGTCAGGACGCGCTCGTCGTCGGACGGAACGGCGTGGCAGCAGCGAACCGAGCCGAGCCCGTCGACGTCGATCGCGAAGGTCAGCGGCCAGGCTCGCACCGTCGCCAGCCGTTCGGATCCGAGCCGCTCGCGTACCCAGCCGTACCAGTCGCCGGGATCGTCGAGCGCGAGCCGGTCGGCGTTGCCGCGCAGGAACGAGACCCGGCCCGGCAGCGCGGTCAGCCGGTCGAGCGTCTCGGCCGGGAACGTCCCGGTGACGACGTCCCCCAGGACGACGATCCGGTCCGCCTCCGCCAGCCGCGGATCGGCGAGCACGGCGTCGAGCGCGTGGAGGTTCCCGTGGACGTCGGCCAGGGCAGCGGTCGGCATCGACGCGGCGAGCCTACCCTGCACAGCCTTCTTCGCCTCTTCGACGTCGTATTGGGCGTGCGGGCGGCGCTCCTCGCTGGCGGCTGGGATTCCTCACCCTGGCGGGCGCGGCGCCGGCGGGGAAGCCGCGCCGTCGTGGTCGCCGTCGTCGACTCGGGCGTCGACGCGCCCGTTCCGGGGCTCGTCCCCGGCTGGAACGCCGTCGACGGCTCCGTCCGACACGCGCGACACGGGCGGGCACGGCACCGGCGTCGCGATCGTCGTCGGCGGCCACCTGCGGCGGCTGCCGGATCCTGCCGGTGCGGATCACCGACGACTCGGGCTCGTCGACGCAGGGACTGGTCGCCTCCGGGATCCGCTGGGCGGCCGGGCACGGCGCCCGCGTGATCAACCTGAGCTGGGGACTGGCCATCGGCGCCCGCTCGACCGGCCAGGTGGAGCGGGCGATCGCCGGCGGCGGTCGGCGCGGGGCGCCGTGGTGACGCGCCGCGGCGATGAACGACGGCTCGCGCGATCCGAACCTGAACCCGTGGGCGAGCCGGAGCCCCGACGCGGTGCGCGTGGCGCGGTCGACGACGCCGGACGGCTGCTCCCGTCGACGAATCGGGGCATCTGGGTCGACATCGGCGCGCGGGGATCGGCGACCTCGGGCGCGGCGCCGCGCGTGGCGGGCGCGGCCGCGGTCGTCCTCGCCGCGCATCCCGCAGCTGACGGGACTTCAGGTACGGGCTGCGCTCCGACGCGGCTGCGCGGTCGACCGCGCGCTCGACCTCGGCTGGCACTGCGTGCTCGACGTCGACGGCGCCGTGAGCGCGGCGGCGTCGCCGGTGCCGACCTACCGGCTCGTCGTCTCGCGGGCCGGCCGGGGCAGCGGCACGGTCGGCGGCTCCGGCGCCGAGATCCAGTGCGGCGAGTTCTGCGCCGACCGCCTCGACGCCGGATCGGTCGTGACGCTGACCGCCGCACCGGCCCGCGGGAGCAGGTTCGTCAGGTGGCGCGGAGCCTGCCGCGGGACGAAGCGGTACTGCGTCGTCCGGATCTCCGCGCCCACGACCGCCGTCGCGGTCTTCGCGAAGACCACGCCGTAAGCTCCCCCATGCCGGGCGTGGTCGTTCTGGGCGGAGGCTCGACGGGCGAGCACTTCTGCGGCGCGCTGCGACGGCATCGACCCGGACGTCGAGATCACGCTCGTCGAGTCGGCGCTCGTCGGCGGCGAGTGCTCGCTACTTCGCCTGCATACCGTCGAAGACGCTGCTGCGCGCGCCGGAGCTCCAGCACGCCGCCTCCCGCACGCCGGGCGTGGCGGCGAGCGCGCTCGACGTCGAGGCGATCTTCGCCTGGCGCGACTGGGTCACCTCCGACTGGGACGACGCCGGACCAGGTCGAATGGCTCGACGACGCACGGAGTCAAGCTCGTCCGCGGCGACGGGCCGCGTCGCCCGCCCGGGCGTCGTCGAGGTCGGCGGGCAGCGAGCTCGAGTACGACCACCTCGTCGTCGCCACCGGCTCCTCCCCCGTCTCGCCGCCCGTCGAGGGGCTCGAAGGCGTCGAGGCCTGGACGACGAGACGACGCCACCTCCGTCGCACGAGGTGCCGGCCAGCCTGATCGTGATCGGCGGCGGCGTCGCCGGCTGCGAGCTCGCGCAGCTCTACCGGCGGCTCGGCTCCGAGGTGACGATCGTCCAGCGCGGCGACCGGCTGATGCCGCGCGTCGACCGCGAGGCGGCCGAGCTGCTGCAGGCGGCGTTCGAGGAGGAGGGGATCGCGATCTGGCTTCGGCGCCGAAGCGTCGCAGTGTCAGGCTCGAGCCTGGCACTGCGGTGCGCCTCGAGCTCGGAACGGCGACGAGCTGACGGCCGAGCAGCTGCTCGTCGCCACCGGCCGCACGCCGAACGCGGAAGGCCTCGGCCTCGAGCAGCTCGGCGTCGAAGATCTCGGAGCGCGGCATCGAGACCGACGAGCAGCCTCCGCGCCGCCGAGGGCGTCTGGGCGATCGGCGACTGCACCGGCGTCGCCCTGTTCACGCACGTCGGCAAGTACCAGGCGCGGGTCGCAGCCGCGGAACATCGCCGGCCGGAGCGCGAAGGCCGACTACCGGGCGATCCCCGCGGTCGCCTTCACCGACCCGCAGGTGGCGATCGGTCGGCGACGACCGAGGGCGAGGGGCTCGTCTCTGGCCGCTGGGAGGTGACAGCCACCTCGCGGGCCTCGACCTACGAGAGGCCGAAGCGGCCCGGCTTCGTCAAGGTCGCCGCCGACCCCGAGCGGCGGGTTCTCGTCGGCGCCGTCGCGGTCGGCCCCGAGGCGGGCGAGTGGTGCCAGCAGCTCACGCTCGCGATCCGCGCGGAGGTCCCGCTCGACGTCCTGCTCGACGTGATCCAGCCCTATCCCGACCTTCTCCGAGGCCGTCTTCTCGCCCTCCAGGAGCTGCCGCTGTGATCGAGCGCATCGTCGTCGCCTCCGATCGCTCGGACACCGCGGCGCGCGCGGTCGCCTGGGCGGCCGAGATGGCCCGCCGCTACGAGGCGCAGCTGACGATCGTCCAGGCGTTCGTGCCGGGACCGCCGCCGGGCGAAGCGGAGACCGAGCTCGCCGTGTACGCGGAGCAGATCGCCGGCCCCGGCACGAGGGCCCGGGTGGCCGCCGGCGAGGATCCCGGCGAGCGCGATCGTCGCCGCGGCCGAGGCGGAGCAGGCGGACGTGCTCGTGGTCGGCAACATCGGGATGAGCGGCCGCAGGGAGTTCCTGCTCGGCAACGTCCCGAACCGCGTCTCGCACAACGCGACGCTGCACGGTCGTGATCGTGAACACGGCCGAAGCAGCCGAGACGGAAGCGGCTGCTGCCCTGGAGCCGGTCGTGACGCGAGCTCGCCGGCGGGCAGCTGACCGCACGCGCCGCGCAGATCGCGGCCGTCCTCGCGAAGCACGGCCTGAAGGCGGTCGAAGGAAGACGACGCCGCCCGGCCGGCCCGGCTGCGCGCGGCGCTCGAGGAGCTCGGGCCGACGTTCTGCAAGCTCGGCCAGATGCTCTCGACCCGCCCCGACCTGATCCCGCCCGAGCTCGCCGACGAGCTCGCGAGCCTCCAGGACCGCGTGCCGCCGCTGAGCGAGGCCGAGGTCGTGCAGGTGATGGAGGAGGAGCTCGGCGTCCCCTGGGAGGACGTGTTCGAGAGCATCGAGCCCGAGCCGCTGGCCGCGGGCACGATCGGCCAGGTGCACCGGGCCCGCCTCGAGGGCGGCGACCGGGTGGTGGTCAAGGTCCAGCGACCGAACGCCGAGGCCGAGATCGAGCGCGACCTCGGCCTGTTCGCACTCTTCGCCGAGAAGGCCGAGGGGCGCGAGGCCCTCTCCGCACTGGTCGACATCCCGGCCGTTGTCGAGCATCTCTCGGCGTCGCTCCGCCGCGAGCTCGACTTCCGCGAGGAGGCGGCGAACATCGAGCGGATGCGCGAGGTGCTGGCTCGGTACCAGCGGCTGGCCGTCCCCTGGGTGCACACCCAGCTCTCGAGCAGGCGGCTGCTCGTCATGGACGAGGTCGTCGGCGGCCCGCTGCGCGAGGCGCCTGCCGGCGACGAGCGCCGCGAGGCCGCTCGGCAGCTGCTGGAGGCCTTCTACCGCCAGGTGCTGACGGAGGGCTTCTTCCATGCCGACCCGCATCCCGGCAACCTGCTCTGGAGCGAGGGCCGCATCTTCCTGCTCGACCTCGGGATGGTCGGGATCCTCGACGACGACACCCGTGGGCTGCTGCTGCTGATGCTGCTCGCGTTCTGGCGCGAGGACGCGGAGTTCCTCGCCGACGTCCTCCTGATGCTCGGCGAGGGTGGCCACGACGTCGACATCGAGGGCCTGCGCGCCGATCTCGCCGACTACGTCGGCCAGTTCAAGGTCGGCTCCTTCAGCGACATCGAGCTCGGCCCGATGCTCGACACGCTGATCGAGATCGCCGCACGGCACGGGATCCGGCTGCCGGCCTCGCTGGCGATGACCGGGAAGGCGTTCGGCCAGATGCAGCTGGCGGTCGCCGAGCTCGACCCCACCCTGGATCCCTTCTCGGCCGTCGGCGGCTTCATGTTCCGCGGGCTGCGCGACCGGGTCGGGGGCGCGGTCGACCCGCAGAGGGCGATCTACGAGATCCAGAAGCTGAAGGTGCGCGCAACGCGGCTGATCGAGGGGATCGAGCGGCTGACCGGTGCGCGGCCCGGTCCCGGGTCTCCAGATCGAACTGCGCGGCTCGAGGACGCTGGAGGACGCGATCCGCAAGGCCGGCCGGCGCATCGCGCTCGCCTTCGCCGGCGGGGCGGCGCTCCTGGCCGCGGTGCTGGCGGCGGCCGCCTCGTCGATCGACCTCTGGGTGCCGGTCACGCTCGGCGTCGCCGCGGGCATCGCCGGCCTCGCGCTCGTGCTCGACCTCCGCAAGTCACGCTAGGAGCGGCGTAGCCGCGAGCGGACGCGCTGCTCCAGGACCGCCGCGAGCAGCGTCATCAGCACCCCGATGACGGCGCGTTCGATCGGTCGGAAGACGCGGCGCACCTCGCCAGACTACGCCCGCGGCTTGTCCCCGAGGAGCGGCCGCACTAGAGTCGCAGTGAGCTTCCAGCACCTCTCCCGGCTTCTGCGCGGCCCCTCGGGCCGCGCAGCTCTTTTCTGGCCACATGGCTTCGCCACGTGAGCCAGGGCGCGGGCCGTGCGAAGACAACCCCGTCGCGGCCCGTTTTCTAGGCTTGGAGCATGAGGTTCGTGGTCGGAGCCGACGACGAGGGCGACGCGCTCGACGCTGCGGTCGACCAGCTGCGCCGCGCCGGCCATGAGATCGAGGTGCTCGAACGGGACCAGTGGCCGGACGTCGCCGACCGGGTCGCCCGCGCGGTCGCTGACGGCAACGCCGACCAGGGGCTCCTGTTCTGCTGGACGGGCACCGGCACGGCGATGGCCGCGAACAAGGTGCCCGGCGTCCGCGCGGCACTTGCCTGGGACCCGTGGATCGCCGAGGGCGCCCGGCGCTGGAACGACGCCAACGTCCTCGTGATGAGCCTGAAGCGCACCGAGCCGGAGACGGCCCGCGCGATCGTCGACGCCTGGCTCTCGGTCGAGGGGCCGGACGCCGACGAGGCCGAGAACATCGCCAAGCTGGACTAGCGTCCTCCTGGAGGACGACCCGGAGAATCGTCCTCGCGGACGAGGCGGCCGGCGGGTCCGCCGAGTACCTTCAGAGCGTGAACCGGCAGCGGCTCTGGACACTCGTGCGCAGGTACTGGTTCGACGCGCTGCTCGCCGTCGCCGTCGTTGTCGGCGTCGTCGAGGTCGTCCTCACCCAGGACGTCAAGGACGGGCCGCTCGGGCCGCTCTGGTTCGACATCCTCGCCGTCCTGGGGATGACGTTGCCGCTTTTCGCGCGCAGGCGATTCCCGTTCGGCGCGCCCGTCGCCAGCGGTGTCGTGTTCGCGGGGAGCTCGTTCGTCGACGGGCGCCTCACCCCGCACGGAGTGATCCCGTTCCTGACGGCGCTGGCCGTGTTCGTCCTGTTCGGCCTCATCCGCGACCAGACTCAGGCGATCACGGGGCTCGCGTTCGGGATCGGCGTGACCGCGATCATCTTCCACAACGACCCGGAGGGCAGCGGCGCCGGCGGCTTCGTCTTCACGTCGGTCGTCTTCACCGTCGCGTGGGCGATCGCGTTCGGGCTCAGCCGCAAGTTCCACGAGGCCGAGGAGGCGAAGCAACGGCTGGCGCGGGCCGAGCAAGAGCGCGTCGAGCAGGCTCGGCTCGCGGTCGCGGACGAGCGCACGCGCATTGCGCGCGAGCTGCACGATGTCGTCGGCCACAGCGTCAGCGTGATGACGGTCCAGGCGTCGGCCGCGCGCCGGCTCCTCCGTCCCCATCAAGAGAAAGAACGCGAAGCGCTGCTCGTCGTCGAGCAGACCGGCCGGGAGGCGCTCGCAGAGATGCGGAGGATGGTCGGCGTCCTCCGCCGACCCGACGAGGCTCCGGCGCTCGCACCCCAGCCCAGCCTCGAGCACCTCGATCGCCTGATCGCCCAGGCGCGCGAGGCGGGCTTGCCGGTCGACCTGCGGATCGAGGGAGAGCCGGAGCCTCTGCCGGCGAGCGTCGACCTGACCGCCTACCGACTCGTCCAGGAGGGCCTGACCAACGCGATCAAGCACGCGCGCGCACAGTGCGCCGAGGTGGTCGTCCGCTACGGCGACGGCCACGTCGAGCTGACCGTCACCGACGACGGCTCCGGAGACGGCGGCGGCGAGAGCGGCGGCCACGGCCTGATCGGCATGCGCGAGCGGGTCTCGGTCTACGGCGGCGAGCTCGAGGCCGGCCCACTGGCCGGGGGCGGCTACCGACTACGCGCGAGGCTCCCGGTCTCGTGACCCGCCTCTCCTCGCTCGTCCGCCGGTTCTGGGTCGACGCGCTGCATCCTCGCGGCGATGGCCGGGATGCTCTCGATCTCCGTGCGGGCTCCCGACCCGAAGGGAGCGGAGGGGCCGGCCTGGCTCGACGTCCTGATCACGATCGCCTTCGTCGGTCCGCTGTTCTTCCGCCGCCGGTTCCCGATGGCGGCGCCGCTGGCCTCGGCCGCCGTGATCGTGGTCTCGTCCTTCTTCGATGGCGGGTTCGTCAACAACGGCCTCCCGATATTCCTCGTGGCGCTCGGCATCTCCGCCTGGTTCGGGCTGCGGCCGGATCGGCGCCAGGCGATCGCCGGCTGGGCTGCGTTGCAGGTCACCGCCGTCATCGTCGGGCTCAACGACCCGCACGCGCCCGTGGGCGACTTCGTCTGGACGTTCATTACCTTCTCGATCGCATGGATCATCGGCTTTGCACTCGGAGGGAGGCTGCGGGAGACCGACGAGGCCAGACGGCTCGCCGAGCAGGCGGAGCTCGAACGCGAAGAGCAGGCGCGACTCGCCGTCGCCGAGGAGCGGGCTCGCATCGCGCGCGAGCTGCACGACGTCGTCGGCCACAGCGTCAGCGTGATGACCGTCCAGGCCTCGGCGGTCCGGCGCCTACTCGAGGCCGACCAGGAGAAGGAGCGCGAGGCGCTGCTCGTCGTCGAGCAGACCGGCCGGGAGGCGCTCGCCGAGATGCGCCGCATGGTCGGAGTGCTTCGCCGCCCCGACGAGGCCCCGGCGCTCGCTCCGCAGCCGAGCCTGGAGCACATCGAGAAGCTCGTCGCACACACCCGGGAAACGGGACTCCCGGTCGAGCTCCGGATCGAGGGCACTCCGGTGCCACTGCCCGCGGGAATCGACACGACCGCCTACCGGATCGTCCAGGAGGCGCTGACGAATGCGGTCAAGCACGCCCGCGCTGCGAAGGCCGAGGTCGTCGTGCAGTACGCAAACGGCACGGTAGAGCTAACGGTGAGCGACGACGGCCGGGGCGGCGGCGACGGCGGGGGAAGCGGACACGGGCTTGTCGGGATGCGCGAGCGAGTGTCCGTGTACGGAGGCGAGCTGGAGGCCGGCCCGCAGGCGGGCGGTGGCTTCCGTCTCCGTGCCACACTCCCCACCACGTGAACCTGGACGAGAGCGCCACCACCACACTCACCTTCCTGTTCAGCGACGTCGAGGGATCGACGGCGCTCCTGCGCCGCCTCCGGGACGCGTACAGCGCCGTGATGGGCGATCACGAGCGGCTCCTGCGGGCGGCCTGGGCCGACGCGGAGGGCCGCGAGCTCGACGCCGACGGCGACTCGTTCTTCGTCGCGTTCCGCCGGCCGCGCCATGCGGTCGACGCAGCCGTGGCCGCGCAGCGAGCGCTGGCCACGCACGACTGGCCCGAGGGAGTGGACCTGCGCGTCCGCATCGGCGTGCACACGGGCGAGGCGACGCCGGCGGGCGACCAGTACATCGGGCTCGCCGTCCACCGCGCCGCGCGCATCTGCGACGCCGGCCACGGCGGGCAGATCCTCGTCTCCGAAACCACCCGCTCCCTGCTCGAGGACGAGGAGGCCGAGCTCGACGGCCTCGAGTTGCGCGACCTCGGCCACCACCTGCTCAAGGACTTCGACCGGCCCGTGCGCATCTACCAGCTGGCGATCCACGGCCTTCCCGCTGAGTTCCCCGCGCTGCGGACCGCGGCAGGCGAAGGTGCGGCACAGCTCGCCGACCGCCAGGACGAGCTCGCGGCCACCGGACCAGCGCAGTCGACCGCAGGCGGAGCCGTGCGGGTACTGATCGTCGACGACCAGGCCCTCGTCCGCACCGGCTTCAAGATGATCCTCGAGGCCGAGCCCGACTTCGAGGTCGTCGGCGAGGCGGCAGACGGCCAGGAGGCGCTGACGCAGGCGCGGAGCCTCTCTCCGGACGTCGTCCTGATGGACGTCCGGATGCCCGAGCTCGACGGGATCGAGGCGACGCGGCAGCTGCTGGGGGACGAAGGCGCCACGGCAAAGGTCGTGATGCTGACCACGTTCGACATGGACGAGTACGTCTACGAGGCGCTCAGGGCAGGGGCAAGCGGCTTCCTGCTCAAGGACGTCCCGCCCGAGCAGCTCATCGCCGGCATTCGCGCCGTCGCGAGCGGCGACGCGCTGCTCGCGCCCTCGGTGACGAGGCGGGTGATCGAGGAGTTCGTCCGCCGCCCGCCCGACTCGGTGCGAACGTCGCCCGAGCAGCTCGGCGAGCTGACCGCGCGCGAGCTGGAGGTGCTCAAGCTGATCGCACGCGGGCTCTCGAACGCAGAGATCGCGAAGGAGCTGTTCGTCAGCGAGACGACCGTCAAGACCCACGTCGCGCACGTCCTGATGAAGCTCCAGTTGCGCGACCGCGTGCAGGCCGTCGTGCTCGCGTACGAATCCGGCCTCGTCCAGCCGGGCGACTCGTAGTCCTCCTCGAGGAGGAGGCGCCCGCCGCGAAGATCGGCCGAGGTGCCGAGACCGAATCGCCCGCCCAGCCGACGAATTTCGAGCCCTGCGGAGCCAGCATCCGTGGTGTCGATCCCGACAACCAAGGAGGCAAGAAGTGATCCGCACAGGCGACACCATCGAGAACACGGCGACCGGCGAGCGCCTCACCTTTCTCGCCACTTCGGCCGATACCGACGGCGAGGCGGTCGTCGTCGAGACGCTCGTCCAGCCCGGCGGCGCCGTCGCAGCGGCGCACGTCCACCCGGCGCAGAGCGAGCGCTTCGCCGTCGCTGAGGGCACCCTGGCGCTGAAAGTCGGCCGCGAGCAACTGACGCTCGGGCCCGGCGAGGTCGCGATCGTCGAGGCCGGCACGGCGCACAAGTTCTGGAACGCCGGCGACGAGCCCGTCCGGTTCGTCTGCGAGATCCGGCCGGCGCTGCAATTCGAGTCGCTGGTCGAGACGATGTTCGCGCTCGCCGCCGACGGGAAGACGAACCGCAAGGGCATGCCGATGAATCCGTTCCGGCTGGCGGTGATCGCGAAAGCGCATTACGACACCGTCCGCCTCCCGTTCCCGCCGGGCTGGATGCAGGCAGCCGGGCTCGCGGTCGGCGCGCCTCTTGGCCGCGCGCTCGGCTACGAGGCGACGTACGAGCCGGAGCAGACCGTCGCAGCCCGGCCCGCCGTCGCGTAGCTCGAGCCGTTCTGTGGGGACAGGCACCCGCAAGGGTGCCTGTCCCTATCGGAAGAGGGCGGCGTACGCGTTCAACGCCGGCTGGCCGCCAAGGTGCGCGTAGAGCACGGTCGTATCCTTCGGGATCTCGCCGCGGCCGACCAGGTCGATGAGCCCGGCCATCGACTTCCCCTCGTAGACAGGGTCGGTGATCATCCCCTCCAGCCGGGCGGCGAGCCGGATCGCGTCGAGCGTGCGTTCGTCGGGGATCCCGTAGGTGCCGGCGTGGTACCGGTCGTCGAGAACGATCTCGTCCCGGCGTAGCTCACGCCCGACCTCGATCAGCGCGGCGGTCGCCTGCGCGATCCGCGTCACCTGCTCGAGCGTCTCGCGCGGCTTCGCCGAGCCGTCGATCCCGATCACGCGGCGCGGCCGCTCCTGCGCGGCGAAGCCGGCCGCCATCCCCGCCTGGGTCGAGCCCGTCACCGAGCAGACGATCACGGTGTCGAAGAAGACGCCGAGCTCCGCCTCCTGCTCGGCCACCTCCTGCGCCCACCGCGCGTAGCCGAGGCCGCCCAGCGGGTGGTCGGACGCGCCGGCCGGGATCGCGTACGGCTTGCCGCCGCGCGCCTCGACGTCGGCGAGCGTCTGCTCCCAGCTCTCCTTGAAGCCGATGCCGAACTCGGCCTGGACGATCCGCACCTCGGCTCCCAGGATCCGTGACAGGAGGATGTTCCCGACGCGGTCGTAGACGACGTCCGGCCAGTCGACCCAGCTCTCCTGGACGAGCACGCAGGCGAGTCCTGCGCGGGCGGCGGCGGCGGCCACCTGCCGGGTGTGGTTCGACTGCACGCCGCCGATCGAGACGAGCGTGTCGCAGCCCTGCGCCAGCGCCTCCGCGACCAGGTACTCCAGCTTGCGCGTCTTGTTCCCGCCGAAGGCGAGGCCGGAGGAGACGTCGTCGCGCTTGGCCCAGAGCGAGGCGCCGCCGAGGTGCTCGGTCAGGCGCTCGAGCGGATGGACGGGCGACGGCCCGAGCAACAGCGGATAGCGCTCGAAGCGGTCGAGCGCCGCGGTCACGGACTGCGTGGGACGAGGAGGACGTCACCCTTGTGCCGGTAGCCGGCGACGAGATCGGCGAGCTCGGCGATCGGCAACGTGCGCTGCCCCTTTCGCAGCTCGACCACCTCGGCGTAGTGCGGGGCGAGCAGGCCGACGAAGGCATCCCGGGTCTCCCCCTGGATCGCGCCCGAGACGTTGACGATCAGCGGCACCCGGGCCTCGACGAGGCGCGACCCGCCGAGCACCGCGTAGGCGTCGTGGCCAACCGCGTCGCACCAGAGCAGCCCGACCCGAGCCGGATCGATCGTGCCGTCTTCGACGAGGCCGTCGAGTGTGATGCTACGGACGCTGCCCGCCTGCCCGGGGTGATCGCTGCCGGCCGACATGACGCGGTGGCCGCCGCGGTTGCCGCCTCCGATCACGAGGTCCATCTCCTCCGCCCGGTTGCTGGCCGCGTACGGGAGCAGCGTGACGCGCTCGTCCAGACCGTTCGCGACCAGGTTCAGCCGGCAGAGCCAGGCGTTCTGGGGCGAGGGCTCGAGCGCCACAGCCGTCGCGAAACCGTGCCGGCGAAGGGCCATGACCGTGGTCGTGCCCATGTTCGCGCCGACCTCCACGAAGACGGCGTCGGCCCGAGGCCGGATCCCGCGGGCGCCGAGCTCGGCGAGCCCGTTGGCCAGCGTGGTCATGTCGCGGCGCTTGCCGCGGACGAAAACGCGCCTGCCCACCCCCATGTCGTCGGTGGCCACGAAGAAGATCTCCTCGCCCACCTCGACGGCGACGTACGGCGTTGCGTCCGCGGCCGCTGCGAAGAACGCCTCGCGTGCCTCGAACCGGGCTCGCCTCTCGCCCACGCTAGCGCGGGCTCGGGAGCGGCGTGAGAATCGGCTCCACCTGGTCGCGCAGGTGCTCGAACGCCGGCGGCAGCGACAGCCGCTCGCCGAGATGCTCGAGCGGCTCGTCGGTCGCGAAGCCCGGCCCGAGCGTCGCGATCTCGAACAGCACGCCGCTCGGCTCACGGAAGTAGATCGACCGGAAGTAGAAGCGGTCGATCACCGGCGTCGGCCGTGCGCCCGCCTCCTGGATTCGGGTGCGCCAGGCTTCGTGCTCCTCCATCGGCGAGGCCCAGGCGACATGGTGGACGGTGCCCGCGCCGCCGATTCCCGGACGGTCTGTCACGTCGTAGAGGTAGCGCGAGCCACGCCGGTCGCCGCGCGACTCGTAGGCCGTCTCGGACTCGGAACGGAAGCCCATGCCCGTCTCGAGGAAGTCTCGACTGCGCCCGGGATCGTCGGTGAAGACCCGCACCGAGTCGAACCCCTGCAGTGCGAGCTCGGGCGGGATGTCGGGGTGCCTGGCGGCAAGCGGCTCGTCGTCGGTCTCGACCATCGCCAGCTCCAGCTCCAGGCCCTCCGGGTCGCGGAAGAGGAGGTTTCCGTCGCCGCGCTCGGAGGTGACGCCTGTCTCGCCGAGCCGCCGGTCCCAGAAGTCGAGCGCCTCCGCCGAGGCGACCCGCCAGGTCACGCGGTGGACCATCCCCGCCCCGGCCTGCCCGCGCCGCGCGCCGGGATACTCGAAGAAGGTGATGTCCGAACCGGCCGAGCCGGTCTCGTCGGCGTAGAAGAGGTGGTAGACGGTCGGGTCGTCCTGGTTGACCGTCTTCTTCACCAGCCGGAGGCCGAGTGTGCCCGCGTAGAACTCGACGTTCCGCGGCGCGTCGGCGGTGATGCAGGTGATGTGATGGATGCCCTCCAGGCGCATGCCGTCCTCGATCATAGGCGGCGCCTCCATTCGTAGAGCGCGATCGCGCCGGCGACGGCGACGTTCAACGACTCGGCTCCCGCGGCCAAGGGGATCGAGGCGACGACGTCGCAGGAGGCGACCACGTCGTCGGGCAGGCCCTCGCGCTCCGCGCCGAGGACGAACACCGTTCCTCTCCCCCAGCTCGACCTCGTCGAGCGGCTCGCCGTCGTGGGCGACGAGCGCGACCCGGCGTCCCTCGCCGACCTCGTCGAAGCGGCCGAGCGGCACGCGGAAGATCGCCCCGGCCGACCCGCGCAGCGCCTTCGGCCCCGTCGGGTCGGCGCAGCCCTCGGAGAGCGCGACCGACGCGCCGAACGCGTCGGCCGTCCGGATCAGCGTTCCCACGTTGCCCGGGTCGGCGACGTGCCAGAGCGCGAGCGGCGACCGGCCGCGTCGCCCAAGGGGGCAGGTCGGCCGCTGCGGAAGACCCCGACCACCCGCGAGGGATGGGCGAGCGTCGAGACGGCCGCGAGCAGCTCCGGCTCGACGTCCTCCCCGGCCACGAGCAGGTCGGCGGGCTCGATCCCGGCGGCGAGCGCCGCGTCGACGAGGTCCTCGCCCTCGCAGACGAACAGCCCGAGCTTCGCCCGCTGCCGCCGGCTCTCCAGCCGCCGGATCAGCTTCAGCCTTGGGTTGCTCGCGACGAGGTGATCATCGCCGCAGCTTACGGGTCTGACCCCGAGGGGGTCTGAACCCACCGAGCGAAGCGCGCTCCCCTCGATGGCGAAAGTCCCGACTACACTCGCCCAGTGCCCGGGAGGCGCCACCGATCAGAGGCCCGACCGAGATCGCTGGGGACCTCCGCGATGCCCGGCGAGCTCCGAACGCTCGCCCGGGCCAGGATCGAGCACTGCGGTCCCGGTGCACGAGCCTCTGGTGCTCGTGTCCGCAGATCCAGCGCTCCGGCGGGACGCTCCTGAGCAGGCTCTTCGACGGCCACCCGGAGTGCCACGCCCACCCGCAGGAGCTGGAGATCGGACACCCGAAGAAGAAACACTGGCCGCCGATCGACCTCGGTCGCCCTGACAGTTGGTTCGACATCCTGCACGAGAAGCACGTCGTCAAGTACCGAAGCCGCGGGCTCCTGGAGCGCGACAAGGCGCGGGCGACTCGCGTTCCCCCTTCCTTTTCTCGCTGCGGATCCAGCGCGCGATCTTCGAGTCGTGCATCTCCGGCCGGAGACCACGGAGCGAGCGCGACGTGCTCGACTGCTACTTCACCTCCTACTTCAACGCGTGGCTCGACGACCACAACCTCTACTCCGGCCCGAAGAAGGTCGTCACCGGCTTCGTCCCGCAGCTAACCATGGATCTCGACAACGTCGATCGCTTCTTCGAGACTACCCGGACGGGACGCTCGTCTCCATCGTCCGGGATCCCTGCGGCTGGTACGTCTCGGCCCGGCGGCACCGGGCCCGCTACGAGGACGTCGAGCGTGCGGTGGGGCTGTGGCGCAAGTCGGCCGCGCGTCGACGCTGGAGGCGCACGACCGGCGGCCGGACGCGTCGTGGTCGTCCTCTACGAGGACCTCGTCCGCGACCCGGAGACGGTGATGGGCCGGATCGCCGGGAGCATCGGGATCGCCATGTCCCCCACGCTCCTCGTCCCGACCTTCAACGGCCGGCCGATCCGCGCCAACTCGGGCGCCTCCGCGGAGGGACGGGGGGTGCTCCCGGAGCGGGCGGAGGCCTGGCGCGACGACCTCGACCGGTCGACCACGGGGCGCATCGACGAGCTCACGGGCGATCTCTACGAGCGCGCTGCCGACGCGGCCCGCACGGCGTGAGGATCCGCACGCTCCTGGACGCGCGGCCGGGCTCGGCGGTGCGCTTTCAGCTCCAGACCCTGTTGCTTGCGCACTCGTGGGCAAAGTGGGCGAAGACTGCGCCGCTCGAGGTGTTCGTGATCGGCAGCGCCACGCCCCCCGCCGAGGAGCGGCTGCGCGAGCTTGGCGCCGCGGTGGTGTCGGCTCCCTCGCATCCGCTCGCCTCCGTGTCGAAGAGCTCGAACAAGCTGGTCGCTCTCAGGGAGCCCAGCGACGGGCCGGTGCTACTCGTCGACAACGACGCGTGCTTCCTCGAGGACGTCTCGGGGCTCGACGGCCGCAGAGTCCGGACGACGATCGGCGCCCACGCCCGCATCAGCGACGCCCAGTGGGAGCACATCCGCCAGACGACCGGCCTCGAGCCCATGGAACAGGAGTGGGTGTCGCTGCACGGGGAGCTGAAGTCCAGGCGCCTGGGCCGGCGGCCGAAGGTGGAGCGGCGGCTCTATCTCTCCTCCGCTGTCAGCTGGATCCGCGAACCGGGCGAGTTCGAGCAGCTCTGGGCCGACGGGATCGGTGCGATCGCACGCGCCTTCGAAGCGCATCCGTTGAGCTCGTTCGCCGTGTGCGGCAGCGACCAGGCGGGCTTCGCCGTGGCGATCGCACAATACGGCGGCCTCGACCTGCTCTCACCGGCCCACAACTACCGGCCGGTGTGCTTCCGGCTCGGCCTGCCCGACCCGAAGATCCTGCACTTCGGCGAGCTGGGGAACCTGAAGGGCGGGATGATGCCGTTCTCGCAGCTCCTGAGCACGTGGTGGGATCGCCGCATCCTGATCCCGATCAGGCGCTCGGGTGAAAGCGACGACGTCTGGCCCTCGGACGCGGAGCGAGTGCGGCTCCTCGACGAGGCCGCGAGCGTGCGCGACCGGGTGCTGGCGCTGGGCCGCGACGCGGGCCTCGACGCGTTCGACTTCTCCGGGGCCTGACCCCGAAGGGTCCGACCCTTCAGAACCGACGCCCTCCGCCTCTGCG
Source organism: uncultured Actinomycetes bacterium (assembly GCA_963808815.1). Classification (GTDB taxonomy): domain Bacteria; phylum Actinomycetota; class Thermoleophilia; order Gaiellales; family Gaiellaceae; genus DATBLE01. Next base: position 20,996 of record CAWEGI010000016.1, on the reverse strand, counting down.
GGGACAGTCCTTTTCGGGACGGCCCCGACGGGAGCCTACGAGGAGCCGAGAGCCGACTTCGCCTGGTCGGCGATCGCGCCGAAGGCGGCGGGATCGCTCACGGCGAGGTCGGCCAGCACCTTGCGGTCGAGCTCGATCTCGGCCTTCTTGCAGCCGGCGACGAACTGGTTGTACGACAGCCCGTGCTGGCGCGCGGCGGCGTTGATGCGGATGATCCAGAGGCTCCGCATCGTCCGCTTGCGGACCTTGCGGTCCCGGTACGCGTACTTCAGCGAGTGGTCGAGCTGCTCCTTCGCCTGGGTGTAGGTCTTGGACTTGAGGCCCCAGTAGCCCTTCGCCTGCTCGAGAGCCTTGCGGCGCTTCTTGCGCGCATGGACGGATCGCTTGACGCGAGGCATGGCTTCCCTAGATCCCGAGCTGCTTGCGGGCGTTCTTGACGTCGCTAGGCGCTAGCGGCGTGTCCCTGCGGAAGCTCCGCTTCCGCTTCGGGGACTTCTTCTCCAGCATGTGGCTCTTCATCGCGCGGCGGCGCAGGATCTTTCCTCCGCCGGTCACCTTGAACCGCTTCTTCGCTCCGCTGTGTGTCTTCTGCTTCGGCATCGTTGTTCGTGTCTCCAGGTTTCTGTCCGGCGTTCTTGGTCGGGCCCAGGACCATCACCATGTTGCGGCCGTCGAGGAGCGGCGGCTGCTCGACCACCCCGATCTCCTTCACGTCCTCCGCCAACCGCATCAGCAGGTCACGCCCCCGCTCCGGATGGCTGGTCTCCCGCCCCCGGAACATGATCGTCACCTTGACCTTCGCGCGCTGGTTGAGGAAGCGCTCGACGTGGCCCTTCTTGGTGTTGTAGTCGTGGATCTGGATCTTCGGCCTGAGCTTGATCTCCTTGACGTGGATCTGTGACTGGTGCTTCCGCGCCTGCTTCGCCTTCTGCTCCTGCTCGTACCGGTACTTCCCGTAGTCCATGATCTTGGCCACGGGCGGATCGGCCTGGGCCGCGATCTCGACGAGGTCGAGCCCCTTGGAGTACGCGTATTCGAGCGCCTCAGCGGATGTCTTGATCCCCACCTGGGAACCGTCCTCGTCCACCAGCCGGACGCGCGGCACGCGGATCTGGTCGTTGATCCGGTTCTGCGAGGCCGGGCGAACCGGAGGCTCTACGCTTCGCCGCGGTCTCAAAGGCTGTAAACCAAGCTCGCTCGGTTCTCCTTCTTCGGATGACAAAAGCCGCTGCAAGCAGCGGCCTCCATTCCGGTCAACCCAACTCGGTTGAACCTCGGCGCGGACACGTCTCTAAAGCGACACGGCCGGCGAGGTGAGGAACGGGTGTCCCTGCTTGAGCAGGCTCACACTGTACCCAATTCGGCCACGAGTTCGTACAACGACTTCGTCACCTGTCGTCCACCGCGCTCCCGGACGGCCAGCGCGTCGGCCGACTCGCGGTCGCCGTAGACGACCACGCGCGGGATCTTCTCCAGCTCCGCGTCCCGGATCCGCCGGCCGATCGTCTCGTCGCGGTCGTCGACCTCGACCCGTGCGCCGGCCTCGCCCAGCCGGGCGGCGAGCTCGGCAGCGGCGCCGCGGTGCGTCTCGCCGACGGGGAGGATTCGCACCTGCACCGGCGCGAGCCACAGCGGAAAGTCGCCCGCGTAGTGCTCGATCAGGATGCCGATGAACCGTTCGAGCGAGCCGAAGCTCGCACGGTGGATCACGTACGGCGTGTGCTCCGTGTTGTCGGCGCCCATGTAGGTGAGACCGAACCGCTGCGGCATCAGCGCATCGAGTTGGACGGTGCCCATCTGCCACGACCGCCCGAGCGAGTCGGTCATGTGCAGGTCGATCTTCGGGCCGTAAAAGGCGCCGTCGCCCTCGTTCAGCTCGTAGACGAGCCCGCGGCGATCGAGGGCCGAGCGCAGCGCAGCCTCCGTGAAGTCCCACTCCTCGTCGGTGCCGAGGTGGTCCTCGGGTCGGGTGGAGAGCTCGAACCGGTACTCGAGGCCGAACAGCTCGTAGAGGTAGGCGGTGAAGTCGATGCAGCCGTACACCTCTTCTTCGATCTGCTCGCGTGTGCAAAAGAGGTGCGAGTCGTCCTGGGTGACGTGGCGCACTCGGGTGAGGCCGTGGAGGGTCCCGGCGAGCTCGTTGCGATGAAGCGGCGCAGCCTCGGCCAGGCGCAGCGGGAGCTCGCGGTAGCTCCGCAACCTGTTTCCGTACACGCGCATGTGCCCCGGGCAGTTCATCGGCTTGAGCGCGTAGACCCGGTCGCCGTCCGGGATCTGGAACATGTGCTCCCGGAACTTCTCCCAATGGCCGGAGGTCTCCCAGAGCCACTTGTCGTAGATCAGCGGCGTCTTCACCTCGACGTAGCCGCGCTTCGCGTTCTCGCGGCGGCGGAGGTCCTCGAGGATGTTCCAGATCACCATCCCCTTCGGGTGCCAGAAGGGCGAGCCGGGCGAGATGTCCTCGAGGTGGAAGAGATCGAGCTGCCGGCCGAGCACACGGTGGTCTCGGGCCCGCGCCTCCTCGACCCAGGCGAGGTGCGCCGCCAGGTCGTCCGTCGTGTAGAAGGCCGTGCCGTAGATCCGGGTCAACTGCGTGTTCTTCTCGTCGCCGCGCCAGTACGCACCCGCGAGCCCGGTGAGCTTGACCGCCTTGATCGGCTTCGAATCCTGCAGATGCGGGCCGCGGCAGAGATCGGTGAAGTCGCCCTGCGTGTACAGCGAGATGTCCCCTTCCGCACTGTCGACGAGCTCGACCTTGTACGGCTCGTTTTCGGCCTCGAAGCGCGCCCGGGCCTCCTCCCGCGAGATCTCCTCGCGCGACCACGACCGCCCCTCCCCCAGCTCCTTGCCGATCTCGGCCTCGATCCGCTCGAGGTCGGACTCGTGGATCGGCTCGGGGAACTCGAAGTCGTAGTAGAAGCCGTTCTCGATCGGCGGCCCGATCGCGAGCTTCACGCCCGGGTACAGGCGCCTCACCGCCTCGGCTAGCAGGTGGGCGGTCGAGTGGCGCAGCACATAGAGGGCGTCCGGGTCGTCCCTGTCGCGAGTGGTCAGGATCTGGATCTGCTCGCCGTCCGCGAGCGGCGCGCGCAGGTCGCGGACCGCACCGTTCGAGCGGACGGCCACCGCCTGCTCGGCGAGCCTGGGCCCGATGGACCGCGCCGCGTCGAGGCCCGTTGCGCCGTCGGGGAGTTCGAGCTCCGACCTGTCGGGTAGGACCACTTTCATGACCGACAACGATACTCAGCATCCGCGCGAGGACGACCGCGACGAAGAGCTCGACGAGTCTCCGGTTCCCGACCCGGAGAAGGACGGCGGCGCGGAGGACGTCCCCGAGGCCGACTAGCGGCGCAGCGCCGCCCGGACGTCGGGGCGGTCGAGCGCCTCGACGAAGGCGATCTCGCCGTCGATCGTGTTCACGACGAGGTCTCCGGCCGGGACGAGCGCGCCCCGCCGGAACCAACGTTTCATCGGCAGCACGGTCGAGAAGCTGGCGCAGCCCTCGACCTCACACTGGCAGAGAGCGGTGATCCGGAGACCCGAAACCTGGTCGGCGAGCTCCGGCCTTCGCGCCGCCCGAAGCACCTCCTCGAGCTCCACCGCGAACGCGGGAGCACGCTCGCGGAGCAGCGATCTTTCGCTCATCGATTGAGTTGTAGCGTTGCTAGGCTTCCGCGAACTGAGAACGAGTACCGAGCGAGTCGCAGTCTCTTGCGCTTCTCTGCCCGTTCGTGAGTGGTAAGGGAGGTGTTCATATGGCTACCGGTACCGTCAAGTGGTTCAACGCCGCGAAGGGGTACGGGTTCATCACGCCCGACGAGGGCGGCAAGGACCTGTTCGTCCACTTCTCGCAGATCGCCGGCGAGGGCTACAAGTCCCTCGACGAGGGTGCTCGGGTCGAGTTCGAGGCCCGCGAGGGTCAGAAGGGCCCCGAGGCGACCAGCGTGACCATGGTCGCCGCCTAGGCGCTCGTGGAAGAGACTGCCGTGCGCCCCGCTGGGGGGCGCACGGCGTTCCGACCGAAGGAGACCGGCAGATAGCCGACAAGGAAGAGAAGATCGAGTTCGAGGGCGAGGTGGTCGAGGCACTCCGGAGCGGCATGTTCCGGATCAAGCTCGACAACGGCCACGAGACCCTCGGCTACACCGCCGGCAAGATGCGGCGCTACCGCATCAGGATCCTCCCCGGCGACCGTGTCCGGGTCGAACTGTCCCCCTATGACCTGACCCGTGGACGCATCGTCTTCCGGCACCGTTGAGCAACACGCCGACGGGCGTGGCCACGCGCTCGGCCGGCCGAGGCTCCGAGGCGTCTTTCATCTCTACGCATTCTTCGTCGCACTGGCGCTCGGATCGTTGCTCGTCTCGTTCGCGCCGGGCGGGCAGGCCCAGGCAGCCGCGGCAGTGTTCGCCGCCGCCGTCGCGCTCATGTTCGGCGCGAGCGCGCTACACCACCGCATCGTCTGGCGGGAGCGTGGCTACCGCTGGTCGCGCCGTGTCGATCACGCCGGCATCTTCCTGTTGATCGCGGGCACGTACACGCCCTTCGCCGTGCTCGTGCTGGACGGCGCCTGGAGCATCACCATCCTCGCGGTCGTCTGGAGCGGCGCGTTGGCGGCGATCCTGTTCAAGTTCCTCTGGGTGGACGCCCCGAAGTGGCTGGCAGCGACGCTGGCGATCGCGCTCGGCTGGGTGGCGGTGGTCGTCTTCCCGCAGCTGATCAAGGGCGTCGGCTGGAGCGGCTCGTCGCTCGTGCTCGCCGGAGGCCTGCTCTATACGGCCGGCGGGGTGGTCTACGCAATGCGCCGCCCGAACCCTCTTCCGGCGGTCTTCGGCTACCACGAGATCTTCCACGTACTCGTTGTCGCCGCGGTCGGGCTCCAGTACGCGGTGGTCGCGTTCTGGGTCGTCCATCCGGTCTAGGCGTTTCCGTCTCGCGGGTCGGCGGGAAGGCCGAACTGCGAAAGGGGGCGCGCGACCGGCCGCAAAGGGCTGGCGCGCGACCGCGGGGAAGAGCTAGAGGAAACACGCCGCGCCCCACCCGAACAGTCTTCGCCGAGCCGGGCTAAGCTGGACCGCGGGGATGGCGGCGAGAGCAGCAGCGTGGAGCCTGGTGGCGCTCGCGACGCTAACGATCGGGGTCGGCGGAGCGGTCGGACACGCGGCGGCGACGACCACGACCGTGCGCGTGCAGGTGATCGGCCGCGGCGTCGTCAGCGACAACAAGAGCTCGATGAACTGCGGAAACGGCGCGACCGTCTGCCGCATCTCCTACAGCGGGACCGGCAGCGTGACGTTCACCGCGGCCCCGGCGTCGGGCTGGACGTTCAACGGCTGGGGCGCCGACTGCAGCGGGGCCACCTGCGACGTCGACTTCGATCTCGACGAGGGCGACCACGAGGTGATTGCCACCTTCGACCAGTCGCCCGATCCGGGCGACAAGACCTTGACGGTGAAGGCGAACGGCGATGCCCAGGGTGACGGGGGGAACATCTCGGGCGAGAACATCGACTGCGACACCGGCGACGAGGACTGCACGACCGACGTCACGGTCGGCTCGACGCTGACGATCGTCGAGACGCCCGACTCCGGCTTCGTGTTCGGCGGCTGGAGCGGCGCGTGCAGCGGCACCTCACGCAGCTGCACCCTGCAAATGGACGACGACAAGACCGCCACCGGGAGCTTCAGGAAGCCTCGGCTCACGGTCTCCGTGAACGGGAACGGCACCGTCACCGGCGGCGGGATCGCCTGTACGAGCGGCTCGTCCAGCGGCTGCAGCGCCGACGAGGATTCGGGCCAGGACGTGACGCTGACTGCCACTCCGGGCTCCGGCGGCTCGTTCACGAGCTGGAGCGGTTGCACGAGCACGAGCGGAGCGACCTGCACGGTCACGATGAGCGGCGACAAGAGCGTGACCGCGAACTTCTCGGGCGGAACGGTCGGGCCGACCACGTTCCCGCTGAGCGTCTCGGTGACGGGCAGCGGGACGGTGACCGGCGGCGGTTTGAACTGCGGCGCCGGCGGGACGACGTGCTCGACCACGCCGGCCGCCGGGACGAACGTGACGCTGACCGCCGAGCCCAGCTCCGGCGAGACGTTCCAGGACTGGGGCGGGGCGTGCAGCGGCTCGTCGCGGACGTGCTCCTTGACCATGAGCGCGGCGCGCAGCGTCACGGCCACCTTCTCGGGCGGCTCGAGCGCGCAGGTCGCGCTCACCGTCGCCGTCACCGGGCACGGGACGGTCACGGGCGGCGGGATCACCTGCGGCAACGGCAGAGCCGCGTGCACGGCGCGTCAGCGACAGGGTGCGAGCGTCGGCCTGACGGCGACGCGCGCGAGCGGCGCGACGTTCGTCGGCTGGGGTGGAGCCTGCAGCGGCAAGACGCCGACCTGCACGGTGGAGATGGACGAGGCGAAGCGGGTGACCGCCGTCTTTTCCGGCGGCTCCGGGCCGGCGACCGGCTCTGCAGGGTTGCGCAGCCTGGGCCGACCGGTGGTCTCGCGTACAGCGACCGGCTTCCAGGTCACGCTCCGCTTCCGCACGAGCGAACGGGGCAGGGCCCGCATGCAGGCGCTGCGCGCCGGCAGGATTCAGACGGCGCTCGCGTTCACCGCCGCAGCCGGGGCCGCGACGGTCGGTCCGTTCCCGGTCGCGAAGCCGGGCTTCTACACGTTCGACCTTCGGCTCGGGAGCCGCGCCCTTCGCTGGAGGGCCTGTCTCGGACGCTGCGGCGAGCGGGCGGCGTCCAGCCCGTTCACGCTCACCCGCGGGCTGCCCAGAGTCGACGACGCGGGCACGCTCTGGTCGGTCACCCTGCACTTCCGGTCGTCGCAGCCGGCCGGCGCCGTCGTGCGGGTCGTCCGCGGCAGGCTGCTCACCCGGGAGGTGCGCTTCCCGATCCGGGTCGGAGCGACGACTCCCGGGACGCTCCTGCTCTCCCCGGGGAGCTACCGGATCAGGCTCGTGGCGACGGATGCGTATGGACGAGTTCGGACCCTGACCTGGTACGCCTTGCTGCCAGGAGACGTCTAGCGGATGCTCGGAATCGCGTCTAAGCTGGCGCCCTCGTGGGGAGACGGGGTGAAGCAATGAGGCGTGGGGTCGTACCGATGCTGGCACTGGTCGCGCTGGTTCTGGGCGTCGTCAATGCTGGAGCGCACTCCACAGCCACGCGCACCGTGACCGTGCAGGTGCTGGGCAAGGGGACGGTCAAGAGCACCCCGGGCGGGATCACCTGCGGCGGTGGAAGCTCGAAGTGCTTCGCAGCGTTCAGCGACACCGCCGACGTCGTGCTCTCCGCGAAACCCGGCGGCGGGTTCGCGGCCGGAACCTGGTCGGGCGACTGCGGCGGTTCCACCGACACCGAGTGCGACCTGGGCTCCGGCTCCGACAGCATCGCCGTCGCCGAGTTCAGCCCGAAGTCCGGGACGTCACAGAGCACGTTGTCGGTCACCTTTGCCGACGACGGCGTCGCCGCAACCGGCGACGAGGGAGACATCAGCGCCCCCGAGCCCACTCCGCCCGGTAGCGCGATCGACTGCGGCAACGCGAGCGGCGGCACGTCCTGCGCCTGGGTCGTCCCGACCGGATCGACTCTCACGGTCTTCCAGACGCCGGCGGCCGGCAGCGTGTTCCAGGGCTGGGGCGGCCAGTGCAGCGGCCAGGCGGCCTCCTGCACGGTGGAGATGAACGGCGACAGGCAGGTGGGCGCTGCGTGGGCGCCGGCGGGCGGCTCGACGGCGCAGCTCACCGTCAGCGTCGCGGGCAGCGGCCACGTGTCGGGCGGGAGCATCGACTGCCCGAGCACCTGCGTCGCCAACGTGGCGCTCAACTCGGCCGTCACGCTGACGGCCTCGCCGGGCGACGGGTACGTCTTCACCGGCTGGACGGGCAGCTGCACGGGCACTGCGCCCACGTGCACGGTGACGATGACCGCGGCCGCGGCGGTCACCGCAACGTTCACGCAGGCGAACGTCCTCTCCGTGGCGATCAGCGGGAACGGCGCCGTCACCGGCGGGAGCGGCGCGATCAACTGCGGCGGCGGCGCGTCCATCTGCTCGGCCAACTTCGCCGCCGGCGCGACCGTCGGCGCTCGTCGCCACCCCGGCGCTCGGCGCCACCTTCATCGGCTGGACCGGCGCCTGCGGCGGCAGCGCGACCACCTGCACCGTGTCGATGACCCAGTCGAGGAACGTAACCGCCACCTTCAGCGGCGCCACGACGGGGACGGGCTTCACCCTGACCGTCTCGGTGACCGGGAACGGGACGGTCACGGGCGGCGGGATCAGCTGCGGCTCCGGGGCGACCGCCTGTACGAGCGCCGGACACGCTGCGAACTCCGCCGTGACCCTGACGGCAACACCCTCCAGCGGCGCCACGTTCACCGGCTGGGGCGGCGGCACGTGCACCGGCACGGTGCCGACGTGCACGGTCACGTTCAACGCTGCGAAGACCGTCACCGCGGCGTTCTCGGGAGGTACCAGCACGTTCGCGCTGACGGTTTCGGCCGCCGGGCCGGGGCGCGTCACGGGCAACGGGATCAACTGCGGCAACGGCGCGACCACGTGCACCGCCACCTTCACGCCGGGCACCACCGCTGTCCTGAGCCAGTCGCCCGCTTCGGGAGCATCCTTCCGCGGGCTGGGGCGGATCGTGCACGGGGACGGCCGCGACCTGCACTGTCAGCATGACCGCGGCGAAGAGCGTGTCGGCGACGTTCGCAGCCGCCGGGACGCCGGGGACGCTGACGGTTCGCGTGCTCGGCCGCGGCTCGGTGTCGACCTCGGCCGGGGCCTGCTCGAGCACCGGCGGGACGAAGACCTGCGTGCAGCACTTCAAGGCGGGCGCGTCCGCAGCGCTGACCGCGAGAGCCGCAGCGGGGCAGTCGTTCCTCGGCTGGAGCGGCGCGTGCACCGGGAAGAAGACGACCTGCGCGGTGAAGCTGACGACCGCGCAGTCCGCGACTGCGACGTTCAGCAACACGCCGGTGAAGACGGCGACGCTTCGCTCCCTCGGGCGTCCGATCGTCGTCAAGACGAGCACGGGCTACCGAGTCACACTCCGCTTCGTGAGCACCAAGGGCGGGACAGCCCGGGTCCGGGGCATTCGCGCCGGTCGTGCGGTCACGTCCGTCGCTGCCAAGGTGGCCGCCGGCCGCGTCCGCGATCGGGCCGTTCCCGGTTCTCCGGTCGGGCCTCTACGTATTCGAGACGCGGCTCGCGGGCGGACTCCTGCGGACGCCGGCCTGCCTGGGGCGCTGCGGGCCCGCCGCGCCGCCTCCGACGTTCACACTCACGCGCGAGCCGCCGACGGTGACCCGGGCCGGCGACGTCTGGTCGGTCACGCTGCACGCCCGCGCGAACCAGATCTACGACGGACGGCTGCGCACCTACCGCGGCGCGAGGCTGCTCGTCAACCAGCACTTCCTCGGCCGCGCGGGTCGGGTCGCCTTCGGCCCGTTCCTGCTCGGCTCGGGGAACTACACGCTGCGCCTGGCCGGCGTCGACGGTTACGGGCGCGCGCGCACGTTGACCTGGCTCGTCTCGCTCGGCCGTTAGGCGCCTTGCTGATGCTGCCCGTGCCCGTCGCCGGCGGGCACGTTCATCATCCGCAGCATCGCGGATCCCGCCCCCGTGCCGGAAGTAACGCCAGAGAGCACTGCGGCGAGCACGAGGAAGACGATGTTCAGGTACGTCGTGTAGTTCCAGGTGACGCTCGCCGTCTCGACCTTCGCGTTGCGTTCGGTCGGCGCGATCCCGAGCGCCTGGAAGAGGAGCTCGACGCCCAGCCCCGCCGCGACCATCGTCACGTACAGCACCGACGCGAGGAACGCGGCCATCTGCCAGCCGTAGTACTTGCGGTAGATGTTGAGGATCGGCGCGATGATCAGATCGCCGAAGATGAAGGCGATCACGCCGCCGAAGCTGATCCCGCCGTTCCAGAGCACGGCGGCGAGCGGAACGTTCCCGACCGAGCAGACGAAGCTGATCACCGCGACGAGCGGGCCGATCACCGGCCCCCAGACCTTCGCCGCGGTCGGGTGGTCGACCAGGAAGAGCGACTGCCACCACGACTCGGGAACCCACGCCGCCAGCGCGCCGGCGACGAGAAGCCCGATGCCGATGTCGCGCCAGATCGCCGCCCAGTCCATGACGAAGTAGTCGGAGGTCGCGGTCAGGCCGCGCGGCGTCGTAAGGCGCTGCCACCACGACCCCTCGCCGCCGGCCGACATGTCCATCTCGGCGTGCCCCTCCATCGAGCCGACGAGCCCCTTGTTCGCCTGCTCGCGCGCGTCGTCGACGAGCTTGCGCTGCAGGAAGAGCCGGAAGCCGACGGCGACGAGCATGATCATCAGCGGCCCGCCGACGAACTCGCCGACGACGAACTCCCAGCCGAGCAGCAGCGCGATCACGATTCCCAGCTCGAAGACGAGGTTGGTCGAGGCGATCTCGAAGGCGATCGACGCCGTGAAGTCGGCGCCGCGACGGAACAGCGAGCGCGCGAGCGCGACCGCCGCGTAGGAGCACGACGACGATGCCGCGCCGAGGCCGGTCGCGCGGACCAGCGACTTCGCGCGAGTCGTCCGGCAGCAGGCGCCGCATCTCCTTCTTCGAGACCACCGCCTGCACCACCGCCGAGAGCGCGAATCCGAGGATCAGCGCCCAGAGGATCTCCCAGAGCATCCCGAACGCGAACGAGAGCGCGTCGCCGAGCTCCGACCCGACGTCGACGGCGAGCATCACCGCGTGCGGGCGAAGCGGCGTACGGCGGCGAGCAGCTCGTCGGTCTTGACGCGGGCGTCCGCCTCGTCACCCGACGCGAGGGCGCCGGCGACGCAGTGGGTCACGTGGTCGTCGAGGATCTCGAGCGCCACCGACTCGAGCGCCGTCGAGACCGCGGCGATCTGGGTGAGGACGTCGATGCAGTAGCGCTCCTCGACGACCATCCGCTCGATCCCGCGGACCTGGCCCTCGATGCGGTGGAGCCGCTTGACGAGGTCGTCCTTCGCCGTCGGCGTAGCCGCTCGCCATAGTGCCCACTATACCCCTTAGGGGTATTCGCCTCCACGGGGGACACCGCCGTGCCCCCCGTGGAACGCAGAAACGCCTGCCGGCGGCCCTAGACCGCTCCGGCGTCCTTCCACCTCGCTGTCAGCGCGAAGAGCACGATGATCTGCAGCGCAACCACGGTCAGCGCCCAGATCGGAGTCGCACTGTTCCCGAGCCAGCCGAGTGCCCGAGCAGGTTGACCGCGATCAGGATGATCGCCACCCAGCGCGCCCAGCCGGCGCCACCGGTGAGGCCGAGGCCGACGAGGAACAGGACGATCCCGAGGATCATCGCCAGCCAGCCCCAGGTTGTCACGTTGAAGATGATCAAGCCCTGCGGCGTGAACGCGTAGTACTCCTTCCTGATGACCGCGATCAACCCCTCGAAGAAGTCGATCGCACCGATGATCATCATCAGCAGGCCGGCGAAGCCGATCCAGCCGCTCCAGGCCCTTGGCGAAGCCACCTTCACCTCCCTGTCGTGTTGACGGTCCTGGCGAGTATGACGCCCGCATCAGTCGGCACAAGGGCGCGCAAAGGCCTTTGGATTCGCTCTACGCGAACGTGATCACGCTGCGGATGCCGTCCTGGGCCTCCATCAGCTCGAACCCGCGTTCGACCTCGTCCAGCGCGATCCGGTGGGAGATCAGCGCCTCGACGTCGATCTCGCCGGCCAGCCAGCGCTCGACGAACTGCGGCACCTGCGTGCGGCCCTTGACCCCGCCGAACGACGATCCGGCCACCCGCCTGCCCGTGATCAGGAGCCGCGGGACGACCTCGAGCACCTCGCCCTTGCCGGCGACGCCGCACATGGTCGCGAGCCCCCAGGCCTCCCTCGCCGCCTCGACCGCCTGCCGCATGACCGCGACGTTTCCGGTGGCCTCGAACGTGTAGTCCGCGCCGAACCCGTCCGTCTCGGACCGAATCCAGTCGACAGCGTCGCCGCCCGCCAAGCGTGTCTCGGTCGCGCCGTGGTGCCGCGCCTGATCGAGCCGCTCCGCCGCGAGATCGAAAGCGATGATCCGTTCGGCTCCTGCGAGCCGGGCGCCGATCACCGCCCCGAGGCCGACGAGGCCGCAGCCGAAGACGGCCACTGTCGAGCCCGGCTCGACCTGCGCCGTGTTCAGAGCGGCGCCGATCCCGGTGGACAGGCCGCAGGCAAAGGGGGCGCACCCGTCGAGCGGCGCCTCCGGGCTCACCTTCGCGAGTGCGATCTCGGGCATCACGGTGTACTCCGCGAAGGTGGACGTGCCCATGAAGTGCCGCAGCGGCTCGCCGTCCCGGGAGAAGCGGGTCGTTCCGTCGGGGAGGTAGCCGAGACCCTGCTGGTCGCGGATCGCCACGCATCGGTTCGTCCTCGGGCTCCGGCAGTGGACGCACTCGCCGCACTCCGGCGCGAACAGCGTGACGACGTGATCACCCGGCTGCACGTAGCGGACGCCCGGGCCGACCGCCTCGACGACGCCGGCGCCCTCGTGGCCAAGCACGCACGGTGCGTAGCCGGTGGGGTCGGCCCCCGAGGCCGTGTACAGGTCGGTGTGGCAAACGCCGCAGGCGGCCAGCCGGACGAGCGCCTCGCCCGCCTTCGGCTCGGCGAGGTCGACCTCCTGGACCGCGAGCGGCCGACCGAACTCCTCGAGGACCGCGGCGCGGATCTTCATGTCGCGTAGCCCTCGCTGCCGACGATGTGCAGGGAGACGTACGGCTCGTCGCCGACCACCCAGCTGTCGTGTCCCGGCGGGACGTAGAAGAAATCGCCGGCCTTCATCACCCGCTCCGTCCCGTCGTCCATCTTCACCGCAGCCTGGCCGGAGAGGACGAGGCCGACGTGCTCGACCGGGCAGGAGCGCTGTCCCAGCTCCGCCCCGACGTGCTCCGACCAGCGCCAGCCGGGCTCGTAGGTCGCCCGCCCGAGAGTTGTCGGCCCGATGCGATAGAGCTCGAACCGCCCTTTCGCGAAGGAGCGTGTTTCACTCGGATCGTCGAAGTTGACGAGATCCAGGTCCATTCAGTCGAAGTCTCTCACCCGGGCGACCAGATGAACGGCGTCGTCGTCGTCACAGGCACGAAGCCGAGGCGTTCGAGGATCGGGCGGCTGTCGTCTGACGCGTCGACCTCGAGCAGGCGGTGGCCGCGCTCGGCGGCGAGGTTGGCCCGGTGCGCAACGGTGGCCCTGTAGATCCCTCGACCGCGCCAGTCGGGCAGCGTGGCGCCGCCCCAGAGCGTGGCGAAGTCGGTTCCGTGCTCGTACCGGATCCAGGCGGCGCAGACGACGGCGCCGTCGCCCTCGGCGACCACGATCGACATCCCGTCGGGGTCGGCGGCAAGCTCCTTGCCGAGCCCGTCAGGCAGCCAGCCGTGGTCATCCTCCCAGACCGCCTGCTCCATGGCGGCGATCCGTTCGAGGTCGGCGCGCTCGGTGACCTCGCGCAGCGTCACTCCGTGTGGAGGCGACGGTGGACTGGCGATGTCGGCCACGCGGGCGATCACGATCGTTTCCCGGTCTTCGGGCTCGAAGCCCGCCCGGCGAAGGCGCTCGGGTAGGTCGGGCGGCAGGTCGTGGCCGTGGAGCTTCCACTCGAACCGCTCCCCGCGCTCGCCGAAGACGCGCACCTGGCGCTCGATCAGGTCGTCGAGCCCCGCCCCCTCGAGCCCGCCCAGGTCACGGTAGAGCACCCAGCCCTGGCCACCGAAGCCGGTGAAGCGGAGCAGCGGCCCATCCCACTCGTACTCGACGCCCGGAGGCCGCTTGTCGGGCACGCGCGTGCGCAGCTGCGAATCGTACGCAGCGAGGAGTTCGGCGGAGTCGGGCGCTGCCACGCCCGCAGTCTTACCGCTGCAGGTCCTCGACGGCCGCCTGCACGGTCGCGTAGGCGCGGGCGCCGGCTTGCGACGCAGCCGTTCGTTTGAGCCTGGGGCTCTCGGTCAATACCGCACCGTTCGTACTTGCGCTCTCCTCGCAGTGCTGGTCCTGCTTGCCGGGTGCGGGGCCGGATCGCGGCACACGCTCGCCGTCGGCGTCGTCGACGACGCCGCCCGCTCGGGCGCGCCCGCGCCGTTCCTCGGCGAGCTGACCCGGTCCGGCTTCGACGCGCTCGCGGTCTCCAGCATCTGGGAGCCCGGCGAGACTGCGCCGGACGGCGAGGAGACGGCGACGCTCCGCCGGCTCGCCTCGGCTGCGGACGCCGCCGGCGTCCGCCTGTTCGTGATCGTCTACCAGCCCGGCTCGGCGACCACGCCGCTCACCGAGGAGGCGCGGTCCCAGTTCGCCGCATACGCGACCGCCCTCGTCACCCGCGTCGGCGTGCGCGACGTGATCGTCGGCAACGAGCCGAATCTCAACCGCTTCTGGCTCCCGCAGTTCAGCCCGGAGGGCGAGAACGTCTCGGCGGCGGCCTACCTACGGCTCCTGGCCGCCACCTACGACGCGGTCAAGGCCGCGCGCGACGACGTCCGCGTCTGGGCCGGCGCCACCGCGCCCCGCGGCTCGGACCGGCCCGGGGCGGACCGGGCGACCACCTCACCCACGACCTTCATCCGGGCGCTCGGCACCGCCTACCGCGCGGAGCGGCCGCGACAAGCCGGTCATGGACGGGTTCGTCCACCACCCCTACCCGGAGTCGGCCGTCGTGCCGATCGACCTCCCCCACCCGCGCGTCAGGACGATCGGACTGGCCGACTACGACAAGCTCGTTCGCCTCCTCTCCGACGCCTTCGACGGGACCCCCCAGAAGGGGAGCGACCTGCCGATCCTCTACGGCGAGATCGGCGTCGAGACAGCGATCCCGGCGGACAAGCGGCCCGTCTACAGCGATCACGAGGTCGCGCGCACTACCTCCGAGCAGGCCCAGGCCGACGCCTACCGCCGCACGCTCGAGCTCGCCGCCTGCCAGCCCAACGTGGCCGGCGTCCTCTTCTTCCATCTCCGCGACGAGCCCTCCCTCACCGGCTGGCAGTCCGGCGTCCGTTACACCGACGGCACGGCCAAACAGAGTGTCGCTCCGGTGCGCGCGGCCCTGAGGGGAGCCGCCGCCGGCGAGCTCGGCGCGCGGTGCAACGCCTAGCTGCGGACGAGCATCTGGCCGCCGGCGTGCCGGTCAGTCGCCCGGGGCAGGATCGGCCCCTTCCCCGTCCGGGGTGGGCTCAGGAGGAGCCAGGCCCAACGCCTTCGCGAGTCGTGCCGCCTCCTTCCGCTCCTGCTTCCGGGCCCGGCGCTCCTTGACGGCCTGTTCCCGCCTCAGCTTCTCGAATGTCTGGCGTGACTTCTTCTGGGCCATTCAGTCCCCATTTCCGCCGGAAGGCACGAGCTGCGCTTCGATCCAGGCTTCCGCCTCGTCCTCGTCGAGCCCCCGCGCCGAGCACAGTTCGCGCACGAGGAGCCGGCGCGCCTGGAGATAGAGCTGCCGCTCGCCGTGCGAGAGCCGTGCGGCCCGCCCGGAGCCTTCGGCGTCCCGGACGAGCTCTGCGAGGTCGACCGCCCGTCCGGCTGCGAGCTTCGCCTTGCTCTCCTTCATGCGTTTCGTCCACGGCGCGTCCGGCCCGTTCGGCCCAGACGCGAGTGTCCTGCGAACGTCTTCGAGCTCCCGTTCGTCCGCGACCGCCCGCAGCCGCTCGGCGGCCTCCAGCAGCGGAAGCGTGACGCGCAGCTCGCCGTCGAGCTCGACGACGACACAGTCGCGTTTCGTGCCGTCCACCCGCTTCTGCTCGCGCGCCACGACCCGACCGACTCCATGCGCGGCGTACACCACCGTGTCGCCAACGGCGATGTCGAGCGAAGCCTTCGTAGCATTCGAGGGCATCGACTCAGCTCACGCCGAGGCTCGGCACGGCCGACGCACGCCGTGCGACAACGCGGATCGCGAGCGACGACAGCACGCCGCAGATCGACGCGACGACGGCGCTCGTCACCAGCAGGAGCCCGGAAGCGAGCGAGAAGTTGATGGCGATGTCCTTGCCGACTCCGAGCGTGAGCAGGATCGCCGCAGCCGCGCCGGCATTGACGACCGCCCCGCCGGAGGTGATCGGAATGACCGAAGCCGCAGCACTGAGACAGATGACCGCGAGAGCGGCCTCCGGAGAGAACGCAAATCCCAGCGCGCTGAGCAGCGCCGCGCTGCCGAACGCCCGTGCCGACCAGCATGCGAAGAGGTAACACCAGGCGACGAGCGCGTTCCTTCGCCCGCCGGGGGTCGTGTGCAGAGCGACATGCTCGCCGAGAGCGTGCAGCCGCCGGCTCCGGCTCAATGCCGGCACGCGCGTGAGCCGTCGGCTGACGACCAGAAGCGTGCAGCACGCCACCCCGAATGCGACGACGATCAGCAGCGGCCCGCGCAGGAGCGAGTTGCTCGTCGCCGTCGCCGAGATCGACAGCGGCAGCATCGCGATTGCGTCGATCATCCCGAGCGACACGATCGAGAGCGCGATCGCGCCGAGCCCGACCCGGATCCCTCCGAGGCGCTGCAGCATGCCCACCTTGACCACGTAGTCGAGGCGAAACGGCAGGACCACGCCGCTTGCCGCGCCGGCGCCGACGGAGGCGAGGCAGCGACCCTGGTCGGGACGCTCGTCCGCCGGGAAGAGCCTGTGCCAGGCCCTGGCTCGAAAGACGAGGCTGACGAGGTATGCGAGCGCAGCTGCCGCGACGAGGAACGGCTCGGCGTGGTCGAGCGGCCAACTGGAATGCGTCAGCCGTCGGGCGACGAGGACGGATGCAGCGATGGTCAGAAGCGCGAACGCCCCTCCCGCGATGAGACGACGGCGACGGCGCGCACCGCCGCTCGGATCCGCGCTCTGCGTGGTCGGGCTCACGCCGGCAGCGCCAGCCAGCGCTCCGCGCCGTCCTGGTCGACGACGCCGGGAACGTGCGCGAACAGCTCGACCATGAACGCCGAGCAGCGACCCGGCTCGAGAACGTCCTCGCGGCGAATGCGCCCGAGGCGCTCGAACGTGTCCCAGCACGCACGGATGTCGTCCACCGCGACCCATCGCGAGCGAAGCCCGGAGTCCAGCATCAGGCGGTGTCCGCGCTCGTAGCTGAGAATCGTGGCGCCCTCGCCGTGGGCGCTCGGCAGCCGTTCACCCGTCTCCACGAGCCGATCGAGCAGCTGCTCGACGTCGGCCCAACAGGGGGTACCATCGCGCTCGGCGGGGCTTCCGGTTTCCGGGCGCTTGCTGGCGGCACGCATGGCGTTTTCCCTTCTCGGAGGTGGGTGTGCCGGACGAGGGACCTCACGCGCTCCGCCGTCCGGCGAGCAAGCGAGAAGACCAGCACCCGAGGAAACCGCGTCGGCCACCCTCAGAGTAGCCGCTGCCGAGGACGCCCGTCGGCCGGCGCCGCTCGATGACCTGCCGGTCAAAGCGCGAGGAACTCCTCCAGCTGTCCCGCCTCGTCCGCGAGCTCGCGGCTGACCGACCGTGAGAGCCGCTCGAACGGCTCGATCACGACGCGGCCCTGCTCCACGCGCCAGGCACCCGCGACGAAGCCGTCGACGAGAAACGTCTGCGCGATGTCGCCGTTCATGCCGACGATCGCTTTTCGGTAGGGCTCCGAGATCACCCGCGTCCGGTCGGCGTGCGATAGCAGCACGTTGTCCCATTTCGGCAGTAAGCGCACGGCCGCGGGCGTCTCCGGGCCGGGCAACGGCGCCCGCGGGACGTCGAGCAGCTCCCGGCCCTGCTCGTCTCGGAAGCGGCGCAGCGGCTCGAGGCGGTCGAGCGCCGGTTGGATCTGCGGCAATCGGAGCATGCTCCAGGTGTCGATGTCCTTCCGCGACGCAGGCCCGAACGCCGCGAGGTAGCGGCGGAGGATCTCCGCGCGTGCCTCGACCGGGTCGTGCGGTTCGGGTTCGGCCACCGCCACGAATCGGCCCGCGGGACGTCCGCGCCAGAAGGCCGTTTCCGGGTGGTGGAGGAGGTGCGCGCGGATGCGCGCGCCGTGCCAGGCGTACCGCGCGCGCTCCCCGGTGAGCCCGTGCTCTCGCTCGAGGTGCGCGAGCGCCTGGGTGGTCGTTACGGGGCCGGTCCCCGCGAGCGCCCGGACAGAGGAAGCGAACGCCTGCGCGTCGGCGGACTGGTCGAGGTGGTTCGACTCGCTGAGCGCAGCGCGGAGCAGCGCGTAGTCGCGCCGGCTGACGAGGTGCAGCGTCTGCCGCATCACCGTTGCCTTCACGACCGCCCCGCGCGCGAGCAGGCGCTCGAGCGCCTCGCGCCGGAAACCCACCGTGCGCGTCCAGATCCCGACGTAGGGCGCCGGCGGCCACTGCGCCTGCACCCCGACGAGGCGCTCGATCGCCGCCGCCGGTGAGAGCCGCTTCCGCTCGAGCAGGAGCTGCCGCGCCAGCGTCGCGCGGTTCAGCTCGCGCAGTGTGAGGACGCGCTCGGCCACACCGGCTGATCAGACGGGCCCGATCGCCGGGAACGCCCACGAGCCGTCCACACCGCCCGCATCCGTCTGGATCGAAGCGAACATGCGATCGGTCTCGACGCGGGCGAAGTTGTCGACGTTGACGTTGATCGGCATCGCGTCTCCTCAGTCGCCGACGGCTGGGGCCGCAGCGTAGTCGTCGTCGGTCACGTGATCGAGCCACGTGGCGCTGTTCCCCTCCTCGTCGACCTGGAGCATCGCCAGGTGCGCCATGAACCGAGTGGCCGTGGCGCCGTGCCAGTGCTCCTCGCCGGGCTCGAAGAACACGCGGTCACCCGGCCGGATCACCTCCACCGGCCCGCCGCGCCGCTGTGCGACACCCATGCCCTCCAGCACGAAGATCGTCTGGCCGTTCGGGTGCATGTGCCAGGCCGTGCGTGCGCCGGGCGTGAAGTGCACCCAGCTCGCGCTCAGGCGCGAGTCTCCCGACGGCGCCGCGACCGCGTCGATGTAGACCGCCCCCGTGAACCAGTCACTCGGCCCCGGCGTCGTCTCGATGCTGCTCCGCGTGATCTGCATGGTCCGCCTCCTGCTCGAGCTTTGCCCGTTACACCGTACGCGCCGTCGGATCGATCCGGCGGCACCGCCTGTACCCGGCTCCAGAGGGACTCCCCCGCCACGCACCCGTGTGCTTCAGTGACGGCAGTCTCTCTGAACGAAAGGTTCTCCAATGCGAGCCACTGTCATGTACGGGGCAGGCGATGTCCGAGTCGAGAACGTCCCCGACGCAAGCCTCCACGAGCCGACCGACGCGCTTCTCGTCGTCACCCGCTCCTGTATCTGCGGCAGCGACCTCTGGCCGTACAAGTCCATGGAACCGACCGAGCAGGGCCGCCGGATGGGCCACGAGTTCATCGGCCGGGTGGAGGCGGTCGGATCGGACGTCCGCACCGTCAAGCCGGGCGACCTCGTCGTCGCCCCGTTCGCCTGGTCGGATGGGACCTGCGTCTTCTGCCGCGAGGGTCTTCAGACCTCGTGCCTGCACGGCGGCTGGTGGGGAGGCACCGAGCAGGACGGCGGCCAGGGAGAGGCCGTGCGTGTCCCCCAGGCGGACGGGACCCTCGTGGTCCTCCCGGTCGACGAGGACGACGCGCTGATGCCGTCGCTGCTCACGCTCTCGGACGTCATGGGAACCGGGCACCACGCCGCCCGCGCCGCGAGGGTCGCTCCCGGCAAGGATGTGGCCGTCGTCGGCGACGGGGCCGTCGGCCTGTGCGGCGTGATCGCCGCCAGGCGTCTCGGCGCCGAGCGGATCTTCATCCTCGGGCGCCATCCCGACCGGATTGCGCTGGCCAGGGACTTCGGCGCAACCGACGTCGTCGGCGAGCGCGCGGACGAGGCGATCGAGCGGATGAAGGAGCTGACCGGCGGCCTCGGCGTCCACTCCGTGCTCGAGTGCGTCGGCTACGAGCAGTCGATGCACACCGCGCTCGGCATCGTCCGTCCCGGAGGGACCGTCGGCCGCGTCGGCGTTCCGCAGCACGAGACCATCCCTGCGGGGGGCAACACTTTCTACGGAAACCTCACGATCAGCGGCGGCCCGGCTCCGGCGCGCGCGTACATCGAGGAGCTCCTCCCGGACGTCATGGAGGGCCGGATCGAGCCGGGCCGTGTCCTCGACCGGGTCGTCCCGCTCGACGGGGTTCCCGACGGTTACCGCGCGATGGATCAGCGAGAGGCGATCAAGGTGATGATCGAGCCGTGAGCACGTAAACGAGCGACGAGCTCGAGAAGATCAGGATTCGCCGAGGAAGGCGAGCAGGAGCGAATTGACCTCGTCGGCGCGCTCGAGACTCGGCAGGTGAGCCGCCTCCGCGACGGTGACGAGCCGGGCGCGGCCGATCGACTCGGCGAGATGGGCCGCAATCGCCCGCATGTCGGCAACGTCCTGCTCACCGACGAGCACCAGGGTCGGGCAGCGGATCTCGTCCAGCCGGCCGCCGATCGGAGGGTCGAGAACGTCCTCCTCGCGAGCGCCGGCCTCCCAGGCGCCCTGTTGCATCTCGTACGAGCGAAGAACCATCCCGGTGACCGCCGTACGGAATCCGGCGTCGACCTCCTCCCGCGAACGGTTCGGCCCGTCGATCCACAGCCGCACGCTCTCCTCTGCCGCCGTTTCGAAGTCGCCGGCCTCGTACGCCGCTTCTTCCGCGGCCCAACCGGCGCGGGTTTCGTCGGCCCACTCCCAGCCGGGCAGAGCCGCATCGATCAGGACGAGACGCTCGACGAGATCGGACCGGTGAACCGCCAGCTCGAGCGCGACGCGCCCCCCGAGCGAGGCGCCGACCACCGCGGCCGGGCCGTCGAGGGCTGCTTCGGCGTCCCTGACGTTCGAGAACGGCGCAGGCTCCAGCCGGCGCTCTCCGAACCCGCGGAGATCCGGCGCGATCACGCGATACCCCGCTGCTTCCAGCGCCTCGACTTGGGGCTGCCACATGCGGCTGTCCGCGATGCCCGCGTGGAGCAACAGGACCGTTCTCACTGCGTTCCTCCTTGCACAGGGATAGCCAAGTGTGCCAACAGAAC